>NZ_JBHVTS010000003.1:764078-768577 GCF_042884595.1 Agromyces sp. NPDC058126 | reverse complement strand
GTGTTCCGTGGTCGCCGGTACGACACGGGCGACAAGCTGGACTACATCAAGGCCGTGATCCAGCTCGCGGTCGATCGTGACGACCTCGGCGCCGACCTCCGCTCCTGGCTCATCGACTACACCGCAGACCTCGACGCAGCCGGCTGAGCCGCCGCGGCGACATCGACGGGATGCCTCGGTCGAGGCATCCCGTCGTCGTCTCAGGCGTTCGCGTCACTCACCCGATCAGTCGTCGTCGCCGCCGGCCGCCATCGGGTCGGGGATCTCCTCGGGCCGGTACTTCGGCAGGCGCGACGCGGGCAGCGCGGCCGCCGCGCTGAGCCCGGCGAGCACGAGGAATCCGAGCCGCAGGGTGTTCAGCCGCTCCTCCTCGTTGATCTCGACGGCGGCGTCGACCTGCTCGGGCGTGGCGCTCGTCTCCTCGAACGCCGCGCGCAGCTCGTCGTTGCTGATGAAGTTCACCTGGGCGAGCCCGACCTCGGCCTTGAGCTCCTCGGGCAGCTCGGGGTGCTCGATCGCCGCCTGCGTGAAGTTGAGGGTCAGCATCGTGACGAGCAGGGCCCCCATCACGGCCGTGCCGACCGCGCTCGCGAGATTCTGCGTCGTGCCGCGGATGGAGCCCACGTCGCCCGCGAGCTCCTTCGGCGCGGCGGTGACGAGCACGTTGAACACGAGCGTGACGAGCGCGCCCTGCCCGATGCCGAAGACGATGAGGCCGAGGATCGTCGGCACCGTCTCCCAGTTGTTGGTGACGACGAAGGCGAGCCAGACGAGGGCGACCGTCGTCAGGCCGAACGAGAACAGGGCGATCACGCGGGGGCTGAACCGGCGGTAGAAGCGCACGATGAGCGTCGCCGTGACGAAGACGGTCAGGTTGAACGGCATCATCGCGAGCGAGGTGTCGAACGGCGTCCGCCCCTGCACGACCTGGATGTAGGTGGGCACCGTGAAGTTCACGGCCGCCTCCATCGCGACGATGATGAACATCGCGTAGACGGCGGCGCGCTCGGTGGGCTCGGAGAGCACGCTCAGGTCGACGAGCGGCACCCGGCCGAGGCGCATCCGCCGTCGGGTCCACAGGAAGAACGCCTGGCCGAGCACGATGCCGGCGACGACGAAGACGGGGGCCGGCGAGAGTCCGAGGATCGTGAACGGCGCCTCGGGCGAGGCGAGCAGGATGCCCCACGCGTTGAGGTTGTTGAAGCCGAGCGTGAGCAGCACGATCGCCGCGCCGATGAGCACGGAGGCGACGAGGTCGATGCGGATGCCCGGGTTGCCCCGGTCGCCGCGCAGCCTGAAGCTGAGCGCGAAGACGGTGACGGCGAGGCCGAGCGTGATGAAGAAGATCGGCCGCCAGCCGACGAGGGTGCCGAGCGTGCCGCCGATGAGGAAGGCGCTGATGCCCGAGAACGCCCGCGCCGAGCCGAGCGAGCCCACCGCGGTCGCCTGCTGGGCGCCGCGGTAGTTCTCGGCGATGAGGGCCACGAGGGCGGGCACGATGATGGCGGCGGATGCCCCGGCGAGCACCTGCCCCGCGATCGCCCACTCGATCGTCGTCGAGAGGATCATCATCACGGACGAGACCGCGAAGACGGCGACCACGATGCGGAAGATGAGCACCCAGCCCACGCGCTGGCCGAGCTTCGCGCCCGTCATGACGAGGGCGGCGACGGCGAGGCCGTAGACGACGATCGTGGTGCTCGCGACGGTCGGCGGCACGCCGAAGTCCTCGACCATGCCGCCGAGCGAGATCGGCAGCGCGGCGACGTTGAACGACATCAGCACCTGGGCGAGGAAGAGCCCCACCATGGGGGCCCACGAGCGGCGCTCCTCGGTGGCGACGGCAGTGGCGGCGTGATCGGTCATCGTGCGCTCCTTCGTCCGCGATCGCAATCCGAGCCTCACTCTGCTCCTCCACGGGGCGCGGTGCGGTGTTCGACGCGCAGTCGTCGCCGGATCCGAGCTTTCGGTGCTCGCCGCGGACGCCCGATCGCACGAGCCGCCGGGGCGTCACGTGACGCCGCCGAGTTGCGCCGACCCCGCGCCTTTGTCACGCTGAGAGACGTGCCGTCACACTCGCGCTCCGCGTTCGCGGGCCTCTCCGTGAAGCGCCTCGCCCTCCTCGCCGGCGGCGCGCTCGTGCTGCTCGCCGTGGCCGTGCTCGTCGCCCGGGGGCTGCGCACGCTCCCCGGAGTGCAGGACTTCGTCGCCGAGTACCCGGGTCACAGCCCGCTGCCCGAGGGTGCGCCCGTCGGCATCCCCGCGTGGCTCGGCTGGCAGCACTTCTTCAACGCCTTCTTCCTCGTGATGCTCGTGCGCACCGGCCTCATCGTGCGCTCGAAGGCGCGCCCGCCCGCATTCTGGACGCGCGACAACACCCGCTGGCCGCGCACGAAGGGCGCTCCGCGGCGCCTCGGCATCTCGGTGTGGCTGCACCTCGTCGTCGACGCCTTCTGGGTGCTCAACGGCGTCGTCTACATCGTGCTGCTCTTCGCGACCGGCCAATGGGTGCGCATCCTGCCGACGAGCTGGGAGGTCGTGCCCGGCTCGATCTCGGTCGTGCTGCAGTACCTCTCGCTCGACTGGCCCACCGAGAACTCGTGGGTGGCGTACAACGATGCGCAGGTGCTCGCCTACTTCGCGGTCGTCTTCATCGCCTCGCCGCTCGCCATCCTCACGGGGCTGCGGCTCTCGCCCGGCTGGCCGCTCGAGGGCCGCCTCGCGACCGCGGTGCCCGAGCGCTTCGCGCGGGCCCTGCACTACCCGGTGATGCTGTTCTTCCTGCTCTTCACCTTCGCGCACGTCGTGCTCGTGCTCACGACAGGTGCGCTGCGCAACCTCAACCACATGTACGCGTCGCGCGAGTCCGACGACTGGGTCGGGTTCGCGATCTTCGCCGTCTCGATCCTCGTCATGATCGGCGGATGGGTGCTCGCGCGACCGCTCTTGCTCGTGCCCGCAGCCGAGCGCTTCGGGCAGGTGCGCCGGATGCCCCAGACGCCGCCCGCGCCGAAGCGCACCGCCGTCCGGGGCTGACCCGGCCCCCGCTCAGCCGACGACCCGGAGGCCGTCGGCGACGACCCGGAGCCCGTCGGCGACGACCCGGCCGTGGTGGAGCACCGTGCGATCGGAGCCGCGGTCCATGACGGCGCTCGTGGGCGTCTCGCCGTCGAGCAGCACGAGATCGGCCCGGTCACCGACCGCGAGACCCGGGCGGTCGCCGACTCCGGCGAGGCGGGGCGAGACGTGGTCCATGATGCTCGCGCCGCCCATCGTCGCGATCGCGAGGCAGTGCTCGACGAGCTCGTCGCGCCGGAACCCGCGCGTGAACGCGAGCTGCCAGGTGCGGTCGAGCAGGTCGCAGTTGCCGTACGGGCTCCAGTAGTCGCGCTGGCCGTCCTCGCCGAGGCCGACGCGCACGCCGGACTCGGCGAGGTCGACGAGCGAGAGCTGGCCGGAGGCCGCGGGTGCGACGGTGGCGAGGGCGATGTCGAGCTCGGCGAAGCCGTCGATGAGACGTCGGCTCGTGGCATCCGACACCGAACCGAGGCTGTACGCGTGCGACATGGTGACCTTGCCCTGCATGCCGAGCGCGCGGGTCCGCTCCATCACGAGCTCGGTGCTGAACACTCCGAGCTCGCCCGGTTCGTGCAGGTGGATGTCGACCTCGACGTGGTACTTCTCGGCGAGGTCGAAGACGAGGTCGAGGTGGCGCGCCGGGTCGCGATCGAGCTCGCACGGGTCGATGCCGCCGACGACGTCGGCCCCCGCCGCGAGCGCCGCCTCGAGGATCTCGACCGAGCCCGGCTCGCGCAGCAGCCCGGCCTGCGGGAAGGCGATGACCTGCACCTCGGCGAGGTCGGTGAAGCGCTCCTTCGCGGCCGTCACGGCCTCGAAGCGTTCGAGCCCGCAGTCGACGTCGACCTGCGCGTAGCTGCGGACGCGGGTGGTGCCGTGGGCGACCATGCGCTCGAGGGTGCCCGCGACGCGCTCGGGCAGCGGCACCTCGGCGTCGCGCCAGTTCGCGCGGTCGTTCATCACCATCGCCCAGACGCCGGGGGCGCCGGTGTGCGGCCGGAACGGCAGCCCGATGCGGGTCGAGTCGAGGTGCACGTGCACGTCGCTGAACGCGGGCAGCAGCAGGCGGCCACGACCGTCGAGCTGATCCGTACCGGGTGGGGTCGAGTCGTGCGAGTTCTCGAACTGCGCCCGCGCCGCGGCGTCGTGGGGGAGGACCTCGGCGATGCGTCCGTCGAGGACGCGGACATCGGCTGCGGCGCCGCCCCAGGGGCGGACGTTCCGGATGAGCATGCGACGACCTTTCGTTGGCGGTTGGCGGTTGGCGGTTGGCGGTTGGCGATCGGTGATCGGTGCTGTGTTCGCCGGGTGGCCCCGCGGGGGCGGGCCCCCCCCCCCCCCCCCCGGGGTGGGCCCCCGGGGGGGTGGGGCCCGCGGGGGGGGGGGGGGGGCGCGCCCGGCGGGGGGGCCGCGCGGGCAAA
>NZ_JBHVTS010000003.1:670-764068 GCF_042884595.1 Agromyces sp. NPDC058126 | reverse complement strand
CTCGCTCGCCGTGCGGGGGGGGGTGGGGGGTTGGGGGGGGGGGGTGGGCGTGGGGTGTGGGGTGGTGTGTGGGGCGGGGGGCCCCGCGGCGGCGACCCCCCCGCCCCCGCGACGGGGATCGCCTCAGGGGCGGTTCGGCCGCTCGAGGTGCTCGGGGTCGCGCGACGGCGGAGGCGCCTGCTCGGCCATCGGTGGGAGCGGCCGGCCGGCGAACACCCCGAAGACGAGCTGCGCGGCCACGACGCCGAGGAGGGCCGCGAGCAGCGTCGACCAGCCGACGCCCGCGGTCGAGAACATGCCGAGCGCGAGCGGGCCGAGCGCGGCGACCGCGTAGCCGACGCCCTGCGCGACCGCTGAGAACGAGGCCGTGCGGGCGGCACTCGGCGCCTTCTGCACGATGAGCCCGACGGCGAGGCCGAAGGCCGCGCTCTGCGCGACGCCGAGCACGGCGACGAAGACGACGGCCGACGACGCCGGGGCGAAGGCGAGTCCGGCGAGCCCCACCGCGGAGAGCCCCGAGACGAGCGCGGTCATGGCCGACTGGCTGCGGAAGCGGGCGGCGATCGCGGGCGCGAGGAGCGCGGCGGGGATGCCGGCGACGCTGAGCCAGGCGAGCAGCAGCCCGCCCGTCGCGGCGTCGGCTCCGCGATCGATCACGATCGTCGGGAGCCAGGCGGTGAGCGCGAAGTAGATGAGCGCCTGGCATCCGAAGAAGCCGGTGACCGACCACACCCTCGGCGCGCGCAGGATCGAGCTGTCGCCGGTGGCCGACCTCGGCTCGCCGTCGCCCGTCGCGGCGGCGGCGAGGCGGGGCGCCGCGAGCAGCGCGAGTGCCGCGACGAGGCAGATCGGGAGGGCCCAGACGAAGAGGGCCATGGCGGCGTCGCCGCCGAGCGCGTCGAAGAGCGGCATCGCGAGCGCGGCGCCGAGTGCGGCGCTGACGCCGAACACGGAGGTGTAGACCCCCGACCAGAGCCCCTGACGGCGCCCGAGATGGGTGCGCACGAGCTGCGGGGTGAGGATGCCGAGCAGCGAGATGCTCGCACCGACGACCACCGTTCCGGCGATGAGCGCAGTGGTCCCGAGCGGGCGGACCAGCATGGCGACGCCGAGCGCCGTGAGCAGGAGGGCGGCAGCCCGATCGACGCCGAACCGTCGAGCGAAGACGGGCGCCAGGGGGGCCGCGAGCCCGAACAGCAGCACGGGGATCGCGCTGAGCGTCGCGAGCCCCGCCGCGCTGAAGTCGTACGCGGCGTCGATCTCGGGCAGCAGTGCCGAGACGCTCGTGATCGGCGAGCGCACCGAGAGGCCGATGCCGACCACGAGCACGCCGGCGAGGATCGGGGCGCCGATGCCGACGCCCCGCTCAGTCATGCAGGGACTGCTCGGTCTGGTCGAGCACGCCGAGCGCGGCGGCGGTGGCCGCATCGACGTCACGGGCCGTGATCGCGTGGAGGAGCGCCTCGTGCAGGTCGACGACGCTCGGATCGGCGTTGTTCGAGAGACACGAGTTGTGTGCGACCGACTGTCGGAGCGAGCCGTCGAAGCTCGCGTAGATGCCGACGAGGAGCCGGTTGTGGGAGGCCTCGGCGACGCCGACGTGGAAGGCGACGTCGTGATTCGCGAATGCCTCGACGTCGCTGCGGCTGATCGCCTGGCGGCGCCGGGCGAGCTCGGACTTGAGTGAGGCGAGGTCGGCCTCGGTGCGGTGCAGCGCCGCCTCGCGGGCGGCGAGCACGTCGAGGGCGCGGCGCACGGTGAGGACTTCGCGCGAGTCGGCGCCGCCGAGCGTGCGCCGCAGCGCCACTTCGGTCGCGTCGCTCGCGACGACGTAGGTGCCGTCGCCCTGGCGGGTCTCGAGGAGGCCGAGCTGCACGACCGAGCGCACGGCCTCGCGCACGGAGGGTCGGCTGACGCCGAGGCGTTCGGTGAGTTCGGCCTCGGTCGGGATGCGCGTGCCGATCGGCCAGGCGCCGGAGGCGATCTCGGTGTTCAGGCGGTCGACCACGGTGTCGACGAGTGACTTGCGTCGGATGGGTTCCACGGGTCCATTCTCTTCCAGCTCGAAAGTATGGTTATCATAACATCTGACAAATGCGGCACAGTGCCCGCCACGCTCGAACGAAGGAGTTCGCCCCATGGCCGACGCGATCACGACGATCGATCCCGACCGCGCCGACCCCGCGGTCGATTCGACCCGGGACGGCCTCGTCGTCGCCCCGGCGCTCGTCGACGCGCACATCCACCCCGACAAGTCGAGCTGGGGCGGGCGATGGATGTCACGCCGCCCCGCGGCATCCCTGCCCGAGCTCATCGCCGGCGACCTCGCGACGCAGCTGGCCGAGACGCGCAGCGTCGAGGAGCGCGCGTTCGCCCTGCTCAGCGCGGCCCGCGCGAACGGCACCCTCGGCATGCGTGCGCACGTCGACGTCTCGAGCGAGCTCGGCCTCCGCAACGTCGAGGGCGTGCGCGCCGCGGCCGAGCGGCTCGCCCCCGGGCTCACCGTGCAGATCGTCGCCTTCCCGCAGTTCGGGCTGCTCACCAACCCGGGCACGCTCGACGTCATGGCCGCGGCCCTCGGCTCGGGCGCCGACCTCGTCGGGGGCATCGACCCCCTCGGCCTCGAGGGCGACGTCGACGCGCACCTCGACGCCGTGTTCGGACTGGCGCAGCGCGCCGGCCGCGACCTCGACATCCACCTGCACGACGGCGGCGAGCCCGGGCTCGCCCAGATCCGCGAGATCGCGGCGCGCACCGTCGCGGCCGGCATGCAGGGCCGCGTCACCGTGAGCCACGCCTTCGCGCTCGGGGACGCCTCGGCGCCGACGCTGCGCCACACCCTCGACCGCGTCGCCGAGGCCGGCCTCTGGATCACGACCTGCGCCCTCGGCGACGACCCCGTGCCCGACCTCGCACTGCTCGAGGCGCACGGCGTGCAGCTCGCCGCCGGCTCCGACGGCGTCCGCGACTCGTGGAGCCCGTTCGGCAGCGGCAGCATGGTCGACCGCGCGCACCTGCTCGCGTACCGCACCGGCGCGAGGACCGACGCCGAGCTCGAGCGCTGCTACCGCATCTCGTCCACCGAGGGGGCCCGCCTGATCGGCGCCGCCGACCTCGCCGACTGGTCGGGGGCCACCCACCCCGCCCGGCTCGAGTTCCGGGGCGAGTCGCTCGCCCAGATCGTGGTCGACCGGCCGGCGCCCGAGCGCGTCGTCCGCGACGACGTGACCCTGCACCGGCGCTGAACGCGCCCTCGCACCCGTTCCCACCCCACCGCACCGCCCCACACGAAGCACCACCCCGACACCACGACGAAGGAGTTCCCCGTGTCACGACGCCGCATCCTGACCGCGTCGGCCGCATTGGCCGTCATCGGTCTCACCCTCACCGCCTGCACCGCAGCCCAGAACGACGGCGAGGAGGGCGGGCTCTCGATCGACCTCGCGAATCTCGCGACGACCACCGAGCCGGGCACGCAGCCCGTCGACGAGGTCAAGTGGAACCTGCCCTACGAGCCGATGTCGCTCGACCCGATCTTCGGCTTCAACTACGCCGAGAACACCGTCACCGCGAACCTCTGCGAGAGCCTCGTGCGGCTCACGCCCGAGCTGGCGACCGAGCCGGGCCTCGCCTCGGCGGTCGAGCAGCCCGACGACACCACGATCGTCTACACGATCCGCGATGGCGTCACCTTCTGGAACGGCAACCCGCTCACCGCCGAGGACGTCGCCTACTCGCTGCAGCGCCAGGTCGGCGAGACCGCGACGAGCTACTTCTCGAGCTACTTCCAGAACGTCGACTCCGTCGAGGTCACCGCACCCGACCAGGTCACCGTGAAGCTCACCCAGCCCGACGTCCTGTTCACGCAGGCGATGGGCACCGCCGCCGGCGCGATCGTCGAGAAGGCCGCCGCCGAGGCCGAGGGCGAGGCGTTCGGCACCCCGAGCGGCGGGCTCTCATGCACCGGCCCGTTCTCGCTCGCCGCGTGGAACTCGGGCAAGAGCATCGAGCTCGCCGCGAACGAGGGCCACTGGGGCGAGGTGCCGCTCGCGGCGAAGCTCAGCTTCAGCTTCATCGCCGACGAGTCGACCGCGGTCAATGCGCTGCGCACCGGCGACGTCGACGGCCAGTACTTCTACCTGCCGCCCGCCGGGCTCACCCAGCTCGCGAACAGCGATGAGGTGACGACGAGCTACGGCAAGTCGCTCGTGTTCTGGACGATGGTCACGGCGAACTTCGACGGCGGCCTCGGCGACGAGCGCATCCGCCAGGCGCTCTCGCTCGCGATCGACCGTGCGGCGCTGACGAAGGTCGTCTTCCAGGGCGCCGGCATCCCCGCGACGACGCTGGCCGGCCCCGACTACTGGGGTTACGAGACCGAGGCCTTCGAGGAGGCCTCGAAGGAGTTCTCGGCCGACGCCGACCTCGACGAGGCCAAGCAGCTCGTCGCCGAGGCGGGGGCGCCCGACGCGCCCATCGTGCTCGCGGTGCAGGGCAGCTCGGCCGTCCACGAGCAGACCGCGAACGTGATCCAGGCGGCCGGCCAGGCGATCGGACTCGAGATCGAGACGAAGGTCATCCCGGTCGAGCAGTTCGGCAACCTCTACTTCGACCCCGCCGCGCGCGAGGGCATCGACGGCTTCTTCACGACCAACTACGGCAGCTTCGCCGACGCGCTCGACGTGTACCAGTTCTTCGCGTCGACCGACAGCCACAACTACACCGGCTGGGACAGCGCCGACGAGCAGCTCTTCGCCGCCCGCGCCGAGACCGACCCGGCTGCCCGCGCTGAGCTCGTGATCGACGCGCAGCGCATCATCACCACCGAGCTGCCGTGGATCCCGCTCGCGTACGAGCCCGTCACCCTCGTGCAGAACGACCGCATCTCGGGCGCCACCGCCTCGTTCGCCTACCTCTACGCACCGTGGGCCGCGACGATCGGCGGGGTGGAGTAGTCCCGATGTCCCTCGCTCCATACCTGCTGCGGCGGCTCGGCGGGCTCCTGCTCGTGCTGCTCGTGACGTCGTTCATCGTGTTCGGGCTGCTCTACCTCGCCCCCGGAAGCCCGCTGGCGTTCATCCTCGGGCCCCGGGGCGGCACCCCCGAGCAGATCGCCGCCGTCACCGAGCAGTATCACCTCGACGACCCGTTCCTCCTGCGCTACGTCGCCTGGCTGGGCGACGTCCTGCGCGGCGACCTCGGCTACTCGATCGTGTACCGGCAGGATGTCTCCGCGCTGATCTCGGGTCGCGTGGGCACGACGCTCGCGCTGGTGTCGATGGCGGCGATCATCATCGCCGTCGTCGGCATCGCGGCGGGCACCTACGCGGCGCTCCGCGGCGGGTGGAGCGACCAGCTCACCTCGACGCTCGCGGCCGTCGGCCTCTCGACGCCCTCGTTCGTCGTCGGCGTCGCGCTCATCAGCGTGTTCGCGGTGGGCCTCGGCTGGTTCCCGACCTTCGGGTCGGGAACCGGCGGGGTCGACACTCTGTACCACCTGGCGCTGCCCGCCGTGGCGCTCAGCGTCGCGAGCGCCGCCTACCTCGCCCGGATCACCCGGGCGGCGGTGCTCGAGGAGGGCGGGCGCGAGCACGTGCAGACCGCGACGGCCCGCGGGCTCGCCCCGGGCCACATCGTGCGACACCACGTGCTGCGCAACTCGCTCATCCCGATCGTCACCGTGCTCGGCCTCACGATCGCGACGCTCATCGCGGGCGCCGTCGTCGTCGAGAACGTGTTCGCCCTCGACGGACTCGGCTCGCTGCTCGTACGGGCGATCCTCCAGCGCGACTTCGCGGTCGTGCAGGCCGTGATCCTCGTGCTGGTCGTCGCCTTCGTCGTGGTGAACGCGATCGTCGACGTGCTCTACACCTTCATCGACCCGCGCATCACCCTCGGGAGCCGGCAATGACCACCCCATCCACCATGAGCCTCGCCGTCGCGAGCGTGCGCGAACGACGTGCGACGGGAATCACCCGCCGCACCGCCGACCGACTCGGCGTCGTCGGCTGCATCGCCGCGTCGATCCTGCTCGTCATCGCCCTCGCGGCGATCTTCGCCCCTGTCGTGGCGCCGTACGACCCCGACTACCCCGACCTGCTCGCCTCGCTCAGCGGGCCGTCGCCGGCGCACCTCCTCGGCACCGACGCGCTCGGTCGCGACATCCTCTCGCGGCTCATCTGGGGCTCCAGGATCACGCTCGCCGGGCCCGGTCTCGTGATCCTCATCGCGACCGTGGTCGGCACGCTCCTCGCCCTCCTCGCCGCCTGGCGGGGCGGACGCACCGACACCGTGGTCGCGTGGGTGCTCGACATCCTCTTCGCGGTGCCCGGCATCGTGTTCGCGCTCATCTCGGTCGCGATCTGGGGGCCGAGCCTCGCGACCGTCGTCGGCGGGCTCGCGATCGCGTACGTGCCCTACGTCGCCCGGGTCGTGCGGGGCGCCTCGCTCCGCGAGCGGCGGATGCCGTACGTCTCGGCCGCCTGGCTGCAGGGCCAGTCGGGCACGGGCATCACCTTCACCCAGATCCTGCCGAACGTGCAGCCGATCGTCGTCGCCCAGGCGGTGTCGTCGCTCGGCTTCGCGGTCATCGAGCTCGCCGCGGTGTCGTTCCTCGGGCTCGGCGTGCAGCCGCCCACGGCCGACCTCGGCCTCATGGTCAAGAGCGGCTTCGACTCGGTGCTGCGCGGCCACCCCGGCGAGGCGATCGCCGCGGGAACCCTGATCGTCCTGATCGTCTGGTGCGTCACCGTCATCGGCGACCGGCTCACCTCGAGTGCAAGGAGCATGCGATGACCGACCCCCTGCTGCGGCTCGACGACGTCCGCGCGACCCTCCGCCTGCGCGGCGGCGAGCAGACCCTGCTCGACGGGGTGAGCCTCACGATCGGCGAGGGCGAGTCGCTCGGCCTCGTCGGCGAGTCGGGCTCGGGCAAGTCGCTGACGACCCGCGCGATCACGCGGATGCTCGACCCCGCCTTCCGGGTGACCGGCGAGATCGCGTTCGACGGCGCATCCGTGCTCTCGATGAACCCGGCCGCGCTGCGCCGCTACCGTTCGCGCGACGTGGGCATGATCTTCCAGGATCCGCGGGCGCACGTGAACCCGGTGCACCGGGTCGGCGACTTCCTCACCGAGTCGCTCGTGCGCGATCGCGGAGTCGACCGGCGCGACGCCGAGCGTCGCGCGGTCGTGCTGCTCGACGAGGTGGGCGTGCGCAACCCCGAGCAGCGGCTCAGGCAGTACCCGCACGAGCTCTCGGGCGGCCTGCTGCAGCGAGTCATGATCGCGAGCGTGCTGCTCGCCGAGCCCCGGCTGATCCTCGCCGACGAGCCCACCACGGCGCTCGACGTGACGGCCCAGTCCGACGTCATGGCGATCCTCGAGGAGCAGCGCCGCGCCCGCGGGCTCGCGCTGCTCTTCATCACCCACGACCTCGAACTGGCCGCCGCGTGCTGCGACCGCCTCGCCGTCATGTACGCGGGGCAGATCGTCGAGCAGGGCGAGCACGTCTACGAGGCGCCCACCCATCCGTACACGATCGAACTGCTCGGCGCCCGCCCGAGCATCGACGAGCGCGTCGACCGCCTGCCGGTGCTGCGCTACGACCGAGCGACCCACGAACTGCTGAAGGCGGAGGCATCATGAACCGCACCCACCCCACTGATCCCGTCGCCGCCGGTGACCCGATCGTCGTCGCCCGAGGACTGCGCAAGGTGTTCCCCGGGCCGGTGAAGGACGACCCCGTCATCGCCGTCGACGACGTCTCGTTCGAGCTGTACCCGAACGAGTGCCTCGCGATCGTGGGGGAGTCGGGCTCGGGCAAGACGACGGTGGCCCGCATGCTCGTCGGGCTCGAGACCGTCACCGAGGGCGAACTGTCGGTGCGCGGCGAGTCGCGGGCGAAGGGCGTCAAGCACCTCGCCGACCGGCGACGCTGGGCCCGCGAGGTGCAGTACGTCTTCCAGGACCCGTACTCCTCGCTGAACGGCCGTCAGCGCGTCGGCGAGATCGTCGCGACGAGCGTCGCACTGCACGCGGGCAAGGGCGCGACCCGCGCGGAGGCCCGCGGGCGGGCCCGCGAAATCCTCGACTCCGTCGGACTCGGCGAGCGGTTCGTCGACAAGTTCCCCCACCAGCTCTCGGGCGGGCAGCGCCAGCGCGTCGCGATCGCCCGGGCGCTCGCGGCGGACCCCGCCGTCATCGTGCTCGACGAGGCCGTCGCCGCGCTCGACGTCTCGATCCAGGCGCAGATCCTCAACCTCCTCGCCGACATCCGCGCCGAACGCGAGGTGAGCTACCTGTTCATCTCGCACGACCTCGCCGTGGTCAACCAGATCTCGGACCGCATGATCGTGATGGAGCAGGGCCGCGTCGTCGACGGCGGGCGCACCGCCGAACTCCTCGCCGACCCCGTGCACCCGTACACGCGCTCGCTGCGCGCCGCCGTGCCACGCCCCGGGTGGAAGCCCGTCCGGCGCGAACGTCTCGCCGCGCAGGCCACCGCATGACGACGCTCATCACCGCCGACTACGTGATCGCACACGACGGGCGCGGGCACACCGAGCTGGGAGACGGCGCCGTGCTCGTCGACGGCGACCGCATCTCGTGGGTCGGCCGCGCCGACGCCGCCCCGGACGACGCGGACCTCGACGAACGCATTGCGCTCGGGCGGAGCATCCTCATGCCCGGGCTCATCGACCTCGACGCGCTCGCCGACGTCGATCACCTCGCGCTCGACGCGTGGAGCGACGGCGACGCGCAGCGCCGCCTCGACTGGTCGGCCGAGTACTTCGAGCACCGGCACGAGGTGCTCACGGCGGAGGAGCGCAGCACCATGCGGCGCTTCGCCCTCACGCAGCTCGCGCTGCACGGCATCACCACCTTCATGCCGATCGCCTCAGAGGTGCATTCGGCGTGGGCCGAGACGCACGACGACCTCCTCGACGTCGCCCGGATCGCCGGCGAACTCGGTCTGCGCGCCTTCCTCGGGCCGTCCTACCGCTCGGGCGTGCACGTCACGGCCGAGGGCGGCGCCTCGACGATCGCCTGGGACGACGAGGCGGGGCGGCACGCGTTCGACGAGGCGGTGCGCTTCCTCGACACCGTCGAGGAACTCGGCGATCCGCTCGTCACCGGCATCCTCGCGCCCTGCCGCATCGAAACGGTTCGAGCCGAACTGCTCGAGGCGACGGCGCGAGTCTCGGCCGAGCGCGGCACCCTCGTGCGGGCGCACGCCTTGCAGGACCTCGCCGAGCGCGAGATCCTCGGGGCGGCGTACGGGGCGACCCCGCTCGGCCTGCTCGAACGGGTCGGACTGCTGAACGAACGGCTCGTGCTCGCCCACGGCGTCTACCTCGACCTGCACCCCGAGGTGCACGGCGAGGACCGCGGCGACCTCGCGAAGCTCGCGGCGGCCGGCGTCTCGATCATCCACTGCCCGCTCACGAACCAGCGCTACGCCTTCCTCCTCGAGAAGCTCTCGCAGTACCTCGAGGCCGGCGTCAACGTCGCGCTCGGCACCGACTCGTTCCCGCCCGACCTGATCCGGGGCATCGACGCGGGCGTCCAGCTCGCGAAGGCGCAGCACGCCGACCTCGGGCGCGGCCTCCTCGCCGAGTACCTCGACGCGGCGACGAGCGGGGGAGCGCGGGCGCTGCACCGCCCCGACCTCGGCCGGATCGCGGCCGGGGCGACCGCCGACCTCAGCGCGTTCGCGCTCGACGACGTGCGCACCGGCGCCGTCGACGACCCGCTCCGCACGCTCGTGCTCGCGGGGTCGGCGCGGGACGCCCGCTTCAGCATGGTGGCCGGCCGGGTGGTGCTCCGCGACGGAACGATCCCGGGCGTCGACCTCGATCGCCACCGTGCCGACGGCCAGCGCATCTTCGACCGGCTGAAGGCCGCCTACTCCGAGCGCGACCACCTGGCCGCGACCGGGGAGCCCCTGTTCCCGCCGGTGCTTCCGCCGTTCGCCGAGTCGCGCTGATGATCGATTCGTGTCGATGCTGGACAACTCGGGCGGGCTGCGGTGTCATTGAGTGACAGCGCAGGACGGACCCTGCTCTTCCGGGGCTCTCGAACGCACTGCTGAGTGCGGGTTGGGGGTGCGGTCGGATGGGCGAAGCGAATGCGACTCGGAACAAGCGGAATCGCGACTTCGCCGAGACGCGCACGCTCGGCGGCGTCATCGGCGGATTCGTCGGGCTGATCGTCGCGAGCGCCGCGGCCGCTGCGCTCGTGGCGGTCTCGGTCACCCCGTCGATCGCCATGGTCGGCCTCGCGGCCTCGAGCACGATCAGCATGTTCGACAACCTGCCGGGGTATCTCGCCATCGGCGAGCTCTCGGAGAAGAGCAACATCTACGCGACCGGCGCCGGCGGCAAGCCCGTGCTGCTCGCGTCGTTCTACGACCAGAACCGCGTCGAGGTCGGCTGGGAGGCGATCGACCAGGACGTGAAGGACGCGACCGTCGCGAGCGAGGACCCGCGCTTCTACGACCACGGCGGCATCGACATGCAGGGCACGCTCCGCGCCGCGGCAACTACGGCGAGCGGTCGCGACACGCAGGGCGGGTCGTCGATCGCCCAGCAGTACGTCAAGAACGTGCGCGTGCAGCAGTGCGAGCTGGAGTCCGGTGCTGCGGAGGTCGATGCGGCCAAGGCTGCGGCCGAGGCCGCCGGCACCGAACTGAGCAGTGAGCAGCGGAACCAGGTCATCGCCGAGGTGAAGACGGACTGCTACGACGCGGTCACCGAGACGACGATCGACCGCAAGGTGAAGGAGATGCGGCTCGCGATCGGCGTCGAGAAGCGCTACACGAAGGACGAGATCCTGCTCGGGTATCTCAACATCGCCGGGTTCGGCGGCACCGTGTACGGCATCGAGGCGGCGGCGAACTACTACTTCGGCGCCTCGTCCTCGAACCTCAGCCTCGCCCAGGCGGCCTCGCTCATCGCGATCGTGAACAACCCCGAGAAGTTCAGGATCGACAAGCCCGGCAACGAACGCAACGGTGCGGCCGACGGCTATTCCGAGAATCTGGGGCGCCGCGACTACATCCTCGGCCGGATGCTCTCCCTCGGGAAGATCACGCAGGAACGCTACGACGAGGCGATCGCGACCCCCGTCGAACCGAAGATCACCGAGCCGAGCACCGGTTGCCAGACCGCCGGCGCGAGCGCGTACTTCTGCGACTACGTGAAGAACATCCTCCAGACCGATCCGACGTTCGGCGAGGACGCCGAGACGCGCATGCTGAACTTCCGGCGGGGCGGCTACGACGTCTACACCACGCTCGACCTCGACCTGCAGGCCGCGGCGGTGAAGGCGCTCGCCGAAAACGTGCCGCAGACCTTCCCCGGCTGGGATCTCGGCGGCGTCATCTCGAGCGTGCAGGTGGGCACCGGACGCGTGCTCGCTATGGCGCAGAACAAGGTGTACAGCCAGGACCCCGCGGTGCTCGCCTCGGGCTCCCAATACACGAGCATCAACTACAACACCGACTTCACGCACGGCGGTTCGCGCGGGTTCCAGCCCGGATCGACGTACAAGGTGTTCACGCTGGCGCAGTGGCTCAAAGAGGGGCACGGGCTCAGCGAACGCGTGGACTCGCGGCCGCGATCGAACTGGGGAGTCTTCCACGACAGCTGCCTCGGCGACATCGACGTCTCGGGGGAGGGATGGAACCCGAAGAACGATGCGGGCGAGTCGGGCGGCGCGTACACGGCGCTCCAGTCGACGATCCAGTCGATCAACACCGGCTTCCTCGGCATGGCCAAGGAGCTCGACCTCTGCGGCATCCGCCAGACGGCCGAGGCCTTCGGGATGCACCGGGCCGACGGCGATCCGCTGCTCCAGAACCCGGCGACGGTGATCGGGACGAACGAGATCGCGCCCCTCAGCCTGGCGATCGCATTCGCCGGCATCGCCAACGACGGCGTCACCTGCACGCCGATCGCGATCGCGCGCATCGTCGGACGTGACGGCGCCGACGTCCCGGTGCCGAAATCGACGTGTGCGGCGGCCGTCTCGCCCGATGTGGCCGCGGGCATGCACTACGGGATGAGCCGGGTCATGACCGACGGCACCGCCCGCGAGTCGAACAACAACACCGTGCCGCACGTGCCGCTCATCGGCAAGACGGGCACGACCGACGGGGCGAAGGACACCTGGATGGCGGGCGCGAGCAGCGAGGTCGCGACGGTCGCGGCGGTCGTGAGCGTGAACGGCGACGCCAACCAGCGGGGGATCTCCTTCGAGAGCGGCGAGGCGGCGACGGCGCGGCACCGGATGTGGCCCGCCGTGATGTCGGTCGCGGCGGCGAAGTACGGCGGCCATGCGTTCCGTGAGCTCGGGCCGGGACCGGTGGTGGACCGACCGCCGTCGTTCGATGATGACGACGACCAGTCGGACGAGACGTCGGAGCCCGCAGCGACGGGCACCGGCGGCGGGGAGCCCGCAGAGGTGGGTGGCGGGTCGGACGGCGACGTGGGCGGCCAGGGCGGCGGTGGCGGCAGCACGAACGACGACCGCACCGGTGGCGGCGGAGGCGGCCGCGGTGGCGGAGACGGCGGCGGGCATGGCGACCGCGGTGGGGGCGGCGGACGCGGCGGGTGATCCGAATGCGCCGTCGGCTACGGAATTCCGACGACGATGGGGCGGTCGAGCATCGCTCGACCGCCCCATCGGGAACCGATGCCTACGCCGCGGCGGCCTCGGCGTTCGCCTCCGTCTTGCGGAAGCGCACCCGGTGCACGATCCAGGCCGCGATCGCCGCGGCGCCGAGGCCCAGCAGCACGAGCAGCCACGGGGCGATCGATCCGGGGGCGACCTTCGCGGTGCCGTCGGCGAGCTCCGCGGTTCCGTCGGCGAGCTTGCCGTTGCCGGCGCTGAGCTCGCTCGCACCGGCCGCCAGCTTGTCGGCACCGGAGGCCAGCTCAGTGCTGCCCGCCGAGAGCTCCTCGGTGCCGCCGGCGAGGTCGCCGGCGCCGTTCGCGAGGGTCGCAGCGCCCGCGGCGAGGTTGCCGGCGCCCGCGCTCAGCGTGCTGGCGCCTGCCGAGAGCTCGCCTGCACCGTTCGCGAGCGTCTGCGCGCCTTCGGTGAGGCGTGCGGTGCCCGCGGCGAGCTCGCCCGACTTCGTGACGAGCCGGTTCGTGCCGGCGAGCAGGCCGTCGGCGCCCGCGGCGAGCAGACCCGAGCTTGCGAGGAGCCGGTCGGTGCCGTTCAGGAGCTTCACGTTGCCGGCGGCGAGTTCGCCCGACTTCACGAAGAGTGTGCCGGTGCCCGCGGCGAGCGACTTCGCACCGGTGGCGAGGTTGCCGGTGCCTGCGGCGAGTTCGCCGGACTTGGCGGCGATGAAGCCGGTGCCTGCGGCGAGTTCGCCGGACTTGGCGGCGAGAGTACCGGCTCCCGCGGCGAGCTGGCCCGAGCCCGCGGCGAGCTGGGCGGCCCCTCCGGCGACCGTGGTCGATCCATCGGCGACGCCGGCGCCGCCGGCCACCAGCGGAGCGAACGCCTTCGCGAACGTGTCCACTCCGTCGTGCAGGGTGTCGGCGCCGCCCTCGGCGCTCGCGATGCCCGCGCTCAGTGCGGCCGACCCGGAAGCGATCGATCCCGTCCCGGTCTCGAGCTGAGCGGCGCCGTCACGAGCTGCGACCGATCCGTCGCGAAGCTGTGCCACCGCCCCGAGCAGGCTCGCGTCGGCACCGGACGCGGCGAGCTGGTCGTAGAGGTTCGAGAGCCCCGCGGCGAGCTGCTCGTTCGCCGTCGCCACCGACTGCGCGCCCGAGTGCACGGAGGCCGCCCCCGCGGCGAGCTTCTCGCCGTTCGTGTTCAGTGCGGCGACGCCGTCGCGCAGCTTCTCGGTGCCGGCGGCGAGCGCCCCGACACCGTCCTTGGCCTTGCCGAGACCGGCTGAGAGCTGCGCCGCGCCCTTGGCGAGGACTGCGGCGCCGTTCGCGACGGTCGTGCTGCCCGCCGAGAGGGTGGTCGTCTTCTCGGCGAGGGTGCCCGCGCCCGCGCTGAGCTCGGCTGCGCCGCTGGCGGCTTGGCCGGCGCCCGCTGCGAGGGCGGTGGCTCCGGTGTTGACGGCTCCGGCACCCGCACTCACGTCCTTGGCGCCGCGCGCGGCGTCGCCGGCACCCGCGCTCAAGCGCTTCGCGCCGTCGGCCGCAGTGGCGGCCCCGCTGTTGAGCTCTCCGGCTCCGGCGGCGAGCCGATCGGTGCCGTCCTCCAGTCGCACCGCGCCGGCGTCGAGCTCGCCCGCGCCGGTCACGAGACGTCCGGCGCCGGCGTCGAGTTCGGCGGCGCCGCCGGCCGTGCGCGCGGCGCCGTCGGAGACCTTGAGCGCACCGGCGGCGCTCTTCTCGGCGCCGGCCTTGAGGCGTTCGGCCCCCGCGGAGGCCGAGGTCGCGCCCGCAGAGAGCTTCTCGGCACCTGCTGCGGCCTTCGCGGCACCGTCTTCGAGGTCGCCGGCGCCGCCCGCGAGGGTCTCGGTGCCGTCGGCGAGGGTCACCGAACCGTCGCCGGCCTGGCCGGCGCCCGAAGCGAGCCGGGTCGCCCCGTCGTGCAGCTTGCCCGTCGTGAGCAGGAAGAACGCCGCGAGGGCGATGAGCGCGATCGCGAGGATCACGGCCGTGACCTTCATGCCGTTGCCGTGGCGATGCGCGGTCGGGTCGATTCTCGTCATTGAGACTCCTGAGGTCGCCCGGGCGCGACGGCACGTCGTACGACGCGCGGGGGCGCCCGGAAGTGGAGGGTGCAGGACGATGACGGTGCGGGTCATCGGTTTGCGGGCGCTGTCTTGGTCGGGTCGCGCCCGCGGACTCAGGGGAGCCGACGCCGCGCCGGTGCGGTGCCGCCGTGGCGCCGCGATGGCGCGGTGCGCCTGAGGTGCCCTGAACGTAGCAGCGCGCGAGGATCCCTCAACGGATGCTGTGAAATCTCTGTGCCGATCGACAACGGTTCGCCGGTCGGAGTCGAGGGCGTTTGTCGACGCCCTACAGTGCGTCGGGCGCCTCGGCGCTCGGGGTTCAGAAGTCGAGGGTGTCGCCGGGTTCGAGGGCGAGGTACTCGCCGCCGTGCTGTTCGGCCGCCCAGGCCAGGCGCAGGTTCGAGAGCGACTTGCCCGCGGTCGAGAGCAGCATCTCGTGCGTCGGGAATGCGCGCCGGGGCGCGACGGCCTCGACGAAGTCCATCGCCTCGCTGATCTTCATCCACGGGGCGCCCGCCGGTGCGGCGAGCACGTCGACGGCGACGCCCTCGGGCACCGTGAACGAGTCGCCTGCATAGTAGAAGCCGTCGTTGACGAGCACCCCGAGGTTGTCGATCACCGGGATGGACCGGTGGATGACGGCGTGCCGGCCGCCGAAGAACCGCAGGCGGAACGGCCCGACCTCCACCTCGTCTCCGGCGGCGACGACCTCGACGGGCAGGCCGGTGGCCGCGGCGGCGACCCCGGCGGGGCCGAAGAGGCGCACCTCGGGGTTCTGCTCGACGATGCGCTCGAGCTGATCGGGCGTCCAGTGGTCGTCGTGCTCGTGGGTGATGACGACGGCGACGGTGCCGGCCGATTCGGTGATCGGGGTCGTGAACTTGCCGGGGTCGACGTAGAGCTTGTCACCCGAGTGCTCGATGACGACCGCGGCGTGTTCGAGTTTGGTGAGGCGCATGCTTCGAGCCAACACTGCGCCGATCCGGCGCGCAACCCGCATCGCCACCCGAATCGCTGCCAGAATCGCCCCATGGATCGAGCTCCCGAGCGGCTGCTCGTCGCCGTGAACCCCGCGGCGTCGTTCGGTCGCAACCGTGCCGTGGGTCCGGCGGTCGCCGAGTCGCTCGCGCGTGAGGGCTACGAGGTGGCGATGCTCAGGGAGCCCAACTTCGAGCTGCTGCGCCGCGAGGCCGAGCGGGCGTTCGCCCGCGGGACCGACGGCGTCGTCGTGGTCGGCGGCGACGGCATGGCGTCGCTCGGCGTGAACCTGGTCTCCGGCACGGCGGTGCCGCTCGGCATCGTCGCGGCCGGCACGGGCAACGACTTCGCGCGCGGCCTCGGCCTGCCGATCGACGACCCGGCCGCCGGGGCCGAGCGCCTCCTCGCGCAGCTGCGGGCGCCGGCCCGCACCATCGATGCGGGCATCGTGCGGCAGGGGAGCGTCGACACCTGGTTCGCTGGGGTCGTGTCGGCGGGGTTCGATGCGGTCGTGAACGAACGGGCGAACCGGATGACCCGGCCTCGCGGCCCCAGCCGGTACACGCTCGCGATCGTCCGCGAGCTCGCGACGTTCCGGCCGCGCAACTACGTGCTCACGATCGACGGGGTGCGCCGCGAGCAGCGGGCGATGCTCGTCTCGGTCGCGAACAACTCCTCGCTCGGCGGCGGGATGCGCATCGTGCCGCACGCCGACCTCACCGACGGGCTGCTCGACGTGTTCATCGTCCATCCGCTCTCGCGGGCGGCGTTCGTGGGCGTGTTCCCGAAGGTCTTCGCGGGCGAGCACGTCGATCATCCGGCCGTCGAGTTCCTCACCGCGCGCGAGGTGACCATCGAGGCCGACGACGTCGTGGCCTACGCCGACGGCGAGCGCATCGGTGCTCCGCCGGTCTCGATCAGAGTCGTCCCGGGGGCGCTCCGGGTGTTCGCCTGAGCCGCCGGAATCGGGGCCGTCGCTCGATTTGGAATGTGCCGGAACCGTGTGTCATACTTTTCGAGTTGTCAAAACAGAGCGAGAGTTCTGAAACACGGCCCCATCGTTTAGCGGCCTAGGACACCGCCCTCTCACGGCGGCAGCGCGGGTTCAAATCCCGCTGGGGTCACCACTGTGTATCACGACGACAGACGTATGCCCTCGCTTCGGCGGGGGCATTTCGTCGCAGAACGAGCAGTTCTGCACAGCACGGCCCCATCGTTTAGCGGCCTAGGACACCGCCCTCTCACGGCGGCAGCGCGGGTTCAAATCCCGCTGGGGTCACGACCGTGCTTCACAGCAGACGAATGCCCCCGCCCAGGCGGGGGCATTCGTCGTCTCCGGCGGGATGCCTCGTGCGGGACTCGCGCGAGGCATCCCGCCGTGGACGGCGATGTCGCGGGCGCCGCGCGAGGCGGCACCCGCGATTCGACTCAGCGCGCCGCGACCGCCGCGGGGGAGCGCTCCTCGTCCTCGGTGAGCCCGGTCGCGGCCGCCTGCCCCGGCGTGTCCGGGTAGGGCACGGCGACGCCGTCGTGCACCTCATGCGGGGTGACCTTGTGGTACGACATGCGGTCGATCCAGGCGAGGGCCAGCGCCGACAGGATGAACACGCAGTGGATGATGACCTGCCACATCACGCCGGTCGACGTGTACTTCTCGGTTCCGTCGCCGGTCGCGCCGCTCTCGGGCATGCCGCCGACCTCGATGAAGGTCTTCAGCAGGTGGATCGAGGAGATGCCGACGATCGCCATCGCGAGCTTCACCTTGAGCACGTTGGCGTTCACGTGCGAGAGCCACTCGGGCTGATCGGGGTGCCCGTCGACGTTGATCCGCGAGACGAACGTCTCGTACCCGCCGATGATGACCATGATGAGCAGGTTCGCGATCATGACGACGTCGATGAGGCCGAGCACGAGGAGCATGATCTCGGCTTCGCCGAGTGCGTGCTCCTGATTGAAGAAGACCCCGTCGATGAGGTGCCAGAGCTCCTTGAGGAACACCCACACGTAGACCATCTGGGCGACGATGAGCCCGAGGTAGAGGGGGGCCTGCAGCCAGCGGCTCGCGAAGATCGAGTAGCCGATGAGCGCGGAGCTCTTCGTCGGTCGGTAGGGGTGGGGCGGCGGCGTCTTCGTGGCGCTCAAATTCTCTCCTCGGATCGGGGGTACGAGTCTACGTGGCGACGATTTCGACTAGACTCGCCGGAGCGAAGGGGAGTATCCCGCGAGGCCGTGCCTCGGCCCACGATCGTCAATACGAGCGCCATCGCAGCCGCTCCGGTCGTGGAAGCTGTGCGAACAGCCTGGGAGAGACTTTCGGATTCCGTCGTCCCCGAACTCCGAAAGGTTCAACGTGCTCGAACTCCCCGTCTGGTTCGAAGTCGGTTCGCTCATCGTCCTGACGCTCATCCTCATCGGCGACCTGCTGCTCGTGCTCAAGCGCCCGCACGTGCCATCGATGAAGGAGTCGACGCTCTGGGTCGCCTTCTACGTGGCGCTGGCGCTCGTCTTCGCCGGCATGATGTTCTGGCTCGGCGACGCCGAGCACGGCGGGCAGTTCCTCGCGGGCTGGCTGACCGAGTACAGCCTCTCGATCGACAACCTCTTCGTCTTCGTCATCATCATGGCGAGGTTCTCCGTGCCGCGGAAGCTGCAGCAGGAGGTGCTGATGGTGGGCATCATCATCGCGCTCGTGCTGCGCGGCATCTTCATCCTGCTCGGCGCCTCGCTCATCGAGAACTTCAGCTGGATCTTCTACATCTTCGGGGCGTGGCTCGTGTGGACCGCGATCCAGCAGGTGCGCGGCGACCACGAGGACGAGGACAGCGAGACCTTCGTCGTGCGCCTGCTCCGCAAGCGCGTGCGCATCACCGACGAGTACGACGGCGTGAAGCTCCGCACCACGATCGACGGCAAGCGCTTCTTCACCCCGATGCTCATCGTGTTCGTGGCGATCGGCACTACCGACCTGCTGTTCGCACTCGACTCGATCCCCGCGATCTTCGGCATCACCCAGTCGGCGTTCATCGTGTTCACCGCGAACGTGTTCGCACTGATGGGCCTGCGCCAGCTCTACTTCCTCCTCGGCGGCCTCCTCGAGCGCCTCGAGTACCTGAAGTACGGCATCGCCTTCATCCTCGCCTTCATCGGCGTGAAGCTCGTGCTGCACGCGATGCACGTGAACGAGCTCCCGTTCATCAACGGCGGCGAGCCCATCGAGTGGGCTCCCGAGATCTCGACGTGGATGTCCCTCGGCATCATCCTCGCCGCGATGGCGGTCGCGACCGTGGCGAGCCTCGTCAAGGCCGGCGTCGACGCCCGGCGCCGCGGGCACAAGCTCATGGACGAGGTGCCCCACTTCACGGAGGACTCCGAGCGCACGGGAGGCTGAGGCCGGCCGCGTTCTCCACAGGTGACGGCGCTCGGGCGCCGGAGTTGCTACCGTGGACGGGCGGCGCCCGGCGGCGTCGCTCGGGCTGCCGTCCCGACCACACCCCGCCCTACCGAGGAGTCCCGTGCCAGGTGATGTCGAGGGCGTGGTCGCCCTGACCCGCGGTTCGGCGCTCATCGCGCACTCCGCCCGCACCGACGTCGGCCGCGTGCGCAGCGTGAACGAAGACGCCGTGTTCGCCGAGTCGCCCGTCTACCTGGTGGCCGACGGCATGGGCGGGCACGCCAGGGGCGACGCCGCGAGCCAGGCCGTCGTCGAGACGTTCCGGCGCCACGTCGAGCCGGGCACGCCGCCCTCGCCCGAACAGGTGCTCGACGCGATCCACAGCTCGAACGAGGCCGTGCGCGCGCTGAGCGAGCACGGCGAGGAGGGCACGGCCGTCGCCGGCACCACGCTCGCGGGGGTCGCGCTCGTCGATGCCGGCGATGCCGGGGGCTACCACTGGATGGTGTTCAACATCGGCGACTCCCGCATCTACTCGTGGAACGGTCGCACCCTCGAACAGCTGAGCGTCGATCACTCGGCCGTGCAGGAGCTGGTCGATGCGGGGCTGATCAGTGCCGAGGACGCCGAGCGCCACCCCGAACGCAACGTCATCACCAGGGCGCTCGGTGCCGACGAGGTCGTCGACCCCGATGTCTGGCTCATACCGGCCACAGGCCGCCAGGTGTTCCTCGTCTGCTCGGACGGGCTCACGAAGGAGCTTGACGACGAGCGGATCGCCGTGATCCTCGCCGGCGACGCGGCGCACCCCGCAGGCATGGCGGGCGAGCTCGTCGAGGAGGCGCTCGCGCACGGCGGACGCGACAACGTGAGCGTGGTGGTCGTCGAGTCGAAGATCGGCGGCGACGACGACGATCCCGACGCGACGCGCGACCGCGGCGACGAGGGGATCGAGGTCACGAGACCGAGAGACGATGGGGGACGCGATGGCTGAGTATCGCGCAGCGGCGAACGGCGCCGTCGCGGCCGTGCGACCGGGAGCCCTGCTCCTGGTCTCCGGCGAATCGGCGGCGGCCGTGGCCGCGGAGCTGTGGGCGGTGCTCTCGCCAGAGGCGACGACCGCGGTGCTCGAGCGGCTCACGGCCGACGGACTCGGACGCACCCCCGACTTCGCCCTCCTGACCTGGCAGCCGGCCGGCGAGCGCCTCGGCGGCGTCCGTATCATCGTGCGCGGTGCGTTCGAGGTGGTCGCGGGCGACGTCGTCGTCTCGGGCACGGCGGTCTCGACGTGGGCCGAGCGGGTCGTCGACGACGCCGAGCGCGTCGAGATCACGCATGCGGATGTCCCAGGGGGCGCCTCGTGGCTGCCGTTCGTCGACGGCGTGGTCGCTGCGGCGGCCGTCGCGGTGCCGGGCGCGTCGGCGGCGGGCGGCGCCGAAGGGGCTCCGTCGGCCCGAGCGGCTCGCATCGCCGAACCCGCACCTCCCGCGCCTCCCGCGCCCCCGGCGACTCCGCAGGCGAGCGTCGTCGACGCCGAACCGCCCAGCGCCCCCGAGCACACGATCGCGCCGATCGAGGAGACCATCGTCGGCGTGACCGACTTCATCCGCCCGCCCGAGGCGACCGGGGTTCCGCCGATCGCGCCGCCGACGGCACCGAGCGCCCTGGGAGGCCCTGGCGTCGGCGCCGATCTCGACGCGACCGTCGCGAGGCCGGTCGGCGAGGGCGCGGCAGTCGGCTTCGCCGCTGGCGACCACGACGGCATGACCGTCGCGAGCGCCGACATCCGGCGCCTGCGGGCCGAGCGCGAGGCAGCCCGCCCCGCGCCGGCGGCCGCCGACCCCGCGCCGGCGGCATCGCCGGGGGTCCGGGTCCGCATGCCCGACGGCAGCTTCGAGCCCCTCGGCCACGAGACCGTGCTCGGCCGCTCGCCGAGCGTCAGCAAGGTCTCGGGCGGGCGCCTGCCGAGACTCGTCACGATCGGCCACGGCGATCCCGACATCTCGCGCAGTCACGTGCGACTCGCGCTCGAGGGCGGCACGGTCGTCGTCACCGACCTGCACTCGCGCAACGGCACGCTCGTGGTGGCCCCCGGTCGCGCGCCCGTGAAGCTCCGCGCCGGAGAGCCGACCCCCGTGCTGATCGGCACGGTCGTCGACCTCGGCGGCGGCTGGACGATCCAGGTGGTCGGCGACTGATGCGGCGCGCCACTTCGACACCGCCCGAGCTGCCGGGCTACACCTCGCTCGGCCTGCTCGGCTCGGGCGGCTTCGCCGACGTCTTCCTCTACGAGCAGCGCCTGCCACGCCGCAAGGTCGCCGTGAAGGTGCTGCTCACCGAGGAGCTCGGCCGCGACACCCGTGCCCAGTTCGTCGCCGAGGCGAACCTCATGGCGCAGCTCTCGGCGCATCCGTTCATCGTCACGATCTTCCACGCCGACGTCTCGGCCGACGGCCGCCCGTACTTCGTCATGGAGTACTGCTCCGGCCCCAGCCTCGCCGAGCGTTACAAGCGCGAGCCGTTCTCCGTCGAGGACGCGCTGCGAACGGGCGTGCGGCTGGCCGGGGCGATCGCCACCGCGCACGCCGCCGGCATCCTGCACCGCGACATCAAGCCCGCGAACGTGCTCACGAACGACTACGGATGGCCCGCGCTCACCGACTTCGGCATTTCGTCGAACCTCGAGGGCGAACTGCCGGTGCACACGGTCACGGCGTCCGAACTGAGCGCGACCGGCTCGGCGTCGGGCACGGGGCAGTCGGCCGTCGGCCTCAGCGTGCCGTGGTCGCCGCCCGAGATGTTCGACGACGACCCGAAGCCCGACCCGCGCAGCGACGTCTTCTCGCTCGCCGCGACGGTGCACACCCTGCTCGCCGGACGTACCCCGTTCGAGATCCCCGGGCGCTCCAACGGCTCCCTCGACCTCATGGGCCGGATCGAGCGCGGTGCCATCACCCCGATCGGCCGGGACGATGTGCCCGCGAGCCTCGCCGCCGTGCTGGCCAAGGGTATGGCGACCCGTCGTGACGACCGCTATCCGAGCGCGGTCGAGTTCGCACGCGCTCTCCAGCGGGTCGAGCTCGAGCTCGGCTACGCCGCCACGAACATCGAGGTGCCGAACCTCGCCGCCGAGCGCGAGGTGGAGCCTGACGAGGACGGCGTCGACGCGACGCGCGCACGGTCGGTCCAGACGGTCCGGGCGCAAGCACCGGTTGCCGCGCCCGCACCGGCACGCGTGTCGCCGCCGCCCGTCGACGAGGACCGCACCCAGGTCCGCTCGCCGCAGCAGATCGCCGCACAGCCGGTCGCTCCGGCCCAGCCGGCGCCCCGGCAGGTCGACGACTCGACGGTGCTGCGACCCCGCGGGTCGTCCGCGGCGGCCTCGGCCCCCGCGCCCGATCAGACCGTCGTGCGCCCGTCGGCGCCGAACGGGCCGGTGTCGTACGAGCCCGCCGCGGCGCCGACCGAGACGCGAGCCCCGCGCCGCTCCCGCGTCGGTGTCATCGTCGCGGGCGTCGCAGCCGCCGTCGTCGCGGCGGTCGTCGCGATCGCGATCGCGCTCTCGGGGGCGCCGACCCCCGAGCCGACCGCGGAACCGAATCCGGGTGGCACCGGCGAGGACGCGCTGCTCGGCGAGCAGGTGCCGGCGCCGACCGTCGAGCTCGCGGGCGTCGACGGGGCATCCGTGACCTTCGCGCTGGCGCACGACGACGCCGAGGAGGGGGACCGCTACCGCTGGGAGCGGGCCGACGGCTCGGGCGGAATCCAGGTCTCGGAGGGGCCGACCGTCACCGTCGACAACGGTGCCGGCGGCATCGTGTGCATCGACGTCCAGGTCCAGCGCGGGAGCAAGACGTCCGAGCCAGTGCGGGGGTGCTCGGAATGAGGCCGCTGCGGGTCGAGTACTGCGGCGAGTGGTACACCGTCGAGGAGGGGGCGCCGTTCACGATCGGGCGCGATTCCGACCTCACGATCGACGAGAACCCGTACCTGCATCGCACCTTCCTCACCCTGTCGTCGGAGTACGGCCTCTGGTGGCTGTCGAACGTGGGGCAACTGCTGTCGGCGACCGTCTCCGACGCCACGGGCAGCGTCCAGGCCTGGGTCGCTCCCGGGGCGAAGCTGCCGCTCGTCTTCCAGACCGTGCACGTCATGTTCAGCGCGGGTGCGACGACGTACGACTTCACCGTGCACGCGGAGGAGGACTTCTACAACACCTCCCTCACGGCGACGCCCGCCGACGGCGGCACCACGGTGATGCCGGTCACGCTGACGACGAGCCAGCGGCTGCTCGTGGTCGCGCTCGCCGAGAACGTGCTCGCCCAGCCGGCCGCCGGCCGCGCCGCGGTCCCCAGCTCCGTCGAGGCGGCCGCGCGACTCGGCTGGAGCATGACGACCTTCAACCGCAAACTCGACAACGTCTGCGAGAAGCTCGATCGCATCGGCGTCGACGGCCTTCGCGGTGGGCGCGGCAAGCTCGCGACGAATCGGCGAGCGCGGCTCGTCGAGTACGCGGTCGCGACCCGCCTCGTGAGCGCCGACGACCTTCCGATGCTCGACCGGACCGACGAGGGCGACGAGTCCAAGGCCTGAGACCGCGCCCGCGGTTCGCCCCGACGACCGCGTGCGTCATGGGGACGACTCCCCATGTGAGGGCGTCGCACGGCCGTGTTACCGTGTACCCCGTTGTGGGCCTTGCCGCCCTGATCGATGACGGTCTCTAATCGGGGAGCAGTGGTGGGAAGCTTCAGCACGTGGGTGCGCACGCGCAAAGCCACCGCGACGACATTGGCCCTGAGCCTGATCGCCGGGGTGCCGCTGACCTTCGCGGTGCTGCACCAGGGTTTTCCGGTGACCGATCCCGACCTTCGTGCGCGCGACGTCTGGGTGACGAACGGGCAGGACCTGCTCGCGGGCCGGCTCAACCGCCCGATCGGTGAACTCGACGCCGCCGTGAGCACCGCCACCAACGAGTTCGACGTCTTCCAGAACGGCGACGACGCGTTCCTCTACGATCGCAGCCTCGGCACGATCGATCGCATCGACCCGTCGTTCACCACCCTCACCGAGCGCATCGACGTGCCGCCGGGCTCCACGGTCGCCTACGGCGGCGAGGTGCTCGCGGTGCTCTCCCCGAAGGGAGAGCTCTGGACGGTGCCCGCGGGTTCGGCGCTGTCGTTCGACCCGTCGGGCACCGACCCGCTGCTCAAGCTCGGCAAGGGTGCTCGCATCGCGGTCTCGAGCGAGGGCACCGTGTTCGCGACGAAGCCGTCGAAGCGCACGCTCTACACGGTCGCGATCGACGCCGAGCCCGCGAAGCGCGAGCTCCCGAAGCTCGCCGAGCACCAGATCGCGGCGGTGGGCGAGCGCGCCGTCATCCTCGACGAGGAGCGCGACGAGCTCGTCGTCGACGGCCGAGCGATCGAGCTGCCCGAACCGGGGCTGCGACTGCAGCAGTCCGGGGGCGAGCACGACTCGGCCTTCATCGCCACGGCCGATGCGCTGCTCGAGGTGCCGCTCGGCGGCGGCGAGGTGCGCACCATCCCGAACGGCGGCGACGCCGCGGCTGCGAAGGCGAGCGAGGTCGCCGCGCCCGTCTGGCTCGAGGGTTGCGCGCACGGCGCCTGGGCGAGCGCGTCGCGGTACGTGCTCGCGTGCGACGGCGAGGAGCCGCGAGCGCAGCAGATCGAGCAGCCGACGGCCGGCTCGCGACTCGAGTTCCGCGTCAATCGCGACGTGATCGTGCTCAACAACCTCTCCAACGGCAACGCCTGGCTCGTCGACTCCGACCTGCGGCTCGTCGACAACTGGGAGGAGGTGACGCCGCCCGAGGAGTCGGAGGACGAGGAGGGCGACGAGAAGAGCTCCCAGCAGAACTTCGAGGACACGCTCGCCGAACGCGGACCCGTCAACCGCCCGCCGCTCGCTCGCGACGACGAGTACGGGGTGCGCCCCGAGCGCACCACCATCCTCGAGGTGCTCGAGAACGACACCGACCCCGACGGCGACGTGCTGACGGTCGCCGAGCTCCCGAGCACGAGCGGGGCGCCGGGGCGGCTCGAGCTCATCGACGGCGGGCGGGCGCTGCAGTTCACGCCCGATGCCGGCGCCGCCGGTACGACGTCGTTCCGCTACACGGTCGACGACGGGCGCGGGGGCCGTGCCGAAGCCCAGGTGAATGTCCGCATCCGACCCGCGAGCGAGAACGAGCCGCCCGTGTCGCTGCGCAATGCGGCCACGAGCGTCGAGCAGAACCGGCAGATCTCCTACAACGTGCTCGGCGACTGGAACGATCCCGACGGCGACGACGTCTACCTGGTGAACGCGTCGCCGACGAGCGGCGACTCGGTGCGGTTCAGCCCCGACGGTCTCGTCACCTTCGCGCACCAGTCGGGCGAGATCGGCACCAAGGAGGTGCAGTACGTCGTCTCCGACGGGCAGACCGAGGCCGCAGGCACCCTCACGGTCGAGGTCAAGCCGAGCGGCACGCTGAATCCCGTCGGCACGCCCGACTTCGCCCAGGTCTTCATCGGCGAGACGGTCGCGATCGAGCCGCTCGCGAACGACCTGTCGCCCTCCGGTGCCCCGCTCACGCTCGTGGGCGTCGACGAGGTGCCCGACGGCCCGACCGTCACCCCGAACCTCGAGCGCGGCACGGTCGCCTTCTCGTCGAGCGAGCCCGGGGAGTACGTCTTCCTCTACAACCTCGGCGCCGACACGGCGGTGAGCGTCGGCCTCATCCGGGTCCAGGTCACCGAACCCCCCGCCGAGGCGCCGGCGCCGATCGCGGTGAAGGACACCGCCTACCTCCGCCCGGGCGAACCCACCATCGTGCCGCTCCTCGTGAACGACGTCTCGCCCTCCGGCAAGGTGCTCGCGGTGCAGTCGGTCGACGACACCGGCACCGAGGGCCTCGTCTCGGTCGAGATCCTCACGAACACGGTCGCGCGCGTCACCGCATCCGAGGCGATCGATCGGCAGCTGCAGTTCAGCTACACCGTCTCCGACGGGCTCAACACGGCGACGGCATCCGTCGCGGTCGTGCCGGTGCCGCCGCTCGTGAAGCACCAGCCGCCGGTCGCCGCCGACGACAACGTGAACGTGCGTGCCGGCGACATCGTCACCGTGCCGGTGACCGAGAACGACTACCACCCCGACGCCGCCGCGTTCCGCGTGCTCCCCGAACTGATCGACCCGGTCACCGAGGGCGGGCTCGCCTTCGTCAGCGATGACACGGTGCGCTTCCAGGCGCCGAAGACGCCCGGCACGTACAGCGTCGTCTACACGATCGGCGACGACTTCGAGCAGACGGCGCGGGCGACCGTGCGCTTCACGGTCATCGGGCCCGACGACGAGAACAACCGCGCCCCGCTGCCGACTCCGCTGACCTCGCGCACCTTCGAGGGTTCGCAGGTGAAGATCGACGTGCCGCTCGACGGGCTCGACCCAGACGGCGACTCGGTCGTGCTCACCGGCATCTCGGCGCCGCCCGCGCTGGGGCGCATCGTCGAGCGCACCAGCACCTCGATCACCTACGAGGCGCTCACCGGCTCGGCCGGCACCGATACGTTCACCTACGAGGTGCAGGACACGTCGGGTGCGAGCGCGAAGGGCACCGTGCGCGTCGGGGTCGTCCCGCGCCCCGCGGTGCAGCTGCCGCCGAAGGCGGTCGACGACACGATCGAGATGAAGCCGGGCCGCACCGTCGGCGTCGAGGTGCTCCTCAACGATTCCGACCCGTCCGGCTACCAGCTGCACGTCTCCAAGCTGCCCGACGTCGATGAGGGCATCGAGGCCGAGATCCGCGATCGACGCCGCGTCGTCGTCACGGCCCCCGAGACCGAGGGCGCCTACACACTTCGCTACGAGGCCTCCAACGGCCGCGGCGGCGCCGACACGGCGTTCATCCAGGTCAAGGTGTCGAAGAACGCGAAGATCCAGCCGCCGACGGCCGAAGACCAGGTCATCGAGCCCGAAGAGGTCGTCGACGTCGACCGCGTCAACATGCGCCCGCTGGACGATGCGACGAACCCCGGCGGCCTCGTCGAGGACCTGAAGGTCTCGCTCGAGGGCCCCAACGCCGATCGCGCCGAAGTGCTGCCCGACGGCAGCATCGACGTGAAGCCGCGCAACGAGCGCTTCGCGGTGGCGTTCCGCCTGACGAACGAGCTCGACGAACTCGACGCCAAGGCGTTCGTCATCGTGCCGCCCATCCCGGGCGGCGACGACAAGCCGACCGCCGAGACCCAGCGTCCGAAGACGCCCGAGGAGCTCGCCGCGGAGGAGAAGGCGAAGTTCCCCGCGCCGCACCTCGCCGACCTCGGCGAGATCGTGGTGCCGATGAACGGCAGCATCACCTGGGACGTGAACGACATCGTCGTGGTGCCGTCGGGCAAGCCCCCGCTCCTGCTCTCGGCGTCGGCGACGAACGCGAAGGAGTCGCCACTCGTCGACGGGCAGACCCTCCAGTACGTTCCCGAGCAGGACTACCGGGGTTCTGCGGCGGTCACATTCCAGGTGACCGACGGTGAGAGCGCCGCCGACCCGATCGGCCGCGTCGCCCTCCTCACGATTCCCATCACGGTCGGCGACCCGAACTTCAACGACACCCCGCCGACGTTCACGCCGCGCACCGAGACGCTCGAGGCCGGCGAGGCCCCGCTCCAGATCGACCTCCGGTCGTCGACCTACCAGCCGAACCCCGACAACATCGAGCGTGTCGAGTACACGAACCTCCAGGGCACGTCGAGCGACTTCACGGCGTCGATCGACGGCGGCGACCTCACCGTCTCGTCGCCGCGCGGCGTGCAGGCCGGCACCGCGACGAGGCTGAGCTTCGACCTGAAGTTCGAGTCGTTCACGGTGCCCGGCTACGTCGACGTCAAGGTCGTCTCGTCGACGCGGGCGGCACCGCAGGCGGTCGACGACGGCCCCTACGAGATGGTCCGCAGCGATTCGCGCACGATCGACGTGCTCGCGAACGACTTCAACCCGTTCAACGCCGAGGGCGAGCCGCTGCGCATCGTCGCCGCCGAGATCGACTCGCAGAACGTCGGCGCGAACGCCTCGGTGACGCACACGGCGTCCGATCTCACCGTGCGCACCGGCCCGTCGTTCACCGGACAGCTCAGCGTCATCTACCGCATCGGCGATGCGACGCTCGACCCGCTCCGCGAGGTGCAGGGCCGGGTCACGATCGAGGTGCGCGACCGGCCGGATGCGCCGACCGTCACCGACATCGCGAGTGGCGACCGCAATCTCCGGCTGACGTGGCGCGCGAACGCGACGAACAACTCGCCCATCACCGGCTACGTGGTCTCGGCGAGTCCGAGCGGCGGAGGACCTTGGAACTTCGGCCCGGAAGCGGCCGGTTCGGCTCAGACGATCAGCGGCCTGACGAACGGCACCGCGTACACCTTCACGGTGCGTGCCGTGAACGAAAAGGGCACCTCCGACGCGTCGAACTCGATGAGCGCCACGCCGTACGGCACACCGACCGCCCCGACGAATGTTCGCCACGGCTCCGTCGGCTATGCGAACGCAACGGTGGACGTCGCCTGGGACGCCCCCAACGACACCGGCGGTGGCGGCGTGGAGTACCGCACCAGAATCAACAGCGGAGGATGGTCGGGCTGGCAGAACGGTCAGTCGCGTCAGTTCGGCGGACTCGGTGCCGGTACCTACACCGTGGAGGTCCAGGCGCGCAACAACGGCAGCGGTCAGACCGGCCCCGCGGGATCGACCCGCTTCACCGTCGAGAACGCGCCGCCGCCGCAGGCATCGGGCACGATCGGCAAGGGCCCGAGCCGCACATGCGACAGCGGCGGCAGCGGGTGCGGCAATGTCCGCATCAGCTGGGCGAACATGGACCCGGGCCGCTATCAGGTGTACGTGACCGTCAACGGTTCGTGGAGCAACTGGAAGGGCACCTACGACGTCGGAGCGGGCGGGAACCTCGAGCTGCAGAACCACCTCGGCCGCCGCGCGGCGGGCGAGACGATCGCGGTGCGCTTCGAGAACGTCAGCGGCGGAACGTCGAAGACCCTCGGCGCGATCAGCGGTGCCCAATGGAACAGCCTCGGATTCAACTCGTGGTGAGCCCACGAGCGAAACGACTCGCAATCAGCAGGAGAGAGACGCACACATGTCAGTGACCGAAGAACAGGCCCTGTGGTTCCAGGACGCCTTCTCGAAGCTCGTCGACAACATCGACCGCGCGATCCTCGGCAAGCGCGACGTCATCGAGCTCGTCGTGACGGCGCTGCTGTCCGATGGCCACGTGCTGCTCGAGGACTTCCCGGGCACCGGCAAGACGGTGCTCGCGAAGGCCCTCGCGAACACCCTCGACGGCACGAACTCGCGCATCCAGTTCACGCCCGACCTGCTGCCCTCCGATGTCACCGGCGTGACGATCTACGACCAGGGCAAGGGGCAGTTCGAGTTCCACCGCGGCCCGATCTTCGCGTCGATCGTCCTCGCCGACGAGATCAACCGCGCCTCGCCGAAGACCCAGTCCTCCTTGCTCGAGGTCATGGAGGAGGCGCGGGTCACCGTCGACGGCGTCGGCTACGAGGTCGGCAGCCCGTTCATGGTGATCGCGACGCAGAACCCCGTCGAGCAGGCGGGCACCTACTCGCTGCCCGAGGCGCAGCTCGACCGCTTCCTCATCAAGACCTCGCTCGGCTACCCCGACCACGACACGGCGGTGACCCTGCTGCTCGACTCGGCGAACCGTGCGCGGGCGTCGAAGGTGTCGCCGATCATCGCGCCGAGCTCGATCACGACGATGTCGCAGCTCGCGAGCGAGGTGTACGTCGACGCGGCGGTGCTGTCGTACCTCAACGAGCTCGTCTCGGCGACGCGCGACCACAAGGACGCCGCGCTCGGCGTCAGCATGCGCGGCGCGCTCGCCCTGGCGCGTGCGGTCAAGACCTGGGCGATCGCGCACGGGCGCACGTTCGCGACGCCCGACGACGTGCGCGAGCTCGCGGTGCCGGTGCTCGCGCACCGCATCATCGTCGATCCCGAGTCGGAGTTCGCGGGAGTCACGGCCGAGGACATCGTGGGTCGTGTCCTCGTCGAGGTGGCGCCCCCCGCCTACCGGGCGGCATGACCGCCGAGTCCCGCGCGCCGCAGGCTCCCTCGCAGGCGCGCATCGCAGTGCGCGCCGTCGCACGATCGCTCGCGGCATCCGCCCGCTCGCTCGGCGCCGCCCTCGCGCGCGCCTGGCGCGCGGTGGCCGCGTTCTGCGAACCGGTCACCGGGCTCGTCTCAACGACCGGATGGCTCGTGCTCGCCGCCGCGGTCGTCTCGCTCGTCGTGGCGTGGGCGTTCGGCTGGATCGAGTTCGCCTTCCTCGGCTTCACCCTGCTCGCCGCGGTGCTCGTGTCGATCGCATTCGTGTTCGGGCGCATGCACTTCGCCGTGGGCATCGAGCTGCAGCCGGCGCGCGTCGTCGCGGGGGAGCGGGCGCTCGGCCGCCTGCTCGTGCGCAACGCCGGCACCGCTCCGTCGGCACCTGCGCGCATCGAGCTGCCGGTCGGCGCCGGCCTCGCCGAGTTCGTCGTGCCGCAGCTGGCGGCGGGCGACGAGCACGAGGAGCTCTTCGCCGTGCCGACGAACCGTCGCGCCGTGATCATCGCGGGGCCTGCGGTCTCCGTCCGCGGCGATCAACTCGGGATCCTGCGTCGCTCCGTGCGGTGGACCGATCCCGTCGAGCTGTTCGTGCACCCCGTGACGGCGCGCCTGCGGCCGTCGGCCGCGGGGCTCGTGCGCGACCTCGAGGGCGAGATCACGAAGGTGATCACCGACAACGACATCTCCTTCCACGCGCTCCGCGCCTACGAGCCGGGCGACCCCCTGCGCAACGTGCACTGGCGGACCTCCGCGCGCACCGGCCAGCTCATGGTGCGGCAGTACGAGGAGACGCGGCGATCGCAGCTCATCCTCGTGCAGTCGACCGAGCGCGCCCACTACGCCTCCGACGACGAGTTCGAACTCGGGGTCTCGGTGCTCGCGTCGGTCGGCGTGCAGGTCATCCGCGACGCGACGCGGCTCGCGGTCGTCACCGAGGGCCTCGGGCTCCGCACGGCGACGCCGACCGTGCTCCTCGACGACTCCTCGCGCATCGAGCCCGTCGAGCGTGCGTACCCGACGATGCGCGACTTCGTGCGCGAGTCGACCAAGCGCCTGCCCGCACCGAGCGTCGTCATCACGATCGGCGGCTCGCTCCTGCCGCTCGCCGAGTTCCGCTCGGTCGAGACCGTGTTCGGCAACGACACCCAGACCATCGCGATCCGCGTCGAGGAGGGGGCGTCGAGCTCGCTGACGAAGGTCGCCGGCACCACCGTCGCGACCGTCGGCGCACTCGGCGACCTGCCCCGGATCATGAGGAGGCTGCGCCCGTGAACAGGCTTCCCCGCACCGCGACGACCGACCTGCTCGTCCTCAGCCTCCTCTCGCTGCTCGGCATCCTCGGCTACGAGACCTCCTTCGGCGACCTGAACTTCCTCGTCGCCGCGATCGCCGGCCTCGTCGTCGGGACGCTCGCTGCACTCGCCGGCACGCTCCTGCGGCTCGGCGTCGTCTCGACGGTGCTCATCGCGATCGTCGCCTACTTCCTGCTCGGCACGCCGTTCACGATGCCCGAGACCGGCATCGTCGGCGTGCTGCCCTCGCTCGGCTCGCTCGCCGGGCTCGCCTACGGCGCCGTGTTCGGCTGGGCCGACATCGTGACGATCGGCACCCCGGTCGAAGCGCCGTACTACATCGCCGCGCTGCCGTACTTCGCCGCCTGGCTCGTCTCGCTCGTCGGCGGCCTGCTCGTGCTCCGCTGGCTGCCGAAGCGTCGCACCGCGCTTCGCACGAGCGTGCTCGTCATCGGCCCGGCGCTGCTCTACCTGTCGGGCATCCTGCTCGGCACCGACGAGGCCTACTTCGCCGGTATCCGCGGGGTCGCGTTCGCCGTGATCGCCCTCGTCTGGATCGCCTGGCGCCGCGGCACGACCGTCGAGGCCTCCGGAGACGGCGCGAAGCGCCTGCAGCGGCAGAAGATCACGGGCACGGCGGTGGTCGTGGCCGGCGCCGTCGCGATCGGCGCGGTCGCGGGCCTCGCCGTCGCGCCAGTGAGCCCCGCTCGCTTCGTGCTGCGCGACGAGATCGTCCCTCCGTTCGACCCGCTCGAGTTCCCGAGTCCGCTGTCGGGATTCCGCAAGTACACGAAGGACCTCGCCGAGGAGACGCTCTTCACGGTGCGCGGGCTCGAACCGGGCGACACCCTGCGGCTCGCGACCATGGACGCATACACCGGCCGGCTCTGGAACGTCGCCGGGCCCGAGGACGTCGGCGCCGACGGCGGCGGCTACGGCATCGTGGGCGAGTCGCTGCCCGAGCCCGAGCTCGCCGACCTCGGCTCGGCTCGCGAGATCGAGGTCGAGGTGGGCGCGTATGCCGACGTCTGGCTGCCGACCGTCGGCTACGGGCGCAGCCTGCAGCTGCTCGACGGCGGCAGCGCCGCCCGGGCCGGAGACCTCCGCTACAACCCCGCCGCCGGAACCGCCGTGCTCACGAGCGGCGTCGGCGAGGGCGCGCACTACTCGCTGACGGCGAACGTGCAGCGCGAGCCCGACACCGAGGACCTCCTCGACGTGCCGGTCGCCGATCTCACCCTGCCGATCGTCGAGAACTCGCCCGACGTCACCGAGGCGAAGGCCGGCGAGTTCGCGGGCGAGGCGGTGAGCCCGATCGAGCAGCTCCGCGCGATCGAGCGCGCACTGAAGACGGGCGGGTTCCTGAGCCACGGCCTCGCCTCCGACGCCGTGCCGTCGCGGGCCGGGCACGGCGCCGACCGCATCGACGAGTTGTTCACGCGACAGCAGATGGTCGGCGACGCCGAGCAGTACGCGGCCGCGATGGCCCTGATGGCGCGCGACCTCGGCTACCCCTCGCGCGTCGTGATGGGGTTCGCGCCCGAGGTCGGCGACGGTCAGGAGGAGGTCGAGGTCGTCGGCGACGACGTCACCGCCTGGGTCGAGGTCGCGTTCGACGGCGTCGGCTGGGTGAGCTTCCACCCGACGCCCGACCAGGTCGACGTGCCCCAGGAGGAGACGCCGAAGCCGAAGTCGGAGCCGCAGCCCCAGGTGCGTCAGCCCCCGCGGGCCGAGCACACCGACGACGAACTGCTCGCGACCGTCGAGATCGACGAGACCGACGAGGACGACAAGGACCGTCCGTTCCAGATCCCCGGCTGGGTGTGGGTGACGCTCGGTGCGATCGGCATCCCCGCCGCGATCGTGTTCCTGCCGATGCTCGCCGTCATGCTCGTGAAGGCCGCGCGTCGCCGGAGGCGACGGTCCGGCCCGAACGAGCGTCAGGCCGCCGCCGCCTGGGAGGAGCTGATGGATCGGTACGCCGAGCTCGGCTTCGAGCCGCCGTCGCAGGGCACGCGGCTGCAGTCGGCCCGGGTGCTCGAGGGGCAGCTCGGCGAGCAGGGCCTCGCCGGCGTGCTCCACGGCAGCGGGGCGGATGCCTCGGCGCCGGTGCCGCTCTCGACGCTCGCGACGACGATCGACCGCGACGTCTTCGACGGCGGTGCGGTCTCCGACGAGGTCGTGGCGCGCCGCTGGACGGAGGCGGAGGCCGCGACGGCTGCCGTGACGGCCGCGGTCGGGCGGGCTCGCCGACTCATCAGCCGGTATCGGATCCGATCGCGTCGTTAGGCTGGAGCGGTGGCCGAGTCCGATTTCATCGTCCCGCCGCCGGGCCTCGTCCCGGCGGCGCCAGAGACTGCCGCGCCCGACCGCACGGTGCGCGCGGCGCCCTCGCGGGCGCTGCCGTCGCGCGGGTTGCCGAGCTTCGCCCCCGGCCGCGTCGCCCCCGACCGGCCGCTGCCGGCGTCACCTCGCCCCGAGCCGCCGGCGACCCCGTCGCCGGCCGGGCCGGCGACCTGGCGGCTCGTCGGGGCATCCGGACTCGAGATCGTGGTCGACGGAGTGCTCGTGCTCGGGCGTGATCCGGTCGCCGCGGCGGGCTCGAACGCCAGGGCGGTCGCGATCGACGACCCCACCCGCACGGTGTCGAAGACACATGCCGTCATCGAACCGACCGACGACGGTGTCCGCGTCACCGACCTGCGTTCGACCAACGGGTGCCGCGTCGAGCCGCCCGGCGAGGCGCTGCGCGAGCTCGCCCCCGGCGCGGCGAGTCACGTGCCGGCGGGCTCGGCGCTCTACCTCGGCGAGCTCGGGCTGCGGGTGGATCGGGTCGTCCGCGCGACGGTGTAGCCTGATTCCATGCGCGCGCCACGACTTCTCCTTCGTCGCCGCGGCGGGGCTTCGTTCTGAGGCCTTCCCCGTCGCGGAGTCCGTCGTCGGCCGATTTCTCCGGATCGAAGTCGATCCTCCCGGAACGAAGAGAGACGAACGCATGAGTACTGCGCAGACGAGCGCCGACCGCCCCCGCACCCTGGCCGAGAAGGTCTGGGACGCACACCTCGTGAAGCAGGGCGAGGACGGCACCCCCGACCTGATCTACATCGACCTGCATCTCGTGCACGAGGTCACGAGCCCGCAGGCATTCGACGGACTGCGCGTGGCCGGGCGTCCGGTGCGCCGCCCCGACCTCACGATCGCCACCGAAGACCACAACACGCCGACGCTCGAGATCGACAAGCCGATCGCCGACCTCACGAGCCGCACCCAGATCGAGACCCTGCGCAGGAACGCGGCCGAGTTCGGCATCCGCCTGCACTCGCTCGGCGACAAGGAGCAGGGCATCGTGCACGTCGTCGGGCCGCAGCTCGGCCTCACGCAGCCCGGCATCACCGTCGTCTGCGGCGACTCGCACACCTCGACCCACGGCGCCTTCGGTGCGATGGCGTTCGGCATCGGCACGAGCGAGGTCGAGCACGTGCTCGCGACGCAGACGCTGCCGCTGAAGCCGTTCAAGACCATGGCGATCAACGTCGAGGGCACGCTGCGCCCCGGGGTGACCGCGAAGGACATCATCCTCGCGGTGATCGCGAAGATCGGCACGGGCGGCGGCCAGGGCTACGTGCTCGAGTACCGCGGCTCCGCGATCCGCGCGCTGTCGATGGACGGCCGCATGACGATCTGCAACATGTCGATCGAGGCGGGCGCCCGGGCAGGCATGGTCGCGCCCGACGAGACGACCTACGCGTACCTGAAGGGCCGCGCGCACGCTCCCGAGGGCGACGACTGGGACGCCGCGGTCGAGTACTGGAACACGCTCGCGACCGACGAGGGCGCGAGCTTCGACGCCGAGGTGTCGATCGACGCCGACACGCTCGAGCCGTTCGTGACCTGGGGCACGAACCCGGGCCAAGGCGTCTCGCTCTCGGAGTCGGTCCCCGACCCGGCGACGATCGACGACCAGCACGAGCGCGCCGCGGCCGAGCGGGCGCTCGAGTACATGGACCTCGCCGCGGGCACCCCCCTCAAGGAGATCAAGGTCGACGCGGTCTTCATGGGCTCGTGCACGAACAGCCGTATCGAGGACCTGCGCGCGTTCGCCTCGATCATCAAGGGCAAGCAGAAGGCCGAGGGCGTCCGTGTCATGGTCGTGCCCGGCTCTGCGCGCGTGCGCCTCGAGGCCGAGGCCGAAGGGCTCGACAAGGTCATCACCGACTTCGGCGCCGAGTGGCGCTTCGCGGGCTGCTCGATGTGCCTCGGCATGAACCCCGACCAGCTCGCCCCGGGCGAGCGCTGCGCGTCGACCTCGAACCGCAACTTCGAGGGCCGGCAGGGCAAGGGCGGCCGCACGCACCTCGTCTCGCCGCTCGTGGCGGCCGCGACCGCCATCCGCGGCACGCTGTCGAGCCCCTGGGATCTGCAGAACGAAGGAGAGGCGCGCTGATGCAGAAGATCACGACCGTCACCGGCGTCGCCGTCCCGCTGCGCCGCTCGAACGTCGACACCGACCAGATCATCCCGGCGGTGTTCCTGAAGCGGGTCACGAAGACCGGTTTCGACGACGCCCTGTTCCACGGGTGGCGTCAGGACCCCGAGTTCGTGCTCAATCGTCCCGAATTCGCGGGCGCGAAGGTGCTCATCGCCGGCCCCGACTTCGGCACCGGCTCGAGCCGCGAGCACGCCGTCTGGGCGCTCCGCGACTACGGGTTCGACGTCGTCGTGAGCTCGCGGTTCGGCGACATCTTCCGCGGCAACGCGGGCAAGCAGGGCCTCGTCGCCGCGCAGGTCGCCTACGAGGACATCGAGCGCCTGTGGTCGGTCGTCGAGGCCGACCCGGGAATAGACGTGACCGTCGACCTCGTTGCACGAACGGTGAGCGCAGGCGCGCTCACAGTCTCCTTCGATATCGACGACTACACTCGATGGAGGCTTCTGGAGGGTCTGGACGACATCGCCCTCACTCTCCGGGACGAAGCAGCCATCGCCGAGTTCGAGTCGCATCGAGCGGCATGGCGGCCGAAGACGCTCCCCATCCGGGAGCCGGCGGAATCAGGGAGTCTGTGAACACACTCGGGCAGGATGCCAAGAACCACGGGACGGCAGTCGGGTTGAACGTCGACAAGATCACGATCAACGGCGGCAAACCGCTCCGCGGCCGGATCGAACTGAAGGGGGCCAAGAACCTCGTCACCAAGGCGATGGTCGCGGCGCTCCTCGGCGACACCCCGAGCGTCCTGAAGGACGTGCCGAACATCAGCGATGTCCGCATCGTGCGCGGCCTCCTCGAGGTGCACGGCGTCACCGTGACCCAGGGCGACGCGGGCGAGCTCATCCTCGACCCCTCGGCCGTCGAGACGGCGCACATGGCCGACATCGACGCGCACGCGGGCTCCAGCCGCATCCCGATCCTCTTCTGCGGGCCGCTGCTGCACCGCCTCGGCGAGGCGTTCATCCCCGACCTCGGCGGGTGCCGCATCGGCGACCGGCCGATCGACTACCACCTCGAGGTGCTGCGCAACTTCGGTGCCATCGTCGAGAAGCTGCCGAGCGGCATCCGCATGTCGGCACCGAGCGGCCTGCACGGCGCGAAGGTCGCCCTGCCTTACCCGAGCGTCGGCGCGACCGAGCAGGTGCTGCTCACCGCCGTGCTCGCCGACGGCATCACCGAGCTCTCGGGCGCGGCGATCGAGCCCGAGATCATGGATCTCATCAACATCCTGCAGAAGATGGGCGCCATCATCACGGTCGACACCGACCGGGTGATCCGCATCGAGGGCGTCGACAAGCTCGACGGCTACACGCACCGCGCCCTGTTCGACCGCAACGAGGCAGCCAGCTGGGCCGCCGCAGCGCTCGCGACCGACGGCGACATCTTCGTCGGCGGCGCCCGCCAGGCCGAGATGCTCACCTTCCTCAACGTCTTCCGCAAGGTCGGCGGCGCGTTCGAGATCGCCGAGGACGGCATCCGCTTCTACCACCCCGGTGGCGAGCTGAAGCCGGTCATCATCGAGACCGACGTGCACCCCGGATTCATGACGGACTGGCAGCAGCCCCTCGTCGTCGCCCTGACGAAGGCGAAGGGCGTCTCGATCGTGCACGAGACCGTCTACGAGCAGCGGTTCGGCTTCGTCGACGCGCTCGTCGAGATGGGCGCATCGATCGAGGTGCACAAGGAGTGCCTCGGCGGGCGGCCCTGCCGCTTCGGCCAGCGCAACTTCCAGCACTCGGCCGTGATCTCGGGCCCGGCGCGCCTCACGGGCGCCGACGTCGAGGTGCCCGACCTCCGAGGCGGGTTCAGCCACCTCATCGCCGCGCTCACCGCAGAGGGTCGCTCGACCGTCTCGAACGTCGGAATCATCGCGCGCGGGTACGAGGACTTCATCACGAAGCTCGAGCTGCTCGGGGCGGATTTCGAACTCGAAGGATAATAGGGGAGTGCAACACGACGACTCGTCTGCGAAGGCCCCTGCGAAGCCGCGTTCGGAGACCCGACGCCCCTCGTTCTTCTGGGTACTCGCCGCGCTCATCCTGCCGGTCCTGAACCTCGCCGTCCGCTTCCGGTTCCACCACCGCGAGCGGATGCCCCAGTCCGGGGCGTTCGTGCTCGCGCCGAACCACTACAGCGAGATCGACCCGGTCGTGATGGGCGCTGCCAGCTGGAAGCTCGGGCGCGCCCCGCGCTTCCTCGCGAAGGCCTCGCTCTTCAAGAACCCCGTGCTGGGCTGGTTCCTGCGCACCTCCGGGCAGATCCCGGTCGAGCGTGCGGGCAGCAACGGCCATGCGGCACTCCGCGCGGCCGAGGAGCTCGTCGAGAAGGGGCGCATGGTCGTCGTCTACCCCGAGGGCTCGCTCACCCGCGACCCCGACCTGTGGCCGATGCGTGGCAAGACGGGGGCGGTGCGCATCGCGCTGGAGCGCGACATCCCCATCGTGCCCGCGGCCCACTGGGGCACGCAGGCGCTGATGCCGCGCTACGGCAAGAAGCTCAGCCTCTTCCCGCGCAAGACGATCGACGTCATCGTCGGCGAGCCCCTCGACCTGAGCGCGTACCGCGGCAAGCCGATCGACCAGGCCTCCCTGCTCGCGGCGACCGCGCAGCTGATGGACGCGATCGCCGAGCTCCTCGCCGAGATCCGGCACGAGCCGGCTCCGGCCGAGCGCTGGGATCCGGTGGCCCACGGCCAGAAGGAGACCGGTCGCCTTGAAGACTAAGCACAACCCGCGCAAGCCGGCGGGCAAGCGCGTCGCCGTCCTCGGCGCCGGCAGCTGGGGCACGACGTTCGCGAAGATCCTCGCCGACGGCGGCGCCGACGTCGTGCTCTGGGCCCGCCGCCCCGAGATGGCTCGCGAGATCCAGGAGGCCAAGCGCAACAGCGACTACCTCCCGGGCGTGAACCTGCCGCTCGGCCTGCGCGCGACGAACCGGCTCGACCTCGCGCTCGCGGGCGCCGAGCAGGTGTACGTCTCGGTGCCGAGCCAATCGCTGCGCGACAACCTCAAGCTCATCGCGCCGCACCTGCACGCCCAGGCCACGGTCATCTCGCTGATGAAGGGCGTCGAGAAGTCGACGGGCAAGCGCATGAGCGAGGTCATCGCCGAGGTGCTGCCGATCGACGAGTCGCAGATCGCGGTCATCTCGGGCCCGAACCTCGCGCTCGAGATCGCCAAGGAGCAGCCGACGGCCGCGGTCGTCTCGTCGACGAGCCTCGAGACCGCCCAGGCCGTCGCCTCGGTCGCGCGCAACCGCTACTTCCACTCCTTCGTCAACACCGACGTCATCGGCACCGAGTTCGGCGGCGTGCTGAAGAACCTCATCGCCGTCGCGATCGGCATCGTCGACGGCGCAGGCTACGGCGAGAACACGAAGGCCTCGATCATCACGCGCGGTCTCGTCGAGATGACCGACTTCGCGGTGGCGTTCGGCGCCCACCCCGAGACCCTGTCGGGGCTCGCCGGCCTCGGCGACCTCATCGCGACCAGCCAGTCGCCGCTCTCGCGCAACAACACCGCCGGGCGCCTGCTCGGCCAGGGGTACCACCTCAACGACGTGGTGAACCAGATGCAGCAGACCACGGAGGGGCTCGCCTCGGTCGGGCCGATCCTCGAACTCGCGCGTGCGAAGGGCGTCGACATGCCCATCGTCGAACAGGTGCGTCAGGTGCTCGCGGGCACCCTCGACCCGAAGGACATCGCGCCCCACCTCACGACCGACGACGAGCCCCAGGGCGAAAGGACGAACGATGGACAAGCTCAGGGTGGTTCTGCTGTTCGGCGGGCGTTCAAGCGAGCACTCGATCAGCTGCGCAACGGCGGGCGGAGTGCTGGGGGCGATCGACCGTAGCCGCTTCGAGGTGATCCCCGTCGGGATCACCCGCGAGGGCGCGTACATCCTCGAGTCCGACGAGCCGTCCCGCTTCGCGCTCGACCCGGCGCACCTGCCCGAGGTCGTCGACAACGGCACCCGGGTGCACTGGCCCGAGTCCACGGCGTCCCGCGAGCTGACGGTGACCGATGGCTTGGGCACCCGTTCGCTCGGCGAGGTCGACGTCGTCTTCCCGATCCTGCACGGGCGCTTCGGCGAGGACGGCACGATCCAGGGCCTGCTCGAGCTCGTCGGCCTGCCGTACGTCGGCAACGGGGTGCTCGCCTCGTCGCTCGGCATGGACAAGCACTTCACGAAGACCGTGCTCGAGGGCGCCGGGATCCCGGTCGCTCCCTGGGTGACGGTGACCCGCGCCGCGCTGGCCGCCGACCCCGAGCTCTGGCAGCGGCGCACCCGCAGCCTGGGGCTTCCCGTGTTCGTGAAGCCGGCACGGGCCGGCTCCTCGGTCGGCGTCACCAAGGTGAGCGACTGGGACGCGCTCGACGCAGCGCTCGACGTCGCCTTCGCCGAGGACGGCAGCGTGCTCATCGAGTCGGGAGTCGTCGGCCGCGAGATCGAGTGCGCGGTGCTCGAGGGACGCGACGGCACGGCCCCGCGCGTGAGCGTCGCGGGCGAGGTCGTCGTCACGGGTCGCGAGTTCTACGACTTCGAGGCCAAGTACCTGGATGCCCCGGGCGTCGAGCTCGTGTGCCCCGCCGATCTCGGCGACGGCGAGCTCTTCGAGCTCCAGCGCATCGCACGCCGGGCGTTCGAGGCGATCGGCGGCCAGGGGCTCGCCCGTGTCGACGTGTTCCTCACCGACGAGGGCTTCGTCGTGAACGAGCTCAACACGATGCCGGGCTTCACTCCGATCTCGATGTTCCCGACATGCTGGCTGAACTCGGGCCTCAGCTACCCCGAGCTCATCACCGAGCTCATCGAGGTCGGGTACGCCACCGGTCCGCGCTGAGGGCCGGCATGAAGTCCGCCGAGCTCGATCTCGCACCCCTGACCGAGCCTGCTGACGCTGCGGCGGTGCAGCGCGCCCGCGAACTTGCGCGCGAGCAGGGGCTCGCGCGGTACGAGGCGCTCGGCGGGTGCGTCGTCATCGGGCTGGTCTTCGTGGTCTGCGGGCTCGTCGCGATGATCTTCGTCACGCTCTGGGGCCCGCTCGGGGCAGCGCTTCCTGCGTTCGTCGGAATCGTGGTCGCGGCGATCGTCGTCGTCGTGACCCGGAACCGAGCCGATGCGGGGAGGATCCGACGATTCCGCATGCAGCGCTTCGCCGAGCGCAACGGGGCGCGGTATCTGCCGCGGGTCACCGACCCCGAGCGACCTGGGCGCATCTTCGGCATCGGCTCGGTCGCCGTGTCGAACGACGTCGTCGCCTTCGACGGGGCGCGCGAGATCGAAGTCGGCAACCACGCCTATTCGACCGGCTACCGGGACAGCGTGCGGATGTCGTGGGGCTACGCCTCGGCGAGGCTGCAGCACGAGGCGCCTCGATGCACGGTCGACCTGCGGCGACGCAGCGCGGCCTCCCGGCAGTCGCCTCCCGGGCCCGTCGACGTCGCGCTCGGCGACGTCGACCTCGCCGGGCTCGAGCACGGCGACGAGCTCGCGGCGCGGTTCGCGGTCTCGTCGCAGATCGGTCGGAGCGAGACCGTGCGGGCACTGCTCGGGCGCACCGTGTTCGGGCCCGAGCTCGTCGAGCAGTACACCGCCCGCGGACTCGATCTCGAGATCGTCGATGATCGGCTCATCCTCACCTCGCCCGAGCAGCTCGCGGGCGACGATCCCGAGACGTGGCGGTGGCTGCTGCCGTTGCTCGTCGAGATCGCCGACGCGATCGACGCGGTCCGCCGGCCTGCGGACTGAGCCGGCTCGCGGCCCTCAGCCCTCGGTCGTGGTGCAACCGCCCGTGGACGGGATGACGGAGACGGCCGACGAGAGCTCGGTGATCGCCGTGGTGCCCGAGACGACGTCGTTGTCGACGAGCACCTCGACGGCGGGGGTGCGGCCGTAGGTCGTGAAGCGGAAGTTCGGGGCGTCGGACTCGTCGATCACCCAGTCGACCCCGTTCACGCTCACGCAGCGGTCGGTCGTGGGGCCGGGCGCCGGCACGCCGCAGCGGAGCAGCACGGAGGCGGGGGAGCCCCATGCGCCGGTGCCCTGGGCGTTGGTCTCGCGCTCGGCCTGCTCCTGGCCGGTGTCCCTCGCGATCGAGTCGGGCAGGCGCACGACGACCGCGGCGCAGTCGGGATCGCTCGCATCGGCGGCGGGGTCGATCGGCACGGCCTGGCTGCACCCGCTGAGAGCGAGGGCGGCGGCGCCGGCGACGAGCAGTGCAGCGAAGCGGAGTCGGCGGGGTCGCGGGGAGCGGAGGGTGCGGCCGGTCGGGTGTTCCATCCCCTTCAGGGTAGTGGCCGATCCCGAGTGCCCGCTGCGACATCCGTCAGCAGTTGGGGCGACAGGCCCGCTGCGAGAGGGCGTCCGTGAGCACGACGCTCAGGTCCTGCGGCTTGGCCGCGGAGTACGCCGCTCCGCCCGTGGCCTTCGCGATCGCCCGCATCGCCTTCACATCGGTGTCGGGTCCGATGCCGACCATGATGACGGGCACTGGCCGGGCCGGGTCGTCCAGGTCGGCGAGCTGGGCGAGCAGCTGGTCGAGCGAGATCCCGTTCTCGTCCTCGTTGCGGCCGTCGGTGAGCAGGAGCACCGAGTTCACCTTGCCGGTGTCGTACGTCGACCGCACGTGCGCGACGGCGGCGAGGGTGGTGTCGTAGAGCCCCGTGGCGCCCCCGAGTCGCCCGGGCAGGGAGGCGATGGCGGTACCCAGCCTCGCCTTCTGCGCCTCGTCGCCGAGTCGCTCGATGGGGGCGAGCGCCTCCCAGTCGCGGTCGCCGGCGCGCTCGGTCGAGAAGATCCAGAGCCCGAGATCGACGTCGCCCGAGAACTGGGCGAGCGTCGAGCTCGTCGCCTGGGTGAGCAGGTCGATCCGCCGGAGGCCGGTCACCGTCGGCTCCTCCATCGATCCCGAGACGTCGATGACGGACAGGATGCGCGAACGCAGGCTCAGGACGCCCCAGGTGCGGAGGATCGCGACCTGGGCGCCTGCGGCGGCGGTGTCGACGGCGACGGCCTCGGCGAGGACGCCCTCCTGCTCGAGCTCGCCCGATCCGACGCCGTCGCGGAAGCCGTCGGCGGCGAAGGCGTCCTTCGCGCCCCAGAGCGCGAGCTTCAGCCCGTCGAGTTCTGTCGCCCGGAGTTCGAGCGCACGCGACTCGGCGGTCTCGGGCGCGCGCTCGGCGTCGGAGGCGGGGAGGTTCTTCGCGAGCTCGGTCTCGTCGAGGGAGCGGAGGAACGGGTAGCTGAGGGCGAGCGTGCCGTCGGAGGGGTAGAGGGCGACGAGCGGGGAGGATCCCGCCTCCCGGTTGTGCAGGGCGATCTGCTGCTCGCTGGCGACCGCGAAGGTTCCGGCGGCGCGGGAGCCGAGCTCGGCGAACGCGTCGGCCGCCGTCGGCAGCACGGTGTCGTTGAGCTGGATCATCGCGGACTGGAACTGCCGCGGCGCACCGATGTCGGCCCGCCGCTCCATCGCCTGGAGTGCGCTGAGGCTCGCCGATGAGGCTTCGGGGTCGGCGAGCAGCGCCGTGAAGTCGCCCTTCATGAGCGCGTTCCAGCCGGGTGCGGCATCGCCGAGCTCGCTCGCCCGCTCGGCCGGGGCGGCGAAGACGACGGGGCTCGAGGCGATCGATCGCTCGAGCGCGAAGTTCGGAACCGGCCGGCCGAGCGACCTCGCGGTGCTCGACATGCGGACGAGCCAGACGGGGGAGTCGGGGATCCAGGCGTCGAGCTCGGCGGCGTTGCCCGAGGCGAGCATCGCGGCGGTGTCGACGGACGCCTGCGAGACGACCTCGGTCCGGGAGCACGACTTCTCGCTCGCGTCGTAGTCGGCGGCGATCGCCTTCACGGTCGCGGCGATCGCCGGGTCGGCGACGACGCTGAGCTCGGCCGGGGACGTGCAGGGGATCTCGGGGTTCTGCCAGCGTTCGAGCTCGCCGCTCGCCCAGGCGACGCCGGCGACGCCCGCGATGCCGACGAGCGCGACGGTCGCGGACACCGCCGCGATCGCGATGGTCGTCCGACGGCGTCGCCGACGGTCCGCTGCTCGTTCGCTCCGTCGACTCACGCTCGCTCCATCGCAGGGCGGTGGCAGGGTCGTCCACCGCGGGTCGGGTTCCGCGAACCCAGCGTAGGCATCGCCGCCGAATTCGTAAAGAACCATTACACACTATCGGCGCCCGGCGGGTCACCTACGCTGAGGGGATGTCCGACGACCGTCCCCTCACCGCTGCCGACCCCGTGACGACCGAGACGATCGGAGCGCTCGGCGAGCAGGCCGTGCTGGCACGGATCCTGCCGCGCCTGCACCCCGGCGGATCGGCGCTGCTCGGCGCCGGCGACGACGCCGCGGTGGTCGCCGCACCCGACGGCCGCTTCGTCGTCACCTGCGACATGATGGTCCACGGCCCCGATTTCCGCCTCGCCTGGTCGACGCCCTTCGAGCTCGGCTGGAAGGCGGCCGCGACGAACCTCACCGACGTCGCCGCGATGGGCGCCCGCCCGACGGCGCTCGTCGTCGCGATCGCTGCGCCGCCGACGCTCGACGTCGGGGTGCTCGAGGGCATCGCCGACGGGCTGCGCGAGGGGCTCGCGGCGCTCGCGCCGGGAGCCGGGGTCGTCGGCGGCGACCTCTCGGCCTCGTCCGTGCTGACGATCACGGTCACCGCCTTCGGCGACCTCGAGGGCCGGACGGCGGTGACTCGGTCGGGCGCGCGGGTCGGCGACGTCCTCGCGCACGCCGGCGCCCGCGGCGACGCGGCGCAGGGCCTCCGCCTCCTCTTCGCCGAGGGGGTGGATGCCTCGGGCGAACCCGATCCCGAACGCGCCGCCGCGCTGCGCGCGAGGCATCCGAGCCTCATCGCCGCTCAGCTCGCACCCGAACCCCCCGTCTCGGCCGGGGTCGCCGCGGCCGAGGCGGGCGCGACCGCCATGCTCGACGTCTCCGACGGGCTGGCGCGCGACGCGCGGCGGCTGGCCGAGGCGAGCGCGGTCGGCCTCGACTTCGACGGCGCTGCGCTCGGCGCCGAGGTGCGCCTCGCCCTCGCCGGCGCCGAAGACCACGGCCTGCTCGCGACCTTCCCGGCGGGAACGTCGCTTCCCGTGCCGTTCGAGGCGATCGGCCGCGTCGTCGACGCCCCCGGCGAGCTACGGGTCGACGGCCGGTCGATCACCGCCGACGGGTGGGATCCCTACTCGGGCTGGGACGGCCGCGCCGGCTGATCGGCCGCGGCCCACCAGAGCGTCGTCTCGCCGTAGTCGCGTCGCCGCTCGGGTGCGAGGCCTGCGGGCCACGCGGGCTCGGGCGAGCGGCTGCTGCGCTCGACCATGACGACCGCGTCGTCGGACAGGAGCGGGGCGAGGAGCTCGAGATCGTGCGCGAGCGCGGTCTCGGTGAGATCGTAGGGCGGGTCGATGAACACGAGGTCGAACGGCCCCGCCGCCCCCTCGAGGTAGGCGGCGACCGCGCGCGCCACGACGCGCACGCGCACCGGGTGTCGCCCGCCGTCGGCGCGGCTCACGGCGTCGGCGTTGCGGCGGCAGATCTCGGAGGCGGGCTTCGCGCGTTCGACGAGGACGACCTCGGCGGCGCCCCGGCTCGCGGCCTCGAGGCCGAGCGCGCCGGAGCCGGCGTAGAGATCGAGCACGCGTGCGCCGTGGATGGCGTCCCTGGCCTCGAGCGCGGAGAAGATCGCCTCGCGCACGCGGTCGCTCGTTGGGCGGGTGCCGGAACGCGGAACCTGGAGGCTGAGTGAGCCGGCGAATCCGGCGATGATGCGGGTCATGCTCCCGGCAGCATATCGACGCCCGCTCGGCGCTGCCATGATGGAGGGGTGCCTGCCCCCATTGATGAAGAGACCGGCTCGACCGACCGCGCGCCCGCCGAACCGTCGCGACACCGGGTCGGAGAGCAGCAGCTGCTCGATCGCCTCTGGGACTTCGCTGATCCCGAGGCCAGCGCCGAGCGGTTCCGCGGGCTCGCGGACGACGAGTCGGAGACCGCGCACACCCGGGCCGTCGTGCAGACCCAGCTCGCCCGCGCCCTCGGCCTCCTCGGGCGGGGCGACGAGGCGCTCGCCGTGCTCGACCGGGTCGCGGCCCTGCCCGTCGCCGTCGACGAGCCCGCCGCCTTCGCCGCCGAACTGCGCGCCCGGGTCGCGATCGAGCGCGGCCGGCTCGCCGCGACCGACGGCCGGCCCGCCGATGCGGTCCCCGAACTGACGCGCGGGGTGCGCGAGGCCGCGATCGCCGGCTCGACCTTCCTCGTGCTCGACGCCCTGCACATGCTCGCGCTCAACGACGTCGGCCACGAGGAGGAATGGGCGACCGAGGGCTTCGACGTGCTCGACGGCACCCGCGACCCGCGGCTACGCCGCTGGGGCGTCGCGCTCCACAACAACCTCGGCTGGACCCTGCACGACTCGGGCCGGCTCACCGGTGCGCTGATGCAGTTCGAGGAGGCGGCACGGGCGGCCGAGGCGTACGGCACCGCCCAGCAGCGGCACGTGGCGAAGTGGTCGGTCGCGCGGTGCCTTCGCAGCCTCGGCCGCAACGACGAGGCCCTCGAGCTCCAGCGCGCCCTCGCGGCCGAGCGTCCCGACGACCCCTACGTGCAGGCCGAGCTCGCGGCGCTGACGGAGGCGCCGCCTACGATCGAGGCATGACCGCACGACCAGCGGACGCCCCGGAGGAGGCGACCCCCGGCAGCTACACGCTCGACTCCAAGCTGGCGGGAGCCCTCGGCGGGCGCACCGCCCAGGCGATCGAGCGGGCGTTCGGCTACGTCACGGTCGGCGAGCTCCTCGCGCACTACCCGCGGCGATACGCCTTGCGGGGCGAGCTCACGGCGCTCGCGTCGCTCCCGCTCGACGAGAACGTCACGATCGTCGCCGAGGTGATCGAGGTGCGCGTCCGCGAGATGCGCCAGCGCCGGGGCTCGATCGTCGAGGCGAAGATCACCGACGGCACGGGCGTGCTGACCCTCACCTTCTTCAACCAGCGGTGGCGCGAGAACGACCTCCGTCCCGGCCGCCGGGGCATCTTCGCCGGCAAGGTCGGCGACTACCGGGGCAATCGCCAGCTCGCGCATCCCGACTACGAGCTCTTCGACGACGAGGTCCCCGCCGAGGTCGGCGACGCCGCCGCGAAGCGCTGGGCCGAGGCGCCGATCGCGATCTACCCCGCCACCTCCACGCTCGCGAGCTGGCAGCTGGCGAAGTCGATCGCGCTGCTGCTCGACGGCCTCGGCCGGGTCGACGATCCGATGCCCGGCTCGGTGCGCGAGGCGCGCGGGCTCCTCCCGCACCGGCAAGCGCTCGAGCGGGTGCACCGCCCCGAGCGCGAGTCCGACTGGAAGGCGGCCCGACGCACCCTCCGCTTCACCGAGGCGTTCGTGCTGCAGTCGGCGCTGCTCGAACGCCGCGCCGCCCTGCGGGCGCGCCACGCCCTCGCCCGCCGCCCGGCGCCCGGCGGGCTCCTCGAGCGATTCGACGCCGCACTGCCGTTCGCCCTCACCGGCGACCAGGACCAGGTCGGCGCCGAGATCGCCCACGACCTCGGCGAGCCCGTGCCGATGAACCGCCTCGTCCAGGGCGAGGTCGGCTCGGGCAAGACGGTCGTCGCGCTGCGGGCGATGCTCGCGGTCGCCGACTCGGGCGGCCAGTCGGCACTGCTCGCCCCGACCGAGGTGCTCGCCGCCCAGCACCTCCGCTCGATCGTGAAGATGCTCGGCCCCGAGCTCTCGGCCGAGCTGATCCCCACGCTCCTCACCGGCCAGCTGCCGGCCGCCGAACGCAAGAAGGCGCTGCTGCGCGCCGCGGCCGGGCAGTCGCGGCTCGTCGTCGGCACCCACGCGCTCCTCGGCGACACGGTCACCTTCGCCGACCTCGGCCTCGTCGTCGTCGACGAGCAGCACCGCTTCGGCGTCGAGCAGCGCGAGGCGCTGCGGCTGAAGGGCGCCGAGCCCCCGCACGTGCTCGTGCTCACGGCCACCCCGATCCCGCGCACCGTCGCGATGACCGTGTTCGGCGACCTCGACGTCTCGACGATCGCCGAGCTCCCGGCCGGCCGCGCCGGCATCGAGTCGCAGGTGGTGCCGCTCGCGATCCGACCGGCTTGGCGGCCGCGCGTCTGGGAGCGCCTCGCCGAGGAGATCGCCCTCGGACGCCAGGGCTTCGTCGTGTGCCCGGCGATCGAGACGCGGGTCGCCGAGGACGACGGCGCCGAGCCGGCGCCGGGCGAGACGGAGGGCGCCGGCCCCGTGGCGTCCGTCGCCTCCGTGCTCGCCGAGCTGGGCGAGCACCCCCGCTTCGCCGAGCTCCGCGTCGCGCCGCTGCACGGGCGCATGAGCGCCGACGAGAAAGACCGCACGATGCGCGCCTTCGCCGCCGGCGAGCTCGACGTGCTCGTCTCGACGACGGTCATCGAGGTGGGCGTCGACGTGCCGAACGCGAGCGTCATGGTCGTCTTCGACGCCGACCGCTTCGGCGTCTCCCAGTTGCACCAGCTCCGCGGGCGGGTCGGCCGGGGCGCCGTGCCCGGGCTGTGCCTCCTGGTCACGGGCGCACCGCCGAACTCGCTCGCCCTGCAGCGGGTCGAGGCCGTCGCCGCCACGCTCGACGGCTTCGAGCTGGCCCGCGTCGACCTCGAGCTCCGCCAGGAGGGCGACGTGCTCGGCGCGACGCAGTCGGGCGGGCGATCCTCGCTGAAGCTGCTGCGCGTGGTGCGCGACGGCGAGGTCATCGCCGACGCCCGCGCCGAGGCCGAGGCGATCCTCGAGGTCGACCCGACCCTCGCCGGCCACCCCGCGCTGGCCGCCGCCGTCCGCCGACGCCTCGACGACGAGGCGAGCGGGTACCTGAGCAAGGGCTGAGACTCTCCACCGGGCGCCGCCGAGGCCCCTGCTGGCGCTACGCTGGTGCGTATGCAGCGGATCGCCGTCGTCCCAGGATCGTTCGACCCCGTCACGCGCGGCCACCTCGACGTGATCTCGCGGGCCGCGGGCCTCTACGACGAGCTGCACGTCGTCGTCGTGCACAACCCCGACAAGTCGGCGCTCCTGCCGATCGCCCAGCGAGTCTCGCTCATCGAGCAGTCGATCGCCGACGCCGGCATCGAGGGCCGCATCGTCGTCGCCGCCTGGAGCATGGGCCTCCTCGTCGACTACTGCACCGACGTCGGGGCGAGCGTGCTCGTCAAGGGCGTCCGCTCGCAGCTCGACGTCGCGTACGAGACGCCGATGGCGATCGTGAACCGGCATCTCGCCGGCGTCGAGACGGTCTTCCTCCTGCCCGATCCGGCGAACGCCCACGTGTCGAGCTCCCTCGTCCGGCAGGTCGCCTCGCTCGGCGGCGACGTCGCACCCTACGTGCCCGCCGTGGTCGCCGACTACCTCGCGGTGGCGATGACGCCATGAGCAGCGAGGTCGCGGTGACGGGCGGGTCGGGTTCGGCGGCGCGCGCCGCGACCATGGGCATCGACGAGGTCGGGTCGCTCGCCGCGGCCATCGTGGCGAACGTCGAGACGGTGATCGCCGGCAAGCGCGACGCGGTCACCGCGGCGCTCACCGTGCTCCTCGCCGAGGGCCACCTCCTCATCGAGGACGTGCCGGGCGTCGGCAAGACGATGCTCGCGAAGGCGCTCGCGCGCTCGGTCGACGCGAGCGTCAACCGAATCCAGTTCACCCCAGACCTGCTGCCGAGCGACGTGACCGGCGTGTCGGTCTTCGACCAGGCGAGCCGGCGCTTCGAGTTCAAGCGCGGCCCGGTCTTCGCGAACCTCGTCATCGGCGACGAGATCAACCGGGCGAGCCCGAAGACCCAGTCGGCCCTGCTCGAGTGCATGGAGGAGCGCCAGGTCACGGCCGACGGCACCACCTACCGCCTCGATCCGCCGTTCACGGTCGTCGCGACCCAGAACCCCGTCGAGATGGAGGGCACCTATCCGCTGCCCGAGGCCCAGCGCGACCGCTTCATGGCGCGCATCTCGATGGGCTACCCCGCGCCGGCCGACGAGCTCGCGATGCTCACGACGCGCGAGACCTCGAGCCCGTTCGACGTGCTCGACGCGGTCGTCTCGCTCGGCGAGCTCCGCGCGATGATCGCCGCCGTGCACCAGGTGTTCACCTCGCAGCCCGTGCAGGAGTACGCGGTCGAGCTCGCCCGCGCCACCCGCGAGGACCGCCAGCTCCGGCTCGGCGCGAGCCCGCGCGCGACGCTCCAGCTCGTGCGCGCGGCGAAGGCGCACGCGGCGATGCACGGCCGCGACTTCGTGCTGCCCGACGACATCGACGCGCTCGCCGTTCCGGTGCTCGCGCACCGGCTCGTTCCGACGAGCCGTGCGCTCGGGGCGCACGATCGCGACGCCGGTCCGCTCATCGACGCCATCGTCCGACGCATCGTGGGGGAGACGCCGGTTCCGGTCGGCAGCGCACGAAGGAACTGAGATGAGGCGCCCCCGTCCACTTCGCGTCGCGGCCTGGCCGCGACTCACCCGGCGTGGCGGCGCACTGCTGGTGGTCGGGGCGGTGCTCCTCGCCGCCTCGCTCTGGTTCGACCTGCGCGACATCATGCTGCTCGCCTTCGTCGGCATCGCGATGCCCGGGGTCGCCGCGCTCTTCGTCACGCTGCGGGTGCCGCGGCTCGGCGTGACCCGCAGGTTCTCGCCGCCGGTCGTCGCCGCAGGCACCTCGACGGCCGTCGCTATCGCGGTGCGCAACCGCTCGCGGCGCACGCTCGACGGCGCGCACTGGCGCGACCGGGTGCCGGAGGGGCTCGACGCGCCGGCCGAGGCGGTGCTGCCGGCCCTCGGCCCGTACGAGGGCGTGCTGCCGTCGGGCGACGACACCGTGCACCTCGAGTACCGCCTGCGGCTGCCCCGCCGCGGCGTCTACGGCATCGGCCCCATGCGGATCGGGGTCGCCGACCCGTTCGGGCTCGCCCGCATCGACCGCGACGCAGGACCCCGCCACGAGGTGGTGGTGACGCCCCGGGTGACCCCCCTCGAGCGGGCCCTCGGCTCCGCCGCGAGCGTCGACGGCGTGCTGCACGGGCTGCAGCGGCGCTCCCACCCGAACTCCGACGAGCTCATCGCCCGCGAGTACCGCTACGGCGACCCGCTGCGCCGGGTGAACTGGCCGGCGACGGCCCGGCGCGGCGAGCTCATGGTGCGCGAGGAGGAGCAGCGCGGCGACCCCGAGGTCCGGATCCTCCTCGACACCACGCTCTCCGGGCAGTTCGCCGCAGGCGGCCAGCGGCCCGAGTGGGCCGACCGCGTCCACCTCGGATTCGAGCTCGGCGTCGAGGTTGCTGCGTCGATCGGCATGCACCTGCTCGAGCGCGGGTTCCGCGTCCGCTGCGATCCGCTCGGCGATCCGGGTCGCGGCGGCGTCGGCGAGGGCGTGCCGGGCGCCTACCGGATGCCCGGCGGCGATCACCTGCTGCTCGAGGACCTCGCCCGCCTCGACACCCCGGGCCGCGGCGAGCGGGCCGAGGGCTCTGCCGCGCGCGGCAGCCGGATCGCCGAGGGCGTCGGTCGCGGCGAGGTGCGCGCACGCGAGGCGAGGATGCCGGGCTTCGCGGTGCTCGTCGACCCCGACGAACAGGATGCCGCGACGCTCGTCTCGCTTCGGACCGGATTCGAGCCCGCCGTCGCCTTCGTCGGCGAGGGCGTCTCACCGCGCGTCGTCGACGCGCTGGAGCAGGCCGACTGGCGCGTCGTGCGCGTGCGGCGGGCCGCCACGATCGGCGACGCCTGGGCGGGCGCCGCCCAGCACGACCGGTCGAGCGGGGCGGGAGCGGCGGATTCCGCACGCGCGAGCGCGGCGGGCGTCGCCGGCCGCGCCCCGACCCGTCCGGCGGCAGGGGGGCGCGATGCGTCCTGACGCCCTGCCGCTCACCCGCGGTCAACGACTCGCCCTCACCGCGGCGAGCTTCCTGCTGCTCGCGGTCTCGACGATGGCGCTCGGGCCGCTCATCTCGGGCAGCGGGTGGTGGTGGCTCTGCGCCTTCGTCGCGGCCGGCACGCTGTTCGGCGGCGCCGGTCTCCGTGCGGTCCGGGTTCCCGCCTCGCTGGTGCCCGTGCTCGAGCTCGTGGTGCTCCTGCTGCTCCTCACGCTGCTGTTCGGCGGGTCGACGAGCTTCGCGCTCGTCGTGCCGACGCAGGACACCTTCGTCCACTTCGGCGAGCTGTTCGACGGCGCCCAGCGCACGATCCAGCAGCAGTCCGTGCCGGCGATCCCGGTGCCGGCGCTCAACTTCGTCCTCGCCCTCGGCGTCGGGGTGCTCGCGATCTGCATGGACGTGCTCGTCCAGACGGTCCGCATGCCCGCGCTCGCCGCGGCCCCGGCGCTCGTGCCGATCCTCATCCCCGGGTTCATCATCGAGGCCGGCGCCGAGGTGCCGACGCTCGTCTTCTCGGCAGCTTCGTACCTGCTGCTCCTGCGCATCGACGTGCGCGCGCGTCGGCGCGCGCTGCTCGCCGCCGCGGAGCGGGACGACGAGACGGGCGGCACCACCGTCATCCCGCCCGCGCGGGTGCCGATCGTCTCGAGCCTCGGCGCGACGCTCGGCCTCACCGCGGTGGGCATCCTCACGGCCGCGGTGCTCACCGCCTCGACCCCGAGCATCTCCACGAGCCTGCTGCTCGGTTCGGGCGCGCCGTCGACGAGCTTCGCCCGCGGCGTGAGCCCGTTCATCGACCTCGGACGGGACCTGCGCCGGCCCGAGCCGCGGCCGGCGTTCCACTACTTCGCGCGGGACAACGACCGCCCGTACTTCACGGTGCTGACGCTCGACCAGTTCGAGGGCCAGGCCTGGGGTGTCACGGAGCGGCCGGTCGACGCCGACAACACCGTCGACGCCATGCCGCGGCCCGACGGCCTCGACGACGACGTCGCCGCCACGGAGCATCCGATCGACATCATCGTCGACGAGGTGCGCACGACCTGGCTGCCGCTGCCGTACCCGACCCGGCAGGTCGAGGGGCTCAGCGGTTCGTGGTTCTGGGACGACGGCCCGCTGACGGTGCGCAGCGTCGATGCCGACACCGGCGGGCAGCGCTATCGCGCGACGTGGCTCGAGGTCGACCCGAGCCCGTCCCAGCTGCGGGCGGCGGGCGGGCAGGCCGGCGAGGAGTTCGATGCGTTCCTCGAATTGCCCGACGACGCGCCGCCCATCATCGCCGAGACCGCGGCGACCGTCGCACGGGGTTCGGCGTCGCAGTACGACGCGGCGGTCGCGATCCAGTCGTTCCTGCGCTCCTCCGCCTTCGAGTACTCGACGGAGGCGCCGGTCGAGGCCGGCTACGACGGCGGCGGCTTCGACGTGATCGCCCAGTTCCTCGAGGAGCGCTCGGGCTACTGCGTGCACTTCGCCTCGACCATGGCGGTGCTCGCCCGCGAGATCGGCATCCCGTCGCGCATCTCGGTGGGCTACACGCAGGGCACGGCGACGCAGGAGAGGGTCGGCGGCGTGCAGCGCGTCGAGGTCGATTCGCACGACCTGCACGCGTGGCCCGAGCTCTACTTCGAGGGCGTCGGCTGGGTTCCCTTCGAGCCCACGCCGGGCCGGGGCACGGTGCCCGACTACTCCCGGCCGGGGGCGGGTGACGCCGAGGCGGCACCGCCGCTCGCCACGGGCACCGCGAGCGCGCCGCCGAGCGGGAGGCCCGAGCTCGACCCCGATCGCAACCTCACGGGCAGCAGCGGCACGGCGTCCGCCGCCGACTCGTGGTGGTTCCGCGGCGGCATCGCCCTGCTCCTCGTCGCGGGCCTCCTCCTGGCCCCGGCCGCCCTGCGCGCCGGGCAGCGCGCCTCCCGACGTCGGCGAATCGCACGCGGCGACGGGCCGGCGGATGCCGCGTGGGACGAGTTCGTCGCGACGGCGCGCGATCTCGGGCTCCGTCTCGAGCCGACCTCGACCCCGCGCGCGATCGCCGGGCGGCTCGGCGAACGGGAGGGCTTCGCCGGAGCGACGGGCGACGAGGCTCGGGCGGCGCTCACGACGCTCCGCGACGCGGTCGAACGCGAACGCTACGGACCGGTGGCGGCGCGATCCGGCGCCGGCGCACCACGCCCGGAGGGACGGGGCGGGGGCGCTGCCGAGGCATCCGACCCGCTGATGCGGGCGCTCGGGGTCGCCTGCGCCGCGCTCGCGGAGGGGGAGTCGCTGCCCGTCAGATGGCGTGCGACCCTCGTGCCGCGCTCGCTGATCGACCGGGCACGGCCGACGTTCGGCGAACGCCCACCTGTCGACGCGTAGAATCGTCGATCGTGGCCATCAAGCATTCCGTGTTCGACCTCAGCGTGCGCGATCTCGTGAACCGTCCGGGCGAGATGCGCGAGGAGCGCTTCAGCGCGCCCGCGCCCGAGCAACTCGGCGAAGGTCTCGTCGCCGTGAAGGAGGGTGCGGCGATCGATCTCGACGTCCGGCTCGAATCCGTGCACGAGGGCATCCTCGTCACCGCCGAGGTCGACGCGACCGCCGACGGCGAGTGCGGGCGCTGCCTCATCGAACTCGCCGTGCCCGTCCAAGTCGAGTTCCAAGAACTCTTCGGGTATCATGGCGGGGAAGCCATCGAGTATGAGGTTCAAGACGACCACGTGGATCTTGAACCACTCATCCGAGATGCGGTAGTGCTGGCACTGCCGTTCCAGCCGGTGTGCCGACCGGATTGCCCAGGTCTCGACCCCGAGACCGGTGTCCGACTGGCCGATCATCCGGAACTCGTCACCCCTGAGCACAGCGATCCTCGCTGGGCCGCGCTTGCGGGGTTCCAGGCTTCCGAAGACAACGGTCCGGATTCCATGTCCGGCGCCGACCAGCAGAGAGAAGAGAGATAGTCATGGCTGTTCCCAAGCGGAAGAAGTCACGCGCCAACACCCACGCGCGCCGTTCGCAGTGGAAGGCCGAGGTCCCCACGCTCGTCAAGACCGTCGAGAACGGCAAGGTCACCTACAGCCTTCCGCACCGCGCGAAGGTCGTCGAGGACTCGGCGGGCACCCCGCTCTTCCTCGAGTACAAGGGCCGCAAGGTCGCCGACGTCTAGTCGGCCCGAGACGCACCGACGACCGGTCGTGACGCGAACGGAACGCATGGGAGGCGAGCGCACCGCGCTCGAAGATCGTACGCTCGACGAGCTGCAGCAGACGCTGCAGGTCGACATCGATCCCGACCTGCTTCTGCTCGCGCTCACGCACCGGTCGTTCGCGTACGAGAACGGCGGCATCCCGACGAACGAGCGCCTCGAGTTCCTCGGCGACTCGATCCTCGGGCAGGCCGTCACGGTCAGGCTCTTCACGGATCACCCCGACCTCGATGAGGGCGAGCTCGCGAAGCGGCGCGCCAGCCTCGTGTCGAGTGTCGCCCTCGCCGAGGTCGGCCGCACCATCGGTGTGGGCTCCTACATCCGGCTCGGCCGCGGCGAGACGATGACCGGCGGCGCCGACAAGCCGTCGATCCTCGCCGACACCGTCGAGGCGATCATCGGCGCGGTCTACCTCGACGCCGGCGGCGACGCCGCGACCGAGCTGGTGCTGCGCCTCATCACCCCGCTCATGCAGGACCCCGAGCGCTTCGGCGCCGCGATGGACCCGAAGACGAGCCTGCAGGAGATCGCGGCCCGCCGCGGTGCCCCCGCGCCGTCGTACTCGGTCGCCGAATCCGGCCCCGACCACAACAAGCACTTCGTCGCGACCGTCACGGTCGGCGAACTCGTGCAGGCGTCGGGCGAGGGCTCGAGCAAGAAGCAGGCAGAGATGGCCGCCGCACTCGAGGCCTGGACCCGGATCAACGGCGCAGCCTGAGGGACTCCTCGGTCGATCGGGAGCCCCCGAAAGGGGGCGGTGAGTCGGCGCAGGACAGTTGGTCCGCCTCAGTAGGCTGATGCGAACTTTGCCTTTCTGAACGGAGCCGTCGTGTCCCGAATTCTCAACGCCGCAGCGATGACGGCGTCGGTCGCCCTCGTCGTCAGCATGTTCACCGCGAGCCCCGCGCTCGCTGCGACTGGCGATGAGCCGGCGACGGGCGGAGCGATCACCGGCACGGTGCGCGGTGTGCTCGGCGAGGCGTTCGGCGACGGGTGCGTCACGGTGTCGTCGGACGTGGACGGTGACGGCGTCTGGTCCGCGGTCGGGCTTCAGGTCGAGACCGCACCCGACGGCTCGTATGTCGTGGAAGGCCTCGCGGCGGGGACGTACGCCGTCTCGGCCGAGGCATGCGACGGCGACCCGTCGTACGAAACGACCTGGTACCACTCGGGCGCCGTCCCGCCGACGACGGCTGAGGAGGGGCTGATCTCCATCGTCGAGTCGGGCTCGGCGTCGGCCGTCGACCTGCAGATGATCCCCGCGGCGATCCAGAACCTCACCGTGCCGACCGTGTCGGACCTGCCGTCGGTCGGTGTCGAATCGACCGCCGATCCCGGCACCTGGAGCGTCGATGGGCTGGCCTTCGAGGTCAAGTGGTTCGCCGATGGCGCGGAGATCGCCGGGGCGACCGGCGCGAAGTTCGTGCCGACGGCCGCGCAGCTGGGTGCCGAACTCTCGGTGACCGTCCGCGCGGAACGTCCGGGCTTCGATCCGGCCACGGCTGCGTCGGCGTCGACCGGTCCGGTCCTCCCCGGAACGCAGACGGAGTTCTCGGCAGTGATCTCCGGCGTCGCGAAGGTCGGCGAGACCCTGACGACCACGCTCCCCAATGGCGAGGGGGTCACGGTGCAGTGGAACCGCGACGGTGCGCCGGTACCTGGGGCGGTCTCGACCTCGTTCGTTCTCAGCGCGGACGACCTCGGCGCGGCGATGACGGTCACCGTGAGTCAGGTGCTCGAGGGGTATGAGCCGCTGGTCGTCACGAGCGCGCCGACGGCGCCCGTCGAGCTCGGGAGCCAGTCGTCGTTCACACCACTGGTCACCGGCACGGTCGCGGTCGGCAAGACACTCTCGGTCTCCGTTCCGGCCGGTCCGTCGTACTCGTACCAGTGGATACGGAACGGCGCAGCGATCTCGGGTGCGACGTCGAACAGCTACACGGCCGTTGCCGCCGACCTCGGCCTGCAGCTCAAAGTGCGGGTGATCGCCAGCGTCTCGGGCTTCGCCGATCGCACCGCGGAGTCCGCGTCGACCGTCAAGGTCGCGGCCGGCACCATCGCCGCGTTCACGCCGGCGGTCAAGGGTGTTGCGGTCGTGGGCTCCACTCTGAGCGTGTCGGTGCCGACCGGGAACTCGTACGCCTACCAGTGGCTGCGCAACGGGGCGAAGATCGCGGCAGCGACCGGATCGACGTACAAACTCGTCAGCGCTGACGCAGGCACCGGCATCTCCGTCACCGTCACCGCCTCTCGCCCCGGGTACGGTTCCCTGACGAAGACGGCGCCGCCGACCGCGACGGTACTGCGTGCGCTGACCGCGTCGCCGACGCCCACCATCTCTGGCACTCGTAAGGTCGGGCAGACGCTGACGGCGGTGCCCGGCAGCTGGTCGCCTGCTCCAGTGACGTTGCGCTACCAGTGGTATCGATCGGGCGCGGCCATCACCGGTGCGACGTCGTCGAGCTACCGGACCGCCGCCGCGGACCTCGGAAAGTCGATCTCGGTCGTCGTGAACGGTTCGAAGTCGGGGTATGCGTCGGTCGTACGCAAGTCGGGAGGGACGGCGGGGATCGCCGCAGGCACGATCTCCGTGCCGACGCCGACCGTCTCCGGCACGGTTCGGGTCGGGTACACGCTTGCCGCGAGTGCGGCGGTGTCGCCGAGCGGTTCGACCCTCGCGTATCAATGGTACCGATCCGGAACCGCGATCACCGGGGCAACGGCGGCGACGTACAGACTCACGACGAGTGACTACGGGAAGACGATCTCCGTCCGAATCACGGCCTCACGCCTCGCGTACACGACGACGGCGAAGGCCAGTGTCGCGACGTCCGCGGTGGGTCCGGGGGCGATGACGGGTCCGACTCCCAGCGTCACGGGAACGGCGCGGCTCGGGTACACGCTGAAGGCAGCGGCTGGTACCTGGCCGAGCGGAACGACCCTGAAGTACCAGTGGCGCGCGAACGGCGTGGCCATCTCGGGGGCGACCGGTTCGTCCTACTTCCTCAACTCCGGTTCGCTCGGAGGAAAGCGGATCACTGTCAGCGTGACCGGGAGCAGGTACGCGTTCTCCCCGCTCACGCGGACGTCGAGTGCCACCGCTGCGGTCGTCGTGCCCGGATCCACGATCCCGGTCGTGGACTGGACGTGTCCGTCGTGGGCGCCGATCAAGGGCAACCAGAGTTCGATGATCTATCACATGCCCGGTCAGCGCTACTACAACGCGACGAACCCTGAGATGTGCTTCTCAACGGAGCGCGCCGCGGTGAGTGCGGGGTACCGCAAGGCGAAGGTCTGACGCCGGCGCGGCAGCACGGTCACCGTCGGGTCGACGGGTTGCATACACTCGACTGGTGCCAGAACTCCCCGAGGTCGAGGTCGTCCGCTCCGGGCTCGCGCCCGCGGTGACCGGTGCCGTCGTCGCCGCCGTCGAGGTGCTCGATCGGCGATCGTTGCGAAGGCACGACCCGGTCATGGGCGAATTCGAGCGTCTCGTCACGGGCGCGCGCGTCGCCGCGGCGGTGCGGCGCGGCAAGTTCCTCTGGCTGCCAATCGGCGACGAGCGGGCGATCGTCGGGCACCTCGGCATGAGCGGGCAGATGCTCCTGCGCACCCCCGACCACCCCGGCGACGACCGGCACGCGCGGGTGCGGCTGCACCTCGACCATCCCGCGCACGGCGAGCTCCGCGTCGACTTCGTCGACCAGCGCATCTTCGGGTCGCTCGCCGTCGACCGCATGCTGCCCACCGCCGACGGCGGGCTCGGCGGCTTCTCAGCGGCCGAAACGGGCGAATGGGCCAGGCTCATCCCGAGTCAGGTCGCACACATCGCCCGCGACCCGCTCGACCCCGAGTTCTCCGACGACGCGTTCGCGCGTCAGCTCGCTCGTCGCGGAACGGGCATCAAGCGGGTGCTGCTCGACCAGGGCGTGGTGAGCGGCATCGGCAACATCTACGCCGACGAGTCGCTCTGGGTGGTGCGCCTGCACCCCGAGCAGCCTGCCGCGTCGCTCAGCGCACGGCGCGTGCGCGAGCTGCTCGGCGCGGTGCGCGACGTGCTCGGCCGGGCGCTCACCGAGGGCGGCACGAGCTTCGACGCCCAGTACGTCAACGTGAACGGCGCCTCGGGCTACTTCGAGCACTCGCTGAACGCCTACGGGCGGGCGGGCGAGCCGTGCCCGCGGTGCGGTACGGCGATGGTGCGCGAGCCCTTCATGAACCGCTCCTCGCACCGCTGCCCGAAGTGCCAGCGCCGGCGCGTCTAGGGCTGCTTCGCCGGGCGGCGATTGCCGCGCCGCTTCGCCGTCTTGGGCGCCGCGCGGCGCCGGGTGCCGAAGTCGTAGCTCACCTCTCGAGCCCGGCCTCGATGTCGTCGAAGCGCGACCGCAGCATCGGGATGAAGGCCTCGGCGTCGAAGTCCTGGAATCGCGTTCGATACTTCTGCAGCATGGCTTCGATCTGCTCACGAACCTGGGACGACATGAGCCGGCGCGTCTCATCGACGGTGAGTGCTGCGTAGTCGGCGGTCACGAGCACCTGGTCGATCACGAGCCGGTCGTCCCGAGCGGAGTACCGCGCGTAGGAACGATGGTTGTTCGCCTCGACGCTCTCGGGCCTGAACAGCCTCAGGAAGACGCTGATCGCGATGTGGCTGTACCGGTTGTCGAGCGTCCGAAGCCGGGGCGCGATGCCGTCCTGCCAGTGGTAGTCCAGGAGGCCAGCGAGGATCTCGTCGAGGATCCGCTGGTTCTTCTCCGCTTCACGTGCGGAGGCGCCGCCCTCGGACTGGGAGGTGATCTTCAGGAAGATGCCCATGCGGAATCCTCCACTCCGGATCCGGTCGCGGCGGCGAGGACCCGCTCGATCTCGGCGAGCGCACGGAGCGCATCGGGGCGATGCGGCCAGTGCGGATACCTCGTGGTGTCGGACGCCATGATCTCCAGCGCACGCAGGCCGCGTCGCGCCTCGTCACCCAGAGCGGGTGAGACTGCGCCGGTGATCTTGAGCTCGCCGAGCGCGGCAGCGACCCGCGCACGCGACTCCGAGGTGAGGAACACTTCGTTCATCTCGTCCTCCGCGAGCCACGCGACGAGATGCTCGGCCCGGGCGTCGGAGATGTCGTGCGGAACGTCGAACTCCCACTCGCGCAGCAGCGCCGTGAGGAAATCTGCGGCGTCTGCGTTCGGGCCGTGCTCCCGGTAGAAGTCCTCCAGTCCGCGCAGCGTATCGTGCCCGTCGTCACTGCCGAAGGGGGCGAAGTCGTCGCCCTCGTCGAAGAACTCGGGCGGCGCGAGCTCGGTGAAGCGAGCGTGACTGGTCACGGGGGAGAGGCCCTCGTCGGGGTCGTCGAGGTGAAGCATGGGGCCACCCTATCGAGCACGGCGACGAACCGGTCCGGGAGCGGTCAGTCCCAGACCAGGAACACGATGCGCTCGTGACCTGACACGTCGGGGATGCCGCATGAACCGCTCCTCGCACCGCTGCCCGAAGTGCCAGCGCCGGCGCTGAGCTCGGCTCATCGGGTTCGGTAGCGAGCCGAGATCAGTCCGGACGGGAATGCGCGCTGCTCGACGAGGTCGAGGTCGAGGCGCACGCCGTCGGGGAAGAACCGCTTGCCGCCGCCGACCACGCTCGTGGTGATGAAGAGGTGGTACTCGTCGACGAGGCCGGCCCTGATCGCCTGGGCCGCGAGGTTGGGGCCGTCCACCGAGAGGTCGTGGTCGGATTCCGCCTTGAGCCGCCGGACCGCCTCGGGGTCGAAACTCCGCTCGATGCGGGTCCTCTCGCTCGAGACCGACTCCAGCGTCGTCGAGTAGACGATCTTCTCCGCGGCTCGCCAGTCGTTCGCGTACTGGAGGATGAACGGCGGCACCTCGGGTTCGTCGCGCACGGTCTCCCAGAAGACCATGGTCTCGTACATCCGCCGGCCGTAGAGGAAGGTGCCGACGTCGCGGAACGCGTCGCCGATGAAGGTGTGCACCTCCTCGTCCTCCGCACCCCTGCCGAGGTCGCCCTCTGCGGCTTCGGCGTACCCGTCGAGCGAGGTGATCATCGAGTAGATGAGCTTGGCCATGTTCAGCTCCTTCGCGAGAGGTGAGTCGGTGGGCTCACCTCTTCAGACGGTAGTCCTCCTTGAGTGGTGAGTCAATGGGCTCACCTCTATACTTGCGGCATGTCACGCGAGCTCTCGAGCTATCATCGCCAGGTCGCCGCGACCAACCGGGCGACGATCCTCGACGCCGCCAACGAGCTGTTCCTCGAGCACGGCTACGACCGCACGTCACTGGCGCGCGTCGCCGAGCGCGCAGGCGTGTCCAAGGCGACGCTGTTCAAGCAGTTCCCGACCAAGGCCGAGCTCTTCGAGGCGATGGTGCTCGCCGCGGCCGGCTCGCCCGAGGGCGCCTTCGAGGATCCGCCATCCGGCGACTTCCGCGCGAGCCTGACCGGCTTGGGTCTCGCCTACGTCGAGCTCTTGAACCGGCCCGGGATGACGGATCTGATCCGCGCGGTGATCGGTGAATCGTCGCGGTTCCCCGAACTGCGAGAACGGGTCTTCGACTTCGGAACGCTGCCGCTGTTCGCGGCGGTGCGGCGCTGCTTCGTCACCGCAAGCGCCGAGGGGACCGCGGTCGTCGACGACCCCGACTCGGCGGCGTCGCAGTTCCTCGGCATGATCTCGACCGTCGTCTTCTGGCCGCGACTGATCCACGGCGGCTGGTCGCTGAGCGACGCCGAGATGCGCCGCGTGGTGGACGAGGCGGCGCTGACCATCGTGGCGCGATACGGCGCGCGGACGGCCGGCTGACCGGCCGGATCAGCCGCGCTGGAACTCGGCGCCGAAGCCGTGCAGCTCGAACCCGAGCGCGAGGTTGATCGCGAGCATGTGCTCGTTCTCGTCGGCGTTCCACGTGTAGACCGCCGTGCGCTCGGGGGCGAACTCGGCGAGGCGCACGAGGTTCGCGAGTTTCACCCGCATGCCGAGCCCGTGCCCGCGATGGGCCGCGACCACGAGCGTGTCGGACTGGTAGGCGAGCGGCTTGCCCGGCGGCAGTTCGAGCTCGGTGTAGCCCGCGATCGATCCGTCGGGCGCGACGGCGGCCGCGACGAGCAGCGTGCGGCCGCCTCGGGTCGCGTGCGATTCGTGCACGCGCACCCGGTCGGCGTCCCAGAACTCCTCGTCGATGTCGAGGCCGCCCGCGGGCACGTCGATCGCCATGCGGGCGCGCGCCGCCGCGTAGCTGTCGACGAGCGCGTCGGGCACGTGGTCGATCCATCCGGTGATGCGGTAGTCGGATGCCTCGGCCTCGAGCCGCGCGGACTCCGCACGGAACTCGTCGGTGCGAGCGGCGATCTGGAGGACGCTCGCCCGCTCGAGCTGGCCGAGCACGTAGCCGTGGTGGGTCGCGAAGCGCACGCTCGGCAGCTCCGCGGGCAGTGACGCCTCGCCGTCGGGCGCGTGCAGCCGAGGGCCCGGGACGTCGAGGGCTGCGAGCGGAAAGTCGATCCACCCGGTGTTCCGGTGCCGGCCGAGCGCGGTGATCACGCCCTCGGCGTGCTCGAGCAGTCGGCTGCCGATGCCCTGCCGACGGAAGTCGGGGGCGACCTCGACGATGACGATCCCGCTCTCCGCGGCAGCATCCCGTTCACCCCAGGAGATGGTGCGACCGACGCAGGTGTCGCCGTGCCAGGCGGCGAACGCCCGCTTGATCTCGTAGTCGTCGTCGCGGTAGATCGACAGCATCTCCGCGGGCGTGTAGGCGAACCGGTCGTCGCCCCAGCGCTCGACCTCGATGTCGATGGCGAAGGCGGCGTAGCGTTCGAACTCGACGGCCTCGGGCGTGCCGAGTCGCTCGGGGAGCGTGATCGGCCGGATCTCGACGGACATGCGCGGGGCTCCTCTCGGTTGGTGCGTCGGGCGACGTGCCGCCCGGTGGGCAGCCGCCCAGACTACCGAGCGCAGCCGGCGGCGACAACCGTGGAATCCCGCGGGCGCGGCGCGCGTGCGCGGCGGGGGCGGAATCCTCGGATACGGTAGTCCGCAGCGTTCTCGCGCACAGGGGAGGGTAGGACGTGTACCTCAAGAGCCTGACGCTCAAGGGCTTCAAGTCCTTCGCGCAGCCGACGACCTTCGCCTTCGAGCCCGGCGTGACCTGCATCGTCGGCCCGAACGGCTCGGGCAAGTCGAACGTCGTCGACGCGCTCGCCTGGGTGATGGGCGAGCAGGGCGCGAAGACCCTCCGCGGCGGCAAGATGGAGGACGTCATCTTCGCCGGCACCTCGACGAGAGGCCCGCTCGGCCGCGCCGAGGTGAGCCTCACGATCGACAACTCGGACGGCGCCCTGCCGATCGAGTACAGCGAGGTCACGATCTCGCGCACCCTGTTCCGCAACGGCACGAGCGAGTACGCCATCAATGGCGACCAGTGCCGGCTGCTCGACGTCCAGGAGCTCCTGAGCGACTCGGGACTCGGCCGGGAGATGCACGTCATCGTCGGCCAGGGCCAGCTCGACCAGGTGTTGCGTGCGACCCCCGAGGACCGGCGCGGCTTCATCGAGGAGGCCGCCGGCATCCTGAAGCATCGTCGCCGCAAGGAGAAGACGCTCCGCAAGCTCGACGCGATGCAGACGAACCTCACCCGTCTGTCCGACCTCGCCGGCGAGATCCGACGGCAGTTGAAGCCGCTCGGCCGTCAGGCCGAGGTCGCCCGCGAGGCCGCGACCATTGCCGCGGTCGTGCGCGACGCGAAGGCGCGACTGCTCGCCGACGAGGTCGTCGGCCTCCGACGCGCACTCGAGGAGCACGGCAGGAGCGAACACGAACGCCACTCCGAGCGGCTCGTGCTGCAGGAGCGCCTCGAGCAGCACCAGGCGAAGGTCACCCGGCTCGAGGAGGCGCAGGGCGGCGACGACGTCGACCGCGCCCGGTCGACGAGCTTCGCGCTCGAACAGGCCCAGTCGCGCCTCCGCTCGCTCGACTCGCTCGCACGGCAGCGGATCGCGCTCCTCGAGGGTGCCTCCGACGAATCGGATGCCGCGCCGAGCGTGACCCGCGAGATGATCGACGGCGCCGTCGCCGAGCTCGTCGGGCTCCGCGACGGCATCGGCGCCGAGGCATCCGCCCTCGATCTCGCACACGAGCAGACGATGCGCACCCGCGCCGAGCTCGACTCGGTCGACGAGGGCATCGCGCGGCAGTCCGCGCTCGTCTCCGCGTACGACCTCGAGCTCTCGAAGCTCACCGGGCAGGCCGACTCGGCGGCCTCGAAGCTCGCCGCCGTGCGCGGCGAGGTGCTGCGCCACGCGAACGCGCTCGACGCCTCCGCGGCCCGTCGCGAAGCGGCCGCTGCCGCGCTCGCCGAGGCCGAGGCCGCTGCGGGCGAGGAGCAGACCGCCGAGACCGATCTCGACGAGGCCTACGAGCTCGCGCAGGGCGCCGTGTTCGAAGCCGAGGCCGAGATCGAGCGAATCCGGGAAGAGCTGCACGGCCGCGAACGCGAGCACGGCGCCCTCAGCGCCCGCACGCAGGCGCTCTCGCTCGCACTCGACCAGAAGGACGGCTCGGCCGCCCTCGTCGCCGCCGGAGTCCCGGGCGTCCGCGGCCTCCTCGCCGAGTCGATGCAGGTCGAGCCCGGGTACGAGGCCGCGATCGCCGCGGCGCTCGGCTCGCTCGCCGACGCCGTGCTCGTCGACGACCGCGATGCCGCGTATCGCGCACTCGACCGTGCCGAGTCGGGCGAGCTCGGCCGCGTCGCGCTCGCCGTCGCCGAAGCCGGCGGCGAGCCGAGCGCCGCGCCGACGCTCGACGGGCTCACCGCCGCCGCCTCGGTGGTCGCCGCGCCGGCAGGGGTGCGGGGGCTCCTCGCCGAGATCTTCATCGCCGACGACCTCGCCGCGGCGCGCGCCGCGGAACCCGCGCTCGCCGAGGCATCCCGCCCCGCGACCGTGATCACCCGTGACGGCACCGTCATCGGACGCTACGTGGTGCGCGGCGGCTCGGGCCGGAAGCAGAGCCGCATCGAGCTCATCGCCGAGCGCGACCGCGCCGCCGCCCGCCTCGAGGAGGTGCGCGGCGAGATCGAGCGCAGCCGCGCCGAGCTCGCCGAGCAGCGGCAGCTCGTCGAGGCCTCGAAGGAGCAGTCCAAGCGCGCGCTCGCCGCGCTCCGCGAGTTCGACGCGCAGCTCGCGCAGCGCACCGAACGGCTGAATCGCGCCCGGGTGCAGGCCGAAGCCGCCGAGGCGGAGTCGGAGCGGCTCCGGCAGACCTCCGCGAACGCCGAGGAACGCGTCGCCGAGGCCGAGGAGGCGGCGGGCGAGGCCAAGGCCGCACTCGAGTCGGCACGCGCCGTGCCGCGACCGGTGCTCGACGTCTCCGTGCGCGACGCGGCCCTCGCGACCGTCGAGTCGGCGCGGGAGGCCGAGGTCGAGGCGAAGCTCCGGCTCGAGACCGCGAAGGAGCGGGTGCGCGCTGAGGAGGCCCGCATCCGCACGATGGAGGCCCAGTACGACGCCGAACGTCGGGCCGCGGTCGAGGCCGCCCGTCGCGCGGTGATCCGCCGGGCGCAGCTCGAGGCCGCGCGGCGCGTGGCCGACGCCCTGCCGCCCGCGCTCGAGTCCGTCGACGCCTCCGTCGCCGAGGCCCGAGTCGCCCTGGGTCGGGCCGAGGCCGAGCGCTCCAGCCGCAACGAGGAGCTGCAGGCGGTGCGCCGCGAGGAGACCGCCGTGCGCGAGCGCCTGCACTCGGTCACCGAGGACGTGCACGGGCTCGAACTGCGCATCTACGAGAAGAAGCTGCACGTCGGCGGGCTCGTCGAGCGCGCCGAGTCGGAGCTCGGACTCGATGAGGAGGTGCTGATCGCCGAATACGGACCCGACGAACTCATCCCCGCCGAGGGCGCGGACGGCGAGGAGGCCGAACCGCGGCCGTTCCGCCGCGAGGAGCAGCAGCGGCGCCTCGCCGGTGCGGAGCGCAAGCTCGCCCAGCTCGGCCGGGTCAACCCGCTCGCGCTCGAGGAGTTCGCGGCGCTCGAGCAGCGACACCAGTTCCTCAGCGAGCAGCTCACGGACCTCGCGAACACGCGCAAGGACCTGCTCACGATCATCGAGGAGATCGACGGCCGCATGGAGTCGATCTTCCGCAGCGCCTTCGACGACACGAAGGCGGCCTTCGCCGAGGTGTTCCCCGTGCTCTTCCCGGGCGGCACCGGCAGCATCTCGCTGACGAACCCCGACGACATGCTGACCACCGGCATCGAGGTGAGCGTGAAGCCCGCCGGCAAGAAGATCGAGCGGCTGTCGCTGCTCTCGGGCGGAGAGCGCTCGCTCGCGGCGGTCGCGCTGCTCATGGCGATCTTCAAGGCGCGCCCCAGCCCGTTCTACATCATGGACGAGGTGGAGGCCGCCCTCGACGATGCTAACCTCGGGCGCCTGCTCACGACCTTCGAGAGCCTGCGCGATGCGAGCCAGCTCATCGTGATCACGCATCAGAAGCGCACGATGGAGATCGCCGACGCCCTCTACGGCGTCTCGATGCGCCAGGACGGCGTCTCGGCGGTCGTCGGCCAGCGCGTTCGCGAGGAGCGCGAGGCGAAGGCGAGCTGAGGCGTTCCCGCGGTTCGGCGCGGTGCGGGCACCGGACCGCGTCACCCGACCGGGTCAGCCGCCCAGGATGCGGCGCTGCACCGGGTCGCGGCGGGCGTGTGCACGATTCACGCGGAACACGCCGCCGAAGACGCCGCACCCGACGACGATCAGGAGCGCCCCGATCGCGCCGACGGCGATCCGGATCGCCGTGTCGCCCGGCGTCGGGGCGAAGGCCATGGACCCGAGCATGATGCCGAACAGCAGGGCGAGCGATGACGCAGCGATGCGCCAGAACACGAAGGGCTCGAACACGAACGTCCGCGCGAGGATGACATCGCCGATCGAGTCGCCGCCCTCGTGTACGACGGTGAGCCGATCGGCGAGCGCGATCGACAGCCGTCGGCCGCTGCGATGGAGTTCGACGAGCAGCCACGCGGCGGCGGCACCGATCGCCGCGAACGGGAGCGCGAACACCACCGCGAACGCATTCTCGAGCCCGACGGCGACGATGAGGCCGGTGACGATGAAGATCACGACGACGAGCACGATCGTCGCGGCGATGCCGAGCAGGAGTCGCGACGCCCGACCGTAGTCGGCGCGCAGCACGTCGACCTGGCGGCGCAGCGGTGCGGTGCTGTCGGTGGAGTCGTCGTCGAGGAGGGGACGGGAGTCGTCGAGCACCAGTCGGAAAGCCACTCGCCGAGTCTATGCAGCGGACCGGGCGCGAGGCGGCCGTGGCGCATCGCCGCCGCACGTTCCCGTCGCCGCAGGTGCCCGGGGCGCCTCGACCCGGGTCAGGTGATCCGACGGTCGTCGGGCTCGACGATCCGGAACCAGCGGTACCCGTACGCATCGAGGTGCACCTCGATGCGCCCGCGCTCGTCGATCGGGAAGGTGTCGGCCGCGAACAGGTCGGAGAGCACCGTGTCGGGGGCGACCTTCCCGAGCTCGAGGGGTACGAGCGTGGGCGTCGGTGCGAAGTTGTGCACCGCGACGAACCGTCCGACGTCGGCGGTGATGCGGTGGGCGAGCACTGCGTCCTGCCCGGTGACCAGCACGTCGAGCTCGCCCCAGCCGATCTCGGGAGAACTGCGGTACCGCCTCGCGAGCTGCTTGATGAACGAGAGCAGCGACTCGGGGTCGTGTATCTGCGCCTCCACGTTCACGTGCTCGGGGGAGTACCCGTCGCGAGGCGGCGAGGCGACGAGCCGGGACGGGGCGGCCCGGGAGAATCCGCCGTTGCGCTCATCGGTCCATTGCATGGGCGTGCGCACCGCCTGCCGGCCCTGCTGCGCGCGGTTCTCGCCCATGCCGATCTCCTCGCCGTAGAACAGCACGGGCGTGCCGGGCAGCGAGAAGAGCAGGCTGTAGACGAGGTGGATGCGACGGGGGTCGCCGTCGAGCATCGTCGGCAGCCTGCGCACGATGCCACGATCGTAGACGCGCATCCACTCCTCGGGAGCGAACGCGTCGAAGACCTCCTCGCGCTCGGCTTCGGAGAGCTTGTCGAGCGTGAGCTCGTCGTGGTTGCGCACGAAGTTCGCCCACTGCGCCTCGGGCTCGAGCGTCGGCCGCTTCGCGAGCGACTCGGCCAGCGGGCGGGCGTCCTCTCGCGCGAGCGAGAGGTAGAGCGCCTGCATCGCGAGGAAGTCGAACTGCATCGTGAGCTCGGCCGCGTCGCCGGTGCGGCCGAAGAAGTCGAGCTGCTGCTCGTAGGGCAGGTTCACCTCGCCGAGCAGCACCGCTTCGCTCGAACGACGCTGCAGGAACCGGCGGAGGTCGCGGAGGAACTCGTGCGGATCGCCGATGTCGACACCCTCGGGAGGCTCGATCAGGAACGGCACCGCGTCGACCCGGAACCCCGAGATCCCGAGCTCCAGCCAGAAGCCGAGCGTACGCGCGATCTCGTCGCGCACCGCAGGGTTCGCGATGTTCAGGTCGGGCTGGTGCCGGTAGAAGCTGTGCAGGTAGTACTGCTCGGTGCGCTCCTCGAACTCCCAGATCGAGTCCTCCTCGCCGGGGAACACCGCGTTCGCCTCGTTGGGCGGGTCGTCCCGCCACACGTACCAGTCGCGGAACGGCGAGGTGCGGCTGCGCCGCGCGGCCTTGAACCACGGATGCCGCTCCGAGGTGTGGTTCATGACGAAGTCGATGATCACGCGCATGCCGCGATCGCGCGCCGTGCGGGTGAACTCCGCGACGTCGCCCAGCGAGCCGAGTCGCGGATCGACCCCGAGGAAGTCGGTGATGTCGTACCCGTCGTCGCGATCGGGGGTCGGCTGGAAGGGCATCAGCCAGATGCAGGTGACGCCGAGCTCCGCGAGGTGGTCGAGGCGATGGGCGAGGCCCTCGAAGTCGCCCGAGCCGTCGTCGTTCCAGTCCATGTAGGTCTCGACGTCGAGACAGTAGACGACCGCCGTCTTCCACCAGAGGTCGCTCCGATCGGTGATCCTCATGCGGAGACCGCCTCGAGCTCGGGCACGACGCGCTCGCCGAACACCTCGATGAATCGAGTCTGCTCGGTGCCGACGTGGTGCAGGTAGATCCGGTCGACCCCGAGCTCGGCGATGCGCAGGAGGTGGTCGCGGTGGCGCGAGGGGTCGGCGGAGACGAGCAGCGTCTCCGCGACCTGCGCGGGGGTCGCATCGGCGGTGCGGGCGTCGAATTCCTCCGGCCGGTCGAGCTCCCAGGCGAGGTGCGCAGGAACCAGGCTCTGCCGCCACTGCTCGTGGGCGATCGCGAGCGCCTCGTCGTCGGTGCGCGCCCAGCTCAGGTGCACCTGCACGGCGACCGGTCCGCGACCACCCGAACCGCGATAGGCGTCGATGAACTCGCGCAGAACGTCGCGAGGCTGGTCGACGGTGATCACCCCGTCGGCCCAGTTCGCCGCGGCGCGTGCGGTGTCGGGGCTCACCGCGGCGGCGAAGAGCTCCGGCGGGACTGCGGGCAGGCTCCACAGCCGGGCCCGATCGACGCGGATCAGCCCGTCGGCGGTCACCTCCTCGCCGGCGAGCAGGCGGCGCATCACCTCGACCGATTCGAGCAGGCGGGCATCCCGCTCGTCCTTCGGCGGCCACCGCTCGCCCGTGATGTGCTCGTTGATCGCCTCGCCGCTGCCGAGCGCCGCCCAGAATCGGCCCGGGTACATCTCGGCGAGCGTCGCGATCTTCTGCGCGGCGACGGCCGGGTGGTAGCGCTGCCCGGGGGCCGTCACGACCCCGAGCGAGAACCGGGTGGCCTCGAGGGCGGCGCCGAGCCAGCTCCAGGCGTAGCCCGAGTGCCCCTGTCGGACGCTCCAGGGGGCGAAGTGGTCGCTGCACATCGCGGCGGTGAAGCCCGCCTGCTCGGCGCGCTTCACGGCCTCGAGCAGGAGACCGGGCGGCATCTGCTCGTGCGAGGCGTGGATACCCACGGACGTCATCCGCACTCCTTCCGATGCCCCGAGACTCCTCCGACCGTGCGGCGGCGGGCAACCCCTTGCACGGCCGTGCACCTCCGTGCATCGGCGCCGGCGCGCACACGGGGCGGCCCGCGCGGTCGGGTCATCCGCCCCCGTAGGCTGGAGGCATGGCAGAACGCGCATCCTGGTCGCTCGGCGCGGCCCTTCGCGGGGTCTTCGGCGCGAAGACGATCGACGACGACACCTGGGACGACCTCGAATCGGCACTCATCCGGGCCGACTTCGGTCCCGCGGTCACCGAGGAGATCGTCGAGCAGATCCGCGCACAGGTCGAGCGGTACAAGACGACCGACCCGAAGGACGTCCAGCGGATGCTCCGCGAGGTCGTCGAGGAGCGCCTCGCCAAGTACGACCCGACCCTGAAGCTCACCGAGCGGCCCGCCGTCGTGCTCGTCGTCGGCGTCAACGGCGTCGGCAAGACGACGACCATCGGCAAGTTCGCGCGCTTCCTCCGCAGCTACGACCGCTCGGTCGTCGTCGGTGCGGCCGACACCTTCCGTGCGGCCGCCGTCGACCAGCTCGCGACCTGGGCCGAGCGCGCCGGCGTCGGCATCGTCCGCCCCGAGCGCGAGGGCCAGGACCCGGCCTCGGTCGCGTTCCAGACGGTCGACAAGGCCAAGCAGGACGGCACCGAGATCGTGATCATCGACACCGCCGGCCGCCTGCACACCAAGGGCGGGCTCATGGACGAGCTCGGCAAGATCCGACGCGTGGTCGAGAAGCAGGCGCCGATCAGCGAGGTGCTGCTCGTGCTCGACGCGACGACGGGCCAGAACGGACTCGCCCAGGCGGAGGCGTTCATCGAGCACGGTGGAGTGACGGGCCTCGTGCTGACGAAGCTCGACGGCAGCGCGAAGGGCGGCTTCGTGCTCGCCGTGCAGGAGAAGACGGGCCTGCCGATCAAGCTCATCGGGCAGGGCGAGGGCATCGGCGACCTCACCGGCTTCACGCCGCACGTCTTCGCCCAGAAACTCGTCGGATAGGAGCATCCCATGTCGATCGAACACGACTACTTCGGCCTCGTCGGCGACTACTGGTCCGAGACGTTCGAGTACGCCGACCAGCGCGTCGAGGTCGTGCTCGACGCCGACGCCGACCTCGTCTCGCTCCCGTCGCTCGACATCGCCTCGTCGCTCGTCGGCGAGCTCGAACTCGTCGACGACGAGCTGCGTCAGGCCTTCGTCAGCCAGCTCGACAGCAAGAGCTCGCCGATCGTGCGCTACCTCGACGTCGTGCTCGACCCCGAGCTCGAGCAGGCCGACGACATCGACGCGGCGATCGGCCGCGACTCGGGCGACCGGCAGGTCGACGCGCTGCGTTCGCTGAGCCTCGTGCGCGTCGACCTCCGCCCCGACGCCGACGAGCCCGGCGACGCCTTCGCCGAGTTCGAGTACGCGCTCGCCCCCGACGACACCGACGAGCGACTCGTCGCGTCGATCGACCTCGAGCGCGAGATCGTCGACGTGCGCTTCGAGGGCTGACGCCGTCCTGAAAAAGTCGTGGCGCCGGGGCACGTAGAATCGGAGGCACCATGGCTACCTTCGGAAACCTGTCTGACCGCCTCGCGGAGACCTTCAAGAACCTCCGCACCAAGGGCAAGCTCTCCGCTTCCGACGTCGACGGCACGGTGCGCGAGATCCGCCGCGCCCTGCTCGACGCCGACGTGTCGCTCGACGTGGTCAAGCAGTTCACCGGGCACGTGCGCGAGCGCGCGCTCGGCGACGAGGTCAACAAGGCCCTGAACCCGGCCCAGCAGGTCGTGCAGATCGTCAACGAGGAGCTCGTCGCGATCCTCGGCGGCCAGCAGCGCCGACTGCAGTTCGCGAAGAACCCGCCGACGGTGATCATGCTCGCGGGCCTCCAGGGTGCCGGCAAGACGACCCTCGCGGGCAAGCTCGCGAAGCACCTCGCGAAGGAGGGCCACACGCCGCTGCTCGTCGCGAGCGACCTGCAGCGCCCGAACGCCGTCAACCAGTTGCAGGTCGTCGGCTCGCAGGCCGGTGTGCCGGTCTTCGCCCCCGAGCCCGGCAACGGCGTCGGCGACCCGGTGAAGGTCGCGAAGGCGGGCGTCGAGCAGGCGCGCCGCGCGCAGCACGACGTCGTCATCATCGACACCGCCGGCCGCCTCGGCGTCGACGCCGAGATGATGAAGCAGGCCTCGAACATCCGCAAGGCGACGAACCCCGACGAGGTGCTCTTCGTCATCGACGCGATGATCGGCCAGGACGCGGTCACGACCGCGAAGGCATTCCAGGAGGGCGTCGACTTCACGGGCGTCGTGCTCTCGAAGCTCGACGGCGACGCGCGCGGCGGCGCCGCGCTCTCGGTGGCCTCGGTGACGGGCCGCCCGATCATCTTCGCGTCGACCGGTGAGGGCCTCGACGACTTCGAGCCGTTCCACCCCGACCGCATGGCGAGCCGCATCCTCGACCTCGGCGACATCCTCACCCTCATCGAGCAGGCCCAGCAGGCCTTCGACGAGGAGGAGGCGCTGAAGGTCGCCGAGAAGCTCGCGACCGAGCAGTTCACGCTCGACGACTTCCTCGCGCAGATGCAGCAGCTGCGCGGCGCCGGCTCGATCAAGAAGATGCTCGGCATGCTGCCGGGCGCGGGCGGCATGAAGCAGCAGCTCGAGAACTTCGACGAGCGCGAGATCGTGCGCACCGAGGCGATCATCCAGTCGATGACCCCGGCCGAGCGCAAGAACACCAAGCTCCTGAACGGCTCGCGGCGACTGCGCATCGCGAAGGGTTCGGGCATGACGGTCACCGACGTGAACCAGCTCGTGCAGCGCTTCGAACAGGCCGCGAAGATGATGAAGACCGTCGCCCGCGGCGGCGTGCCGCAGATCCCCGGCATGGGCCCGATCCCGGGCGCCGGCGGCTACGGCGGCGGCAAGCGACAGGCCGCGAAGGCGAAGAAGAAGTCGGGCGGTTCGCGCTCGGGCAACCCCGCGAAGCGGGCGGCCGAGAACCAGGCCATCGCGTCCGGCGCGACGCCGGCCGGCCAGGGGCAGGCGCCGACCGGTTCGGGCTTCGGCCTCGGCGGCGCCAAGAAGGGCGGCGCGCCGAGCGAGGCCGACCTCGCGGCGATGCAGAAGATGCTCGGCGGCCGCTGATCGGCTGAGCCGCTGAGCCGCCGGGTTGGCGGCGCACGGCGTCGCGCGACGCGGCGGCGCGTTTCAGCGGGCGGATGCCCCGTGGTCGCCGTGCGACGCGACCCCCTCGCGCAGCTCGCGTGCGAGGTGCGCGACGACGGCCCGCAGGTCGCCGCCCGCCGCTCGCGCGACGTCGAGCTGTCGCTGCGCACTCGCGCCCGCGTCGAGGGTCGCGCGAACCCCCTGGAGTTCGGCCGCACAGCCGAGCCGCTCGGCGATGGGCGCGAGGGTCGTGAGGAGCTCGCGCAGGTCGTCGGCGACGGGCTTCTCGGTGCCCGAGACATCCGTGATGACCTCGGCGGCGAGCCCGTACCGGGCCGCGCGCCACTTGTTCTCGCGCACGTACCAGGGCTGCAGCACGGTGAGCGTCTCGCCGTCGTCGAGCCGCGTGGACATCCACTCGACGAGGCACTGCACGAGGGCGCCGATCGCGGCGATCTCGGCTGCGGTCGAGACGCCGTCGCAGACGCGCACCTCGACGGTGCCCCAGCGGGGTGATGGGCGGATGTCCCAGCGGACCTCGCTGTGGTCCTCGATGACGCCGGTGCGCACGAGGTCGCCGACGTAGCGCTCGTAGGCCGCCCAGTCGGCGAGCGGGTAGGGGAGTCCGGCGGTGGGCAGCTGCTGGAACATGAGGGCGCGATTCGAGGCGTAACCCGTGTCGACGCCCGCCCAGAACGGGCTCGAGGCGCTGAGGGCCTGCAGGTGCGGCAGATAGGCGAGCAGCCCGTCGAGGATCGGCAGCGCCTTGTCGCGATCCTCGAGGCCGACGTGCACGTGCACGCCCCAGATCATCATGTTGCGGCCCCACCAGCGGGTGCGCTCGATGAGCTTGTGGTACCTGGGCTTGTCGGTGAGGTGCTGGTCGTACCACTGGCTGAACGGGTGCGAGCCGCTGCAGATGAGCTCGTACTCGCCGAGCCCGTCGATGACCGCGCGCACCTCGGCGAGCTGCTGTTCGAGGTCGCGCACGGCGCCCGCGATGGTCGTGTGCACCTCGCTCACGAGTTCGACGGTGTTCGTCAGCAGTTCTGAGGTGATGGAGGGGTGCTTGCCGCCCGGGCTGCCCGCATCGAGCAGTTCGAGCACCCGATCCCCGATCGAGGCGAGTTCGCCGGTCGCGCGATCGACGATCGCGATCTCCCATTCGAGGCCGACGGTGGATCGTCGGGAATGCGCGAACTCGATCGGCATGGCGGCCCTTCCTCAGGGTCGCGCGCGGGGGGCGGGGCCCGTGCGCCAATCATCCCACGGTGCACCCCGCCGATCGCCGGTGCGACGCGGGATGACGCCGGGGCGGAGATCATCGGCTCGACCACCGGACTGGAGTACGATGTGCCGCATGACATCTCGCCAGGTGGGTACCCCGTGAGCCCCGAGCCGATGCGGCTGCTCGAGGTGCAGAGCCTGCGCGAACAGGTCGAGCGTACGCTCTCGTCGCGGATCGTGGCGGGCGAGTTCGCCCCGGGCACCGTGCTCACGGTGCCGACGCTCGCCACGGAGTTCGGCGTCAGCGCGACGCCGGTGCGCGAGGCGATGCTGAACCTCGCCCGACGCGGGTTCCTCAGCCCGATCCGCAACCGCGGCTTCCGGGTGACCGAGATCTCGCTCGACGAGCTCAAGGAGCTCGGCGAGGTGCGGGTGCTCCTCGAGGCGCCGCCGATGCGGCAGCTCGCCGGCAACCTGTCCGACGCGACGGTCGCCCGGCTCGAGGAGCTCGCGGCCGAGATCGTCGCCGCCGGCCGGGAGGGCCGGTTCGAGGACTACCTCGAGGCCGACACCGCGTTCCACCTCACCCTGCTCGAGCTCACCGGCAACCGGCACCTCGTGCGACTCGTGAGCGAGCTCCGGCAGCAGACGCGACTCGTCGGGCTCGTGAACCTGGCCGAGAGCGATGCGCTCGTGGCCTCCTCGCTGGAGCACACCGAGCTGGTGCGGCTCCTCGTGGAGGGCGACGGGGTCGCCGCCGAAGACCTGATGCGCCGCCACGTCGGCCACGTCGCCGGGCTCTGGAGCGGCCAGGACGAGGGCTGACCGCGGTCGGGTCGCCCACTCGTTTCGGCGTCGGTCGAATCGATCGTGTGAAGACCGCGTCGTGTGAGTAATATGTCACGTACCGCGCGGTGATCTCCGCAGGCGGGCATGGAAGGGACGACGATGCGGATCGCAGTGATCGGGGCGGGCATCGTCGGCGCCGCGTGCGCCCTCGAACTCGCTGAGCGGGGCGCCGAGGTGGTGCTCGTCGACCGGGTGGGCATCGCCGGCGAGACGTCGAGCCGATGCGAGGGAAACCTGCTCGTGAGCGACAAGGCGCCGGGACCCGAGGCCGACCTCGCCATCCACTCGAACGCGCGCTGGCGCGCGCTCGCCGAGCGACTCGACGCCGAGCGCGAGGGCGGCCAGCCCGAGACCGAGTTCGAGGCCAAGGGCGGCGTCGTGGTCGCGTTCCCGGGCGGCGAGGAGGCGCTGCGCCACTTCGCCGCGGCCCAGCGCGGCATCGGCATCCAGGCGGAAGGGCTCGATGCCGATCGCCTGCTCGCAGCTGAGCCGCACCTCTCGCCCGAGGTCGCCCTCGCGATCCACTACCCCGACGACGCCCAGCTGCAGCCGTCGAACACCACCCAGGCCCTCGCCGCCGCGGCCATCCGGCGGGGTGCCCGCCTCGTCGTCGCCGAGGTCACCGGCGCGCGCACCGCGGGCGGACGCGTCGTCGCCGTCGAGACGACGTCGGGCCCGATCGACGTCGACGCGGTCGTCAACTGCGCGGGGCCCTGGGCGGGCGAGCTCGGCCGCCGCCTCGGCGCGCCGATCGACATCCGGCCGCGCCGCGGCGTCATCCTCGTCACGACCCCGATGCCCCAACGGGTCTTCCACAAGGTCTACGACGCCGACTACGTCGGGGCGGTCGGTTCGGGGGATGCCGCGTTGCAGACCTCGACCGTCGTCGAATCGACTCCCGGCGGCACCGTGCTCATCGGGTCGAGCCGGGAGCGCGTCGGGTTCGACGAGCGCCCGGGCGTCGACCCGGTGCGCGCGATCGCGGCCAAGGCCACCCGTCTGTTCCCCTTCCTCGAGGAGACCATCCTGCTCCGCAGCTACTTCGGGTTCCGCCCGTACGCCCCCGACCACCTGCCCGTGATCGGCGAGGACCCCCGCGTCGGCGGCCTCTTCCACGCGACCGGCCACGAGGGGGCCGGAATCGGCCTCGCCCCGGCGACGGCCGAGCTCGTCGCCCACGCCGTGCTCGGCGCGCCGACCTCGCTCGACCCGGTGCCCTTCCTGCCCGGTCGCCCGGGGATCGGAGCGGCCGCGTGAGCGGGGGGCGGAACGGACGCGGCGCGACCGGGGCGGCCGGCGCGAGCGGCGTGCCGGGCGTGAACGGCACCGTCGAGATCCTCGTCGAGGGTGAGGCCGTGACCGGGCGCGCGGGGCAGACGATCGCCGGGGTCCTGCTCGGCTCGGGCCGCGTCGCGTGGCGCGGCGCGCAGCAGGGCGAACGCGGCGTCTTCTGCGGCATCGGCGTCTGCCACGACTGCCTCGTCACCGTCAACGGCGTCGAGGGTGTGCGCGCGTGCCAGCGCGAGGCCGTCGCCGGCGACCGCATCGAACGCGAGGTGCGCGGATGACCCGCGTCGCGATCCTCGGAGCCGGGCCGGCCGGACTCGCCGCCGCCGAGGCGGCGCTCGCCGCGGGGGCCCGCGTGACCGTGCTCGACGAGGGCGCGCGCCCGGGCGGGCAGTTCTGGCGCCACCGCCCGGGGCTGACCGATCCGCGCATGCAGCACGGGACGCGCCGCTTCGAGCAGCTGCAGGCCGCGCTCGCCGGCGCCGAGGTGCACTCGGGTGCCGCGGTGTGGTCGGTCGAACTGCGCGAGCCCGGCGAGGCAGGCGCCGCCGTGGTGCTCCGCGCCGCCGTCGGCCCCGTCGACGGCGCCGGCCGTGATGCCGTGGTCGTCGAGGCCGATGCGCTCGTCATCGCGACGGGAGCCCACGACCTCGCGCTGCCGATCCCGGGGTGGACACTGCCCGGGGTGACCACCGCGGGCGCAGCCCAGGCCCTCGCGAAGCGCGACGGCGTCTCCGTCGGGCGGCGCACGCTCGTCGCCGGGGCGGGGCCGTTCCTGCTGCCCGTCGCCCAGTCGCTGGCGCTGGTCGGCTCGGAGGTCGTCGGCATCCACGAGGCATCCCGTATCGGAGCCCTCGCCAGCGGCTGGCTGCCGAAGCCGTGGCAGCTCATCGGCAAGTCGGGCGAGCTCGCGGAGTACGCGGGCGCGCTCGTGCGTCACCGCATCCCGTACCGGATCGGCAGCGGGGTCGTGCGGGTGCTCGGCGACGAGCGGGTCGAGGGCGCGGTCGTCGCGCAACTCGACGCCGACTGGCGGCCGCTGCCCGGCACCGAGCGCATCATCGAGTGCGATGCCGTCGCGCTCGGCCACGGGTTCACCCCGCGGCTCGAGGCGGCGATCATGCTCGGCTGCGAGGTGGCCGGCGACCGGCGCGGGCGTTTCGTCGTGGTCGACGACGCGCAGCGCACGTCGCAGCCGCAGGTGTTCGCCGCCGGCGAGGTCACGGGCATCGGCGGCGCCGACGCCGCGCTCGCCGAGGGCGCGATCGCGGGATCCCGCGCGGCGGGACTCGCGCAGGACGACCCGCGGCTGCGCGACGCACTCCGCGTCCGCGACCGGATGCGCCGCTTCGCACAGCGGCTCGAGACGGCGCACGGCATCCGTCGGGGCTGGACGGCGTGGCTCGACGACGACACGATCATCTGCCGTTGCGAGGCGGTCGCGAAGCGCGCAATCGTCGAGCGCGCCGAGGTGCCCCTGCGGGCGATGCGCCTCGCCACGCGGGCGGGGCTGGGACCCTGCCAGGCGCGGACCTGCGGACGCGCGGTCGAGGCGATCGTCGCCGAGACGCGGATGACGGTCGCCGGTGGCGGAGCAACGGGGGAGGCCGCCGACGGCGCGAGCGCGGGTGCCGAGGGCGACGGCGCCACCGGCTTCGATCGCCGTCCGTTGCTCGCGCCCGTGCGGCTCGGCGAACTCGGCGGGTCGGATCGGCCGCCGCGCGAGGAGAATTGACGGGAAACCGCACATCTCCTCGTAGTGCGTGATATATTACACATTACTTGAGGTCGAGGATGTCCCGTCGACTCCCCGAGACCCACCAGACCCGCATCGAGACCGACAGGATGGACAACCCCGATGACCGAGAAGAACATGGACCTGGGCGGTGTCGTCGTCGCCACCACCCTCGCCTTCCGTGAGGACGCCTCGGCGCCCGCCGGGCTCGCCGTCGACTACGACAAGTTCGGCGAGCACGTCGACTTCCTCATGTCGAACGGCTGCCGCGGCGTCGGCCCGAACGGCTCCCTCGGCGAGTACTCCTCGCTGACCGATGAGGAGCGCCGCAAGGTGATCCAGGTCGCGGTCGAGGCCGTCGACGGCCGCGGCATCGTGATCGCCGGCGTCCACGGCGTCGGCAGCCACCAGGCGCGCAAATGGGCCGAGATCTCGCAGGAGGACGGCGCCGACGGCGTGCTGCTGCTGCCCCCGACGCTCTACCGCGCGAACGAGGCCGAGGTCATCGCGCACTACCAGGAGGTCGCGAAGGTGGGCCTCCCGATCATGGCCTACAACAACCCCTTCGACACCAAGGTCGACCTCGTGCCCTCGCTCGTCGCGAAGCTCGCCGAGATCCCCGAGGTCGTCGCGATCAAGGAGTTCTCGGGTGACGTGCGCCGCGTCTACGAGATCAAGGAGAAGTGCGACATCGACGTCATCGCCGGCGCCGACGACGTGCTCTTCGAGCTCATGGTGAACGGCGCCGTCGGCTGGTTCGCCGGCTACCCGAACGCGTTCCCGCGTGAGGCCGTCGAGCTCTACAACCTCTGCGCCGACGGCAAGTGGCACGAGGCGAAGGCGCTCTACGAGCAGCTCGTCGCGGTCTTCCGCTGGGACTCGCGCACCGAGTTCGTGCAGGCGATCAAGCTCTCGATGGACATCTGCGGCAACTCCTACGGCGGCCCGACCCGCCCGCCGCGCGGCCCGCTCTCGCCCGAGCAGCACGCCCAGGTCACCGCCGACACCGAGCGCGCCCTGGCCGCGCTCGCGGCACGACAGACGGTGCTCGCCTGATGCGGGCGCGCCGGGTGATCCAGGCCGTCGACTCGCACACCGAGGGCATGCCGACCCGTGTCGTCACGGGCGGCGTCGGCCGGATCCCCGGCGCGACCATGAACGACCGCAGGCTCTACGCGATGGAGCACCTCGACGGGCTGCGGGGCCTGCTCATGAACGAGCCCCGCGGCCACGCGTCGATGTCGGGCGCGCTCCTGCAGCCGCCCGCGCGCGACGACGCCGACTGGGGCGTCGTGTTCATCGAGGCGAGCGGGTTCCTGCCCATGTGCGGGCACGGCACCATCGGCGTCGCGACCGTGCTCGTCGAGACCGGCATGGTCGAGGTGACCGAGCCGGTCACCGAGATCCGGCTCGACGTGCCGGCCGGCCTCGTGATCGCGCGCGTCGCGGTCGAGGGCGGCCGTGCGAAGCACGTCACGATCGAGAACGTGCCGAGCTTCAGCGAGCGGCTGGATGCCTCGATCGAGGTGCCCGGCTACGGCGAGGTGCCGTACTCGATCGCCTTCGGCGGCAACTTCTACGCGCTCGTCGAGCTCGACGACGTCGGCCTGCCGTTCGACCGCTCCCGCCAGGACGAGATCCTCCGTGCGGGGCTCGCGATCATGGACGCGATCAACACGCAGGCTCCGCCGCAGCATCCCGTGATCGCGGGCGCGAACCACGTGCACCACGTCGAGTTCATCGCGCCCGGGTCCGACGCCGTGCGCTCGCGGCACGCGATGGCGATCCACCCCGGGTGGTTCGACCGCTCGCCCTGCGGCACCGGCACGAGCGCGCGCATGGCCGAGCTCTTCGCCCGCGGCGAGCTGGCGCTCGACACCGACTTCGTCAACGAGTCGTTCATCGGCACCGAGTTCACGGGGCGGCTGCTCCGGGAGACCGAGGTCGGCGGCATCCCGGCCGTCGTCCCGACGATCACCGGCCGCGCCTGGGTGACGGGCCTCGGCCAGTACCTGCTCGACGACGACGACCCCTTCCCCGAGGGCTTCGTCTTCTGAGCGGTCCCGCCGGGCGCAGCCATCCGAATCGACCAGTTGGAGATCCACGCATGACCACCGAGATCGACCTCGACGCGGTCGCCGCGCGCGCCGCGGCCGCCGCACGCCCATTCGCCGACACCGAGCCGCGCGTCCGGGCGGTGGCGCTCGTCGCCGCCGCCGACGCGCTCGACGCGGCATCCGCCGAGCTCATCGCCATCGCGATGCGCGAGACCGGCCTCACGGAGGCCCGCCTCACGGGCGAGGTGCGCCGCACTACGAACCAGCTCCGATTGTTCGCCGAGGTGATCGTCGACGGCGGCTACCTCGACGCGCGCATCGACGACGCCGACCCCGGCTACGTGATCGGGCCCCGTCCCGACGTGCGGCGCGTGCTCGAGCCGGTCGGCCCGGTGCTGAACTTCGCGGCCTCGAACTTCCCGTTCGCCTTCTCGGTCGCGGGAGGCGACTCGGCCGCTGCGCTCGCGGCGGGCTGCCCGCTCATCGTCAAGGCGCACTCGGGGCACCCCGAGCTCTCGCGCCGCACGGGCGAGATCGTGGCCGCGGCGCTCGCCGGGGCGGGCATGCCCGACGGCGTCTTCCAGGTGGTCGCCGGTCAGCAGGCGGGCGTCGAGCTGCTGAAGGACGACCGTGTCCGCGCCGGCGCCTTCACGGGCTCGACGCACGTGGGCCGCCTGCTCGCCGACATCGCGGCGTCGCGCCCCCGCCCGATCCCGTTCTACGGCGAGCTCGGCAGCGTGAACCCGGTCTACGCGACGGCGGGCGCCGTCGCGGGCGACCCCGAGCTGCTGCAGGGGTTCCTGACCTCGGTCGCGGGATCGGCGGGGCAGCTCTGCACGAAGCCCGGCTTCCTCTTCGTGCCGCAGGGCGCCGATCTCGGCGCCGTCGGGGCGGCGGCGGCGTCGGTCGCCGAGCACCGCCTGCTGAACCCGGGCATCGGTCGCGCCTTCGAGGAGCGCCGCACCGCCGTGCTCGGCGCCCAGGGCGTCACGGTGCTCGCCGAGGGCGCCGTGCGCGTCGACGACGCCGAGCAGCGCTTCGCGACGCCCACCGTCGTCGAGGTCGACCTCGACACCCTGCGCGAGCACCGCGAGGAGCTCCTCGAGGAGTCGTTCGGCCCGCTCTCGATCGTCGTCCGCTACGACGACGCGGCCGCGCTGCCCGCCGTGCAGCGCGAGCTGTTCCCCGGCAACCTCACCTCGACGCTGCACGCGAGCGACTCCGAGCTCGCGGACGGCGGTCTCGCCGAACTCGTCGACGCCCTCGCCGAGACGAGCGGCCGGGTGCTCTTCGGCGGCTGGCCCACGGGCGTCTCGGTGACGAGCGCGATGCAGCACGGCGGGCCGTACCCGGCGACCACGAGCGACGCGACGAGCGTCGGCACCGCGGCGATCACGCGGTTCCTGCGCGGCGTCGCGTACCAGAACGCGCCGCAGGCGCTGCTGCCGGCGGCGCTCCGCGACGACAACCCGTGGGGCGTGCCGCAGCGGCGCAGCGCCGCGGGCCGCTCGAGCGGGTGGGGGAGCCTCACCGGCGAGCACTGAGCACGAAGCACGACGGCGGATGCCCCGGGGTCGGCCCCGGGGCATCCGCCGTCGTCGTTCGCACCCGCGACCCCCACCGTCTCAGGAACGCGAACGCCGCTCAGGACGGAATCTCGAGGATCGTCCTGAGCGGCGGTCGTGGTCCTGAAACCGTGTGATGCACGAGGCGCCGGGCGCGGGCGGTCAGCGCAGACTGAAGCCCTCGGCGAGGGGGTCGGCGGGGTCGAGCTCGAACTCGCAGCTGCCGACGCGGTACGCCTGGCCGGTGACCTCGGGGATGACCCCGTCGGCGGTGCGTTCGGCGATGCGCGCGAGGAACCGGGTGCCGATGATGGAGTCGTGCGTGAGCGTCTCGCCGTCGGCGAGCTCGCCCGTGTGCGCGAGGAGGGCGACGCGCGAGGCGGTGCCCGAGCCGCACGGGCTTCGGTCGACCTCGCCGTCGGCGAAGACCGTGACGTTGCGCTGCCACGGCCCGTCGTCGGTGCGGCCGAGCTCGTCGACGAGGATCGTGCCGTAGACGCCCGAGAGCCGGTCGTCGTCGAGCTGCGCGGCGGGGTGGTCGTTCAGCGCCCACTTGATCTCGCGGCCGAGCCGGATGAGCTCGGTCGTGTGCACGGGCGTCACCTCGAGGCCGAGCGATGCAGCGGGCAGCGTGGCGTAGACGGCGCCGCCGAAGACGAGGTCGACGAGCACCTCGCCGCGGCTCGTCGCGAGGGGGATGCCGCGGGCGAGCACCCGGGAGGCCACGTTGCGGAAGACGACGCCCGTCGTGACCCCTCCCGAGCGCTGCACGCGCGCCTCGACGCGTCCGCTCGGCACGTCGATCACGACCACGGCCTCGCCGTCGTCGGGCGCGTCGACGCGCCCGGTGGCGACGGCCCAGGCGCCGAGGGCCATGGTGCCGTGCCCGCAGGCCGTCGAGAAGCTGTCCTTGTGCCAGAACAGCACGCCGAAGTCGGCGCCGTCGTCGTCGGGCGGTGTGATGAAGCCGCCGTACATGTCGTCGTGGCCGCGCGGCTCGAGGCAGAGGAAGCGGCGCACGGCATCGGGTTCGCCGGTCATCGCGTGCACCCGTCGCTCGGCGACGGTCGCGCCCTCGGTCGCGACGCCCTCGACGATCCGGAACGGTTCGCCGGCGGTATGCCAGTCCTCGGTGGTCCAGCGCATCACGCGTCCTCCTCCTCGATCGCGGCCGCGGCGACCGCGAGATCCTGCCATCCCATGCCGCAGGTCTTCACGACCCGCGGACGGTCCCGCGCCACCGCGACGTCGCCGGTCGCGATCCGTGCCATCGGCACGACGTCGCCGGGGGAGAGATGCCCCTCCTCGACGGCCATGATCACATCCCCGGCCTCGGTGCGCGAGACCCGGTCGGTCTCCACGATCACCTGCGCACGCCCGAGGAGCGCGCCCGGCAGCTCGCGTGCGTCGCGCTCGTGCGAGCCGACGGCGACGAGCGCGGTGCGGTCGCGCACGAGGGCGGCGTCGAAGAGCGGTTCGCGCGCGGTCGTCGCGCACACCACGAGGTCGGCGTCGGCGACGTCGCGGGCGCTGCCGACGGCGACGTCGAGGCCGGATGCCGCGAAGGCGGCCACCGCGCGTTCGGCCCGACCCTGATCGCGGCCGACGAAGCGCACCCGCTCGACCGGGCGGATGGCTCGCATCGCCTCGACGTGGCGGACGCCCTGCGGGCCGGTGCCGAACACCACGAGGCTCGCGGCGTCGGGCTCGGCGACGAGGTCGAGCATCGCCGCCGACATCGCGGGGGTGCGCAGGTTCGTGAGCTCGGTGCCGTCGAGGAGGGCGACGGGGGAGAGGGTCTCGGCGTCGAGCACGATGTAGACGGCCTGGATGCGTTCGAGGCCGCGCCCGGGGTTCGCGGGGGCGACCGTCGCGAGCTTCTGCCCCGCGTAGCGCCCGAGGTCGGCCGGCATCAGCAGCAGCTGCCCGTGCCGGACGTCGACGATCGATCGCGGCGGATCGTCGTCGGGGTCGAACCCGGCGCGAAGCGCACCCTGCAGTGCGCGGACGGCGTGGGGGAGGTCGATGCGGGCGCGGAGCGCCGCGGCATCCAGGACGCGCATGGCGGCGATGACATCGGTCATGTCGACAATCCTACTGTGTGATGTGTAATATGCCACACATCGCGGATTGTTCGACGAAGCGCGTCCGAGGTTCGCCGGGCCCCATTTGGAGGGGCCGGGCGGCCGGGCCCCCGTCGCAGCCGGCGATCCGCGGTGCTGTCCGGCATCGCGGCACGGATGAACCCGAAGGTGACCGATGTCCCGGAAGCTCCTCGTGCCTGCCACCGCCCTCACCGTCGCCACGGTGCTCGCGCTGGCCGCGTGCGCGCCATCGACCGACGACTCCGCGGGCGGGGGTGAACCCAAGACCGGCGGAACGCTCAAGGTCCTCGCCAACGGCGACGTCGACCACCTCGACCCCCAGCTCGTCGCATACGTGCCCACCTACAACGTCATGCGCTCGATCTCGCGCTCACTGCTGAGCTACTCGGCGAGCAACGACGCCGCCGAGCGGATCGTGCTGCAGCCCGACCTCGCCGAGGCCGTGCCCGAGCCCAGCGCCGACGGCCTGAGCTACAGCATCACGCTGCGCGACGGCATCACCTGGGGCGCGCCCGACGGCGAGCGCGCGATCGTCGCATCCGACGTCGAGCGCGGCATCAAGCGGCTCTGCAACCCGCTCATCTCGGGTGCGCTCGCCGGCTACTTCACCGGCCTGATCGAGGGCATGGAGGAGTTCTGCACGGGCTTCGCCGCCGTCGCCCCCGAGGTCGACCCCATGCGCGAGTACATCGAGAACACCGACATCTCGGGCATCGAGACGCCCGACGACACGACCGTCGTGTTCACCCTCACGAAGCCCGCGAGCGACTTCCCCTTCATGCTCTCGCTCGACGCGGCCGACCCCGCCCCCATCGAGGCGCTCGACAACCTGCCCGACTCGCCCGAGTTCCGGCGCAGCTTCGTCTCCTCCGGCCCCTACAAGGTGGCCGACTACACGCCCGACGCCAAGCTCGTGCTCGAGCGCAACGAGGCGTGGAACCCCGACAGCGACCCGCTGCGCAAGGCCTACGTCGACTCCATCGAGATGACGATGGGCGTCGAGGGCGACGCCGCGATGCAGCAGCTGCAGGCGGGCTCCGCCGACCTGCTGTTCGACCTGACCCCGAGCCCCGCGAACATCCAGCAGCTCAAGGCGCAGAACGACGACAAGTTCTCCACGATGGAGAACGGCGGCGTCGACCAGTTCATGTGGATCAACACCAAGTCGCCGAACAACGGCGGCGCGCTCGCCGACCTCGAGCTCCGCCAGGCGCTGCAGTACGCGATCGACAAGACCGCGGTCGTGCAGACCATGGGCGGCGAGGAGCTCGCCGGCGTCACCAACGGCATCTTCGGGCCCGGCATCCTCGGCTACGAGGCGTACGACCCGTACCCCGCGAACGACGGCAAGGGCGACCCCGAGAAGGCCAAGCAGCTGCTCGCCAAAGCCGGCTTCCCCGACGGCATCACCCTCAAGCTGCCGTACCGCAACGTCGGCACGCAACCCGACATCGCGCAGACCGTGCAGGCCAGCCTCGAACGCGCCGGCATCACCGTCGAGCTCACGCCGGTGCCGCCGACCGACTACTACGCGAACTTCATGACCAACCCCGAGAACGCGACCTCGGGCGCCTGGGACATCGCGCTCGTCGGATGGTCGCCCGACTGGCAGGGCGGTGCCGCGCGCAGCGTCTTCCAGCCGCAGTTCGTGTTCGACGGCACGCCGCAGACCTACAACTACGTCGACTACGACAGTGACGCCGCGAACGCCCTCGCCGAGCAGGCGCTCGCCGCCGCCACCCCCGAGGAGGCCGGTGCCCTCTGGCACCAGGTCGACGAGGCCGTCATGGCCGACTCGCCGATGGTGAGCATCGCCTACCGGCTCAAGCCGAACTACCACTCGGCGCGCGTCGGCGGTTTCGTCGAGTACGCGCAGAGCCAGAACGGGGACTGGACCAACGTCTGGCTGAACGGCTGACGCAGGTCACGAGTCATCCATGAACCGTGGGGCGGCCGGCCGCGAGGCCGGTCGCCCGCTCGGAGGAAAGGACCACGCAATGGCGCTTCTCGAGGTCTCGAATCTCGTCGTCGACATCCCCACCGAGGACGGCACCGTGCATGCCGTGCAGGACGTCTCCTTCGCCGTGCACGAGGGCGAGTTCTTCGGCATCGTCGGCGAGTCGGGATCGGGCAAATCCGTGATGGTGCAGTCGATCATGGGGCTCGTCGCCGGTGCGCGCACGAGCGGCACGGTCGACTTCCGCGGCCGCGACCTGCTCGCCCTCGACGACGAGGCGATGCGCTCGGTGCGCGGCCGTGAGATCGGCATGATCTTCCAGGACCCGCTCTCGAGCCTGCATCCGCAGTACACCGTCGGCTGGCAGATCGTCGAGCAGATCCGCGCCCACGAGAAGATCTCGCACCAGGCCGCGAAGGCACGGGCGATCGAGCTGCTCGAACGCGTCCGCATCCCCGACGCCGCGGCGAGGTTCGACGCCTACCCCCACCAGTTCTCGGGCGGGATGCGCCAGCGCGTGATGATCGCGATGGCGCTCTCGCTGGGGCCCGCGCTCATCATCGCCGACGAGCCGACCACGGCGCTCGACTCCACCGTGCAGGCGCAGATCCTCGACCTGCTCGACGAGATGCGCCGCGAGTTCGGGGCGACGGTCGTGATGATCAGCCACGACCTCGGGGTGCTCGCCCGGGTCGCCGACCGGGTGATGGTGATGTACGCCGGCCGCCGCATGGAGCTCGGCCGGAGCGCGAGCGTGCTCGGCTCGCCTGCGCACCCATACACCGCCGGACTCCTCCGCTCCTCCTCGTTCAACCGCGAGCCGGGCACCCCGCTCGTGCCGATCGGCGGCCGGCCGCCGAGCCTGCTCGCGCCGCCCGCGGGCTGCGCGTTCGCCGCCCGATGCCCCGACGCGATGTCGATCTGCTCGGAGCGCCCGCCGCTCCGCCGCTACGACGACGGCACCGAGGTCGCGTGCTGGCTCGAGGGCGAACCCGGCGAACCGCCGGCGCCCGAACCGCCGCCCGCGGTCGAGGCCCGCTCCGACGACCCCGCCGCCGACGCCTCGATCGTCCGCGTCGAGTCGCTGCAGCTCGCGTTCCCCCAGCGCCGCGGCCCCGCCCGGGTCGTGCTCGACGACATCACGCTCGAGGTGCGTCGCGGCGAGACCCTCGGACTGGTGGGCGAGTCGGGCTGCGGCAAGACGACGCTCGCCCGCGCGATCGCGGGGCTCGTCGCGCCGACCTCGGGCAGCGTGACCTTCGACGGCCACGAGCTCTCGACGCTCGGCCGACGCGAGTGGCGCTCGCTCCGGCGCCGGGTGCAGGTGGTGTTCCAGGACCCGTTCGGCTCGCTCAACCCGCGACGCCGGGTCGGCTCGATCATCGGCGATCCGTTCCGGATCCACGGGCTCGCCTCCGGTGCCGAGCGCCGCGCCGAGGTGCAGGAGCTCATGGAGCTCGTCGGCCTCAATCCCGAGCACTACAACCGCTTCCCCTCGCAGTTCTCGGGCGGCCAGCGCCAGCGCATCGGCATCGCCCGGGCGATCGCGCTGAAGCCCGAGCTCGTGATCCTCGACGAGCCCGTCTCGGCGCTCGACGTCTCGATCCAGGCGCAGGTGCTGAACCTCCTCGACGAGCTGCAGCGCACCCTCGGACTCACCTACCTGTTCATCTCGCACGACCTGTCGGTCGTGCGCCATGTCTGCGACCGCATCGCGGTGATGGAAGGCGGACGCATCATCGAACTCGACGACGCGGATCGGCTCTACCGCGACCCGCAGCAGCCGTTCACGAAGCGCCTGCTCGCGGCGGCCGCGCCCGAGATCCCGCACACGCCGGCCCGGCGGAAGCTCGTGCGCGCCGCGCGGCCCAGGGAGGCCGGCCCCGCGCCGGTGCTCCTGCCGGAACCCGCGATCGGAGGGACCCGCCGATGAGCACCTCGACCTCCAAGCCTCCCGCCCCCCGGCTCGCGACGCCGAAGACCGCCGCGATCGCGGCGCGCAACGCCGCCGACGTGCAGCTGCGCGGCTCGTGGTCGCTGACGTTCGCGCGGCTGCGCCGCGACCCGGCGAGCATCGCCTCGATCGCGGTCATCCTGCTCATCGTCGCCTTCGCGCTCGGTGCGCCCCTCGTCGCCGCCTGGACGGGCCACGGCCCGACCGAGCAGTTCCGCGAGACCGGGCTCAGCCCCTCCGGCATCCCGGTCGGCCCGTCCGCCGAGTTCCTGTTCGGCGCCGACCAGCTCGGCCGCGACGTGCTCGTCCGGCTCGCGTACGGGGCGCAGGTGTCGCTGCTCGTCGGCGTCGTCGCCTCGATCGCCGCCTCGCTCATCGGGGTCGTGGTCGGCGTCGTCGCGGGCTTCTTCGGCGGCACCGTCGACACGGTCCTCAGCCGCATCACCGATCTCGTGATGAGCGTGCCGTTCCTGCTCTGCGCGATCGCGCTCGTCGCGGTGCTCGGGCCGAGCCTGCCGCTGTCGATCGCCGTGATCGTGTTCTTCAGCTGGACGGGTCTCGCACGGGTCATCCGGGGGCAGGTCATCGCGCTCCGCCACCGCGAGTTCGTCGAGGCGGCGCGCTCGCTCGGCGCCGGCCGCGTGTCGATCATGTTCCGCGACATCCTGCCGAACCTCGTCGTGCCGATCATCGTCTACACGACGCTCATGATCCCGTCGGCGATCGTGTTCGAGGCGACGCTCTCGTTCCTCGGCCTCGGCATCGTGCCGCCGACGCCGAGTTGGGGCAACATGCTCGCCGACGCGGCGAACGGGTCGCTCTACCTCATCGCGTGGTGGATGGTCGTGGTGCCCGGCGGCGCCCTGCTCGCCCTCACGCTCGCATTCAATCTGCTCGGCGACGGCCTGCGCGATGCGCTCGACCCCGCCGCATCGAAGGGGGGCAAGGGCGCATGACCCGCTTCATCCTCTCGCGCGTCGGCTTCGGCCTGCTCGTGCTGTTCCTGCTCAGCGTGTTCGTGTTCGTGCTCTTCTACGTCTCGCCGTCGGACCCCGCCCGCATCATCGCGGGCGACAAGGCGACCGAGGAGCTCATGGCGCAGATCCGCGTGAAGCTGGGGCTCGACCAGCCGATCTACGTCCAGTACCTGAACTTCATCGGCAACCTGCTCCGCGGCGACATCGGCTTCTCGTACCGCTCGGGCCTGCCGGTCTCCGACCTGCTGTACGCGCGCATTCCGGTCACGATGTCGCTCGTCTTCGGCGCGGTCGTGCTGTGGCTCGCGATCGGCATCCCGATCGGCATCGCCTCGGCGAAGCACCCGGGGAGCCTCCGCGACCGGCTCGGGCAGGGCTTCGCGATCGTCGGCATCAGCTTCCCGACGTTCGTGCTCGGCATGATGGCGCTGTTCCTGCTGTACTTCCTGCCGACGAAGGCCGGGGTCACCCTGTTCCCGCCCGGCGGGTACGTGCCGTTCGCGCAGGATCCGCTCGGCTGGGCGTGGCACCTCATCCTGCCGTGGACGACGCTCGCGCTCGTCGTCGCGGCGGTGTACGCCCGGCTCACGCGCGGCCAGATGCTCGAGGTGCTCGGCCAGGACTACATCCGAACGGCGCGGGCGAAGGGCCTCACGGAGCGCCGGATCACGTACACGCACGCGTTCCGCAGTGCGATGCCGCCGCTCGTCACGCAGCTCGGCATCGACATCGGCCTCATGCTCGGCGGTGTGATCGTCATCGAGCAGGTCTTCGGCCTGCTCGGGGTCGGCAGCCTGGCCGTGACGAGCGTCGCGATGCAGGACCGCCCCGTGGTGATCGCGATCGTGCTGCTCGGCGGCGTCTTCGTCGTCGTGGCGAACCTCGTCGTCGACCTGCTCTACGCCGTGCTCGACTCGCGCGTGCGGACGGCCGCACGATGAGCGGCGCCGGCTACCTCGTCGGTCGGGACGTCCTCGCCCGCGAGCTGTGGACCGACGTCCCGCTCGACTGGGACGACCCCGACGGCGAGACCATCCGGGTGTTCTCGCGGGAGCTCGTCGACGCCCGCCGGGCGCACGAGCGACTGCCGCTCCTCGTCTACCTGCAGGGCGGGCCGGGCGGCAAGTCGCCCCGGCCGACCGGTCGCGACGGCTTCCTCGCGGCCGCGCTCGAGCGGTTCCGTGTGGTGCTGCCCGACCAGCGGGGCACGGGGCGTTCCACGCCGCTCGAGGGCGAGGCCTTCGCCCTCCTCGACGCCGCCGAGCAGGCCCGCCGGCTCGCGCTGCACCGCGCCGACTCGATCGTGCGCGACCTCGAGGCCGTGCGGGCGACCCACTACGGCGGCGAGCGCTGGTGGACGCTCGGCCAGAGCTACGGCGGATTCCTGACGCTCCACTACCTCTCGGTCGCCCCGGAGGCGATCGTCGCCGCGGCGATCGCCGGGGGACTGCCGTCGCTCGACCCCTCGGCCGAGCAGGTCTACGCGCGCACCTTCCCGCGCGTGCGAGCGAAGAACGCGGCCTTCGACCGGCGCTTCCCGCACCTGGCCGAACGCATCGGCCGGGTCGCCGACCACCTCGAGGCCCACGATGTGCGCCTCCCCGACGGCGACCGGCTCACCGTGCGGCGCCTCCAGACGCTCGGCTTCGACTTCGGCATGGCGGTCGGGTTCGACCGCGTGCACTGGGTGTTCGACGAAGCCTGGGCGGATGCCTCGGAGACGCGCCTGTCGACGACCTTCCTCGCCGAGGTGCAGCGGCTCACCGGCTTCGAGCGCAACCCGCTGTTCATCGCGCTGCAGGAGAGCATCTACGGCGAGGGGCCGACCGCGTGGGCGGCGGAGCGCGCCCGGGCGGCCCATCCCGACTTCGATCCCGCCGCGCGGCCGCTGCGCTTCACCGGTGAGATGGTGTTCCAGTGGATGTTCGAGGAGATCCGGGCGCTGCGCGGCTTCCGCGCCGGCGTCGAGCGGCTCGCCGGGTCGCGGGTGCCGATCGCGCTCTACGACGCGCCGCGCCTCGCCGCGAACGAGGTGCCCGTCCAGGCGGCCGTCTACCACGACGACATGTACGTGGATGCCGGGCTCTCGCTCGAGACGACCGCACGCGTCGGCGCCCTCGAGACGTGGATCACCAATGAGTTCGAGCACGACGGCCTGCACCAGGGCGATGTCGCCGAGCGACTGTTCACCGCCCTCGAGGTCCGACTCGGCATGGCACCAGTACCGTATGGCCCGCGCACCGCGGGCCGGGAGGAGACCCGATGACCACCAATGACACCCCCGACGCCGTCGCCGAACTCGTCGCGCCCGCCGCGGTGGCGCCCGCGCGATCGATGCCGCAGGCGGCCGAGCCCGATCCCCGCATGCCGCGGCTCGCCGAGGCCCCCGGCTTCAGCGAATGGATGCTCCAGGGCTGGGGCGAGGCCGATCGCACGCCGGTCGTCCCGTCGGGCGCCGCCGAGGCCGGCGCGCGGCACCGGGGCCGGCTGGGGGAGGCGTTGCCGGGCCGCGTGCTCGCCGTCGCCGCGGGCCGGGCGCCCATGCGGGTGAACGACAACGCGTACGAGTTCCGCGCCGACAGCGACTTCCTCTGGCTCGTCGGCGCCGCGATCGAGGATGCGGTGCTCGTGCTCGCCCCGGTCGCCGGCGGCCACGAGGCGACGCTCTACCTGCCGGCACCCTTCCGTCCGGGCGACGCCGGATTCTTCGCGGATCCGCTCCGCGGCGAACTCTGGGTCGGCCCGATGCCCGGTCTCCGCGAGTACGCCGACGCGCTCGGCGTGCGCACCCGGCGCCTCGAGGAGCTCGAGCTGCCCGCCGACGCCCTGCTGGCCGGCACCCCCGCCGCATCGGGCCCGGCCGCCGCGCTCGGCACCCGCCCCCGCTCGTCCGAGCTCGACCGGGTGCTCGCCGAGCTCCGCATGATCAAGGACGAGTGGGAGCTCGCGGAGCTGCGCGCGGCCGTCGACACGACGGTCGACGGGTTCGCCGCGACCGCGCTCGAGATCCCGCAGGCGGTGCGCCGCGGGGGAGAGCGCTGGCTGCAGGGCACCTTCGACCGGCACGCGCGTACCTTCGGCGCCGGGGTGGGCTACGCCTCGATCGTCGGCTCCGGCGCGCACGCACCCGTCCTGCACTGGGTTCGTGCGGAGGGCGAGGTCGACCCCGAGGCCCTGCTCCTGCTCGACCTCGGCGTCGAGCGCCGCTCGGGCTACACCGCCGACGTCACGCGGACCCTGCCCGCGTCGGGACGCTTCTCGACGGCGCAGCGCGAGGTCCACGACCTCGTCGAGCGCTCGCACCGGGCGGGCCTCGCGGCCGTCGGGCCGGGTCGCGACTGGGCCGACTTCCACACCGCCTGCATGGCGGTGCTCGCGACGGGGCTCGCCGACTGGGGGCTCCTGCCGGTCTCGGTCGACGAGGCGCTCTCGCCCGGGGGGCAGCAGCATCGCCGCTACATCGTGTGCGGGGTCGGGCACCACCTCGGCATCGACGTGCACGACTGCTCGACGGCGAGCCACGCCGCCTACCAGGGGGCGAAGATGCGCCCCGGCATGGTCCTCACCGTCGAGCCCGGGCTCTACTTCCACGCGTTCGACGAGACGCTCCCGCCCGAGCTCCGCGGCCTCGGGGTGCGCCTCGAGGACGACCTGGTGGTCACCGGCGAGGGCAGCGAGGTGCTCTCGGCCGGGCTGCCCATCGACGCCGACGGCATCGAGCGCTGGATGGCGGGGCTGCGCTGACGCGCCGACGCGGCGCCGGTTCGCGGGAGACCGCCGAATCTGGCAGAATAGGGGGTTGGATCGCCGCCCGACCCTCTATCAGGCCGTGGTCCGACCATTTTCGAGCTTCCGCCGGGTGTGCACCCCACGCTCCAGGCGATCGGTTCAACCTTTCTACACATTCAGGAGAATCGTGGCTGTCAAGATCCGTCTCAAGCGTCTCGGCAAGATCCGTGCGCCGTACTACCGCATCGTCGTCGCCGACTCGCGCACCAAGCGCGACGGTCGTGTGATCGAGGAGATCGGCAAGTACCACCCCACCGAGCAGCCCTCGTTCATCGAGGTCGACTCGGAGCGTGCCCAGTACTGGCTTTCCGTCGGCGCACAGCCGACCGAGCAGGTCGCCGCCATCCTCAAGCTCACGGGCGACTGGGGCAAGTTCAAGGGCGACGCGAACGCCGTCTCGACCGTGCAGACGAAGGCCGCCAAGGTCGAGTTCGTCGCCGACGAGAAGAAGAAGCCGGTGCTGAAGCCCAAGGCCGAGAAGCCGGCACCCAAGGCCGAAGAGGCCCCCGCCGAGGCAGAGGCCGAGGCTGCGGAGACCGCGACGGACGAGGCGTAAGCCTTGCTCCAGTCCGCGCTCGAACACCTCGTCAAGGGGATCGTCGATCACCCTGACGACGTGAGGGTCGTCTCCGCGTCGAGCGCACGTGGCGAGGTCCTCGAGGTTCACGTGAACCCCGAGGACCTCGGTCGCGTCATCGGACGCGCCGGCCGCACGGCCAAGGCGCTCCGCACGCTCGTGACCGCGCTGGCCGATGGCCGCCGTGTGCGTGTCGACGTCGTCGACACCGACGACTGACGTGGCCGACGCACCGGGTACGCAGCTCCGGGTCGGGCGCCTGACGAAGGCGCACGGCCTGAAGGGCGCCATCAAGCTCGAGCTCTACACCGACGACCCCGAGCGTCGCTTCGTCCCCGGCGCCGTGTTCTCGCTGCAGGTCCCGAAGGACTCGCCGTGGCACGGCAAGCACCTGACGCTCCGCGAGGTGCGCTGGTACAACGGGCAGCCCGTCGGGTTCTTCGAGGGCGTCGACGACCGCACCGCGGCCGAGACGCTGCTGAAGGCCATCCTCTGGGTCGACCAGGTCGACGACGAGGATCCTGAAGACGACGCCTGGTACGACCACCAGCTCATCGGTCTCGCCGTGCTCCGCGAAGGTGAGCGGATCGGCGAGGTCGTGCACGTCGAGCATCTTCCCGCACAAGACCTGCTGATCGTCCGCGTCGACCAGGAGCGGCCCGGCGGTCGCGACGTCATGGTGCCGTTCGTCTCGGCGATCGTGCCCGAGGTCGACCTCGCCGCAGGCACCCTCACGGTCACCCCGCCGGCCGGGCTCTTCGAAGAGCTCGCCGAGAGCGGGTCGGCCGATGACGAGGCCTCGCCCGCCGGCGACGGCGACGCAGCCGCCGAATAGGCCGCCGATGCGCGTCGACATCGTCACGATCTTCCCCGAGTTCTTCTCGGTGCTCGACCTGTCGCTCCTCGGCAAGGCGCGCGAGTCCGGGCTCCTCGAGGTGACCGCGCACGACCTGCGCGACTTCACGCACGACCGGCACCGCACCGTCGACGACACGCCGTACGGCGGAGGTGCGGGCATGGTCATGAAGCCCGAGCCGTGGGGCGAGGCCCTCGACTCGATCGTCGGCGGCGAGGCATCCGATGCACTGCTCATCGTGCCCTCGCCCGCGGGCGAACCGTTCACGCAGGCCATCGCCCGCGAGCTCGCCGAGGAGCAGCACCTCGTCTTCGCCTGCGGGCGCTACGAGGGCATCGACCAGCGCGTCGTCGACCACTACTCGACACGCATGCGCGTGCGGCTCATCTCGCTCGGCGACTACGTGCTGAACGGCGGCGAGGTCGCCGTCATGGCGATGATCGAGGCGGCGGGGCGGCTCGTCCCCGGCGTCGTCGGCAACCCCGAGTCGCTCGTCGAGGAGTCGCACGAGAACGGTCTGCTCGAGTACCCGAGCTACACCAAGCCCGCCGAGTGGCGCGGCCTCGAGGTGCCTCCGGTGCTCCGCTCCGGCAACCACGGCGCGGTCGCCGCGTGGCGGCACGAGCAGCAGCTCGAGCGCACCCGTCGCGTGCGACCCGAGCTGCTCGCGGAGGGGCTCGACGGCACGAACGCGTGAGCCGTTCTTCACGCGCCCGAAACATCGGGCTCGCCGCCCCGTAACACCCGCTTCATACCGTCGAAGCGGCGGGCACCACCGATTCCCCGCCGGAGAGCGCGGGTCGGAGCATGGTCGTCACGAGTGCAGTGCCCGGCCCGCCCGATGGCGACCCGGCGGCCGCGCCGCTCCGTCTCGTCGCGGTGACGCACGGTGCGCCCTCCCGGGCCAACCGGGAGGCGATCATGCGCCTCGTCGACGGGGTCGCCTCGGCCAGGCCCGAGCTCGACGTCGCCATCAGCTTCGTCGACGCCCGCGACGGCGACCTCGCCGTCGACCTCGTGAGCGGTGACGGCCGGGCACCGGTGATCGTGCCGCTCGTGCTGTCGGCGGGCTTCCACGTGCGCACCGGGCTCTCCCTCGGGCTCGAGCGGATCGGGGCGGATGCCGGACTGGCCGAGGCGCTCGGTCCCGACGACCGCATCGTCGAGGTGCTCGCGGGCCGACTCGCGCGCGCGGGCCTCGAGCGCGACGACGCCGTCGTGCTCGCCGCCGCCGGGTCGAACGACCCGCGCGCCGTCCGGGAGTGCTTCGAGACCGCGCGGCGGCTCGGGCTCAAGCTGGGACGATCGGTCACGGTCGGGTTCATCGCCGCAGCGATCCCGCGCCTGCCCGACGCGATCGAGATGATCCGGGAGGTCCACCCGGGGGAGCGCATCGCGGTCGCCCCGTATCTGCTCGCGCCGGGTGCCTTCTCCGACGCGGCTGCCGCGTCGGGGGCCGAACTCGTGGCCGACCCGCTGCTCCTGCCCGGAGAGCCCGCTCCGGCCGAGCTCGTCGCGCTCGTGCTCGACCGTTACCGCGATGCCGAGGCCGAGCGCCGCGTCGCGGTGTAGACCCAGCGCGGCCGGCGCGTGCCGACCGTCGCGGCCGGCGCCGACCGTCGCGGCCGCGGTGGTCAGCCGGCGAGACTCGGCGCGTCGTCGGGTTCGTCCGCGGAGGCGGCGACGCCGGCTGCTGCGGCGACCCGCGCGAGCACCTCGCCGATCCGCCCCTTGCAGCCGCCGCAGCCGGTGCCGGCACGCGTGTCGCGGCCGACGCACTCGACCGTCGTGCTGCCGCACGCCGCCGAGGCCTCGATGCGTTCGACCGTGACGCCGTTGCACCAGCAGACCGTCGCGGCGGGAGCGAACGCATCGCCCGAGGCGGCGGGATCGTCGTCGGGTCCGTCGAAGCGGAGCAGGAGCGAGCGGTCGGCCGGGAGCTCGCCCCGGCGCTCGAAGAGCAGGGTCAGTTCGGCCGCGGTGCGGGGCATCCCGACGCTCGCGAACGCCGTGAGCACGCCGCCCTCGGTCACCATCTTCACGTAGCGGTGGTGCTCGGGGTCGGCCCACTGGGCCACCCGGCGCTGCGGGTGCCCGGGGTCCTCGTCCCACGGTTCGGCCCCGACGTCGCCGACGGCGACGACGTCGAGGTGTTCGGCCTTCAGCATGACGATCGGCTCGCGTTCGGCCGGCGGCGCAGCGCGTTCGTCGCGCGGCGCGCGGTCGGCGGCCCCGAGCATCGAATCGGTGGACGCCGCGTCGCGGGCCTCGGCCGCGAAGCTCGCTGCGAGCCAGTCGGCCTGCCGCCAGCCCGGTCCGATGAGGCCCGACGGTGCGCCCGGCAGAGTGCGCTCGTGCGCGTTCTCCTCGGTGCGCTCCACGATCTGCGCGCAGTCGCCGATGGCGAAGACGGCGGGGTCGCTCCAGGAGGCGAGCCAGGGGTGCACGACGATGCCGGCTGCCGTGCGGAGCCCGGCGAGCGTGGCGAGCTCGGTGCGGGCGCTGACGCCGCACGAGAGCACGAGCAGGTCGCCGCGGAGCTGCTTGCCGTCGGCCGTGACGAGCTGGTCGAAGCGCCGGGTGCCGTCGTCCTCGTCGCGGAAGCCGACCGCCTCGGCGCGCGAGTTCGCGACGACGGTGACGCCCGTGCGCCGGAGCGCGGCGCGGAGCACGTGCCCCGCACCGCGGTCGAGATTGCGGGGCATCGGGTGCGGGCCATGGTGCACGACGCAGACCTCCGCCCCGGCGTGCGCGGCCGCGAGCGCGAGTTCGAGTCCGAGCACCCCCGCGCCGAGCACGATGATCCTGTGGCGCGCCCGAATCGCGGTGAGCACCCGCTCGGCGTCGGTGAGGTCGCGCAGCGCGGTGATGCCCGTCGGCAGTTCGTCGTCGCGGCCGACGAGCGCGTCGGCGTACTTCTCGAGGGAGACGAGGTCGCGCCGATGGCGCTCGACGCCGTCGAGGGTCGGCACGTTCGCGCGGGCGCCCGTCGCGAGCACGAGACGGTCGTAGTCGAGGCGTTCACCCGTGTCGAGCTCGACGGTGCGGGCGTCGCGGTCGATCGCGCGGGCGGCGATGCCGAGCAGCATCCTGACGCCTGCGGCCTCCGCGGCCGCGCGATCGCCGACGAGCATCGACTCGAGCTCGGTGCCGCCGACGGCGTACTCGGCGACGAGCACGCGGTTGTACGCCTCGACGGGTTCGCCGCCGACGACGGTCAGCTCGAGCGAACCGTCGGCGACGGCCGGCAGCAGCTCCTCGACGAACCGGGCGCCGACGGGTCCGTAGCCGAGGAGGACGATGCGCTGCGGGGTGGTCATGTCGAGGCTCCGGCTTCTGCGAGACGGGCTGCGGGGCGCAGGCGCACGCGATTCGTCTTGAACTCGGGCATGGCCGACACGGGGTCGATGAGGTCGCTCGTGAGCAGGTTCGCCGCGCGGTCGTCGCCGAAGTGGAACGGCAGGAACACGGTCTCGACTCGCATCTCGGTCGTGAGTCGGGCGCGGCAGGTGACGCGCCCGCGACCGTTCGCGAGCTCGACGACCTCGCCGTCGGCGATGCCCAGGCGCTCGGCGGTCGCCGGGTGGATCGACGCCCGCAGCTCGGGCTGGGCGGCGAGCAGCTCGGGCACGAGCCTCGTCTGCGCCCCGCTCTGGTAGTGCTCGAGCAGGCGACCCGTCACGAGGGTGAGTTCGTCGGGCGCGGGGCCCTCGAGCGCGGCCGGCCGCACCGAGACCGCCACGAGCCGGGCGAGCCCGTCGGCGTGGGCGAAGCGCTCGGCGAAGAGGCGCGGCGTGCCGGCGCTGCCGCGCGGATACGGCCAGTACGCGACCTCGCCGCGGTCGAGCATCGCGTAGTCGATGCCCGAGTAGTCGGCGGGTCCGCCCTCCGACGCGAGCCGCAACTCCTCGAAGACGCGCTCGGGCTCGGTGTCGAAGGTCGCCGCGCAGCCGAGCCTCCGGGCGAGCTCGGCGAGCACCCAGAGTTCGTCGCGCGTGCCCTCAGGTGGGTCGATCGCCCGACGCCGCCGCAGCACGCGTCCCTCGAGCGAGGTCATCGTGCCCTCCTCCTCGGCCCACTGCCGCACCGGCAGCACGACGTCCGCGAGCGCCGCGGTCTCCGAGCGCACGAAGTCGCACACCACGAGGAGGTCGAGGGCGGCGATCCCCGCGCGCACCGCGGCGACGTTCGGCGAGGAGACGACGAGGTTCGAGCCGTGCACGAGGAGCGCCCGCACCCCGCCGTCGCGGCCGAGCGACTGCAGCAGCTCGACCGCGGGCAGCCCGGGGCCCGGGATCGCCTCGGGCTCCACGCCCCACACCCGGGCGACGTGAGCGCGTGCGGCCGGGTCGGTGATCTTGCGGTACCCGGGCAGCTGATCGCATTTCTGCCCGTGCTCGCGTCCCCCCTGGCCGTTGCCCTGACCCGTCAGTGTTCCGTAGCCGCTGCCGCGACGCCCCGGCAGGCCGAGCAGGAGGGCGAGGTTGATCGCGGCGGTCGCGGTGTCGGTGCCGTCGACGTGCTGCTCGACGCCCCGCCCGGTGAGGATGTAGGTGTTCCCGCCGGATGCGAGGCGCCGGGCGAGCCGGCGGATCGTGGCCGCGGGCACCCCGGTCACCGACTGCACGCGTTCGGGCCACCAGCTCGACACCGACCGTCGCAGCGCCACGAACCCGACCGTGCGCCGCTCGACGTAGTCGGCGTCGATGAGCTGCTCGGCGATGACCTGGTGGATGAGGCCGAGGAGGAGCACGAGGTCGGTGCCGGGCGCCGGCGCCAGGTGGAGGCCCTGCCCGTCGTCGGTCAGTCGTGCGGTCGCGGTGCGGCGCGGGTCGACGACCACGAGCCCGCCGGCGGACTGCGCGCCGGCGAGGTGTCCGATGAACGGGGGCATGGTGGCGGCGACGTTCGACCCGAGGAGGAGGATGGTGTCGGCCGCGTCCAGGTCCTCCACAGGGAACGGCAGCCCCCGATCGACGCCGAACGCCCGGTTGCCCGCGGCGGCGGCCGACGACATGCAGTAACGGCCGTTGTAGTCGATGCGGCTCGTGCCGAGCGCGAGCCTCGCGAACTTGCCGAGCAGGTAGGCCTTCTCGTTCGTGAGGCCGCCGCCGCCGAAGACGCCGACGGCGTCGGCGCCGTACTGCTCGCGGATGCCTCGGAGCCGACCCGCGATGAGCTCGAGGGCCTCGTCCCAGCTCGCCTCCGTGAGCTCCCCGTCCGCACCCCGCACGAGCGGCACCACGAGCCGCGCGGTGCTGCCGAGCAGTTCGGCCGAGGTCCACCCCTTCTTGCAGAGCCCACCGCGATTCGTCGGGAAGTCACGGGCGGCGACGCTCACCGGCGCCGTCGACGAGGGGGACGCCGTGGCATCCGGTTCGCCGAGCGTCATCGCGCACTGCAGCGCGCAGTACGGGCAGTGGGTGTCGGCTGAGGCTCGTGGCATCCGTGCTCGATTCAGATCTGCTGCGCGCGCGCCCGGCCGGGGCGGACGTAGACGAGGGCGGTCAGGGCGAGGAGCACGGCGTAGCCGGCGACGAAGCCGAGGAAGGCGCCCGCGTAGCCGCCGGTCGCCTGGAACGAGAGGTTCAGCGCCTGGGGGATGAGGAAGCCGCCGTACGCGCCGATCGCCGAGATGAGGCCGAGCGCCGCCGCAGCCTTGCGCTTGCGCGCCGTCTCGTCGCCCGAGGCGCGCAGCGCGAAGACGATGGGCACCATCCGATAGGTCGAGCCGTTTCCGACGCCCGCGGCGGCGAAGAGCAGCAGGAACAGGCCGAGGAAGCCCCAGAATCCGGTGACGGGCAGCGCGAGGACGACCGCGAGGGTGACCGCACTCATCGCCGCGAATGCGCACATCGTGATGCGCGCGCCGCCGAAGCGGTCGGCGAGACGCCCGCCGTAGGGGCGCGCCAGCGAGCCGACGAGCGCGCCGAGGAAGGCGAGCCCGATCGACGTGCCGCCGACCTCGAAGGCCCCGAACTCGGGGAACTGGTCGACGATGAGCTTCGGGAACACGCTCGCGAAGCCGATGAACGAGCCGAAGGTGCCGATGTAGAGCAGCGACAGCACCCAGAGGTGCGGCTCCCGGAGGGCCGCCGCCGATCCCGCGAGGTCGGCCTTCGCGTTCGAGAGGTTGTCCATGCGGCGCCATGCGCCGATCATCGCGACGAGGATGAATGGCACCCAGATCCAGCCGGCGAGCGGCAGATTGAGGGATGCCCCCGCACCGATCGTGATGACGATCGGGACGACGAACTGGGCGACGGCGGCACCGAGGTTGCCGCCCGCGGCGTTGAGCCCAAGCGCCCAGCCCTTCTCGCGCTGCGGGTAGAAGTACGTGATGTTCGACATCGAGCTCGCGAAGTTGCCGCCGCCGAATCCGGCGAGCGCCGCCGCCGCGAGGAGGACGCCGAAGGGGGTGTCCGGGTTACCGACGCAGACGGCGAGGGCGATCGCCGGTGCGAGGAGCAGTCCCGCCGAGATGATCGTCCAGTTGCGGCCGCCGAATCGGGGCACGAGGAACGAGTAGGGGATGCGAAGCGTCGCGCCCACGAGGCTCGGAATCGAGATCAGCCAGAAGATCTCACCCGTCGAGAGCTCGAATCCGGCGTCGGGCAGCGTCACCGCGACGATCGACCAGAGCTGCCAGATCACGAAGCCGAGGAACTCGGCGAAGATCGACCAGCGGAGGTTGCGGCGGGCGATCGTGCGCCCCTCGGTGCGCCACTGCTCGTCATCCTCCGGGTCCCAGTGATCGATCCAGCGACCGGGGCGCATCAGGAGCGCAGGCGCCGGTGCGGCGGTCGCGGCGGTGGTCGGTCGCTGCTGCTCGGTGCTGACGGTGTCGGTCATCGGTGCCTCCGGTGCGGTCGTTCGTGCGCGGAACTCGTGCGGCCGACGCTACGGAGCCGGTGTTTCCGCCGATCGAGCCGCCCGTGAACGACTGGTCTCGAGGTGCTCACCCGCGGCCGAGCAGCCTGTGAGGCGCGACTCAGACATCGATCCGGTACCCGCGCTTGACCACGGTGGCGATGAGGCCCGGCACCCCGATCGTCTGCCGCAGGCGGCTGAGCGCGACCTCGAGGGCGTGCAGGTCGCCCGTGCCCGGCAGGCCCGATGCGAGCCGGTCGCGGGCGACCACCGCGCCGTGCGCGAGCACGAGTGCGCGCAGCAGGGCGAGCGCGACGGGCGCGAGCGGCACCCGCCGGTCGTCGATCTCGAGCACCGACCCGCGGAGGGCGAGCTCGCCGTGGCGGGTGTCGAGCCGGAGCACGCGCGACTGCTCGAGGTGCTCGCACAGCAGGCGGATGAGCGCCCCCATCCGAAACCGCTCGGGCTGGATCGGCACGATCCCCGCGTCCAGGAGCGGCGCCGCCGTGACCGGGCCGACGGCCGCCGCGACGACGGGTCCGCACATCGCATCGACGAGCTCGTCGTACCGGCCGCGCGCCTCGGCGGCGCCGAACAGCGCGTGCACGGCAGGCGCGCTCGTGAAGGTGACGGCGTCGAGCCCGCCCGAGCAGGCGGCGTCGATCAGCCGGTCGACCCGGTCGTCGTCGGCGTCGGTCTCCACCCATCGGTACGGCTCGACGGTGAGCACCCGGGCGTGGACCTCGCGCAGGCGGTCGAGCTGGTGCGCCTGGAGGAATCCGTGCAGCTGCACCGCGATCGTGAGCCCGGGCGGGTACTGGTCGAGCACCTCGTCGATGAGCGACTCGGTCGTCTCCTCCGCGCTCATGCCGACGTCGTTCAAGCCGGCGGCGCGGATCCCGCCGCGCGCCTTCGGCCCGCGGACGAGGATCGCGGTCGCCTGCAACGCCTCGACGAGCTCTTCGCCGAGCCCGGCCGAGTCGGCGACCTCGAACCAGCGGCGCACACCGTAGGCGGTCGTCGCGAGCAGCACATCGGGGCGCGCGGCGATGATCGCCCGGGTGTCGGCGATGACGGGGTCGTCGCTCGCGGCGTTCGCCATCCGCAGCGTCGGGGCGTGCAGCACCTGGGCGCCGCGCCGGGCGAGGGCGTCGATGAGGTCGGCCGAGCGCCGATCGCTCGTGACGCCGATGCGGAACCCCGCCAACTGGTCGGGCCGGAAGCCCGGCGGGCACTCCGTGGCATCCGTCATGCGATCACCGCCCTCGCGGCCGCGCGGGCGATGAGCTCGGCGGCCGACGCCGAGCCGTCGTGCGCGAGGCGCACGACCTCGCCGACGACGATCACGGCGGGGGAGACGACGTGGGCTCGCGCGGCCGTCGCGACGATGTCGGCCAGCGTGCCGACGGTCGTGCGCTGCCCCGCGCTGAATCCGCGCTCGACGACGGCGACCGGATGCTCCGCCGGCAGGCCGTGCCGGGCGAGCCCGGCCGCGAGCGACGGCAGCGTGCCGACGCCCATGAGCACCACGATCGTGCCGCCGAGCCCCGCGAGGTGGGCGAGTTCGTCGTCGGTGAACGGGGCGTGCCCCGAGACCACCGTGACCATGCGGCTCACCTCGCGATGCGTGACCGGGATGCCGGCCGCGGCCGGCACGGCGATCGCGCTCGTCACGCCCGGAACCACCTCGACGGGGATGCCCGCAGCATGGCAGGCGAGCACCTCCTCGCCGCCGCGGCCGAACACGTACGGGTCGCCGCCCTTCAGGCGCACGACGTGGGCGCCGGATGCCGCGTACCGCACGAGCATCGCCTCGATCTCGTGCTGGGGCACGGCATGGTGACCCGGGGTCTTGCCGACGTCGACGATCTCGGCGCGCGGCGCCAGCGCGGCGAGCTCCTCGTGGGGCGCCAGGCGGTCGACGAGCACCACGTCGGCGTCGGCGAGGGCGCGCACGGCGCGCACGGTCAGCAGGTCGACGGCGCCCGGGCCGCCGCCCACGAGCGTGACGCGGCCGGTCATGCGAGCTCCTCCCGCATCGGGATGGTGGCGCCCGCGATGAGCACCGCGCGGCCGTCCGCGCGCTCCTCGGCCGTCGCGGGCCGGAATTGCTCGCGTTCGGCGACCCGGGCGATCGAGGGGTCGGGGGTGTGCGGGGCGTTCACGAAGGAGCGGAACCGGCGCAGCCGCTCGGGGTCGGCGAGCGTGGCCGCCCACTCGTCCTCGTAGTGCTCGACGTGGGTCGCGACGGCCGCCTCCAGCTCATCGGCGAGGCCGAGGCGATCGTCGACGACGACCTCGCGCACGTGGTCGAGGCCGCCCTCGAGGTCCTCCATCCACCGTGCCGTGCGCTGCAGCCGGTCGGCGGTGCGGATGTAGTACATCAGGTAGCGGTCGATGTAGCGGATCAGGGTCTCGTCGTCGAGGTCGCTCGCGAGCAGCTGCGCGTGAGCCGGCTGGAAGCCCCCGTTGCCGCCGACGTAGAGGTTCCACCCCTGATCGGTGGCGATGACGCCGACGTCCTTGCCGCGCGCCTCGGCGCACTCGCGGGCGCATCCCGAGACGCCGAACTTGAGCTTGTGCGGCGAGCGCAGCCCCCGGTAGCGGAGCTCGAGGCGGATCGCCATCGCCACCGAGTCCTGCACGCCGTAGCGGCACCACGTCGATCCGACGCAGCTCTTCACGTTGCGGAGCGCCTTGCCGTAGGCCTGGCCCGACTCGAAGCCCGCGTCGACGAGCTGCTTCCAGATGTCGGGCAGCTGGTCGAGCCGGGCGCCGAACAGGTCGATTCGCTGGCCGCCGGTGATCTTCGTGTAGAGCCCGAACTCCTGCGCGACCGCGGCGATCACTGCGAGCTTGTCGGGGGTGATCTCGCCGGCGGGGATGCGCGGCACCACCGAGTAGGTGCCGTCCTTCTGCATGTTCGCCATCGCTCGGTCGTTCGTGTCCTGCAGGCCGCCGCGGCCCCCGTCGAGGATGTACGAGCCGTGCTGGGTGGCGAGGATCGAGGCGATCACCGGCTTGCAGATGTCGCAGCCGCGCCCCGTGCCGAGCCGCTCGACGATCTCCTCGAAGGAGGTCAGCCCGATCACGCGCACCGACTCGAACAGCTCCTGGCGGGAGAGCTCGAAGTGCTCGCACAGCGCCTTCGAGAGGGCGACGCCCGACTTCTTCAGCTCGCCCTCGAGCAGCTTCTTCACGAGCGGCACGCACGAGCCGCACTGGGTGCCCGCGCGGGTACACGTCTTCAGCGCCCCGAGCTCGGTGCAGCCCTCGGCGTGCTCGTCGCCCGCGATCGCGTCGCGGATGCTGCCCGCCGTGACGTTGTTGCACGCGCAGACGAGCGCGGCTGCGGGGAGCTCGTCGCCCGCGGGCGGCTCGACGCCAGACGCCGAGAGGTACGCGGCCGGTTCGCTCGTCAGCTCGGTGCCGAGGAGCGGGCGCAGGCTCGAGTACGGGGAGGCGTCGCCGACGAAGATGCCGCCGAGGAGGGTCTTCGCGTCGCCCGTCATGACGAGCTTCTGGTAGAGCCCGCGCGCGGGGTCGGCGTAGACGATCTCGAGCGCGTGCGGGGTGCGGGCGAGCGCGTCGCCGAAGCTCGCCACGTCGACGCCCGAGAGCTTCAGCTTCGTCGCGTCGTCGACCGTCGTGAATTCGGCCCCGCCGCCGAGCAGACGGTCGGCGACCACCTCGGCCATCGCGTTCGCCGGTGCGACGAGCCCCGTGCAGCGCCCCTCGAAGCTCGCGACCTCGCCGATGGCCCGCACGTTCGGGAGGGAGGTCGCGCACGCCGAGTCGATCGCGACGCCGCCGCGGGGACCGAGCTCGAGACCGAGTTCGCGGGCGAGCTCGTCGCGCGGGCTGATCCCGATCGCGAAGACGACGAGGTCGCAGTCGATGCGCCGCCCGTTCGCGAGCTCGACGCCGACGACGACCTCCTCCTCGTCGACGAGCAGCGCCGTCGGCCGGACGCCGAGGTGCAGGCCGATGCCCTGGCCCGCGATGATGCGGCCGAGTGCGCGCCCCGCGCCCTCGTCGAGCTGGGCCGACATGAGCCAGCCGCCGGAATGGACGATCGCGGCGTCGGCACCGAGCGCGGCGAGGCCGCCGGCGGCCTCGAGGCCGAGCAGGCCGCCGCCCGCGACGACCACCCGGGCGGGTCGGCCGTGCTGAGCGGCGATCGCCGCGGTCTCGGCGACGAGCGCGTCGACGTCCTCGATCGTGCGGTAGACACGGGCGTGCTCGGAGCCCGGCAGCTCGGGCACCGGCGCGCTCGAACCGGTGGCGAGCACGAGCTCGTCCCAGCGGAACTGCCGTCCCGTCGAGGTCGTCGCCGTGTTCGCGACCGCATCGATCGCCACCACGCGCTCGCCGACGACGAGCTCGACGTGATCGGCGTCCCACATCGTGCTCGGCTGGAGGGCGAGGTCGATCGTGCCGTCGGCGAGGCGGGTGCTGAGGGCGACCCGGTCGTAGGGGGCGCGCGGCTCCTCGCCGACGACGGTGACGCGCAGGCTCCGCCCCGCATCGCGGGCGTGCAGGCTGTCGGCCAGCCGGTGGGCGGCGGGGCCGCCGCCGACGATGAGGACGTCGCGCACCCCGGCGCTGGGGCGGTGCTCGGTGGTGCTGCCGGTCATGCTGCCTCCCCGGATCGGATGAGGCGAGCGTAGGAGCGGGGCGTTTCGGGGCTGTTTCGGCGCGGTAACCGTGAAGCGCGTGCACCGCACGCCCGCCCGTGGCGGATGTGAGGCGGTCTTCACCGTGTCGAAACACCGCGACCGGCCGGCGGAAACGAACCGTGGCTAGCGTCGGCCGCAGGCACCGCCGGGCAGGAACGCCCGGCCCGACCCTGGAGGAGCCGCCATGACGCCGACCGCCGCCGCCACGAGGACCACCTGGCTCACGGCCTGCGAGATCGACGAACTCGAGCCCGGATGGGGCGAGGTCGCCCTGCACGGCGGCCGTCAGATCGCGCTCGTGCGCCTCCGCGCCGACGAGGTCTACGCGGTCGACCACCTCGATCCGCACACCGGGGCGCCGGTCATGGCGCGCGGCATCGTCGGGTCGCGCGGCGAACGCCCCACCATCGCCTCACCCCTGCACAAGGAGGTCTACGACCTCGGCACCGGCGAGTGCTTCACCGACGCGGCGCTCGCACTGCGCACTTATCGCACGCGGATCGTGGGCGGCATGATCGAGGTCGAGCTCGACGGCTGAGACGCCCGGCGGAGCGGGTCTGCCGGGCGCGGCAGCGGGGCGCACCTCGCCCCGCTGGGGCGGCGCCGGTCAGCCGCGCTGCGTGAGCACGATCGGGTCGCCGTCGGTGATGGCGATCGTGTGCTCGGAGTGCGCTCCGCGGGAGCCGTCGGCGCTTCGCAGCGTCCAGCCGTCGGGGTCGGTGAAGATCTCGTCGGTCGTCTGCAGGAACCACGGCTCGATCGCCACGACGAGGCCCGGCTTCAGCGGCAGCCCGCGACCAGGCCGTCCGTTGTTCGGGATGTGGGGATCGCCGTGCATGGTGCGACCGACGCCGTGGCCGCCGAAGTCGGTGTTGATCGAGTAGCCGGCGGCCTTCGCGACGTCGGCGATCGCGCGCGAGATGTCGCCGATACGGTTGCCAGGGCGTGCCGCGGCGATGCCCGCGTCGAGGGCGCGCTGCGTCGTGTCGATGAGGCGCAGGTCCTCGTCGCGCGGGGTGCCGACGACGATCGAGATCGCCGAGTCCGAGACCCAGCCGTTCAGCGAGGCGGCGAAGTCGAGGCTCAGCAGGTCGCCGTCGCGCAGCTTGTAGTCGCGGGGGAGGCCGTGCAGCACCGCGTCGTTCACCGAGGTGCAGATGACCTTGCCGAACGGGCTCGCGCCGAACGACGGGTGGTAGTCGATGTAGCAGCTCTCGGCGCCCGCCGTGCGGATCATCTCGTGCGCGAGCGCATCGAGCTCGAGCAGGTTGACGCCGACGGCCGCAGCCTTCGACGTCGCCTCGATCACGCTGGCCACGAAGCGGCCGGCGGGCCGCATCTCCTCGAGCTCGGCAGGGGTCCTCAGTTCGATCACGCTCATCCTCTCCGAGACCATTCTGTCGTCTCCGCCCTGAGTGAACACCCGGCGCGCTCGCAGCCCGACCGGATTACGCTGGCCACATGCTCATCCGGCGCCTCTTCTACCGCTGGCAGTTCATCGCGATCGTCGCACTGCCGGTGTGGCTGCTCGTGGGCTGGGCGATCTTCGGCTCAGGCGGCTGGGGCACCCTCGGCCTCGTGATCGTCGTGCCCGTCGCCTTCATCACGCTCGGCGTCGTCGCACTCCTCGTGAACGCGCGGCCGACGGTGCGGAGCGAACGCGCCGTCTCCTGGACCGACGTCGGCGTGATCGGCGCCTGGCACGCCGCCCTCATCGCCACCGGCTTCTACACCGATGGGTCGACCTTCTTCGGCGTCCTCGCGATCGTCGCGGCGATCGCCGCGTTCTGGGTCTCGCTCTGGCAGCTCGTGAAGGACGGCGCGAAGCGCATGAACGCCTCGATGGCCGAGTTCGAACGCCTCGCCGCCGAGCAGCAGGGCGGCACGCCGCGTCAGGATGCCCCGGGCACCCGCCGCCCGCCGTTCGACGACGGAGGCGACGACGTGATCATCATCCACGAGGTGCGCGACTGACGCGTGCGTCGTCGGCGACGCGGCATCCGCGAGCCCGGGTCGCCCGCTTTGCCTGCCGGGTACCCGGCATGGCACAATAGAGGATTGTGCCGCTGCGGGAGTCATCCCGCCGACGTCTCTGCCTCCGGGGAGCATGCGACGCACGGTTTCCGTGCGAGGCGGCGCCAGACACTTTCCATTCAAGATCCGCGTTCGACCGGTGGCGGGCGCAGAGAGCGAACATCATGCACATTCTCGACCATGTCGACGCCGCGAGCCTGCGGTCGGACATCCCCGACTTCCGCCCCGGCGACACCGTCAAGGTGCACGTGAACATCATCGAAGGCACCCGCTCGCGCATCCAGGTCTTCCAGGGCGTCGTCATCGGCCGCTCGGGCGAAGGCGTGCGCGAGACCTTCACGGTCCGCAAGGTCAGCTTCCAGGTCGGCGTCGAGCGCAAGTTCCCGGTGCACTCGCCGGTCATCGACCACATCGAGGTCGTCACCCGCGGTGACGTGCGTCGCGCGAAGCTCTACTACCTGCGCAAGCTCCGTGGCAAGAAGGCCAAGATCAAGGAGAAGCGCGACGCCTGATCGTCAGCGCGAATCGCGGTAGCCCGCGAACTCCGACCGAGCTCCCCACCAATACAATGGTGGGGAGCTCGGGCGGTTAAATGACAGAAGACACCACCATGCGCGAAGATCGCGCTGGTTCGGCATCGGCACGCGGCAGGCAGCGCGGGGTACTCCTCTTCCTGAGGGACCTGCTCGTCATCTTCGTGGTGGCGGTGCTCGTTTCGTTCCTCATCAAGACATTCCTCATCAGATCGTTCTTCATCCCGTCGCAGTCGATGGAGATGACGCTCGTGAAGGACGACCGCATCATCGTGAACCAGCTGGTTCCCGAGGTGACGCCGATCTCCCGCGGCGACGTCGTGGTCTTCAAGGACCCGGGCGGTTGGCTGCCCGCCCGCGTGAAGGAGCCGCAGCCGCCGCTCATCGCCGCGGTCGACTGGTTCATGGCCTTCGTCGGCCTCTCGGCCCCCGATTCGAACGATCACCTCGTCAAGCGCGTGATCGGGCTCCCCGGCGACCACGTCGTCTGCTGCAACGCGCTCGGTCAGATGAGCGTCAACGGCGTGCCGCTCGACGAGTCGGCGTACGTCGCGCTGCCGCCCGGCGAGACGAAGGTCTCGGAGGTCGACTTCGACGAGACGGTGCCCGAGGGCGCGCTCTGGGTGATGGGCGACAACCGGGGCAACTCGAAGGACTCCCGCTTCAACGGCGACACGCCGCTCAAGGGGTTCGTGCCGATCGACAACGTCGTCGGCCGCGCCTTCGTCGTCAGCTGGCCGATCTCGCACTGGGCGTGGCTCGACAACTATCCGACCGTCTTCGAGGGCGTCGACGAAGGCACGGGCTGATGGCCGGTCAGGCGATCCCCAACCTCCGCGTCGAGCGCGAGCTCTTCGACGAGGGGGCGCCGTTCGTGCTCGCCTGCGACGAGGTAGGCCGCGGGGCGCTCGCCGGCCCCGTGGCGGTCGGGCTCGTCGTCATCGACCCCGCCGTGCGACGGATGCCGGCCGGCCTCCGCGACTCGAAGCTCATGACCGAGCCGCGCCGCGACGCGATGGCGCCGCGTGCCGGCGCGTGGGTGCGTGCCTGGGCGGTGGGCGAGGCCTCCGCCGCCGAGATCGACGAGCTCGGCATCATGGCGTGCCTCGGGCTCGCAGGCGCCCGCGCCTTCGCCGCGCTCGCCCCGGGGTCGGAGCTCGCCGAGGAGGTGGCCGGCTCGCCGCTCATCCTCGACGGCAACCACGACTGGCTGAGCCCGGCGATCGCGCGTCGGGTGGCGGTGCGCACCCGCATCAAGGCCGACCGCGACTGCGCGTCGGTCGCGGCGGCCTCGGTGCTCGCGAAGGTGCATCGCGACGGCGGGATGCGTCGTGCCCACGCCGACACCCCGCTCTACTCGTGGGACGAGAACAAGGGCTACTCGAGCCGCGCGCACTTCGCCGCGATCGAGGAGCACGGACCGAGTGCCCTGCACCGACGCACCTGGCTGCACGAGCGTGCCCCCGAGGCGCCGGCGCTCTTCGACCTCGGCGTAGGATGAACGACGATGGATGAAGACGAGTTCGAAGACTACGACCGCGAGGTCGAGTTGGCCCTGTACCGCGAGTACCGAGACATCGTCTCGCAGTTCAAGTTCGTGGTCGAGACCGAGCGACGGTTCTACCTCGCCAACGAGGTCGAACTCGTGCGCCGGGACACCGAGCACGACTTCTACTTCGAGTTGACGATGAAGGACGTCTGGGTCTGGGACGTCTACCGCGCCGACCGCTTCGTGAAGGCCGTGCGCGTGCTGACGTTCAAGGACGTCAACGTCGAGGAGCTCGCGACTCGTGAGTTCGAGCTGCCGAAGGAGCTCGCGCTCGACGAGTAGTCGAGCGCCGGCGCATTCTCAGCGCCACCTCATCGGCGCCGCACCCGGCGCCGCCAGTCGCCGTCGAGATCGCGGGCGACGAGGTTGTCGACCTCGAGTTCGGCCAGCGTCGACATCACGAGCCCCGGCGCGAGACCGCTGCGGCGAGCGAGGTCGTCGACCGACCGGGCGCTCCTCGAGCTGAGGGCGTCGAGCAGGCGGACGGCCTCGGGCGACGGCTCCGCCGCCGCGGTCGTTCGATTCGCCGGACCCGCGTCGATCCCGACGCCCATGCCCGAGGCGAGCTCGGCCATCTGCGCCGCGTCAACGACGCACGTCGCGTCGCGTTCGCGCATCAGCCGGTGGCATCCGGCCGATGACGGACTCGTGACGGGGCCTGGGACGGCGCCGAGCGGTCGGCCGAGCTGCGCCGCGTGCGCGGCGGTGTTCAACGAGCCCGAGCGGAGCCCGGCCTCGATCACGACCGTCGCGGCGCCGGCCGCCGCGATGAGCCGGTTGCGTTGCAGGAATCGCCACTTCGAGGGCGCCGTGCCGCAGGCGACCTCCGAGAAGACGGCACCCGCCTGAACGATGCGGGTGAGCAGCGACTCGTGGCCCGAGGGATAGAAGCGATCGATGCCGCCGGCGAGGAACGCGACCGTCATGCCGTCGCTCGCGAGCGCCGCGCGGTGGGCGGTGCCGTCGATCCCGTAGGCGCCGCCCGAGACGATCAGGAACCCGCGATCGACGAGCCCCGCCGAAGCGTCCGCAGCCACGTGCTCGCCGTAGCCGCTCGCGGCGCGGGCTCCGACGAGTGCGATGGCCGGTTGCGCGCCGGCGAGTGCGTCGGCACGGCCGCGCACCCAGAGCGCGAGCGGGGCGTTGGCGCCGAGATCGTCGACGCCCACCGGCCATTCCGCATCGCCGGGCATGAGGAGACGCGCCCCGACGCGGGCGGCCTGCGCGAGGGAGCGCTCGAACGCCGCCGCGTCGATGCGGGGGCGCCAGCGCGAGAGCCCCTGCTCGATCGACGAGTCGGCGAGCGGCTCGCCCGGTCCGCCGAGCGCGGCCGCGAACTCGGCGGGCCCCGCGCCCGCGACGACGAGGTCGAGTACGGCGGTCGCGCCGACGGCGGCGACGAGGCGTCCGAGCACGCCGTCGCCGGGTTCGGAGAGGAATCCGAGCGCGGCCCGCGCGACGGCCTCGGCCCGACGCTCGTCGCCGTCGGAGGCGTGGCCGGCTCGCACGGAGGCGATCGACGCGGCGTACGCGGCGAGGGTGCGGAGGGTCGCGCTGCTCGTCGCGCTCATGAGGCGACTCCGGTCTTGAAGAACATGGCCCGGCCGACGTGCTCCGCGTCCGGCGCGGCGCTCCCGGCCAGGTCGGCGAGGGTCCATGCGACCTTCAGGATCCGGTCGTACCCGCGCATCGTGATGCCTCCGCGTTCGAGCAGCCGATCGAGCGTCTTGGTCGCACGGCTTCCGGGGTGCAGCCGGCCGGCTCCGCGGAGCCACGGACCCGGCATCTCGGCGTTCGTCCGCCAGGGCGTGCCGCGGAGGCGCTCGGCCGCGGCGGCACGGGCCGCCGAGACCATCGATCGTCCCTGCGCGGTGGAGACCCCGCTCCCGTCGGCCATGCGCATCGCCGCGACGGTGACCCTCGGCACGCGCAGCTGCAGGTCGACGCGGTCGAGCAGCGGCCCCGAGAGGCGAGCGAGGTAGCGGCGCTGCACGATCGGGGCGCACGTGCACTCGTCGGTGCCCAGGTTGCCGCACGGGCAGGGGTTCGCCGCGAGCACGAGCTGGAATCGGGCGGGGAAGGTCGCGACGGCGTTCGCCCGGTGGATGGAGATCGTGCCCGACTCGATCGGTTGGCGCAGCACGTCGAGGACCGCCCTCGGGAACTCGGGCGCCTCGTCGAGGAACAGCACGCCGTGCGTCGCCCGTGCCGCTGCACCCGGCCGGATCAGCCTGCTGCCTCCACCGACGATGGCGGCCGCGGTGGCCGTGTGGTGCGGGGCCTCGAACGGCGGCCTGAACGAGAGCTGCGCGCCGGGTCGGCGACCTGCGAGCGAATGGATGGAGGCGACCTCGAGCGCCTCGTCGGCGTCGAGGTCGGGAAGGAGCCCCGGGAGGCGCGAGGCGAGCATCGTCTTGCCGGCGCCGGGCGGCCCGAGCATGGAGACGTGGTGCCCGCCGGATGCGGCGACGAGCATCGCCTCGACCGCGTCGCTGTTGCCGGCGACCTCGGCGAGGTCGCCCGCGGGTTCGGGGGCGCCGTCGGCGAGCGGCTGACCGGGCACCGGCTCGCTGACCTGGGGCTCGAAGGCGCCGCCGTGCCAGATCGCGGCGTCGAGCAGCGACGCGACGCCGACGACCCGGGCGCCGGGGACGAGCGACGCCTCCTCGGCATTCGCCGACGGGACCATGACGAGGTCGTGCCCCGCCCGGACCGCCGCGAGCACGGCCGGCAGGATGCCGTCGATCGGGCGGAGACGGCCGTCGAGCCCCAGCTCACCGAGGTGGACCACGCGCGCGACCGACTCGGTCGAGAGCTCGCCCGATGCTGCGAGGCAGGCGATCGCGATCGCCAGGTCGAACCCCGAGCCGTGCTTGGGGAGGGCAGCCGGCGAGAGGTTCACGGTGAGCCGGCGGCTCGGAAGGGGACAGCCCGCGTTGCTCGCCGCCGAGCGCACCCGATCGCGCGCCTCGCCGAGCGCGGCGTCGGGCAGGCCGATGATGACGACGCCCGGCAACTGCGCGGAGAGATCGGCCTCGACCTCGACGATCGAACCGGTGAGGCCGAGCAGGGCGACCGAGGCCGTGCGCGCGACCGGCATCAGCTCACCCCTTCGAGGTGCTCGATGATCGCGGGCGCGTCGCGCGACACGGTGACCGCGATCGCGTCGATGCGGATCCGGGTCGGGTGCGCGCCGGACTGTTCGCACCAGGCGAGCGCGAGGCGTCGCATCCGCGCGAGCTTCAGGGGCGTGATCGCCTCGAACGGATGCCCGTAGCCGTGACCGGAGCGAGCCTTGACCTCGACGAACACGACCGACTCGCCGTCGCGGGCGATGAGGTCGATCTCGCCGAGCCGACATCGCCAGTTGCGCTCGATCACCGACATCCCGCGCGCCTCGAGGTGGTCGGCCGCGAGTTGTTCGCCGTGCCGACCGAGCTCCGTGTTGTGGGCCAATGCGACCACCTCCGCCTCGAGCGTCGCGCGCCGCCGGTGGCGCGACCGGTCCGGGCGTCCGCACGGTGGAGGGCCGGCGCATCCCATCGGCTGTGAGGGAGAAGTCGACGGGCCCGGCACGGTGCCCGGCGCCTGTCGGTGCCGGATCGTAGGCTGAGCCCGAAGGGTGGGGGAGATGGAACGACTCGGCAGGTATCCGGCGGCGACGACGGTCATCGCCCACGTCAGCGACACTCATCTGCTCTCAGGAGGCGAGCCGCTCGGCGGCGCGGCCGACACGGTCGCCGCGCTCGCCCAGACGGCGGCGCAGCTCGAGCGGCTCGGCGCCTCGCTCGACGCCGTCGTCGTCACGGGCGACGTGGCCGACCTCGGCGAGCCCGACGCCTATGTGCGCGCCCGCGCCGCACTCGACCCCCTCGCGCGGGCGACCGGAGCCGAGCTCGTCTGGGTCATGGGCAACCACGACGAGCGCGCGGCGTTCCGGCTCGGCCTGCTCGACGAGGCGTCCGGCGGCACCGCGCCCGAGGAGCCGGTGCACCGCGTCGTCGAGCTCGACGGACTCCGGATCATCGCGCTCGACACCACCGTGCCGGGCTATCACCACGGCGAACTCGACGCCCGGTCGCTCGACTGGCTGGCCGGCGTGCTCGCCGAGCCGGCTCCGCGCGGCACGATCGTCGCCATGCACCACGCGCCGATCGCGACGCCGCTCGCACTCATGGACGTGCTCGAGCTCCGCGGACAGGACGAACTGGCCGAGGTCGTGCGCGGCAGCGACGTCCGGCTCTTCCTCGGCGGGCACCTCCACTACGCGACGCACGGCGTGTTCGCCGGCATCCCCGTCTCCGTCGCCGGGGCGACCGCCTACACGATGGACCTCTCTGCGCCGCCGCGCGAGCTGGTCGGCATAGACGGCGGCCGATCCTTCTCGCTCGTCCACCTCTACGAGGACGCATTCGCGGCCTCGGTCGTGCCGGTCGGCCCGTACGAGGTCGTCACGAGCTTCGGCGAGGCGTACCTCGCGGAGCTCGAGGCGATGACTCCGGCCGAACGGCTCGAACGGTTCTCGCGCAAGCCGCCGCCATGACCGCGCCCCTCGACGTCGTCGTCGACGACTACCTGGCGCACGTCCGCACCGAGCGGGGCTACTCCGAGCACACGGTCGCGGCGTATCGCGCCGACCTCGCCGACCTCCTCCGCTTCGCAGAGGAGCAGGGGGTCGCCGAGGTGGGCGACATCGACCTCCCGATCCTGCGCGACTGGCTCTGGTCGGCGACCGAGCGGGGGCTCGCGCGGGCCACCATCGCACGTCGTGCGGCCTCTGCCCGCGGGTTCACGGCATGGATGACCCGCCGCGGACTCGTGCCGGTCGACCACGGTGCGCGTCTGCGCGCGCCGCGGGCCCAGCGCGCGCTGCCGCGCGTCGTCGCGGCGCCCGCCCTCGACGAGGCGCTCGCGCGGCTCGAAGCCCGGGCGGTCGAGACGAACGACCCGATCGACCTCCGGGACGTCGCGATCATCGAACTCCTCTACGCCTCGGCGCTGCGGGTCTCCGAGCTCGTCGGCGTCGACCTCGGCGACGTCGATCGGCGGCGTCGCACCGTGCGGGTCGTGGGCAAGGGGTCGAAGGAGCGGGTCGTGCCGTACGGCGCCCCGGCCGCACGGGCCCTCGACCGGTATCTCGAGGCCGGCCGGCCGGCGATCCTCGCGGCGGTGGAGGCGGCGGCCGCCAAGGAGGCGTCGACCGCGGCACCGCGATCGACGCGCCCGGCAGCGGAGCGCGACGCGTGCTTCCTCGGTGCGCGGGGCGCGCGGATGGGCCCCCGCAGCGTCTACGCGCTCGTCGCCCGGCTGCTCGCCGAGATCCCCGGGTCGGGGCCGAGCGGACCGCACACATTCCGCCACACCGCGGCGACGCACCTGCTCGACGGCGGCGCCGACCTCCGCGCGGTGCAGGAGTTCCTCGGCCACGCGAGCCTCGGCACGACGCAGATCTACACCCACGTCTCGGCCGAGCGGTTGAAGGAGAGCTACCGCACCGCCCACCCACGGGCGTGACGGGACGCGTCACCCCGAGGGCAGCAGCACCGCGCGCGGCAGGCCCCCCAGGAACAGGAACGGCGAGACGTACTCGCCGTCGACCCTGACCCCGAAGTGCACGCAGTCGCCCTCGCAGTGTCCGCCCCGCGAAGCGGTGCCGATCGCAGTGCCGGCGGCGATCGGGTCGCCTTCCTCCACCGACGGGTCGATCGGCTCGATCGCGCTCACGACGCCGTCGCCGTGATCGACGGCGACCACGCCGCGGCCCGCGACCATGCCGGCGAAGCTCACGACGCCCGACTCCGCGGCGACGAGCGGGGCGCCGGGCTCGACCTCGAGGTCGATGCCCCGGTGTCCGGAGGTGTACGGGGTCGGCGGGGCCCGGAATGGCGAGACGACCCGGATGGGCGCGGGCACCGGCCAGACCCACTGCACCGTCGCAACCCGGCGGGCCTCGACGCGCGGGGCGGCCGGCGCGATGCCGAGCGCGATCGCCGCCGGGGGCGAGACGGCGACGAGCGCGGCGAGCACCGCCGCCACGAGCGTCGTCGCCGCGAGGACGGAGACGAGAGTGCGTCGTCGTTGCGGGGCATCGGTGGGTCGGAGTCCGTTCATGCCTCGATCGTGGGCGGCCGCGAGGCATCCGACGCCGCCGGGCCGCCCCATGGGGACGGCGACCACAGCGGTGCGGTTGGGGAGGGGGAGTGCCGATGGTAGAGTGTCCAGAGCGCCTCGCGTGTCGAGGTGACTACGCGTGCCCATTCGGCGACCGACTCCATTCAGTCCGACCCCTGAGAATTCAGGGCGACGGCGGAGCCGTGCCGGGCACCAGGGCTCCCGGCCGCCGGCCGGTTGCGACAACTGAGAACAGAAGGAGAACGGCTCATGGCCGTCGTCACCATTCGCCAGCTGCTCGACAGCGGCGTGCACTTCGGGCACCAGACCCGCCGTTGGAACCCGAAGATGAAGCGCTTCATCTTCACCGAGCGTTCCGGCATCTACATCATCGACCTGCAGCAGTCGCTCGCCTTCATCGACAAGGCGTACGACTTCGTCCGCGAGACGGTCGCCCACGGCGGCACCATCCTCTTCGTCGGCACGAAGAAGCAGGCCCAGGAGTCCATCGCCGAGCAGGCGACCCGCGTCGGCCAGCCCTACGTCAACCAGCGTTGGCTCGGCGGCCTCCTCACCAACTTCCAGACGGTCTCCAAGCGCCTCGCGCGCATGAAGGAGCTCGAGGAGCTCGACTTCGAGGGCACCACGAGCGGCTTCACCAAGAAGGAGCTCCTCATCAAGAAGCGCGAGCTCGACAAGCTGCACAAGTCGCTCGGCGGCATCCGCAACCTGTCGAAGACGCCGTCGGCGCTCTGGGTGGTCGACACCAAGAAGGAGCACCTCGCGATCGACGAGGCCAAGAAGCTCGGCATCCCCGTCATCGGCATCCTCGACACCAACTGCGACCCCGACGAGGTCCAGTACCCGATCCCGGGCAACGACGACGCGATCCGCTCGGTGAGCCTGCTCACCCGCATCATCGCCGACGCCGCGGCCGAGGGCCTCATCGAGCGTCACCAGAAGCCCGAAGAGGCCGGCAACGTCTCGGCCGTCGAGCCGCTCGCCGAGTGGGAGCAGGAGCTCCTCCAGCAGAGCGCCGCGACCGAGAAGACCGCCGAGACCGAGGCCGAGGCCAAGGTCGAGGCCGCCGAGGTCGTCGACGAGGCTGCGACCGAGGTCGCCGCGACCGAGTCGGCCGCTGACGCAGAGGGCGCAGAGGCCGCCGAGGCCGACTCCGCCACCCCCGCCGAATAAGTCCCCGAAGGAGACAGCCAGACATGGCAATCAGCATCGCTGACATCAAGACCCTGCGCGAGCAGCTCGGCACGGGCATGGTCGACACCAAGAAGGCGCTCGAGGAGGCCGACGGCGACCTCGAGAAGGCCACCGAGATCCTGCGTCTCAAGGGTGCCAAGGGCAACGCCAAGCGCGCCGACCGCTCGACCACCGAGGGTCTCGTCGCGGCGAAGGAGTCGCCCGCCGGCTACACGATGATCCAGCTCGCCTGCGAGACGGACTTCGTCGCGAAGAACGACAAGTTCGTCGCGCTCGCCGACAAGGTGCTCGACGCGGTCGCCGCGGCCGGTGCCACCGACGTCGCGTCGGCGCTCGCCGCCCCCATCGACGGCAAGACCGTCGGCGAGGTCATCGACGAGCAGGCCGCGACCCTCGGCGAGAAGGTCGAGCTCGCGAAGGCCGTCACCCTCACGGGCGACGAGTTCGCGGTCTACCTGCACAAGACCTCGAAGGACCTGCCGCCGCAGATCGGCGTGGTCGTCGCCTACTCGGGCGCCGACGCCGAGACCGCTCGCGCGGTCGCGCAGCACATCGCGATGTTCGACCCGCAGTACCTCACTCGTGAGGACGTGCCGGCCGAGCTCGTCGAGAAGGAGCGCGACATCGTCACCGAGATCAGCCGCAACGAGGGCAAGCCCGAGGCGATGCTCGAGAAGATCGTCGACGGCCGACTCACCGGCTTCTTCAAGCAGATCGTGCTGCTCGAGCAGGGCTACGCCCGCGACGACAAGCAGCAGGTCAAGAAGGTGCTGGAGGACGCCGGTCTCACCGTGACCGGGTTCGCCCGCTTCAAGGCCACGGCGTAACGCCTTGGTGAGGGAGTCCGGATCGTTCAGTCGATCCGGACTCCCTTTTCCATGCGCGGATGCTTCCGCGCGGGTGTCCTTCGACGCCCGCGGGCCGCGCGCCGCGACCCCGGCACTGTGCCGGGACGCGGTGAAGCACTAGTTTTGACACGGGTACCGGAAGGACGGGCGGGATGACGGAACGCAAGCGCAGAGTGATGCTGAAGCTCTCAGGAGAGGCATTCGGCGGGGGAGCGCTCGGGGTCAATCCCGATGTGGTCAGCGCCCTCGCACGCGAGATCGCCGACGCGGCGAAGACCGTCGAGGTCGCCATCGTCGTCGGCGGCGGCAACTTCTTCCGCGGCGCCGAACTCAGCCAGCGCGGCATGGACCGCGGTCGTGCCGACTACATGGGCATGCTCGGCACCGTGATGAACTCGCTGGCGCTTCAGGACTTCCTCGAGCAGGCCGGTGCGGAGACCCGCGTGCAGTCGGCGATCTCGATGACGCAGGTCGCCGAGCCGTACATCCCGCGCCGCGCCGAGCGCCACCTCGAGAAGGGTCGCGTCGTCATCTTCGGCGCGGGCGCCGGTCTCCCGTACTTCTCCACCGACACGGTCGCCGCCCAGCGTGCGCTCGAGATCGACGCCGAGGTCGTGCTCGTCGCGAAGAACGGCGTCGACGGCGTGTACTCCGACGACCCGCGCACGAACCCCGACGCGACGAAGATCGACCGGATCAGCTACCAGGAGGCGCTGCAGCGCGGCCTCAAGGTCGTCGACTCCACCGCCTTCAGCCTCTGCATGGACAACGGCATGCCGATGCAGGTGTTCGGCATGACCCCCGCCGGAAATGTGACCGCTGCGATCCTGGGCGCCGACCTCGGCACCGTGGTGAGCAACGGTGTGGAGCCGACCAGTCGATAGACTGGGCCGAGTAGCGAACCGTAAGGAGTTCCCGTGATCGCGGATGTACTTTCCGATGCCACCACTCGCATGCAGAAGGCGGTCGAGGTCGCCAAGGACGACTTCGCGACCGTCCGGACGGGTCGGGCGAACCCCCAGCTCTTCCAGAAGATCATGGTGAGCTACTACGGTACGCCCACGCCGCTCGCGCAGCTCGCCTCGCTCCAGAACCCCGAGGCGCGCACGCTCGTCGTCACCCCGTACGACAAGGGCGCGATGAAGGACATCGAGCAGGCCATCCGTGACATGCCGAACCTCGGGGCGAACCCCTCGAACGACGGCAACCTCATCCGCGTCACGCTGCCCGAGCTCACCGAGGAGCGCCGCAAGGAGTTCGTCAAGATCGTCCGATCGAAGGGCGAGGACGCGAAGGTCTCCGTCCGCAACATCCGCCGCAAGGCGAAGGACGACCTCGACGCGCTGAAGGGCGAGGTCGGCGACGACGAGGTGGCGCGCGGAGAGAAGGAGCTCGAGCAGATCACCAAGTCGAACGTCGACGCGATCGACGAGGCGCTCAAGCGCAAGGAAGCCGAACTCCTCGAGGTCTGAGGGAGCGAGATGTCAGGCGTCCCAGAAGAGGGCCAGTCGGACGCCGGGGGGCATGAACGGACCACGCGTGGCGAGTTCCGCGCCCAGGTGAACGCACGCAAGGCCGACCTCGAGCGTCAGTTCGAGGCATCCAAGGCGCAGTTCGACGTGGCGCAGGAGAAGATCAACGCGCGCACCGGGCGCAACCTGCTCGTCGCCATCCTCATCGGGCTGGTGTTCGGCGGCGCCGTGCTGCTGAGCCTCCTCGTCGTCAAGGAGCTCTTCATGCTCCTCGCCGTCGTGATCGCCGGGTTCGCGAGCTACGAGCTCGCCCAGGCCCTGCGCAAGGCCGACTACCGCGTGCCGCGCATCCCGACCGTCGTCGTGGCGGTCGCGGCGGTGCCGGTCGCGTACTACGGCGGCGCCGGCGCGCAGTTGATCGCCGTGCTCGGCGGCATCGCGGTCGTCACGATCTGGCGCCTCGTCGAGCAGGGCCTGCCCGGCCGCACGACCGGGCGCGCGCTCGTGCGCGACCTCTCGGCCGGCGCATTCGTGCAGGGCTACGTGACGTTCCTCGCGACGTTCGCCGTGGTGCTCACCGCGGCCGACGGCGGCGAGCTGTGGACGCTCGCGTTCATCATGGCGGCCGTCGCCGCCGACACCGGCGCGTACGCCTTCGGGCTCATGTTCGGCAAGCACAAGATGGCGCCGGTGATCAGCCCGAAGAAGACCTGGGAGGGCTTCGCCGGGGGAGCGGCGACGAGTGTCGTCGCGGGGCTCCTGATCTCGCTGTTCCTGCTCGGCAACACGTGGTGGTTCGGGCTGCTGTTCGGCGCGGCGATCTTCCTCAGCGCGACGCTCGGCGATCTCGTCGAGTCCCTCATCAAGCGCGACATCGGCATCAAGGACATGAGCTCGTGGCTGCCGGGCCACGGCGGCTTCCTCGACCGGCTCGACTCGATCCTCCCGTCCGCGGCGGTCGCGTTCGTGGCGTTCCGGATCTTCGGGTGAGCGTGCGCGATACTGGTGCGGTGGATCCGACCTTTCCGCTCGCCCGTAAGCCCCGCCTCGGCTACAACACCGCCCAGGTCGAGGAGTTCCTCCAGCGCGCGCGCCGCGCGTACGACGGCGCCGCGCTGCCCGACGACGAGCCGCTGACCAGCGAGCAGATCCGCCTCACGGCGTTCGCGATGCAGAAGCGCGGCTATTCGACCGATCACGTCGATGCCGCGCTCGCCCGCCTCGAGGACGCCTTCGCCGCGCAGGAGCGCCAGGTGGCCGCCCGCCTCCACGGCGACGAGGCGTGGCTGCGCGAGGCGCGCATGACGGCGCAGGTCGTCTCCAACCGGCTCGCACGCCCCGAGGGCGAGCGGTTCGAGCGGATGAATCCGCTCGTGCTCGGGTACAGCGTGCGCGAGGTCGACCGCTTCACCGATCGGTTGACGCGCTACTTCCGCGACGGCTGGCCGATCTCCGTCGAGGACGTCCGCTCGGTGGTCTTCGCGACCCAGCGCGGCGGCTACCGCGAGTCCCAGGTCGACCTCGTGCTCGACGCTGTCGTCGACGTGATGCTCGCCGTCCGATGACCTGCCGCGTCGCGTTCGACGTGCTCGGCCGTGCTCCGATACACTCGACGAATCGTGGGTAGACACAATGGAGCAGACGCGGCCGCACAGCAGGCGCCGGTGACGAGGAGTCGACCCACCAGGGGTCCCGTCAAGCAGGCCGCCTCGGTGTTGTTCGCCTTCTTCGCCGCATCTGGTCTCGTGCTCGTCAACGTGGTCGACCCGTACTCTGGCGCGACCGCCTCCGCAGAGTTCGCGTTCGACGGCGACCGCTTCGACGGCGAGGCCGCGCAGTCGGTCGCCGCAGGCACCGGGTACGAGGTCACGCTCGGCGGCCACGAGAACTACGTCGTCGAGGAGAAGCCCGAGGTCGTGGTCGTCCCGGCCTCGTCGGGCGACGGCTGGGCACCGCCCGCGGTGACACCCGACCCCGGTTCCGCACAGGCGTACGCCGCCGGCGCGGTGGCCGCGCGCGGCTGGGGCACGGGCGAGTTCGACTGCCTCGTCGCGCTCTGGAACAAGGAATCGGGCTGGAACGTGAACGCCTACAACGCCGGCAGCGGTGCCTACGGCATCCCGCAGGCCCTCCCCGGCTCGAAGATGTCCTCCGCCGGCGCCGACTGGGAGACGAACGCGGGCACGCAGATCGAATGGGGTCTCGGGTACATCTCGGGCCGCTACGGCACCCCCTGCGGCGCCTGGGGCCACTCGGAGTCCGTCGGCTGGTACTGAGCGCATCGAGGGCGAAGCTGCCTCCCGCGTCACCCTAGACTTGACGACATGGCGCGTTCGAACCGATCCCGGGGTCGCGCTGCGCGTGCACGCGAAGGGCATCCCGACCTCGACATCGACCGTCTCACCGCCGGCTGGCGGCGCACCGAGGTGCATGCCGGCCGCGAGTGGAACGTCCAGCCCGTCTCCGAGGCGCAGGCCGTGAAGGCCTACCTCTGCCCAGGCTGCGGGCTCGAGGTCGCCCCGGGCGTCGCGCACCTCGTCGCCTGGCGCGCCGACGGCGTCCTCGGCGACGCCGCGGACCTCGCGGGCCGACGGCACTGGCACACGCACTGTTGGAGGTTGGGCGCACGGTGAGCGGAACAGACGAATCGATCGAGATCCGGGCCGGCGTCGAGCTCCCCGCCCGCCGGGAGGAGATCGAGCTGCGGACGAGCGACGGGCTGCGACTCGTCGGCGAGCTGGCCCTGCCGGCCGAACGCGAACCGGTGGCGACGCTCGTGACCCTCCACCCGCTGCCGACCGCCGGCGGATTCATGGACTCGCACATCCTCCGCAAGGCGGCGGCGAGGCTCCCGGCGCTCGCGGACCTCGCCGTGCTGCGCTTCAACACGCGCGGCACCGCATCGCCCCGCGGCACGAGCGAGGGCGCCTTCGGCGAAGGGCTCGCCGAACGCGCCGACGTCGCCGCGGCGATGGCGTTCGTCGCCGACCGCGGGCTGCCGCATCCCTGGCTCGTCGGCTGGTCGTTCGGCACCGAGCTCGCGCTGAAGTACGGGCTCGATCACGGCATCGACGGCGCGATCCTGCTCTCGCCTCCGCTCCACCGCACGAGCGACGGCGAGCTCGCCCGCTGGCGCGACGCGACGCCGGCGCTCGTCGCGCTCATTCCCGAGCACGACGACTACCTGAAGCCCGCCGAGGCCGCCGAACGATTCGCCGGGCTCCCGAGGTTGCGGCGCATCGACGTCGCCGGCGGGCGCCACCTCTGGGTGGGCGAGGCGCAGACCCGGCGGGTGCTCGATGAGATCGTGTCGGCGGTGAACCCGGCCGCGGCGCCGTTGCCGACCCACTGGCCGGCCGCGCACGGCGGTGCGGCGAGCGCCTAGCGTTCGTTCTGCCGGGGGATCACGACCTGCTTGATGATCAGCAGGAACGCGGCGGCGACCGGGATCGCGACGAGCGCGCCGAGGATGCCGCCGAGCGCGCCGCCCGCGAGCGCGGCGATGACGACGAGGGCGCCCGGGACCTTGACCGCACGGTTCATGATGCGCGGGCTCAGCACGTACGCCTCGACCTGCATGTAGATCACGTAGTAGATCGCCGCGGCGAGGGCGGTGAGCGGGGAGCCGATCGTGGGGATGAGGCACACGAGCACGATGATGATCGAGCCGGTGAGGGTGCCGACGAGCGGGATGAGCGAGAACAGGAACGCGACGAACGCGAGCACGGCGGTGAACGGGGCGCCGATGATCGACAGGTAGATGAAGCTCAGCACGCCGTTGACCGCTGCGAGCGAGACCTGGCCGAGCACGAAGCGACCGACCGACTGGGTGATCTGCTCGGTGAGGTCGGCGAAGCGGGCTCGCTTCGAGGCGGGCACCAGCTGGTACGTCGCGCGCTTCATCGTGTTGAGCGACGCCGTGAAGTAAAGCATCAGGATGAAGACGATGATGACCGCGAACACCCCGGTGCCGATCGCCACGGCGACCTGCAGCACGCCTCCGGCGAGTTCGGAGAGCTTGTCGGGGTTCGTGAAGAAGTCGGTGAGCGCCACGGTGACCTGGTCGGCGATCTCCTCGACCTTGAGCAGCGGGAACTGCTCCTGGAGGAACTCGAGCCAGTCCTGGGCCGTCACCTGCTCGACGATCCTCGGGATCTCGTCGATGAAGTCGCTCACCTGCTCGACGATCGTGGGCACGACCGCGAGGACGAGGGCGGCCGCGATGAGCCCGACACCGCTCATGACGATGAGGATCGCGGACCAACGCGGAAGCCCTCGGCGCTCGAGCCAGCTGATCGCCGGGTCGAGGCCGAGGGCCAGGAAGAGCGCTGCTCCGATGTAGGTGATGATCGCCGAGAGGCTGACGATCGAGGCCAGGATGAAGAGCCCGACGCCGACACCGAGGGTGCCGACGAGTCCGACTCGGAACGCGTTCTGGATCTTCACGGGATACGCGCTCCTTCCAGCCGGACTACTTCGTGTCGGCCGCGACCTGTTCTGCCTGCGTCAGCACGCCGCGCAGGCTCTCGAAGTAGCCGGCGACCGCGTCGCGCTCGATCCTAATCTGCGAGAGCCGGTCCTCCGCGTCCGCCACGAGGGCGCGGGTGCGCTCTTCGGCATCGGCGATGAGCTTGCGCGCCTGGTCGTGCGCTGCGGCGATGCGCTCGCGCGCCTCCTCGTCGGCCTTGTCGCGGACTCCGGCGATCTCCGCGCGGACCTCGGTCTCGAGGCGCTCGGCCTCGGTGCGGCTCGACGCCGTGCGGGCGACCGCCTCGGCGAGCTCGGCGTTGGCGTCGTCGAGGAACTGCTGGGTCTGGGCGACGGCCTCCTGGTGCGCGGTGAGGCGCTCCTGCTCGGACTCGTCGCGCTTCGCGGTGAGCTCGGATTCGAGGTCGAGGTGCGCCTTCTCGATCTCGCGGCGCATGCGGTTGACCTCGTGCGTCGTCTTCTTGCGCATCGCGGTGAGCTGGTTGTCGAGGTCGATCCGCGCCTGCTCGGACTCGGCGTCGAAGTCGGCACGGGCCTGCTCCTGCTCGAGGCCGAGGTCGGCGCGCATCTGGTCGAGGTCGGCGGCGTGCTTCGCGCGGATGCGCTCGAGCTCGTGCTGGAGCTTCAGGCGAGCGGCCTCGGCTTCGCGCTCGAGGTCGACCTTGGCCTGCTCGCGCTGCTGCACGAGCTCGGCCCGGCTGCCCTCGAGTTCGCGGTCGAGGTCGGCACGCGCCTGGTCGAGCTCGTGGACGAGTGCGGCGCGGCGCTCGGTGATCTCGGCGTCGATGTCGGCGCGGGCCTCGGTCGACTCGCGGGCGAGGTCGAGCTTCGACTGCTCGGACTCGCGGGCGAGGTCGATGCGGGCCTGCTCGGTCTCCTTCGCGAGCTCGGCGCGGGCGCGGTCGAGCTCGATCGCGACCTCGGCGCGCGTCTGCTCGGTCTCCTGCGTGAGGCCGGCCGCGGTCGCACGGGCTTCGCTCGCCTCGGTGTTCGCGGCGACGAGGATCTCGGACGACTTCCGCTCGGCCGCCGACACGAGGGCCGCCGACTCGCGCTTCGCGGTGGAGCGCAGCTCTGCGGTCTCGGTCGCGACGGCGCCGCGGATGGCGGCGGCGTCGCGCGCGGCGTCCTGACGGAGCTGCTCGCTCGTCTCGTGGGCGCGGGCGACCATGTCGTCGGCCTCGACGCGGGCGTTCTCGAGCACGCGGTTCGCCTGCGCGCGCGCCTCGGTGAGGGTGCGCTCGGCGAGTTCGTGCGCGTCGGAGCGCATGAGGTGCGACTCGTCCTCGGCGGCGCGGCGGAGCTTCTCGGCGTCGATGTCGGCCTGGGCGATGAGGCGGGTCGACTGCTCCTCGGCGACGCGCAGCGTGTTCTCGAGCTTGGTGCCGAGCCCCGAGAAGGTCGGGCTGCCGACCTCTTCGAGCTCGGCGGTGAGCTCTTCGATGCGCGCAAGGAGGCGCTTGTTCTCCTTCACCGAGTCGGACGACTGGTTGTTCGCGGTGATGATGTCACGACGAAGGCCGTTGATCGCCTTGTCGACCTCGTCCTTGTCGTATCCGCGGAACACCTGTGTGAACTCGGTCTCTTCGACGGCCATGCTTCCTCCGGGTCGTGTCCCGCGTTTGTGGGGGCTCATGCGGGAATCGTTCCGATTGTACGGGGGTTCTGGATGCCGCGTGGCGCGGCCGTTGCCAGCGTTCGGTGAGGCGACTCACAGACTCAGCCGGTAGTGTGGAATGTCTTTGTCGGATGCCGCGTCGTGCGGCTTTGGAGGTTGTTCGTGCGCTTCGCCCTCGCAATCGTGGCCTTCGTCGCCGCGGCCGTGATGATCGGGCTCGGCATCGCCCAACGCACCGTGTTCATGGAGGCCGATCGGGTCTCGATGTCGGCGGAGTCCGACGGTGAGACCGCATTCATGGTGATCGGTCCCGATGCGCTGGCCGCGAATCCCGGCAAGCAGGAGGTCTCCGTCTCGGGCGACGGCCCCATCTTCATCTCCTACGGCCGCACCACCGACATGGAGGCGTGGCTCGGTGAGATCCCGTACGAGTCGGTGCACTACGACGCCGAAGAGAAGACGCTCGTGACCGAGCTCGTGGAGGCCTCGCCGACCGACGAGCCCGCCGTGGAGACCCCGACGGAGACCCCGGCGCCGACCGAGACCCCGGCGCCTGCGACGCCCGCCGCGACGCCCGCGCCGACCGAGGCCGCGCCCGACCCCGAGGCGCTCGCCGCGGCGACGCCCATCGGTTCCGACCTCTGGCTCGACGAGTTCACGGGGGAGCGTTTCGTCACCACGACGCTCGACGTCCCCGAGGGGATCTCCGTGCTCGTCGCCTCCGACGGGCTCTCGCCGGCACCGGCGAAGGTCGAGCTCGACTGGCCGGTGGACACGGCGACGCCGTGGGTCGGTCCGTTGATCCTCGGCGGGGCGATCGTGTTCCTCGTCGGCCTCGCGCTGCTCGCGTCGGGGTTCATCCGCCACAAGCGGTCGCGCGGTCCGCGCCGCAACCTGCCGAAGGGCCCGCGCGGCCGCCTCCCGAGTGCACCGAAGCCCACACGCAACCAGGTCGGCGCCGGCGGCGGACGCCGCTCCATCGGACGGGCCAAGCGCATCGCGATCGTGCCGGCGCTGCTCGTTCCGGCCCTCGCGCTCTCGGCGTGCTCCGCCGACTACTGGCCGCGCTTCGACGGTGCGGCGGCGCCCGCGACGACGGCGCCGGCGACCCCGCTCGCCTCGGGCGAGCCTGAAGAGACGGCCGACCCCGAGGCTCCGACCGTCGAGCCGGCGGTCACGGTGCCCCAGATGGAGCGCATCATGCGGCGCCTCGCGGTCTTCACGAGCGAGGTCGACGAGTCCCGCGGGACCGCGGCTGCGGCGGAACGCTTCGTCGGTCCGCCCCTCGAGGCGCGCGCAGCCAACTACGCGATCCGCGGCACGCTCACTGATCACCCGCTTCCGCCCGCGATCCCGGCGGCGCCGGTGACGTTGACGCTGCCGCAGCAGTCCACGGGGTGGCCGCGCACGGTGCTCACGATCGCGAAGAACGCCGACGACGAGACGATCGCGCCGACGGCGCTCGTGCTCGTGCAGGAGACTCCGCGCGACAACTACCACGTGATCTCGCAGACCGCGCTCGTCCCCGACACCGACGTGCCGGAGGTCGCGCCGGCCTCGATCGGCGCCCCGCCGATCTCACCCGAGTACAAGGGGCTCGTGATGCCCACGGGCCAGGTCGCGGCGGCCTACGCCGACATCCTGCAGAACGGGGCCGAGAGCACCTTCGCCCCGATGTTCGCGCTCGACGACTCCGACCTCGACGAGGCGCTCAACGCGGCGAGTCGCAAGCAGGCGGCCGAGGCCGAGAACCCCACTGCGACGCTCACCGTGTCGACGACGGCGGGCCCGACGCCCCCGATCGCCTTCGGCACGATCGACGCCGGCGCGATCGTCGCGGTCGAGGTGCAGCGCGGCGAGAACAGTGTGCCCAACGACGGCGGCACCACCGGCTTCCAGGAGGGCGGCAGCGCCGCGGCGCTGTCGGGCTTCACCGCGCAGAGCGCCAAGGGCGTGTCGCGGGTGAGCGGCATCCAGCTGCTCTTCTACGTGCCCGGCGTCAGCGCCGGTGAGAACGCGCAGATCCAGCTCCTCGGCTGGTCCGAGAACCTCATCCGAGCAGCGGAGGTCAAGTGACGAACCCGATTCCTCCCTCAGGTGCGGCCCTTCGCGGCGCCGTCGACCTGTCGGCGCTGGTGCAGCGGCAGCAGGCGGCCGCTGCACCGGGCGGTGCCCACGCGCCGTCCTCGGCCGACCGGATCGTCGTCGAGACCGACGACGCCGGCTTCGGCGCCGTCCTCGAGCTCTCGCGCACGGTCCCCGTGGTCGTCGCCCTGTGGGCATCGTGGAGCGAGCCCTCGCAGGTGCTCCTCGGCGCGCTCGAGCGCCTGGTTCGCGCCCGTGACGGACGACTGGTCCTCGCCGCGGCCGACGCCGATCGCAGCCCGCAGCTCGTGCAGGCGTTCCAGGCCCAGGCGATCCCGACCGTCGTGGCGCTCGTCGCCGGGCAGCCGGTGCCGCTCTTCGCGGGCGAGCAGCCCGACGACGTGATCTCGCAGCTCTTCGACCAGCTGCTCGAGCTCGGCGCCCAGCACGGTGCGTCGGGTCGGGTCGAGCCGGGCGAGGGCGAGGCGGGGTCCGCCGCGCCCGAACCGGTCGAGGCGCCGCTGCCGCCGCTCCACCAGGAGGCCTACGACGCGATCGAGCGGCGCGACTACGACGCCGCCGCGACGGCGTACCGAACGGCCATCGCCCAGGACCCCCGCGACGCCCTCGCGGTCGCCGGGCTCGCCCAGGTGAATCTCCTCGGCCGGCTGGCGGGCAAGACGCTCGACGAGATCCGCCAGGCCGCCGCCGCGGCACCCGACGAGCTCGCCGCGCAGCTCGACGTCGTCGACCTCGACATCTCGGGCGGCCACGTCGACGACGGGTTCGACCGGCTCCTCACGATGTTCCCCTCGCTCGAGGCCGACGGGCAGAAGCTCGTGCGCGAACGACTCGTCGAGCTGTTCGAGGTCGTCGGCACGGAGGATCCCCGGGTCGCGACGGCCCGTCGCCGTCTCGCGAGCCTGCTCTACTGAGCCGTCGCTCCACGACGTCATGAAGGCGGTGCCGCACGGCACCGCCTTCTCGCGTCACCCCTCGAGCTCGAACCAGACCGCGCCGAGCGGCGGCAGCACGAAGCTCGCCGAGTCGGCCCGGCCGGCCCAGGGCACCGGTTGGGTCTCCACGCCGCCGAGGTTGCCGACGCCCGAACCGCCGAACTCCGCGGCATCCGAGTTCAGCACCTCGCGCCACCGGCCTGCGAACGGCAGGCCGAGCCGGAAGCCCTCGTGCGGGCGCCCGGCGAAGTTCACGATGCAGAGCAGCGGCCGCCGATCGCGATCGAAGCGGAGGAAGGCGAGCACGTTCTCGGCCGCGGCGCCACCCTCGACCCATTCGAAGCCCGCGGCGTCGTCGTCGAGCTGCCACAGGGCGGCCGTGTCGCGATAGCGCCGGTTCAGGGCGCCGACGAACTCGGCGAGCTGCCGGTGGCTCGGCTGGTCGAGGATCCACCAGTCGAGCCCGCGCTCCTCGCTCCACTCGCTGAGCTGGCCGAACTCCTGCCCCATGAACAGCAGCTGCTTGCCGGGGTGGGCCCACATGAACGCGAGGTAGGCCCGCACGTTGGCCAGCTGCTGCCAGTGGTCGCCGGGCATCTTGCGAACGAGCGAGCCCTTGCCGTGCACGACCTCGTCGTGCGAGATCGGCAGGATGAAGTGCTCGCTGAACGCGTAGAGGAACGAGAAGGTGACCTCGTGGTGGTGGTGCGAACGGTGCATCGGGTCGCGCCGGATGTACTCGAGCGAGTCGTGCATCCAGCCCATGTTCCACTTGTACCCGAAGCCGAGCCCGCCCGAACTCGTCGGCGAGGTGACCCCGGGCCACGACGTCGACTCCTCGGCGATCATGACGATGCCGGGGTTGCGCTTGTAGGCGGTCGCGGTCGCCTCCTGCAGGAACCCGATGGCCTCGAGGTGCTCGCGCCCGCCGTGCACGTTCGGCAGCCATTCCCCGTCCTCGCGCGAGTAGTCGAGGTAGAGCATGGATGCCACGGCATCGACCCGGAGCCCGTCGACGTGCATCTCCTCCAGCCAGAACAGGGCGTTCGCGACGAGGAAGTTGCGCACCCGGGGGTTGCCGTAGTCGAAGACGAGGGTGCCCCAGTCCTTCTGCTCGCCGCGCCGGGGGTCGGCGTGCTCGTAGAGCGGTTCGCCGTCGAAGCGCGCGAGCGCCCACTCGTCCTTCGGGAAGTGCCCGGGCACCCAGTCCATGATGACGCCGATGCCGGCCTGGTGCAGGCGGTCGACGAGGTGCTTGAGGTCGTCGGGGGAGCCGAACCTGCTGGTCACGGCGTAGTAGCCCGTCACCTGGTAGCCCCACGACCCGCCGAACGGATGCTCCGCCAGCGGCATGAACTCGACGTGCGTGTAGCCCAGCCAGTCGAGGTACTCGATGAGCTCGTCGGCGATCTCGCGGTACCCCTTGCCGGGCCGCCACGAGCCGAGGTGCAGTTCGTAGACCGACATGGGGCGCTCGTGGGCGTTCGTCGCGGCGCGGGCCGACATCCAGTCGCCGTCGTGCCACTCGTGCGTGCTCACGTCGACGATCGAGGCGGTCGCTGGCGCCTGCTCGGCGCGCCGGGCCATCGGGTCGGCCTTCATGATCCACTCGCCGCTGCCGGTGAGGATCTCGAACTTGTAGCGCGCTCCGGGCTCGAGTTCGGGCACGAAGAGCTCCCAGACGCCGCTCGCCCCCATGCTGCGCATCGCGTGCCCGGCGCCGTCCCAGCGGTTGAAGTCGCCCACGACGCGCACCGCTCGTGCACGCGGCGCCCAGACCGTGAACGCCGTGCCCGCGATCGCGCCCGAGACGCCCCAGTGCTCCTGGTGCCTTGCGCCGAGCGCCCGCCACAGCTCCTCGTGACGTCCCTCCCGGATGAGGTGGAGGTCGAGCTCCCCGATCGTCGGGGCGAAGCGGTAGGGGTCGTCGGCGAGCCATTCCCCGCCGTCGGCGTAGCGCGCACGCACCAGGTAGTCGCTCGGGCCGAACGCGCCCGCGCCCGCCCAGACGCCGTGGCCGACGTGCTCGAGCGTCAGCGTCGTGCCGTCGGCGAGGATCGCATCGACCGAGTCGGCGAGCGGTCGGCGGGTTCGGATCGCGGTGAACGGGCCGGGCTCGCCCCCGCGCGCGAAGCCGTGCTGCCCGAGGACGGAGTGCGGGTCGGCGTGGCGCCCCTCGGCGACGGCGGCGAGCACTTCGTCGGCGACGGCGGGTGCGGCGATCGGTTCAGGCATCCTGGGCCCTTCTCACGTGGAGGATGTGCGCGGGCCGGGTGAACGCGTCGAGCCGCACGTAGTTCGAGGCCCCCCACTCCCACCTCGTGCCGGTGACGAGGTCCTCGACCTCGAAGCGCGCGTCGTCGTCGAGCCCGATGGTCGCGAGCTCGAGGTGCACCGTCGTCTCGCGGACCGAGTGCGGATCGACGTTCGCGACGACGATGATCGTGTCGTCGACGCCGTCGGGCGTGAACCGGCCCTCGAGGTGCTTCGAGTACACGAGCACCGAGTCGTCGTCGCTCGCGTGGAAGCGGAGGTTCCGGAGCTGTGCGAGCGCGGGATGCTCGGCGCGCACCCGGTTGAGGATGCCGAGGTAGAGCGCGAGCGAGCGGCCGGCGGCCTCGGCCGCGGCGAAGTCGCGGGGCTTGTACTCGTACTTCTCGTTGTCGATCGCCTCCTCGGCGCCGGGGCGGGCGACGGACTCGAACAGCTCGAAGCCCGAGTAGACACCCCAGAGCGGTGCCGCGGTCGCGGCGATCGTGGCGCGCACGGTGAACGCGGCCGGCCCGCCGAACTGCAGGTACTCGGTGAGGATGTCGGGGGTGTTCACGAAGAGGTTCGGGCGCATGAAGTCGGCCGTCTCCTGCGAGACGGAGGTGAGGAACTCCTCGAGCTCCTCCTTCGTGTTGCGCCACGTGAAGTACGAGTACGACTGCTGGAAGCCGGCCATGGCGAGCGCCTGCATCATCGCCGGACGGGTGAACGCCTCGGCGAGGAACACGACGCGAGGATCCTCCGCGTTCACCGTGGCGATCAGCCGTTCCCAGAACACGAGCGGCTTCGTGTGGGGGTTGTCGACGCGGAAGATGCGCACGCCCTGCTTCATCCAGTGCCGCAGGATGCGCAGGACCTCGTCGAAGATGCCCTCGGGGTCGTCGTCGAAGTTCACCGGGTAGATGTCCTGGTACTTCTTCGGCGGGTTCTCCGCGTAGCGGATCGTGCCGTCGGGCAGCTGCGTGAACCAGTCGGGGTGCTCGGCGACCCACGGATGGTCGGGCGAGGCCTGGAGGGCGAGGTCGAGCGCGATCTCGAGCCCCAGCGCGTTCGCCCGGCGCACGAAGGCCCGGAAGTCGGCGAGCGTGCCGAGGTCGGGGTGCACGGCGTCGTGCCCGCCCGCGCTGCCGTCCTTCATGGGGCCGCCGATCGCCCACGGCGAGCCGGGGTCGTGGGGCCCGGGCGTCAGCGTGTTGTTCGGGCCCTTGCGGTTCGTCACGCCGATGGGGTGGATCGGCGGCAGGTAGACGACGTCGAAGCCCATCGCGGCGACCGCGTCCAGGCGCTTCTGCGCAGAGCGGAACGTCCCCGACTTCCAGGAGCCGTCCTTCAGCTTCCTCGCGCCCTCCGAGCGGGGGAAGAACTCGTACCAGGCGCCGACGCCGGCGCGTCGACGCTCGACCAGGATCGTGTGCTCGGGCGAGTCGCTCGTGAGCCGCGCGAGCGGGCGGGCGTCGAACTCGTCGAAGAGCGGGTCGTCGACGAGGGGCCGGCGGTCGGCGATGGATGCCCCGGGGTCGCGCAGCCGGGCGGCGAGTCCCGCGAGCCGGGTGCGCACGGCCTTCGGCCGGGCGGGTTCGGCGGCGGCGCGATCGAGGAGGCGCGCCCCGATCTCGAACATGAGGAGCGCGTCGACGCCCGCGTCGACCTTCACGGCCGCGTCGTGGCGCCAGGTCGCGATCTCGTCGTCGAAGCCGATGACGTGCCAGTGCCAGTCGCCGAGCTCGTCGAGCCGCACGAGCGCCTCCCAGCGGTCGGTGCCGGGCGCCATGGGCGCCATGCGCTCGCGGCGGACGTCGCCCGACGGCGCGGTGATGACGAGCATCGCGCCGACCCGGTCGTGGCCCTCGCGGAACACCGTCGCCCGGAACGGCACCACCTCGCCCTCGAACGCCTTGGGGTGCCAGCGGGGGTCGGGCACGGCCGGCGTGATCCGCGTCACGGGGATGCGGCCGGCCAGGGGAGAAGCGATGCTCACGTTCCGACCGTAGCGCCTCGCCCGCCGATTGAACCGCGCAGCGCGCTGTTCACATGTTCGACACGCTCGCCTCGTACCCTGAGGGAGTGAAGTCGATCCGGAAGTTCACCGTCCGTGCCGTCGTCCCCGCCCGCCTCGGCGCCCTCGAGGAGCTCGCGGCGAATCTCCGCTGGGCCTGGCACGAGCCGACGAGGCGGCTCTTCGCGCACATCGACCCCGAGGCGTGGGCGCGCTCCGAGCGCGACCCCGTGACCTTCCTCGGCGAGGTCGATCCCGCCCGGCTCGCCGCCCTCGCGGGCGACGACGAGTACGTCGCGTGGGCGGATCGCGAACGCGACGGTCTGCGCGCCTACCTCGCCGAGCCGCGCTGGTACCAGGAGCTCGACGGCGAGACGCCGGGCCTCGTGGCCTACTTCTCGCCCGAGTACGGCATCGCCGCCGCACTGCCGCAGTACTCGGGCGGACTCGGCATCCTCGCCGGCGACCACCTGAAGGCGGCCTCCGACCTCGGCGTGCCGATCGTGGCGGTCGGGCTCTTCTACAAGGCCGGCTACTTCTCCCAGTCGATCTCGTCCGACGGGTGGCAGCAGGAGCGGTACCCCGTGCAGGATCCCGACGGCCTGCCGCTCAGCGTGCTCCGGCGCCCCGACGGCAGCGCGGTGCAGATCTCGATCGCACTGCCCGGCGGAGCGACGCTCGCCGCGCGGGTCTGGAAGGCCGCGGTCGGCCGGGTGACGCTGCTCCTCCTCGACACCGACGTGCCCGCGAACGCCGATGAGCTGCGTGGCGTCACCGACCGGCTCTACGGCGGCGGCAGCGAGCACCGGCTGCTCCAGGAGCTGCTGCTCGGCATCGGCGGCGTGCGGGCGATCCGCGCGTGGTCGGAGCTCACCGGTGCGCCGGCGCCCGAGGTGTTCCACATGAACGAGGGGCACGCCGGGTTCCTCGGCCTGGAGCGCATCTCGAGCTACATCGGCGAGGGGCTCGGATTCGCCGAGGCGCTCCAGCTCGTGCGCTCGGGCACGGTGTTCACGACGCACACCCCGGTGCCCGCAGGCATCGACCGGTTCGACCGCGCGCTCGTCGAGCGCTACGTGACGGCGGAACTGCTGCCGGGCGTCGAGCCCGCCGACGCGCTCGCGCTCGGCGTCGAGCCCGGCGCCGACCCGGCGACGAGCGCCTTCAACATGGCCATGATGGGGCTTCGTCTCGCCGGGCACGCGAACGGCGTCTCCGAGCTGCACGGCCGCGTGAGCCGGCGCATGTTCGGTGCCCTGTGGCCGGGCTTCGATCCCGAGGACGTGCCGATCACGTCCATCACGAACGGCGTGCACGCGCCGACCTGGATCGACCCGGCGCTCACCGCGCTCGCCGAGCGCGCGCTCGGCACCGACGACAGCGAGCACGCGGACTGGCTGAGCCCCGCGGTCGGCGACGCCGAGCTGTGGGCGGTCAAGCACCGGATGCGCGCACGACTCGTCGACGACGCCCGTCGACGGCTCTCGGCGGCCTTCGTCGAGCAGCACCCCGGGGCATCCGCGCCCGATTGGATCGCCCGCGCCCTCGACCCCGACGTGCTCACGGTGGGCTTCGCCCGGCGCGTGCCGACCTACAAGCGGCTGACGCTCATGCTGCAGGACCCCGAACGCCTGACGGCGATCCTCACCGACCCCGAGCGCCCGGTGCAGTTCGTGATCGCGGGCAAGTCGCATCCCGCCGACGACGAGGGCAAGCGGCTCATCCAGCGGCTCGTGCAGTTCGCGGCGCAGCCCGAGATGCGCGAGCGCATCGTGTTCCTGCCCGACTACGACATGGCGATGGCCGAGACCCTCTACCCCGGCTGCGACGTCTGGCTCAACAACCCGCTGCGCCCGCTCGAGGCGTGCGGCACCTCGGGCATGAAGGCGGCGATGAACGCGGCGCTCAACCTGTCGATCCTCGACGGGTGGTGGGCCGAGTACGCGGGCGACGACTACGGCTGGGTGATCCCTTCGGCCGATTCCGCCGGCGACGCCGCCGAACGCGACGCACGCGAGGCGGCGGCGCTCTACGACCTCCTCGAGCATCGCATCGTGCCCGCCTTCTACGACCGGCCGGCGGCCGCCGACCCGGCGCAGACCGGCTACTTCGAGCGCGACGCCGACCGGGTTCCGGCCGAGTGGGTGCGGATGCTGCGCACCACCCTGACCCGCCTGGCCCCCGAGCTCGGGGCCGATCGCATGGTGCGCGAGTACGTCGAGCGCCTGTACCGGCCGGCGGCGTCGCGGTTCGGCGGCATGCGCGCCGACGACGCCCGGGCGGCGCGCGGCTTCGCGGCGTGGGCGGCGAAGGTGCGGGCGGCGTGGCCGCAGGTGGCGGTGCTGCACGTGGAGTCGGGCGGCCTCGACCAACCCGCGGTCGGCGACGAGCTGCACGTGCGCGCGGAGGTCTCGCTCGGCGGGCTCGACGCCGCCGATGTCGCCGTCGAACTCGTCTCGGGCCGCAGCACGGCCGCCGACGACCTCACGGACGCCGAGCGCACGCCGCTCGCCGCCGCCGGCGGAGGCAGCTGGGAGGGGACCGTGACCCTCGACCGGGCCGGCTCGTTCGGCTACACGGTGCGCGTGGTGCCCGCGCATCCGCTGCTCGCGAACCCGGCGGAGCTCGGACTCATCGCGGTCGCGGGGTGAGCCGCGCCGGCGGGCGACGCAGCGCGGGGAGACGCGGCCTCAGCGGTCGCGGGCGATCGCGGCGTAGCGGCCGGCGGTGACCGCGAGGAGGTCGTCGGGCGCGAGTTCGAGGTCGAGGCCGCGCCGGCCGCCCGAGACGTAGATCGTCTCGCAGAGGATCGCCGACTCGTCGAGCACGGTCGGCAGCGCCGTCTTCTGGCCGATGGGGCTGATGCCGCCGACGACGTAGCCGGTCTTGCGCTCGGCGAGGCGCGGGTCGGCCATCTCGGCGCGCTTGCCGCCGAGCGAGGCCGCGAGCGCCTTGAAGTCGAGCTGGCAGTCGACCGGCACGATGCCGACGGCGAGCTCGCGGTCGAGCTGGGCGAGCAGCGTCTTGAAGACCCGCGCGGGGTCGAGCCCGAGTTTCTCGGCGGCTTCGAGGCCGTACGCCTGGGCCCGGGGGTCGTGCTCGTAGGCGAGGGCGGTGAATGGGATGCCGGCTCGTGCGAGGGCCAGCGTGGCGGGCGTGCCGGCCGCCGAGGCATCCGTGCGTCTGGCCATCAGCCGTCGCCCTCGGCGCGGAACAGCCGCATCGAGGGACCGGCGATCGTCATGCGCTCGCCGGGGGAGAGGGACGCTCGCTCGTCGGCGCCCGGGAGGGCCGACGGCGATTCCTCGGCCGAGTCCCAGAGCAGCGCGTAGCCGGTGACGCCCGCCGCCGCAGGCAGCACCACCTCGGTCTCGGTCTCGCGCGCGTGCACGACGAGGAGGATTCGGTTGACCGCCTCGGTCTCGGGGGTCGACGCGGCGAGGTACTGGAGCGTCCGCTCTGCGGGCGAGTTCCAGTCGTCGGCGTCCATGGTGTCGCCGTCAGCGTTGAACCAGTCCATCTGCGACGCGCTCGGGATGCGCTCGCCGATGCGGCCGAACCGGATCGGGCGGAGCGCCGGGTTCTCGGCGCGCAGGCGCAGCAGGTGCCTCGTCGTCGCGATCAGCTCGTCTCCGTAGCGGGGACGCTCGTCGGCGGCCCACGCGAGCCAGCTGAGCGGCGAGTCGTGGCAGTACGCGTTGTTGTTGCCCCGCTGCGTGCGGCCGAATTCGTCACCTGCGGTGAGCATCGGCACGCCGGCCGAGAGCAGCAGGGTGCCCAGGAGGTTCCGGATGCTGCGCCGCCGCGCCGCACGGATCGCCGGGTCCTGCGCCTCGCCCTCGACGCCGTGGTTGTAGGAGTTGTTGTTGTCGGTGCCGTCGCGGTTCTGCTCACCGTTGCCGAGGTTGTGCTTGACGTCGAAGGCCGTCAGGTCGGCGAGGGTGAACCCGTCGTGGGCGGTCACGAAGTTGAGGCTCGCGAGAGGCCCCCGCTCGGGTGAGAACGTGTTCGACGAACCGGCGAGGCGGGTCGCGAACCGGCCGATGCCGCTGCCGGCCGAGCCCGTCTCGCGTTCGCGACGCAGGTCGCCGAGCCAGAAGTCGCGCATGCGGTCGCGGTAGCGGTCGTTCCACTCGCTGAACCCCGCCGGGAAGTTGCCGGTCTGCCAGCCGCCGGGGCCGACGTCCCACGGTTCGGCGATGAGCTTCGCCGAGCCCAGCACGGGGTCGGCGAGCATGCGTTGCAGCAGCGGGTGCTCGGGGGAGTAGCCGCCGTGGTCGTCGCGGCCCAGGGTCACGGCGAGGTCGAGGCGGAACCCGTCGACCTGCAGTTCCTCGGCGAAGTAGCGCATCGAGTCGAGAGCGAGCCGAACGGGCGCCTCGCGCCCGAAGTCCAGGGTGTTGCCGCAGCCGGTCGTGTCGACGTAGCGGCCGTGCGCGTCGTGCCGGTAGTAGCTCGCGTTGTCGATGCCGCGGAAGCTGTACGTCGGCCCTTGCCGTCCCTCCTCCGCGGTGTGGTTGTACACCACGTCAAGCACGACCTCGAGTCCCGCCTCGTGCAGACGCCGCACCATGCCCGCGAACTCGCGTCGCACCGCGTGCGCGCCCTCCGCCTGCGCCGCGGCGCTCGCATAGGGGGCGTGGGCGGCGAAGAACGCGAGCGTGTTGTAGCCCCAGGAGTTCACCCGCCCCTGGCGCACGAGGCGCTGCTCGGAGACGAAGGCGTGCACCGGCAGCAGCTCGACCGTCGTCACCCCGAGCCCGGTCAGGTACTCGAGCGAGGCGTCGTGCGCGAGGCCCGCGTACGTGCCGCGCAGCGGCTCGGGCACAGCCTCGTTGAGCTTCGAGAAGCCGCGCACGTGGGCCTCGTAGATCACCGTCCGGTCGAGGGGCACGCGCGGCTTCGACACCCCGCCCCACTCGAAGCCCGACTCCTCGAGGCCGGCGACCACGACGCCGCGCCACGACCCGTCGTCGGCGCGGGCGAGCCCGCGCGCGTACGGGTCGAGCAGCGTGTGCACGGGGTTGAAGGCGTGGTCGAAGTCGGCCGGCCCGTCGACCCGCAGGCCGTAGTGCGCGCCCGGGACGAGCCGCACGGACGCGCCCGACCAGACGCCGTGCCCGTCGCGCTCGAGCGGCGTGCGCTCGACCGCCCAGTCGAGGTCGTCGGGGTCGAACACGACGAGGTCGATCGCGCTCGCGTGCTCGGACCACACGCGGATCCGCCCGCCGTCGCCGTCGGCGCGGACGCCCAGGGCGTCGAGGGCATCGGGCGCTGGCATGCGTTCTACAGTAGTTCTTGCGGGCGATCGGCCTGCAAGCGCGTGCAGGCGGCGCGCCGGAGCATCCCCGCCTGATCGTCGAAGCTCTCGGGAGGGTGCATGGTCTACCTCGACCACGCGGCGACCACGCCGATGCTGCCCGAGGCGATCGAGGCGTTGACGTCCGCGCTCGCCGTGGTCGGCAACCCGGCGTCGATCCACAGCGCGGGCCAGCAGGCGAAGCGGCTGCTCGAGGAGTCGCGCGAGCAGATCGCCGCGACGCTCGGCGCCGACGGCATCGAGATCGTCTTCACGGGCAACGGCACCGAGGCCGTGAACCTCGCGATCAAGGGCCTCTGGTGGCAGCGTCGCACTGATTCCGTCACAGGTGCCGCGCGCCCCCGCATCCTCGTGCCCGCCGGCGAGCACCACGCCACGATCGACGCGGTCGAGTGGCTCGCCGTGCACGAGGGGGCCGAGATCGTCGAGCTTCCGATCGACGAGGTGGGCCGTCTCCGGCTCGACGTGCTCGCCGACGAGCTGGCGCGCGACGCGGCATCCGTCGCCCTCGTCACGATGCTCTGGGCGAACAACGAGGTCGGCACGATCCAGCCCGTCGAGGAGGTCGCACGCCTGACCGCGCGGGCCGGGGTGCCGCTGCACATCGACGCGATCGCCGCCTACGGGCAGGTGCCCATCGCTTTCCATGCCGTCCGCCGGGCGACCGACGCGCCGCGCGGCGCGGGGCTCGTGGCCCTCAGCGTCTCGGCGCACAAGATCGGCGGGCCCGCCGGCATCGGCGCCCTCGTCCTCGACCGCACCGCGGCGGTCGAGCCGCTCATCCACGGGGGCGGTCAACAGCGCAAGGTGCGCTCGGGCACGCAGGACGTCGCGGCCGCGGCCTCGTTCGCGGCGGCGGCCAGGGTGGCCGCCTCGCGACTCGGCGACGATACGGCGAGGATGTCCGCGCTCCGCGACCGACTCGTCGCGGGCGTCGCGGCGGCCGTGCCGGCGGCGCGCCTGTCGGGCGACGTCGGCCCCGGGGCATCCGTCCGGCTGCCGGGCAACGCGCACTTCTCCTTCCCCGGCTGCGAGGGCGACTCGCTGCTCTTCCTCCTCGATGCCGCCGGCGTCGCCGTCTCGACCGGCTCGGCCTGCCAGGCGGGCGTGCCCGAACCCTCGCACGTGCTCATCGCGATGGGGCGCAGCGAGGCCGACGCCCGCGGAGCGCTCCGCATCACCATCGGGCACACCTCGACCGACGCCGACGTCGACGCGTTCCTCGCGGCGCTGCCGGCGGCGCACGCGCAGGCCGCGAGGGCCGGGCTCGCGGCCCGGGCCACCTCGTTCGACCGCTGAATCGCCCTCGTGCCCGTCTGAACCGTCTCGCCGCCGCGTCGGCCCGCATCGAATCACACTGATCGCGTGATGGACACGCCGTGGTGCCCGCCATAGGCTGCGGCCAACAGTCGCACGCAGTCCAGTCGGCATCGAGGCCGCTGGCGAGAACGGGGGTCGTGAAATGGCTGATCAGCAGGTTGCGGCGATCGCAGCGCAGTACGACGACGAGGCCACGGCGAAGACCGACTTCGCCGAGGTCGCGGCGCACTTCAAGGACTCCGACCACAAGCACGAGTCGTTCGATGCGGCGCTCATCCGACGTGGGCTGGGCGGCGAGCTCACCGTGGTCGAACGCGAGCTCAGCGGCCACCACAGCGCCCGGACGGGCCTCGGGGTCGGGCTCGCGACGGGACTCGCCGTGGCGCTCTTCCCCGCCGTCGCGCTCGGCGGTGCGCTCGTGGTCGCCGGCGGCTCCGGAGCCGGCATCGGCGCGATCGCCGGGCACCTCGCCCGTAAGTCGCCGTCGAAGGACCTCGAGGCGATCAGCGAGACCCTCGACGCCGGCAGCGCCGGAATCGTGGTGGTCGTCGATCCCGCCGATGCCGACGAGGTCGCGGCGCTGCTGTCGAAGGCGGCGAGGGTGACGACGAAGGACCTCGCCGTCGACCGCGACGAGCTCGACGACGAGGTCGACGAAGCCTACGAGTGAGCCCCTCGCGGGGCATTCGCTCAGCCGGGCTGCCTACACTGGTCGGGTGAAGGTTCTCGCAGCGATGAGCGGCGGCGTCGACAGCGCCGTGGCCGCTGCGCGCGCCGTCGAGGCGGGCCACGAGGTCGTCGGGGTGCATCTCGCGCTCAGCCGCATGCCGGGCACGCTCCGCACCGGCAGCCGCGGCTGCTGCACCATCGAGGACTCGATGGACGCGCAGCGTGCCGCGAACGTCCTCGGCATCCCGTACTACGTGTGGGACTTCTCCGAGCGGTTCAAGGCCGACGTCGTCGACGACTTCATCGCCGAGTACTCGGCGGGGCGCACCCCGAACCCCTGCATGCGCTGCAACGAGCGCATCAAGTTCGCCGCCCTCCTCGAGAAGGCGCTCGCGCTCGGCTTCGACGCCGTCGCCACCGGCCACTACGCCAAGGTCGTAACGGGCGCCTCGGGCGCGCTCGAGCTGCACCGCGCGAACGCGGAGTCGAAGGACCAGTCGTACGTGCTCGGCGTGCTCACCGCCGAGCAGCTCGCCCACGCCTACTTCCCGCTCGGCGACACCGCCTCGAAGCAGCTCGTTCGCGCCGAGGCGGCCGAGCGCGGGCTCAGCGTCGCGCAGAAGCCCGACTCCTACGACATCTGCTTCATCCCCGACGGCGACACGAAGGGCTGGCTCGCCGAGCGCGTCGGCACCGAGACGGGCGACATCGTCGACCGCTCGGGCGCGGTCGTCGGCTCGCACGAGGGCGCCCACGCGTTCACCGTCGGCCAGCGCCGCGGCATGCGCCTCGGCACGCCCGCGGCTGACGGCAAGCCCCGATTCGTGCTCGAGGTGCGCCCGAAGGAGAACACGGTCGTCGTCGGCCCGAAGGAGGCGCTCGCGATCGGGCTCATCGCCGGGTCGCGGTACTCCTGGGCGGGCCTCGGCCCTGTGGCCTCCGGTCTCGTGGCCGCCGACGGCGACGCGTTCGACTGCGAGGTGCAGATCAGGGCGCACGCCGATCCGGTGCCGGCGTTGGCCGTGCTCGAGGGCGGCGAGCTCGTCGTCACCCCGGTGCAGCCGCTCGACGGCGTCGCGCCGGGCCAGACCGCCGTGATCTACGTCGGCACGCGCGTGCTGGGCCAGTTCACGATCGACCGCACGGTCAGCGCGGTGCCGGTCGAGGCGTAGCGCCCGTCGCCCGTCGCTCGAACCGCTGTCGGGGGCGCCTCATATGATGGCGGGGTGAGCGAGACCCCCGCCGAGAACGACCTTCCGACCGATTTCGCCGCGGCCCGCGCCGAAGCCGACGCGCTCACGGCGCGCATCGAGGGCGCCCGCCTCGCCTACTACGGCGACGGCGACTCGCCCCTCTCCGACGCCGAGTACGACCTCGCGTTCCACCGGCTCGAGGCGCTCGAACGGGCGTTCCCCGAGCTCGCGGGCCAAGACAGCCCCACCCAGCAGGTGGGCGCGGCGGTGGCTTCGGCCGGGTTCCCCGAGCACGAGCACGCCGAGCGCATGCTGAGCCTCGACAACGTCTTCTCCATCGACGAGTTCCGCGAGTGGGCGGCGAAGGCGCAGTCCTCGGCCGGGCGACCGGTGCACTGGCTCTCCGAGTTGAAGATCGACGGCCTCGCGATCAGCCTCGCCTACCGCGACGGCGTGCTCGAGACCGCGACGACCCGGGGCGACGGCCGGGTCGGCGAAGACATCACCGAGAACATCGACCTCATCCCCGTGATCCCGCGCCGGCTCGAGGGCTCGGGCTACCCCGCGTTCTTCGAGGTGCGCGGCGAGGTGTTCCTGCGCACCGTCGACTTCGAGGCGCTGAACGAGCGCCAGCACGCGCTGCAGGCCGCGTTCGAGGCCGACTGGCTCGCGAAGGGCCGGCCGGCCGACGCCGTGCCGACGCGGTATCCCGAGTTCGCGAACGCCCGCAACACCGCGGCGGGCAGCATTCGCCAGCGACGCGAGAAGAAGAGCGAGTTCGAGCTCTCGCTCATGCGCGAACGGCTCGGCCGGCTCTCGCTCTACCTGCACGGCATCGGGGCCTGGGCCGACCCGTCGGTGCGGGCGCAGTCCGAGATCTACGGGCTGCTCGCCTCGTGGGGGCTCCCCGTGTCGCCGCACTCGCGGGTGTTCTCCTCGGTCGACGAGGTCGCCGACTACATCGTCGATCGCGGCGAGCACCGCCACGACGTCGAGCACGAGATCGACGGCATCGTCGTGAAGATCGACGAGCTCGAACTCCACGCCGAGCTCGGCGCGACCAGCCGGGCGCCGCGATGGGCGATCGCCTACAAGTACCCGCCCGAAGAGGTGCACACGAAGCTCCTCGACATCGTCGTCGGCGTCGGACGCACGGGTCGTGCCACGCCCTACGCGGTGATGGAGCCGGTGAAGGTCGCCGGCTCGACGGTCCGCCAGGCGACCCTGCACAACCAGCAGGTCGTGCGCGCCAAGGGGGTGCTCATCGGCGACACGGTCGTGCTCCGCAAGGCGGGCGACGTGATCCCCGAGATCCTCGGCGCGGTCGAGCAGCTGCGCGACGGCAGCGAGGTCGAGTGGCACATGCCCGAGCGCTGCCCCGAGTGCGGTACGCCCCTGCGGGCGATGAAAGAGGGCGACATCGACCTGCGCTGCCCGAACGCGAAGTCGTGTCCGGCGCAGGTGCGCGGCCGCGTCGAGCACATCGGCTCGCGCGGCGGGCTCGACATCGAGGCGCTCGGCGAGGTCACCGCCGCGGCGCTGACCCAGCCGTCGTTCCCCGCCGTCCCGCCGCTCGCCACCGAGGCGCGACTCTTCGAACTCACGCTCGACGAACTCGTGCCGATCGAGGTCGTCGTGCGCGACGCCGAGACGGGCGAGCCCAAGTTCGACGAGGTGAGCGGCGAGCCGGTCAAGCGGGCGCCGTTCCAGAAGGTGCGAATCACCTACCCGCCGGGCACAGAGACGCTCACCCCGGCAGAACGCCGTGCGGCCGGGGTCAAGAAGGACTTCCGCGAGGTGGGGCCGTCCGAGGCGGCGACGAAGCTGCTCGCCGAACTCGAGAAGGCGAAGAAGACGCAGCCGCTCTGGCGATTCCTCGTGTCGTTGAACATCCGCCATGTCGGGCCGGTCGCGGCGCGCGCGCTCGCCGACTGGTTCGGCTCGCTGAAGGAGATTCGCAAGGCAACGCGCGAGCAACTCGCTGAAGTCGACGGCGTCGGCGGCACGATTGCCGATTCGCTCATCGACTGGTTCGACGAAGGCTGGCACCAAGAGATCGTGCAACGTTGGGCAGACGCTGGCGTGACCTGGGAGACCCCGGGGCATCCCGGGCCGGGTGCCGCGGCCGCCGCCGGCGGAGTGCTCGCGGGCCTCACCGTGGTCGCGACGGGCAGCCTCGACGGCTTCACCCGCGACGGCGCGCAGGAGGCGATCATCGCCGCCGGCGGCAAGGCCGCCTCGAGCGTCTCGAAGAAGACCGACTTCGTGGCGGCGGGCCCGGGGGCCGGTTCGAAGCTCGCGAAGGCCGAAGAGCTCGGCATCCGGGTGCTCGACGCGGCGCAGTTCGCCGTGCTGGTGAGCGAGGGGCCCGCAGCACTCGACTGAACGCAGGCGGCCGGGGGCGGCGCCGGAGAGCGGGGGAGATGACGACGGAACCGGGCGAGCCCGACGCACGCGATCATGCGGGGGCGGGCACCGAAGCCGCCGCGACGCGCCGCGACTTCCTGAAGCTCGGCGGTGCGGCCGCCGCCGGGGCGGTGGTCGGCGGTGCGGCCGGTGCCGCGATCACCGCCGCGGTCGCCGGCGCCGCGGGCCCGCCGCCGAGCGCGAGCCCCGTGGCATCCGGCGGCCCGATCGCGCACTGGGTCGTGCTGATGGGCGAGAACCGCTCGTTCGACAACCTGCTCGGTCGCCTGTACACGGCCGACTCCGGGCCGGAGGGGGCGAGCTTCGACGGGCTCGCGTCGGGCGACTTCGCCAACGACGACCACGACGGCACCCGCATCGCCGCCCACGTCTACGACGGGCCGACCGACGCGATCATGGGGCGTCCCGATCCCGATCCGGGCGAAGAGTACCCGCACGTGAACACGCAGCTCTTCGACGTGATCGATCCGGCGTCGAACGAGGGCAGCGGGGTCGGCGAGATGACGGCGCCGTTCAACGCCCCGAGCGACGCCTCGTCGCCCACGATGAGCGGATTCGTGCGCGACTACCGCTCGCACCTGCAGGCGCTCCGCCGGGGCGCCGAGCCGAGCGATCACGAGGTGCGGCAGATCATGGGCGGCTTCGCCCCCGAGATGCTGCCCGTGCTGTCGACCCTTGCACGCGAGTTCGCGGTGTTCGACCACTGGCACTGCGCGGTGCCGTCGCAGACGTTCTGCAACCGCTCGTTCTTCCACGCGTCGACCTCGCACGGCTTCGTGACGAACGTCGAGAGCGGCGGCTACCGCAAGTGGCTCGACGCCCCCGCCGCACCCACGATCTTCAACCGGCTCGACGAGGCCGGGCTCACCTGGCGGGTCTACTTCGACGAGCTGCAGCTGATCTCCTTCACGGGGTTCCTGCACGCGCCGGCGCTCGAGAAGTACTGGCGCACCGAGCACTTCGCGACGATGGCCGACTTCGAGCGCGATGCGGCCGACGGCACCCTGCCCGTCTACGCGTTCATCGAGCCCCGCATGGTCTACGACCACAACGACTTCCACCCGCCCGTCGGGCGCCTGCGCGAGGGCGAGGCCGACGGCGAGCTCATCGTCGACAGCGCGGTGTCCGACGTGCGCGCGGGCGACGCCCTCGTGCACCGCGTCTACGAGGCCGTCAAGAACGCCGCCTCGACGACCGGGTCCAACGCGCTCAACACCCTGCTCCTCATCACCTTCGACGAGCACGGCGGCACCTACGACCACGTCGCGCCGCCCCAGGCGACCCCGCCCGACAGGGAGGGCGCCGGCGAGATGGGGTTCGCCTTCGACCGGCTCGGCGTGCGCGTACCGGCGATCGCCGTCTCGGCGTACACCCGGGCCGGAACGGTCGTGAACGACGAGTACCACCATGCGGCGCTCATCGCGACGCTCGCCCACGCGCACGGCCTTCGCGAGCTCACCGATCGCGATCACGGTGCCCGGCGCCTCGACGCGGCGCTGAACCTCGACGCCCCACGGCATCCCTCGACCTGGCCGTCGCCGACCCCGCAGTACGTGCCGCCGAATCCCGAGGCGACCGACCACCCCGGAACGCGGCATCCCGACCGCCCGCTCAGTCCACCGGCCCGTGGACTCCTGGGCCTGCTGCTGGCGAAGTTCGCCCCCGACGAACCGGTGCCCGAGACCTACGCCGACGCGCTCGATGCGCTCGAGCGGCACGGGCACGGCCTCTTCGGCGCACCCCGATAGAATCGTTGGATTCCCACCACGAGACGACGGAGCAGCATGTCCGAAATCAGTGCGGAGCAGGTCGCGCATCTCGCGAACCTCGCACGTATCGCGCTCACCGACGAAGAGATCGGGCACTTGACGACCGAACTCGCCCAGATCATGCACGCGGTCGAGAAGGTGAGCGAGGTGGCCACGCCCGACGTGCCGCCGACGAGCCACCCGATCCCGATGCAGAACGTGTACCGCGACGACGTCGTCGGCAACACGCTGACCGCGGAGGAGGCGCTCGCGGGCGCCCCCGAGTCCGACGGCTCGCGCTTCGTGGTCACCGCGATCCTGGGAGAAGAGCAGTGAGCGACGAACTGATCCGCCTGTCCGCCGCCGAGCTCGGCGAGAAGCTCGCCTCGGGCGATGTCTCCTCGGTCGAGGCCACGCGCGCGCACCTCGACCGCATCGCCGCCGTCGACGGCGCGGTGCACGCCTTCCTGCACATCGAGGGCGAGCGCGCCGTCGAGACCGCGGCCGAGATCGACCGTCGCCGCGCCTCGGGCGAGGCGCTCGGCCCGCTCGCGGGCGTGCCGATCGCCATCAAGGACGTGCTCGTCACGAAGGGCATGCCCTCGACCTCGGGCTCGCGCATCCTCGAGGGGTGGATCCCGCCCTACGACGCGACCCCGGTCACGAAGGTCCGCGAGGCGGGGCTCGTCCCGCTCGGCAAGACCAACATGGACGAGTTCGCGATGGGCTCCTCGACCGAGCACTCGGCCTACGGCCCGACCCACAACCCGTGGGACCTCGACCGCATCCCCGGTGGCTCCGGCGGCGGCTCGGCCGCCTCGGTCGCCGCCTTCGAGGCGCCGCTCGCCCTCGGCAGCGACACCGGCGGCTCCATCCGGCAGCCCGCGCACGTCACCGGCACCGTCGGCGTGAAGCCGACCTACGGCGCGGTCAGCCGCTACGGCTCGATCGCGCTGGCGTCGAGCCTCGACCAGATCGGCCCGGTCACCCGCACCGTGCTCGACGCGGCGCTGCTGCACGACGTCATCGCCGGGCACGACCCGCTCGACTCGACCTCGCTGCCGATGGCCTGGCCGTCGATGGCCGACGCCGTCAAGCGGGCGGATGTCTCCGGCCTCCGCATCGGCGTCATCAAGGAGCTCGACGGCGAGGGCTTCCAGCCCGGCGTCCGCCAGCGCTTCCACGAGGCGCTCGAGCTCCTCGAGCGCAACGGCGCCGAGATCGTCGAGGTCAGCGCCCCGCACTTCGAGTACTCGATCGCCGCCTACTACCTGATCCTCCCGGCCGAGGCCTCGTCGAACCTCGCGAAGTTCGACTCGGTGCGGTTCGGCCTGCGGGTCACGCCCGACGGCGCCGGCACGGTCGAGCAGGTCATGGCCGCGACGCGCGAGGCGGGCTTCGGCCCCGAGGTGAAGCGCCGCATCATCCTCGGCACCTACGCCCTCTCGGCCGGCTACTACGACGCGTACTACGGCAGCGCGCAGAAGGTGCGCACGCTCGTGCAGCGCGACTTCGACGCCGCGTTCGCGAAGGTCGACGTGCTCGCCTCGCCGACGGCGCCGACCACGGCGTTCAAGTTCGGCGAGAAGCTGGCCGACCCGGTCTCGATGTACCTCAACGACATCGCGACCATCCCGGCGAACCTCGCGGGCGTGCCCGGCATCTCGGTGCCGACCGGTCTCGCGCCCGAGGACGGCCTGCCCGTGGGCATCCAGTTCCTCGCGCCGGCCCGCGAGGACGCCCGCCTGTACAACGTCGGCGGCGCGCTCGAGCAGCTGCTCGTCGCCGAGTGGGGCGGCCCGCTGCTGGGCAAGGCTCCCGACCTGACCGCACACGAGCTCTTCGCGACCGAGGAAGGCGCACTCTGATGGCCCGCGCTGAACTGATGGACTTCGACAAGGCCCTCGAGCTCTTCGAGCCGGTGATCGGCCTCGAGGTGCACGTCGAGCTGAACACGACGACGAAGATGTTCTCGTCGGCGCCGAACCCGGCGAACTCCGCGTTCCACGGCGCGGAGCCGAACACGCTCGTCTCGCCGGTGTGCCTGGGCCTGCCGGGTTCGCTGCCGGTCGTGAACGGCGACGCCGTGCGCAAGTCGATCTCGCTGGGCCTCGCCCTCGGCTGCTCGATCGCCGAGTCGAGTCGCTTCGCCCGCAAGAACTACTTCTACCCCGACCTCGCGAAGAACTACCAGATCTCGCAGTACGACGAGCCGATCGCCTTCGACGGCGAGCTCGAGGTCGAGCTCGAGGGCGGCAAGACGTTCATGATCCCGATCGAGCGCGCACACATGGAGGAGGACGCGGGGAAGCTGACGCACGTCGGCGGCTCGACGGGTCGCATCCAGGGCGCCGAGTACTCGCTCGTCGACTACAACCGCGCGGGTGTGCCGCTCGTCGAGATCGTCACGCGTCCGATCTTCGGCGCCGAGGGGGATGCCCCGGCGCTCGCGAAGGCGTACGTCGCGACGATCCGCGACATCGCCCTCGCGCTCGGCATCTCCGAGGCGCGCATGGAGCGCGGCAACCTCCGCTGCGACGCGAACGTCTCGCTGCGTCCGCGCGGCCAGGAGAAGCTCGGCACCCGCACCGAGACGAAGAACGTGAACTCGTTCCGCTCGATCGAGCGCGCGGTCCGCTACGAGATCCAGCGGCAGGCGGCGATCCTCGCCAAGGGCGGCACGATCACGCAGGAGACGCGGCACTGGCATGAGGACACGGGTGCGACGAGCGCCGGTCGTCCGAAGTCCGACGCCGACGACTACCGCTACTTCCCCGAGCCCGACCTCGTGCCCGTGGTGCCCTCGGCCGAGCTCATCGATGAACTGCGCGCAGCGCTGCCCGAGCCGCCCGCCGCGCGCCGGCGTCGCCTGAAGGGCGAGTGGGGCTTCACCGACCTCGAGTTCCAGGACGTCGCGAACAGCGGACTCCTCAACGAGGTCGCCGAGACGGTCGCGGCGGGCGCCTCGCCCGCCGCCGCGCGCAAGTGGTGGACCGGTGAGCTCACGCGCCTCGCGAACGCCTCGGAGCGCGACGCGGTCGAGCTCGCCACCCCGGCGCAGGTCGCCGAGCTCGCGGCGCTCGTCGAGGCGGGCACGCTCACCGACCGCCTGGCCCGCCAGGTGCTCGAAGGCGTCGTCGCCAGCGAGGGGTCGCCGCAGGAGATCGTCGACGCCCGCGGTCTCGCCGTCGTCTCCGACGACGGGGCGCTCATCGCCGCGATCGACCAGGCGCTCGCGTCGCAGCCCGACGTGCTCGCGAAGATCCGCGACGGCAAGGTGCAGGCCGCCGGTGCCGTCATCGGCGCCGTCATGAAGGCGATGCAGGGCAAGGCCGACGCCGCCCGCGTGCGCGAGCTCGTGCTCGAGCGTGCGGCCGCCGCCGAGTAACGCGCCGAGTTCGTCGAGCTGAGAGCCGGGCCGGACGTCCACGTCCGCCCGGCTCTCAGCCGTTTCCGGGGGAATGTCGAGAGAATCGAACTCCCCTTCACGATCAGCGAGGACACCATGGGATTCTTCGATCGACTCTTCGGCGCACCCGAGCAGCCCGCGCCGCGGCAGGCACCGCCCGCGCGACGGCTCAGCGACGACGAACTCGCGCTCGAGCGCTACCGCTACCTGCTCCGCACAGCGCCGCCCGAGTCGATCGAGCAGGTGCACGCCGAGGCCTTCGCGAAACTCACCCCCGAGCAGCGGGCGGCCGTGTACCGCTCGCTCGCCGATGAAGCGCCCGCGGGGGAGCGGCTCGTGTCGGACGAGCCGTCGGCCCTCGCACGGGCGGCGACGCGCGCCGAGCTCCGCGCACCCGGCAGCATGGAGCGCGCGTTCCGCGGGGCGGATGCCTCCGGCGGCGGCCGAGCCGGCCAGGCCGGACCCTCGTTCGGTCAGATGTTCGGCAGCTCCCTGCTCGGCTCGATCGCGGGCGTGGTCGTCGGATCGGCCATCGCGCAGGCCCTGCTGCCCGACGCCTCGGCGTTCGAAGCCGGTGGCGCCGAGCAGGGTGCCGACGGCGCTGCCGACGCGGGCGCGGGCGACGCGTCAGCCGAGGCGGGCTCGGACTCCGGCGGCGACTTCGGCGGGTTCGGGGACTTCGGCGGCGGCGACTTCGGCGGCGGCGGCGACTTCGGGTTCTAGCCCCGCGGCCGGTCGGCATCGTACGGCCGCGGCCGCGGCCGGTGTCGGTGGGCTCGGTTAGGGTCGGATCATGAGCAAGCAGGACGGCTCGTCGCGCCAGGTGACGACGGGTCCCGTCGACGATTCGGCGACCCCGATCCTGCACGTCGACATGGACGCCTTCTTCGTCTCGGTCGAACTGCTCAAGCGACCCGAGCTGCGCGGCAGGCCGGTGCTCGTCGGCGGCACCGCGGGCCGGGGCGTCGTGTCGGCGGCGAGCTACGAGGCGCGCCGGTACGGCGTGAACTCGGCGATGCCGATGTCGATCGCGCTGCAGCGCTGTCCGAACGCGGTCGTGCTCCGCGGCGACTACGCGAGCTACTCGCGGTACTCGAAAGAGGTCATGGGCATCTTCGAGTCGATCACCCCGCTCGTCGAACCGCTCTCGATCGACGAGGCGTTCCTCGACGTCTCGGGCGCGCGGCGCCTGCACGGCAGCCCCGCCGAGATCGCGTGGACGATCCGCCAGCGCGTGCAGCGCGAGACCGGTCTCACCTGCTCGATCGGGGTGGCCGCGTCGAAGTACGTCGCCAAGGTCGCCTCGAGCCGTGCCAAGCCCGACGGCATGCTCGTGGTTCCGGCCTCCGACACGGTGGCCTTCCTGCATCCGCTGCCGGTCTCCGCGCTGTGGGGCGTCGGGCGGGTGACCGAGGAGTCGCTCCTGCGACTCGGGCTGCGTACGGTCGGAGATGTCGCGGCAATGCCCGCCGACGCGCTCGAGCGGGCGGTCGGTCCGTCGCTCGCGGCACGTCTGACCCGGCTCGCCAACGGCATCGACCCGCGCGACGTCGAGACGACGCGATCCGAGAAGAGCATCGGCCATGAGGTGACCTTCGGGCACGATCTCACCGACCCCGAGCAGATCCGGCGCGAGCTGCTCCGGCTGTCCGACGACGTCGCCGTGCGGTTGCGGCGCGCCGGCCTCGTCGGCCGCACGGTCGTCCTGAAGCTCCGCTACGGCGACTTCCGCACGGTCACGCGTTCCCGCACGCTGGGCGAACCCACTGACGTCGCGCGTCGCATCTACGACGAGGCGCAGGCCGCCCTGCCAGAACTGCTCGGCGACGGTGCACGCATCCGGCTGATCGGCGTGCGTGCCGAGCACCTGCGCCCCTCGGGCGGCGGTGCCATGCTGTGGGATCCCGACGAGGAGTGGCGCGAGGCCGAGCGCGCGGTCGACGAGGTCACCGCGCGATTCGGCCGCGGAGCCGTGCGGCCGGCCGCGCTCGTACGGCCGGGCGGCGCCGACGGGGGCGCCGCCCGGGTGCCGTCGATGCGCCGGAAGCCGGTCGACGCCGAAGGGCGGGCCCGCCTCGACGCCGAACGCGCCGAGGCAGCGGAGGCGGCCGAAGGGCGCACAGGGGTGGATCGAACCCAGTTCGGCGGGTAGCGTGGCGGCATGGCTGATCTCGTACTCGAACTGGCAGAGACCGTCGCCGGCGTCGGCGTGAAGACCTCGTACGGCGAGCCCGTCGACCTCGACGGCACCAAGGTCGTGCCCGTGGCCCTCGGCTACTACGGCTTCGGCGCGGGCAGCGGCAGTGACGAGAGCGGCGACCAGGCCGGCGGCGGCGGGGGCGGCGGCCTGTCCATTCCCCTCGGCGCATACGTCGGCCGCGCCGGTGGCGAGGTGCGCTTCGAGCCGAACCTGATCGGACTGATCCTCGTCGTCACGCCGCTCGTCTGGGTGACCGGCAAGGCGCTGCGCTGGGTCATCCGCGCGCTCAAGCGCTGAGGCCCTCCGACCGTCGTCACGGACTGCCGCGTCGGGCGCGGGTCGACTCGTCCGGCGTATACTCGTCTGCGAACACGGGAGTCCGGTGAGCCGGGCTGAGAGGAAGGTTCTCAACCTTCGACCGTCGAACCTGATCTGGGTCATGCCAGCGCAGGGAGGGCAGATCATCTCAATATCCCGTGCCTCTTTCCACGAATCGAAAGGGCACGACAGTGCACACCACCGCACCCATCACTCCGTCCGCACGTGAGGCCGCGCCGAAGCGCGACTTCCGCTGGCGCGTCGTCGACATCGTCGTGGCGGCCGTCATCGCCGTCGCGACGGGCCTCCTGTTCCTGTTCTGGAACAACATCGGCTACGCCTGGTTCGTCGCCGCCGACGCGGTGACGCCGGGTCTCGGCGGCATCGCCGTCGGCATCTGGCTCATCGGCGGCGTGCTCGGCGGCCTCATCATCCGCAAGCCCGGTGCCGCGCTCTTCGTCGAACTCGTCGCCGCGATGGTCTCGGCGCTCGTCGGCAACCAGTGGGGCATCGAGACGATCTACTCGGGCCTCGCCCAGGGCCTCGGAGCCGAACTCGTCTTCGCGCTGTTCCTCTACCGCCGGTTCGGTCTGACGCAGGCGATGCTCGCGGGTGCCGCGGCCGGCGCAGCCGCGTGGACGCTCGAGCTCTTCACCTCCGGCAACCTGCAGAAGTCGGCCGAGTTCCTCGCGCTCTACTTCGGCACCGTCGTCGTGTCGGGCGCGGTGCTCGCCGGCCTCGTCGGCTGGCTGCTCGTGCGCGCCCTCGCGGCGACCGGGGCGCTCAGTCGCTTCGCCGCGGGCCAGGACGTCACGCAGCGGGTGTGAGCGTGCCTGCATCGTCGATGTCGTCCCCGGCCGCCGTCGAGGCGCGCGGCTGGGGATGGCGTCACGCCTCCCGGCTCCGCCCCGCCGTGGTGCAGCTCGACCTGCGCATCCACGCGGGGGAGCGGGTGCTCCTCCTCGGGCCTTCCGGGGCCGGCAAGTCGACGCTGCTCCACGCCCTCGCCGGCGTGCACGGCGGCGACGATGAGGGCGAGCAGTACGGCGAACTCACCGTCGACGGCGTCGCGCCGTCGGCGGCGCGGGGCCGCGCCGGACTCGTCCTCCAGGATCCCGACTCGCAGGTGATCCTCGCACGGGTCGGCGACGACGTCGCCTTCGGCTGCGAGAACCTCGGCGTGCCGCGCGACGAGATCTGGCCCCGCGTCCGCGCGGCGCTCGCCGACGTCGGCCTCGACCTGCCCCTCGACCACCCGAGCTCGGCGCTCTCGGGCGGGCAGAAGCAGCGGCTCGCCCTCGCGGGGGCGATCGCGATGCGTCCGGGGCTCCTGCTGCTCGACGAGCCCACCGCGAACCTCGACCCCGACGGCGTGCGCGAAGTGCGTGACGCGGTCGGGCGCGTGCTCGACCGCACCCGGGCGACGCTCGTCGTCGTCGAGCACCGCGTCGACGTCTGGCTCGACCTCGTCGATCGGGTCGTCGTGCTCGGACGCGACGGGCGCCCGCTCGCCGACGGCGCGCCGCGCGAGGTCCTCGTCACGCAGCGCCAGGTCCTCCTCGATGCGGGCGTCTGGGTGCCGGGCGTCCCGCTGCCCGGCGCAGCCGCAGCCGCGGTCTCGGCCCGCGGTGGGTCGATCGGCGAGCACGGGCCCGATGGTGCCGGGGCCGGGGGCCCCGCGGGCCGCATCGCGCTCGAACCGGCGCTCGGCGCACGCGGACTCGCCATCGGACGGCGATCGAACGCCGTCGTGCAGCGCGGGCTCGACCTCGGCATCGCAGCGGGAGCCAGCACGGTGGTCACGGGTCCGAACGGCGTCGGCAAGTCGACGCTCGCACTCACCCTCGGTGGTCTCCTGCGTCCGCTCGAGGGGCGCGTCGAGGTATCCCGCATGCTCGCCGCCGGCCTCAAGCGCGAACCGATCGCCTGGCGCTCGCGTGAGCTCCTCACCCGCATCGGCACGGTCTTCCAGGAGCCCGAGCACCAGTTCGTCGCGTCGACGGTGGCAGGAGAGCTCGCGGTCGGGCTCCGTGCGCTCCGGCTCGACGAGGCTGCGATCACCGCCCGCGTCGACGAGCTCCTCGCGCGGCTCCGCCTCGATCATCTCGCCCGCGCGAACCCCTTCACGCTGTCGGGCGGTGAGAAGCGCCGTCTCTCGGTCGCGGCAGTGCTCGCGGCCCGGCCGTCGGTGCTCATCCTCGACGAGCCGACCTTCGGACAGGACCGCCTGACCTGGATCGAGCTCACCGCGCTCCTCCGTGGCCTCGTGGACGACGGGCTCGCGCTCGTCTCGGTCACGCACGACGCCGCGTTCATCGCCGAGCTCGGCGACGAGCGCTTCGATCTCGCGGCGTCGACGACGAGGGAGTTCGCATGAGCGCCGCCGCACTCCCCGTGGAGCAGGATGCTCCGCGCCTCCGCTTCGTCGACCGGGTGAACCCCGTGAGCCGCCTCGCCGCGGCGATGCTGCTCACCACCCCGCTGCTCCTCACCGTCGACTGGGTCAGCGCGGCGACCGCGCTCCTGATCCAGCTCGTGCTCTTCGCCCTGGCCGGGGTCACCCTGCCGACGCTGCTGCGCCGAGCCTGGCCGGTCCTCATCGCAGCTCCGATCGCTGGGGTGAGCATGCTGCTCTACGGGCAGCCGTCGGGCGAGGAGTACTGGAGCTTCTGGCTCGCCCGCATCACCGACGGCTCGATCGAGCTCGCGATCGCGGTCACCGTGCGCGTGCTCGCGATCGGCCTGCCCGCCGTGCTGCTCTTCATGCACGTCGACCCGACCGAGCTCGCCGACGGACTGGCACAGGTCTGGCACCTGCCGAGCCGATTCGTGCTCGGGGCGCTCGCCGGCGCCCGGCTCGTCGGGCTGTTCATCGAGGACTGGCAGGCGATGTCGCTCAGCCGCCGAGCCCGCGGGATCGGCGACCACGGGGCGCTGCGGCGATTCGCGACGATGGCGTTCGCGCTGCTCGTGCTCGCCATCCGCCGCGGGTCGAAGCTCGCCACGGCGATGGAGGCGCGCGGGTTCGGCAGCGGGGCCCCGCGAACGTGGGCGCGCGACTCCACGGTGGGATGGCCCGATCTCGTGCTCATCGTGCTCGCGGTGACGATCGCCGCCGTCTCGATCGCCGCGGCGGTCTGGGCCGGCACCTTCCACGCGGTGTGGTCGTGACCGACGAGTCCCACCGCCGTGCCGCGGCGCTGCACCTCGTGCGAGCCGCCGTGCGGGGCTCGGTCCTCGCTCGGCCGGGCGCCGGCGGCGGCGCGGGCGTGGTCGTCGCGATCGACGGGCCGAGCGGATCGGGCAAGAGCACCTTCGCCGACCAGCTCGCCGCCGGCTGGCCGGGTCGGCGCGCCAGGCTCGTCCGGCTCGACGAGGTCTACCCGGGTTGGCACGGGCTCGCCGCCGCCTCGGGGACGCTCGATCGCACGCTGCTCGCACGGCACGCCCGCGGGGCGCCGGGCGGCTGGCGTCGCTGGGACTGGGAGGCGGGGCACCGTGCCGACGCGGTCGTGCTGTCGCCCGTGTCCCCGCTCGTCCTCGAGGGATGCGGGGCGTTCGAGGCGGTCGCCCGGCGCCCCGACGTCGTGCGCGTCTGGTTGCGCGCCGCCGACGACACCCGCAGGCCGCGCGCGCTCGCCCGCGATGCGGGACGATTCGATGCGTACTGGGATCTCTGGGAGACCGAGTGGCGGCGCTACGTGCACCGGGTGCGGCCGCTGCGATCGGCCGATCTCGTCATCACCCTGCCGGCGATCGGCTGACGCGATTCGCGCGGGGCTTCGGGTGCAGAAGGGCGGCTGAGGGCTACGGTGGACACATGAGTGCAGATTCGGTCGGCGCCCAGTACGTCGCAGAGTTCATCGACGGACCGCTCGAGGGCGAGTTCGACCACCGCGCCCTGGTCGCCGGCAAGGCCGAGCGGCGCATCGGCATGGTCGCGGCCGTCGACGGCCTCGAGTCGCTGTTCTGGTACGACGCCGTCGACGATCGCCAGGTCAACGGGGAGCTGCGGGTCAGGTTCCGCTTCGACGCCGACGACTCCGACCCGGTCGAGTCCGACGACGAGAACGACTGAGGCGCTCGCTCAGCTCGACCGGCCGGCGAGGAACGCCGCGATGAGCGGTGCCGGATTGACGAGGCGCCACAGCGGCCCCGGGTCGTCGATGTCGGCCGACAGCTCGAGTTCGCTGCGGATGTCGCCGTTCGCGGTCGGCACCGTCACGGTGCCCACGGCGCGCCCGGCGGGGGCGGTCGTGAACGGCTCCACGACGACGGATGCCTCGCCGGGATCGCTGCCCCACGCGGCATCCGTTCGACCGGTGCGCGCGATCAGCGCGGCCGAGTCGCCCCAGGCCGTGGTGACGGTGCCGTACTCGCCCGCTTCGGCGATGACCGTGACGGGCTGCGAGGCCGCGATCACCGAGGCCACGGCGTCGGAGACCGCCGGGTCGAGCGTCTCGTAGTCGGGCATGGTCGTTATCGCCCCGGTGACGCGGGTGGGCTCGCCGCCGTCGGCAGCCGGCAGCACGGTGCTGAAGATGAAGCAGACGCCCGCCTGATCCGTGTAGCTGCGCGAGAGGGCGCGCACGCCCGACTCGCGGAGGTGGTCGATGACGTCGGGCACGTTGCGCGCCGTCGAATCGGATGCCTCGGGGGCGGTCACGATCGCCGTGAGCGCGGGGTCGGCGTAGAGGAGCGCGCCGAGGCGCGCGAGCTCTTCTGCGGTGCCTGCGTTGTCGCCCGAGAGACCGGTGGCGTCGGCCACCCTGGTCGCCTCGAATCCGTTGGCCTCGAGCCACGCGTTCGCCTCGGTGACGTAGGCCTCGGTGCTGCCGAACGCCCAGCGCACGAGGGTGTCGGCGTGGTTGTTGCTCGACGCGAGCAGCGTCGCACGCACGACGTCGCGCTCGGACCACGAGTCACCCGGCGAGACCTGCAGCGTGCGGTTGCCGTTCTTCACGTGGTCGAGGTAGTTCGTGTAGTCGGCGGGGCCGATCGTGATCGAGGGGCCGGGCCCGGTCGCGGGGAGCGGCAGCGAGTCGAGGGTCGCGAGCACCGCGATGAGCTTCGCCGCGCCGCCGATCGGCACGGTTCCGGTGTCGCCGCCGACGGCGAGCGTCTCGGCCGCCCCATCGGCGCCGACGATCGCGAGCGCGCTCGCCCCGGTGTCGGGGAGCGCGATGGGTGCGGCGGGCTCACCGGAGGCCGCTGCGGCGGCGTCGACGCGGACGGTGGCTTCGGGCAGCGGGCCGAGCAGCATGGCCGGGCCGTAGACGCCGACGGCGAGGATCGCGACGGCGCCGAGGGCGATACCGACGATCCGCCCGGGGGAGAGACTCATGGAATCAGCGTAACGGTGCGGGAATCACGCCCAGCCCAGCTCGTGCAGCCGGTCGTCGTCGATCCCGTAGAAATGGGCGATCTCGTGCACGAGGGTCACATGGATCTCGTCGCGCAGTTCGTCTTCGTTCTCGCAGATCGCGAGCAGCGATTCGCGGTAGAGGATGATGCGGTCGGGCATCTCGCCGAAGCCGTAGCGGTCGCGCTCGGTGAGTGCGAAGCCGTCGTAGAGCCCGAGCAGGTCGAGCGATCCGTCTTCGGGGCGATCCTCGACCACGAACACCACGTTCTCGAGCCCGTCGACCATGTCGTCGGGCAGCTGGTCGAGTTCATCGACGACGAGCGCTTCGAAGGCTTCGGCATCGAGTTCCACGAATCTCCTCCGTCGATGGGTGCGTCGTTGCGATCGGTCGTGCGTCGGTCCGGTGAAAGCGCGAAGCGCGGGCCCGCAGGGGACCCGCGCTTCGCGGACTTGGGGTGAGTAACGGGGCTTGAACCCGCGACCTCCTGGACCACAACCAGGCGCTCTACCAACTGAGCTATACCCACCATGTGTCGGACCGCCGTGGCGATCAGGCAACTAGAAGAGCGTACTACACCTTCTGCCTCTGCTCGAACTCGGCGACCACCTCGGCGGCGAGAGCCTGGAGTTCGTGGCTCGCGGGCCCGGGGTCGGCGACGAACACGGCGCGCCGGTAGTAGTGCAGTTCGCGGATCGACTCGAGGATGTCGGCGAGGGCGCGGTGGCCGCCGTTCTTGGCCGGCGCGTTGAAGTAGGCGCGCGGGAACCACCGCTTGGCCAGCTCTTTGATCGACGAGACGTCGACGTTGCGGTAGTGCAGGTGCGCGTCGAGCCGCGGCATGAACTTCGTGAGGAACGCCCGGTCGGTGCCGATCGAATTGCCGGCGAGCGGTGCCTTCTGCTCGTCGGGAACATGCTGCAGCACGTACTCGAGCACCTGATACTCGGCGTCGGCGAGGCTGACTCCGTTCGGGATCTCTTCGATGAGGCCGGATTCGGTGTGCATGCGACGGACGAACTCGCCCATCGACTCGAGCGCGCTCGCATCGGGCTTGATGACGATGCTGATTCCCGCATCGACGGGGTTGAGGTCGTAGTCGGTGATGACGACCGCGATCTCGACCAGCTCATCGACCTCGAGGTCGAGCCCGGTCATCTCGCAGTCGATCCAGACCAGTCGGTCGCTCGAAGAAGCCATGCGGCGAGTCTACCGGGGCGTGCCGACACGCCCGCTGCGCCAGTGGTGCCCCCGGCAGGAATTGAACCTGCGACCAAGAGATTAGAAGGCTCCTGCTCTATCCGCTGAGCTACGGGGGCGGTCCCGGCAAGCATACCGGGCGGAGGAGGTCATCCCTCGGTCGGCACCTGCACGTCGTCGGTGCGCGTGCGCCGTCGTGAGCCGCCGCGCTTGCGGAGCGCGAGGGCGATGAGGGGGAACAGCAGCACCGAGATCATGCCCGCACCGACGAGCGCGGCGGCCGTGCCGCTCTCGAGGTCGCCGGCGTCGACGCCGATCGCCGTCACGGCGACGATGATCGGCAGCCCGGTCGCGCCGAACAGCGCGGTCGCGGCGAGGTCGCGTGGGCCCGACCCCGGCGTGGCGGCGAGGAGCGAGGGGAGGCCGCGGATCACGAGCAGGAGCACGACGAAGACCGGCAGCATCGCGAGCGTCGGGCCGTCGGCGAAGAGCGCCTCGAGATCGAAGGTGACGCCCGTGTTGATGAAGAAGATCGGCACGAGGAAGCCGTATCCGACGCCCTCGAGCTTGGACTCGATGGCCTCCGCGTCGTGCTTCGGGGCCCCGACGAGGAGTAGGCGGTAGAGCACGCCCGCGGTGAAGGCACCGAGCAGCATGTCGAGGTCGAGCACGATGCTCAGGGCGACGAGCGCGAGGAGCACGAAGATCACGAGGCGCACGGCGAACTGCCCGCTCGTGTGCAGCGTCGCCGTGATCACCTGGTGCATCCGCTTGCCGACGCCCTTGGCGGCCAGCCAGATGGCGATCCCCGCGACCACCGCGAAGCCGAGCAGCACGATCGCCGCGACGAGCGGCGATCGCCCGCTGAGGAACAGCGAGATCGCGAGCAGCGGGCCGAACTCGCCGACGGCGCCGAGCGCGAGCACGGAGATGCCGAACGGGGTCGTGAGGTCGCCGGAGTCGCGCAGCACCGGCATGATCGTGCCGAGCGCCGTCGAGGTGAGGGCGATGCCGATGAATGCCGCCGCGGGAAGGTCGGGTGCGAAGAGGGCGGCGATGCCGACGCCCGCGGCGAGCGAGATGATCCAGCCGATCGCGGCCCGGTTCAACGGCCGGCCGCGGATGGCCCGGAAATCGATCTCGTTGCCCGCGAGGAAGAAGAGCATGGCCAGGCCGAACTCGGCGATGAGGCCCATGAAGTCGTCGGGGACGACCCAGCCGAGCACCGCCGGCCCGAGCAACAGGCCCAGCACGATCTCGAACACCACGAGCGGGATCGCGACCCACCGGCCGAGCCCGCGAACGAGCAATGGCGCGACGACCGCGATCGCCGGCACGAGCACCATCGTGCCGATCGAGACTTCCACGTGACCTCCTGAGCGGGGCGGATCCCTGTCGTGATGCTAGTGGAACGGCTGTTCGCGCACTCGACGGCGCGGACGCCCGTGCGTGACGCGCAGCCCGTGTTTCCTCCGTGAAACACGACGGCGGTATCGTCGGGGCATGCGAGACCTGCAGGCGCGAATCATCGCCGAGCTCAACGTCAGTCCGACCGTCGATCCCGCCGCAGAGGTGCGCGCGCGCATCGACTTCCTGAAGGACTACCTGCGGGCCACACGTGCGAAGGGGCTCGTGCTCGGCATCAGCGGCGGTCAGGACTCCTCGCTCGCCGGGCGTCTCTGCCGAGTTGCGGTCGACGAGCTCGTCGCCGACGGCGTCGACGCGCGGTTCGTGGCGGTCCGACTGCCGTACGGGGTGCAGCGCGACGAGGACGACGCCCAGCTCGCCCTGCAGTTCATCGACCCGCAGGAGACGGTCGTGTTCAACATCAAGGGCGGTGTCGACGGCGTGGCGACCGACTTCGAGGACGCGCTCGGTGCACCGATGAGCGACTTCGGCAAAGGCAACGTGAAGGCCAGGATGCGGATGGTCGCCCAGTACGCCATCGCCGGCGAGGGCGGCCTGCTCGTCGTGGGCACCGACCACGCGGCCGAGGCGATCACCGGCTTCTTCACGAAGTTCGGCGACGGCGGCGCCGACGTCCTGCCGCTCAGCGGGCTCACCAAGCGGCAGGGGCGGGCCCTGCTCGAGTCGCTGGGCGCCCCCGAGCGCCTGTACCTCAAGGTGCCGACCGCCGACCTCCTCGACGGGCAGCCCGGCCAGTCGGACGAGGCGAACCTCGGCCTGCGCTACGCCGACATCGACGCCTACCTCGAGGGCGAGGAGATCGACCCGGGCGTCGCCGAGAAGCTCGAGGCGCGGTTCCTGCAGACGCGGCACAAGCGCACCGTGCCGGTGTCGAAGTTCGACGAGTGGTGGCGCTGAGCCGCGATCAACGCCAGAGCCGCTGATCGACGAATGTCGTCAGCGCCCGGTGCTATCAGCGCTGCGCGTCCGAGACGGGCAGCGTCGCCGTCGGGCCGGTGCCGTCGGTCGCGACCGTCGGCGTCGGCGCGGTCGACGCCTCGGCCGTGTCGGTGATCGTCACGGCATCGCGGTAGCGGTCGTGGTGCTGCTGGGCGACCCACGCCTCCTGCTCGTCGATGGCCGACTGCTCGGGCGTCTCGTCGCGCTGGGTGCGCCACCGCACGAGGTCGTTCTGGAACTGGCGCTTGGTGCGCGACGGGTGACGCTGCCATTCGAGCAGGCGGTCGCGGAACTCGACCACGGCGGGGTCGAGCTGATAGCCGAAGGTCGCCGATGCGCGCTTGAGCTCGTGGAGCTGGTGCGAGGCCCAGTTGGCGGCGATGTCGGAGCCGCGGATCGGGAGGAGTCGGACGAGGATGTCGGCCTGGCCGACGGTGCGGTCGGCGAGCACCTGCTCCTGCGGCGTGAGCGAGTTCCACACGGATGCCTCGGTCGCCGCGTCGACGAGCGCGGCGATCGCGGCCGTCTTGGCCTCGCGATCGCGCTGCGCGACGACGCGTTTCACCGCGGCGCTCGAGATCCAGGCCGCGAGCAGCCCGGCCGCGAGGATGGAGACGAACAGCACGATGGCGGCGAACACCGCCGTCTGCGATTCGCTCGACGTGAGCCAGGAGATGAGGTCGTTCCACCACTGCATGGCCGCAGGCTACCCCCGAGCAGGACGTGCACGGCAGAGCCCCGGCGGCGCGCCCCGAATCGGGGCGCACCGAGGTCTCAGCGGAAGAGCTCGGCGGCCTCGCGCGCCGACCAGAACTCGCCGAGCTCGGTCGAGCGCAGCGTGCCGGAGGCGAGTCGCCGCACCGCGAACCGGCCGTCGTCGCTGCGATGCTCGACATGGCCGAGCACCGAGCCGTCGGGCCGGGCGACCCGCCAGAGGCCGGGCGCGGCCGGCAGGAACGCGAGCCCGGGCACCTCGACGGGGAACGGTTCTCGAATGCGCGGCTGCGGCGCGATGGTCGTCATGATGCTCCTCTCGACGTCGCAGCCGGCCCTGCGGGGTGTCTTCAGAGGCTAGGAGCACCCACCGACATCCTCAGCCGAGCGCGGTGCCGTGCGCCGCGAAGGGCTCGATTCGCTCGATCTCGTCGTCCGTGAGGGGGGCGGCGTCGAGGGCGGCGACGTTCTGCTCGAGCTGCGCGACGCTCGACGCGCCGATGAGCGCGCTCGCGACGAGCGGCTGTCGCAGCACCCACGAGAGCGCGAGCTGCGCGAGCGACTGCCCGCGCTCGCGGGCGATCGCGTCGAGTGCCCGTGCACGCTCGAGGTACTCGGCGCTGATCCGCTCGGCGGGCAGGAACCGGCTCGTCGCCGCGCGCGAACCCGCGGGCACCTCGCCCGAGAGGTAGCGGTCGGTCAGCAGGCCCTGGGCGAGCGGCGAGAACACGATGCTCGCGGCACCGACCTCCTCGAGCGCGGGGAACAGGCCGTCTTCGATGTGGCGGTCGAACATCGAGTACCGCGGCTGGTGGATGAGGAGCGGCACCCCCTCCGCGGCGAGCGCGGCGGCGGCGGCGCGCGTCTCGTCGGGCCCGTAGTTCGAGATGCCGACGTACAGCGCCTTCCCCTGCCTGACGGCGGTCGCGAGGGCGCCCATCGTCTCCTCGATCGGCGTCTCGGGGTCGGGCCGGTGCGAGTAGAAGACGTCGACGTAGTCGAGTCCGAGCCGGCCGAGGCTCTGGTCGAGCGAGGCGAGCAGGTTCTTGCGCGACCCCCATTCGCCGTACGGACCCGGCCACATCTCGTACCCCGCCTTCGACGAGACGATCAGCTCGTCGCGGTAGGGCGCGAGGTCGCCGGCGAGCAGCCGGCCGAAGTTCTCCTCGGCCGAGCCGGGCGGCGGGCCGTAGTTGTTCGCGAGGTCGAAGTGGGTGATGCCGAGGTCGAAGGCGCGTCGCACGATCGCCCGCTGCGTCTCGAACGGGCGGTCGTGGCCGAAGTTGTGCCAGAGCCCGAGCGAGAGCGCGGGCAGTTTCAGGCCGCTCCGGCCCACTCGGTTGTAGCGCATGCGGTCGTAGCGGTCGGGGGCGGCGTTGTACGGCATCCCGCCACTCTAGATCTGCGCGCGCCGGTGTGACGCCCGCGTCGTCACCTCTCCTCGACAGCACGGGCGGCGGCGCCCCGGTGCACAGATCGACGGCGGCGCCCGGATGCCTCGGAGCCCGCGCCGACCATTGGGGCACGTGGTTCCGGGGCGGTGTCCGGCACGAGGCCGTCCCGGAGCCACGAGTCGCCGATCCGCGGCGGCGCCAGACCGAGGAGTACACATGAGCGACACCATCACGGTGACCGGCGTCGTCGGCACCGATCCCCACCAGCACGTCACGGGCGACGGGCTCGTCATCACGTCCTTCCGCGTCGCGTCGACCCGGCGGTTCTTCGACCGGGCCAAGGGCGAGTGGGCCGACGGCGAGACCAACTGGTACGGGGTCTCGGCCTTCCGGCAGCTCGCCCGCAACGCGAGCCTGTCGATCCGCAAGGGCGAGCGCGTCATCGTCCAGGGCCGGCTCCGTCAGCGCGCCTGGGAGACGGCCACGAAGTCGGGTACCTCCGTCGAGATCGAAGCCGATGCGATCGGCCACGACCTCGCCTGGTGCGTGAGCACCTACGCCCGCGTTCAGGCGCCCAAGCCCGGCTCGGGCGAGGGCGACGGGCAGGTCGACGCCGGCTCGGCGCCGAGCGATCCGTCGGCGACCGAGGCCGGCGTGTTCGACGGAGCGGGCGACGGCGGCACCGCCGACTGGTCGCTGCTCGAGGCCTCGCCGACCGACGAGGGCGACGACGAGGCATCCGACCTCGACGCCTTCGCCGCCGCCGAGCGCGACTGAACCGTGCGGCGGTGACGGCCGTCCGCTGCCGCGCGGTTCCGACCGCATAGACTCGGCTCGGGCGGTCGACACCGCGGTGAGAGGGGAAGCATGTCACGGCGGAACGGGACCACGACGGCGCTCGCGCTCGCCGCAGCGGCGCTCACCCTCTCGCTCGCCGGGTGCAGTCTGTTCGGCGGGGGAGACCCGTCGCCCTCCGCCTCGAGCGGGCCGTCGGCCACCGGCACGGCGACCCCGACACCGAGCGCTCCGCCCACCCTCCGCCCCGAGCTGTCCGCCTCTGAGAACCTGGCCTTCTTCGACTCCGTGAACGCGGCCGTCGTCGCGGCGAACGCCGAGGCGGGCGGGCGCGACTTCATCGACGCACTCGTCGCCGCGGGCTTCGACAAGGCGGCGATGGAGGTCACCGCCGATCGCACGACCGTCGACCTCGACGCCGACTCGGTGCAGTTCGCGGTGCTCTTCCAGGACGAGTGCCTCGTCGGGCAGTACGGGCCGAAGTCCGGCGGGTACCACGGCGCGGTGCGCCCGGCGCTCGGCACCGGCGACTGTCTCGTCGGCGAGACTCGCCCCATAGACTGGTAGGCGACACGGCGGGCCGCGTTCGGCCGCTACCGCATGGGGTTTGAGGGAAGATCTTGGCTGATTACATTTACTCGATGGTTCGCGCGCGCAAGGCGGTGGGCGACAAGGTCATCCTCGACGACGTGACCATGGCGTTCCTCCCCGGGGCGAAGATCGGCGTCGTCGGCCCGAACGGTGCCGGCAAGTCGACGATCCTGAAGATCATGGCCGGCCTCGACCAGCCGTCGAACGGCGAGGCGAAGCTCACGCCCGGCTACTCGGTCGGCATCCTCATGCAGGAGCCCGAGCTCGACGAGTCGAAGACCGTGCTCGAGAACGTGCAGGAGGGCGTGGGCCCGATCAAGGCGAAGCTCGACCGCTTCAACGAGATCTCGCTGCTCATGGCCGAACCCGACGCCGACTTCGACGCACTGCTCGCCGAGATGGGCACGCTGCAGGAGGACATCGACGCGGCCGACGCGTGGGACCTCGACTCCCAGCTCGAGCAGGCGATGGACGCGCTGCGCTGCCCCCCGGGCGACGAGCAGGTCTCGGTGCTCTCGGGCGGTGAGAAGCGACGCGTCGCCCTCTGCAAGCTGCTGCTGCAGAAGCCCGACCTGCTGCTTCTCGACGAGCCCACCAACCACCTCGACGCCGAGAGCGTGCTCTGGCTCGAGCAGCACCTCGCCAAGTACCCCGGCGCCGTGCTCGCCGTCACCCACGACCGGTACTTCCTCGACCACGTCGCCGAGTGGATCTGCGAGGTCGACCGCGGCCGGCTCTACCCCTACGAGGGCAACTACTCGACCTACCTCGAGAAGAAGCAGGAGCGCCTCACCGTCCAGGGCAAGAAGGACGCGAAGCTCGCCAAGCGCCTGAAGGAGGAGCTCGAGTGGGTCCGCTCGAACGCCAAGGGCCGTCAGGCGAAGTCGAAGGCGCGCCTCGCCCGCTATGAGGAGATGGCGTCGGAGGCCGAGCGCACGCGGAAGCTCGACTTCGAGGAGATCCAGATCCCGGCCGGTCCTCGCCTCGGTGACATCGTGCTCGAGGTCAAGAACCTCAAGAAGGGCTTCGGCGACCGGGTCCTCATCGACGGACTCAGCTTCTCGCTGCCCCGCAACGGCATCGTCGGCATCATCGGCCCGAACGGCGTCGGCAAGACCACGCTCTTCAAGACCATCGTCGGCCTCGAGCCGAGCGACGGCGGCTCGGTGAAGATCGGCGAGACCGTGCAGATCTCGTACGTCGACCAGACCCGTGGCGGCATCGACCCGAACAAGTCGCTCTGGGAGGTCGTGTCCGACGGCCTCGACTACATCCAGGTGGGCAAGGTCGAGGTGCCGAGCCGTGCGTACGTCTCGACCTTCGGCTTCAAGGGCCCCGACCAGCAGAAGCGCGCCGGCATCCTCTCGGGCGGTGAGCGCAACCGACTGAACCTCGCGCTCACGCTCAAGCAGGGCGGCAACCTGCTGCTGCTCGACGAGCCGACCAACGACCTCGACGTCGAGACCCTGTCGAGCCTCGAGAACGCGCTCCTCGAGTTCCCGGGCTGCGCCGTGGTCATCACCCACGACCGGTGGTTCCTCGACCGCATCGCCACGCACATCCTCGCCTACGAGGGCACCGAGGAGAACCCGGCGAACTGGCACTGGTTCGAGGGCAACTTCGAAGCCTACGAGGCGAACAAGGTCGAGCGCCTCGGCGCCGACGCCGCGAAGCCGCACCGCTCGACCTACCGCAAGCTGACGCGGGACTGAGATGCGCCTGCACGTGCCCACCCCGTTGCGGTGGAGCGACCTCGACGCCTACGGGCACGTGAACAACGCCCGGATGCTGAGCCTCCTCGAGGAGGCTCGCATCCAGGCGTTCTGGGTCGACGAGCACGGCACCGCCGAGCATGCGGTGGGCGCCTCGACGGCGGTCATCGACGCGACCCCCGGGTCGACGACGATCACGCTGATCGCACGGCAGGAGATCGAGTACCTCTCGCCGATCCCGTACCAGCGGCTGCCGCTCGACATCGAGCTCTGGATCGGCCACATGGGCGGTGCGAGCCTCGACGTCTGCTACGAGGTGTTCTCACCGGTCGGGGTCGAGCCGCGCGTGCGCTACACGCGTGCGGTCACGACCATCGTGCTCGTCGATGCCGCGAGCGATCGACCCCGGCGCATGACCGACGAGGAGCGCGAGGCCTGGACTCCGTACCTCGAGGACACGATCAGCTTCCGTCGACGCTGAACGGACGACTCCGGATCCCGCCCTGCCGTCGCTGAGCGGGACGGTCTCGGCGCGATCTCGGGAGCGTCACCTCAGCGTTCGAGCGGATCCTCGCTGAACGACCCCTCCCAGACGGCGCGGCTGCCGGCTTCGCCGATGCGCACCAGCGTCACGGTCGCACCGATCGCGACGGCGAGCGACGCGAGGACGAGCACGACGGCGACCCCGATGCGCACGCCTCGCGACAGCATGGGGCTCGCGCGCCGCGAGTCCGCGCGCTCCACGAGCGCCCAGACGGCGACGAGCGCGGCCACCGCGAGCAGCGCGATCAACCACGGGGTGAGCTCCTCGCCCATGCCCGTGTGCTGCTGGATGAGTGGCGCCTCGGGAACCCGGGCCTCGAGCCACTTGCCGGCCTCGACGGTGATGAGGCCGAGCGGCACGAGCAGCGCCGCGCCGAGGAGGGCGGGCAGCCACAGCACCCGCCGCGCAGCGGGCCAGGCGGCGAGCACGACGAGGAGGAGCCCCACGAGCGGCGTGAGCACGATCACGGCGTGCACGAGCAGCACGTGGAGGGGGAGCCCGGCGAAGCTGTACTCCATCTCGGTCGCCCCGGGTCTCAGGAGGCGGTGACGATCCGGTCGCCCGAGACGGCGACGGCGATGGGCGTCAGCGGATCGATCGCGGGGCCCTGCACCACCTCGCCGGTGGCGGCCTCGTAGATCGAGCCGTGGCACGGGCAGTGGAACTCCTCGCCCGCCGCGGCGACGACGCACTGCTGGTGCGTGCAGATCGCACTGAACGCGACCACCTGCCCGGCCGTCGGCTGGGCGATGAGCGCGGGCTCGCCGTCGATCGTCGCGTCGATGCTGCCGCCGACCGGCACGTCGGCGAGGGCGCCGACATCGTCGCCCAGGGCCGGCGCATCGGGCTCGGGGCCGGTCGTCGCCGTCGGCTCGTCTTCGAGCGTCGGCTCGACGGTCGGGCTCGGGCTGCCGCCCGGGTCATCCGCCGCGCAGCCGGCCAAGGCGAGGGCGCTGCCGACCGCGCCGACCGAACCGATGGTGAGCACTGCACGTCGCGTCAGATCGCTGGGTTCCGTCATCGCCGAACTCCTTCGTCCGCTCCGGACGCCGTGGTGCGCCCACTGCCCCCATTGTGGAGCACGGACACGCCCGGCGCCGGAATTGCACAGCAACCGTTCAGTCGCGCGGCGCGGGCACCCGCACCATGCCCTCCTGGGCGACGCTCGCGACGAGCACCCCGTCGCGCGTGTACACGCGGCCGAGGGAGAGCCCGCGGCCGCCGCTCGCCGACGGCGACTCCTGCACGTAGAGCAGCCACTCGTCGACGCGGGCGTCGCGGTGCCACCACATGGCGTGGTCGAGGCTCGCGACCTTCAACCCGGGCGTTGCCCAGGCGATGCCGTGCGCACGCAGCACCGGCTCGAGGATCGAGTAGTCGCTCGCGTAGGCGAGCGCAGCCCGGTGCTGCTTCGGGTCGTCGGGCAGGCGGCCGAATGCCTTCATCCACACGGCCTGATGGGGCGAGCGGTCGCCGTCGACGCTGAGGTAGATCGGCGACGGCACGTGGCGCACGTCGAAGGCGCGCTCGTTCGACCAGTACCGGGCGACGTCGTGGTCGAACTTGCCGAGCACCTCGGCGGTCGACGGCAGCGACTCGGGGTCGGGCAGGCCCTCGGGCATCTCGAGCTGGTGCTCGATGCCGTCGTCGTCGGTCTGGAACGACGCGATGAGGGAGAGGATGGGCTCGCCGTGCTGGTAGGCCTGCGTGCGGCGCGTCGAGAACGAGCGTCCGTCGTGGATGCGGTCGACCGAGAACGTGATGGGGTGCGCGACATCGCCGGGGCGCAGGAAGTACCCGTGCATCGAGTGGATGTTGCGGTCTTCGGGCACGGTGTGCAGGGCGGCGACGATCGACTGGGCGAGCACCTGGCCCCCGAAGACGCGGCCGAGCGGCATCCACTGCGACGGACCCGTGAAGATGTCCTCGGTCGTGCGCGCACCGGTGTCGGTGAGATTCAGGGTGCTCAGCAGGCCGTCGATGGGTCCGTTCATCGTTCCTCCGTGTCGGTGGGCGGCCGCCGCCGGCGCCGTGGAACGCGGGCCAGCCGGAACAGCCCCGCTCACTTGGTAGTTTAGACAGGAGATGGTTCAACGACTCACGCTCGCCGACAGCCTGTCGCTCGGCGATCTGCACACGTACCTGCAACGGGCCGCCCGCGTCGAAGACGGGTCGGTGCGTCTGATCGCCGGCTCCGGAATCCTCGCCGTCTACACCGCGATCCTCTATCCACGGGGCATCCTCGACGAGAGCCCGACCGTGCTCGGTCTGCGCACCTTCGCGCTCGCCGACACGGAGGAGTTCGATTCGGTCGTGCCGATGCGCTCGCTCGTCGAGCGGATCGTGCGCGCCCGCGGCGAGCTCGGCGAGGGCGACGAGTCGCGGCCGATCTCGATGTCGCGACCGCCCGAGGTGAACACGGTCACCTGGGCGGGCATCTCGCCGCCACGAGGCGGCTGGCGCCCGCTCGGCGAGGCGGATGCCTCGGTGCTCGAGGCCGCGGCGCGCGCAGGCATCGACGAGGTCGCCGCGGCGATCCCCGCCGGCACAGGCGAGCAGCTGGTGCAGCGCGTCCGCTCCGAGGTGTGGGGCCGCGGCGTCGAAGGAGTCGAGTTCCTGCCGACCGGGGCGGCGTTCGCCGCCTTCAGCCTCGGGTTCCTCGGCGACGACCCCGTGCAACTCTTCGAGACCGGTCCGTGGACCAGGCTCTCCTCGCGCCGCGGCCACGTGCTCGTCCGGCGCAAGCCCTGGACGCTCAAGGCGTAAGTTGTCGGCCGAGGAGCCGTCTCGAGACCCGAACTCATCGGGTCCCGAGACGCTCCGTCGTCGCTACTCGCCGGCTGCGGCCGCGATCGCCCGTCCGGCCGCACGGCCGGTGAAGAGGCATCCACCGAGGAAGGTGCCCTCGAGCGCCCGGTAGCCGTGCACGCCGCCGCCGCCGAAGCCCGACGCCTCGCCGGCCGCGTAGAGGCCGGGAACCGGCGTGCCGTCGGCGCCGAGCGCCCGCGAGTCGAGGTCGGTCTGGATGCCGCCGAGGCTCTTGCGGGTGAGGATGTGCAGCTTCACGGCGATGAGCGGCCCGGCGTCGGCGTCGAGGAACCGGTGCGGGGTCGCCACCCGGATGAGCTTGTCGCCGCGGTACTTGCGGGCTCCTCGCAGCGCGGTGACCTGCAGGTCCTTCGTGAACTCGTTCTCGATCTCGCGGTCGTGCGCGTGCACCTCGCGCTCGATGTTCGCGGTGTCGAGAGGGGCCTCGGGGGAGAGGGCGTGCATCCGCTCGAGCAGCTCGTCGAGGGTGTCGGCGACGATGAAGTCGACCCCGTGCTCCTTGAAGGCCTCGACCGGCGCGGGGGCGCCCGGCCGGACGCGCTGGGCGAGCAGCTTCAGATCCTTGCCGGTGAGGTCGGGGTTCTGCTCGCTGCCCGAGAGGGCGAACTCCTTCTCGATGATCTTCTGGGTGAGCACGAACCACGAGTGCCCGTGACCGGTCGCCATGAGGTGCTCGAGCGTGCCGAGGGTGTCGAAGCCGGGGAACAGGGGCGGCGGCAGCCGGCGACCCTCGGCGTCGAACCAGAGCGACGAGGGCCCCGGCAGGATGCGGATGCCGTGCAGCGGCCACACCGGGTCCCAGTTGGTGATGCCCTCGGTGTAGTGCCACATGCGGTCGCCGTTGACGAGACGCGCTCCGGATGCCTCGGCGATGCCGAGCATGCGGCCGTCGACGTGCGCGGGCACACCAGAGAGCATCTCGGCGGGCGGTTCGCCGAGCCGAGCCGGCCACGAAGCGCGCACGAGCTCGTGGTTGCCGCCGATGCCCCCGGACGAGACGAGCACGGCGGGGGCGCGCAGCTCGAAGTCGCCGACGACGTCGCGGTTCGATGCCTCGCCGCGCGCCGCGTCGTCGGGAGCGAGCACAGCGCCGCGCACGCCGACGACCGCGCCGCCCTCGACGATGAGCTCGTCGACCCGGTGGCGGTGGCGGAATTCGACGAGCCCCGCGGCCTCACCGGCCTTCACCCGGGCGATGAACGGCGCGAGCACGCCGGGCCCGGTGCCCCACGTGATGTGGAATCGCGGCACCGAGTTGCCGTGGCTGATCGCCTGCCCGGCGCCGCGCTCGGCCCAGCCGACGACCGGGAAGAAGCGGACGCCCTTCTCGTGCAGCCATGCACGCTTCTCGCCCGCGGCGAACTCGAGGTACGCCTCGGCCCACCGCCGGCCCCACTCGTCCTCCTCGCGATCGAACGCCGCGGTGCCCTCCCAGTCCTGCCGGGCGAGCTCGAGCGAGTCCTTCACGCCCATGCGCCGCTGCTCGGGCGAGTCGATGAGGAACAGGCCGCCGAACGACCAATGGGCCTGGCCGCCGAGGCTCGCCGCGGGCTCCTGGTCGACGACGACGACGCGGCGGCCGGCTTCGACGAGTTCGGATGCCGCGACGAGGCCGGCGAGGCCTGCACCGACGATGATCGCATCGGGGGTGGATGCTGCTGCTGCCACAGGGACTCCTTCGTCGCTTCGGGTGGTGGCGGTGGGTCGTCAGTCGTCGAAGGTGTTCACCATCGCGAAAGCGGCTCGCTGGAGATAATCCCACAATGTCTCCTCGGCCAGCGGCGGGAGCTGGAGGGAGTCGACCGCGGCGCGCATGTGCGCGAGCCAGCGGTCGCGGGCATCGGGGTTCACCTTGAACGGCTGGTGGCGCAGCCTGAGGCGCGGGTGGCCGCGCTCCTCGCTGTACGTGCCGGGGCCGCCCCAGTACTGCTCGAGGAAGAGCTGGAGGCGCAGCGCCGCGGGCCCGAGGTCCTCCTCGGGGTACATCGGCTTCAGCACCGGGTCGTCGGCGACGCCCCGGTAGAACTCGGCGACGAGCTTCTCGAAGGTCGGCCGGCCGCCGACCTGCTCGTAGAACGACTGGATCTCGGTCATGCCGGGCCTCCATCGCTCGGCTTCGGCGGGGTCGTTCCCGCTCCTCCGACGGTGCCGCGCGGCAGACGCGGCGCCCGGTTCTTCGGCTTCTTCACGGGCTGGCCGGGGACGACGCTGTTCGGCGAGGTGCGCGGCGGCTTCGCGCCCTTCACGCGGGTGGCGCCGTCGAAGCCGGTGAGCACGACGCTCGCGAGGCTCGGCAGCTTCAGCTCCATCTCGTCGAGGGTGCGCTTCAGGCGCATCCTGAGCTCGCGGGCGACGTCGTCCTTCGAGGAGGAGCGCACCTTCATGACGACCCGGAGCACCATCGCGTCGGCCGAGATCGACTCGAGCCCCCACACCTCGGGCTTCTCGAGCACGCGCGAACGCCACTTGCTCGAATGCGCCAGCTCGGTCGCGGTGCGCAGCAGCTCGGTCTCGACGGCGTCGACGTCGGCGTCGTAGGGCACCGCGAGGTCGATGATGACCCGCGCCCAGCCCTGCGACATGTTGCCGACCCGCAGGATCTCGCCGTTGCGCACGAACCAGAGGGTGCCGTTCACGTCGCGGACGGTCGTGATGCGGATGCGGACCTCCTCGACGATGCCGGTCGCGGGCCCGAGGTCGACGACGTCGCCGACGCCGAGCTGGTCCTCGACGACCATGAAGATGCCGTTCAGGGCGTCCTTCACGATGTTCTGCGCGCCGAAACCGAGGCCGGCGCCGACCGCCGCCGTCAGCAGCGCGAAGGAGCCGAGGATCTGCTCGTTGATCGTCGTGACGATGAGCAGCACCACCACGATGAACAGGGTCACGTTGACGATGTTGGTGAGCACCGTGCCGAGCGTGCGGGTGCGCTGCACGACGCGCACGGCGGCGAGCGGCGAGGCCTGCAGCGCCTGGGTGTCGGTGACGTCCTGCTTCTTCTTGACGCCCGTGACGATCTGCTTGACGACCCGCTCGATGACGAAGTGCAGCACCCAGCGGATCAGCAGGGCGATCACGATGATCATCGCGATCGAGATGAGCTTGCCGAGCATGACGTCCCAGTTGTCAGCCCAGAACTGCGCGATACCGGCCCAGAAATCGCCGCTCACCGGGTTGTTCTCCGGGTCGTCGACAGCGGGCTCTGCGAATCCGAACATGGTTGGCAAGTCTACTGAGCCCCACCCGAGAGCTCGCTGGCATCGCGGGCGCGCGCGGCGAGCGCCCGGTCGAGCTCGGCGAGGTGCTCCGAGACGATGCGGTGCATCGAGGCGGGCTCAGGGTGCTCGGCGAGCCACGCGCGCGTGAGCTCGGCGAGCTCGGCGTCGACCAGCGGACTCGGGAAGAGCCGCGTCGAGAGGATGGCGGCCATGTTGTACGAGCGGCCCTCCCAGACGCCGGGCATCGCGTCGAGGTACTCGCGCGCGACGCCCGCGAGGAGCTCGGGCGCGTTCGTGCGGCGCCAGCCGTCGGCGATCGCGCGGGCGAGGTCGTTCGACAGCCCCGTGTCGGTCATGGCGCGTCGCCACGCGGCATCCTTCACCGCCTGGTCGGGGCGGGCGGCGCGCGCCGTCTCGGCGAGCTGCCGCCCCTTCGCGGTGTCGTCGGCGGCGAGCGCCGCCGCGAGCTCCTCGTCGTCGCCGGCGCCGAGCGCGGCACGGGCGATCACGAGCTCCCAGCGGAGGTCGAGGTCGATCTCGAGGCCGTCGAGGGCGATCGTGCCCTCGAGGAGGCTGCCGAGCACGTCGCCGTGCGCGGCCGTCGTCGCGAGGCGGGTGAAGGCCTTCACGAACTGCAGCTGCGCATCCGAGCCGGCGGGCGCGAGCTCGGCGAGCGCCCAGATCGCGTCGCCCGCCTCGGCGGAGATCCGGTCGCGGTGCTCGTCGGCCAGGTAGCGGCCGAGGGCGAGCTCGAGGCGCCCGAGCGCGAGCCCGCGCGCCGACGACTGGGTCTCGTGCCCGATCGAGGCGAGCACGAGGCGCACGAACGCGGCGGCGGGCAGCTCGGCGTCGCGCACCGCGTCCCAGGCGGAGCCGAGCACGACCGCGCGCGCGACCGGGTCGGCGAGCTCGGCGAGGTGGTGCACGGCCGTCTCGAAGGAGTGCGCGTCGAGGCGGACCTTGGCGTAGGTGAGGTCGTCGTCGTTCACGAGCAGGAGGTCGGGCATGGTCTCGCCGACGAGCTCGGGCAGTTCGGTGCGCGCGCCGTCGACGTCGAGCTCGACGCGGAAGGCACGGGTCAGCCCGCCGTCGCCGAGCGAGTAGCCGCCGATCGCGAGACGGTGCGGGCGCAGGGTCGGATGCGACGGCGCCGCGGTCTGCTCGAGGTGAGCGGCCGTGATCGTGCCCGACGCATCCTGCTCGACGACCGCGCGAATTGTGTTGACACCCGCCGTCTCGAGCCAGAGCTGCGACCAGCGGGTGAGCTCGCGACCACTCGCCCGCTCGAGCTCGTCGAGCAGGTCGCGGAGGGTCGCGTTGCCGCCGCCGTGTGCGGCGAGGTAGGCGCCGACGCCGCGCTGGAACGCCTCGAGCCCGACCCAGGCGACGAGCTGCTTCAGCACCGAGGCGCCCTTGTCGTAGGTGATGGCGTCGAAGTTCACCTCGACGTCCTCCAGGTCGCGGATCTCGGCGACGATCGGGTGGGTCGAGGGCAGCTGGTCCTGCTCGGCGGCGTGCGTCTTCTCGTCGCTCGCGAAGGTCGCCCAGACACCCGTGAACTCGGTGACCTGCGAGGTCGCGAGGGTCGACGCCCACGTCGCGAACGACTCGTTGAGCCACAGGTCGTTCCACCACTTCATGGTCACCGAGTTGCCGAACCACATGTGGCTGAGCTCGTGCAGCACGACGATCGCGCGCTGCTCGCGGCGGGCGTCGGAGACGCGCGAGCGGAACAGGTACGACTCGTTGAAGGTGACCGCGCCGACGTTCTCCATCGCGCCCCAGTTGTACTCGGGCACGAAGATCTGGTCGTACTTGCCGTACGGGTACGGCACGCCGAAGGCCTGCTCGTAGAACGCGAGCCCCGCCTGCACGGTCGAGAACATCATCTCGGGGTCGGCGTACTCGGCGAGCGAGGCACGGGTGAAAAGGCCCAGCGGCACCTCGCGGCCGTCGACGCTCGTCGCGGTGCCGCGCCAGCTCGCGTAGGGGCCGGCGATGATCGCGACGATGTAGCTCGAGATGACCGGTCCGGTCTCGAACGCCCAGGTGGCGACGCCGGATGCCCCGGGGCCCGCCACCGGCTCGGGCGAGGGTGCGTTCGACAGCACGCTCCAGTGCGCGGGGGCGGTGATCGTGAAGCGCACGCCCGCCTTCAGGTCGGGCTGGTCGAAGACGGCGTAGACGCGGTTCGCCTCGGCGACGGCGAACTCGGTGTACAGGTAGGTCTCGCCGTCGACGGGGTCGACGAAGCGGTGCAGCCCCTCGCCGCTGTTCGTGTAGCGGGCGTCGGCGACGACGCGCAGCTCGTTCGAGGCTTCGAGCCCGTCGAGCCTGATGCGGGTGCCGTCGCTCACCTCGGCCGGGTCGAGCGCTCGCCCGTTGAGCACGACCTCGTGCACCCGCTCGGTGCACGCCTCGATGAACGTCGAGGCGCCGGCGACGCCCGTGAACCGGGCGGTCGTCTCGCTGCGGAAGGTCTCGCCGTCGCCCGTGAGGTCGAGCACGACCTCGTAGCGCGGGGAGCCGACGGTCGCCGCCCGCTCCTCGGCTTCGACGCGGGTGAGGTTGGCAGCAGGCATGGACGATCCCTTTCGTAGCGAGTGCGCCCAGCAAGCCTAGCGATCCGTGCGGTGCCCGTTCTGCGGCCCGAGCACGCCGAGCTCGTACGCGATGATGACGAGCTGCACCCGGTCGCGGGCGCCGAGCTTCTGCAGCACCCGGCCGACGTGGGTCTTCACGGTCGACTCCGAGAGGAAGAACCGCTCGGCGAGCTCCGTGTTGTTGAGCCCTTCGGCGATCGCCTGCAGGATCTCGCGCTCGCGGGCCGTGAGCGCATCGAGCGGGCCGGGCACGGGGGCCGCGGGCGTGCGGGCGTCGGAGCCCGCCGGGAGGTCCTCGGCGAACAGCTCGAGCATGCGCCGCGTGACCCGCGGCGAGAGGGCGGCCTCGCCCGCGTGCACCGTGCGGATCGCGGTCACGAGCTCCTGCGGACGCACGTCCTTCAGGAGGAACCCGCTCGCACCCGCCCGGATCGCCGAGAAGGCGTACTCGTCGAGGTCGAAGGTCGTGAGCACGATGATGCGGGTCTCGGGATGCCTCGCGCTCACCTCCGCGGTCGCGGCGATACCGTCCATGCCAGGCATGCGCACGTCCATGAGCAGCACGTCGACCCGGGTCGTGTCGGCGAGCTCGAGTGCGGCGCGCCCGTCGGCGGCCTCGCCGACGACCTCGATGCCCGTCTCGGCGTCGAGCACGAGGCGGAATCCGGTGCGTACCAGCGCCTGGTCGTCGACGAGGCCGACTCTGATCGGGGTCGAATGCGACTGGATCGGTTCGTGCGGGGCGTCGGTCATTCCGTGCCGTCCTTCGGGGTGTCGTGCGTCGCACGATCGGTCGTGCGGTCGGGTGCGTCGTGGGGGAGCTCTACGGCCTCGGGATGCCGGAGCGTCGCGTGCAGTCGCCAGCCGCGCCCGGGGAGAGGACCGGCGTCGAGCTCGCCGCCGTGGAGGGCCGCACGCTCGCGGAGACCGGCGATCCCACGACCGGCGCCGCGAGTGGCCGTCGCGCCCGCCTTGCGGTCGTGCGGGGCGTCGTCGTCGACCGTGATCTCGACGCCGTCGGCGCGGTGCTCGACGCGGACGTCGACGCGGTGCGCGCGCTCGCCGTGGCGGAGCGCGTTCGTGAGGCCCTCCTGCACGATCCGGTAGACCGCGAGGCCCGTGGCGGCGTCGTCGGCGGGCGCGCCGACGGTGGTGAGCGTGACCGGCATCCCCGTGTCGCGGAACCCCTCGACGAGCTCGGGAAGCGCGCCGAGCCCCGGCTGAGGGGCGAGCTCGGCGGGTTCGGCGTCGGGTCCCGTGAGGACGCCCAGCATGCGACGCATCTCGCCGAGCGCGTCGCGCCCCGTCTCGGCGACACTCCGCATCACGTCGGCGGCGCGTTCGGGGTCGCGCGCGACGGTGGCCGCCGAGCCGTCGGCGAGGGTCACCATGACGGTGAGGCCGTGCGAGACGATGTCGTGCAGCTCGCGGGCGATCCGCGCGCGCTCAGCGGCGGCTGCGAGCTGCGCCTGCTGGTCGCGCTCGCGGGCGAGGTCGTGCGCGCGGGCGATGAGCGCGTCGAGGTAGCGGCGGCGGTTGCCGACCGTGACGCCGATGAGCGTCGCGATGAGCATCACCACCGCGTACTGCGTCGAGGCGGCGACGGGACCGCCGACGAGCTCGGGGCCGGGAAGCAGTTCGATGGCGACGAACCAGGTCGAGAGGTACGCGGCGGCCGTCGAGACCGCGACGGAGACGGCGAAGCCGACCCACGCGGACTTCGTCGACCGGTAGACGCCGAGGCCGTAGAGCGCGAAGAGCATCGGGTAGACGTCGCTGCCGCTGAGCGGGTACACCATGAGGCACACGAGCCAGGCGACGGCCATCACGAGCCATGGCTGCGAGCGACGGAACAGCAGCAGGGCGGCGGTGCCGACGGCGATGCCCACGAGCTGCAGCACGGTCGTCCAGAGCGGCGGCTCGGGATCGTCGGTCGCGAGCACGATCGTGGTGATGAACGTCGGCACCAGGTAGGCGGCCGCGATGAGCGCGTCGGCGAGACGCGGATGCCTCGCCCAGAACTGCCGGATCACGCCCGGCGGCTTCGGCAGACGCAATTCTCCCCCGACCGCCGAAGCCGGGCGGCCGGGGGAGAACGGTGCTTCCGTCATAGGCAGGACTCTACGCGTCCCGCCGCTTGAGGAGCACGGTTGCGCCGGCGAGGGAGACCCCCACCCAGGCCAGCACGACCAGGAGGCTCTGCCACGCGTTCGGGCCGACGATGGCGGCGGGGTCCGCGCCGATCGTGCCGAACATCGTCATCCCCGCGTTGGAGAGCAGGTAGGGGACCATGTCGTGCGCCCAGTCGGCCGGGATCAGCTGCAGCACCGTCGGAAGGAGGAGCAGCAGGCCGAGGACCGCGGCGATGCCGCCGGCGCTCGAGCGGAGCATCGTGCCGACGCCGAGGGCGAAGATCGCGATGAGCGCGAGGTAGAGCGCACCGCCGGCCAGCGTCAGCAGCACGTCGCCGTCGAAGAGGTTCGCCGAGACGCCGACGCCCGCGAAGACGATCGACGAGGTGAGGAACGCCGCCAGGTTCGCGACGAGCCCGACGACGAACGTCGAGACGAACAGCACGACGGCCTTGCCCGCGAGGGCCGGCAGCCGCTTCGGCACCGCGGTGAGCGTCGAGCGGATCATGCCCGTCGTGTACTCGCCGCTGATGACGAGCACGCCGAGCACGCCCACGACGAGCTGGCCGAAGTAGACGCCGAACACCGCCGACTGCAGCACGAGCTGCGTCTGCTCGGCGGCGGGCACGGCGGCCCCGTCCATGCCGCCGTCCATGCCGTACGCGAAGCTGAACGACATCAGGAAGGCCATGCCGAGCGAGATGGCGATGACGATGAGGTACGACCAGACGGTCGAGCGGAGGCTGCGGAGCTTGACCCACTCGGAGCGGAGCACACCGCCGAAGGTGAGGCGCGTGGTGCGCGTGCCCTGCGCGGGGTGCGTTGCGGTGGGGGTGATGGTGGTCATCGGACGGCCTCCGTGCGGTACTCGACCGCGTCGGCGGTGAGGGCCATGTAGGCCTCCTCGAGCGACGCGTTCTGCGGGGTGAGTTCGTGGATCGCGAGCCCGTGCTGGGCCGCGAGGTCGCCGATGCCTGCGGCGTCGACGCCCGTGACCTCGAGCAGGCCGTGCTCCGAGCGCAGCACGGCGACCTCGGGCGCGGCGAACAGTTCGGCGAGCTGCGAGGCGTGCGGCGAGCGCACGCGGACGCGCGGGCGGGTGCCGCCGTCGATGATGTCGGCGACGGGTGCGTCGGCGATGATCTCGCCGCGGCCGAGCACGATGAGGTGATCGGCGGTCTGCGCCATCTCGCTCATCAGGTGCGAGGAGAGGAACACCGTGCGGCCTTCGCTCGCGAGGTGGCGCACGAACTGGCGCACCCAGAGCACGCCCTCGGGGTCGAGGCCGTTGACCGGCTCGTCGAGGATGAGGGTCGAGGGGTCGCCGAGCATGGCCGCGGCGATACCGAGGCGCTGGCCCATGCCGAGCGAGAAGCCGCCGACGCGCTTGCGGGCGACCGACTCGAGGCCGGTGAGCTCGATGACCTCGCGCACGCGGCGCTTGCCGATGCCGTGCGTCGCCGCCATCGCGAGCAGGTGGTTCTCGGCGGTGCGGCCGGTGTGCACGGCCTTCGCGTCGAGGAGCGCGCCGACCTCGTGCAGCGGGGCGCGGTGCTCGGCGTAGGCCTTGCCGCCGACGGTGACGGTGCCGGCGCTCGGACGGTCGAGCCCCACGATCATGCGCATCGTGGTCGACTTGCCGGCGCCGTTCGGCCCGAGGAACCCGGTCACCTGACCGGGTCGCACGCTGAACGTGATGTCGTTGACGGCCGTCTTCTGGCCGTAGCGCTTGGTGAGCGCGGTTGCGGTGATCATGTCTTCGACGTTACGGATGCCACCGCCTCCGGCGCGTCCGTCGCAGGAATGGTTCGGGGCGGCGGCGGGTGGTACCGGGGTACCACTCCGGCCGCCGCCCCGATGAGGCCGCGGTGCGACTACTGCGCGTCGCGCGCCTGCGCGGCGAGGGCGCGTTCGACGCCGGCGACGTTCTCGATCACGAGACGGCGGAGCGCCGGCGGGGCGTCCTGGTTGGCGTCGAGCCAGGCGTGGCTCGCGTCGACGAGGATGCGGTTCGCGAGGGTGGCCGGGTAGAGCAGCTCGACGAGCTTCTCGGCGATGGCGTAGCTGCGGGTCTTCCAGATGTCGCCGAGCATGCCGAAGTAGCGCTCGACGAACGGAGCCAGCAGGGCCTGCTCGTCGGCGCGGACGAAGCCCGCCGCCGTGGTGCGCACGACCGAGTTCGTCGCCGTGTCGGACTCGACGATCGAGTCCCAGGCGCGCTGCTTGCCCTCGGCGGTCGGCGTCGCGGCGCGGGCGTGCGCCGCGGACTCCTGGCCGGTGGCGGTCTTGTCGGTCGCGAGGCGCGCGTCGATCTCGGCGTCGCCGGCACGGCCGGCGGCGACGAGCGCGATGAGCAGCTCCCAGCCGAGGTCGGTGTCGATGTCGAGGCCGTCGAGCGCGATCGAGCCGTCGAAGAGGCCCGCGAGGGCGTCGACCTGGGTGCCGGCCTCGGCGATCGCGGCGAACGCCTTCACGAACTGGAACTGGGCGTCGCTGCCGGCCGCGGCCTGCTGGGCGAGCAGCCAGAAGCCGTCGGCGAGGGTGCGGCGCGCGTCGGCACGACGCTCGGGGGCGACGTACGAGCTCGCGGCGAGCTGCGCGTTCGCGAGGATGATGCGCAGCGTCGTCGACTCGGTCTCGCTCGCGACGTTGCCGAGCACGAGGTCGAGGTAGTCGCTCGCGCTCGTCTCGGCGTCGCGAACGGCGTCCCACACCGAGCTCCAGACGAGGGCGCGCGCGAGCGGGTCCTCGATCTTCGAGAGGTTCGCGATCGCGACGGCCTGCGACTGCTCGTCGAGGCGGATCTTCGCGTAGGCGAGGTCGTCGTCGTTGAGGAGCACGAGGTCGGGGCGGGCGAGGCCGACGAGCTCCGCGACGTCCGTGCGCTCGCCGTCGATGTCGAGCTCGACGCGGTGCTCGCGCACGAGCGCGCCGTCGACGAGGTTGTAGAAGCCGATCGCGGCGCGGTGCGGGCGGATCGTCGGGTAGTCGGGGTGCGCCGACTGCAGCACGGTGAACGAGGTGATCGTGCCCGCGTCATCCGTCGCGATCTCGGGGCGCAGCGTGTTGACGCCCGCGGTCTCGAGCCAGAGCTTCGACCAGGCCGACAGGTCGCGGCCGCTCGCGACCTCGAGCTCGGAGAGGAGGTCGGCGAGGGTCGTGTTGCCCCACGCGTGCTTCTTGAAGTAGGCCGAGACGCCGGTGAAGAACGCCTCGATGCCGACCCAGGCGGCCAGCTGCTTCAGCACCGACCCGCCCTTGGCGTAGGTGATGCCGTCGAAGTTGACGAGCACGTCCTCGAGGTCGCGGATCTCGGCGACGATCGGGTGGGTCGACGGCAGCTGGTCCTGGCGGTACGCCCAGCTCTTCTCCATCGAGTTGAACGTGGTCCACGCGTGGTGCCACTCGGTGGCCTCGGCGGTCGCGATGGTCGACGCCCACTCGGCGAACGACTCGTTCAGCCACAGGTCGTTCCACCACTTCATGGTGACGAGGTCGCCGAACCACATGTGCGCGAGCTCGTGCAGGATCGTGACGACGCGGCGCTCCTTGATCGCGTCGGTCACCTTCGAACGGAAGACGTAGACCTCGGTGAACGTCACCGCGCCCGCGTTCTCCATGGCGCCCGCGTTGTACTCGGGCACGAAGAGCTGGTCGTACTTCGCGAACGGATAGGGCACGTCGAACTTGCCCTCGAAGTACTCGAAGCCCTGCTTCGTCTTCTCGAAGATGTAGTCGGCGTCGAGGTACTGCGAAAGGCTCTTGCGGCTGAACACGCCGAGCGGGATCGTGCGGCCGTCGGAGCTCGTGAGCTCGTCGCGCACGACGTCGTAGGGACCGGCGATGAGCGCCGTGATGTAGCTCGACATGCGCGGGGTCGGCTCGAACGCCCACGTCGCCGTCGAGACGTCGTCGGCACGACGGCCCGACGGGTGCAGCTGCGGCTCGGGCGTCGGCTGGTTCGACACGACCTGCCAGTGCGACGGGGCCGTGACGGTGAACGCGAACGCGGCCTTCAGGTCGGGCTGCTCGAACACCGCGAACATGCGGCGCGAGTCGGGCACCTCGAACTGGGTGTACAGGTACACCTCGCCGTCGGCGGGGTCGACGAAGCGGTGCAGGCCCTCGCCGGTGTTCATGTAACGGCCATCGGCCTCGACGACGAGCACGTTCTGGGCGGCGAGGTTCGGCAGCTGGATGCGGACGCCGTCGCTCACCTCGGCCGGGTCGAGGGCGACGCCGTTGAGGGTGACCGAGTGCACCTTCGCGGTGATCGCGTCGATGAACGTCGACGCGCCGGGCGTGGCGGCGTCGAAGCGCACGGTCGTGGTGGTCGTGAACACCTCGGGGCCGACGGTGACGTCGAGCACGACGTCGTAGTCGTGCACCGTCACGAGCGCAGCGCGCTCCTCGGCTTCGATTCGGGTGAGGTTCTCTCCGGGCACGTGCGCTCCTTCGCAAGTATCGACGCGGCTCGTGGCCGCAGGCAACGCGTTCCAGCCTAGCCCTGCAGGGAGGACGCGGGTGGGATCGTGCCCGGTGGGGTCGAGGTGCGGGTTCGCGTGCGTGAGAATGCAGTGAGCATCGACCACGCACCTCAGGGGAATCATGGCCTTGGAGTATCTCGGCGTCACCGCCGACGAGGAAGCCGTCTACCGCGCCCTCATGTCGCGTCCGGGCGCCCACCTGCTCGAGCTCGCCGACGCGATCGCGCTGCCGCCCGGCCGGGTGCGCGTCGCGGTCGACGGGCTCGTCGAACGCGGGCTCGCCGTGCCGGGGGAGGGACATCGCTTCGCGGTGACCCCGCCCGACCTCGCGCTCGCCGCGCAGCTCGCCGAGCAGCGCGACCGGCTCAACGAGGCCGAGCTCGCGCTCGCCGAACTCGTCGGCACGTACCGCTCGAGCGCGCTCGGCAGCAGCGAGCGCGAGCTCATCGAGGTCGTCGAGGGTCCGGATGCCGTGGGGCGCCGGTTCCTCCAGCTCCAGCACTCGGCGCGGGAGCGCATCGACATCTTCGTCACCGGGCGGCCGCAGGTCGTCAGCGACGACAACACCGAGGAAGCCGCGGCGCTCGCACGCGGCATCCGGGCCCGCGCGGTCATCGACCGCGACTTCCTCGTCGAGCCCGACGCGGTGCGCAACGTCGAGCAGTCGCTCGGCGCCGGCGTCGACGTCCGAACGACCGGCCAGATCCCGCTGAAGCTCATCGTCGTCGACAGCCGATTCGCGATGCTGCCCGTCGCCGGCCGCGGCACCGGGGTCGACCCGAGCCTCGTGCTGCGGGGCGGCCCGGCGCAGCTCGCGCAGGGCCTGTTCGACGCCGTGTGGGCGAACTCGCGCCCCTACGGCACGACGAACCAGGAGCTCGACGCCGACGACAGCCGCATCCTGCAGCTCCTGCTCGCGGGATTCACCGACGCGGCGATCGCGACCCAGCTCGAGACCTCGGCGCGCACCGTGCAGCGGCGCATCAGCGGGTTGATGGCGCGTGCGCAGGTGACGAGCCGGGTGCAGCTGGGCTGGCACGCGCGCGAGCACGGCTGGGGGTAGCGGCGCGAGGATGCCCCGTGCTCGGGCCCGCGGCGTAGCCTGACCCCATGCGCAGCTCCGTCGACAACGACGCCCCGACCGCCGAGCGCTACCGCGCGTTCGCCGAGGTCGAGGCCCGTGGCATGTCCGAGTGCTACGACGCCTGGGCGCTCGGCGTCGCGGGCGATCCGGCGACGATCGCGCTCATCGACGAGCTGCCGCCCGCGAAGCGGCAGCCGAACCTCGTGTTCTCGGCAGCGCGGTTCCACGGGTCGCCGGCCGGGCCGTACGCCCGGTTCCGCGAGTGGCTGCATGAGCACTGGCCGGTGGTGCGCGAGACCGCCGAGACGCACGCGACGCAGACGAACGAGGCCGGCCGCTGTGCCCTGCACGTGCCCGCGCTCGCCGCGATCCCTGGCCCGCTCGCGCTGCTCGAGGTCGGCGCCTCGGCGGGGCTCTGCCTCTACCCCGACCGGTACAGCTACCGCTATCCGGGTCACGCGCGGCTCGACCCCGCCGATGGGCCGAGCCGAGTCGTCCTCGACTGCGAGATCCGAGACGCAGGTGCCGGCGCGGTGCCGGTGCCGGATCGCCTGCCCGAGGTCGTGTGGCGCGCCGGCATCGACCTCAATCCGCTCGACGTGACGAACCCCGGCGACCTCGACTGGCTCGACGCCCTCATCTGGCCCGAGCACGACGACCGGCGCGAACGACTGCGGGCGGCGGCGGCCATCGTGGCATCCGACCCGCCGCAGCTCGTCGCGGGCGACCTCAACGAACGTCTCGCCGCGCTCGCCGCGGAGGCGCCCGCGGCCGCGACGCTCGTGGTGCTGCACACGGCCGTCATCGCCTACCTCGACGACGCGGCGCGCGCCCGATTCGCCGATGCGGTGCGCGAGCTGCCCGGACACTGGCTCTCGGTCGAAGGGCGCGGGGTCGTTCCGGGCATCCGCGCCCGCGACGACGTGCCGAACGATTCGACCGACTTCGTGCTCGCGCTCGACGGGGTGCAGCTCGCGTGGGCGCAGCCGCACGGGCGCGCCGTCACGTGGGTGCCGAATCCCTAGAATCGCTGTATGCGCATCCACATCGCGACCGACCACGCCGGCCTCGAATTCAGCCGGACCCTGCAGGCCCACCTGTCGAACGGCGGCCATGAGGTGATCGACCACGGTCCGGTCGAGTACGACGCGCTCGACGACTACCCGGCGTTCTGCATCAACGCGGCGCTCGGCGTCGCCCGCGACCAGGCCGCCGGCGTGAAGGCGCTCGGCGTCGTCTTCGGCGGTTCGGGCAACGGCGAGCAGATCGCGGCCAACAAGGTGCCCGGCATCCGAGCCGCGCTCGTCTGGAGCATGGACACCGCGATCCTCGCCCGCGAGCACAACGACGCCAACGTGATCTCGATCGGCGCCCGCCAGCACACCGTCGAGGAGGCGATCCGCTACATCGACGCCTTCATCGCCGAGCCGTTCTCGGGCGACGAGCGCCACGTGCGCCGTATCGCGCAGCTCGCCGAGTACGAGACGACGGGCGACATCGCGGGCAAGGGCGTCGACGTCGCACCGCGTACCGAGGCCCCGGCGGAGTAGCAGGGTGCCCGAAGGCCACTCCGTCCACCGCATCACGCGGCAGTTCGAGCGCAACTTCGTCGGTCACGTCGTGCACGCATCGAGCCCGCAGGGCCGCTTCGCCGTCGGTGCGGCCGAGCTCGACGGCCGACGCATGACCGATGCCCGAGCCGTGGGCAAGCAGATGTTCCTCGGCTTCGAGGGCGACGTCTGGCTGCGCGTGCACCTCGGCATGTACGGGGCGTGGGACTTCTCGGGCGAGATCCTGATGGATGCCACGATCGCCTCGGCGAACGGACGGATGGGCCAGACCAACCAGCGCGGAACGTTCCTCGACGCACCGAATCCCGACGCGGTCGTCTTCGACGAGGCGGGCGAGAACTCGCTGCGCTCGATCGGCGCCCCTCGGAAGACCCGGCTGCGAATGGCCGAGTCCGAGAAGGAGGGGAACGGCCTCGACACCTTCCCGCCCGAGCCGATCGGCCAGGTGCGGGTGCGCCTGCTCACCGACACGATCTGCGCCGACCTCCGCGGGCCGACCGCCTGCGAGGTGCTCGACCCCGTGCAGGTCGAGCAGACCGTCGCGAAGCTCGGACCCGACCCGCTGCTCGACCCCGGACCGGGCGCCGAAGAGCGGTTCACGAGCGTCGTCCGGAGGAAGCCGACGCCCATCGGGCTGCTCCTCATGGACCAGAACGTCGTGGCCGGCATCGGCAACGTATACCGGGCCGAACTGCTGTTCCGCGCCCGGCTGAACCCGCACACGCCCGGCAGGCTCGTGCCCGAGGAGCTCGTGCGCGAGCTCTGGCGCGACTGGGCGAGGCTCCTGCGCATCGGCGTCGAGACCGGTCAGATGATGACGATGGACGACCTCGACCCCGAGGCGTACCGCGCCGCGATGGCGAGCCGCGACGACCGCCACTGGGTCTACAAGCGCGAGGGCCTGCCGTGCCGGGTCTGCGGCACGAACATCGTGCTGGAGGAGATGGGCGCCCGCAAGCTCTACTGGTGCCCGTCGTGCCAGGCGTGAGCCGCGATCTCGACGAGCGCCCCGTGGCGCCGGAGCCGGTGGTGCTCGCCGGGGCCCGGCTCCCGGGCGGGGATGAGCCGGTCGACCTCCACCTCCAGGGCGGCCGGATCGCCGCGATCCGTCCGGCCGGCGACGCGGACGGCACGGCGGCCCGGCGCAACGAACTCGACGGGCGCTACGTTGTGCCCGGCCTCCACGACCGGCACGTGCACCTCTCGCAGTGGGCGATGGTGTCGCGGAGGCTCGAACTCTCGAGCGCCACGAGCGCCGCCGAGGTCGCCGGCCTCGTCGCGGCATCCGTCGCGGACGGCGCGACCGAGGTCGCCGGATTCGGCTACCGCGACGGGCTCTGGGCCGACGCCCCGTCGGCGGCGCTCCTCGACTCGGTGGCGGGCGAGGCGCCCGTCGTGCTCGTCGCGGCCGACCTGCACGCCTGCTGGCTCAACTCGTCGGCGGCACGTCGGCACGGCGTGACGCTGCCCGACGACGGCGTCCTCCGCGAGGACGCCTGCTTCGCCCTCGTCCGCGAACTCGACGACGTCGCCGACGAGCTCCTCGACGGCTGGGTCGCCGATGCCGCCCGCCGTGCGGCCGCACGCGGCGTCGTCGGCGTGGTCGACTACGAGATGCGCTGGAACCGCGACGACTGGGCCCGCCGCGCGGCGGGCGGGTTCCCGATGCGCGTCGCCTTCGGCATCTACCCGCAGCACCTCGAGCGGGCGATCGAGCTGGGCCTCCGCACCGGCGACGAGATCGCCGGCACCGGCGGCCTCGTCACGGTCGGCGGCGCCAAGGTCATCACCGACGGCTCGCTGAACACCCGCACCGCGTGGTGCTTCGACCCGTATCCGGGGCTCGCCGGGCACGAGCACCCGTACGGGCTCGCGACCGTGCCGTACGCGGAGCTCGTGCCGCACCTGCGCCGCGCCCACGCGCACGGCATCACGCCCGCGGTGCACGCGATCGGCGACCGTGCGAACGCGCGCGTGCTCGACGCCTTCGAAGCGGTCGGCTGCACCGGGTCGATCGAGCATGCCCAGCTGCTGCGGCACGACGACGTCGCCCGGTTCGCCCGGCTCAGAATCGTCGCGAGCGTGCAGCCCGAACACGCGATGGACGACCGCGACGTCGCCGACCGTTATTGGGCCGGCCGTACCGAACGCGCCTTCATGCTCGCCGAGCTCGCTGCGGCCGGGGTCGAGCTCGCGCTCGGGTCCGATGCGCCCGTCGCGCCGCTCGACCCGTGGATCGCGATCGCCGCCGCCGTCGGGCGGACGCGCGACGGGCGCGCCCCGTGGCATCCCGAGCAGGCGATCGAGGCGCGCGTGGCTCTCGCCGCGTCGACGAACGGCGCCGGGGCCGAGGTGCGCGTCGGCGGCGCAGCCGACCTCGCGGTCGTCGAGCGCGACCCGTTCGCCGCGTCGGCCGATAAACTGCGGACGATGCCGGTGGCCGCGACGCTCGTCGCCGGGGCGTTCACGCACCGGGCGCTGTAGCCGCGACGGGGGAAAACCCCCGCCGCGATCCGGGCGCCCGCCGGGTGGGGCGTGCGGGCGACGCTCGCGAGGCTGGAGTCATGCTTCAGACACGCCTCTGCCGCCCCGGCGCCACGATCGGCACCGCGATCGCGGCACTCGCCGCCGGCGGCCTCGTCGCCGCAGCCTTCGCGGGGTGCGGCATCGTCACGCCGGGCCCCGTCTCGACGGTCGGCGAGGTCGACTTCGACCGTCCCCTCGGCATCCCGCCACTCGCCGAATCGACCGTCGACGCCGACGGCACGCGAGTGTTCGCCCTCGACGCGCAGGCCGGCACCACCGAGTTCGAGCCGGGAGAGCCGAGCGAGACGTGGGGGTTCAACGGCTCCTACCTCGGCCCGACCCTCGTCGCCGAGCGCGGCGAGCACGTGCGCGTCGACATGACGAACTCGCTCGACGAGCCGACGACCGTGCACTGGCACGGCATGCACCTGCCGCCTGAGATGGACGGGGGACCGCACCAGATGGTCGAGCCGGATGCCTCGTGGTCGCCCGAGTGGGACATCGACCAGCAGGCGGCGACGCTCTGGTACCACCCGCATCCGCACGGCGAGACGGAGGACCACGTCGCCCGCGGCCTCGCGGGCATGTTCCTCCTGCACGACGAGCACGAGCGTTCGCTGGGCCTGCCCGCCGAGTACGGCGTCGACGACCTCCCCGTGATCGTGCAGGACACCGGCTTCTCGGCGGAGGGCGAGCTGGAGGCGAAGCAGCGGGGCTACGCCGGCGGGCTCGGTGACGAGCTCCTCGTCAACGGCACCCGCAGTCCATACGTCGAGGTGCGCGACGAGCTCGTACGCCTCCGGCTCCTGAACGCCTCCACCGCTCGCAGCTACGCCTTCGCCTGGGGCGACGGCCGCCCCGTCGAGCTCATCGCGACCGACGGGGGCCTCCTCGAGGCATCCGTCGAACTCGAGCACCTGCGGCTCTCGCCGGGCGAGCGCGCCGAGGTGCTGCTGCGCGTCGAGCCCGGCGAGACGCTCGTCCTGCAGTCGAGGATGACGCCCGAGATCGCCGGCCTCGTCGGCCCGGTCGCCGACACGAACGGCGGAAGCGACGCGTTCGACGTGCTCGAGATCCGGGCGGCTGACGCACTCGATCCCGCAGCCGAGGTGCCGCCGCAGCTCAACACGATCCCCGTCGACGACGAGGCCGAGGTCGCGACGACCCGGCGCTTCGAGCTCGGCGACGGCTTCGAGATCAACGGCGAGGCGATGGACATGGGTCGCATCGACGAGACCGTCACGGTCGACACCCTCGAGCGCTGGGTCGTCGTCAACACGCAGCCGCTGCCGCACAGCTTCCACGTGCACGACGTGCAGTTCCGCGTCGCGTCGATCGACGGCTCGCCGCCGCCGCCCGAGCTGTCGGGCTGGAAGGACACGATCTTCGTCGAGCCCGAGACCGAGGTCGAGCTGCTGATGCGGTTCGAGGACTACACCGACACCGACACGCCGTACATGTACCACTGCCACCTGCTGTGGCACGAAGACCAGGGGATGATGGGGCAATTCGCCGTCGTCGAGCCGGGTCAGTCTGCGACGATGACTGGAGGAACCCACCATGAGCACTGAATCGACGTACCCCGCACCGATCGCCGCCACGCCCGCGGACGCGCCGCCGCGCCGCCGCGGCTATTGGGCGCTGTGGGCCGGCGTGCCCCGCGAGTTCGGCTTCCTCATCCTCACGATGCCGATCGCGATCATGGCGCTCGTGCTGCTCTCGACCACCTTCTTCACCGGTCTCGGCCTGATCTTCCTCGTGTTCGGCATCTTCATCGTCGTCGCGTCGATGTTCATGGCGCGCGGATTCGGGACGCTCGAGCTGCTGCGCCTCCGCTGGGCCGGCCGGCCCGAGACGGTGCAGCCCGCGTGGGGACGCGGCGATCGCGAGCAGGGCTTCTGGCGTGCGACGTTCGCGCCCTTCGTCGACGGCCACTACTGGCTGTACCTGCTGCATGGCATGATCGTGAACCCGATCGTGAGCATCATCAGCTGGAGCCTCACGATCACCTGGAGCTCGGTCGCGCTCGCCGGCACGACCGGGTGGATCTGGCAGCGCTACATCCCCGACTCGGGGCGAGACGTCTGGCCCGTCGAGTGGGTGCTCGAGTTCATGTTCCCGGGCAATACCTGGGACATCGACCCCGTGGTCGCCGAGACGATCTTCGAGTTCGTCGTCGGGCTCGTCTTCCTCGCCACGCTGCCGCTCGTGTTCCGCGGCCTCACGCTGCTGCACGACGTCGTCGCGCGCGGCATGCTCGGCGCCTGGCGCTCCGAGGCGCTCGAGCGCGAGGTCGCGCAGCTCGCCGCCTCCCGCGGTGCGGCGGTGCAGGCCGAGGATGCCTCGCTCCGACGCCTCGAACGCGACATCCACGACGGCCCGCAGCAGCGTCTCGTGCGCCTGCAGATGGACCTCGCCGCGATCGAGCGCAAGCTCGACCGCGACCCCGATTCGGCCCGCGAACTGCTCGGCGAGGCGCGCGACCAGGCCCGCGAGACCCTCGACGAACTGCGGGCGCTCTCCCGGGGCTTCGCCCCGCCGATCCTGCAGGACCGCGGGCTCGCGGTGGGACTGCAGTCGCTCGCGACGCGCAGCCCGATCCCCGTCGAGGTCGAGATCGAACTTCCGGATGCCTCACTGCCCGCGCCGATCGAGCGCAATGCCTACTTCGTGGTCGCCGAACTGCTCACGAACGCGGCCAAGCACGCCGAGGCGACCGGCATCCGCCTCGTCGTCTCGACCCGCGACACCGGCGAGACGGGCCACTGGCTCGACCTCTGGGTGACCGACAACGGGCGCGGCGGCGCCTCGACGCTGCCGGGCCACGGGCTCGCGGGCCTCGCCGATCGCGTGCAGGGGCTGCAGGGGCTCTTCGTCGTCGACAGCCCCGTCGGCGGCCCGACGACGATCGGAGCGCACATCCCGTACCTCCCGGTCGCCCCGGTGGACGACGAGCGCACGCCCGCCCCGGTCGAGTGACGACGGCCCCGCGGCCCGACGCGCGGAGGCGGGTGCGGCCGGCCCCTCGATAGTGTGGGGCCATGACCGACCAGGCCCGCCCCCTCCGCATCGTGCTCGCCGAGGACTCGGTGCTGCTGCGCGAAGGCCTCGTGCGACTCTTCGACGAGGCGGGCTTCGAGACGGTGGCCGCCTACGGCGAGGCCGACTCGCTGCTCGCGGCGCTCGACGAGACCGAGCCCGACCTCGCGGTGCTCGACGTGCGGATGCCGCCGACCTTCCGCGACGAGGGGGTGCGCGCGGCCATCGAGCTGCGCCGCCGCCGTCCGAAGCTCGGGGTGCTGCTGCTCAGCCAGTACGTCGAAGGCACCTACGCGCATGAACTGCTCTCCTCGGGTGAGGGCGGCATGGGGTACCTCCTGAAGGACCGGGTGGCCTCGCTCGACGAACTCGAGGACGCGGTCGAACGCGTGAGCGAGGGCGGCACGGTGCTCGACCCGCAGGTCGTGCGCGAACTGCTGTCGCGGCGCAGCGATCCGCTGGAATCGCTCACGCCGCGCGAACGCGAGGTCATGGCACTCATGGCCGAGGGACGCACCAACGCCGGCATCGCGAAGCAGCTCTTCATCGGCGTCGGCGCCGTCGAGAAGAACGTGACCTCGATCTTCCAGAAGCTCGCCCTCGAGGACTCAGGCACCGACCACCGGCGCGTGCTCGCGGTGCTCACCTGGCTGCAGCGCTGACCACGGCGTCGGGCGGGGCCCCCACGGGGCGGGCCGTCAGTCCGCGGCCCGCCGAAGGGGCACGTGCGCGCCGACGACCTGCCGGTAGCTGCGATACCCCTTGAGCATCCACAGCACGAACTGGATGAGCGCGACGACCCCTCCGACCGCGATCGACCACCCGATCGACCCGCCGAGCGCGAAGACGATCGCACCGACGAAGAGGCCGATGAGCGCCGTGTTCACGACGAGCATGACCATCGCCGAACTCGCGAACACCTGCGATCGATCGCGCATCGCGAAGGGGTAGTAGGTGATGCCGATCCCCGTCTCGTCGTCGCTCGTGCCCATCAGGAAGTACCGCTCGAGACCCGGATCGAGGTCGAGGTAGGCGCCGCGCAGCCGGTTCATCGCGAGCACGTAGGCGAGATCCTCGGTCGCCGTGTTGAACACCCGCAGCTGCGTGATCACGCCGAGCAGCACGAGCAGCGCCAGGATGCCGAGTGCGGCGGCCCCGAACCATCCGCGGAACCCGGTCGCGTTGCCGAGCACCCCGAGGGTGACGAGCCCCGCCGAGACGAGCGTGAGGAAGATCGCGATGCGCGTGAGCACCTCGCTCTGCGTCGTGGAGCGCGAGGCGAGCAGGCTCCAGTGCTCGGTCGCGAGCATCTGCGCCCGCAACGACTTCTGCGCATCGCTGAGCGGTGCGGCGTCGTCGCCGCCGTCGGGCTGGGCGTGCCGCGGAGCATCCGCCGTCATACCCGCATTCTGCACCCGGGGCGGGCGGCCCGCCACGGTCAGCCGTCGGACGACCGGCGCCGCGGCCCGCGATGGAGTTCGACGACCCTCGTCCCACCGGGGGAGTCGGGGTCGTCGGTGATCGGCTCGTCGGCCATGTACTGCCGGATGATGTGCGCGAGCTCACCGGGGTGACTGAAGTTGATGGCGTGCGCCGCGCCCTCCATCACGACGACCGTGACGTCGGCGTCCGCGTGGGCGACGACCTCGTGCACGCGCTTCGGATCGGGCATGAGCGGGTCGCGATCGCCGATCACCGCCAGGATCGGCACGGGCAGCGCGAGGAGTCGTTCGAGCGTCGGGTACCGGGTGAGCGCGCCGAACATCTTGACGGTGCTCGCGACGCCGAACTTCAGGTAGTCGGGCGCGGCGACGCGCACCATGCGGTTCGGCTCGCGGCCGCCGTCGCGCGCGAGCTGCGCCATCGCCCGCACGAGCGGCTGGTTGTGCAGGCCGCCCGCGGGGGACACGAGTATCGCGCGCTCGAGGCGGTCGGGGAAGTGGTGGCCGAACTCGCAGATGACGGGGCATCCCATCGAGTTGCCGAGCAGGGTGGCCTTCTCGATTCCGCGGGCGTCGAGGAACCGGGCGGCCGCTTCCGCGAGCGACGTCAGCGTCAACTCGGATCGCGACCGCCTGGCGCTGCGCCCGAACCCCGGGAGATCGGGCACGAGCGTGTGGAAGTCATCGGCGAGGAGCTCGGCCGTCGGCAGCAGGTAGTGACCGGAGAGCCCGAACCCGTGGACGTGCATGACCACGGGCGCACCCGGGGGCGGCGAGGGCGACTCGCGGTAGAACACGTCGAGCCCGTCGACGGTCGTCCAGTGCTCGGCGAGCGTCGACTGCGGGCGCTTGGGCGTCTTGCGCTCACGATGCCGGTTCGAGCCCGCCTCGGCGTGCGCGTCACGCTGAGACGACTCGGGCCCGGATGCATCCGCCGTCATACCGGCATTCTGCACCCGGGCCCGTCAACGCGCCACGTTTCGCCTACTTGACGGCGATGTGCGAGAAGAGGAACCAGCGGTCCTTGTCGAGGCCGCGGCGGATCTCGATCACGACGTCCTGGCTGGCGGGGTCGAGCTCGCCGAGCCCCTCGATCGCGGCGTTGACCTTCTCGGTCGCGAGATCGATCTGCGTGACGACGTCGGCGATGGCCTCGTCGTAGGGCAGGAATCCGAGCTTCGGGTCCTTCGCGCCGCTCTTGGACGCGACGGTGCCGAGGCGGCCGTCGATCGGCAGGCCGAGGGCGACGACCCGCTCGGCCGCGAGGTCCGACCAGTCCTGCGCGTGGGCGACGACCTCGTCGAGGAGCTCGTGCACGGCGATGAAGTTCGCTCCGCGAACGTGCCAGTGGGCCTGCTTGCCGTTGACGGCGAGGGCCACGAGTTCGTGGACGACGGGGGTGAGGTACTGGGCGACGCCTGCGGCGACGTCGGCGTTCGATCCGGTCTTCGGTGCGGTCTGGATGTCGGTCATCGTGTCCACCTTCCCTGGAGTGATGTCTTCTTCAACGCTACGCAGATGCCCGGGTATTTCAAGGAAGGGAAGGCAAGGCTGACCGGGCTTGACTTCGCGAGTCGTTCTTCCCCGGTGCCGTGGCGACCCGATAGTTTGTGCTCATCCGATCGAGAGGGGTCTGCGCACATGTTCTTCCTCAACAGTCTCTGGGACTGGTTCTGGTTCCTGTTCTGGGCGTTCGCCTACGTCGCGTACCTGTTCGCGCTGATCTACATCATCATCGACGTCTTCCGCGATCACTCGCTCAACGGCTGGCTGAAGGCCGTCTGGCTGATCTTCCTCGTGTTCGTGCCGTTCGTCACCGCGCTCGTCTACCTGATCGCGCGAGGCAGCGGTATGGCCGAACGGTCGGCGCGCAAGCAGGACGAGTACGAGGAGTACAGCGAGGAGTACATCCGATCGGTCTCGTTCGCGAGCCCCACCGACGAGATCGCCAAGGCGAAGGCGCTGCTCGACGCCGGCACGATCACGCAGGGCGAGTTCGACGCGATCAAGAGCAAGGCGCTCGGCAACAAGTTCTGACGCCGACGCTTCGCTGCAGAAGCGAAACGGCCCGCGATGTCGTCGCGGGCCGTTTCGGCTGTTCGGAGGGGATGACGGGAATCGAACCCGCGTAATCAGTTTGGAAGACTGAGGCTCTACCATTGAGCTACATCCCCGTGACCCGCTCGCGGGCACTGGATCATCGTAGTACACGCGGTCGCCCCCTTCGTGCACGTCGGCCGCCGGGGCGGGCCGGAACGAAGCCGGCGCCACCCCGACGATTCCCCTATCGCAACGCGCCGATCGAGCTGATCGTGGTGCGCGCGAGGCGCAGCTGACGCTCGTACGTCGCCGCGAGCACCACGAGCAGCACGCCGGCGATGCCGAGCCAGAGCCACCACCACACGGCCTCGTAGAGCCAGGTGATCGCCGGCCACAACTGCACGAGCGCGTGCACGAGCAGCACCCCTCCGCCCAGCATGAACGGCGCCTGCAGCCGGCGGGTCGCGCCGGCGAGCAGGGTCGCAAGCGCGACCGCCGCGAGCGTGACGATGCGCCACAGCTCGGGGTCGACGAAGTCGGCGAGGAGCGGCGGCACCAGCAGGATCGCGAGCCCGGGACCGAGGGCGGGCCAGCTGCCGAGCTCGGGGGAGCGACGCATCGCGACGGCGCCCGCGGCGACCAACGCGAGTCCGACCGGCGCCGTGACGAGGTCGAACGGGTCGACGGTCGCGCTCACGAGCGCGATGAGGCCTCCGAGCACGAGGACGCCACGGGTCGTCCACGCGAAGATCGGACCGGTGAGCGGACGTGCCCGCAGTGCGATCCCGCCGACGTGGGCGGCACCCACCAAGGAGAACAGCAGGGCCGCGCGCAGCGACGATGCGTCGTCGGAGACGATCGCGAGGAGCGTCGGCAGCGAGGCCGCGACGAGCGAGGCGGCGAGGCCGGCCTCCGCGACGAGCTCGGGCCGGGAGCCCGTCCGGGCCCAGACGACCGTGACGACGATGCCCGTCGCGAGTGCCACGACGGGCCAGAACTCCGGCGGCAGGCCGCCGTCGCCGGTCTGCGCCACGGTGATGCCGCGAACGAGTGCCGCACCGGTGACGGCCGTCCATCCGGTCGCTGCGCCGAGCAGCCGAACGGGCACGCCGCGCAGGTGCTGCGGAAGGAACCCGGCCGCGATGGCGACCACGGCGCCCCCGGCGACGAGCACGAGAGTGCGCAGTTCGGACGCGCCGGCCGAGGCGATGCTCGGCAGCACCGCGACGCCGGCGGCGACGGCGAACAGTGCGGTGCGGCCGCGCGAGTTGGCTCCTTCGGGTGCGCGCCGCCACGTGATCAGCGCACCGCACGCGATGAGCGCCGCCGCGAGCGGCAGCGTGTACGCCTCGACCTCGTCGACGCCGTCGCCGACGAGGCGGCTCCAGACCGCGAGGACCGCGAGGGCGGCGCTCAGCCAGGAGAAGTGACGCAGGGGGCTCTCGCCGCCGATCGGATCGCCCGCGAGCGCGGCGAGCACGATCGGAACCGGCGCGAGGATGGCGAAGGCCAGCCAGGGCTCGCCCGCGCCGGCGAGCGCCGACGTGATCGCGAGGAGCCCGAGCAGGCCGACCGCGGCGGACCAGCCGATCATGGCGACGTCGCCGCGGCCGCGCGACACGACGTGCGCGAGTCCGGCGCCGGCGAGGGCGGCGCCCGCCACGGCGTAGGTGAGCGCGTCGGGGCCGGCCAGGTCGAGCGCGAGCAGCCCACCGCCCGCGCCGAGTGCGAGCGGCGCGATCGCGGCGGCGGCGATGCGCAGGCCGAGCGGCGCCGAGCGCCGCAGCCAGGGCACGGATGCCGCGGCGGGGAGCGCTGCCGGAAGCCACGACCACGTGGCATCCGGATGATCGACGACGAACTCGCCGGCGGCGACGACGGCGCTCGCGAGCAGCGGGACGGTGAACGCGATTCGGTCGCCCGAGGTGCCGAGACGCACGACGCCGGCGACGCCGACGAGCAGCGAGGCGCCGATGCCGATGACCAGCCACGGCGCGGCCTGCGGCTCGTCGAACCGCACCTCCCGCGACTCGAGCCACCACACGAGCGAGGCGAGGGCGATGACGGTGAGCACGGCCGCGATGACGACGTGCACGATGCCGATCGCGGTCGCCTGCGCCCCCCAGATGCGGCCCGCGAGGGCGCGCCCGCCGACGGCGGCCGCGAGCACGGCCGTGCACGTCGCGGGCCAGACCTCTGGCGCGGTGAAGCCGAAGAGCTCGGCGAGGATCGCGGCCGACACGCCCGCCACCGCGGCCACCGCGAGCAGGCCGCCCGTGGTGCGCCGGGCGAAGCCCGCCCAGGCGAGCGCGCCGAGCGCCACGGCGAGCCAGATCGACGCGGTCGCCCACGGCGCGTCGACGACCGCGCCGACGACGATGAGCGCCGCCAGCGCCGCGCCGACCGGGAGCGCGATGAAGCGGCGGAGGCGGCCGAGGATCGCGAGCGTCGCGGCACCGCCGAGGGCGACGACGACGGGGAGCAGCACGGCACCGAGTTCGGAGGCGGCATCCAGGCCGAGCGCCCCGTCGCCCCTGAAGCCCGGGGCGGGGATCCCGTCAGTGACCACGCGCGCACCGGTCGCGGTGATGCCGAGGAGGGCACCGGGCACGGCCGAGCCCGCTGCGACGAGCGCGGCGCCGAGGAAGGCGCCGGCCTCGGGCCCGGGCCGTGCACCCGCCCGCCGGAGGGCGAGCGCGAAGAGGCAGAGCACCGCCCCGGTCGCGGCCGGAGCGAGCCAGATCGCGATGCCGGGGTCGACTTCGACGGCGATCGCCACCGCGGGTGCCAGCGCCGTGCTGAGGCCGAACGCCGTGGCGGCGGTGACGCGCCACACCGCGGGAACGTCGGCCCTCCGCGCGCCCAGCGCGATGGCGAGGAGGAGCCAGACCGCGGCGGCGCCGAAGAAGCCCCAGAGCGGATGCCACGCCACCTCGGGCATCGTCCAGGCCGCGGTGAGCAGCGCCAGGCCGCCCCCGGCGAACCCCGCGGCGAGCAGGATCGTGCGTTCGACGAGCGGTGGCAGGGCGAGGGCTGCGGCGCCGAGCACCGCAGCGGCGAGCGAACCCGCCCAGACCCCGGTGACCGCGTCGCCCGCGGGGGCGAGCTGGGAGGCGAGGAGGTACGCCGAGATCGGCAGGACCGCCGCGGCGGTGAATCCCGTCGTCCGGATGCCCGTGACGCGGCGCGCGAGCGCGAGCACCGCCGCGACCACGAGCAGGGCGCCGCCCGTGTAGCCGACGGCGTCGAGCGCGTCGGTGCCGAACAGTCCGTTCGCCCGCACGATCCAGACGTCGAGCAGCAGCAGGACGACGGCGACGGACGCGACGCCCTCGGCCGTTCCGGGAAGTCGTCGGGCGCGGAGGAGCCAGGCGATGCCGAGCACCGCGATGCTCAGCGCCGCGGTGATGACCGAACGGACCTCGAGGCTCGCCACGAGGTACGCGTAGAACAGGAACACGATCGCGGTGATCGAGAGCAGCACGACGCCGAGCCCGAGCAGGAAGACCTGGACGCCTGAGCGGCGCGCGGGTCGGGCGACGGCCGCACCGACAGGCGACGGGGATGCCGCGGGCGCGACGGCCGGCGACGTCGCCGGTGCCGGTGCCGGTGCCGGTGCGGGTGCCGCCACGACGGGCGGCGGCGGTGTGACGGGCGCGGCCGTGGCCGTGGCATCCGCGAGCTGTGCGGTCGTGCTCGCCGGCGACACGTGCGCCGCAGCCGGCGGCCGCGCTTCGACCGGCTGCGCGACGGCCGCCGCCTGCGCCGCCCGCATGCGTGAGATGAGTTCCGCCCGCGTGGCGCTCTCGGCGTGGAGACGGGTGCCGACCTGGAGCAGCTCGACCGAGGCGGGCACGCCGAGGTCGAGCCCGCACGCGGCGCAGCGCGCGGAGGCGAGCGGCGTGAAGCAGGCGGGGCAGCGCGTCGTGTCGACGAAGTACGAGGGGTCGGCGGGCCAGCGCAGCGCGCCGTCGGGGGCGGCGGTGGGTCGGTCGGTCATGGCGACACTCTGCCAGCCGAGCGACCCGGATCGCGTGATCGCTCCACAGGCGCGCCGTGACGGCGGGTCGGTGCGATCAGCAACGCCCACCGCGTGTGCAGTAGACTTTCCGGGGTCCACCCGCCTGACGTGTGTTTCGGCATGCCCGTGCGGGTGAATCGACGAGTTGAGTCGGCGACTCGGGGCGTAGCTCAGCTTGGTAGAGCGCCCGCTTTGGGAGCGGGAAGTCGCAGGTTCGAATCCTGTCGCCCCGACGAGTTTCTCGACTCGACACGAACTTCCACACAACAGGAGATCTTCCCCATGCCGACCACTTCGGTTGAGAAGCTGAGCCCCACTCGCGCCAAGCTCACCATCTCGGTGACGCCCGACGAGCTGAAGCCCAGCATCGCCCACGCGTACGAGCACATCGCCGAGCAGGTCAACGTGCCCGGCTTCCGCAAGGGCAAGGTGCCGCCGCCCATCATCGATCAGCGCGTCGGCAAGGCCGCCGTGCTCGAGCACGCGGTCAACGAGGGCCTCGACGGCTTCTACCGTGCCGCCGTCGCCGAGCACGAGCTGCGCCCGATGGGCCGCCCCGAGGCCGACATCGTCGAGTGGCCCAGCGAGAAGGACTTCTCCGGCGACCTGCTGCTCGCCATCGAGGTCGACGTCCGCCCCGAGATCGAGGTGCCCGCCTACGACGGCCTCGAGCTCGTGGTCGACTCGGTCGAGGTCGGCGACGACGAGGTCACCGAGGAGCTCGACCGCCTGCGCAGCCGCTTCGGCACGCTCATCACGGTCGACCGCCCCGCCAAGTCCGGCGACTTCGTGACCCTCGACCTCGTCGCCACGATCGACGGCACCGAGGTCGACACCGCGAGCGGCATCTCGTACGAGCTCGGCTCGGGCGAGCTGCTCGAGGGCATCGACGAGGCGCTCGACACGCTCTCGGCCGGCGAGACCACGACCTTCGCCTCGAAGCTGCTCGGCGGCGACCACGAGGGCGAGACCGCTGAGATCACCGTCACCGTCGGCGCCGTCAAGGAGCGCGAGCTCCCCGAGGCCGACGACGACTTCGCGCAGATCGCGAGCGAGTTCGACACGCTCGACGAGCTGACCGCCTCGCTCAAGGAGCAGGCCGGCCGCAACAAGGTCTTCGGCCAGGGCAACCAGGCCCGCGACCTCCTCGTCGAGAAGCTCCTCGAGCTCGCCGACGTGCCGGTCGCCCAGGGCGTCATCGACGACGAGGTGCACCGTCACCTCGAAGGCGAAGGCCGCCTCGAGGACGACGTGCACCGCGCCGAGGTCGCCGAGTCGAGCGAGAAGGCGTTCAAGACGCAGATCCTCCTCGACGCGATCGCCGAGGCCGAGAAGGTCCAGGTCAGCCAGGAGGAGCTCACCCAGTACCTCGTGCAGGGTGCAGCACAGTACGGCATGGACCCGAACGAGTTCGTGCAGATCCTGAGCCAGCAGGGCCAGATCCCCGCCATGGTCGGCGAGGTCGCGCGCAACAAGGCGCTCGCGATCGCGCTCGGCAAGGCGAAGGTGACGGATGCCTCGGGCAACGCCGTCGACCTCTCCGAGTTCACGGCCGTGGGCGGCGACGACGAGGCTGCCGACGAGGCCGCTGAGGCTCCCGCCGAGGAGAAGAAGCCCGCCGCGAAGAAGCGCGCTCCGAAGAAGGCCGCCGCCGAGGCGCCGGCCGAGGAGGCCGCCGAGGCCCCCGCCGAAGAGAAGAAGCCGGCTCGCAAGCGCGCGCCGAAGAAGGCCGACGCGGAGTAATCCCGCATCGCAGTGCGAAAGGGTCGAGCGTTCTCGCTCGGCCCTTTCGTCGTCTCCCAGAGGCGCAATCACGACGAAAGAGGAATCAGACCGGATGACCGAGGCGAACGAGTGGCAGCGACGGGTCGACGAGGTGTGGGCCGCGGCCGACGAGCTGGGCGACCTCGAGGTGATCGAGCGCATCGACGTGCTGGCCGCGGAACGAGGTGAGCACGACCCGCTCGCGCTCTTCGAACGGGCGGGCGCACGCGACTCGGCCGGACTCGAGAGCGAGGCCGAACCGCTCTACCGGCGCGCGATCGACGGAGGACTCTCCGGCTCCGAGCGCGTGCAGGCCCACATCCAGCTCGCCTCGACCATCCGCAACCTCGGGCGGCCGCTCGAGTCGATCGCACTGCTCGACGAGATCGAGCCCGAGGCGGGCGAGCTCCACGACGCGGTCGTCGCGTTCCGCGCGCTCGCGCGGGTCGATGCAGGCGATGCCCGCCGCGCGGCATCCGACGTCCTCGCCGCCCTCGCACCCCACCTGCCGCGGTATCGCGTGTCGCTCGCCGCCTACGCGGCGGAACTCGCGGCATCCGCCTAGGGCGAACAGCCCGATTCGCGCGCGTTGCACCGGATAGATTCGATTCAACGCGACAACCGAAACGGAGCGACACATGGCCGAACCGACACCAGGCACCGGTGTTTTCGATCGACTGCTGAAGGACCGCATCATCTGGCTTGGCTCCGAGGTGCGCGACGACAACGCCAACGAGATCGCGGCGAAGCTGCTGCTGCTCGCCGCAGAGGATCCGAAGAAGGACATCTACCTCTACATCAACTCGCCCGGTGGCTCGATCACGGCCGGCATGGCGATCTACGACACGATGCAGTTCGTGCCGAACGACATCGTCACCGTCGGCATCGGCATGGCCGCCTCGATGGGGCAGCTCCTCCTCACCGCGGGCACCAAGGGCAAGCGGTATATCACGCCGAACGCGCGCGTGCTCCTGCACCAGCCGCACGGCGGCTTCGGCGGCACCGCGAGCGACATCCAGACGCAGGCGCAGCTCATCCTCGACATGAAGAAGCGGCTCGCCGAGATCACGGCGGCGCAGACCGGCAAGACCGTCGAGCAGATCAACGCCGACGGCGACCGCGACCGCTGGTTCAACGCGCAGGAGGCCCTCGAGTACGGCTTCGTCGACCACATCCGCGAGTCGGCGCTCGACGTCGCCGGCGGCGGCGGAACCCAGGCGTAGGCATCGAGAGAAGAGAGAACGAGCGAATGAACATCCCCGCCTTCGGTGGCACCGCCTTCAACGGCGTGCAGGCACCGGGCTCGCGCTACATCCTGCCGAGCTTCGAGGAGCGCACCGCCTACGGCTACAAGCGTCAGGACCCGTACGCGAAGCTCTTCGAGGACCGCATCATCTTCCTCGGCGTGCAGGTCGACGACGCCTCGGCCGATGACATCATGGCCCAGCTCCTGGTGCTCGAGTCGATGGACCCCGACCGCGACATCATCCTCTACATCAACTCGCCCGGTGGCTCGTTCACCGCGATGACGGCGATCTACGACACGATGCAGTACATCCGTCCGCAGATCCAGACCGTCGTGCTCGGCCAGGCGGCCTCCGCCGCCGCGGTCATCGCCGCCGCCGGCACGCCCGGCAAGCGCCTCGCACTGCCCAACGCCCGCGTGCTCATCCACCAGCCCGCCATGGGCGAGGCGGGACACGGCCAGGCGAGCGACATCGAGATCCAGGCGGCCGAGATCCTGCGCATGCGCGGGTGGCTCGAGGAGACGCTCTCGCGCCACTCGAACCGCACGCCCGAGCAGGTCAACACCGACATCGACCGCGACAAGATCCTCTCGGCGAACGAGGCGCTCGAGTACGGCCTCATCGACCAGGTGCTCACCTCGCGCAAGAGCCTGCCGGCGATCACCCGGTAGTCGCGCAGCGTGACGAACGCGGCGGAGGACCGGCTCGACGACAGCCGGGCCCTCCGCCGCGTTTCGCTGTATTCGGATGCCTCGATCGATCCCGCGGCGTGGCCGGCGACGATCCCGGCGATCGCGCAGATCCTCGACGACGAGGGTCTCGACTTCATGCCCGGACTCACCTTCCTCGTCGGTGAGAACGGCAGCGGCAAGTCCACGCTCCTCGAGGGCATCGCGACCGCGTACGGGCTCCCGCCCGAGGGTGGCAGCAGCAACGGCGGACGGGCGACCCGCCCGAGCGAGTCGCCGCTCGGCGAGTGGCTGCGGGTCGAGCGCAGCCCGCTGGCGCCGCGATGGGGATTCTTCCTCCGGGCCGAGACGATGCACGGCTACTACAGCTACCTCGAGGAGCTGCCCGACAGTCCCGACCGGCACCTGCACTCGCTGAGCCACGGCGAATCGTTCAACGACCTCCTCGACAACAAGCTCGACCACCCGCAGTTCACCGCCGGGCTCGTCTGCCTCGACGAACCCGAGGCGGCATTGTCGTTCGCTTCGACGCTCAGCTGGATCGCCGGCCTCGACCGGATGGTGGCGCGCGGCACGCAGGTCGTCTGCGCGACGCACTCGCCGATCCTCGCCTCGGTCCCCGGGGCGACCATCCTCGAGCTGGGGGAGTGGGGCATCCGCGAGACGGCGTGGGAGGACCTCGAACTCGTCGCCCACTGGCGCTCGTACCTCGACGACCCCCGGCGGTACCTGCGTCACCTCATCGACTGACGCCGACGGTTCGCGGCGGGCGAACCCGGTGGCGTGTCGAATCGCGCCGGCTACGCCGCAACCGCCGGATCTCGGGCTAGGCTCGGAACAGACTCGTCGACAGGGAGGGTTTCGATGGCACGCATCGGAGAGAGCGCCGATCTGCTGAAGTGCTCCTTCTGCGGAAAGAGCCAGAAGCAGGTCCAGCAGCTCATCGCCGGACCCGGCGTCTACATCTGCGACGAGTGCGTCGAGCTCTGCAACGAGATCATCGAGGAGCGCCTGGCCGAGGCCGGCGAGACCGAGACCGGCGAGTTCGAGCTGCCGAAGCCGAAGGAGATCTTCGCCTTCCTCGAGGAGTACGTCATCGGCCAGGAGGCCGCGAAGAAGGCCCTCGCCGTCGCGGTCTACAACCACTACAAGCGCGTTCGCGCGAAGGCGACGCTGACGTCCGCCGACCGCGCCCACGACGACGTCGAGATCGCGAAGTCGAACATCCTGCTGATCGGCCCGACGGGCTGCGGCAAGACCTACCTCGCCCAGACGCTCGCGAAGCAGCTCAACGTGCCCTTCGCCGTCGCCGATGCGACCGCGCTCACCGAGGCGGGCTACGTCGGCGAAGACGTCGAGAACATCCTGCTGAAGCTCATCCAGGCCGCCGACTACGACGTCAAGCGCGCCGAGACCGGCATCATCTACATCGACGAGGTCGACAAGATCGCCCGCAAGGCCGAGAACCCCTCGATCACGAGGGATGTCTCCGGTGAGGGCGTGCAGCAGGCGCTCCTGAAGATCCTCGAGGGCACGGTCGCCTCCGTCCCGCCTCAGGGCGGCCGCAAGCACCCCCATCAGGAGTTCATCCAGATCGACACGACGAACGTCCTGTTCATCGTGGCCGGCGCGTTCGCCGGCCTCGAAGACATCATCTCCTCGCGTGCCGGCAAGCGCGGCATCGGGTTCGGCGCCCCCCTCCACAACAAGGAGGACGAGGCCGACATCTTCAGCGAGGTCCTCCCCGAAGACCTGCACAAGTTCGGGCTCATCCCCGAGTTCATCGGCCGGCTCCCGGTCGTGGCGACGGTGACGCCGCTCGACCAGGAGGCCCTGATGGAGATCCTCACCGAGCCGAAGAACGCCCTCGTCAAGCAGTACCAGCGCATGTTCGAGCTCGACGGCGTCGAGCTCGACTTCGAACAGGCCGCGCTCGAGGCGATCGCCGACCTCGCCGTGCTCCGCCAGACGGGTGCCCGCGGTCTTCGCGCGATCATGGAGGAGGTGCTCGGACCGATCATGTTCGAGGTGCCGTCCTCGACCGGCGTCGCCCGGGTGGTCGTGACGAAGGCGGCCGTGCTCGACAACGCCGCGCCGACGATCGTGCCGCACAAGCAGCGTCGCGCCGAGAAGTCGGCGTAGGCGAGAGCGCCGCCCATCTTCCACACGGTCGTCGCGGGCGTCATCGCCGCCATCACGGGGTTCGCCAGCTCGTTCGCGCTCGTCATCGCCGGGCTCGTCGCCGTCGGCGCGAGCGACTCGCAGGCCGCCTCCGGGCTCTTCGCCCTGTGCCTGGCGACCGGCATCACCTGCATCGTGCTGCCGATCCTCATGCGGGTCCCGGTGTCGTTCGCCTGGTCGACGCCGGGCGCAGCGCTGCTCGTCGCGGCGGCGAGCACCACTCAGGACTTCGCCGCAGCGACCGGCGCTTTCCTCGTGTGCGGGGCGCTCATCGTGCTCTCGGGGCTGTGGCCGGCGCTCGGCCGGGCGATCACGAGCATCCCGAAGCCCATCGCCAGCGCGATGCTCGCCGGCATCCTGTTCCCGATCTGCATCGCCCCGGTGACGGCCGCGATCGAGCAGCCGGCGATCGCGATCCCGATGGTGCTCGTCTGGTTGCTGCTCGCCCGGCTCGCGCCGCGCTGGGCGGTGCCGGCCGCCATGCTCGTGGCGGTCGTCGGCATCGCCGTCATCGCGGGCCCAGCCGTGCTCGGCAGCGACGCCGTGGTGCCGCGACTCGAGTTCGTCGCCCCCGTGTTCGATCCATTCGTCATCGTGAGCCTCGGCCTGCCGCTGTTCATCGTGACGATGGCGGGGCAGAACGTCCCCGGCTTCGCCGTCATGTCGACGTTCGGCTATCAGCTGCGGCCTCGGCCCGTCCTCGTGACGTCCGGGGCCGCCTCGATGGCGGCGGCGCTGACCGGCGGCCACGCGATCAACCTCGCCGCGATCACCGCGGCGATCATGGCGAGCCCCGAGGCGGCGCCCGACCCGCGCCGCCGCTGGATCGCGACGGTCTCCTCGGGCGTGGTCTACCTGCTGCTCGGCGTCGGCGCCGGCCTCGCGGCCGCGATCGTGCAGGCCTCGCCGCCGATCATCATCACCGCCGTCGCCGGGCTCGCCCTGCTCGGCGCGCTCGTCACGTCGATCAGCACGGCGCTGGAGGCGCCCGCGCACCGGATCACGGCGATCGGCACCTTCCTCGTGACCGCCTCGGGCGTCGCGGTCGCCGGCATCGGCTCGGCGTTCTGGGGGCTCGTCGTCGGCGGCGTGCTCATGCTGTGGCTGCGACCGGCGGTTGCGCCGAGTCCTCCCGAGCCGATCGTCGGCCCGCACGACCACGACGACTAGTCGAAGACGCGCACGACCCGCCACCGGGCGTCGGCGCCCGGCTCGGGTTCGACGTCGAAGACGTGGGTCTCGCCGTCGGCGGTGCTCGCCTGGAACCGCCAGCCCGAGATCTCGAGCGGCGCCCGCCCGGGGGAGACGTCGTGCTCGGCGAACGGGCGCCACCACCCGCACCCGCCGACGAGCACGGTCGGGGTGTCGGTGACGCGGAACCTCCGTGATCGCCAGACGAGCCGCAGCGGGGTCCCGGCGTCGTCCGTCCACAACTCGACGGATTCCTCCACTTGGAGCACGGCACCTCCGACCCATTCATTCATTCGAACATTCGTTCGAATTCTAGCACCGCTGTCGCAAGGCGAGCCTGCGGATGCCGGGCGGCGGCGGGCGAAGGCGCACGTCGTCGACGCCGCCGGTGCGCGCCGATGAAACGAACGACGGCCCGGGCAGCGGATGCTGCTCGGGCCGTCGTGAGTGGCGCGGCTCAGGCCAGGTCGTCGTCGGTGCGTGCGCCGAACACGATCTCGTCCCAGCTGGGCATCGAGGCGCGGCCCTTCTTCTGGTTGCGGGCCGTGCTGTTGCTGCTCGACGGCGAGGAGACCTTGCCCCAGATGCTGCGCGCGCCGGCACCGGGCTGCTCATCGGCGGGTTCGGGCTGCGTCTCGACGGCCGCCGCGGGGGCGATCGGCGTGGGCGCATCGGACGGAGCGGGAGCCTGGCGGGGCGCCTCATGATCGACGGTCGCCGATTCGCGCTCACCGCGGCGGCGCCGCAGCGCCTCGAGCAGGTCGGCCGTCTCGCCGAGCGACTGCTTCGGCTCGTCGGCGCGCTTGATCGCGGCGCGCGCGACCGCAGGGCTCGACGTCTGCGAGGTGCGGGCGTACGGGAGCGGTTCGAGGTGGGGCGCCGTGTCGTTGTCGCCGTGGTCCATCTCGTCGAAGGTGAAGGCGCCGCTGTCGAACCTCGACTCGTCGGAGTCGGGGCCGACCGCGCGCAGGCGGGGGATGAGCCCGCCCTTGAGCTCGCCCTGCTGCGACAGCGTGATCGCCTCGGAGTTCAGCGGCTGCAGCGACTGCTTGCGCGGCTCGAAGGTCCAGCGTGCGTCGTGGTCGATGGTGTCGGCGGTGAACTCGAGCTTGACGATCCAACCGCGCTCCTCGTCCTTCCAGCTCGCCCACCGTTCGCCCTGCGCGCCGAGCTTCGCGAGCCGGTCGCGGATCACGCCGCCGAAGGTCGCGGGCTCGTCGGCAGGGTCGGCCTCGACGCCGAGATTGACGGGCACGGCGAGGGCCGAGGTGACGACGTGGTCGCGCTCGGCGAGCACGGGACCCTCGAATCGCCGGATGTAGTCGATCGACGCGCCGGTGACCTGGGCGACCTCCTCGGCGGACATGCCTGCACGAATGTGCGCCTGGACCTCGCGGGGCGAGGGTTTGGGGCCGGTGTGCTGTTCGGGTTGAGCCTGCCGGATCCGCGACTGGAGCACCTCGTCGATCTCGATCCGGAAGCGCGCGCCATCGTCGGAGGCAGCGAGCAACGCGCCGTTCTCGACTCCGATTACCTTGAGTTCCTGCATCGCGACAAGCCCTTCCGTGCTTTCGTCTCCGCCCAAGGATGCCACGTCGCCGGTGCTGCTCGCGGGAATAGCGCGGGCGCGGCGGAAGTTGAGCACGTTGCATCGGGGAACGGGTGTGCAGAGGGTTTGCTTACGTACTCGTTTTGATGCAGACTATGGCCGCCGAATCTTCGGCGCATGAGGAAATGGATGGGAATGGCAACGGATTACGACGCCCCGCGGAAGACCGAAGACGACTCGGAGTCGATCGAGGCCCTCAAGGAACGCGTCCCCGACAAGATGTCGGGAGTGGTGGATGTCGACGATGCCGACAACCCCGGAGGATTCGACCTCTCCGGTGCAGACCTCTCCGACGTCGAGCTCGATGTCGTCGTGCTTCCGCCCCAGGCCGACGAGTTCACCTGCGTGAACTGCTTCCTGGTGAAGCACCGTTCGCAGATCGACCACGAGACGAAGCTCGGGCCGATCTGCCTGGAGTGCGCGTCCTAGGCGCTGCGCTCCTCACTTTCAGGCCGTCGTGATCCGTTGATCGCGGCGGCCAGTTCTTTGGGTCGACGGCTCGAGACGAGCCAGTAGGGCGTCGGGTCGGCCGGGTCGAGGATCGGCACGCGCACGACCGGACGCACCCAGCCGCGGATGACGAGGAACGCTCGTGCATCGAGTCCGGTGCCGCGTTCGATGCGCGCAGCGGTCTCGTCGGCCGCGACCGCCTCACCGAGCTGCTCGACCGCGATCTCGGCGCGTCCGGCGCGGAAGCGGCCGGCGCGGACCTCGATGGTGGGGGCGGTGAGCGTGAGCGCGCCCACCGCTGCGAGATAGAGGATCACTCCCGTGGCGATACCCGCGGGCAGTGAGACGGGGGCGAGCACGAGGATGCTCGCGGGGATGAGGAGCAGGCTGGCGATGTAGATCCACGGCGTGGGCCAGAGTCTCTCGTGGTATTCGGGCATGGGTCTATCAGACCAGACTTCTGCACCGCCCGGTGATCGGGCGAGGTCGGCGACCGGGGCGTCCGGAGTGAATGGTCGCGTTCCGACTCCAGAGTTCTGCACTACCCTCGAACGGTGACCGATTCCGTCGACGTGCTGATCACTGCCGAACGCATCCCGAGCTACGCCCACGCGGGCGACGCCGGGGCCGACCTCCATGCCGCGGAGTCCGTCGTCCTCGAGCCGGGGGAGCGTGCGACCGTCGGCACCGGCGTGTCCATCGCGCTGCCCGAGGGCTACGTGGCGTTCGTGGTCCCGCGTTCCGGGCTGGCGTTCAAGCACGGCATCACGATCGTGAACGCCCCGGGAACGGTGGACGCCGGTTATCGAGGCGAGATCAAGGTCGCCATGCTCAACACCGACGCGCGCGAGGCGTACACGATCGAGGCCGGCGACCGGATCGCCCAGGTCGTCGTCATGCCCGTCAGCCGCGCACGCTTCGTCGAGGTCGAGCAACTCCCGAGCAGTCTGCGCGGCGAGGGTGGATTCGGCTCCACGGGATTCGGGGAGCACAAGTCAGGAGTGAACGCGTGAGCGACATCGAGAACACCGACGGCTCGGTCGTCGACCAGCCCAAGTCCGCACCCGACGATCGGGCGAGCGCGGGCCCCTTCGACGAGTCGGAGGCCAATCCGGTCCGTCCGTACGTCGACCTCGGCGGCGTGAAGGTGCTGCCGCGCGAGGGCTTGCACCTCCGCCTCGAGGTCGAGGAGGGCACGAAGCGCGTCGTGGCGATCGGCCTCGACTTCGCGAACTCGACCCTGCAGGTGCAGCCGTTCGCCGCACCGCGTTCGAGCGGTCTCTGGCACGAGATCCGCGCGCAGATCGCCGAGCAGATCGCCCGCCAGGGCGGCACGACCACGGTGCGCGAAGGCACCTTCGGTCCCGAGCTCCTCGCGCAGATCCCGGTTGCGGCCGGCGAGGGCCAGCAGGGCCAGATGCGGCTCGCGCGCTTCATCGGCGTCGACGGCCCCCGCTGGTTCCTCCGCGGCGTCATCGCCGGCCAGGCCGCGGTCGACCCCGCGGCTGCGGCGCAGGTCGAGGACCTCTTCCGTTCGATCGTGGTGGTGCGCGGCGCGACGCCGATGCCGCCCCGCGACCTCATTCCGCTGCGGATGCCCGCGTCCTCCGCGGGCGCCCCGACGGCGTAGCCGTGTCGGAGGTGCCGGGCGCAGCGCGCCCCGACGACGACGGGCGGGATGCTCCGGAGGACTCGGGCGCGGACGCGGCCGACTTCGGTCGCCAGCTCGCGGCCGCCGCCGAGAAGAGCGGCCTCGGTGCGCTCGCACGCGACGAGCAGCTGAGCGGGCGCGACCTGCTCGGCGCGGTCGGCGGCGTGAGGGGCATCCTCGAGGCGCTGCTGCCCGGCCTCGTCTTCCTCGTGGTCTACAGCTCGCTGACGAGCTTCGCGGGCTACGACGCGCAGGCGGCGCTCGTGCCGGCGCTCGGGGCGTCGGTCGGCCTCGCGGTCGTGTTCACGATCGCCCGGCTCGTGGCGAAGGGCCAGCCGACCCAGGCGATCGCGGGGCTCGTCGGCGTGCTCGCGTCGGCGGCGCTGGCTCTCTGGTCGGGCGACGCGCGCGACAACTACGTCCTCGGCTTCTTCACGAACGCGGCGTACGCGCTCGCACTCCTCATCTCCCTGTTCGTGCGGTGGCCGGCGATCGGGCTCATCGTTGGATTCCTCATGGGCGACGGCCTCGCCTGGAAGCAGGATCGTCGCAAGTACCGCGCGGCGCAGTTCCTCACGCTCGTCTGGATCGGGCTCTTCGTGGCGCGTCTGGCGGTGCAGGTCCCCTTCTATCTCGTGAACAACGTCGAGGCGCTCGGCGCCATGCGCCTGCTCATGGGGGTGCCGCTCTACGCGCTCGTGCTCGTCTTCTCCTGGCTCGTCGTGCGTGCCGTCTACCCGTCCTCGTCGCGCTCCGGCGAGTGATAGAGTTATCTCGACGTCAAGATAAATTCGCACGAGGTGCGAGGCCTGTCGGCTGGCGATCGGCTTAGGTTACCCTTGCTGGTACCGCCCCATGTCTGACGGAGAAGATGGAATGTCGTGCGCGTCGTCGCCGGCATCCGCGAAGGAGAGGACATCGTGTCTGCAGTGAACAGTTTCGGGGCGAAGGACACGCTCCGCGTCGGTGATGAGTCCTATGAGATCTTCCGACTCGACACCGTGCCGGGTCACGAGAAGCTTCCGTTCAGCCTGAAGGTGCTGCTCGAGAACCTGCTCCGCACCGAGGACGGCGCGAACGTCACCAAGGAGCAGATCGAGGCGCTCGGCTCGTGGGACCCGCACGCGGAGCCCGACACCGAGATCCAGTTCTCGCCGGCGCGCGTCGTCATGCAGGACTTCACCGGCGTGCCCTGCATCGTCGACCTCGCGACCATGCGCGAGGCGGTCACCGCGCTCGGCGGCGACCCGAACAAGATCAACCCGCTCTCGCCGGCCGAGATGGTCATCGACCACTCCGTCATCGCCGACCTCTTCGGCACCGAGAACGCGCTCGAGCGCAACGTCGAGATCGAGTACGAGCGCAACGGCGAGCGGTACCAGTTCCTCCGCTGGGGCCAGACCGCGTTCAACGACTTCAAGGTGGTGCCCCCGGGCACCGGCATCGTGCACCAGGTCAACATCGAGCACCTGGCCAAGGTCGTCTACGACCGCACGGTGTCCACCCCCGACGGCGGCAGCGTCCTCCGCGCCTACCCCGACACCTGCGTCGGCACCGACTCGCACACGACCATGGTCAACGGCCTCGGCGTGCTCGGCTGGGGCGTCGGCGGCATCGAGGCCGAGGCGGCCATGCTCGGCCAGCCCGTGTCGATGCTCATCCCGCGCGTCGTCGGCTTCAAGCTCACCGGCGAGATCCCCGCCGGCGTGACCGCGACCGACGTCGTGCTCACGATCACCGACATGCTCCGCAAGCACGGCGTGGTCGGCAAGTTCGTCGAGTTCTACGGCGCCGGCGTCGCGTCGGTGCCGCTCGCGAACCGCGCCACCATCGGCAACATGAGCCCCGAGTTCGGTTCGACCGCGGCGATGTTCCCGATCGACGACGTCACCCTCGACTACCTGCGCCTCACGGGTCGCGACGAGGCCGCGGTCGCGCTCGTCGAGCAGTACGCCAAGGTGCAGAAGCTCTGGCACGACGCCGACAACGAGCCCGAGTTCAGCGAGTACATGGAGCTCGACCTCTCGACCGTCGTCCCGTCGATCGCAGGCCCGAAGCGTCCGCAGGACCGCATCCTGCTCTCGCGCTCGAAGGAGCAGTTCGAGCTCGACCTCACGAACTACGCCGACGTCGACCACGACCTCGTCGACCTGACGATCTCCGAGTCGTTCCCGGCCTCCGACCCGCCCGGGTTCACCCCCGAGGACGAGTCGAACCACCACGAGCACCACCACCACTCGCACGCGCCGAAGACGGTCTCGAAGCCGACGCCGGTGACGGTCGCCGGCGGCCCGTCGTTCACGCTGAACCACGGCTCGGTGGCGCTCGCGGCGATCACCTCGTGCACCAACACCTCGAACCCGTCGGTCATGATCGCGGCGGGCGTGCTCGCTCGCAAGGCGCTCGAGAAGGGCCTCAAGACCAAGCCGTGGGTGAAGACCACCCTCGGCCCGGGCTCGAAGGTCGTCACCGACTACTACGAGAAGTCCGGACTCGACAAGTCGCTCGAGGGCCTCGGCTTCTACACCGTCGGCTACGGCTGCACGATCTGCATCGGCAACTCCGGTCCGCTGATCGAAGAGGTCTCCGCGGCGATCAACGACAACGACCTCGCGGTCACGGCGGTGCTCTCGGGCAACCGCAACTTCGAGGGCCGCATCAGCCCCGACGTCAAGATGAACTACCTCGCGTCGCCGCCGCTCGTCGTGGCCTACGCGCTGGCCGGCTCGATGAACTTCGACTTCGAGGTCGACCCGCTCGGCAAGGACGGCGACGGCAACGACGTCTTCCTGAAGGACATCTGGCCCGCGCCCGAAGAGGTCCAGGAGATCATCGACTCGTCGATCTCGCGCGAGCAGTTCATCAAGCAGTACGCGACCGTGTTCGAGGGCGACGAGCGTTGGAAGACGCTGCCGACTCCGACCGGCCCGGTGTTCGAGTGGGACGCCGACTCGACCTACGTGCGCAAGGCGCCGTACTTCGACGGCATGTCGATGGAGCTCACGCCGGTCACCGACATCTCGGGCGCCCGCGTGCTCGCGACGCTCGGCGACTCGGTGACGACCGACCACATCAGCCCGGCCGGCAACATCAAGGTCGGCACCCCTGCGGCGCAGTACCTCACCGAGCACGGCGTCGACCGCAAGGACTTCAACTCCTACGGTTCGCGTCGCGGCAACCACGAGATCATGATCCGCGGCACCTTCGCCAACATCCGCCTGAAGAACCTCCTCGTCTCGGCCGTCAACGACGGCCAGGTCGTCGAGGGCGGGTTCACCCGCGACTTCACGCAGGAGGGCGGCCCGCAGTCGTACATCTACGACGCGAGCCAGAACTACCAGGCGCAGGGCACTCCGCTCGTCATCTTCGGCGGCAAGGAGTACGGTTCGGGTTCGTCGCGCGACTGGGCGGCGAAGGGCACGAGCCTCCTCGGCGTCAAGGCGGTCATCACCGAGAGCTTCGAGCGCATCCACCGCTCGAACCTCATCGGCATGGGCGTCGTGCCGCTGCAGTTCCCGGCCGGCCAGAGCTGGGAGTCGCTCGGCCTCGACGGCACCGAGATCGTCTCGATCGCGGGCCTCGAGCAGCTGAACGAGGGTGTCACCCCGAAGACGGTGCGCGTGACCGCGGTGCCGAGCGAGTTCTCGGCCGAGGGCAAGCAGCCCGTCGAGTTCGACGCGGTGGTCCGCATCGACACGCCGGGTGAGGCCGACTACTACCGCAATGGCGGCATCCTGCAGTACGTGCTGCGCAGCCTGGTCTGACGCGACACGCTTTCGACGAGGGGGCGATCGGCGATTCCGCCGATCGCCCCCTCGTCTGCCCGGGCTCACAGCCTGCCCGGCGTAGACTCGTTCCGTTCGGCGGCACCGCCGCGTCACCCCGGAGGCACCACGCATGACCCTGCTCTCGACGATCTCTGGCCCGCGCGACCTCGATGCGCTGAGCCAGGAACAGCTCGAGCAGCTCGCCCGTGAGATCCGCGAGTACCTCGTCGAGTCCGTCTCCAAGACGGGCGGCCACCTGGGCCCGAATCTCGGCGTCGTCGAGATGACGATCGCCATCCACCGGGTGTTCGAGTCGCCGCGCGACGCGATCGTGTTCGACACCGGTCACCAGTCGTACGTGCACAAGCTGCTCACCGGTCGCACCGACCTGTCGTCGCTGCGACGCACCGGCGGGCTCGCCGGCTACCCGCAGCGCTCAGAGTCCGAGCACGACATCGTCGAGAGCTCGCACGCTTCGAGCTCCCTCTCGTGGGCCGACGGCATCTCGAAGGCGTTCGAGATGACGGGACAGGACGACCGCCACGTCGTCGCCGTCGTCGGCGACGGCGCGCTCACGGGCGGCATGACGTGGGAGGCGCTCAACAACATCTCCGACGACAACACCCGGAAGCTCATCGTGGTCGTCAACGACAACGGTCGCTCGTACGCGCCGACGATCGGCGGCATGGCACGCTTCCTCAACACGGTGCGCACGAAGCAGGGGTACCGCAACCTCCACCTCTCGAGCCGACGCGCCTTCGATCGCCTCGGCGGGCCGGCGCAGGCCTTCTACCGCGGCGTGCGGGGCGGCCTCCACGGCTTCCTCAGCCGGTTCACCGACAACGAGGCGCTCTACTCGAACCTCGACATCAAGTACATCGGCCCGGTCGACGGGCACGACGAGCACGCGATGGAGGAGGCGCTGCGGCAGGCGAAGGCCTACGGCGCGCCCGTCATCGTGCACACGATCACCGAGAAGGGCCGCGGGTACGAGCCCGCGCGCCGCGACGTGGCCGACCAGTTCCACGCCGTCGGTCAGATCGACCCCGAGACGGGGGAGTCGCTCGAGTCATCCGCCGGCCCGTCGTGGACGAGCGCCTTCGCCGAGGAGCTCGTGCACCTCGCCGAGCAGAACGAGCGCCTCGTCGGCATCACCGCGGCGATGCTCCGTCCGACGGGGCTGCACCGCATGGCCGAGCGCTTCCCGAACCGGGTGTTCGACGTCGGCATCGCCGAGCAGCACGCCGCGACGGCGGCCGCGGGCCTCGCGTTCGGCGGCCTGCATCCCGTCGTCGCCGTGTACGCCACGTTCATCAACCGCGCCTTCGACCAAGTGCTCATGGATGTCGCGCTCCACAGGGCGGGCGTGACCTTCGTGCTCGACCGGGCCGGCGTCACCGGACCCGACGGCCCGAGCCATCACGGCGTGTGGGACCTCTCGATCCTCCAGGTCGTGCCCGGCATCCGCATCGCCGCCCCGCGCGACGCGATCCGCCTGGCCGAGGAGCTCGGCGAGGCCGTGGCCGTCGACGACGGGCCCACGGTGCTGCGCTTCCCGAAGGGCACGGTCGGGGTCGACTACGACGCCGTCCGCCGCACCGACGACGGCGTCGACGTGCTCGCCGAGTCGGAGCGCAAGGACGTGCTGCTCGTCACCGTCGGCCCGATGGCCGGCGTCGGCCTGGCCGTCGCCGAGCGACTCGAGGCGCAGGGCATCGGCGCGACCGTCGTCGACCCGCGCTGGGTCGTGCCCGTGCCGCGCAGCGTGATCGACCTCTCGGCCGAGTACCGCATCGTCGTGAGCCTCGAAGACGGCATCCGCGTCGGCGGCATCGGCACGCGCATCCGCCAGGACCTCCGCGAGGCCGGCGTCGACACGGCCGTCACAGAGCTCGGGCTGCCCGACGAGTTCCTCGAGCACGGCTCTCGCGCCGACATCCTCGAGCGAGTCGGGCTCACGCCCCAGCACATCGCCCGTGACGTGACCGCGATGGTGCTCGGCTCGAAGCTGCCGCACGCCCGGGCGCTCGGCGCCGAGCCGGCCGTGCCCACCGACACGAGCCCGCAGCCGCGCATCTAGGCGACCGGCGCGGCGCCTCGCAGCGTCTCGGGTCGCCGTCGCGGGCGGCCGCGGGATGCCTCGGGGCGCACGTCGCGCGGCGCCCGCGCGAGGCATCCGCCCAACACGAACGCGGCCCCCGGCCGAAGCCGGGGGCCGCATTCGCGTACCGTCGCGTGTCGGACTAGGCGCCGACGCCCTTCACCTGCGGGTGGTGGAAGGTGTCGCCGAAGACGCGCTCGGAGGCGCCGACCCGATCGAGGTAGGGCGTGACGCCGCCCATCTGGAACGGGAAGCCCGCGCCGAGCACCAGGCAGAGGTCGATGTCCTCAGGTGCGGCGACGACCTCGCCGTCGAGCATGAGCTTGACCTCGCGGGCCAGCCCGTCCTGCAGCGACACGAGGATCTCCTCGGCCGTGCGCGGGTTCTTGCCGCCCGCGACGAGCTTCAGGGCGCCCTTGTCGAAGCCCTTGACCTTGCCCTTGTCGTCCTTCTCGAGGAGCTTGCCGTACTCGGCGAGCTTGTGCAGGTTCTCGCTGCGGTAGAACCGATCGGGGAACGCCGCGTGGTGCGTGTCGAGCACGTGCGCGCCGACCTTGAGGCCGACGAGGTCGAGCAGCGCCGACGGCGCCATCGGCAGGCCGAGCGGGGCGATCGCCTGGTCGACCGTCTCGAAGGAGGTGCCCTCGTCGACGGCGCGCATCGCCTCGCCGAGCAGCACCGCGAGGAGGCGGTTGACGACGAAGCCCGGGGTGTCGGCGGTGATGACGGCGTTCTTCTTGAGGTTCTTCGCCGTGACCATCGCGGTCGACAGCGTCGCCTCGTCGGTGAACGGCGTCTTCACGACCTCGATGAGCGGCATGACCGCGACCGGGGTGAAGAAGTGGAAGCCGACGAGACGCTCGGGGTGGGCGAGCTTCGCGCCGATCTGCTCGACCGAGAGCGACGAGGTGTTCGTCGCAAGCACGGCCTCGGGGGAGATGTGCTGCTCGATCTCGGCGAACACGTTCTGCTTGATCTCGAGCTCCTCGAAGACCGCCTCGATGACCCAGTCGCAGTCGGCGAAGTCGGCCTTGTCGGTGGTGCCCGTGACGAGCGCCTTGAGGCGGTTCGCCTCGTCGGGCGAGATGCGGCCCTTGCCGAGCAGCGTGTCGATCTCACCGGCGATGTACGCCACGCCCTTGTCGACGCGCTCCTGGTCGATGTCGGTGATCACGACGGGCACGCGGAGGCGGCGCACGAAGAGCAGCGCGAGCTGGCTCGCCATGTACCCGGCGCCGAGCACGCCGACCTTGGTGACCTTCTTCGCGACGGCCTTGTCGGGCGCACCGGCGGGGCGCTTGGTGCGCTTCTGCACGAGGTTGAAGGCGTAGATCGACGCCTGCAGCTGGTCGCCGGCGATGAGCTCGGCGAGCACCTCGTCCTCGCGCTGGAAGCCCTCGGCGCGGGTGCCGCTCTTCGCCGCCTTCATGAGGTCGAGCGCCGCGTACGGCGACTGCGGCACCGAGCCGATGCGGCTCTTCAGCATCTTCGTCGCGATGCCGATCGCGGCATCCCACTTGACGAGGCGCTCCATCTTGCCGGGCTCGTTGGGGCGCTTCACCTTGATGCGGCCCGAGATGACGTCGTCGGCCCAGCGGATCGAGTCCTCGAGGTAGTTCACCGAGGGGAAGATCGCGTCGGCGATGCCGAGGTCGAGGGCGTCCTGGCCCTTGAGCGTGCGGTTCTGCTTGAGCGGGTTCTCGATGACGACCTTGAGGGCGTTCTCGATGCCGATGAGGTTCGGCAGGATCGTCGCGCCGCCCCAACCGGGGATCAGGCCGAGGAAGACCTCGGGGAGCGCGAGCGCCGGCGCCGAGGCGTCCACCGTGCGGTAGTCGGCGTGCAGGCCGATCTCGAGGCCGCCGCCGAGCGCGAGCCCGTTGTAGAACGTGAACGACGGCACGCCGACCTCGCCGAGCTTCGCGAGCGCGTAGTGCCCGAGCTGCACGAACTTCTTCGCCGTCTCCTTGTCGGGGATCTCGGCGACCTTGGACAGGTCGGCGCCGGCGGCCAGGATGAACGGCTTGCCGGTGACCGCGACGGCGTGGATCTCGCCGGCCGCCGCGCGCGCCTTCAGCTCGTCGAGCTTCGCCGCGTACTCGAGCAGCGTCGCCGCGCCGAGCGTGTTCGGGCGGGTGTGGTCGCGGCCGTTGTCGAGCGTCAGGAGCGCGAGGGTCTTGCCGCCGGACAGCGGCACGTCGCGGACGTACGAGCGGGTCACGACCTCGTCGTCGCCGGCGAGGGCGACGAGCGAGTCGAAGTCGATGGTCGAGTAGTCGGTCATGCGCGCTTCTTCGCCTTCTTGTCGAAGTTCGGGTTCTCCCAGATCATCGTGCCGCCCTGGCCGAGGCCGACGCACATGCTGGTGATGCCGTACTGCAGTTCGGGGCGCTCCGCGAACTGGCTCGCGAGCTGGTTCATGAGGCGCACGCCCGAGGAGGCGAGGGGGTGGCCGACGGCGATCGCGCCGCCCCACGGGTTCACACGGGGGTCGTCGTCGTCGATGCCGTAGTGGTCCATGAACGAGAGCACCTGCACGGCGAACGCCTCGTTCATCTCGAAGAGGTCGATGTCGTCGATCGAGAGGCCGGCCTTGCGCAGCGCCTTCTCGGTCGCGGGGATCGGCCCGATGCCCATGATCTCGGGGTCGACGCCGGCGAAGGCGTAGCTCACGAGCTTCATCTTCGGGGTGAGGCCGAGCTCCTTCGCGGTCGCACCCGAGGCGAGCAGCGCCGCGGTCGCGCCGTCGTTCAGGCCCGACGCGTTGCCGGCGGTGATGCGGCCGTGGGGGCGGAACGGCGTCTTCAGGCCGGCGAGGCCCTCGAGCGTCGTCTCGGGACGCATGACCTCGTCGCGGGTCGCGAGACCCCAGCCCTCTTCGGTGCGGATCGCGACGGGCACGAGGTCCTGCTGGATCTTGCCGGCCGCGTACGCCGCGGCGGTCTTCTGCTGGCTCGCGAGGGCGAAGCGGTCGCTCCGCTCCTTCGTGAGCTGCGGGAAGCGGTCGTGGATGCGCTCCGCGGTCGCGCCCATGACGAGCGCGTCCTCACCGACGAGTCGCTCGCTGAGGAAGCGCGGGTTCGGGTCGACGCCCGAGCCCATCGGGTGGTGGCCCATGTGCTCGACGCCGCCCGCGATCGCGAGGTCGTACATGCCGTAACCGATGGATCCGGCGAGCATCGCGGTCGCGGTCATCGCGCCGGCGCACATGCGGTCGATCGAGAAACCGGGCACCGTCTTCGGCAGCCCCGCGAGGATCGCGGCCGTGCGACCGAGGGTGAGGCCCTGGTCGCCGGTCTGGGTGGTCGCGGCGATGGCGACCTCGTCGATGCGGTCCTTCGGAACGTTCGGGTTGCGTTCGAGGAGTCCGACGATCGCCTTCACGACCAGGTCGTCGGCTCGGGTGTTCCAGTACATGCCCTTGTCGCCGGCCTTGCCGAACGGGGTGCGGACCCCGTCGACGAACACGACTTCAGCTTGATCAGCCACGCTGCAGCTCACTTTCGATCAGGATTGCTTCGATCCTACGAAGGGCGTTGCGGGCGTGCTGAATCGCTTGACGGATCCTACGAATCGTCGGAGGTGGCGTCGAGCAGGGCTTGTGACGCCCCCACAAACGCGGCAGCGATAATCTGTGCAGTTGCGGCAACCTGCCAGGGCCGTGCGCCGAGCTCGGCGAGTGCCGAGCCGATCGACTCGGCGTCGGCGGGCGCCGGCGGCGACCACGCCACCCGCCGCAGGAAGTCGGGGGTGAGGAGGTTCTCGACCGGCATCTCGAGCGACTCCGCGAGCTCGGCCACGGCCGTCCTCGCGAGCTTCAGCCGGGCATCGGCCTCGGGGTTGCGCGCCGCCCACGCGCGCGGCGGCGGCGGGGCGTCGTTCGGCACCCGGACCGCGGGGAGCTCCGTCGTCGTGAGTCCGCGCTCGACCGCGGTCCACCAGCGGTCGAGTTCGCTGCGGCTCTGGCGCCCCGTGAACTCGCGCAGATCGGCGAGGGCGCGGCGGGTCGACGGCAGCGACTTCGCGACGGCGACGATCGAGGCGTCGGGGACGAGCCGGCCGGGGGCGACGTCGGTCGAGGACGCGAGTTCGTCGCGGGAGAGCCAGAGCTCCCGGGCGACGGCGAGGTTCCGCCCGTTGCGCATGGCGTGGATGCCGGAGAGGCGCCGCCACGGCTCGGCCGAGGCAGGCTTCGCCGCGCGATGCAGCACGGCATCGAACTCCTGCCCGCCGATGTCGGTCTTGCCGGCGTCGGCGAGGCGGTCGACCAGTCGGTCGCGCACGTCGACGAGCAGCTCGACGTCGAGGGCCGCGTACTTCAGCCAGGACTGCGGCAGCGGCCGCGACGACCAGTCGGCCGCGGAGTGCTCCTTGGCGAGTTTGATGTCGAGCAGCTCCTCGACGACCGACGCGAGGCCGACCCGCGGCATGCCGAGCAGCCGGGCCGCGAGCTCGGTGTCGAAGATGCGATCGGGGTCGAGCCCGACCTCGCGGAGGCACGCGAGGTCCTGGCTGGCGGCATGGAGCACCCACTCCTCGGCGTGGATGCCATCCTGCAGGGCGGAGAAGTCGGGGATCTGCGGCGGGTCGAAGAGGAAGACGCCCGAACCGCGGCGGTACATCTGGATGAGATAGGCCCGCTGCGAATAGCGGAAGCCGCTCGCCCGCTCGGCGTCGACCGCGATCGGCCCTTCGCCGCCGAGGAGGCTCGCGACGGCGCCGTCGAACTCCGCGGGCGTCTCGATCACCCGGTAGTCATCCACGATTCGACCTCCGACGGGGCAGTGCGGTCACCCCTTCCGATCGGGGCGGAAGCCCTGCGAGCATGCACAGCAACTCGCTCCAGCCTTCCACATGCGACTTGATCTCGGCGTCGAGGGGGGTCCACGACGCCCGCAGCTCGATCTGCGCGCCGTCGCCCTGGGCGGCCAGCTCGCCGAACCCGGTCGAGAGGATCTTGGTCGCTGTGCCCGACGCGGCGATGTAATGGGCTCCACGGGCGTCGAGCGCATCGATCAGCCACGACCACGCGACCTCGGCCAGGAACGGGTCGAGTCCGATGTCGGTCTCGAGCGGAGCCTGCGCGAAGCACACCACGCGGAAGCGGCCGCCCCAGGCCTCGGGCTCACTGGGGTCGTAGAGCAGGATGAACCGGCCGGTGCCGAGCTCGGAGTCGTCGCCGTGGCGCGTGGGCGACACATCGGCCGACAGGGCTGCCGCATGCGGTGCGAGGCCGCCGGGCGCCGGGATCTCCGACACCGCGAGCTCGGCGCGCGGAACGGCTGCTCGGATCGAGGCGAGTGCTGCCTCGAACTCGGCGGGAAGCGAGGACGGGTGGTCGGGCACGAGTGCAGACTAGAGTCTCGACCGGAACCGGTGACGGCGGCACGCCGCATCGCGACGCACACGGGACGGTTGACGGGGAGGATGCCGATGGCGCAGCGCGGAGAACGAGTCGGAGCGGTCCGGGCGATGGTCGGAGCGGCAGCGCTGCTCGCTGCGGTGATCGCGCTCGTGACGGGGGCGACGGCCGCCGTGCTCACCGTCGTCTTCGCCCGCAAGGTCGTGACGCCGCCCGCTCGACGGGAGCAGGACCTCCGGATCCTCGGCGTCGACTCGGCCGCCGGTGAGATCACGCTCGCCGCCGGCGATGAGGCGCGGATGCGCGGCCGATACGGACTCTGGTTCGAGCACGACTCGGGGCACGCCCGACTCGGCGACGTGATCGAGGAACGCGGCGGCCGGGTGCGCCGCGCGCTCACCTCGACCGACTTCGGGCGGCCGGAGAGGGCGACGAGGGGGCGGATCGACGGCTGGTACCACCTCGGACCCTGGGAGCTCGACGCCCCCTACGAGGACGTCGTCGTCGAGACCCCGCTCGGCCCGGCGCCGGCGTGGTGGATTCCCGCCGACGGCCCGAGCGATCGGTGGGTCGTGCAGGTGCACGGGCGCGGTGCGATGCGGCACGAGGCGCTCCGAGCGGTGGATGCCACGCGCGCCGCCGGCTGGAACAGCCTCCTCATCTCGTACCGCAACGACGGCGAGGCGCCCGAGAGCAGCGATCGCCGCTACGGGCTCGGCGGCACGGAGTGGGCCGATGTCGTCGCCGCAGTGCGGTACGCGAGCGAGCACGGCGCGAACGAGATCGTGCTGATGGGGTGGTCGATGGGCGGCATGATCTCGCTGCAGGCGGTGCTGCGCTCCGACGAGGTCCGCGAGCACCTCGTCGGCGTCATCCTCGACTCGCCGGCGATCGACTGGGTCGACATCCTCCGGTTCCAGGGCGGCGCACTCGGACTGCCCCGGCAGCTCGGCGACGTCGTGGCGCGGCTCCTCGGTGCCCCGTACGGCGGCGGCCTCACCGGGCTCGCCGCCCCGATCTCGCTCGAGGAGCTCGACCCCGTCGCACGGGCGAGCGAGTTGTCGGTGCCGATCCTGCTGATGCACAGCGACGACGACGGATTCGTGCCCATCGACGGATCGCGCCGGCTCGCGGCATCCCGCCCCGATCTCATCCAGTTCGAGGAGTTCACGGGGGCACGCCACACGAAGCTCTGGAACCACGATCCCGAGCGGTGGAACGGACTCATCACCGCCTGGCTCGCCGCGCGGACGTCCGCCGACCACGACGGCGCGGCGGTCGAGATCGTCGGCTGAGGCGCGGCGACCGGGCCTCCCTGGGCGTCGTCAGAGCGCGGCGACCCGCTCGCGCAGCTGGCGCTTGGTGCGGGCGAGCATGCCGGTCATGCCGCGAACCCGCAGGGGGGAGACGGCCTCGCCGAGGCCGAGCGACTGGGGGTAGTCGGCCGGGATGTCGAGCACCTGCTCCACCGTGAGGCCTGCGAGGCCCTGCACGAGGATGGACGCGAAGCCGCGCGTCGTCGGCGACTCGGCGGGCGCCGTCGCGTACAGGTGCACGATGCCGCCGTCGACCTCGACGAAGATGAACACCGGCGACTGGCACTCCTCGACGCGCTCGAGCAGATCGGGGTGCTCGGCATAGCGCTCGGGCAGCTCGGGGAGCTCGTTCGAGAACTCGAGCAGCAGTTGGAGCCGGTCGCGCACGCCGAGGGCGAGGAAGTCGTCGCGGGTCTCGGCGAGGCGTTCGGGCAGCGTGGTCTGATCCATCGCTTCAATTCTCCCACGGCCGAACGCGCGCGCGGCCGCGACTGGGCGGACGGCCGCAGGCTCGCGCGGTCGTCGGCGGCCGCTGCGGGTCAGCGCGCGGGCACCTCGCCGCGCTCGGTGCCCGTCACGATCGGCACGCGCACTGCGCTGCCCCACTCGGTCCACGAGCCGTCGTAGTTGCGGACCTTGTCGAATCCGAGCAGGTGCGTCAGCACGAACCACGTGTGGCTCGAACGCTCGCCGATGCGGCAGTACGCGACGATGTCGTCGCCGTCGGCGAGCCCGACCTCGTCGCGGTAGATCGCATCGAGCTCGGCGCGGCCCTTGAAGGTGCCGTCGCCCGCGGCGGCGCGGGCCCAAGGCACCGACGCGGCGGTCGGGATGTGGCCGGCGCGGAGTGCGCCCTCCTCGGGGTAGGCGGGAGCGGTCGTGCGCTCGCCGCTGTACTCCTCGGGGGAGCGGACGTCGATGAGGGGGTTGCCGAGGTGGGCGAGCACGTCCTCCTTGAAGGCGCGCACCGCGCGGTCGTCGCGTGCGACGACCGGGTAGTCGACCGGGGTCGGCTCCGTGGCATCCGTGGTGATCTCGCGGCCCTCCGCGATCCAGAGGTCGCGACCGCCGTCGAGGAGCCGGACGTCCTCGTGGCCGAAGAGCGTGAAGACCCACAGCGCGTACGCCGCCCACCAGTTGCTCTTGTCGCCGTAGACGACGATCGTCGTGTCGCGCGAGATGCCCTTCGAGCCGAGGAGGGCCGCGAACCGCTCGTCGCTGACGTAGTCGCGCACGACCGGGTCGTTGAGGTCGAGGTGCCAGTCGATCTTCACGGCGCCCGGGATGTGGCCGGTCTCGTAGAGCAGGACGTCCTCGTCGGACTCGACCACCACGAGGCCGGGGTCGCCGAGGTGCTCGGCGAGCCAGGACGTGGAGACGAGCCGCTCGGGGTGGGCGTACTCGGCGAACTTCGCAGCGGAGTCGAACTCGGCGGGCATGGGGACCTCCTGGGATCGCCTGGTCGGCGGGCTGTGCGGGGGAGCGGACTAGGCTGATCACCTGTCCACACTCGAATCTACGCGGCCTGCGGGGCGCAGTCACGGCACCCGTCATCCGGTGCAATACGGGAGCTCACCAGCATGACCTCGGCCTCCAGCCACGTCCCCATCCGGCTCGTCGACCGCAACCCGGCCATCTCGGGCGCCGAGATCGCCTCCGAGCTCGTGCCGCCGCCGCAGTTCGAGCACGCCTCCTTCGAGTCGTACCGGCCCGACCCCGACTTCCCGTCGCAGCAGGCCGCCCTCGAACGGTTGAACCAGTTCGCGGGCGCCTGGCGCGCGGCCCAGAGGCCGGGCGGCTTCTTCTCCCGTAAGCGCCCCGCCCGCATCGAACTGCCTGGCGTCTACCTCGACGGCGGCTTCGGCGTCGGCAAGACCCACCTGCTCGCCGCGCTCTGGCACGTGGCGCACGGCCCGAAGTACTTCGGCACCTTCATCGAGTACACCGCGCTCGTCGGCGCACTCGGCTACCAGCCGGCGATCGAGCTGCTGCGCGGTGCGAAGCTCATCTGCATCGACGAGTTCGAACTCGACGACCCGGGCGACACCATGCTCATGACGCGGTTCCTCGGCGAGCTCATGGCGAGCGGCACGCGCGTCGCGGCGACGTCGAACACGCCGCCCAACGCGCTCGGCGAGGGAAGATTCGCCGCCGCCGACTTCCTGCGCGAGATCCACGCGCTCTCCTCGAACTTCGAGACCCTGCGCATCGACGGCCTCGACTACCGCCGCCGCGACACCGAGGGCCACGCGATCGCGCTCTCGACCGACGAGGAGGTCGCGCGCACCGCGCACGCTCTCGCCGCACGCGACCACAGCGTCTCGCTCGACACCTTCGACGAGCTGATCGCCCACCTCGCGACCGTGCATCCCTCGAAGTACGTGAAGCTCGTGCAGGGGCTCGACGCGATCGCCCTGCAGGGCGTGCACGAGCTCACCGACCAGAACGCGGCGCTCCGGCTCGTCGCCTTCATCGACCGCGCCTACGACGCCGAGGTTCCGATCATCACGAGCGGCCTCGCCCTCGACCAGGTGTTCGGCGGCGACATGATGTCGGGCGGCTACCGCAAGAAGTACCTGCGGGCGATCTCGCGCATGATCGCGCTGACCTCGGGCGAGCTGCCGCCGCACGACTGAGCGGTCGCACGGCGAGTTCCTCGCCGATCGGCAGCTTCCCGAAACGCGCTGTTCACATGGCGCGGCGACCCGTAACGGGCCGGAAACATCGCACGATCCCTCTCGAAACGTCCCCTCGTGAAACTGGGGCGCACAGGGTCCCCCGCCCTGCATTCCGAGAGAGGTTCGAGAGATGGATCAAGGCAACACCGCGTTCCTGTTGATCGCCGCAGCCCTGGTGCTGCTGATGACCCCAGGGCTCGCGTTCTTCTACGGCGGGCTCGTCAAGGCCAAGAGCGTCATCAGCATGATGATGCTGAGCTTCGGTGCGCTGGGCCTCATCGGCGTCCTGTGGGTGCTCTACGGCTACGCCATCGCGTTCCCCGGCGCTGAGGGCCTCGTCGCCCCCTGGTCGATCGACTGGTCGGCGATCGGCCTCACGAGCCTCCTCGAGACCCCTGAGGACGCCGCATTCCCGCCGCTCGCCTTCGTGGCGTTCCAGGCGACCTTCGCGATCCTCACGGTCGCCCTCATCTCGGGCGCGATCGCCGACCGTGCGAAGTTCGGCGCGTGGATGATCTTCGCCGGCATCTGGGCGACGATCGTCTACTTCCCGGTCGCGAGCTGGGTCTTCAACTTCGGCCTCGCCGACGATGGCAGCTTCGCCTACGGCGGTTGGATCACGTACGGCATGCAGGAGTTCTTCGGCGTCGGCGCGATCGACTTCGCGGGCGGCACGGCCGTGCACATCAACGCGGGTGCCGCGGCCCTCGCCCTCGCACTGGTGCTCGGCAAGCGCGTCGGCTTCTCGAAGGGCGCCCACGTGCCCCACAACCCGCCGTTCGTGCTCCTCGGCGCGGGTCTCCTGTGGTTCGGCTGGTTCGGCTTCAACGCGGGCTCCGAGCTCGCCGCCGACGGCACCGCCGCCCTCGCCTTCGTGAACACGATCGCGGCCCCGGCTGCGGCCCTGCTGGCCTGGCTCCTCGTCGAGAAGCTCAGGGACGGCAAGCCGACCTCGGTGGGCGCCGCCTCGGGCGCGGTCGCGGGTCTCGTCGCCATCACCCCCGCCTGCGCCTCGCTGACGCCCGTCTGGGCGATCGTGCTCGGCCTCGTCGCCGGTGCGGTCTGCGCGCTCGCGATCGACCTGAAGTTCAAGTTCGGCTTCGACGACTCGCTCGACGTCGTGGGCATCCACCTCGTCGGCGGCCTCATCGGCACGCTCTACCTCGGCATCTTCGCCAACAACACCGGCCTCATCTACAGCGGCGACTTCACGCAGCTCGCGGTGCAGGCGATCGCCGCGGTCTCGGTGCTCGCGTACTCCTTCGTGCTGACCTTCGCGATCGGCACGATCATCCAGAAGACGATGGGCTTCCGGGTGAAGAACGAGGACGAGATCGCCGGCATCGACACCGTCGTGCACGGCGAGGACGCCTACAAGCTCGAGACCGTCTGATCGACGCTCCGGCCGCCAGAGGGCGGTGGGGTAGTGTGCCCGGTGTGTCAGACACCAGCCGCTTCCTCACCGCCCTCGGGCGCGTTCTGCGGGCGATCATCACGCCCGCATCCACCCGGTCGTCGGCGGGGTCCCCGACCACCGCCCCGGCTTCCCCGTCGAGGGCGGATGCCACGCGGCCGGCGCCGTTCGCCGGCGAGTCCTCGCCCGGGCAGTTCGGCGACGACGCGACGATCGAGATCGACCCCGACCGGCTGCGCGGCGTCGAGCTGAGCTATGCGCCGACCCCCGATGGCGATCCCGACCCCGGCGAGGTCGTGTGGACCTGGGTGCCCTACGAGGAGCGAGACGGGCGCGGCAAGGACCGCCCCGTCGTCATCGTCGCCGCATCGCAGGCGGGGGACTACCTGGCCGTGCAGCTCACGAGCAAGGCGCACGACGGCGACCGCGACTACGTCTCGCTCGGCGACGGGCCCTGGGATGCCTCGGGGCGGCCCAGCTGGGCCAAGACCGATCGGGTGTTCCGGGTGCGCGCCGGCGGCATGCGGCGCGAGGCGGCCTCGCTCGACGAGCGCCGCTTCGAGCTCGTCGCCGGGGCGCTCACGCAGCGCTACGGGTGGCGCTGACGCCCGATCAGGCGGCAGCCGACCCGCGTCGTGCGGAAATGCAGAACGCCCCCGACCGAGGTCGGGGGCGTTCTGTGCTCAGTGGGCGATGCCGGGCTCGAACCGACGACCTCTTCCGTGTGAAGGAAGCGCGCTACCAGCTGCGCCAATCGCCCTGAGGGATTCGCGGCGACCTCTCGGTGACCGCGGACTCGATACTAGCCGACGATCGGGGGCGAATGCACATCGAGCGACAGGTGAGGGGTGCTCGCCTCGTCGGCGAGGCTCGACACGCCCGGGAATCGGTCGTGGAATGGCGGCTTGACCGGCCGGAACGGCGCTCGGGGGACGCTCGGTTTGTGAATCGCCCGAAGTGTGTATAAAGTCTTCTCTGCACGCAGAAATGCGAAAGCAACGCGGATGTGGCGCAGTGGTAGCGCATCACCTTGCCAAGGTGAGGGTCGCGAGTTCGAATCTCGTCATCCGCTCTGATCAGGATCAAGCACATGCTTGACTCCTGTTCTTTTGGTGGAGAACCCATACACGGTGGATTGGCCGAGAGGCGAGGCAGCGGCCTGCAAAGCCGTATACACGGGTTCGAATCCCGTATCCACCTCCAGATCGAGAGCCTCGCACTCGATTCTGGGCGATTGGCGCAGCGGTAGCGCGCTTCCCTGACACGGAAGAGGTCACTGGTTCGATCCCAGTATCGCCCACCACGGAAAGCCCCGGCATCAGCCGGGGCTTTCGTCGTTTCCGGGTCGTCGCGGATGACCCGCCGCGGTCGTCACGGATGGCTCGCCGCGCTCGTCGCAGCTCGAAGGAGAGGGCCGGATCCCGGTGACCGGCTTTCGCTTTCACCGGAACCCGGTGGTCCGGCCAGCGACCGGTCCACAGGGATTGTCCCCCGAATCAGGACTCTTGGGGTACACCCCCGTTCGGGGTGGACGCTCGCGCTCGACGGGCGATCCGTGCCGACCTCGCTCGGCGCGGGAGGGTGCGCGCGCACGACTACAGTTGAAGGGTTCGTTTCGAGAGAATTCCAAGGAGTGGATCCAGGTGGCTGACGGCTTCGAGCTCTTCACCGACCGTTCCGTTGTCGCGATGCGCGTCAACGGCGAGCTCAAGGACCTCGCGACGACGGTGACCGACGCCGACGTCGTCGAGGCGGTCACGATCGACTCGCCCGACGGACTGAACATCCTCCGCCACTCGGCGGCGCACGTGCTGGCGCAGGCGGTGCAGTCGATCAACCCCGAGGCGAAGCTCGGCATCGGCCCGCCCGTGACCGACGGCTTCTACTACGACTTCGACGTCGCAGCGCCGTTCACCCCCGACGACCTCAAGGCGCTCGACAAGGAGATGGCGCGGATCATCCGTGCCGGCCAGCGATTCATGCGCCGCGTCGTCACCGACGACGAGGCCCGCGAGGAGCTCGCGAGCGAGCCGTACAAGCTGGAACTCATCGGGCTCAAGGGCTCGGCCTCGTCGGGCGACGACAACGAGAGCGTCGAGGTCGGCGCCGGCGAGCTCACGATCTACGACAACGTCGACCCGAAGACCGGCGAGACGGTCTGGAAGGACCTCTGCCGGGGGCCTCACCTGCCGAACACCCGCATGATCGGCAACGGCTGGTCGCTCACCCGCATCGCCGCCGCCTACTGGCGCGGTTCCGAGAAGAACCCGCAGCTGCAGCGCATCTACGGCACCGCGTGGCCCACCAAGGACGAGCTGCGCGCGTACCAGCACCGCCTCGAGGAGGCCGCGAAGCGCGACCACCGCAAGCTCGGCCGCGACCTCGACCTGTTCAGCTTCCCCGAGGAGATCGGCTCGGGCCTCTCGGTCTGGCACCCCCGCGGCGGCGTCGTCCGCATGGAGATGGAGCAGCACGCCCGTCGCCGGCACATCGAGGGCGGCTACACCTACGTGTACACGCCGCACATCTCGAAGGAGGACCTCTTCCTCACCTCGAACCACCTCGTCACCTACAAGGACGGCATGTTCCCGCCCATCGTGATGGACGAGGAGCGCGACGCCGAGGGCAACATCACCAAGCAGGGCCAGGACTACTACCTGAAGCCCATGAACTGCCCGATGCACATCCTCATCTACAAGGAGCGCGGGCGCAGCTACCGCGACCTGCCGATGCGGCTCGCCGAGAACGGCACCGTGTACCGCAACGAGCTCTCGGGCGCGCTGCACGGCCTCACCCGCGTCCGCGGCTTCACCCAGGACGACTCGCACCTCTTCGTCACCCCCGAGCAGCTCGAGGAGGAGGCGACCAAGGTCATCGACTTCGTCATCTCGATGCTGCGCGACTTCGGCCTCGACGACTTCGAGCTCGAGCTCTCGATGCGCGACGACGAGAAGGACAAGTGGATCGGCTCGGACGAGTTCTGGGAGTACTCGACGAACGCGCTGCGCAACGTCGCCCGTGCGAGCGGGCTGAAGCTCACCGAGATGCCCGGCGAGGCGGCGTTCTACGGCCCGAAGATCGACCTGAAGACGCGCGACGCGATCGGGCGCACCTGGCAGCTGTCGACCGTGCAGGTCGACCCCAACCTGCCCGAGCGCTTCGACCTCGAGTTCACCGACCGCGACGGCCAGAAGAAGCGCCCGATCATGATCCACCGAGCGCTCTTCGGGTCGATCGAGCGCTTCTTCGCGATCCTCCTCGAGCACTACGCGGGCGCCTTCCCGGTGTGGCTCGCGCCGGTGCAGGTGGTGGGCATCCCGGTCGCCGACGAGTACGCACCGTACCTCGGGGCGATCATCGAGCAGCTGAAGGGCTTCGGCGTGCGCGCCGACCTCGACGTGAGCGACGACCGCATGCAGAAGAAGATCCGCACCCACACCACGCAGAAGGTGCCGTTCCAGCTCATCGCGGGCGAGAACGACCGTTCGGCCGAGACGGTGAGCTTCCGCTTCCGCGACGGCACCCAGGAGAACGGCGTGCCGATCAACGCTGCGATCGAGAAGGTGCGCGGTGCGATCGCCGAGCGCCTGCTGGTGAACACGCGGGACGACCTGTTCGCATGACCGGCGACGGGGTGAGCTACGGCGCCGGCGAGTTCGACGGGGTTCCGACGGACGCCTCGACCGACCTCGCGGGGGTGCCCGATGCGTTCCAGCGGCTCTGGACCCCGCACCGGCTCGTCTACATCCAGCACGGGCAGCAGCCCGACGAGCACTCGTGCCCGTTCTGCCGCGCACCCGAGATGAGCGATGAGCAGTCGCTCATCGTGGCCCGCGGCGAGCACGCCTATGTGCTGCTCAACCTGTACCCGTACAACAGCGGGCACCTGCTGGTCTGCCCCTACCGCCACATCGCGACGTACGACGAGGCGAGCGCCGACGAGGTGGCCGAGATCGGGCTGCTCACGCAGATCGCGATGCGGGTGGTGAAAGAGGTCTCGCACTGCGACGGCTTCAACATCGGCATGAACCAGGGTCGCATCGCGGGTGCCGGCATCGCCGAGCACCTGCACCAGCACATCGTGCCGCGGTGGGCGCTCGACTCGAACTTCTTCCCGATCATCGCCGGCACGAAGGCGCTGCCGCGCCTGCTCGGCGAGGTGCGCCAGGAGATCGCCGACGCCTGGCCGGCGGCGGGGGAGTAGCGACACGAAGGGGCGCCGCGAGACCGGATCTCGCGGCGCCCCTCGTCGTTCGCATCGGGCCGGCGCTCAGCGCACCCGGCGCACCTCGAACTGCATGCGCGGGTGGGCGTAGAACTCCTGCGACTCGACGAGCTGCAGCTCGCGCTCGCCCGACTCGTGGGTGCGGGTGAGCAGGTCGTACACGCTCGAGATCGTGCGCGCGAGCGCGTCGGCCGCGTCGCCCGTGCGGCGGTAGTGTGCCGTGAAGAGCGCGGCCGTGACATCCCCCGAGCCGTTGGCCTTCATGGGCAGGCGCGGGGTCTGCGCGATCCAGGCGCCGTGCTCGTCGACGGCGAGCATCTCGATGGTGTCGTCGTCGCGGTCGGGGCGCTCGACGCTCGTGACGAGCACCGTGCTCGGGCCGCCCGCACGGGCGAGGTCGACCGAGGCGAGCGTCGACTCGAGCGTGTCGGGCTCGGTGCCGGTCAGGTAGCCGAGCTCGAACTGGTTCGGCGTGATGAGGTCGGCGGCGGGAACCACGCGCTCGCGCAGCAGCACGGGGATGGCGGGGGCCACGAAGCATCCGGACTTCGCGTTGCCCATGACCGGGTCGCACGCGTAGATCGCGGTGGGGTTGGCGGCCTTCACCTTCGCGACGGTCTCGAGGATGACGTCGGCGATGCCCTCGCCGCCCTGGTAGCCCGAAAGCACGACGTCGATCTGTCCGAGCACCCCGCGGTCCTCGATGCCGGTGATGACCTCGCGGACGTCGTCGGGCGAGATGAGCGGACCGCGCCACGCGCCGTAGCCGGTGTGGTTCGAGAAGTTGACCGTGTAGACGGGCAGCACCTCGACGCCGATGCGCTGCAGGGGGAAGACGGCGGCGGAGTTGCCGACGTGGCCGTACGCGACCGCCGACTGGATGGAGAGAATCTTCACCGATCGATCATCGCACTTCGCTCGCGCACGGCGCGCACCGAGGCGCCGAGGTCCGCGGCGAGGCGCTGCTGCTCGGCGTCGTCGAGTTCGTGCACGGTGAGGCGCAGGCGCTCGGATGCCCCATGGTCGCCGAGTGCGAACTCGTCGCCGGGCCGCACGAGCCATCCGCGTCGCATGAGCTGCTCGGAGACCGCGCGTGCGGGCGCGCCGAGCGGGACCCAGACGTTGAGCCCGTCGCCCGGGGCGGTCGGGAGTCCTTCCGCAGTGAGCAGCTCGGCGAACGCGGCGTTGCGGGCAGCGTAGTGCTCGCCCGCGGCGCGGATGCCGGCGGCGACCTCGGGGTCGGTCGCGAGGGCGTGCACGAGCCGTTGCAGGAGGTGGCTCACCCAGGTCGTGCCCGGCGTGAGGCGCATCGCGAGACGGTCGGCGGTCTCGGGATCGGAGGCCGTCACCGCGAGGCACATGTCGGGCCCGAGGAACTTCGAGACCGAGCGCACGAGGGCCCAGCGGCGGTGCTCGGCGCTGATGAGCGTGTGGTGCGGCTGCTGCGAGAGGAGGGAGTAGTGGTCGTCCTCGATCACGAGGACGTAGGGATGCTCCGCGAGCACCTCCCGCAGGGCGGCCGCCCGGCCGGCGGTGAGGCTCGCCCCCGTGGGATTCTGCGCCCGCGGCGTGCAGATGACGGCGCGCACGCCCTGGTCGAGTGCGGCCCGGAGCCCCCCGACCGTCATGCCCTCGTCGTCGACGGGCACGGGCACCGGGCGATAGCCGGCGACACGGACGGTGTGGATGCTCGTGAGGAAGCAGGGGTCTTCGAGGGCGACGGCGTCGTCGCGGGTGAGCGCCTGGGCGAGCAGGCGTTCGACGGCGTCGGCGGCGCCGCTCGTGACCGTGAGGCGAAGGGGAGTGCCCTCGGGCAGGTCGGCGCCCATCCACGCGAGTGCGGAGCGCTCGAGCCCGGGGTCGATGACGGGTTCGCCGTAGAGCACGGGGCGCCGGGCGATGCTCGGCAGGACGTTCGTCGGGTCGGGGATGAACGAGGCGTCGGGGTTGCCGGTGCCGAGGTCCCTGAGCGCCGTGTCGGCGGCGAAGCCCTCCTGCGCGACGGGCGCGGCGCCGGCGACGCGGGTGCCCCCGCGGCCGAGGGTGACGACCACGCCGGCGTTGGTGAGCTGCCGATACGCCGAGACGGCGGTGTTGCGGTTGACGCCGAGCTGCTCGGCGAGCGCGCGGACGGGAGGGAGCGCGTCACCCGGTCGCAGCGCACCGCGTTCGATGAGCGTGCGCAGGCTGTCGGCGATCTCGGCCGCGGAACGGCCCTCGATGTCGATGATCTCGGCACCGTCCTTCCTCGTGTCATCGACCATGCTATCTTTTGGCCTAGGACAAACAATCGTTTTGTCTGAATCGTTGCGCGACGTCCAGCGCACCCCCGAGAGGATTCCTTGTGACCGTACCCGAGACGGGCTCGAGCCGCGTGAAGCGCGGCCTTGCCGAGATGCTGAAGGGCGGCGTCATCATGGACGTCGTCACGCCCGAGCAGGCCCGCATCGCCGAGGACGCCGGCGCCGTCGCCGTCATGGCCCTCGAGCGCGTCCCCGCCGACATCCGTTCGCAGGGCGGCGTCGCCCGCATGAGCGATCCCGACCTCATCGACGCGATCATCGCCGAGGTGTCGATCCCCGTCATGGCGAAGGCCCGCATCGGCCACTTCGTCGAGGCGCAGGTGCTGCAGGCCCTCGACGTCGACTACATCGACGAGTCCGAGGTGCTCTCGCCGGCCGACTACGTCAACCACATCGACAAGTGGTCGTTCAACACCCCCTTCGTCTGCGGTGCGACGAACCTCGGCGAGGCGCTCCGCCGCATCAACGAGGGTGCGGCGATGATCCGCTCGAAGGGCGAGGCCGGCACCGGCGACGTCTCCGAGGCGACCAAGCACATCCGCAAGATCTCGTCCGAGATCAACCAGCTGAAGTCGATGACGCGCGACGAGCTCTACGTCGCCGCGAAGGAGCTGCAGGCCCCCTACGAGCTCGTGCTCGAGGTCGCCGAGACCGGCAAGCTCCCCGTCGTGCTCTTCGTCGCGGGCGGCGTGGCCACCCCGGCGGATGCCGCGATGATGATGCAGCTCGGCGCCGACGGCGTCTTCGTGGGCTCGGGCATCTTCAAGTCGGGCAACCCCGAGGCGCGCGCGGCGGCCGTCGTCAAGGCGACGACGTTCTACGACGACCCCTCGGTCATCGCCGACGTGTCGCGCGGCCTCGGCGAGGCCATGGTCGGCATCAACGTCGCCGACCTCGCGGCGCCGCACCGCCTCGCCGAGCGCGGCTGGTGACGACGACCCTCCGCGAGGAGTCCGTCGGCGCGGGGGAGCAGGCTCCGGCCGGCCCCCGCGTCGGCGTCCTCGCCCTGCAGGGCGACTTCCGCGAGCACGCCCTGGTGCTGGCCTCCCTCGGCGCGGAGGTCTCGCTCGTGCGCCGGCCCGAGGAGCTCGCCGCCGTCGACGGCCTCGTCATCCCCGGCGGCGAGTCGAGCGTGATCGACAAGCTCTCGCGCACCTTCGGTCTCGCCGAGCCGCTGCGCGCGGCGATCGCAGACGGCCTCCCCGTCTACGGCACCTGCGCCGGGCTCATCATGCTCGCCGATACGGTGCTCGACGCGATCACGGGGCAGCAGTCGCTCGGCGGCCTCGACGTCGTCGTGCGGCGCAACGCCTTCGGCTCGCAGAACCAGTCGTTCGAGACCGAGCTCGAGGTGCCCGCACTCGGCGTGATCCCGGTGCGCGCGGTGTTCATCCGCGGCCCGGTCGTCGAGTCGGTCGGGCCCGCGGCGACGCCGCTCGCGCAGCTCGAGGACGGCCGCGTCGTCGCGGTCGAGCAGGGCAACCTCCTCGGCACGAGCTTCCACCCCGAGATCACGGGCGAGCACCGCTTCCACGAGTACTTCCTGTCGAAGGTGCGCGCCCGCGTCTGAGGCCGAGACGCGCGCGGCCTCGCCCCGCGAAATGGGGGCGCCCGTTCAGTGGGAGCACCGATTCCGCCGGATCCCGACGGTCCTACGGTCGCGGAATGACCAGGAAACTGCCGAGCACCGGCGGCGACGGCCGCGTCGTCGATGAGACCGGATGCGACACCAGCGACATCCTCCTCGTGCACCGCATCTTCCGCTGGGGCTATCGCGAGATGCCCGTACTCGTCCGGGCCGTCCCCGCCGGCGATCTCGAGCGGGCCGAGACCGTCGGCGCCGCCGTGGAGCTCGTCGACAAGGCCCTGCACGTGCACCACGAGGGCGAGGACCGGTTCATCTGGGACCGGCTCGAGCGGCGCGAGCCGGGCTGCTCGCTTCACGTCGACGTCATGAAGGCGCAGCACGCCAGGGTCGCCGAACTGCTCGACGTCGCCGACGCGCTGCTCGCAGAATGGCGCACGGCGCCCGACCCTGCGACGGGGGAGCGGCTCGCCGCGGCGCTCGACTCGGTCGGCGAGACACTCGGCGTGCACCTCGGGCGAGAGGAAGCCGACATCGTGCCGATCGTCGCCCGCGTGTTCACACAGGCCGAGTGGGACGAGATCGGCGAGCACGCCCGCAACGAGTTCCCGAAGGAGACGATGCCGGTGCAGATGGGGCTCATGATCGATGCGGTGCCCGCGGGCGAGCGCGACGAATGGCTGCATGAGAACCTGCCGCTGCCGGTGCGAGCGCTCTGGTCGCTGGTCATGCGCCGCAAGTACACGGCCTGGCAGCGCTCGCTCTTCCCGGATGGAATGCCGGCGCTCGCCTGAGCGGCGGACGCCGAGGCATTCTGCTCGCCGCTGCGCGTGTCGTGGGCGGGCGCTACGCTCGCGCACGTGACCGAATGGATCGCCCTGCTGCGCGGGGTCAACGTGGGCGGCATCACCGTGCGCTCCGCCGAACTCGCCGAGCTCTTCCGCGAGCTCGGCTTCGACGGCGTGCGCACCGTGCTTGCCTCGGGCAACGTCGTGTTCTCGAGCGCCGACCGGGCCGCCGGGGCCCCGGCGCTGAAGTCGCGGATCGAGCACGCGCTCTCCGAGCGCTTCGGGTACGAGGCGTGGGTCGTGCTCGTCACCCGCGGTGAGCTCGAACGCGCCGTCGAGGCGTTCCCGTTCGACGCCGACGACGAATCCCGCCAGCCCTGGGTGATCTTCGGCTCGTCCGGTGCGGTGCTCGACGAGCTCCTCGCCGCGGCCGACGGGCTCGGGCTCGTCGAGGCCGTCGATCCGATCGCCCGGGGCGAGGGCGTCGTCTACTGGAACCCCGTCAAGGGCACGACGGTCGACACGCCGTTCGCCAAGCTGCTCGCGAAGGCGCGGTACAAGCCGACCACCACGAACCGCAACCTCCGCACGCTGATCAAGGTGCTCGGCTAGCGCCTCGGGCACGAGGCATCCGACCGGCACCCGAGCGCGCGCGCCTCGCTCGTCTAGAATGGGCTTTCGGCGGGCGGACCCGCCGAGAAGCGGATACAGGAGAGTCATGTCCGGGCATTCCAAGTGGGCGACGACCAAGCACAAGAAGGCCGTCATCGACGCGCGTCGCGCGAAGTCGTTCGCGAAGCTCATCAAGAACATCGAGGTCGCGGCCAAGCTCGGCGGCGCCGACCTGAACGGCAACCCGACGCTGTACGACGCGGTGCAGAAGGCCAAGAAGACCTCGGTGCCGAACGACAACATCGACCGCGCGATCAAGCGGGGCGCCGGCATCGGCGGCGAAGCCGTCGAATACCTGAGCATCACCTACGAGGCGTACGGCCCGTCGGGCGTCGCCCTCATGGTCGAGGTGCTGACCGACAACAAGAACCGCGCCGCAGCCGAGGTCCGCACCGGGCTGAATCGCAACGGCGGCACGCTCGCCGACCCCGGTTCGGTCGCCTACAACTTCACCCGCAAGGGCGTCATCGTGGTGTCGGGCGAGGGCACGACCGAAGACGACGTCATGATGGCCGCCCTCGAGGCCGGCGCCGAGGAGATCGAACCGCACGCCCAGGGCTTCGAGGTCATCACCGACCCGTCCGACATGGTCGAGGTCCGCAAGGCGCTCCAGGAGGCCGGGCTCGACTACGAGTCGGCCGACATCGAGTTCGTGCCGAACCTGAAGGTCGAGATCGACGCCGAGACCGCTCGCAAGGTGTTCCGTCTCATCGACGCCCTCGAGGACTCCGACGACGTGCAGAACGTCTACAGCAACTTCGACCTCACCCCCGAGGTGCAGGCCGAGCTCGAAGCGGAGTAGGCCGATCGCCGTGCGGGTGCTCGGCATCGACCCCGGGCTCACCCGCTGCGGCGTGGGCGTGGTCGACGTCTCGCCGAACCGCACCGCGAAGCTCGTCGACGTCGTCGTGCTGCGTTCGCCGGCCGACGCGCCGATCGAGCGGCGACTCGCGAGGATCGCCGACGGACTCGAGGCGATCTTCGAGGAGCACCGCCCGCAGGCCGTCGCGCTCGAGCGGGTCTTCGCCCGGTCCGACGTGTCGACGATCATGGGCACGGCGCAGATCTCGGGCGTCGCGATGCTCATCGCGGCGCGCCGCGAACTGCCGGTCGCGCTGCACACGCCCTCCGAGGTGAAGGCCGCGATCACCGGGTACGGGCGCGCCGACAAGAAGCAGGTCGGGGCGATGGTCGCGCGCATCCTCGGGCTCGAGTCGGTGCCGAAGCCCGCCGACGCGGCCGACGCGCTGGCGCTCGCGATCTGCCACGCCTGGCGCACCGGCGGAGTCGCCGGGGCGGCGATCCGTGACGCCTCGAGCGGCGGCCGCGCGCCGGGCGCGGCAGCGGCGACGGATGCCTCGGGGCTCACGCCGGCGCAGCGGGCATGGCTCGCCGCGGAGCGCTCCGCAGCGGTGTCGGGGGCGGCCCGTAGGCTGAAGGAGTGATCTCCTCCCTCCGCGGGCGCGTCCTCGCCGCAGCCGGCAGTTCGCTCGTCATCGACGTCGGCGGCGTCGGCTTCCAGGTCAACACGACCCCTGCGCTCGTGCTCGCGAGCCGCGAGGGTCACGAGCTCGCGGTGCACACCTCGCTCATCGTGCGCGAGGACTCGCTCACGATCTTCGGCTTCGCCACGCGCGACGAGCTCGAGGTCTTCGAGCTGCTGATCGGCGTCACCGGCGTCGGGCCCAAGTCCGCGCTCGGCGTGCTCTCCTCGCTCTCTCCCGAGCAAGTCGCCGAGGCCGTGCACCGCGAGGACGACGCGGTCTTCCGCAAGGTCAGCGGCATCGGCCCGAAGACCGCGAAGCTCATCACCCTGTCGCTCGCCGGCAAGCTCGCGCCGCCGACGGTGCGCAGTGCCGCCGCGCCCATCGCCTCGGGCGGTGTCGCCGACAGCGTGCTCGCGGCCCTCACCGGCCTCGGGTGGACGGAGCGGGTCGCCGCCGAGGCGCTCGACGAGACGCTCGCCGACGCGAGCGAGGTCGAGTCGGCGTCGGTGCCGACGATGCTGCGCCTGACGCTCGCCCGGCTCGGGCCCGCACAGCAGGGCGGGAGGGGCCGGTGAGCGACGCCGACGACCTGACCGACCCCGAGCTCGCCTCAGAGGCCGAGCTCGCGTTCGAAGGGGCGCTGCGCCCTCGCAGCCTCCAGGAGTTCGTGGGGCAGACGCGCGTGCGGGGCCAGCTGCAGCTCCTCCTGACCGCCGCGACCATCCAGCAGCGCACGCCCGACCACATCCTGCTCGCCGGCCCGCCCGGACTCGGCAAGACGACGCTCGCGATGATCGTCGCCCACGAGGGCGGGCGCCCCCTGCGTATGTCGAGCGGCCCGGCGATCCAGCACGCGGGCGATCTCGCGGCCATCCTGTCGTCGCTCGTGCCCGGCGAAGTGCTGTTCATCGATGAGATCCACCGCATGGCGCGCTCGGCCGAGGAGATGCTCTACCTCGCGATGGAGGACTTCCGCATCGACATCATGGTCGGCAAGGGTGCCGGGGCCACCTCGGTGCCGCTCGACCTCGCCCCGTTCACGCTCGTGGGCGCGACGACGCGCGCCGGCCTCCTGCCCAACCCGCTCCGCGATCGATTCGGCTTCACCGCGCACCTCGAGTTCTACGCCGAGTCCGAGCTCGAGCAGGTGCTCGCGCGGGCGGCCGTCATGCTCGGGCTCGACACCGACAAGGCCGCCCTTGCCGAGATCGCCGGTCGTTGTCGCGGTACCCCGCGCATCGCCAACCGGTTGCTGCGGCGCGTGCGCGACTACGCGCTCGTGCACTCTGGCCGCGCCGACCTCGGGGCCGTGCGGGCCGCGCTCGAGCTCTACGACGTCGATCCGCTCGGCCTCGACCGGCTCGACCGCGCCGTGATGGAGACGATCCTGACGCGGTTCGGCGGCGGTCCGGTCGGACTGAACACCCTCGCCGTCTCCGTCGGCGAGGAGGCCGAGACGATCGAGGCGGTCGTCGAGCCGTTCCTCGTGCGTATCGGGCTCATCACGCGCACCCCGCGAGGCCGCGTCGCGACCCCCGCCGCATGGCGGCACTTCGGGCTCGCCGAGGCCGCTCCCGACGCGGCAGCGGTGCTTCCGATCGATGACCTATAATCCATTGAGGCTCGTCCCTCAACGCCACTGACTTCGTGCGCCCCGCGCACACCGGAAGGTATCTCACCCTCATGACGTTCGACCCGTTCACACTCATCATGCTCGCCGTGCTCGCGGTGCTGATCTTCTTCATGTTCCGCAACTCGCGCAAGCGCCAGGCCGAGGCGAAGGAGCTGCAGTCGAAGGTCCAGGTGGGTGCGAAGGTGATGACCAACTTCGGTGTCTTCGGCACGATCCTCTCGATGGACGAAGAGGAGAACCAGGTGCTCCTGGAGACCTCGCCCGGCACGATCCTGACCGTGCACCGCCAGACCGTCGCGCGCGTCGTGGAGCCCGTCGAGGGCACCGACGAGGCGCCGGCAGCGGTCGAGGGCGAGCCCGAGTTCGGTGAGCGCGTCTCCGACGCCGCCGACGAGGCTCCGACCACCGACGAGACGCCCGACACCAAGAAGTCGGACGACTAAGACTCACCCCCGAGGCTCGGCCCGCGCACTGCTGCGCGGGCTCCTGCAGAGAAAGCAGAACACGTGGCTGCACCATCGAAGCGGTCATCCCGGCCGACGCCCGTCCGCAAGGCCTGGCGGTCCCTCACCTGGCTGGGCGTCATCATCGCCCTCCTCTTCGGCATCAATGCGGCCGGCGTGATCTGGGGCGAAGGCTCCTGGACACCGAAGCTCGCGCTCGACCTCGAGGGCGGCACGCAGATCATCCTCGCCCCGCAGGTCGAATCGGGCGCCGATGTCTCGCAGGAGCAGCTCGACCAGGCGGTGTCGATCATCCGCCAGCGCGTCGACGCCTCGGGCGTCGCCGAAGCCGAGATCAACACCGAGGGCGACAACGTCGTCGTCCGCATCCCGGGCGAGCTCGACGACCAGACCCGCGCCCGCATCGAGCAGTCCGCGAAGCTCGAGCTCCGCGCCGTTCTGCTCGCCGATGCCGCCACGAACGAGGCGATCGAGCCGAGTGCGAGCCCGTCGCCGAGCGACGCGCCTGAAGAGGAGCCCGAGTCGACGCCGACGGCCGTGCCGACCGACGGCAGCGACCCGGCGTGGATCACGCCGGCGCTGCAGGACGAGTTCGACTCCTACAACTGCGCGCAGGCCGATGAGTCGACCGAGATCGCCCCCGCCGACGAGCCGCTCGTGACCTGTGACCGCAACCGTCAGGTGAAGTACCTCCTCGGCCCCGTCGAGGCGAGCGGCGAGAACATCGTCGACGCGACGAACGGCATGGTGACCACGCAGACCGGCGCCTCGACCGGTCAGTGGGCCGTCAACATCGTCTTCGACGACAAGGGCACCGATGAGTTCGCGAAGGTCTCGACCCGCCTCTTCGGGCTGTCGGGCCAGACTCCGCGCGACCAGTTCGCATTCGTGCTCGACGGCGAGGTGCTCACGGCCCCCTCGATGAACGGCGCGATCACCGACGGCCGCCCGCAGATCACCGGCAACTTCACCCAGGAGAGCTCGAAGGCGCTCGCCGACCAGCTCAAGTTCGGTGCGCTGCCGCTGAGCTTCACCGTGCAGTCCTCTGAGACGATCTCGCCGACCCTCGGTACCTCGCAGCTCCAGTCGGGTCTGCTCGCCGGCCTCATCGGCCTCATCCTCGTCGTGATCTACACGCTGTTCCAGTACCGTGCACTCGGCTCGGTGACGATCGCCTCGCTCGTGATCGCCGCGATCCTCACGTACCTCACGATCACGATCCTGTCGTGGCGCGAAGGCTACCGACTCTCGCTCGCGGGCATCGCCGGCCTCATCGTCGCGATCGGCTTCACGGCCGACTCGTTCATCGTGTACTTCGAGCGCGTACGTGACGAACTCCGCGACGGCCGTCCGCTCGTCGGCGCTGTCGAGGCCGGTTGGAAGCGCGCCTTCCGCACCGTCATGGCCTCGAAGGGCGTGAACCTGCTGGCCGCGGTCGTGCTGTTCATCCTCGCGGTCGGCAGCGTCAAGGGCTTCGCCTACACGCTCGGTATCACGACGATCATCGACGTCATCGTCGTGATCCTCTTCACCCACCCGATGCTGCAGCTGCTCGCGCAGACGAGATTCTTCTCGAGCGGCAACCCGTGGTCGGGCCTCGACCCGAACGCGCTCGGCGCGGTCTACCGGGGCCGGGCCGAGTTCCGCAAGCCCACTGCTGCGGTCGCGGGCAAGAAGGCGGCGTCGAGCGCCAAGGAGGCGCAGCGGCGACAGACCATCGCGGAGCGCAAGTCGGCCTCGGTCGGCGCGGGCGATACCTCGAACGAAGGGAAGGAGTCCTGATGGCGAACCGTCTGACCACCTTCGGAAATGACCTCTACACCGGCAAGCGCTCGTTCAACTTCGTCGGCGGCCGCAAGAAGTGGTACGCGATCATCGGAGTCTTCGTGCTCCTGTCGGTCGTCGTGCCGCTCCTCACCGGCGTGAACTTCAGCATCGAGTTCCGCGGCGGATCGCAGTTCCAGATCTCGAGCGTCGAGAACGCCACGGCCGAGCCCGCGATCGAAGCGGTCGAGTCGGTGGTGCCCGAGGCGACCACCAAGGTCACCGTCGTCGGCGGCACCGGAGTCCGCGTCCAGACCGACCAGCTCTCGCAGGACGAGTCGCACGAAGTGACCGCGGCCCTGGCCGAGGCGTACGACGTGCCCGAGTCGGAGGTGACGAGCTCCTTCATCGGCCCGACCTGGGGTGCCGACGTCACCCGTCAGGCCGTGCTCGGCCTGATCGCCTTCGTGCTGCTCGCCGCCGTCATCATGGCGCTCTACTTCCGCACATGGAAGATGTCGGCGGCGGCGATCATCGCGCTCATGGTCGACCTCGTCGTCACCACCGGCATCTACGCCGCGGTCGGCTTCGAGATCAGCCCTGCGGCGATGATCGGTATCCTCACGATCCTCAGCTACTCGCTCTACGACACGGTCGTCGTGTTCGACAAGATCCGCGAGAACACCGCCGAAGACGGGCAGGAGTCGCGTCGCACCTTCGCCGAGTCGGTGAACCTCGCCGTCAACCAGACGCTCGTCCGCTCGATCAACACGAGCGTCGTGGCAGCGCTGCCGGTCGCGGCGATCCTCTTCATCGGTGCCGGTGTGCTCGGCGCCGATACGCTGCGCGACATCTCGCTGGCGCTGCTCATCGGCATCCTCGTCGGCACCTGGTCGACCGTGTTCCTCGCCGCGCCGCTCTACTCGCAGCTGCGCGAAGGCGAGCCGGCGATCCGCCGGCACGACCAGAAGGTGCTCAAGGAGCGCGAGCGCGCCGGAGCTTCGACCTCGGCTGAGGCCCTGCCGACCGCATGACGTTCGCCCCCGGCGTTCCTCCCCGTGCACGCCTCACCCTCCGGAGCGGTGATAATTGAGTTCTGGAGGTGAGGCGTGACGGAGACCGGGGTCAACTCAACCGCATCGCTGCGCCGCCTGGTGCCGCGGATCTTCTCGAAGGCGCAGCCGTCGGGTGCCGTCGACACGCTGCTGCGCACGGTTCGGATGCATCATCCGAAAGCCGACCTCGCGCTGATCGAGCGGGCCTACACCGTCGCGGATCGTGCGCACGAGGGTCAGAAGCGCAAGAGCGGCGAGCCGTACATCACCCACCCGATCGCGGTGGCGCAGATCCTCGCGGATCTCGGCATCGGGTCGAAGACCGTGGCGGCGGCGCTGCTGCACGACACGGTCGAGGACACCGCCTACACCCTCGATGAGGTGCGAGCCGACTTCGGTGACGAGATCGCCATGCTCGTCGATGGCGTCACGAAGCTCGACAAGGTCAAGTACGGCGACTCCACGCAGGCCGAGACCGTCCGCAAGATGATCGTCGCGATGTCGAAGGACATCCGGGTGCTGATCATCAAGCTCGCCGACCGCCTCCACAATGCGCGCACGTGGGGCTTCGTGCCCGCCGCCTCCGCGAGCCGGAAGGCGACCGAGACGCTCGAGATCTACGCACCGCTCGCGCACCGCCTCGGTATCCAGGCGATCAAGTGGGAGCTCGAGGACCTCTCGTTCGCCGTGCTCTACCCGAAGCTCTACGCCGAGATCGAGAGCCTCGTCAAGCAGCGAACGCCGCAGCGCGAGGAGTTCGTCCAGAACGTCATCGACCTCGTCAACGACGACCTCAAGGCCGCGAAGATCCGCGGCAAGGTCGTCGGCCGGCCGAAGCAGTACTACTCGATCTACCAGAAGATGATCGTGCGGGGCCGCGACTTCGACGAGATCTACGACCTCGTCGGCATCCGGGTGCTCGTGAACTCGGTCCGCGACTGCTATGCCGTGCTCGGCGCGATCCACGCCCGTTGGACACCGCTGCCCGGCCGCTTCAAGGACTACATCGCCACGCCGAAGTTCAACCTCTACCAGTCGCTGCACACGACCGTCCTTGGACCGAAGGGCCGCGCGGTCGAACTCCAGATCCGTACGCACGACATGCATCAGCGCGCCGAATACGGTGTCGCCGCCCACTGGAAGTACAAGGAGCAGACGACCGGCAAGTCCTCGGGCGGCCCCGCGATGCAGAGCGAGACCGACATGGCCTGGCTCGCCCACATCTCCGACTGGCAGGCCGAGACGGCCGACCCGGGGGAGTTCCTCGATTCGCTCCGCTTCGAGATCGGTGCGAAGGAGGTCTACGTCTTCACCCCGAAGGGGCGGGTCATCGGCCTGCCTGCGGGCGCGACCCCCGTCGACTTCGCCTATGCCGTGCACACCGAGGTCGGGCACCGCACGATGGGCGCCAAGGTGAACGGCCGGCTCGTGCCGCTCGAGAGCGAGCTGTCGAGCGGCGACGTGGTCGAGGTCTTCACCTCGAAGAACCCCGACTCGGGCCCGAGCAAGGACTGGCTCAACTTCGTCAAGAGCCCCCGTGCGCGCAACAAGATCCGCCAGTGGTTCACGAAGGAACGCCGCGACGAGGCGATCGAGCAGGGGCGCGATTCGATCGCTCGGGCGATGCGCAAGCAGAACCTGCCCCTGCAGAAGCTGATGAGCCAGGAGTCGTTCGCCGAGGTCGCCGCCCAGCTGCGCTACGACGACGTCTCCTCGCTGTACGCCGCGGTCGGCGAGGGGCACGTCTCGACGCAGTCGGTGCTCGAGAAGGTCGTCGCGCTGGTGCGCGACGTCGACGACGTCGACGAGCCCGACCTGCCGCTGCCGGTCCGTACGCGGCCGCTGCCGCGTCACGCCGAATCGGGTGTGCTCGTTCGCGGTGCGCCCGACATCCTCGTGAAGCTCGCCCGTTGCTGCACGCCCGTGCCCGGTGACCAGATCGTCGGATTCGTCACCCGCGGCGCCGGCGTCTCGGTGCACCAGGCGAACTGCCACAACGTGCAGTCGCTTCTGCGCGAGCCCGAGCGGATGATCGACGTCGAGTGGGCCCCGAGCTCCAAGAGCGTCTTCCTCGTGCAGATCCAGATCGAGGCGCTCGACCGGGCCGGGCTGCTCTCCGACGTGACGCGGGTGCTCTCCGAGCATCACGTGAACATCCTCTCGGCCAACGTCTCGACGTCGACTGACCGCCTCGCGCTCAGCCGTTTCGTGTTCGAAATGGGCGACACGACGCATCTCGACCGCGTGCTCAACGCAGTGCGCCGGATCGACGCCGTCTACGACGTCTACCGGGTCAGCGACGGCTGATCCGAGGCCGGAGCCGGGGGAGCGGTCGAACTCGCCGCCTCCCGAGCTTGCGTCCGTGCGAATCGCGCGCGAGCCAGCGCGAGGTGCGGCAGCCGGTGCGCCGTCGCGAAGCGCGCCCGCACCGCGTCGCCCGAGCCCGCGTGCGCGTCGAGGAGGCGCGCCACCACGAGCTCGGCGAACGAGTCGTCGAGCGTCGCGTCCCGGAGGAGGTCGAACACGGTGCGCGACGGTGTCGTGCACCGGGCGCCGCCGAGTTCGACGACGTCGCCGGGGTCGATGACGACCTCGCGCACGCTGGTTCGCGGACCCGCGACGACCGCGACGCGTTCGTGCAGCGGCACGCAGAACTGCGCGATGCGCGGCGGCATGTCGAGGGCACCGTGGACCCAGGCGGCCGAGAGCCGCTCGATGATCAGCCGTCTCGGCACGCGCAACGCGGCCGCCGCCGCTCGGGTGCCCGGCAGGTCGGGTTCATCGATCGGAACCCAGCCTTCGTCGATCACGAAGAGTTCGCCGTCGATGCGCGCCGCGCAGAGTTCGGCGAGCGGGAGGTCGTCAGTGCTGAGCACCGGTGGAAGGCGTGCCATCAGCCCATGCTCGGGCATCCCCGCGGTACCGAGCGAAGGAGGCGGGATCCTGTGGAGAATCCCGCCTCCCTCAAAGCGGTGCGGAGGAGTCGGCTGATCAGCCGCCGACGGCCTTGAGCCAGGCGCGACGGGCCTCGAGGGCCTCCCGCGCGGCGGCGGCGGCCTTCGTGTCGCCGGCGGCCTCGGCTGCGGCGACCTCGGACTCGAGCTTCTCGATCGCGTCGTTGAGCTGGCCGAGCATGCCCTCCGAACGCGCCTTCTTCTCCGGGTCCTCGCGCTGCCAGCGCTCGTCCTCGAGCGAGCGGACGTGGTTCTCGACCTTGCGGAGTCGATCCTCCACCGAGCGCACCTGGTCGCGGGGGACCTTGCCGATCTCGTCCCACTTGCGCTGGATGCGGTTCAGCTCGGCGCGGGCCTTCTTCGCGTCGCGCTCGGTGAGCAGCGCCTCGGCCTCGGTGAGGAGCACGAGCTTCTCATCGAGGTTGGCACGGTACTCCTCGTCGTCCTTCGCGTCGATCTCGGCCTTCGCGGAGAAGAGCACGTCGCCGGCGGCCTTGAACTTCGCCCAGAGCTGGTCGTCGAGCTTCTTGCCGGCGCGACCCGCCTGCTTCCACTCGTCGAGGAGGCTCCGGTAGTCGCCGACCGCGTCGGCGCCGCGCGGCGCGAGCGCCTCGGCGCGCTCGATGAGGCGCTGCTTGCGGGTGCGCACGTCGCGGTGCGCGGCGTCGAGCTCGGCGAAGAACGCCTTGCGGTGCTGTTCGATCGTGGAGCGCGCGGCGCGGAACCGCTTCCACAGCTCGTTGGCGTCGTTCTTCGGCAGGCGGGGGCCGTCCTGCTGGTGGCGCTGCCAGCTCGCGAAGAGGGCGTCGAGCTCGGCGGTCGCCTGCTTCCACTGCGTCTTCGCGGGATCCTGCGCCGCAAGCGCCTCGGCCTGCTCGACGATCGCGGTGCGCTCGGTGATGGCGCCGGCGAGTGCCGCCTTGGCCTCGGCCTGCTGCTGCTCGGTGAGCTCCTTCGTGGTGCCCGACAGCGCCTCGAGGCGGCGCGAGAGCGACTCGAGGTCGCCGACCGCGTGCGCTCCGGCGACGGAGTCGGTGAGGGTCGCGACGGCCTTGGCGACGTCAGCGGCGGGGGCGCCGCGGCGCACGCGCTGCTCGAGGAGGCCCACCTGGCCGGCCAGGTCGGCGTACTTGCGCTCGAAGTAGGCGAGAGCCTCTTCCGGCGTCGCGTCGGGGTACTGACCGACCTCCCGCTCGCCGTCGCTCGTGCGAACGAAGACGGTGCCCGTCTCGTCGACGCGGCCCCACGGTTGCTGATCTGATTCGGTCACGGCCTCACCCTGTCGTAGGTCGGACGCCGCGAACGGGCGGCGATGTTGCGGTCAAGCCTATTGGCAGCGGTCGCGGGCAGCGCCGCCGCGTCGTAGGTCGGACGCCGCCATCGGCGGCGTGTGCTGTCAAGCCTATTGCACCGCTCGACGGCGGTGCCGTGCTCACTCGATCGTGAAGGAGGTGATCGTCGTGGGCACCACCGGCGCACCGTCGGTCGCGCCCTCGGCGACGCCCTGGTCGATGACGCCCGCACGCAGCGCGTCGAGGCCGCTCGTGACCTGTCCGACGACGGTGTAGCCGCCCGCGGAGTCGGCGGGCAGGGTCGTGTCCTCGTAGACGATGAAGAACTGGCTGCCGTGGCTGTACCCGTTGTTCGACTGCCGGGCCATCGCGATCGTGCCGGCGGGGTAGACCCCGTCCTCGGGGGCGTTCTCGACGGGGCCGTAGCTGTAGCCGGGGCCGCCGGCGCCGGTGCCCTCGGGGTCGCCGCACTGCAGCACGTAGAGCCCCTCGGTGGTGAGCCGGTGGCACGAGACGCCGTCGTAGAAGCCCGACTGGATCAGGCTGATCTCGCTCGAGACGGCCTGCGGCGCCGCGGCGCCGTCGAGCTCGACGCCGAGGGGGATGTCGTTGAGCGTCAGGGTCCCCGTCCACGTGCGCCCCTCGGCGAGGTCGGGGCTCGGCACGTCGCCCTGGTTCTCGCCTGCGGCCTCCGTGGGGGCCGGCGTCTCGCTCGCGACCGGCTCGGGAGTGCCGGGGCCGCCGTTGAAGAAGAAGAGCTGCGCGCCCACCGCGAGGGCGAGCACGACGACCAGCGCGAGGACCGCGATCAGGTTGTCGCGGCTGCGCCGCCGCTGCTTGCCGGCGTGGACTTCCTGCCGTGCCTGGTAGGTGCGCAGGCGCGCGCGTTCCTCGCGCGCCTGTCGGTCGTTCGATGCCACGCCTGCTCCTTCTCCGGAATCCTGCGAGCCGACTCTACTTAAGCCCGCGTGACCGCACCAATCGCCGCACCGCGGGCGGGCGTCCGAGATTCGGTGTCGGATGCCACGACTACGCTTGAATCCATGGTCGAATCCGGTCCGGGGCTGCGCTCAGGCGCGACGCCGCTCGCGGTGCGCATGCGCCCGACGAGCCTCGACGAGGTCGCCGGGCAGCGCCATCTGCTGACACCGGGCTCGCCGCTCGTCGCGCTCGCGGGCGACCGATCGGGCGAGTCGGGGTCCGTCTCGGTGATCCTCTGGGGGCCGCCCGGCACGGGCAAGACGACGCTGGCGCAGGCGATCGCCCGTTCCTCGGGCCGCAAGTTCGTCGAGCTCTCCGCAGTGACCGCCGGCGTCCGCGATGTGCGTCAGGTGATGGAGGAGGCCCGGGCCAGCCGCGACCTGTACGGGCTGTCGACGGTGCTGTTCCTCGACGAGATCCACCGGTTCACGAAGGCCCAGCAGGACGCGCTGCTGCCCGGGGTCGAGAACGGCTGGGTCATCCTCGTCGCCGCGACCACCGAGAACCCGTCGTTCTCGGTGATCTCGCCGCTGCTGTCGCGCTCCCTGCTGCTCACGCTCGAGCTGCTGAGCGACGACGACCTCGGCCTCCTCGTCGACCGTGCCGTGACCGACGCCCGCGGGCTCGCCGGTAAGGTGGCGCTCGAACCCGAGGCGCGCGCGGCGATCGTGCGCCTCGCCTCCGGCGACGCGCGGCGCGCGCTGACCGCGCTCGAGGCCGCAGCGGTCTCGGCCGCGGCGATGCCCGCCGCAGGCGCCGATCCGACGGAGTCGGCAGCGGCGACCGACGGCGACGGCGAATCCGACGACGCCGAGCCGGGGGAGCCGGCGGCCGGCGACGGCGGCGAGGCATCCGAGCCGCCCCGCATCACCGCCGACATCGTGGCGCGCGCCGTCGACCGCGCACTGCTGCGGTACGACCGCAACGGCGACGAGCACTACGACGTCATCAGCGCGTTCATCAAGTCGGTGCGCGGCAGCGACGTCGACGCCGCCCTGCACTACCTCGCCCGCATGATCGAGGCCGGCGAGGACGCGCGGTTCATCGCCCGTCGCATCATCGTGCTCGCCTCGGAGGACATCGGCCTCGCCGACCCGCAGGCGCTCGGCGTCGCGGTCGCCGCCGCCGACGCGGTGCAGTTCATCGGCATGCCCGAGGGGCGCATCCCGCTCGCGCAGGCGGTCGTGCACCTGGCCACCGCGCCGAAGTCGAACGCGGCGTACGTCGGCATCGACAAGGCCATCGCCGACGTGCGCGCCGGCAAGGCGGGGCGCGTGCCGAAGCACCTCCGGGACGCGCACTACCCCGGTGCGAAGCGGCTCGGCCACGGCAAGGGCTACCGCTACCCGCACGACGACGCGATCGGCGTCGTCGCCCAGGAGTACCTGCCCGACACCCTGCGCGGCGCCGTCTACTACGAGCCGACCGAGCACGGCAACGAGCGCGAGGTCTCTGCGCGGCTCGCGAAGCTGCGCCGGATCGTGCGGGGCGGGCGCTGAGCGCGCACGCGCCTCGTGATACCATGGTCGCTGGCCTGAAGCCAGATCCTCGAGCGCGGCTGCGAGAGGGTCACCGGCGAACGGGTGCGATCTGTAGCCGATCCACCCTTGGCGAATCCCTCTGACACAGATTTCCGGCGCACGAACGCGCCGGCGATTCACTTGAGATTCTTCCGAAAGGACATTCGTGTCGAACCAGTCACGCAGCAAGACCCGCCTCTCCCGTGCGCTCGGCGTCGCCCTCACCCCGAAGGCTGCCCGCTACATGGAGAAGCGCCCCTACGCTCCCGGTGAGCACGGCCGCACCAAGCGCAAGCAGGACAGCGACTACGCCGTGCGTCTGCGCGAGAAGCAGCGTCTCCGCGCCCAGTACGGCATCCGCGAGAAGCAGCTGAAGATCGCCTACGTCGAGGCCAAGCGCACCGCCGGCCAGACCGGTGAGAACCTCGTCGAGCTGCTCGAGATGCGTCTCGACGCCCTCGTGCTCCGTGCCGGCTTCGCCCGCACCATCACGCAGGCCCGCCAGTTCGTCGTGCACCGTCACATCCTCGTCGACGGCCAGCTCGTCGACCGCCCCTCGTTCCGCGTGAAGCCGGGCCAGCTCGTGCACGTCAAGTCGCGCAGCGAGGGCACCGAGCCGTTCCAGGTCGCCGCCGCCGGTGGTCACGTCGACGTGCTCCCCAAGGTTCCGGGCTACCTCGAGGTCGAGCTCGACAAGCTCCAGGCGCGTCTCGTGCGTCGCCCGAAGCGCGCCGAGGTCCCCGTGACCTGCGACGTGCAGCTCGTCGTCGAGTACTACGCCGCTCGCTGACGCGAGTCGTCTCGAACAGGGGTCGCGGGGTTTCCCGCGGCCCCTGTTGCGTCTCCGGGCGACGGTCGCCCGCGCGCCACTAGACTGATTCGAGGCGTGCCGAGCGCCACTGCGCCGGCGAGAGATCGAAGAGGGAGCACCCGTGAAGAGCATTCTGTGGTTCACCGTCGGCGTCGCGGCCGGATTCGTGGTCGCGCACCAGGTCAACCAGACCAAGCAGGGTCGCGACTTCTTCTCGTCGATCGACGCGAAGGCCCGCGAGTTCGGCAACGCCATCGCCGAGGGCTACCACGCCCGCGACGCCGAGCTCCGCGCCGACGGCGACGCCGCGGCCCATCGCTGAGCCCCACCCTTCCCTCCGGCCCGACACGCGGGCTCGATCCCAGAACGGAACCATGCAGACTGCCGACATCCGCCAGCGTTGGCTCGACTTCTTCGCCGCGCGCGGTCACACCGTCGTCCCTTCGGCCTCGCTCGTCTCCGACGACCCGACGCTGCTCTTCACCGTGGCCGGCATGGTGCCGTTCGTGCCGTACCTCACGGGCATCGTCCCGGCGCCGTACCCCCGCGCGACCAGCGTGCAGAAGTGCATCCGCACCAACGACATCGAAGAGGTCGGCAAGACGCCGCGCCACGGCACGTTCTTCCAGATGAACGGCAACTTCTCCTTCGGCGACTACTTCAAGGAGGGCGCCATCTCGATGGCGTGGGAGCTGCTCACCTCGGCCGAGTCGGCCGGTGGCTACGGCTTCTCGCCCGACGACCTCTGGGTCACCGTCTACGAGGACGACGACGAGGCGATCGAGATCTGGAAGCGCGTCGCGGGCCTGCCCGACGAGCGCATCCAGCGGCTCGGCAAGGAGACGAACTACTGGCACACCGGGCAGCCCGGCCCGGCGGGCCCCTGCTCCGAGATCTTCTTCGACCGCGGCCCGGCGTACGGCATCGACGGCGGTCCCGCGACCGATGACGACCGCTACGTCGAGATCTGGAACCTCGTGTTCATGCAGTACCTCATCACGGACGTGACGTCGAAGACTGACTTCACCGTCGTGAAGGAGCTGCCGAAGAAGAACATCGACACCGGCATGGGGCTCGAGCGCGTCGCGTTCCTCAAGCAGGGCGTCGACAACATGTACGAGATCGACCAGGTCCGGCCGGTGCTCGACCGTGCGTCCGAGCTCTCGGGTCGTCGCTACGGCGCCGACCACGAGGACGACGTGCGCATGCGCGTCATCGCCGACCACATCCGCTCCGCGCTCATGCTCATGAGCGACGGGGTGAGCCCGTCGAACGAGGGCCGCGGGTACATCCTGCGTCGACTGCTCCGCCGCAGCATCCGCGCGATGCGCCTGCTCGGCGTCGAGGGCCCGACCTTCCGCGAGCTGTTCGCGGCGTCGCGCGACGCGATGAAGGCGGCCTACCCCGAGGTCGCGCGCGACTACGCCCACATCGAGCAGCTCGCGCTCGGCGAGGAGGAGACCTTCCTCCGCACGCTGTCGTCCGGCACTTCGATCCTCGACCTCGCGGTGGCGAAGACGAAGGACGCCGGGCACGCGGAGCTCGCCGGCGACACCGCGTTCCTGCTGCACGACACCTACGGCTTCCCCATCGAGCTCACGCTCGAGATGGCCGAGGAGGCCGGCCTGGCGGTCGACCGCGTCGCCTTCGACGAGCTCATGACGGCGCAGCGCACCCGCGCGAAGGCCGATGCGAAGTCGAAGAAGAAGGTGCTCGCCGACCTCTCGGTGTACGCGGACTTCCGCGCCAAGGGCGAGACCGTCTTCACGGGCTACTCCGAGCTCGCCACCGAGTCGAGCGTGCTTGGCCTCCTCGTCGACGGCCGACCCGCGCAGCGGGCCGTCGCCGGGCAGACCGCCGAGGTCATCCTCGCCGAGACCGCGCTCTACGCCGAGTCGGGCGGGCAGGCGCCCGATCAGGGACGCATCGTCGGCGACGGCTTCGAGCTCGAGGTGCTCGACGTGCAGAAGCCGGTCAAGGGTCTCATCAGCCACACCGTCAAGGTCGTCTCGGGCGAGGTCGGCGTCGGCGAACGCGCGACCAGCCTCGTCGACGAGGACTACCGTCGCGGCGCGACCCAGGCTCACTCGGGCACGCACATCGTGCACGCCGCGCTCCGCCAGGTGCTCGGCCCGAACGCACACCAGTCGGGCTCGTTCAACAAGGCCGGCTACCTGCGCCTCGACTACGGGTGGAACTCCGCGCTCTCGCCCGAGACCCGCAGCGAGCTCGAGGAGATCTCGAACGCCGCCGTCCGCGACAACCTCCAGGTCGTCACGCGCGAGATGCCGCTCGACGAGGCCAAGTCGCTCGGTGCGATGGCGCTGTTCGGCGAGAAGTACGGCGACGTCGTGCGCGTCGTCGACATCGGTGGCCCCTGGTCGCGCGAGCTCTGCGCCGGCACGCACGTGTCGACGAGCGCCGAGATCGGCATGATCAACATCGTCGGCGAGTCGTCGGTGGGTGCCTCGAACCGCCGTGTCGAGTCGCTCGTCGGCCTCGAGGCGTTCCGGCGCTTCGCGGCCGAGCGCGCGCTCGTGAACGAGCTCACCTCGTCGCTGAAGACCCGTCCCGAGCAGCTCGTCGACCGCGTCGGCGAACTCGTCGCGAACCTCAAGTCGGCCGAGAAGAAGATCCAGGCGTTCGAGGCGAAGGCCCTGAACGACCGGGTGCCGGCGCTCGCGGCGAAGGCCGGACGGGTCGGCGAGGTGCTGCTCGTGGCCGAGTCGGTCGGAAGCCTCGGCTCCGGCGACGAGCTGCGTTCGCTCGCCCTCGCGGTCCGCGGCCAGCTGGGCGACGCGGCGAACGTCGTTGCGCTCGCGGCCGAGGTCGGCGGCAAGCCCCTCGCGATCGTCGCGACCTCTCCGGCCGCGCGCGACCACGGCGCGAACGCGGGAGCGCTCGCGAAGGCCGCGGCCGGCGTGCTCGGCGGCGGTGGCGGCGGCAAGCCCGACCTCGCCCAGGGTGGCGGCACCGATGCGGCGGCGATCCCCGCCGCGCTCGAGGCCGTACGTCGCGGCCTCGGCGGGTAGTCGCGTCATGCGCTCCGGAGCGAGACTCGGCATCGATGTCGGCCGCGCGCGCATCGGGGTCTCGCGGTGCGACGCGGGCGCTCTGCTCGCCGTGCCGATCGAGACCGTCGCGCGTGCGAACGACGGCGACGCGGACCTGCGGCGCATCGTCGAGCTGGCCGCTGAGTACGAGGCGATCGAGTTCGTCGTCGGGCTGCCGCTCTCGCTCTCGGGCGGGTCGACCCCGTCGACCGACGATGCACTCGGGTTCGCGGAGCGGCTCGGGCGCGCCGGCGGGGGACTGCCGGTGCGCCTCGTCGACGAACGGCTCTCGACGGTGAGCGCCCAGCAGGCGCTGCGGGCGAGCGGGAAGTCGTCGAGGAAGCAGCGTCCCATCGTCGACCAAGTCGCAGCCGTTATCATTCTGCAACACGCGATCGACGCCGAGCGGGCCGCAGGCCACGCTCCCGGCCGCGTCCTCGACCTCGACGAAGGGCTCCCACCCCTGTGACCCAGCTCCCCCCAGAGCACCCCGACGCCGACGCCCTCGCCGCCGATTGGCGAGCGATGCTCGGCGGCGACGCGCCGACGACGGGCGCCGTGAGCACCCCGGCGACCGGCGCGGTGAGCACCCCGGCGACCGGCGCGGTGAGCACCCCGGCGACCGGGCCGACCCCAGCCCCGGCGCAGCCGATGACGCGGCGCGAGATCCGCGAGGCCGAGCAGCGCGCTGCCGCGTTGGCCGAGGCCGAGAGCGCGGCTGCTGCGGCCGCGGCCGGCACGGCACCGCAACCGCAACCGGCCGCCCCGGCCCATGGGACGACCGCGCCGACGACCGCGCCGCAGCTGCAGCTGCGCCGGCCGCAGACGGCGCCGCCGTCGCTCGCCGAGCCGTCCCGAGACGCACAGCCCGCTGCGCCCGCTCAACCGCGTTCAGCCTTCGACGCCCACCTCGCGGGCGAGGCGCCGCCCGTCGTGCCGCGTCCCGACGTCGCCCCGGCGGCACCGGCACCCGCGCCGGCCGTCTCGGCGTCGCCGTTCGCCGACCTCCTCGGCGATCCGCACCAGTCGGTCGACCCGATGGTCGACGACCCCGAACCCGTGCGGCGCAAGCCCTCTCGCGCCGAACGCCGGGCCGCGGCATCCGACCCCTACGATCACCACCCCGACGAGAAGCCGCGCCGTCGCGGCGCGTGGGGCTGCCTCATCGGACTGCTGGTCGTCGCGGCGCTCGGCGTCGGCGCGTTCTTCTTCCTCCAAGGGCCGATCAACGCGGTGATCGAGCGTTTCCAGCCGGCGGCCGACTACGAGGGCACGGGCACGGGCGAGCTCGTGTTCATGATCCACGAGGGCGACACGGGCGAGTCGATCGCGTCGAACCTCGTCGACGAGGATGTCGTCGCCTCCACCGACGCCTTCCTCGAGGCCGTCGCCGAAGCCGACCCCTCGCCCGTGTTCTTCCCGGGCGCCTACCAGTTGGCCGAGCAGATGAGCGCGCAGGCCGCGCTCGACGCGCTGCTCGACCCGGCGAAGAAACTCGAGAACACCTTCGTCATCCCCGAGGGCACCGCGACCGTCGATGCGCTGCCGCGCATCTCCGAGGGCACGGGAATCCCGCTCGAGGAGCTGCAGGCCGCGGCGGCCGAGCCGCCCGCGAACTACGGGCTCCCCGCCGAGGCGGCGAACCTCGAGGGCTTCCTGTTCCCGGCGACGTACACCCTCGACCCGAACCTCGACGCGCATGCGGTGCTGCAGACGCTCGTCGACCGCCAGTTCCAGGCGCTCGACGAGGCCGGCGTCGCACCGGCGGACCGATGGAAGACCATCGTGCTCGCCGCGCTCGTGCAGCGCGAGGCGGGCCTCAAGGACGACTTCTACAAGGTGTCCCGCGTGTTCCTCAACCGGCTCGACCCGGCGAAATGGGAGAGCGGGCTGCTGCAGTCCGACGCGACCGTCGCCTACGGCACCGGCAACACGCACCTCGTGACGACGACCGACGAGGAGCGCGCCGACCCGGCGAACAAGTACAACACCTACGTGCACCCGGGGCTGCCGGTCGGTCCGATCTCGAACCCGGGCGACCTCGCGATCGACGCGGCGGTGCACCCTGCCGACGGTCCGTGGCTGTTCTTCGTGACATGGAACCTCGACACGGGCGAGACGATCTTCTCGTCGACGGTCGAGGAGCACGACGCCGCGGTCGAGAAGTGGCTCGCCTGGATGGAGGAGCACCCCGAGTATGGCTGATCGGCCGGCGGCGACGACCGGGGAGGGCCTGAGCGCCCGCCTCGCCGTGCTCGGCTCGCCCATCGCGCACTCGAAGAGTCCGTCGCTGCATCGCGCAGCCTACGCGCGGCTCGGCCTCGACTGGGCGTATTCGGCGATCGAGATGACCGGCGAGCGCCTCCCGGCGTTCCTCGACGAGCTGGATGTCGCGTGGCGGGGTCTTTCGCTCACGATGCCGCTCAAGCAGGACGTGCTGCCCCTGCTCGACGAGGTCGACGAGCTCGCCGCGCTCACCGGCGCCGCGAACACGGTGCTCCTCGACGGCGGGCGCCGACTCGGCTTCAACACCGACGTCGGCGGCATCGTGCGCACGCTGCAGGAGTTCGGCGTCACCGCGATCCGCCGGGGGCTGCTCATCGGTGGGGGTGCGACGGCCGCATCGGCGCTCGTCGCGATGGCCGAACTCGGCGCCGAGGAGGTGCGGGTGCTCGTGCGCCGGCCGGGCGCCGCCGCCGAGCTCGAACAGCTCGGCCGCCGTGCCGGACTCGTGGTCGCGGAGCATCCGATCGCCTCGCTCGCCGACGCGACCGCAGGTCGGGGAGACTCGGCCGACACCGAGCTCGTCATCAGCACCGTGCCCGGCGGCACCGATCTCGGGGTGACGCCCTCGCCCTCGCTCGTCGCTGGAGCCGCCCTCCTCGACGTCGCGTACGACCCGTGGCCGAGCGCGCTCGCGCACTCCTGGCTCGAGGCCGATGGCACGGTCGTGCACGGCCTCGGCATGCTGCTGCACCAGGCGCTCCTGCAGATCCGCATCTTCGTGAACGGCGATCCGTTCGCAGAGTTGCCCGACGAGCATGACGTGCTCGCCGTCATGCGCGAGTCGGTCGCCTGACGCTGTGGAAGGATAGGAGTCATGCTCCGTTGGCTCACTGCCGGAGAGTCGCACGGCCCTGAGCTCGTCGCGATCCTCGAGGGTCTTCCCGCCGGTATTCCCGTCTCGCTCGATTCGATCCGCGCCGATCTGGCGCGCCGCAAGCTCGGCTACGGCCGTGGCGCGCGCATGAAGTTCGAACAGGACGAGCTGGCAATCTCGGGCGGCGTGCGCCACGGCCTCAGCCTCGGCAGCCCGGTCGCGCTGCGCGTCGGCAACACCGAGTGGCCGAAGTGGCAGGAGGTCATGAGCCCCGAGCCGATCGACGCCGAGCGCCTCGGGCGCGGGCGCGGTGCGCCGCTCACCCGGCCCCGCCCCGGCCACGCCGACCTCGTGGGCATGCAGAAGTACGGCTTCGACGAGGCGCGCCCCGTGCTCGAGCGGGCGAGCGCCCGCGAGACGGCCGCCCGGGTCGCGCTCGGCGCGATCGCGAAGTCGTTCCTCGCCGAGCTCGGCATCCAGACCATCGCGCACACTCTCTCGATCGGCCCGGTGCGGGTTCCCGAGGGCGCCGCGCTGCCGCTGCCCTCCGACGTCGACGCGGTCGACGCCGATCCGCTGCGCTGCTTCGACGCCGAGACCTCCGCCCGCATGGTGGCCGAGGTCGACGACGCCCACAAGTCGGGCGACACCCTCGGCGGCGTGGTCGAGGTGCTCGCCTACGGGCTGCCGCCCGGGCTCGGCTCGCACGTGCACTGGGATCGCCGCCTCGACGCGCAGCTGGCTGCCGCACTCATGGGCATCCAGGCGATCAAGGGCGTCGAGGTCGGCGACGGCTTCGAGACCACCCGCCGCCGAGGCTCGGAGGCGCACGACGAGCTGCACCCCGTCGACGGCCGCATCGCGCGCGGCAGCGACCGGGCCGGCGGCACCGAGGGCGGCATGTCGACCGGCACCGTGCTGCGCGTGCGGGCCGGCATGAAGCCCATCGCGACCGTGCCGCACGCCCTGCCGACGATCGACGTCGCGACCGGCGAGCCCGCGCCCGCCCACCACCAGCGTTCCGACGTGTGCGCGGTGCCCGCCGCCGGGGTCGTCGCCGAGGCGATGGTCGCGCTCACCCTCGCGAACGCCGTGCTCGAGAAGTTCGGCGGCGACTCGGTCGACGAGACGCGCCGCAACCTCGAGTCGTACCTCGCCGCGATCCCCGAGACGCTCCGCACCGCCGGGGCTCCGGGCGCGGCCGACGCCCGTGTCTGATCAGCCCCGCCTCGGGCTCCCCATCGTGCTCGTCGGCCCGATGGGGGCCGGAAAGTCGCGGGTCGGGCAGCGGCTCGCCGCCGCGGCCGGGGCGCCGTTCATCGACACCGATGCCCGGATCGCCGAGCGCTACGGCGCCATCGACGAGATCTTCGCCCGTGAGGGCGAGGAGTACTTCCGCGTGATCGAACGCGAGGTGGTCGCCGAGGCGCTCCGCGAGGAGGCCGTCGTCTCCCTCGGCGGCGGCGCCGTACTGCACGACGACACCCGCGACGATCTCGGCCGGCTCCCCGTCGTGTGGCTGCAGGTCTCCCGCGAGGCGGTCGCGCCGCGGCTCGCCGGCGGCAACCGGCCGCTCATCGCCGAGGGCGGGCTCGACCGCTGGTCGGCCATCCTCGAGGCCCGGCGTCCGCTGTACGCGGCGGTCGCCGACCTCACCATCGACACCTCCCGGCGCTCGGTCGGGCGGATCGTCGACGACATCACCGAGCGCTTCGGAGGAGAACGATGACGGCAGGCGACGAGCGCACGGCGATCCGGGTCGGCGGCGAGTCGGGCTACGACGTGGTCGTGGGGCGCGGCGTCCTCGCCGAGCTCGGCGACGCACTGGGCAGCGGCGTGAAGAAGGTGCTGGTCGTGCACCCGGCGACGCTCGGCGCCCGTGCGGCCGACCTCCGCGAGGCGCTCTCCGACCGCTTCGAGGTGCTGCTCGCCGAGGTGCCCGATGCCGAGGCCGGCAAGCGCATCGAGGTCGCCGCGTTCTGCTGGCAGGTGCTCGGCCAGGCCGATTTCACGCGGAGCGACGCCATCGTCGGCTTCGGCGGGGGAGCGATCACCGACCTCGCGGGCTTCGTGGCCGCGACGTGGCTGCGGGGCGTTCGGGTCGTGCAGGTGCCGACGACGGTGCTCGGCATGGTCGACGCCGCGGTCGGCGGCAAGACCGGCATCAACACGAACGAGGGCAAGAACCTCGTCGGCGCCTTCCACCCGCCGGCCGCGGTGCTCTGCGACCTCGACCTGCTCGACACGCTGCCGAAGAACGAGATCCTCGCCGGGTTCGCCGAGATCGTGAAGGCCGGGTTCATCCGCTACCCCGAGATCCTCGACATCATCGAGGCCGACCCCGAGGTCGCGACCGACCCGACGACGCCCGAGTTCCGCCGCGTCGTCGAGCTCGCGATCCAGATGAAGGCCGACGTGGTCTCCGAGGACCTCACCGAGCAGGGGCTCCGCGAGATCCTCAACTACGGGCACACCCTCGGCCACGCGGTCGAGCACGCCGAGCGCTACCAGTGGCGGCACGGCGCGGCCGTCGCGGTCGGCATGATGTTCGCGGCCGAGCTCGGCCGACTCTCCGGGAGGCTGTCCGACGAGGTCGCCGACCGGCACCGCCGCGTCCTCGACCTGCTGAGCCTGCCGACGAGCTACCCGGCGGGACGCTGGAACACCCTCCTCGCGACCATGCAGCGCGACAAGAAGTCGCGTGCGGGCCAGCTGCGGTTCATCGTGCTCGACGATCTCGCGAAGCCGACGGTCATGCAGGCGCCCGACCAGTCGCTGCTCTTCGCCGCCTACCAGGAGATCGGCTCGTGACCGAGCGCCGGCTGCTGCTCGTCAACGGCCCGAACCTCAACCTGCTCGGCACCCGCGAGCCCGAGATCTACGGCTCCCAGACGCTCGCCGACGTCGAGCGCCTCGTCGCGGATGCCGCGTCCGCGCGCGGCTTCGACGTGCGGGCCGTGCAGTCGAACCACGAGGGCGTGCTCCTCGACGCGATCCACGCGGCGCGGCTCGACTGCGTGGGCATCGTCATCAACCCGGGCGGGCTGACGCACACCTCGGTCGTGCTGCGCGACGCCCTGGCGGGCGTCGATCTCCCGGTCGCCGAGGTCCACATCTCGGATGTCTCGCAGCGGGAGTCGTTCCGCCACCACTCCTATGTCGCGGACGTCGCGGTGGTGCACGTGGTGGGCGAGGGCGTCGCGGGCTACGAGACCGCGGTCCGGCTGCTCCTCGACGTCATCACCGGGCACGCCGAGGGCTGAACCCGGGCGCGCCGCGTCTCAGTCACCGCGGGCGTACGCCAGGCTCTCCTCGACGATCGACACGACGACCTCGAGCTCGGCCCCGTCGCGAGGTCCGTAGACCATGAACTCGGTGCCGAAGTCCTCGTACTGATGCGGCTCGGCCCAGCCGAGCTCCGTCAGGCGCGCGCCGCGCTCGGCGGGCAGCACGAGGTGCACGCTCGTGTCGTCGACGCCGTGCAGGTGCACGGGTTCGAGACGGCCGTCGGGGAACAGCGAGGTCTCGGCCGCGCGCGCCACGTCGAGACCCTCGAGGAACACCGCGCGGGACGACTTCGGCGAGACCTGGCTGTGCCCCTCGACGACCCCGTCGAGGGCGAACACGCTCGCCACGAGGCGGCCCCAGAGTTCGGGAGTCGCCCGCTGGTCGAGCTGACGCTGCGGGCCCTCGGTCGAGACGGTCGGGCGGGGTCCGGGGCGAGGGGTGTCGATCACCACGACAGGCTAGGGCATCGCGTGCGGCGCGAGCGGGAGGCATCCGGGGCGCATTGGCGCGCCCGCAGCGCAGCGACTACACTCGATCGACTGAACTTTCTCGGGCCGATTCCGGCCGAGCCTCTTCGCAACTGAATGGATCGTATTCGCATGGCAAGCACCGCTGACATCAAGAATGGCGTCGTCCTCTCGATCGACGGCCAGCTCTGGAGCGTCATCGAGTTCCAGCACGTCAAGCCCGGCAAGGGCGGTGCGTTCGTGCGCACCAAGCTGAAGAACGTCGTCAGCGGCAAGACCGTCGACCGCACGTACAACGCGGGCGCGAAGATCGAGATCGAGAATGTCGATCGCCGCGACTTCACGTACCTGTACAACGACGGCGAGGGCTTCGTGTTCATGGACGCGACCGACTACGACCAGATCACCGTCTCGTCGACCGTCGTCGGCGACGCCGCGAACTTCATGCTCGAGAACCAGGCCGTCACCATCGCCCTGAACAACGGCAACCCGCTGTACATCGACCTCCCGGCATCGGTCGTGCTCGAGATCACCTACACCGAGCCGGGCCTCCAGGGCGACCGCTCGACCGGCGGCACCAAGCCCGCCACCGTCGAGACCGGCTACGAGATCCAGGTTCCGCTCTTCCTCGAGACGGGCACCAAGGTCAAGGTCGACACCCGCACGGGCGACTACCTCGGCCGCGTGAACGACTAGTGAGCGCCCGTACCAAGGCGCGCAAGCGCGCGCTCGACATGCTGTACTCGGCCGACATGCGCCAGGTGCCGGTCGAGCAGATGCTCGTCGTCGAGGCGCAGAAGGCCGCGAACGAGCCCGAGCGGGCCGCGTCGTGGCTGTACGCGCGAGAGATCGTCGACGGCATCGTCGACCACCGCGCCGAGATCGACGAGCTCATCGAGACGAACTCCCGCGGGTGGACGCTCGAGCGGATGCCCGCGGTCGACCGCGCGCTGCTGCGCATCGGCGTCTGGGAGATCGTCTACAACGACGAGGTGCCCGACCCGGTCGCGATCTCCGAGGCCGTCGAGGCGGCGACCGTGCTGTCGACCGATGACTCGGCCGGCTTCGTGAACGGCCTGCTCGCCGCGATCTCGCACGCGAAGGCCTGATCGGCGCCGAATCTCGACCGAACGCGGTCGATCCCGCTCACCCGGGATCGGCCGCGTTCGTCATGTGCGCCGTGGTGAGGTGGACGACCTCGCGAGGCCCGTCGTGGGCGCGCAGGCGTCGGGCGAGGCGTTCGGCGTTCGCCCGGTAGGCGGGGTCGCCCTCGACCCTGCGGTACGCGCGCAGCAGCGCACGAGGCGACGGACGGCCGGTGCGGAGGTCGATCCCGGCGCCCGAACGGGCGACGCGCGCCGCGGCTTCGGGCTTGTCGGCGTCACCGCCGGCGACGACGAGCGGCACGCCCGCGGAGAGCGCGGCGAGGACTCCGCCCCAACCGCCGTTCGTGATCATGAGGTCGACGTGCGGCAGCAGCTCGGCGTGCGGCACGAAGCCGGCGATCCGGGCGTTCGGCGGAGCCGGGAACGGGAACCGGTCCTGGTCGGTGCGGCCCGTCGTCGCGACCAGGAGCAGCGCCTGCCTGCCGAGCGCGGCGAAGCTCGGGGCGACGAGGTCGCGCGGCTCGAGGTGCTGGGTTCCCTGGGTGACGTGCACGACGGGGCGGTCGTGGGCGAGCAGCTCGGGCCACCACTCGGGGAGCTGCCGTGCGCGGCCCGCCGTCGAGGCCTCCGGCGACGCCGCGCTCAGCGCACCCACGTACCGCACCCGGCCGGTGTCGGGCCGCGGCACGTCGAGCTCTGCGACGCCGCTCGCGCAGACGAGCCCGGGGGAGTAGCACGCCTCGTCGAAGGTGCGCCCGTCGGGCGGGAGGCCGGCGAGCGCGCGCTCCTCCTCGTGCGCGCGCTGGAGCCGGCGCGTGATCGCGCGCAGCGCGCCGATCAGCACCCGGTCGCGGATTCTCCCGAGCGGCCCCTGCGCCGGGGGGATGCCGAATCCGGGCGGGGGCGTGCCGGGGTCGAGGAGCGTGAGCGGGGTGAGACAGACCGTCACCCACGGCGTCGCGGTGCGATCGGCCGCGAACGCGGCGCCGAGACTCGTCGACTCTGCGACGAGCACGTCCCAGGGACGGATGCCGTATGCCTCGACCAAGTCGCGGCACTGGGCGGCGCCGGTGCGGATGAACAGCTGCTCGATGTTGCGCATGAGCTGGCCGAGGCCGGTGCCTGAGCCGAGCTCGGGGAAGGTCGCTGCGAGGTCGTGCTCGTCGAAGTCGGGGGCCTCGCGCCAGCGCACGACCTCGGCGCCCTCGGCCTCGAACGCCGCGGCGTGCGCCGCCCCCGTGTAGACGCGCACCCGGTGCCCGGCGGCGACGAACGCCGCCGCCACGACCGCCATCGGCGCGACGTGCCCGTGGAACGGCGTCACCGCGATCATCACGTCGGCCATGCCGCCATTGCATCACGCGGTGCGGCGGCCGCGCACCCCGCACTCGGGGGGTTCGGCCTCCATTGCCCTGAGGGCGCGTTCGGGGGAGACCACGAGCGGGAATCAGCGGATGCCATGGCGACCGGGGTGCGTCGCGCCGATGAGATGGATGTGCTGCCGCATCCGGCTGCCACTCCCACATCACACCGTCAGAAAGGCATCACCATGTCCACCACCGCTCTCGGCACCGGACGCGTCTCGACCGCGACGGGTCTCGACTCCGTCCTCGATCGTGCGAACTCCGCGCAGGCCGTCGTCCAGCGCTTCCTCGCCCGCATCGGCGTCCCGGCGCTCCGCGTCTCGCTCGGCCTCGTCTTCCTCGTGTTCGGTGCGCTGAAGTTCCTCCCGGGCGCAAGCCCCGTCGAGGACCTCGTCGTGCGCACCTGGAACGCGCTCTCGTTCGGCTTCGTCGACGGCTACGCCGCGATGGCGATCACCGCCTCGCTCGAGGTGTTCGTCGGCCTCGCGTTCATCACCGGCTTCCTGCTGCGCATCGGCCTCCTCGCCCTCGCCGGCACGTTCGTCGGCATCTTCTCGCCCCTCGTGTTCTTCACCGGCGAGCTCTTCACGAGCGCGGGCCCGACCCTGACCGCGCAGTACATCCTCAAAGACGTCGTGCTGGTCGCCGCCGCCCTGGTCATCGCGGCCAAGGCGCTCACCCGCCCGATCGGCCGCCGTTGAGATCTGCGGATGCCCCGGGGCCGACGTCGCTCGCACGTCGGCCCCGGGGCATCCGTCGTGTCAGCCGCGCTCGTCGGTGCGACGACCCCACGCCGCGAAGGCGACGGCCATGAGACCGAGCCCGACGAGGCTTCCGTGCGGCCAGTACGTGAGCAGCACGGTCGATCCGACGATCACCGGCAGGGTGACCACGAGCAGCAGGCGCTCCCAGACCGGCACGCTCCCGTCGCGCGGTGCCAGGATGGCGACGACCAGCGCCCAGACTCCGATCGCGAGGAGGGTGACGCCCTCGGCGCCCCAGAGCCAGTGCAGCGGGGCGCCGACCGGATGGTTCGCGTACGAGAGCACGGTGATCGGTGCCCCGGCGAGGATGATCCAGCCGAGCACGCGTCCGCTCCACCCGAAGCGGGCGAATGCCGGGCCGGTGGCGAACCAGATGAGTAGGAACGACAGCGAGGCCGCCGCGCCGAACACGAGGTAGAAGTCGCTCGCGCCCGCGGCGACGAGCCAGGCGCGGAGGCCCTCGTACACGGGGGAGTCGTCGAGTGCGGCCAGCCAGAAGGGGCTGCCGGCACCCGACCAGACGGCCTGCTGCGGGGGCAGCAGGAAGAACGCCCACGCGGTCGCGGCGAACGCCGAGGCGACGGCCCACGGCCGGGACGGGATCGTGCGCATGCCCGAACCGTACCGGTGGTACCCCGCCGTGCGCCAGCGCCGCGGGGCGACGACGCATGACGCTCCACGACGGGGAGACCCGGGTGCGCTGATAGACTCGTCGGAGTTGGCAACCTTTAAGGCCGTCCTGTGAGGCGGAGAAGGGAGTCGGTTGATGGCACGTGCTGTGCTCAGTCAGGCTGACATCCAGCGGGCGTTGACCCGCATCTCGCACGAGATCCTCGAATCCAATCGCGGTTCGGACGATCTCGTCCTCCTCGGCATCCCGACGCGTGGCGTGATCCTCGCCCGTCGGATCGCCGAGACCATCGCCCGCATCGAACCCGATGCCCCCGTCGTGCTCGCGGGATCGCTCGACGTCACGATGTACCGCGACGACCTTGCGCACACCCGTCTGCGGACGCCCGCGCCGACCGAGGTGCCGCCGGGCGGCATCGACGGCAAGACCGTCGTGCTCGTCGACGACGTGCTGTACTCGGGACGCACCATCCGCGCCGCGTTCGACGCGCTCGCCGACCTCGGACGCGCCCGCGCCGTTCGCCTCGCGGTGCTCGTCGACCGCGGTCACCGCGAGTTCCCGATCCGTGCCGACTTCGTCGGCAAGAACCTCCCGAGCTCGACGCGCGAACGCATCAACGTGCGCCTCGAGGAGGTCGACGGCGACGACGCCGTCTCGATCGAAGACGTCCCGTCCGAGGGGGGAGTCCGATGAAGCACCTCCTCGGCACCCGCGAGCTCGGCCGCGACGAGGCCATCGCGTTGCTCGACATCGCGGAGGACATGGCCGCGGTGCAGGAGCGCGAGGTCAAGAAGCTCCCGACGCTCCGCGGCAAGACCGTCGTGAACCTCTTCTTCGAGGACTCGACGCGCACCCGCATCTCGTTCGAGGCGGCCGCGAAGCGGCTCTCGGCCGACGTCATCAACTTCAGCGCGAAGGGCTCGAGCGTCTCGAAGGGCGAGAGCCTGAAGGACACGGCCCAGACGCTGCAGGCGATGGGCGCCGACGGCGTCGTCATCCGCCACCACGCCTCCGGCGCTCCGCTGACGCTCGCGACGAGCGGCTGGATCGACGCCGGCGTGGTGAACGCGGGCGACGGCACGCACGAGCACCCCACGCAGGCGCTGCTCGACGCGTTCACCATCCGCCGGCGCCTGCACGGGGCATCCTCCCGCGGACGCGGGCTCGACGGGGTGCACGTCGTCATCGTCGGCGACATCCTGCATTCGAGGGTCGCCCGCTCGAACGTGTGGCTGCTCACGACCCTCGGCGCCGAGGTCGAGCTCGTCGCGCCGCCGACGCTCGTGCCGGTCGCGACGGGCGCCTGGCCCGCTGCGGTCGGCTACGACCTCGACGCGGCGCTCGCCGGCGCGCCCGACGTCGTCATGATGCTCCGCATCCAGGCGGAGCGCATGCACGCGGCCTTCTTCCCGAACAGCCGCGAGTACGCGCGCACCTGGGGCCTCGACGACGCCAGGTTCGATCGGCTGCCCCCGACTACGATGGTCATGCACCCCGGGCCCATGAACCGCGGGCTCGAGATCTCGGCCCGTGCGGCGGATTCGCCGCGGTCCACGGTGCGAGAACAGGTCGCGAACGGAGTATCAGTGAGAATGGCCGCCCTCTACATGCTGCTGTCGGGCGAACGGGGTGAGAGCTGATGCCGGGGCGTCACCTCATCACCGGTGCGACGCTCCCGAGCGGCGAGCGCGCAGACATCCTGATCGACGGGGGCGTCATCGCCGAGATCGGCAGCATCTCCGGGCCGGCCGGTGCGACCGTCCACGACGCCGACGGGCTCATCGCCCTGCCCGGCCTCGTCGATCTGCACACCCACCTCCGCGAGCCCGGCTACGAGCAGAGCGAGACGGTGCTCACGGGCACGCAGGCCGCCGCCGCCGGCGGGTTCACCGCGGTCTTCGCGATGGCGAACACCTTCCCCGTCGCCGACACCGCGGGCGTCGTCGAGCAGGAGGCGAGCCTCGGCCGCTCGGCCGGCTACGCCACCGTGCAGCCCATCGGCGCCGTCACGGTCGGCCTCAAGGGCTCCGAGCTCGCCGAACTCGGCGCGATGGCCCGTTCGCGGGCGAACGTGCGCGTGTTCAGCGACGACGGATTCTGCGTCTCCGACCCGCTGCTCATGCGCCGTGCACTCGAGTACGTGAAGGCCTTCGACGGCGTCATCGCCCAGCACGCGCAGGAGCCGCGCCTCACCGAGGGCGCCCAGATGAACGAGGGCGCGCTCTCGGGCGAACTGGGCCTCGCCGGATGGCCCGCGGTCGCCGAGGAGTCGATCATCGCGCGCGACGTGCTGCTCGCCGAGCACGTCGGCAGCCGCCTGCACGTCTGCCACGTCTCGACGGCCGGCTCGGTCGAGGTCATCCGCTGGGCGAAGGCCCGCGGCATCGACGTCACGGCCGAGGTCACCCCGCACCACCTGCTGCTCACCGAAGACCTCATCAAGGGCTACGACCCGCGGTTCAAGGTCAACCCGCCGCTGCGCCGCACCGAGGACACGCTGGCGCTGCGCGCCGCGCTCGCCGACGGCACGATCGACATCGTCGCGACCGACCACGCACCGCACCCGGTCGAGGCGAAGGAGAGCGAGTGGGATGCTGCGGCGAACGGCATGGTGGGGCTCGAGTCCGCCCTCTCCGTGGTGCACGCCGCCGTGGTCGAGAACGGACTGCTCGACTGGAGCGACGTCGCCCGCGTGCTCTCGCAGGCGCCCGCGAGGATCGGCCGCCTGCGCGGCCAGGGCGAGGCGATCGCCGCCGGCGCGGCCGCCGAGCTCACGCTCTACGACCCGAACGCCTCCGCGGTGTTCGACCTCGACCGGCTCGCCGGCCGCAGCACCAACTCGCCCTACCTCGGCCGCACCCTGCCGGGGCGGGTCGTCGCGACCTTCCACGCCGGCTACCCGACCGCCCTCGACGGGCGCGTGCGTCCCGCCGAGGAGATCGCCGAATTCGCGGCCGCCGCGAACGGGGGCGCGCATGGATAAGTGGATCGGCGCGCTCGTCGCCGTCGCCGTCCTCGCGGTGATCGCCTGGCTCATGGTGCGCTCGTGGCGCCGACGCGCGGTGCGCGACTCGGTGCTCTCGGCCTACCCCGTGCCCGCCGTTCGCGGGGAGGCGGTGCTCGAGGCCGAGGTGCTCTACGTCGCCACGACGCCCGTCGGCGAACCGCTCGAACGGCTCGCCGTCCAGGGCCTCGCCTTCCGAGGCGCCGGCCGTATCGAGGTGATGCCCGAGGGCGTCGCCCTCCGCATCGCGGGTGAACCGGTGAGCTTCATCCCCGCCGACCGCGTCGCCGGAGCCGAGACCGCGAGCTACGCGATCGACCGCGGCGTCGAGCCCGAGGGCCTCATCGCCCTCAGCTGGATCCCCGCCACGAGCGACGAGCCCGAGGGCGTGGCGCCCCGGGTCGACAGCTACCTCCGAGCCCGGTATCCGGGCGACCAGGCCCGCATCATCCGGGCCATTCACGACATCGCCGCGGCGCCAGCCGCACCGCGGCCGGAACAACACGAGAGCGAGGCCTCGGATGACTGAGACCCCCAACCCCGCGAGCGAGCCCCTGGGCACGCCCGAGACCGACGCGAGCGAGCCGGTCGGCGCGCCCGAGGCCGCCGTCGAGACCGCGAGCGAGCCGCTCGCAGCGCCCGAGACCGCCGCGCCGACCACCTTCGGCCGCGCGGGCGACCCCGCCGTGCTCGTCCTCGAGGACGGAACGCGATACGAGGGGCGCGCCTACGGCGCCCGCGGGCGCACCGTCGGCGAGGCCGTCTTCGCGACCGGCATGACCGGCTACCAGGAGACCCTCACCGACCCGTCGTACGCCGGCCAGATCGTCATGATGACGGCGCCGCACATCGGCAACACGGGCATGAACGACGCCGACGAGGAGTCGAACCGCATCTGGGTCGCCGGCTTCATCGTGCGCGACCCCTCGCGCGTCGTCTCGAACTTCCGCTCGCAGCGCAGCCTCGACGACGACCTCGTCGCCTCCGGCGTCGTCGGCATCTCGGGCATCGACACCCGGGCGCTCACCCGGCACCTCCGCTCGGCCGGCTCCATGCGCGCCGGCATCTTCTCGGGCGACGACGCCGCACTGAGCTCGGGCGAGCAGCTCGCGGTCGTGCAGTCGGGCGCGCAGATGGCCGGGCAGAACCTCTCGGGCGCCGTCTCGACGGCCGAGCCCTACTCGCTGCCCGCGACGGGCGAGCGCGTCGGCTCGGTGGCCGTGCTCGACCTCGGGGTCAAGACCTCGACGCTGAACTACCTCGCCGAGCGCGGCTTCGACGTCCACGTGCTCCCGCAGACCACGACGGCCGACCAGGTGCTCGCACTCCGCCCCGACGCGCTGTTCTTCTCGAACGGACCGGGCGACCCCGCGGCATCCGACCAGCACGTCGAGATCCTCCGCTCGGCGCTCCGCGCGGGCCTGCCCTACTTCGGCATCTGCTTCGGCAACCAGCTGCTCGGTCGCGCCCTCGGCTTCGGCACCTACAAGCTGACGTTCGGGCACCGCGGCATCAACCAGCCCGTGCTCGACCGCGCGACCGGCCGCGTCGAGATCACCGCGCACAATCACGGCTTCGCCGTCGACGCGCCGACCGACCGCATCAGCGAGTCGAGCGAGGGCTTCGGCCGGGTCGAGGTGAGCCACGTCGGCCTCAACGACAACGTCGTCGAGGGACTCAACTGCCTCGACATCCCCGCGTTCAGCGTGCAGTACCACCCCGAGTCGGCTGCCGGCCCGCACGACGCCAACTACCTCTTCGACCGGTTCCGCGACATGGTCATCGCGAGCAAGGAGAACGGCAACTAATGCCCAAGCGCGACGACATCAATTCCGTCCTGGTCATCGGCTCCGGGCCGATCGTCATCGGCCAGGCGGCCGAGTTCGACTACTCGGGCACGCAGGCCTGCCGCGTGCTGCGGGCCGAGGGCGTCCGGGTCATCCTCGTGAACCCGAACCCGGCCACGATCATGACCGACCCCGACTTCGCGGATGCGACGTACATCGAACCGATCACGCCCGAGATCATCGAGAAGATCATCATCAAGGAGCGCCCCGACGCGGTGCTCCCGACGCTCGGCGGGCAGACCGCCCTCAACGCCGCGATCGCGCTGCACGACGCGGGCATCCTCGAGAAGCACGGCGTCGAACTCATCGGCGCGAAGGTCGACGCGATCCGCAAGGGCGAGGACCGCCAGCTCTTCAAGGAGCTCGTCGTCGAGTGCGGTGCCGACGTCGCCCGCTCGCACATCGCGCACACGATGGACGAGGTGCTGGCCGCGGCCGACGACCTCGGCTACCCGCTCGTGGTGCGCCCCTCGTTCACGATGGGCGGCCTCGGCTCGGGCTTCGCGTACGACGAGACCGACCTGCGCCGCATCGCCGGTGCGGGCCTGCACGACTCGCCGACCACCGAGGTGCTCCTCGAGGAGTCCATCCTCGGCTGGAAGGAGTACGAGCTCGAGCTCATGCGCGACACCCACGACAACACCGTCGTCGTGTGCTCGATCGAGAACGTCGACCCCGTCGGCGTGCACACGGGCGACTCGATCACGGTCGCGCCCGCGCTCACGCTGACCGACCGCGAGTTCCAGAACCTCCGCGACATCGGCATCGACATCATCCGCGCCGTCGGCGTCGACACCGGCGGCTGCAACATCCAGTTCGCGATCGACCCGGTCGACGGCCGCGTCATCGTCATCGAGATGAACCCGCGCGTCTCCCGCTCGAGCGCCCTCGCCTCGAAGGCGACCGGCTTCCCGATCGCGAAGATCGCCGCGAAGCTCGCCATCGGCTACCGCCTCGACGAGATCCCGAACGACATCACCCGGGTGACGCCCGCGAGCTTCGAGCCGACGCTCGACTACGTCGTCGTCAAGGTGCCCCGCTTCGCGTTCGAGAAGTTCCCGGCCGCCGACCCGACCCTCACGACGACCATGAAGTCGGTCGGCGAGGCGATGGCCATCGGCCGCAACTACGCGACCGCGCTGCAGAAGGCGCTGCGCTCGCTCGAGAAGCGCGGCTCGTCGTTCCACTGGGGCGAAGAGGCGCGCACGGTCGAGGAGCTCCTCGAGCAGGCGAAGGTGCCGACCGACGGCCGCATCGTGCTCGTGCAGCAGGCGCTCCGCAAGGGCGCCACGATCGAGCAGGCCTTCGAGTCGACGAAGATCGACCCCTGGTTCCTCGACCAGATCGTGCTCATCAACGAGGTCGCCGCGCACGTCGCCGCGGCCGAGGCGCTCGACCACGACACGCTGCTGCTCGCGAAGGACCACGGGTTCTCCGACGCCCAGATCGCCGAGCTCCGGGGCTTCGGAAGCGAGGCCGACGCCCGCGAGGTGCGTCACATCCTCGGCATCCGTCCGGTGTACAAGACGGTCGACACCTGCGCGGGGGAGTTCCCGGCGCTCACGCCGTACCACTACTCGAGCTACGACCAGGAGACCGAGGTCGCCCCGAGCGACCGCCGCAAGGTCGTCATCCTCGGTTCGGGCCCGAACCGCATCGGCCAGGGCGTCGAGTTCGACTACTCGTGCGTGCACGCGTCGTTCGCGCTCTCGGCCGCGGGCTTCGAGACCATCATGATCAACTGCAACCCCGAGACGGTCTCGACCGACTACGACACGAGCGACCGGCTCTACTTCGAGCCGCTCACGCTCGAGGACGTGCTCGAGGTCATCCACGCCGAGTCGCAGTCGGGTGAGCTCGTCGGCGTCGTCGTGCAGCTCGGCGGCCAGACCGCGCTCGGCCTGGCCAAGGGCCTCGAGGCGGCAGGCATCCCGATCCTCGGCACGACGCCGGAGGCGATCGACCTCGCCGAGGAACGCGGCCTCTTCTCGGGCATCCTCGACGCCGCGGGGCTCCTCGCCCCGAAGAACGGCACCGCGATCGACCTCGCCGGCGCGGTGCACGTCGCCGAGGGCATCGGCTACCCGGTGCTCGTGCGCCCGAGCTACGTGCTCGGCGGCCGCGGCATGGAGATCATCTACGACACCGCCTCGCTCGCCGACTACTTCGCGCGCATCGAGGGCCAGGGCATCGTGGGACCGAGCCACCCGCTGCTCGTCGACCGCTTCCTCGACGACGCGATCGAGATCGACGTCGACGCCCTCTACGACGGCACCGACCTCTACATCGGCGGCGTCATGGAGCACATCGAGGAGGCGGGTGTGCACTCGGGCGACTCGAGCTGCACCCTCCCGCCCGTGACCCTCGGCCGCGCCGAGGTCGACCGGGTCCGCGAGGCGACGCGCGCGATCGCCGAGGGCATCGGCGTGCGCGGCCTGCTCAACGTGCAGTTCGCGATCGGCGCGGGCGTGCTCTACGTGCTCGAGGCGAACCCGCGCGCCAGCCGCACGGTGCCGTTCGTCTCCAAGGCGCTCGGCATCCCGCTCGCGAAGGCCGCGAGCCGCATCATGGTGGGCGCGACCGTCGCCGAGCTCGTCGCCGAGGGGATGCTGCCCGCCTCCGACGGCTCGCGCGTGCCGCTCGACGCCCCGGTCGCGGTCAAGGAGGCCGTGCTGCCCTTCCACCGCTTCCGCACCCGCGAGGGCATCATGGTCGACTCCGTGCTCGGCCCCGAGATGCGTTCGACCGGCGAGGTCATGGGCATCGACCGCGACTTCCCGCGCGCCTTCGCGAAGAGCCAGCTCGCCGCGTACGGCGGCATGCCCGAGACCGGCACGGTCTTCGTCTCCGTCTCCGACCGCGACAAGCGTGCGATCATCCTGCCGGTGCTGCGCCTGCAGCAGCTCGGCTACGAGATCACCGCGACCGAGGGCACCGCGGAGGTGCTGCGCCGCAACGGCATCGGCGCCCGCGAGGTGACGAAGTTCAGCGAGAAGGCGAGCGAGGACGCGGACTCGGTGGTCGAGCTCATCAACCGCGGCGAGGTCGACATCGTGGTGAACACGCCGAGCGGTCGCTCCGCGCGCGCCGACGGCTACGAGATCCGCGCTGCGGCCGTCGCCGCCGACATCCCGCTGTTCACGACCATCGCCGAGCTCTCGGCCGCCGTCGCGTCGCTCGACGTGAACGGCGACGGCTTCGAGGTCACGAGCCTGCAGGACTACCAGGCGAGGCGGGAGGTGTCGGCGTGAGCGTCGAACCACTGCCGTTCGGCGAGCGGCTCGCGGCCGTCTTCGCCGCGTACGGGCGACTGTGCGTCGGGATCGACCCCCATGCGTCGCTGCTCGCATCGTGGGGCTACGACGACTCCGCCGCCGGCGTGCGGGAGTTCGGTTTGCGCACGATCGACGCGGCGGCCGGCCGCGCGGGCATCGTGAAGCCGCAGGTCGCGTTCTTCGAGCGGCACGGTGCGGCCGGATACGCCGCGCTCGAGCGCGTGCTCGCCGAGGCCCGCGACGCGGGACTCCTCGTGATCGCCGACGCGAAGCGCGGCGACATCGGCTCGAGCGTCGACGCGTACGGCGAGGCGTGGCTGCGGCCCGGGTCCTCGCTCGAGGCGGACGCCATGACGATCAGCGCCTACCAGGGCCTCGGCTCGATCGAGCAGGTCATGGTCGCGGCCGAACGCGCCGGCAAGGGCCTCTTCGTGCTCGCGGCGACCTCGAACCCCGAGGCCGCCGCCGTGCAGCGCGCGGTGCTGCAGCAGTCGAGCCGTGCCGGCTCGACGGTCGCAGGTGCGATCACCGCGGGCGTCGTCGCCTGGAACCAGGGGCGCGCGGATGCCGCGGAGCGCTCGCTCGGCTCCATCGGCGTCGTCATCGGGGCGACCGTCGACCTGCGCGCGGCGGGCCTCGATCGCGACGGCGAGGCGCCCCGTCCGGGGCTGCCGGTGCTCGCACCGGGCTTCGGCCACCAGGGCGGTGAGCTCCGCGAGCTCCGCTCGATCTACGGCGCGTACAGCTCGGGCGTCATCGTGAGCGAGTCGCGTTCGCTGCTCGCCGCCGGCCCCGAGGGCCTCGCCGATGCCGTCGCCCGCCGGGTCGACGAGGTCGGGAGCGTCGATGTCTGACGCCCGCGCCACCGCAACCACCCCGCCCGAGGTCGACCGCGTCGCCGCTTCCCGCGCGGCCGTCGCCGCCCGGCGCGCGCGTGCGGCCGTGAAGGCCGAGGTGGCCTCCGGCCGTCGCAGCCCGCTCGACGTGCTGCGGGTCGCCTTCGAGGAGCCCGAGGGCGTGGAGGGCCGCCTGCGGGTCACCGAGTTCCTCACCTCGATCCCCGCGATCGGCGCCACGAAGTCGACGCGCATCATGCAGGAGCTCGAGATCTCGACCTCGAAGCGCCTCGGCGGCCTCGGCCGCCTGCAGCGCCGTCGCCTTCGCGAGTTCATCGCCGAGTGGGTCGCCGCGCACGGCGGCACGGGCGACCGGCTCGTCGTGCTCGCCGGTCCGACCGCGGTCGGCAAGGGCACGGTCGCCGGCTACATCCGCCAGCACCATCCCGAGGTCAAGCTCTCGGTGTCGGCGACCACGCGCGCTCCCCGCCCCGGCGAGGTCGAGGGCGAGAGCTACTTCTTCGTCGACGACGCCGAGTTCGACCGCATGGTCGAGGCCGGCGAGCTGCTCGAGTGGGCGACGGTGCACAACGCCTCGCGCTACGGCACGCCGCGCGGTCCCGTCGAGGAGGCGATCGCCGCCGGCCAGAGCGTGCTGCTCGAGATCGACATCCAGGGCGCCCGTTCGGTGCGCCGCGCGATGCCCGACGCGACGCTCGTGTTCCTCCTGCCGCCGACCTGGGACGAACTGGTCAGACGACTCGTCGGCCGCGGCACCGAGACGGCCGCCGAACAGCAGCGCCGGCTCGAGACCGCGAAGGTCGAACTGGCCGCCGTCGACGAGTTCGACCACCAGGTCGTGAACCACGAAGTCGGCGAGGCGGCCCAGAAGGTCGTAGACTTGATGAGACCTCGCAAGGGTCGTCGCTGAGCCGTCGCGGTTCGGGCACCCTCGCCACGAGCTTTCGCGCGCTCGGCGCGCACCCCACGAAACAAGGAGTCACTCCATGGCTGAGAAGCTTTCCGGCATCATCGACCCGCCCATCGACGACCTGCTCTCGAAGGTCGACTCGAAGTACCAGCTGGTCATCTTCGCCTCCAAGCGCGCCCGCCAGATCAACGACTACTACGCCGACCTGCACGAGGGAAGCCTGTTCGACAACGTCGGCCCGCTCGTCGACTCGTCGATCGACGACAAGCCCCTCTCGGTGGCCATGCACGAGATCAACGAGGACAAGCTCCGGCTCCGCCCCCTGGGCGAGTGACCCCGGGGGCCGCGTGACCCTCAACATCGTCGTCGGCATCACCGGCGGCATCGCGGCGTACAAGGCCGTCGGCGTCGTCCGTGCCCTCGTGCTCGCCGGGCACGACGTGCACGTCATCCCGACCGAGGGCGCGCTGCGCTTCGTCGGCCGGCCCACCCTCGAGGCGATCTCGCGCAACCCGGTGCACACCGAGCTGTACGAGGGCGTCGCCGAGGTGCGGCACGTCGCGATGGGTCAGGCCGCCGACCTCATCGTCATCGCACCGGCGACGGCGAACTCGATCGCGAAGCTCGCCGCCGGGCTCGCCGACGACCTGCTCGGCAACAGCGTCCTCGCGAGCGAGGCGCCCGTGGTGATCGCCCCGGCGATGCACACCGAGATGTGGCGGCATCCCGCGACCCAGGCGAACATCGCGACGCTCGAGGCGCGCGGCGTCACCGTCGTCGGTCCCGCGGTCGGCCAGCTCACGGGCGTCGACAGCGGCCCCGGCCGCATGGAGGAGCCCGACGTCATCGTGGCGGCGGCCCTCGCGGTCGTGGCATCCGGTGCACCCGCGAACCGCGACCTCGCGGGTCGCCGCATCGTCGTGACCGCCGGCGGCACGCGCGAACCGCTCGACCCCGTGCGCTTCCTCGGCAACCGTTCGAGCGGCAAGCAGGGCGTCGCGATCGCCGAGGCCGCCCGCGCGCGGGGCGCCGAGGTGACCCTCGTCGCCGCCAACCTCGAGGTCGCCGAACCCGCCGGGTGCGATCTCCGCCGCGTCTCGAGCGCGCTCGAACTCCAGGCGGCGGTCACCGAGGCCGCCCGCGGCGCCGACGCGGTGATCATGGCCGCGGCCGTCGCCGACTACCGCCCCGCGAGCATCAGCGAGCAGAAGATCAAGAAGGACGCCTCGGACGACGGGCTGACGATCGAACTCGTCCGCAACCCCGACATCCTCGCCGGCCTCGGGCACGCCCCGCACGACGGCACCCTCCTCGTCGGCTTCGCCGCCGAGACCGAGCCCGACGACGAGCGGCTGCTCGAGCTCGGGCGCGCCAAGCGCCGCGCCAAGGGCGCCGACGTCCTCGTCGTGAACCGCGTCGGCTGGACCGAGGGCTTCGCGAGCGACGACAACTCCGTCGTCATCCTCGGCGGCGACGACGAGATCGTCACACGACTTCACGGAACGAAACCGTCGGTGGCCGGTGCCATCCTCGACGTGGTTGTCTCGAAGTTCGCGAACACCGCCGAAGACCGCACCACGAAAGAAGCCGACCCCGTATGAGCGCCCTCCGCCTCTTCACCTCCGAGTCCGTGACCGAAGGCCACCCCGACAAGATCTGCGACCAGATCTCGGACTCGATCCTCGACGCGCTGCTCGCCGTCGACCCGTACAGCCGGGTCGCCGTCGAGACGCTCGTGACCACGGGGCTCGTGCACGTGGCCGGCGAGGTCACCACCTCGGGCTACGTCGAGATCCCGGCGATCGTGCGCGAGCGGGTCACCTCGATCGGCTACGACTCGTCCGACGTGTGGTTCGACGGTCGCTCGTGCGGCGTCTCGGTGTCGATCGGCGGCCAGTCGCCCGACATCGCCCAGGGCGTCGACCACGCCTTCGAGGCGCGCGAGCGCGCCAGCGAGGACGCGCTCGACCGCCAGGGTGCGGGCGACCAGGGCATCATGTTCGGCTACGCCACCCGCGAGACCCCCGAGCTCATGCCGGTGCCGATCTGGCTCGCGCACCGACTCGCCGAGCGCCTCGCGAACGTGCGCAAGGCGGGCGAGCTCGACTACCTGCGCCCCGACGGCAAGACCCAGGTGACCATCGGGTACGACGGGCCGACGCCGAAGACCATCGAGACCGTCGTGCTGTCGACCCAGCACTCGCCGGCCGTGTCGAACGAGCAGCTGCGCGCCGAGGTCGAGGAGCTCGTCATCCGTCCGGTGCTCGACCAGGTCGAGCTCGCGCGGCCCGAGCTCGCGGTGCTCATCAACCCGACCGGCCGGTTCGAGATCGGCGGCCCGCAGGGCGACGCCGGCCTCACGGGCCGCAAGATCATCATCGACACCTACGGCGGCGCGAGCCGTCACGGCGGCGGCGCGTTCAGCGGCAAGGACCCCTCGAAGGTCGACCGTTCGGCCGCGTACGCGATGCGCTGGGTCGCGAAGAACGCGGTGGCCGCCGGCCTCGCCGACCGGCTCGAGCTGCAGGTCGCGTACGCGATCGGCAAAGCGGCTCCCGTCGGCCTCTACGTCGAGACCTTCGGCACCGGCGTGCTGCCCGACGACGAGATCATCGGCGCGATCCGCGAGGTGTTCGACCTCCGGCCGGCCGCCATCATCCGCGACCTCGACCTGCTGCGCCCGATCTACGCGCAGACCGCGAGCTACGGCCACTTCGGGCGCGAGCTGCCCGACTTCACGTGGGAGCGCCTCGACCGCGTCGACGACCTCCGCTCCGCCGCCGGGCTCTGAGGTGACGGCCGGCCCGGTCGCCAGGGTGCTCGTCGATTCGCCGCTGCCGCAACTCGACCAGCTGTTCGACTATCGCGTGCCCGAGCGGCTCGTCGACGAGGCGAAGCCCGGCGTCCGGGTGCGGGTGCCGCTCCGATCGGGCGGTCGGATCGCCGACGGCTGGCTCGTCGAGCTGGCCGAGTCGAGCGAGTACGAGGGGCGTCTCGCCGAGCTCGACCTCATCGTCTCCGAGGTCCCGCTGCTCGCCCCCGAGGTATGGGCGCTCGCGCGGGCCGTCGCCGATCGGGCTGCCGGCAACGCGAGCGACGTCCTGCGCCTGGCGATCCCGAGCCGGTACGTGCGCGTCGAGCGCGCATGGCGGGCGGCCGAACCCGATCCGGGCGAGCTCCCGGCGGCCACGGCCGTCACCGGCTACGAGGCGGGCGTCGTCGAGGCGGGCATCGCGGGCGGTGAGCGGATGGCCCTCGCCGCCGACCCCCGGCCGATCAGGCTGCCGTCGGGGGAGTGGGTGGGCGCGTGGGCGGTCACGCTCGCTGAGGCGGCCGCGGCGACGCTGGCGGCCGACCGCTCGAGTCTCCTCGTCGTGCCCGACTATCGCGACCAGGAGCAGCTGCAGGCCGCCCTCGCCGAGGTCGTCGACCCTCGGCGGGTGCTCCGCACCGATGCCCGGCAGACGGGAGGCGCTCGCTTCCGGGCCTTCCTCGACGCGAGCGGCGATGCTGCGCGCATCATCGTCGGCAACCGTTCGACGGTCTACGCGCCGGCGGCGAGGCTCGGCCTCATCGCCCTCTGGGACGACGGCGACGCCCTCATGAACGAGCCGTTGAGTCCGGGAGCGCATCCGCGTGACGTGGCGCTGATCCGCCAGGAGCAGTCGGGCGCGGCCCTGCTCCTCCTCGGGCACACTCGCAGCGTCGAGGTCGAGCGGCTCGTCGAGATCGGGTGGGTGCGGGCGGTGGGTGCCCATCGCCATGTTCGTCCGCGGGTCATCCCGACCGAGCAGCAGGCGACGCCCGAGCCGGGCTCGGCGCGCATCCCGTCGGCCGCGTGGCGCCAGGCGCAGGAGGCCGTGCAGACGGGACCGGTGCTGGTGCAGGTCGCCCGCCCCGGCCACACGCCGCTGCTCTCCTGCGACCGCTGCCGCGAGCCGGCGCGCTGCGCGGCCTGCGGCGGCGTCCTGGCCGTGCCACGCGCGGGCGGTGCGCCCCGCTGCACCCTGTGCGGCACGAGCGCCGCGAACTGGCAGTGCCCGGTGTGCGAGTCGACGAAGCTGCGCGCCGTGACGGTCGGCGCGAGCCGCACGGCCGAGGAGCTCGGCCGTGCGTTCCCGAGGGCCCGGGTGATCCTCTCCGACGGCGAACGGCCGGTGCTGCGGGTCGGCGCCGAACCGGCGCTCGTCGTCGCGACACGCGGCGCGGAGCCCATCGCGGAGGGCGGCTATCGGGCGGTGCTGCTCCTCGACGGCGAGCGGATGCTCCTGCGCGAGTCCCTGCGGGTCGCAGAGGACTGCCTCCGCTGGTGGTCGAATGCGGCGGCGCTTGCCGCGCCGGGTGCCCCGGTCTTCCTCGTCGGGGTCGCGGGTGCGCTCGCGCAGGCGCTCGCGGGCTGGCGGCAGCTCGAGTGGGCCGGCACCGAGCTCGCCGCCCGGCGAGCGCTGCGCTTCCCGCCTGCGGTGCGGGTGGCGAGCGTCACGGCTCCGCACGCCGGGGTCGAACGGGCGATCGCCGCCGCGACCGCGGCGGCCCCCGGGGTCGACGTGCTCGGGCCCACCCCGGTCGACGACGAGCTCGAACGGGCGATCGTGCGGTTCGACTACCGTGCCGGTGTCGCGGTCGCGCGGGCGCTCCGTGCGGAGATGATCCGGGTCGCGACCGAGCGGCGGCGTCCCGTCGCGGGCCGTCGCCCGCAGCGCCCGCGCGTGCTGCGCGTGCGCGCCGACGACCCCGAGGTGCCGTAGCCCGGGCGACGGGCGACGGGCGAGGCGCGCACGACCGCCCAGCCCACGATCCGGAAGAATGATCCGGTGACCTCGCTGCGCCTCGTCTTCGCCGGTACCCCCGCCCCTGCCGTCCCGAGCCTCGAACGGCTCGTCGGCCACGGCGACCACGAGGTGGTCGGCGTCGTGACGCGTCCGGATGCGCCGCTCGGACGGAAGCGCGTGCTCACGCCTTCGCCCGTCGCCGCCGCTGCTGAGGCGCACGGCCTGCCGGTCGTGAAGGCGGCCCGGCTCGACGAGGAGGCGACGGCCCGGATCGAGGCGCTCCGCCCCGATCTCGGCGTGATCGTCGCCTACGGCGGGCTCGTGCGCGAGCCGCTGCTCTCGACGCCCCGACTCGGCTGGATCAACCTGCATTTCTCGGTGCTGCCGTCCTGGCGCGGCGCCGCACCCGTGCAGCATGCGATCATCGCGGACGACGCCGAGCTCGGGGCCTCCGTCTTCCAGCTCGTGCCCGAACTCGACGCGGGTGACGTCTTCGCGGCGCGCAGCTGGCCGAACGACGCCGGGCTGACGGCGGGGGCCGCCCTCGAGATGCTCGCGGATCGCGGCGCGGACCTGCTCGCGGAGGTCGTCGACGGCCTCGCCGCGGGCACGGCGCGCGCGGTGCCCCAGGTGGGCGAGCCGAGCCTCGCGCCGAAGCTCGCGATCGAGGACGGCCGGCTCGACTGGCGCCTCGGCGCCCGCGCGGTGCTCGCCCGTTTCCGCGGCACGACCCCCGAGCCGGGCGCGTGGACGACGCTCGGCGGCGAGCGGCTGAAGGTGCTCGAGGCGCGCCCGGTCGATTCCGTCGAGGCAATCGCGCCGCTCTCCGCGGGCGAACTGCGCCCCGAGCGCCGCCGGGTGCTCGTCGGCACCGCCGACGCGCCGATCGAGCTGGTCCGGGTGCAGCCCGCGGGCAAGGGTGCGATGGCCGCTGCCGACTGGGGCCGCGGGCTCGCCGAATCGCTGCGAACGCTCGAGTAGCCGTCGCGTCGCGAGCGGCCGCCGTACGGCCCGCCGGGCGCCCACCGGGCCGGCCGCCGGACGACGGCGGGCGTGCGCACGGCTCCGCCGCGTACAGTTGACGGGTGAACCAGCAACGCCCCGCCCGACGGCCAGCCCGTGACCGCGACGCCCAGCGCCCCCGCCAGGTGCGCGTGTCGCCGCCCCGGATCGTCGCCTACGAGGTGCTCGAGGCGGTGCGCGCCGACGAGGCGTACGCGAACCTCCTGCTGCCCAAGCGCATCGAGCGCTCGAAGCTCAGCGAGGCCGACGCGGCGCTCGCGACCGAGCTGACCTACGGCACCCTCCGCATGCAGGGCTTCTACGACGCGGTCATCGAACTGGCCGCGGGCCGCCCGGCGGACCGCATCGACCCGCCCGTGCTCGACATCCTCCGGCTGGGGGTGCACCAGCTGCTCTCGACCCGGGTGCCGACGCACGCCGCGGTCAACGAGCAGGTCGTGCTTGCGAAGCGCATCGCGCCGGCCGCGAGCGGCTTCGTCAACGGAGTGCTGCGCACGGTCTCGCGGTCGAGCCTCGAATCGTGGCGCGACGAGCTCGCCGCCGAGCTGCCGAACGACGACGCCCGCCTCGCGGTGCTCGCCTCCCACCCCGAGTGGATCGTCCGCGCGCTGCGCTCGGCGCTCGTGAAGGAGCGCCGCGGCGACGAGCTCGCGGCACTGCTCGAGGCCGACAACGCGGCGCCCCGCGTGAACCTCGCCGTGCTGCCGGGGCTCGGCGACGAGTCGCCCGAGGGGCTCGGCGAGCCCAACCGCTTCTCGCCCATCGGCGCCACCGCGCCGAACCCGATCGCGCTCGTCGCCGCGCACGAGGGTCGCGTCCGAGTGCAGGACGAGGGCTCGCAGCTCGCCGCCCTCGCCCTGTCACGCGCCGGCGACGTCGCCCCGGGCGAGCGCTGGCTCGACCTCTGCGCGGGCCCGGGCGGCAAGACGGCCGTGCTCGCGGCCGAGGCGCTCGCGAACGATGCGACCCTCGTGGCGAACGAGCTCGTGCCCGCGCGCGCCGAGCTCGTGCGCCGGGCGATCGAGGGCGTCCCCCTCGAGGTGCACGTCGCCGTCGGCGACGGTCGCGAGACGGATGCCTCGGCGCTCGGCTCGGCCGACGGATTCGACCGCATCCTGCTCGACGCGCCGTGCACCGGGCTCGGTGCGCTGCGGCGTCGCCCCGAGGCGCGCTGGCGCAAGCAGCCCGCGGACGTACCCGAGCTCACGCAGCTCCAGGGCGAGCTCTTCGACCACGCGGTGCGGCTGCTCGCGCCGGGCGGGGTGCTGGCCTATGTGACGTGCTCGCCGCACACGGCCGAGACCCACGGCACCCTCGCGGCGGCGCTCCGCCGCTGGGAGGGGCAGCTCGAGCAGCTCGACACGCGGGCCGTCGTGCAGTCGGTGGCGCGCGAGCCGCTCGACCTCGCGGGGGCGCCCGAGACGGTGCAGCTCTGGCCCCACCGGCACGGCACCGACGCGATGTTCATCGCCCTCGTGCGGCGCACCGGCTGACCGTGCGGCGGGCGCCGCGGCATCCCCGCTCGATAGGCTTCGAGCCATGACGACGCGCATCAACCCGAGCATCCTCGCCGCCGATTTCGCGAACATCGAGCACGAGCTCGCCCGCATCGCGACGGCCGACCTCGTGCACGTCGATGTCATGGACAACCACTTCGTGCCGAACCTCACCTTCGGACCGCAGATGGTCGAGCGCATCCGGGCGACGAGCCCGATCCCGCTCGACGTGCACCTCATGATCGACGACCCCGACCGCTGGGCGCCCGGCTACGCCGAGCTCGGCGCCGAGAGTGTGACGTTCCATGTCGAAGCCGCCGCCGACCCGGTGGCGCTCGCGCGACGCCTGCGCGGGGTCGGCGCCCGTGCCGGCATCGCGCTGAAGCCGGGCACCGACGCCGAGCCGTTCCTCGAGGTGCTCCACGAGTTCGACCAGGTGCTCGTGATGACCGTCGAGCCGGGCTTCGGCGGGCAGTCGTTCATGCCCGAGACCATGCCGAAGCTGCGGCGCGTCGCCGATGCGGTGCGCTCCGCCGGGCTCGACGTGTGGCTGCAGGTCGACGGCGGCGTCACCGTCGACACGATCGGCATCGCGGCCGAGGCCGGCGCCGACACCTTCGTCGCCGGATCGGCCGTGTTCCGTGGGGTTCCCGAGGTGCAGATCGCGGCCCTTCGGGCGGCCGCGTCGGCGCACCCCCACGCGCACGGGTAGCCTAGAGAGCGTGAAGACCTTCGACGAACTCTTCGTCGAGCTGAGCGACAAGGCCCGTACCCGTCCTGAGGGTTCCGGCACCGTGCGCGAGCTCGACGCCGGCGTGCACGCCATCGGCAAGAAGATCGTCGAGGAGGCCGCCGAGGTCTGGATGGCCGCCGAGTACCAGAGCGACGCTGAGACCGCTGAGGAGATCTCGCAGCTGCTCTACCACCTGCAGGTGCTCATGCTCGCGAAGGGGCTCTCGCCGGCCGACGTGTACCGACATCTCTGATCCCGCCCATGGCCGATCAGACCCGTCGACACGAAAGTACCGAAATGCTCCGAATCGCCGTGCCCAACAAGGGCTCGCTCGCTGAGACCGCCGCGCAGATGCTGTGGGAGGCCGGGTACACCGGTCGCCGCGACCCGCGCGACCTGCACACCGCCGACCCGCGCAACGGGGTCGAGTTCTTCTACCTCCGCCCCCGCGACATCGCCACCTACGTCGGCTCGGGCGCGCTCGACGTCGGCATCACGGGCCGTGATCTCCTGCTCGACTCCGGTTCGGAGGCGAAGGAGATCGCCCCGCTCGGATTCGGCGACTCGACCTTCCGCTTCGCCGGGCCGGCCGAGACGTTCTCCGAGCTCTCCGACCTCGAGGGCGTGCGCGTCGCGACGAGCTACCCGGGACTCGTGGGCGCCTTCCTCGAGCGGCAGGGCGTCACCCCGGCGAAGCTCGTGAAGCTCGACGGCGCCGTGGAGTCGGCGGTGCGGCTCGGCGTCGCCGACGCCGTCGCCGACGTCGTGTCGACCGGCGCCACGCTGCGTGCGGCGGGGCTCGAGATCTTCGGCCCGGTCATCCTCGATTCGACGGCCGTGCTGATCGGGTCGGGGGTCGACAAGCCCGGCGCCGCGACCCTCCTGCGTCGCCTCCAGGGCGTGCTCGTCGCCCGGCAGTACGTGCTGCTCGACTACGACGTGCCGGTCGAGCACCTCGAGCGCGCGACGGCCGCAGCCCCCGGGTTCGAGTCGCCGACCGTCTCGCCGCTGCACGACCCCGAGTGGGTGGCCGTGCGGGTCATGATCCCGCGCGCCGAGATGAACCACGTGATGGACGAGCTCTACGCCCTCGGCGCCAGGGCCATCCTCGTGTCCGCCATCCACGCCGCTCGTCTGTGAGGCCCCGCGCATGAGCCTCGCCGTCCGTGTCATCCCGTGCCTCGACGTGGCTGACGGCCGCGTCGTCAAGGGCGTCAACTTCCAGAATCTCCGCGACGCCGGCGACCCGGTCGAGCTCGCGGCCCGCTATGCGGCGCAGGGTGCAGACGAGCTCACCTTCCTCGACGTGACCGCGACCGTCGACGACCGTTCGACCACCTACGAGATGGTGCAGCGGGTCGCCGAGCAGGTGTTCATCCCGCTGACGGTCGGCGGGGGAGTGCGCTCCACCGACGACGTCGCGCGCCTGCTCGGCCACGGCGCCGACAAGATCGGCGTGAACAGCGCCGCGATCGCGCGCCCCGAGCTCATCGCCGAGATCGCCGACCGCTTCGGCGCGCAGGTCTGCGTGCTCTCGCTCGACGTGAAGCGCTCCGGGCGCACCCCCTCGGGCTTCGTCGTGACGACCCACGGTGGCCGCACCGAGACCGAGCTCGACGCCCTCGACTGGGCCCGTCGGGCGATCGAGCTCGGCGCGGGCGAGCTGCTCGTGAACTCCATCGACGCCGACGGCACGAAGGCCGGGTTCGACCTCGAGCTCACCGGGCTCATGCACGAGCTCTCGACCGTGCCGGTCATCGCCTCGGGCGGAGCGGGCCGGGTGGCCGACTTCGCGCCGGCGATCGCGGCCGGCGCCGACGCGGTGCTCGCGGCGAGCGTCTTCCACAACGGCGAGGTGACGATCGGCGAGGTCAAGCGCGCCCTCGCCGACGACGGGAGGATCGTCCGATGAGCGGAGTCTCGACGGCCGAGCAGGCGCTCGAACGCGCCGTCTTCAACGAGCAGGGGCTGCTGCCCGCCGTCATCCAGCAGTGGGACACGGGCGAGATGCTCATGCTCGGCTGGATGGATCGCGAGGCGCTGCGCCGCACCCTCACCGAGGGCCGCGTCACGTTCTGGTCGCGTTCGCGCCAGGAGTACTGGCGCAAGGGCGACACCTCGGGGCACGCCCAGTACGTGCGCGAGGCAGCCCTCGACTGCGACGCCGATACCCTGCTGGTGAAGGTCGAGCAGATCGGCGCCGCCTGCCACACGGGCACCCGCACCTGCTTCGACGGCGACCCGATCGCGGTCGTCGCGGGCAGCCCGCCGGTCGACTGACTCGGCGGCACGCCGACCAGCATGCACGAACCGCACGCCCGACACCGACGACGCGACGAGGAGACACGATGACCGCCGCCACGACGACGTTCGAGGAGTTCAGCGCGCTCTTGACCGGTCGACGGGTCGTTCCCGTCGTGCGCGAGCTCTTCGCCGACGGCGAGACGCCCGTCGGCATCTACCGCAAGCTCGCGCAGGGCCGCCCCGGCACCTTCCTGCTGGAGTCGGCCGAGCAGGGCGGCATCTGGTCGCGCTACTCGTTCGTGGGGGTCTCGTCGTACGGCGTGCTCACCGAGCACGACGATGCGGTCGTCTGGCAGGACTACGGGCTGTCGGCCGAGCGGGCGCTCGGCGAGGCATCCGCCCTGCCGCCGCTCGCGGCGCTCGAGGCGCTCTTCGAGCGCTGGCAGACCGAGGACGTCCCGGGCGCGCCGCCGCTCACCGGCGGCCTCGTGGGCTTCATCGGCTGGGAGGCCGTGCGCCAGATCGAGCACCTGCCGAACCGGCCGCCCGCCGAGTCGTCGATGCCGGGGCAGGCGTTCTCGTTCGTCGCCGAGCTCGTCGTGATCGATCACCGCACCGGCACCGTGCAGCTCATCGCCTCCGCGCTGAACGACGCCGGCGCCTCCGCCGACGAGCTCTGGCGCGAGGCCCAGGTGCGGCTCGACGGGATGCAGCGCGGGCTCGCGGAGCCCGCCGAGGCGTGGCTCGCCGAGATCGACCTCGGCCGTCGTGCCTCGCCGACGCACCGCACCGAGGAGGCCGACTTCCTCGCGGCGGTCGATCGTTCGAAGGACTTCATCCGCGACGGCGACGTGTTCCAGGTGGTCATCTCGCAGCGCTTCGAGCACGAGGCGACGGCGCCCGCGATCGACGTCTACCGGGTGCTGCGCAGCCTCAACCCGAGCCCGTACATGTACTTCGTGCACCTCGACGACGCCGAGGGCGAGCCGTACTGGATCGTCGGCTCGTCGCCGGAGGCGCTCGTCAAGGTGCAGGACGGCCGCGTGTTCACCCACCCCATCGCCGGGTCGAAGCCGCGCGGCGCGACCCCCGAGGAGGACGCGGACCTCGAGTCGGAGCTCATCGCCGACCCCAAGGAGCAGGCCGAGCACCTCATGCTCGTCGACCTCGCGCGCAACGACCTCGCGAAGGTGTGCGCCGCCGGCTCGGTCGAGGTGACCGAGTTCATGCGGGTCGAGCGCTTCAGCCACATCATGCACCTCGTCTCCTCGGTCGAGGGCGACCTCGTGCCGGGCACCAACGCCATCGAGGTGTTCCGGGCCACGTTCCCCGCCGGCACCCTGTCGGGTGCGCCGAAGCCGCGCGCGCTCGAGATCATCGACGAGCTCGAACCCGCCCAGCGCGGGCTCTACGGGGGAGTGGTCGGCTACTTCGGCTTCGGCGGCGACGCCGATCTCGCGATCGCGATCCGCACGGCGACGATCTCGGGCGGCGTCGCCCGGGTGCAGGCCGGCGCCGGGCTCGTGGCCGACTCGGATCCGGCCAGCGAGTTCGAGGAGTCGCGCAACAAGGCCGCGGCGCCGCTGCGCGCGGTCGCGGTCGCGAACGCGATGCGGAGGGCCCGCCCGTGAGCCGCGCACGCATGAAGCTGCCCGCGATCGTCCTGACGATCCTCGGGGCCGGGCTCGGCCTGCTCGCGTGGAGCCAGACCTGGTTCGACCTCGTGCTCGCGAGCGGCGCCGGCGCACACGTCAGCGCCGAGGTCATCGCCGTGCCCGGCAGCGTCGCCTCGCCCGCCATCGCCGCCCTCTCGCTCGCCGGACTCGCCCTCGCCGCGGCGCTCGCGCTGGCGGGGCCCGGAATCCGGATCGTGCTCGGCGTGCTCGAGGTGCTGCTCGGCGGATGCCTCGTGCTCGCCGCCTCGCTCTCGCTCGGCGACCCCGTCGGCGCCGTCTCCGCCTCCGTGACCGAGGCGACCGGCGTCGCGGGCTCCGCGCCGACCGCAGACCTCGTCGGCACCGCCGTCGCGACCGTCTGGCCGACCGTCGCGATCGTCGCCGGCGTCCTCGTCGTGCTCGCCGGACTCGTCGTGCTCGTGACGGGAACCCGCTGGCCGGCATCGACCCGCCGCTACCGCAGCGGCCTCGAGCCCGCCGACGGCGCCGGCGCCGCAGCAGGCGCCGCCTCCGACGCGCCGGAGCGCGCGGCATCCGACCGCGCGATCGACGACTGGGACGAGCTCAGCCGCGGCGACGACCCGACCGATGACACGAACGACCCCGAACCGAACCGCTAGACTGGCGGGCGAAACCCCCGCACGAAGGAGCAACATGAGCACTGAGACCGCAGACCCCGGCCACGGACACTCGCCCGCGGCATGGACCGCCGTCACCATCATGCTCGTCGCGTTCGTGGTCGGCACGGTCGCCTTCTTCTTCGAGGCGCAGTGGCTCGTCTGGGCGTCGGCCGGTCTCCTCGTCGTCGGTCTCCTCGTCGGCTGGGTGCTCGCCCGTGCCGGCTACGGCGTCGGCGGCTCGAAGGTCGCTGAAAAGGCGCACTAAGTGCTGGCCGAACTGACGGCGAACGCGGTCGCCGATGCGGTCGCACGCCGTGAGAGCCGGCCGCTCGCCGAGGTCGAGGCCGCGGCGCTCGCCCGTCCTTCTGCGCTCGACGCGCTCGAGGCGCTGCGCCCCACGTCGCACGTCAAGGTGATCGCCGAGATTAAGCGCTCGAGCCCCTCGCGGGGTGCGCTGGCGACGATCGCCGATCCGGCGGCGCTCGCCCGCAGCTACGAGCTCGGCGGCGCGAGCGCGATCAGCGTGCTCACCGAGGGGCGCAAGTTCGGAGGCTCGCTCGCCGACCTCGAGTCTGTGCGCGCCGCGGTCGCACTGCCGGTGCTCCGCAAGGACTTCATCGCGACGCCGTACCAGGTGTTCGAGGCCCGCGCCGCCGGCGCCGACCTCGTGCTCCTCATCGTCGCCGCCCTCGACGACGCGACCCTCCGCGAGCTCTTCGACCTCATCGTCTCGCTCGGCATGACGCCGCTCGTCGAGACGCACTCGGCCGACGAGCTCGACCGTGCGGCCGCGCTCGGCGCACGCCTGATCGGCGTGAACGCCCGCGACCTCTCGAGCTTCGAGCTCGATCGCGACCTCTTCGGCCGCCTCGCCGATCGCTTCCCCGAGGGCGCGATCCGCGTGGCCGAGTCGGCGGTGCTCTCGCCCGCCGACGTCGCGCACTACCGGGCGTCGGGTGCCGACGTCGTGCTCGTCGGCGAGGCGCTCGTCACGGGCGACCCGATTGCCAACCTCTCAGCTTTCCTGGCGGTGTGACATGGCGCTTCGCGCGCAGACCGGTCCGTACTTCGGCGACTTCGGCGGGCGCTTCGTGCCCGAATCCCTGGTCGCCGCCCTCGACGAGCTCGGCGAGGCCTACGACCTCGCCAGGCTCGACCCGGCGTTCGGCGCCGAGCTCGCCGAGCTCGGCCGCAGCTACACCGGGCGCCCCTCGATCATCACCGAGGTGCCCCGCTTCGCGAAGCACGCGGGCGGCGCGCGCATCATCCTGAAGCGCGAAGACCTGAACCACACCGGTTCGCACAAGATCAACAACGTGCTCGGGCAGGCGCTGCTCACGAAGCGCATCGGCAAGCAGCGTGTCATCGCCGAGACCGGCGCGGGCCAGCACGGCGTCGCGACCGCGACGGCGGCCGCGCTCTTCGGGCTCGACTGCACCATCTACATGGGCGAGGTCGACACCGAACGCCAGGCGCTGAACGTGGCGCGCATGCGCCTGCTCGGCGCCGAGGTCATCGCCGTGAAGGCCGGCTCGCGCACCCTGAAGGACGCGATCAACGAGGCCATGCGCGACTGGGTCACGAACGTCGCGACGACCAACTACATCTTCGGCACCGTCGCCGGCCCGCACCCGTTCCCCGAGATGGTGCGCGACTTCCAGAAGATCATCGGCGAGGAGGCGCGCCAGCAGGTGCTCGACCTCACCGGTGCGCTGCCGACCGCCGTGACGGCGTGCGTCGGCGGAGGGTCGAACGCGATCGGCATCTTCCACGCCTTCCTCGACGACGAGGGCGTCGGCCTGTACGGCTTCGAGGCCGGCGGCGAGGGCGTCGAAACCCCGCGGCACGCGGCGACGATCACGAAGGGCCGCCCGGGCGTGCTCCACGGCGCCCGCAGCTACATGCTCCAGGACGACGACGGCCAGACGATCGAGTCGCACTCGATTTCGGCAGGCCTCGACTACCCCGGCGTCGGCCCCGAGCACTCGTGGCTCGCCGCGATCGGGCGCGCGCAGTACCGGCCCGTCACCGACGACGCCGCGATGCAGGCGCTGCGCCTGCTCACCCGCACCGAGGGCATCATCCCGGCGATCGAGTCGTCGCACGCGCTCGCGGGCACGCTCGTGCTCGGCCGCGAGCTCGGCCCCGACGCCACGATCCTCGTGAACCTCTCGGGTCGCGGCGACAAGGACATGGACACCGCAGCCCGGTACTTCGAGCTGTACGACGAGGAGGCCGGCGCATGACCGCTCGCAACACGGTCGGCCCGGTCATCGCGCGGCGCAACGCCGAGGCATCCGGTGCCCTCATCGGCTACCTGCCGGTCGGCTTCCCGACGCTCGACGAGAGCGTCGACGCGGCGGTCGCGCTCGTCGAGAACGGCGTCGACGTGCTCGAGCTCGGGCTCCCGTACTCCGACCCCGTCATGGACGGCCCCGTCATCCAGGCGGCCACCCAGCAGGCGCTCGCGAACGGCTTCCGCCTCGCCGACGGCTTCGAGGCGGTGCGTCGCGTCACCGAGCGGGTGGATGCCCCGGTGCTGATCATGACCTACTGGAACCCCGTCGTGCAGTACGGCGTCGAGCGCTTCGCCGACGACCTGGCCGCAGCCGGGGGAGCGGGGCTCATCACCCCCGACCTCATCCCCGACGAGGGCGCCGACTGGATCGCCGCCTCCGAGCGCACGGGGCTCGACCGCGTGTTCCTCGCCGCACCGACCTCGAGCGACGTGCGCATCGCGCAGGCCGTGGAGGCGAGCCGAGGGTTCGTCTACGCTGTGTCGACCATGGGCATCACCGGCGCCCGCAGCGACGTCGACGACGCCGCGCGCACGCTCGTGGCCCGGCTGCAGGAGGCCGGCGCGCCGGCCAGCTGCGTCGGTCTCGGCATCTCGACGGCCGCGCAGGTGAGCGAGGTGCTCGAGTACGCCGAGGGCGCGATCGTGGGCTCCGCACTCGTGAAGGCCCTCGCCGACGGCGGGGTGCAGGCGGCGGGCGAGCTCGCCGCCGAGCTCGCGCGCGGCACGCGCGCCGAGTGAAGTACGCTGACTGAGGCCCACGCGGCCGACGTTTCTCCCGAGGAAAGGCAGCACCCCGAGTGATTGCACCGCTCAGCATTCCGAGTCCCGACTACGAGTGGCAGGCCTGGGAGATCAACCTGTTCGGGTTGCAGCTCAGCATCAACACGTATGCGCTGTGCATCCTCGTCGGCATCATCCTCGCCGTGGTGATCACCTCGCGCCGCCTCACGAAGCGCGGCGCCGAGCCCGGCATCGTGCTCGACATCGCCCTGTGGGCGGTGCCGCTCGGCATCATCGGCGCCCGGCTGTACCACGTGCTGACGCACCCCGACGACTACTTCTACGAGGGCGCCAACGTCTGGAACCCATTCGAGCCCGGAGCGATCTGGAACATCTGGGAGGGCGGCAACGCGATCTACGGCGCCCTCATCGGCGGCGCGGTCGGTGTCGTCATCGGCTGCCGCTTCACCGGCATCCGCTTCCTGACCTTCGCCGACGCGCTCGCCCCCGGCCTGCTCGTCGCGCAGGCGATCGGCCGCCTCGGCAACTGGTTCAACCACGAGCTCTACGGCGCCCCCACCGACCTGCCCTGGGGCCTCGAGATCGAGTCGACCAACCCGGCCTGGCCGCAGGGCCTCGCCGAGGGCACGCTCTTCCACCCGACCTTCCTCTACGAACTCGTCTGGAACCTCGCGGGTGCGGCGCTCATCGTGCTCCTCGAGCGCCGGGTCAACCTGCGCTGGGGCAAGGCCTTCGCCGTCTACCTGATCTGGTACGGCCTCGGCCGTTCCTTCTTCGAGTCCATCCGCGTCGACCCGAGCGAGATGTTCCTCGGCATCCGCGTGAACGTCTGGGCGTCGCTCGCAGCGGTCGTGCTCGGCATCGTCATCCTCTTCGTGCAGTCCCGCCGGCACACCGGAATCGAGCCGAGCCCGTACGTGCCCGGACGTGAATGGAAGGGCCCCGACGCTGAGGTAGACTCAGACGAAATCGAGTCCGACTCAGACTCTCTCGACGACGGCGTCGAGGGTGAGAACGAATCCCTGGGCGAGACGGCGGCCACAAGCCCGAGCCGTTCCACCTCGTAGGCAGGCCGCCCCACACCACGTTCTCCGAAGCGACGCCGCACCATGCGTCGTGACATCCCCGTGTAGGGCCGATGGCGTCCCCGCTTCCAGTTCAAGATGAGGACGGTCCCTGTGTCGCTCACCCCACCCTTCTCGCGGTTCGGAACGACTCCGCCTGCCCAGGGCATGTACGACCCCGCCGCCGAGAAAGACGCCTGCGGCCTCGCGATGGTCGCCACGCTCCGCGGCACCGCGGGGCACGACATCATCACCGCCGCGCTCGACGCCCTGCGCCACCTCGAGCACCGCGGTGCCGTCGGCTCCGACGCGGGCACGGGCGACGGCGCGGGCATCGTGACGCAGATCCCCGACGAGTTCCTGCGCGCCGTCGCGGCGTTCCCGCTGCCCGCGGCGGGCTCCTACGTCGTCGGCAACGCGTTCCTGCCGGTCGACCCGACCACCCGCAGCTCCGTCAAGCGCCAGCTCGCCGAGCTCGCGGCATCCGAGGGCCTCGAAGTGCTCGGCTGGCGCGAGGTGCCCGTGCGGCCCGAAGAGCTCGGCACGCTGGCACGCGCGGCGATGCCGGCGGTGCAGCAGCTGTTCCTGCAGTCGAGCGCAACGACGTCGACCGGCGCGCGGCTCGAGGGCATCGCGCTCGACCGGCTCGCGTTCCGGTTCCGCAAGCGCGCCGAGCGCGAGCTCGAGCTGTACTTCGCGTCGCTGTCGTGCCGCACGATGGTCTACAAGGGCATGGTCACGACGCTCCAGCTCGAGCCGTTCTACCCCGACCTCTCCGACGAGCGCTTCGCCTCGAAGCTCGCGCTCGTGCACTCTCGGTACTCGACGAACACCTTCCCGTCGTGGCCGCTCGCGCAGCCCTTCCGCATGATCGCGCACAACGGCGAGATCAACACGATCCAGGGCAACCGCAACTGGATGCGGGCCCGCCAGTCCCAGCTCGAGTCCGAGCTGCTCGGCGACCTCGGCCCGATCCTCCCGATCGTGACGCCGGGCGCGAGCGACTCGGCCTCCTTCGACGAGGTCGTCGAGCTGCTCACGCTCGCCGGCCGCAGCCTCCCGCACGCGATCATGATGATGGTGCCCGAGGCCTGGGAGAACCAGACCGAGCTGACCCCCGAGCGGCGGGCGTTCTACGAGTACCACTCGATGCTCATGGAGCCGTGGGACGGACCCGCGGCGATCGTCTTCACCGACGGCACGCTCGTCGGCGCGACGCTCGACCGCAACGGGCTCCGCCCCGGCCGCTACGTCGTCACCGACGACGGCCTCGTCGTGCTCGCGAGCGAGATCGGGGTGCTCGACCTCGAGCAGTCGCGCATCGTGCGCAAGGGGCGGCTCCAGCCGGGCCGCATGTTCCTCGTCGACACCGAGGCGGGCCGCCTCATCGAGGACGACGAGATCAAGTCGCAGCTCGAGTCGTCCGCGCCGTGGGCCGAATGGCTCGACGAAGGTCGCATCCGCCTCGCCGAGCTGCCCGAGCGCGAGCACATCGTGCACCCGCCGGCGTCGGTGAACCGTCGCCAGCGCACCTTCGGCTACACCGAGGAAGAGGTGAAGATCCTGCTCGCGCCGATGGCGCGCACGGGGCAGGAGCCGCTCGGGGCCATGGGCTCCGACACGCCGATCGCGGTGCTGTCGAAGCGCCCCCGCCTCCTGTTCGACTACTTCACGCAGCAGTTCGCACAGGTCACGAACCCGCCGCTCGACTCGATCCGCGAGGCGGTCGTCACCTCGCTCGGCACCTCGCTCGGGCCCGAGCGCAACCTGCTCGACGCGGGCCCCGAGCATGCACGCCAGGTCTCGCTCACCTTCCCGGTGATCGACAACGACGAGCTCGCGAAGATCGTGCACATCGACCCGATGCCGGGTCGCCGCACCACGGTGACCGTCCGGGGCCTCTACCGCTTCGACGAGGGTCCCGACGCCATGCGCGACCGCCTCGCCGCGATGTGCGACGAGGTCGACGAGGCGATCGAGCAGGGTGCGAAGTTCATCGTGCTCTCCGACCGCGACTCCAACAAGGACCTGGCGCCGATCCCGTCGCTCCTCATGCTCTCGGCCGTGCACCACCACCTCATCCGCGCCGAGAACCGCATGAAGGTCGGGCTCGTGGTCGAGGCCGGCGACGTCCGCGAGGTGCACCACATCGCGCTGCTGGTCGGCTACGGCGCCTCCGCGGTGAACCCGTACCTCGCCATGGAGAGCTGCGAGGACCTCGTCCGCGCCGGCGTCATCAGCGGCATCACCCCCGAAGACGCCGTGCACAACGTCATCAAGGCGCTCGGCAAGGGCGTGCTGAAGATCATGTCGAAGATGGGCGTCTCGACGATCTCGTCGTACGCGGGCGCCCAGGCCTTCGAGGCGGTCGGTCTCTCGAAGGAGTTCATCGAGGAGTACTTCACCGGCACGACCTCGAAGCTCGGCGGCGTCGGCCTGGACGTGATCGCGGCCGAGAACCTCGACCGCCACTCGAAGGCCTACCCCCAGGACGCCGCGGTGCGCGCGCACGAGCGTCTGGCGACGGGCGGCGAGTACCAGTGGCGCCGCGACGGCTCGCCGCACCTGTTCAACCCCGAGACGGTGTTCCGGCTCCAGCACTCGACGCGCAACCGTCGCTACGACGTCTTCCGCGAGTACACCTCCCTCGTCGACTCGCAGGCCGAGGAGCTCGCGACCCTCCGCGGCATGTTCGCGCTGCGCACGGGCATGCGCCCCGCGGTGCCGATCGACGACGTCGAGTCGGTGGCTTCCATCGTGAAGCGCTTCTCCACCGGCGCGATGAGCTACGGCTCGATCTCGAAGGAGGCGCACGAGACGCTCGCGATCGCGATGAACCGGCTCGGCGCGAAGTCGAACACCGGCGAGGGCGGCGAGGACCTCGACCGCCTGCTCGACCCCGAGCGCCGCAGCGCGATCAAGCAGGTCGCCTCGGGCCGCTTCGGCGTGACGAGCATGTACCTGACCCACGCCGACGACATCCAGATCAAGCTCGCACAGGGCGCGAAGCCCGGCGAGGGCGGTCAGCTGCCACCGACGAAGGTCTACCCCTGGGTCGCGCGGACGCGTCATGCGACCGCCGGCGTCGGCCTGATCTCGCCGCCGCCGCACCACGACATCTACTCGATCGAAGACCTCAAGCAGCTCATCTTCGACCTCAAGCGCGCGAACCCGAAGGCGCGCATCCACGTGAAGCTCGTCAGCCAGTCGGGTATCGGCGCGGTCGCCGCGGGCGTCGCGAAGGCGCTCTCCGACGTGATCCTCGTCTCCGGCCACGACGGCGGCACGGGTGCGAGCCCGTTGAACTCGCTGAAGCACGCGGGCACCCCGTGGGAGCTCGGCCTCGCCGAGACGCAGCAGACGCTCATGCTGAACGGCATGCGCGACCGCGTCGTCGTGCAGGTCGACGGCCAGCTGAAGACCGGGCGCGACGTCGTCATCGGTGCGCTGCTCGGCGCCGAGGAGTTCGGCTTCGCCACCGCCCCGCTCGTCGTCGAGGGCTGCGTCATGATGCGTGTCTGCCACCTCGACACGTGCCCCGTGGGCGTCGCGACGCAGAACCCCGAGCTGCGCAAGCGGTTCTCGGGCAAGCCCGAGTTCGTCGTGAACTTCTTCGAGTTCATCGCCCAGGAGGTGCGCGAGTACCTCGCGGAGCTCGGCTACCGCTCGCTCGACGAGATCATCGGCCGCCGCGAACTGCTCGACGTCGACCGCGCGCTCGACCACTGGAAGGCGTCCGGCCTCGATCTGACCCCGGTGCTCGTCGGCCCCGACTTCTCGGAGTCCGAGCCGCGCCGCAACGCCCGCGCCCAGGACCACGAGCTCGACGAGCACTTCGACAACGAGCTGATCCGCCGCAGCGGCATCGTGCTCGACGAGGGCGGGGCGATCGAGATCGCGCTACCGATCAAGAACACCGAGCGCGCCGTCGGCACCATGCTCGGCCACGAGGTCACCGCCCGCCACGGCGAGCAGGGGCTTCCGGCCGGATCGATCGACGTCACCCTCACCGGGTCGGCGGGGCAGTCGCTCGGGGCCTTCATGCCGAGCGGCATCACGCTGCGACTCGAGGGCGACTCGAACGACTACGTCGGCAAGGGGCTCTCCGGCGGACGCATCGTCGTCCGTCCGTCGCGCGACAGCGGCTTCGTCGCCGAGCGCAACGTCATCGCCGGCAACGTCATCGGCTACGGCGCGACGCGCGGCAGCATGTTCATCCGCGGCATCGTGGGCGAGCGCTTCCTCGTGCGCAACTCCGGAGCGACCGCGGTCGTCGAGGGCGTCGGCGACCACGCCCTCGAGTACATGACGGGCGGCCTGGCCGTCATCCTCGGCGAGACCGGGCGCAACCTCGGCGCCGGCATGTCGGGCGGCACCGCGTACGTCCTCGGCCTCCGCGAGGAGCGGGTCAACCGCGAGTCGCTCACCAGCGGCGAACTCGAGCTCCTCCCGCTCGGCAGCGCCGACCGCGAGATCGTCCGCGACCTGCTCGAGCAGCACGTCGCCGAGACCGACTCTGCGGTCGCCGCAGCCCTCCTCGCCGAGGGCGACGCCGGGTTCGACCGCTTCACCAAGGTGCTGCCGCGCGACTACGCGGCCGTGCTCCGTACCCGCCAGAGCGCCGTCGACGAGGGCCTCGACCCCGACGGCGACGTCGTCTGGTCCCGAATCCTGGAGGTCACCAATGGCTGACGGGACGAAGGTCTGGTCTCGCGCGGCATCGACGAAAGCCCGGAGGTCACCAATGGCTGACCTCGCAATCTTGCGGCTGCGTGCCGCCTCGACGACCACCCTGGAGGTGAAGAATGGCTGACCCCAAGGGCTTTCTGAAGGTCACCGAGCGCGAGCTGCCCAAGCGGCGGCCCGTCCCGGTCCGCATCATGGACTTCAAGGAGGTCTACGAGCAGGGCGACCCGGCGCAGCTCCGCCGGCAGGCCGGCCGCTGCATGGACTGCGGCATCCCGTTCTGCCACCAGGGATGCCCCCTCGGCAACCTCATCCCCGAGTGGAACGACCTCATGTACCGGGGCGAGGGCCGCGCCGCCATCGAGCGGCTGCACGCGACCAACAACTTCCCCGAGTTCACCGGGCGGCTCTGCCCGGCGCCGTGCGAGTCGGCGTGCGTGCTCGGCATCAACCAGCCGGCCGTCACGATCAAGCAGGTCGAGGTCTCGATCATCGACCAGGCGTTCGGCAGCGGCTGGGTGCAGCCGCAGCCCCCGGGCCGCCTGACCGGCAAGACGGTCGCCGTGGTCGGCTCGGGGCCCGCTGGGCTCGCCGCGGCGCAGCAGCTCACCCGCGCCGGCCACACGGTCGCGGTGTTCGAACGCGACGACCGCATCGGCGGTCTGCTGCGCTACGGCATCCCCGACTTCAAGATGGAGAAGAAGCACCTCGAGGCGCGCCTCGCGCAGATGACGGCCGAGGGCACGCGCTTCCGCGCCGGCATGAACATCGGCGTCGACATCACGTGGGACCAGCTGCGCGAGCGCTACGACGCCGTGGTGATCGCCACCGGCGCCATGGTGCCGCGCGACCTGCCGATCCCCGGGCGCGACCTGCCCGGCGTGCACTTCGCGATGGAGTACCTCGTGCAGTCGAACCGCCATGTCGCGGGCGACGAGGTCTTCGACCAGATCTCGGCCGAGGGCAAGCACGTCGTCGTCCTGGGCGGCGGCGACACGGGTGCCGACTGCATCGGCACCGCGCACCGTCAGGGCGCGCTGTCGGTGACGAACCTCGCGATCGGCAAGCAGCCCGGGGAGGCGCGCCCCGACCATCAGCCGTGGCCGATGCACCCGACCGTCTTCGAGGTGCAGAGCGCCCACGAGGAGGGCGGCCGCCGCGAGTACCTCGTCTCGACGGTCGAGTTCGTCGCGAACGACTCGGGCGAGCTCCGGGCCATCCGGGTCGCCGAGACCGAGTACCTCGACGGCCGTCGCGTGCCGAAGGCGGGCACCGAGCGCGAGATCCCTGCCGATCTCGTGCTGCTGGCGCTCGGCTTCACCGGCCCCGAGAGCCACGAACTCGACGAGCAGCTCGAACTGACCGTCACCGACCGCGGCAACCTCGACCGCGATGCGGCGTACGCGACGGCGCAGCCGGGCGTGTTCGTGGCCGGCGACGCCGGGCGCGGGCAGTCCCTCATCGTCTGGGCGATCGCCGAGGGCCGGGCTGCGGCCGCGGCCGTCGACCGGTACCTTGAAGGCGAGACCTCGCTGCCGAGCCCGATCCCGGCGAACGCGCGCGCGTTCGCCGTCTGACCCGGCGCGCCGTCGGCGCGTCTCCGTACCAACACCAGCGCTTCGGCGCGGAACACCGGGAGCACAAACACATGAGACGAGCGAAGATCGTCGCCACCCTCGGGCCGGCGACATCGAGCTACGAGCAGATCCGGGCGATCATCGATGCGGGCGTCGACGTCGCGCGGATGAACCTCAGCCACGGCACCTACGACGTCCACGAGGGCGTCTACCAGAACGTGCGGAAGGCGGCGAGCGACTCGGGTCGCGCGGTCGCCGTCCTCGTCGACCTGCAGGGGCCGAAGATCCGTCTCGGCAAGTTCGCCGACGGGCCCCACGAGCTCGCCGAGGGCGACATCTTCAAGATCACCACCGAAGACATCCTCGGCACGAAGGAGATCGTCGGCACGACCTTCAAGGGCCTCCCGCAGGACGTGAAGGCGGGCGACTTCCTCCTGATCGACGACGGCAAGGTCCGCGTCGAGGTCGTCGAGACCGACGGCACGGTCGTGACGACCAAGGTCGTCGTCGCCGGCCCCGTCTCGAACAACAAGGGCATCAACCTGCCCGGCGTCGCGGTCAACGTGCCCGCCCTCTCCGAGAAGGACGAGGCCGATCTCCGTTGGGGCCTCGAACTCGGCGCCGACCTCATCGCGCTGTCGTTCGTTCGCAACGCCGCCGACATCACGCGTGTGCACGAGATCATGGACGAGGTCGGCCGTCGCGTGCCGGTCGTCGCCAAGGTCGAGAAGCCGCAGGCCGTCGACGCGCTCGAGGAGATCACCGAGGCGTTCGACGCGGTCATGGTCGCACGCGGCGACCTCGGCGTCGAGCTCCCGCTCGAGGCGGTGCCGATCGTGCAGAAGCGGGCCGTCGAGATCGCGCGCCGGCTCGCGAAGCCCGTCATCGTCGCGACGCAGATGCTCGAGTCGATGATCCACAGCCCGGTCCCGACGCGCGCCGAGACCTCCGATGTCGCGAACGCCGTGCTCGACGGCGCCGACGCGGTCATGCTCTCGGGCGAGACGAGCGTGGGCGAGTATCCGGTCATCACGGTGCAGACCATGGCGCGCATCGTCGAGTCGACCGAGCAGCACGGCCTCGACCGCATCGCCCCGCTCGGCACGAAGCCGCGCACCCAGTCGGGCGCGATCACCGCGGCCGCCGTCGAGGTCGCCGACTTCGTCGAGGCGAAGTACCTCTGCGTCTTCACCGAGTCGGGCGAGACGGTGCGTCGCATGACGCGCCTCCGGTCGAAGATCCCCATCCTCGCCTTCACGCCCGACCCCGCGATCCGTCGTCGCATGGCGCTCAACTGGGGCGTCGAGTCGTTCGTCGTCTCGCGCGTCACCCACACCGACCAGATGGTCGGCCAGGTCGACGAGGCGCTCGCCAAGACCGGCAAGGCCGTCAAGGGTGAGAAGGTCGTCATCATCTCGGGATCCCCTCCCGGGATCCCCGGCACCACGAACGACGTGCGCGTGCACGTCGTCGGCGAGGTGCTCTAACCGACGCCCGAAGGAGCCGGTCCGCGAGGATCGGCTCCTTCTGCGTTCGCCCGTGCACGGGCCGGGATGCCACGTGGACGCCGACGGTCGACGAGACCGCCATCCGGGGCGTCGTCCGGACGATGGGGGCGCGTCGCCGAGGTCGTCCTCGGCCTGCGCCCGCGAGCGCTCGGGGAACGTCGCTTCGCGCGGCTCGCGGCGCTGCCTGAGAGGTGATCCCGGGCGAGGATCGGTACGGTGCCGGTGGTGGGGGTCGAACCCACACGCCCTTTCGGGCAAAGCATTTTGAGTGCTCCGCGTCTGCCATTCCGCCACACCGGCCAGAGGCCTCGCCCAGAATACCGTAGGCTTTCCTCCGTGACAGACACCGAATCAACTCAGCCGGCAGCTCCGCGCCGCGTGGTCGTGGCGGAGGATGAGTCGCTCATCCGCCTCGACATCGTCGAGATCCTGCGCGACAACGGCTTCGAGGTCGTCGGCGAGGCGGGTGACGGCGAGACCGCCGTGGCGCTCGCCACCGAGCTCCGACCCGATCTCGTCATCATGGACGTCAAGATGCCCCAGCTCGACGGCATCTCCGCCGCCGAGCGCCTCTCGAAGGGGCACATCGCGCCGGTCGTGCTCCTCACGGCCTTCAGCCAGAAGGAGCTCGTCGAGCGCGCCAGCGAAGCGGGGGCGCTCGCCTACGTCGTGAAGCCGTTCACGCCGAACGACCTCCTGCCCGCGATCGAGATCGCCCTGGCCCGCCACGCGCAGATCATCGCGCTCGAGGCCGAGGTCGGCGACCTCGTCGAGCGCTTCGAGACCCGCAAGCTCGTCGACCGGGCCAAGGGCCTCCTCAACGAGAAGATGGGCCTCTCCGAGCCCGAGGCGTTCCGCTGGATCCAGAAGGCGTCGATGGATCGACGCCTCACCATGAAGGACGTCTCCCAGGCGATCATCGAGCAGCTCGCCGCCAAGAAGTAGGGCGCACAGCCCCGAACGACGGATGCCTCGACGACCCGTGTCGTCGAGGCATCCGTCGTTCGCATTCGCGGGCGCCGACCGCGTCGGGGAGTGTCGGCGGCCGCTTGTAGTCTTGTCTGGTGTCGGACGCAGATAAGCCCACCCTCCTCGTCGTCGATGGCCACTCGCTGGCCTTCCGAGCCTTCTACGCCCTCCCGGTCGACAGCTTCACCACACGCGACGGGCAGCACACGAACGCCATCCACGGCTTCCTGTCGATGCTGCTCCTCCTGCTGCAGAACGAGAAGCCGACGCACCTCGCGGTGGCATTCGACATCTCGCGGCATTCGTTCCGCACCCGCGAGTACCCCGAGTACAAGGGCACCCGCGGCGAGACCCCGGTCGAGTTCAAGGGGCAGGTACCGCTGCTGCAGGACGCGCTGAAGGCGATGGGCGTGCGCACCCTCGAGAAGGAGGACTACGAGGCCGACGACATCCTCGCGACGCTCGCCGCTCGCGGCCGCGCCGAGGGCTACCGGGTCCTCCTCGTGTCGGGCGACCGCGACACCATCCAGCTCGTGAACGACGACGTCACGCTGCTCTACCCGAACACGCAGGGCGTCTCCCAGCTGAAGCGCTACGACACCGAGGCCGTGCTCGAACGCTACGGCGTGCGCCCCGAGCAGTATCCCGACATCGCCGCGCTCGTCGGCGAGACGAGCGACAACCTCATCGGCATCACGAAGGTCGGCGAGAAGACCGCGGTGAAGTGGCTCGGCCTCTACGGCGACCTCGACGGCATCCTCGAGCACGCCGACGAGATCAAGGGGGTCGTCGGGCAGAACCTGCGAGACCAGAAGGAGAACGCGATCCGCAACCGCCGGCTCAACCGGCTGGTCCCCGACGTCGAGCTCGACGTCGTGATCGACGAGCTCGAGGCGAAGCCGATCGACATCGAGGCGGTGCGCCCGGTCTTCGAACGACTCGAGTTCCGCACCCTGTTCGAGCGGCTCCGCAAGCTCGCCGCGGGCGAGACCAACGGCAACGGCAACGGCGGTGCGAGCGCTCCGGCGGCCGCGCCCGTTCCCGAGCAGGCGGCCCCGCCGATCCCGACGCCGAGGCTCCTGCTCGACGAAGAGCTCGAAGCCTGGCTCGCCAAGGCCGTCGCGGCCGAGCCGGCGGGCCTCGGCCTGAGCCTCGAGGTGGTCGACGGGCAGGTGATCGGCGCGGGCATCGCGACCGCCGCCGAGACCGTGCGCCTGCCGTGGCAGGCGGACCGCTCCGACTACGCGCCCTTCGAGGCCTGGCTCGCGAGCGATGCGCCGAAGATCATGACCGACGCGAAGCCCCAGCTCGAAGCGCTCCAGCGATCGGGCCTGGCCTTCGACGGGCTCGTGCTCGACACCCTGGTCGCTGGATGGCTCGCACGCCCGATCCTCGCCGAGAAGAACCTCGCCGACCTCGTCGAGCGCTACCTCGGCGAGACCGTGCCGCAGGCGGACCCCTCGCAGCTCGTGCCCGAAGAGGGCACCGACGCGGGTGCGCCCGAGTACGCGTGGTTCACCCTGCGGGTCGCCCCGGTGGTGCTCCGCGCGCTCCCCGAGCCCACGCGCGCGCTCCTCGCCGACGTCGAGATGCCCCTCGTGGCGGTTCTCGCCTCGATGCAGCTGCGCGGCGTCGCGGTCGATCACGGCGAACTCGCCGCCCTCTCGAGCGAGCTCGGCGATCGCGCGGCCGGCCTCGCCCAGCTCGCCTTCGCCGAGATCGGCCGTGAGGTGAACCTCGGCTCGCCCAAGCAGCTCCAGGAGGTGCTCTTCGACCAGCTCGCGATGCCGAAGACCCGGGCCACGAAGACCGGGTACACGACCGACGCGAACGCGCTGGCCGACCTGCAGGAGTCGAACCCGCATCCGTTCCTCGGCTACCTGCTCGAGCACCGCGATGCGACGAAGCTCCGTCAGATCGTCGAGTCGCTCGACAAGTCGATCGCCGCCGACGGCCGCATCCACACGACGTACGGCCAGATCGGCGCCGCCACCGGCCGCATGTCGTCGAACGACCCGAACCTGCAGAACATCCCGATCCGCACCGAAGACGGCCGTCGCATCCGCAAGGCGTTCCGCCATGGAGCCGAGTACGCCGAACTGCTGACCGCCGACTACTCGCAGATCGAGATGCGCATCATGGCGCACCTCTCGGGCGACCCCGGGCTCATCGAGGCCTTCAACGCCGGAGAAGACCTGCACCGGTTCGTCGGCGCGCGCGTGTTCTCGGTCGACCCGGCCGACGTCACCCCGCTCATGCGCACCAAGGTCAAGGCGATGTCGTACGGCCTCGCCTACGGCCTCAGCGCGTTCGGCCTCTCGAAGCAGCTGCGCATCGACCGCGCCGAGGCGAGCCAGCTCATGAAGGAGTACTTCGAGCGCTTCGGCGCGGTGCGGGACTACCTGCGCGGCGTCGTCGAGCAGGCGAAGATCGACGGCTACACCGAGACGATCTTCGGCCGCCGCCGTCCGTTCCCCGACCTCAACAGCCCGAACCGGGTGCACCGCGAGAACGCCGAACGCGCCGCGCTCAACTCGCCGATCCAGGGCTCCGCGGCCGACATCATGAAGATCGCGATGGTGAGCGTCGAAGGCGGGATCGCCGCGCAGGGGCTCGAGAGCCGCATGCTCATGACCGTGCACGACGAGCTCATCTTCGAGGTGGCGGCCGGCGAGAGCGAGCCGCTCGAGGCGCTCGTGCGCGAGAAGATGGCGAACGCCGCCGAGCTCCTCGTGCCGCTCGACGTGCAGGTCGGGCGCGGGGCGAACTGGGAGGACGCGGGTCACTGACCGAGGGATCCTCGACGTCGACAGATCGACGTCGGCTGTCCTAGGTTCGAGGGATGGCATCGAGTGAGCGCACCCCGACCGACGTCGACCGCATCGCCGAAGGTTGGGTCGACACCCTGGTCGACCTCGACCCGAGCATCGGCACCTACATCGGCCGCACGAGTCACGACGACCGGCTCGCCGACTACTCGCCGGCGGGGCACGAGCAGCGCGTGGCCGCCATCCGCGAGACCGTCGCGGCGCTGCGCGCCGCGACGCCGGTCGACGAGGTCGACCGGATCACCGTCGCCGACCTGGGGTCGGACCTCGAGCTCGACCTCGAACGGTACGACGCCGGTCTCCACCTGCGCGACCTCAACGTGATCGCGAGCCCGGCGCAGGAGATCCGCGACGTGTTCGACCTCATGCCCACCGCCGAGGTCGACGACTGGTCGCGCATCTCGGGCCGACTGGGCGCCGTCCCGGGCGCGCTCGACGGCTACATCGAGACCCTCCGCGCCGGCGTCGCCGCGGGCAGCGTCCCCGCCGTGCGGCAGGTGCGCGAGGTCGCCGCCCAGGCTCGGCGCATCGCGAAGCCCGACGGGTTCTTCGCGACGTTCGCGGCGAACGCGACGGCGGGGGAGTCGGGGCTGCCCGAGGCGCTCCGGCGCGACCTCGAGTCGGGCGCCGCGACGGCGAGCGAGGCCTACAGCCGGCTCGCCGAGTTCCTCGAGTCCGAGCTCGCGCCCGTCGCGGGCGACGCCGACGCCGTCGGCCGCGGGATCTATGCACTCGAGTCCCGCCGCTTCCTCGGCGCCGTCATCGACCTCGACGAGACCTACGAGTGGGGCATCGAAGAACTCGCCCGCATGGTCGCCGAGCAGGAGGCGATCGCGAACGAGATCAAGCCCGGGGCATCCGTGCACGAGGCGATCGCCTTCCTCGACGGCGACGCCTCGCGGAAGCTCCACGGCACCGAGGCGCTCCAGCGGTGGATGCAGGAGACGAGCGACCGCGCAGTCGCGGAGCTCGCCGGCACCCAGTTCGACATCCCGGAGGAGATCCGGACGCTCGAATGCATGATCGCGCCCACCCAGGAGGGCGGCATCTACTACACCGGCCCGAGCGACGACTTCTCGCGGCCCGGTCGCATGTGGTGGTCGGTGCCCGAGGGCGTGACCGAGTTCGACACCTGGCGCGAGCTCACGACCGTCTACCACGAGGGCGTTCCCGGACACCACCTGCAGATCGGCCAGGCCGTCGTGAACCGCGGGCAGCTGAACACGTGGCGCCGGCAGCTCGCCGGAACCTCCGGCCACGCCGAGGGCTGGGCGCTCTACGCCGAGCGGCTCATGGAGGGGCTCGGCTACCTCGACGACCCCGCCGACCGGCTCGGCATGCTCGACGGCCAGCGCATGCGCGCCGCCCGCGTCGTGCTCGACATCGGCGTGCACCTCGGCAAGCCGCGCCCCGACGGGCATGGCACGTGGACGGGGGAGTACGCCCACGAGTTCCTCTCGCAGAACGTGAACATGAACGAGGGCTTCGTGCGCTTCGAGGTGAACCGCTATCTCGGCTGGCCCGGGCAGGCCCCCTCGTACAAGGTCGGGCAGCGCATCTGGGAGCAGCTCCGCGATGAGGTCGCGCGTCGTGAGGGCGCGTCGTTCGACATCCGGGAGTTCCACCGGAACGCGCTCGCCCTCGGCGGCGTCGGGCTCGACACGCTGCGGTCCGCCCTCCTCGGATGAGCGCCGGCGAGCGGCGACCCGCCCCGGTTGCCGCGGACCGACTGAATCCGTTAGGATCGAACGTCACTCTTGTGACATCCCTGTCCGCATGCCCATCGCGGAATCAACATCACGCTCTCCCGCGCGATGGGCTCGATATTGTCCTTTACGGAGCATTCACTACATGACAACCGCAACGACCAAGGCACCCAAGCAGGTCGCCATCAACGACATCGGATCTGCTGAAGACTTCCTTGCCGCGGTCGAAAAGACTCTGAAGTTCTTCAACGACGGCGACCTCATCGAGGGCACCGTCGTGAAGATCGACCGCGACGAGGTCCTCCTCGACGTCGGCTACAAGACCGAGGGCGTCATCCCCTCGCGCGAGCTTTCGATCAAGCACGACGTCGACCCCAGCGAGGTCGTCGGCGTCGGCGACACCGTCGAGGCCCTCGTTCTCCAGAAGGAGGACAAGGAAGGCCGCCTCATCCTGTCCAAGAAGCGTGCGCAGTACGAGCGCGCGTGGGGCGACGTGGAGAAGATCAAGGAAGCCGATGGCGTCGTGACCGGTTCGGTCATCGAGGTCGTCAAGGGCGGCCTGATCGTCGACATCGGCCTCCGAGGCTTCCTCCCGGCGTCGCTCATCGAGCTCCGCCGCGTGCGCGACCTCACGCCGTACCTCGGCCAGGAGATCGAGGCGAAGATCCTCGAGCTCGACAAGAACCGCAACAACGTCGTGCTCTCGCGCCGTGCGCTCCTCGAGCAGACGCAGTCCGAGTCGCGTTCGACGTTCCTCGCGAACCTCCACCCGGGCCAGATCCGCAAGGGCGTCATCTCGTCGATCGTCAACTTCGGTGCGTTCGTCGACCTCGGCGGCGTCGACGGTCTCGTCCACGTCTCCGAGCTCTCGTGGAAGCACATCGAGCACGCCAGCGAGGTCGTCGAGGTCGGCCAGGAGGTCACCGTCGAGGTGCTCTCCGTCGAGCTCGACCGCGAGCGCGTCTCGCTGTCGCTCAAGGCGACGCAGGAGGACCCGTGGCAGGTCTTCGCCCGTACCCACGCGATCGGCCAGGTCGCCCCGGGTAAGGTCACGAAGCTCGTTCCGTTCGGTGCGTTCGTTCGCGTCGCCGACGGCATCGAGGGCCTCGTCCACATCTCCGAGCTGTCGGGCAAGCACGTCGAGCTCGCCGAGCAGGTCGTGTCGGTCGGCGAAGAGGTCTTCGTCAAGGTCATCGACATCGACCTCGAGCGTCGCCGCATCTCGCTCTCGCTGAAGCAGGCGAACGAGGGCGTCGACCCCGAGGGCACCGAGTTCGACCCGGCGCTCTACGGCATGCTCACGGAGTACGACGAGCAGGGCAACTACAAGTACCCTGAGGGCTTCGACCCCGAGACCAACGAGTGGCGCGAGGGCTTCGAGGCCCAGCGCGAGAAGTGGGAGCAGGACTACGCTGCCGCTCAGGCTCGCTGGGAGGCGCACAAGAAGCAGGTTGCTGCTTCGCTCGCCGCCCAGGCTGCCGACGACTCGTTCTCGGCCGGCGGTGCCTCGTACTCGAGCGAGTCGGCCGGTGCCGGCACTCTCGCCGACGACGCGTCGCTCGCGGCGCTGCGCGAGAAGCTCTCGAGCAACAACTGATCGCATTTCGCGAGACGGAAGGCCGGTCCCCTCGGGGGCCGGCCTTCCGGCGTTTCACGGTGCGGTCGACGGATGCTCCGCGCTGCGCTCGCGCTGCGTTCGGCGTCGGCGGATGACGAGGACGACGGCGATCGCGAGCAGCACCGCGCCGAGCAGCACGAGGACCGGCGCCAAGATCGCCGCGAAGGCGAGGGCGAAGCTCCCCGCATCCTCCACCGCGCTCGCGACGGGTGCGCCGACGCCGGCGGTGGCCGTGTTGATGACCGGGCGCGCCAGGGCCTTGCCGAGATGGACGAGGAGTGCGAGTCCCACGCCGACGGCGATGGGCACCCACTGCGAGGAGCTGAAGAAGGCCTCGGGGTCGGTGACCGCGACGGTCTCGGCGCCGATGCCCGAGGTGAATGCGAGCCCGCCCGCGGTCGGGCGCACCACGGTCTGGACGAGGTCGTTCACCGAGTCGAGGCCCGGGATCTTGTCGGCGACGAACTCGACGACGAGCAGCACCACGAGGATCAGCAGCACCCACTCGTTCGCGAGCCAGGCCCACGCCGCCGGCAGTTCGACGAGGCCGGTGAACCGGTCAAGCGCCCCGAGGATCACGAGGGGGATCCACGCGTTCAGGCCGGCGGCGAGCGCGAGTCCCGTGCCGGTGAGCAGTTCGAGCATGCGGCCTCCTCATCGAACGAGTCGAGTGTCGCACGATTAGAGTGGTCACGTGTATCTGATCGGCCTCACGGGCGGCATCGCCTCAGGAAAGTCCACCGTCGCGCGGCGCCTCTACGAGCACGGCGCCGTGCACCTCGACGCCGATGAGCTCGCGCGTCGTGTCGTCGAACCGGGCACCCCCGGGCTGGCCGCGATCGTCGCCGAGTTCGGCGAGGGCGTGCTGCGCGCCGACGGCTCGCTCGACCGGGCGAAACTCGGCGAACTCGTCTTCAACGACGACGAGGCCCGCGCCCGGCTGAACGCCATCGTGCACCCCGCGGTCCGCGAGCTCTCGGGCCGGCTCATCGCGAAGGCCGAGGCCGAGAACCCCGACGCGGTGGTCGTGTACGACGTGCCGCTCCTCGTCGAGGCGTCCGTCGACCACCCCTTCGACCTCGTCGTCGTGACCAACGCGCCGCGCAAGACGCAGGTGAAGCGCCTCGTCGAGGAGCGCGGGTTCGACCTCAACCAGGCGGTCGCGCGCGTCGACGCGCAGGTCGACAACACCCGTCGACTCGCGATCGCCGATGTGGTGATCGACACCGACGGCACCCTCGCGCACACGATGAGCCAGACCGACGCGCTCTGGGCCGACATCGCGACGCGGCGCGCCGCGCGCGCCTGACGGGGTCGTCCGCGTCGTCGGTCGCCGTCGCGACGGCGTGCGCCCGAGGCGAACGCCGGCGGCCGTGTCGGTGGTCGAACCTAGACTTGAGGGATGCAGGCCACGCGTTCAGTTCGTCCGTTCGAGGTCGTCAGCGAGTACCGTCCGAGCGGTGATCAGCCGCAGGCGATCGCCGAGCTCGCGGGTCGCATCAACGCCGGCGAGACCGACGTGGTGCTGCTCGGCGCGACCGGCACGGGCAAGTCGGCGACGACCGCCTGGCTCATCGAGCAGGTGCAGCGGCCCACGCTCGTGCTCGCGCACAACAAGACCCTCGCGGCCCAGCTCGCCACCGAGTTCCGGGAGCTGCTGCCGAACAACGCCGTCGAGTACTTCGTGTCGTACTACGACTACTACCAGCCCGAGGCCTACGTGCCGCAGACCGACACCTTCATCGAGAAGGACTCGTCGATCAACGCCGAGGTCGAGCGGCTGCGGCACTCGACGACGAACTCCCTGCTCAGCCGCCGCGACGTCGTCGTGGTCTCGACGGTGTCGTGCATCTACGGTCTCGGCACGCCAGAAGAGTACCTCGGCGCCATGATGCCGCTGCAGGTGGGCCAGCGGGTCGATCGCGACTGGCTCATCCGCAAGTTCGTCTCGATGCAGTACCAGCGCAACGACGTCGACTTCTCGCGCGGCAACTTCCGGGTGCGGGGCGACACGATCGAGATCATCCCGATCTACGAAGAGCTCGCGATCCGCATCGAGATGTTCGGCGACGAGATCGAGGCGCTCTACAGCCTGCACCCGCTCACGGGGCAGGTCGTCGCGAAGCTCGACGCGGTGCCCGTGTTCCCGGGGTCGCACTACGTGGCATCAACCGAGGTCATGCAGCGGGCGATCGGCACGATCCGCACCGAACTCGACGAGCGGCTGGCCGAGCTCGAGCGCGAAGGCAAGCTGCTCGAGGCCCAGCGCCTGCGCATGCGCACGACCTTCGACCTCGAGATGATGGAGCAGATCGGTTTCTGCTCGGGCATCGAGAACTACTCGCGGCACATCGACGGGCGCGAGCCCGGCGAGGCGCCGCACTGCCTGCTCGACTACTTCGCCGACGACTTCCTCGTCGTGATCGACGAGTCGCACGTGACGGTTCCGCAGATCGGCGCGATGTACGAGGGTGACTCCTCGCGCAAGCGCACGCTCGTCGAACACGGCTTCCGGCTGCCGAGCGCCCTCGACAACCGCCCGCTGAAGTGGAACGAGTTCAAGAACCGCGTCGGGCAGACCGTCTACCTCTCGGCGACACCCGGCCGGTACGAGATGGGCGTCGCCGACGGCGTCGTCGAGCAGATCATCCGCCCGACCGGCCTCGTCGACCCCCAGATCGTGGTGAAGCCGTCGAAGGGGCAGATCGACGACCTCCTCGAGGAGATCCGCAAGCGGGCCGAGCGCGACGAGCGCGTGCTCGTCACCACGCTGACGAAGAAGATGGCGGAGGAGCTCACCGACTTCCTCACCGAGGCGGGGGTGCGGGTGCGCTACCTGCACTCCGACGTCGACACCCTGCGCCGTGTCGAGCTCCTCACCGAGCTGCGCGCCGGCGTCTACGACGTGCTCGTCGGCATCAACCTGCTGCGAGAGGGCCTCGACCTGCCCGAGGTCTCGCTCGTGGCGATCCTCGACGCCGACAAAGAGGGGTTCCTCCGGTCGTCGACCTCGCTCATCCAGACCATCGGTCGCGCGGCGCGCAACGTCTCGGGCGAGGTGCACATGTACGCCGACGTGCTCACCGACTCGATGAACCAGGCCATCGACGAGACGACCCGCCGCCGCGAGATGCAGCTCGAGTACAACCGGGTGAACGGCATCGACCCGCAGCCGCTGCGCAAGCGCATCGCCGACATCACCGAGGTGCTCGCGCGCGAGGAGGCCGACACGGCGGCGCTGCTCGCCGGCCGCGACGGCCGCAAGAAGTCGCCGGTGCCGAACCTGAAGCGCGAGGGCATCGCGGCGGAGGGGGCGAACGATCTCGAAGACCTCATCCGCGACCTCAACGAGCAGATGCTCGAGGCTGCCGGCGAGCTGAAGTTCGAACTCGCCGCGAGGCTCCGCGACGAGGTGTCCGAACTCAAGCGCGAGCTGCGCCAGATGGAGAAGGCGGGCCATCTCGGCTGAGCATCCACGAGGGTCGGCGACGCACTCGGTCGTCGCCCCGCACGCGCCGATCGAACATATGTTCGCTCAGAGCGCGTGTACCCCGGCCGTGCGTGTCGGTGGTCCTCTTTAGACTCGAAGGGTGCCAGTTTCACGTCTCGATGCCCATTCGCGCCTGAGTGTCCGCGGAGCCCGCGTACACAACCTGCACAACGTCGACGTCGAGATTCCGCGCGACGCGATGGTGGTGTTCACCGGGCTCTCCGGGTCGGGCAAGTCGTCGCTCGCCTTCGACACGATCTTCGCCGAAGGTCAGCGGCGTTACGTCGAGTCGCTCTCGGCGTACGCGCGGCAGTTCCTCGGGCAGGTCGACCGTCCCGACGTCGACTTCATCGAGGGACTGAGCCCCGCCGTGTCGATCGACCAGAAGTCGACGAACCGCAACCCGCGCTCGACCGTCGGCACGATCACCGAGATCTACGACTACATGCGACTGCTCTGGGCCCGCATCGGCGTGCCGCACTGTCCGGTCTGCGGCGAGAAGATCCAGCGGCAGACGGTGCAGCAGATCGCCGACCAGCTGATGGAGCTCGAAGCGGGCACGCGGTTCCAGGTGCTGAGCCCCGTCGTCTCGAAGAAGAAGGGCGAGTTCGTCGACCTCTTCCGCGAGCTCGCGGCCCAAGGCTACTCACGCGCGGTCGTCGACGGCGAGGTCGTGCGACTCGACGAGCCGCCGAAGCTGAAGAAGCAGGTCAAGCACGACATCTCGGTCGTCGTCGACCGGCTCGTCGCGGGCCCCGAGGTGCTCGGGCGCCTGACCGACTCGCTCGAGACGGCGCTCCGGCTGACCGACGGCCTGGTCCAGGTCAACTTCGTCGACGAGGAGGGGCCGGCGGCGTGGGCCACCTTCTCCGAGAAGCTCTCGTGCCCGAATCAGCACCCCATCCAGCTCACCGAGATCGAACCGCGCACCTTCTCGTTCAACGCCCCGTTCGGCGCGTGCCCCGAGTGCTCCGGCCTCGGCACCCGCATGTCGGTCGACGAGGCGCTGCTGCTCGGCGATCCCGAGCTGAGCATCGCCGAGGGCGTCATCCTCCCGTGGACCTCGCAGGGCAAGAGCCTCTACAACTACTACGAGAAGCTGCTCGACGGCCTCGCGAGGGATCTCGGGTTCTCGCTCGACACCCCCTGGGAACAGCTCGGCGAGGACGCCCGCAACGCGGTGCTCCGCGGCGACAACTTCGAGGTCAAGGTGCGGTGGCGCAACCGCTACGGCCGCGAGATGAGCTACAGCTCCGGCTTCGAGGGCGTCGTGCCGTACATCGAGCGGCAGTACCTGCAGGCCGAGACCGACGTGCAGCGCGCACGGTGGTCCGAGTACCTGCGCGAGGTGCCGTGCCCCGTGTGCGACGGCAAGCGGCTGAAGCCCGAGGTGCTCTCGGTCCTCATCCACGACCACAGCATCGCCGACGTGGGCCTCCTGAGCCTCACCGACGCGCGCTCCTTCATGGACCGGCTCGAACTCACCGAGCGCGAGCAGACCATCGCGGCCCAGGTGCTCCGCGAGATCAAGCTGCGACTCGACTTCCTCATCAGGGTCGGCCTCAGCTACCTCGACCTCGCCCGCGCCGCGGGCACGCTGTCGGGCGGCGAGGCGCAGCGCATCCGACTCGCGACCCAGATCGGCTCGGGCCTCACCGGCGTGCTGTACGTGCTCGACGAACCGAGCATCGGCCTGCACCAGCGCGACAACCGCCGGCTCATCGACACGCTCGTCGCGCTCCGCGACCTCGGCAACACGCTCATCGTCGTCGAGCACGACGAAGACACCATCCGCACCGCCGACTGGATCGTCGACATCGGTCCCGGTGCCGGCGTGAACGGCGGCACCGTGGTGCATTCGGGCAGCTACGCCGACCTCGTGAAGAACACCCGTTCGCTCACCGGCGACTACCTCTCGGGCCGCCGCGAGATCGCGATCCCGGCGCATCGCCGGGCGATCGACCGCGAGCGGATGATCTCGGTGCAGGGTGCCGAGGCGAACAACCTCCGCGGCGTCGACGTCGAGTTCCCGCTGGGCGTGCTGACGGCCGTCACCGGGGTCAGCGGCTCCGGCAAGTCCTCGCTCGTCAACGACATCCTCTACCGGGTGCTCGCGAACCGCCTGAACGGCGCCCGCAAGGTGCCCGGCAAGCACCGGCGCGTGACGGGCCTCGAGCACCTCGACAAGGTCGTCCACGTCGACCAGGCCCCCATCGGGCGCACACCGCGATCGAACCCGGCGACCTACACGGGGGTGTTCGACCGCATCCGAACGCTCTTCTCCGAGACCAACGAGGCGAAGGCGCGCGGCTACCTGCCCGGCCGCTTCAGCTTCAACGTCAAGGGCGGCCGCTGCGAGGCGTGCTCGGGCGACGGCACCATCAAGATCGAGATGAACTTCCTCCCCGACGTCTACGTCGCCTGCGAGGTCTGCGGGGGCCAGCGGTACAACCGCGAGACCCTGCAGGTGCACTACAAGGGCAAGAACATCGCCGAGGTGCTCGAGATGCCGATCAGCGAGGCGGCCGAGTTCTTCGAGCCGATCTCCGCGATCCACCGCTATCTCAAGACCCTCGTCGACGTCGGGCTCGGGTACGTGCAGCTCGGCCAGAGCGCCACGACCCTCTCGGGCGGCGAGGCGCAGCGCGTGAAGCTCGCGACCGAGCTGCAGCGCCGATCCAACGGTCGCAGCGTCTACGTGCTCGACGAACCGACGACGGGCCTGCACTTCGAAGACGTGCAGAAGCTCCTGAAGGTGCTCGGCAAGCTCGTCGACAAGGGCAACTCGGTGATCGTGATCGAGCACTCGCTCGATGTCATCAAGTCGGCCGACTGGATCATCGACCTCGGGCCCGAGGGCGGTTCGGGAGGTGGCCAGGTCGTCGCGACCGGCACGCCCGAGCAGGTGGCGTCCGTGTCCGAGAGCCACACCGGGTACTTCCTCCGCGAGATCTTCGACGCCGCGGCCGAGCGCGCCGACGTCGCCAGCTGAGGCGATGAGCAGACCGTCCAACGACCAGAGCGTCCCGTACCGGCCGAAGGCGGGGGAGATCCCGACCGAGCCCGGCGTCTACCGCTTCCGCGACGCCGAGCGGCGCGTGCTCTACGTCGGCAAGGCGAAGAACCTGCGGGCGCGGCTCTCGAACTACTTCGCGCCCCTCCGCAGCCTGCACGAGCGAACCCGACGCATGGTGACGAGCGCCGCCTCGGTCGAGTGGACGGTCGTCGGCAGCGAGGTCGAGGCGCTGCAGCTCGAGATCACCTGGATCAACGAGTTCCATCCGCCGTTCAACGTGCGGTTCAAGGACGACAAGTCCTACCCGTACCTCGCGGTCACGATGGCCGACGAAGCCCCCCGCGCGTTCGTCACCCGCAACCGCAAGCTGCGCGGTGCGCGCTACTTCGGCCCGTACCCGAAGGTCTGGGCGATCAACGAGACGCTCGAGATCCTGCTCAAGCTGTTCCCCATCCGCACCTGCAAAGACAGCGACTACCGACGGGCGATGGCCAGTGGTAAGCCGTGCTTCGCCGGGCAGATCGGCCGCTGCTTCGGGCCGTGCTCGGGTCGGGTCACGATCGCCGAGCACCGCGAGAACGTCGAGCGCTTCGTCGCGTTCATGCAGAACCAGGACCGTCGCATCCTCGGTGAGCTCGAGCAGCGGATGCGGGCCGCCGCCGGAGCCCAGGAGTACGAGGCCGCCGCCCGGTACCGCGACCGCCTCGTTGCCGCGACCGCCTTCTTCGAGAAGAGCGCGATGGTGCTCGGCGACACCGTCGACCTCGACGTCTTCGGCATCGACCACGACGAGCTGTCGGCGGCCGTCCAGCTCTTCATCGTGCGCGGCGGCCGCGTGCGCGGCATCCATTCGTGGACCGTCGACAAGGAGCTCGACGTCCCGCTCGGCGAGCTCGTCGACTCGGTCGTGCAGAACGCGTACGGCGACGAGCTCCGTCCGCCCGGCGAGGTCGTCGTTCCCGAGCTCCCCGACGACGCGACGGCGCTCGAGGCCTGGCTCGGCGAGCAGGCCGGGCGCAAGGTGCGGCTCCGCGTCGCGCAGCGGGGCGACAAGGCCTCCCTCCTGCAGACCGCGACGCAGAACGCGAAGCAGACCCTCATGCTCTACAAGACCCGGCGCAGCGCCGACTTCACGACGCGGTCGCGAGCGCTCGAGGACATCCAGGAAGCGCTCGGCATGGCGGATGCCCCGCTCCGCATCGAGTGCTACGACGTCTCGCACCTCAGTGGCACGAACATCGTCGCATCGATGGTCGTCTTCGAAGACGGGTTGCCGCGGAAGGACGAGTACCGCAGGTTCACGATCCCGAGCTCGACCGACGACACCGACTCCATCCATCAGGTGCTGACGCGTCGACTCGCCTATCTCGCGGGCGCGGGCGCGGACGACACCGAGTCGGACCCGCCCGACGCGGCCGAGGCCCCGGAAGGGGTCGAAACCCCGGAAGCGGTCGAAGCCGCGGAGCCGGCCGACGCGCCCGAGGTGTCGGAGCGTCGGAAGAAGTTCGCCTACCGCCCGAACCTCCTCGTCGTCGACGGCGGGCAGCCGCAGGTGGCCGCAGCCGCGCGGGCGCTCCGGGAATCGGGTGTCGAGGGCATCTACCTGTGCGGCATCGCGAAACGCCTCGAGGAGATCTGGACTCCCGAGGCCGACTTCCCGGTGATCCTGCCGCGCAACAGCGACGCGCTCTTCCTCTTCCAGCGAGTGCGCGACGAGGCGCACCGGTTCGCGATCACGCATCAGCGGCAGCGACGCAAGCGCGACATCGGCTCGGTGCTCTCCGAGATCCCGGGCCTCGGCCCGTCCCGCGTGAAGGAGCTGCTGCGGCATTTCGGCTCCGTCGCCCGCCTGCGCGCCGCCGACGAGACTGCGATCGCCGAGGTCAAGGGCGTCGGGCCGACCCTCGCAGCGACGGTGCACGCCCGACTCCACGCCGATGAGGCCCCCGTGCCCCGATAGGCTTGGATGTCGGTACGCAGAAGGGGGTCGGGATGGCGGCGGAGGAGCCCGAAGAGCAGGAGATGCTCATCGTCACGGGGATGAGCGGGGCCGGTCGATCGACCGTCGGCAACGCGCTCGAGGACCTGGGCTGGTACGTCGTCGACAACCTGCCGCCGCAGATGCTGCGGCCGCTCGTCGAGCTGGTCGAGCGCGCCGGCACCTCGCTTCCGCGAATCGCCGCGGTCGTCGACATCCGCGGCCGAGACTTCTTCTCCGAGCTCCAGGACATCATCCAGGCGCTCCGCGCCGGAGTGAACGTCCGGGTGGTGTTCCTCGACGCGAACGACGCGGTGCTCGTGCGCCGATTCGAATCCGTCAGGCGCCCGCACCCGCTGCAGGGCAACGGCACGCTCCTCGACGGCATCGGTGCCGAGCGGGCGCGACTCGCCACGCTCCGTGAAGCGAGCGACTTCGTCGTCGACACCTCCGACCTCAACATCCACCAGCTCGCGAACCTCGTGACCGAGACCTTCGCCGGCGTCGATCACGCCGGCCTCCGGGTGACCATGCAGAGCTTCGGCTTCAAGTACGGTGCGCCGACCGACGCCGACCTCATCGCCGACGCCCGGTTCCTGCCGAACCCGTTCTGGAACCCCGAACTCCGACACCTCACCGGCGAAGACGCCGAGGTGAGCGAGTTCGTGCTGAGCCAGCCCGGGGCGATGGAGTTCCTCGACGCCTACGCGCGTGCACTCGAGCCCGTGCTGGCCGGCTACCAGCGAGAGAACAAGCGACACGCGACGATCGCGATCGGCTGCACGGGCGGCAAGCACCGCTCGGTGGCGATGGTCCGCGAGCTCGCGGAGCGTGTCGCGAAGATGCCCGGCGTCGTCGTGAGCGTCAAGCATCGCGACCTCGGTCGCGAATGACGCCGGGTCCCCGCAACACAGATTGGATGACGAGGTGGCATTGACCGCTGATGTGAAAGAAGAGCTCGCCAGGGTCGAGGTCTCGAAGACGAGCGTGCGCATCGCCGAGCTCGCCTCGGTGCTGCGGTTCGCGGGTGGGCTCCACATCATCTCGAATCGGATCGCGATCGAGGCAGAGCTCGACTCCAAGAACGTGGCACGTCGAGTGACGCGCGACCTCGGCGAGATCTACGGCGTTCGACCCGACGTCTCCGTGGTGTCGCCGACGGGGGTGCGCCGCACCAACAACTATCTCGTGCGCATCCTCGAGGGCGGCGAGACCCTCGCGCGGCAGACCGGGCTGCTCGATGCCCGGCGTCGCCCGGTGCGCGGCCTCCCGAACAAGCTGACGACGGGTTCGCGCGACGAGGTCGCGGCGATCTGGCGCGGCGCGTTCCTCGCGCAGGGGAGCCTCACCGACCCGGGCCGCTCGGCGGCCCTCGAGGTGACCTGCCCGGGCAACGAGACCGCGATGGCGCTCGTCGGCGCCGCGGGCCGGCTGGGCATCGCTGCGAAGGCCCGCGAGGTGCGCGGCATCCATCGCGTGGTCATCCGCGACGGCGAGGCGATCAGCGCGATGCTCGCGGCGATGGGTGCGAGCACGACCGTGCGCAACTGGGAGGAGCTGCGCCAGCGCCGCGAGGTGCGTGCGACCGCGAACCGGCTGGTCAACTTCGACGACGCGAACCTTCGCCGCTCGGCCCAGGCTGCCGTCGCCGCGTGCGCCCGCGTGGAGCGTGCGATGGAGCTCCTCGGCGACGACATCCCCGACCACCTGAAGTACGCGGGCGAACTGCGCCTCGCGCACCGTGAGGCGAGCCTCGACGAGCTCGGCCACCACGCGGACCCGCCGATGACGAAGGACGCCGTGGCCGGACGGATCCGGCGCCTGCTCGCGATGGCCGACAAGCGCGCCGCCGATCTCGGGGTGCCGGGCACCGAGGCGAGCCTCCCGGCCGATCTCGACGAGGTCTGACCCGGCGTTCGGCGGCTCGGTCGTGTCGACCCCGGGACTGGAGTCTCCTCCGGCCCCGGGGTGTTCGGTGCGCCCGTCACACGGCGACGCGATCCCGGCACCATCCCGGCAGCGCCCGCCTGCGCGGGCATAGACTCGGGAATGCCGCCGCGGAGATCCGGGGAGACGCCCGGGTGCCCCGGCGCACCTGACAAGGAGAAGCAATGGCTGACTACACCCTCCCCGATCTCGCCTATGATTACGCGGCGCTCGAGCCGGCGATCAGCGGCACGATCATGGAGCTGCACCACTCGAAGCACCACCAGGCCTATGTGACCGGCGCGAACACCGCGCTCGCTCAGCTCGCCGAGGCGCGCGACTCGGGCAACCTCGCGAACGTGAACAAGCTCGAGAAGGACCTCGCCTTCAACCTCGGCGGTCACGTCAACCACTCGATCTTCTGGACGAACCTCTCGCCCGAGGGCGGCGACAAGCCGACCGGCGAGCTCGCCGCGGCGATCGACGACCACTTCGGCTCGTTCGAGAAGTTCCAGGCGCACTTCACCGCGACGGCCCTCGGCGTGCAGGGCTCGGGCTGGGCGGTGCTGGCGTGGGATTCGCTCGGCGGACGTCCGATCATCGCGCAGTTCTTCGACCAGCAGGGCAACCTGCCTGCGGGCCTCATCCCGCTGCTCATGCTCGACGTCTGGGAGCACGCGTACTACCTCGACTACAAGAACGTCCGGGCCGATTACGTCAAGGCGTTCTGGTCGATCGTGAACTGGGAGAACGTCCAGCAGCGCTTCACCGCAGCTGGTGAGAAGACCTCAGGGCTGCTGCTACTGTCATAAACGGATGGTGTCCCCGGACTCCTCCGGGGACACCGCCGTCCGATCAGTCCACCCGTGCAACGGCGCTGTCGGCGCCACGTCATACAGGAGACATCTGTGTCTGTAAAGATCGGCATCAACGGCTTCGGCCGCATCGGCCGCAACTACTTCCGCGCGGCACTCGCTCAGGGCGCGGATCTCGAGATCGTCGCGGTGAACGACCTCACCGACAACAAGACCCTCGCGCACCTCCTGAAGTACGACTCGATCACGGGCCGACTGGACGCGACCGTCGACTACGACGACGACAACATCATCGTGAACGGCACCGCGATCAAGGCCTTCTCGGAGCGCGACCCCGCGAACCTGCCTTGGGGCGAGCTCGGCGTCGACATCGTGATCGAGTCGACCGGGTTCTTCACGAAGGCCGCCGATGCGCGCAAGCACCTCGAGGCCGGCGCGAAGAAGGTGCTGATCTCGGCGCCCGCCACCGACGAGGACGCGACCTTCGTGATCGGCGTCAACGAGCAGGACTACGACCCCGAGCGCCACCACATCATCTCGAACGCGTCGTGCACGACGAACTGCCTCGCGCCGCTCGCCAAGGTCTTCAACGACGCCTTCGGCATCGAGCGCGGCCTCATGACGACGGTGCACGCCTACACGGCCGACCAGAACCTCCAGGACGGCCCCCACCGCGACCTCCGTCGCGCCCGCGCCGCCGCCCTCAACATCGTGCCGACGTCGACCGGTGCGGCCAAGGCCATCGGCCTCGTGCTGCCCGAGCTCGTCGGCAAGCTCGACGGATTCGCCCTGCGCGTGCCCGTGCCCACCGGGTCGATCACCGACCTGACCGTGACTTCCTCGCGACCGGTGACGGTCGACGAGGTCAAGGCCGCCTACAAGGCGGCCGCCGAGGGCCCGCTGAAGGGCATCCTCAAGTACACCGAGGACGAGATCGTCTCCAGCGACATCGTCTCCGACCCGCACTCGTCGATCTTCGACGCCGGACTCGTCCGCGTCATCGGCGATCAGGTGAAGCTCTCGAGCTGGTACGACAACGAGTGGGGCTACTCCAACCGTCTCGTCGACCTGACCGAGTACGTCGCCGACCGTCTCTGAAAGAACACTGAATGACCCTGCGAACGATCGATTCCCTCGGTCCGCTCGCCGGCAAGCGCGTCGTCGTCCGTTGCGACCTCAATGTCCCCCTGCGGGACGGGGTCATCACGGACGACGGCCGCGTGCGGGCGTCGGTCCCCACCATCCAGGCCCTCCTCGGGCAGGGCGCCCGCGTGATCGTGGTCTCCCACCTCGGCCGCCCCGAGGGCGCCCCCGACGAGCGCTACAGCCTCGCCCCGGTCGCGGCGCGACTCGGCGAGCTGCTCGACGCCCCGGTCGCCTTCGCGACCGACACCGTCGGTGAGGATGCCACGGCCAAGGCCGCCGCCCTCGCCGACGGCGAGGTGCTCGTGCTCGAGAACCTGCGGTTCAACCCGGGCGAGACCTCGAAGAACGAGGCCGAGCGCACCGCGTTCGCGGGCGAGCTCGCGGCCTTCGCCGACGCGGTCGTCTCCGACGGCTTCGGCGTCGTGCACCGCAAGCAGGCGAGCGTCTACGAGCTCGCCGAGCTGCGACCGAGCGCCGCCGGCCTCCTCATCGCGGCCGAGCTCGACGTGCTCGACCGCCTCACCGAGAACCCCGAGCGTCCGTACACGGTCGTGCTGGGCGGATCGAAGGTCTCCGACAAGCTCGGCGTCATCGCCCACCTGCTGCCGCGCGTCGACCGCCTCCTCATCGGCGGCGGCATGCTGTTCACCTTCCTCGCGGCCCAGGGCCACAAGGTCGCCTCGAGCCTGCTCGAGGCCGACCAGATCGACACCGTGAAGGGCTACCTCGCGGAGGCAGCTGAGCGCGGCGTCGAACTGGTGCTGCCGAGCGACGTCGTCGTCGCGGCCGCCTTCTCGGCGGACGCCGAGCACGTGGTCGCCCCGGCGGACGCGATCGAGGACACGCCTTTCGGGGCATCCGGCCTCGGACTCGACATCGGGCCCGACACGGCGGCGGCCTTCGCCGCGCAGGTGCGCGACTCGAAGACGGTGTTCTGGAACGGCCCGATGGGCGTCTTCGAACTCGCCCCCTACGCCGCGGGCACTCGCGCGGTCGCTGAGGCCCTCACCGAGGTCGACGGACTCAGCGTCGTCGGCGGCGGCGACTCGGCTGCGGCCGTGCGCCAGCTCGGATTCGCCGACGAACGATTCGGACACATCTCGACGGGCGGGGGCGCGAGCCTCGAGTTCCTCGAGGGTAAGAAACTTCCCGGACTGGAGGTCCTCGGATGGCAGTGAAGCGCACCCCGTTCATCGCAGGCAACTGGAAGATGAACCTCGACCACCTGCAGTCGATCGCGTTCGTGCAGAAGCTCGCCTGGGCGCTGTCGGACGCGAAGCACGACTTCGCCGACGCCGAGGTCGCGGTGTTCCCGCCGTTCACCGACCTCCGCAGCGTGCAGACGCTCGTGGCTGCCGACTCGCTGCCCATCGGCTACGGGGCGCAGGACCTCTCGAAGCACGACTCGGGCGCCTACACCGGTGAGATCTCGGGCGCCTTCCTGAAGCAGCTCGACTGCGCCTACGTGATCATCGGCCACTCGGAGCGCCGCACGCTGCACGCCGAGACCGATGCCGACGTCAACGCGAAGGTCGTCGCCGCGCACCGCCACGGCCTCGTCCCGGTGCTCTGCGTCGGCGAGACGGCCGAAGACCTCGAGCAGCACGGTGCGAGCGCCGTGCCGGTCGCGCAGCTGCGTGCCGCACTCGAGGGCGTCGACGCCTCGAAGGGGCTCGTCGTCGCCTACGAGCCCGTCTGGGCGATCGGTTCCGGCCAGGCGGCGACGCCGGCCCAGGCCGAGCAGGTCGCGGCAGCGCTCCGTGCCGTCCTCGCGGAGATCGCGGGGGAGGAGCTCGCCTCGGCGACGCGCGTCCTCTACGGCGGTTCGGTGAAGGCGTCGAACATCGCCTCCTTCCTCCGCGAGCCGAATGTCGACGGGGCGCTCGTCGGCGGTGCGAGCCTCGACATCGACGAGTTCTCGAGCATCGTCCGTTTCAAGAAGCACGTCGCCGCGTGACCCGATCGGGTCGGGGCGATCCGCCCCGACCCGAGGTTTCGCCCGGCTAAACTCGGCTGTGCTGATAGTCTGATTGGCGGCATCGACCCCCTGCGTCGTGCCCGGAAAGGTTCACCGTGGAGATTCTCCAGGTCGTCCTGCAGGTGCTGCTCGGTCTCACGAGCCTCCTGCTGACGCTGCTCATCCTGCTGCACAAGGGCCGTGGTGGCGGTCTGTCCGACATGTTCGGCGGCGGCGTCACCTCGAGCCTCGGCGCCTCCGGCGTGGCCGAGCGCAACCTGAACCGCATCACGGTGATCCTCGGACTCATCTGGGTCACCTGCATCGTGGTGCTCGGGCTGATCACCAAGTTCGACGCCGGAATCTGACGAGGAGTCGAGATGGCATCAGGCAACAGCGCCATTCGGGGCTCCCGCGTCGGCGCCGGCCCCATGGGCGAGCAGGATCGCGGCTTCCACGCCGATCGTGTCGCCGTCAGCTACTGGGACGCCCAGGGCAATGAGACCGTGCGCTACTTCGCGGCGAGCCTCCCCGACGAGGAGATCCCCGAGGTCATCGACAGTCCGTCCACCGGGCTGCCGGCCGGCCGCGACCGCGAGAACCCGCCGTCGGTCTCGAAGCTCGAGCCCTACAAGACGCACCTCGCCTACGTGAAGGAGCGCCGCACCGAAGACGAGGCCGCTCAGCTGCTCGACGACGCGCTGACCCAGCTCCGTGCCCGCCGAGGGCAGGCGCCGAAAGACTGACCACCGGTCGCGAGACGAACGACGAGAGCGGGGCGGGCCGAATGGCCCGCCCCGCTCTCGTCATGTCGCCCGGCGGCGCGAGGTTCAGTAGTCGCGGGCGATGAGCGCCTCGGGCACCTCGGCTGCGGCGTCGCGATCGACGAAGAACACGGTGCGGCGACGCCCCTTGATCCCGGCGACGGGCACCTCGTCGCGGCTCGCACCCGCGAGGGCGAGGCCCAGCGCCGAGGCCTTGTCGGCGCCGGCGAGCACCATCCACACCCGCTGCGAGCTGTTGAGCACGGGGCGAGTGAGGCTGAGCCGCTCGGGCGGCGGCTTCGGCGACTCGCGCACCGCGATGACGGTCTGGTCGGTGACGGCGATGCCCGAGCGATGCGGGAACAGCGAGGCGATGTGCCCGTCGGGGCCGACCCCGAGGAAGGTGATGTCGAAGGCGGGGTGCGCGAGACCGTCGGCGGCGTGCTCGGCGAGCTCGGCCGCGTACTCCGTGGCCGCCTCGTCGAGGGTCAGCCCCGAGTCGGAAGCCGGGAACGGGTGCAGGTTCTCGGTGGGGAGATCGAGGTCGTCGAGCAGGGCGTCATGCGACTGCCGGTCGTTGCGGTCGGCGTCGCCGGCGGGCACCCAGCGCTCGTCGCCCCACCAGAAGTGCACGCGCGACCAGTCGATCGACATGCGCGCGGGGGAGGAGGCGACCGCCTCGAGCACCGCCGAGCCCATCGACCCGCCGGTCAGCACGATGTGCACGACCGGCTGCGCGTCGAGCAGGTCGAGCGTCTTCGTGATGAAGCGGGCCGCGACCGCGCCGGCCAGCGTGGCCTTGTCGGGGTGCACGAGCACCCGCCGTTCGTTCGTCACGCAGTGACCTCCTGGGCTCCGTCGAGGAGCGCCAGCCCCTTCGCGATCACTTCACCGTACAGCTCGTCGGGGTCGAGGCGGCGCAGCTCGTCGGCGAGGCAGTCGCGGAGGCTGCGCCGCGGCAGCGCGACGTCGTGCAGCGGCTGGTTGGGCTGGCGGAGCGTCGCGATGCCGGGGACGTCGCGGACGAGCTCGACCAGGCCGCTCGCGCGTTCGAGCTGCACGCCGTGGATGCCGTGCGAGCCGTCCTCGACGGCGGTGAGCTCGACGCCGGTCGCGCAGCGCAGCTGCAGTCGCAGCCACGCGCCGAGCAGCGTCGTCGAGGGCGAGTCGATCGCGCCGCTCACGTGCACCTTCGTGATCGGCTCGTACGGCGGCTGATCGAGCACGGCGGCCAGCTGGGCGCGCCACAGCGTCAGCCTCGTCCACGCGAAGTCGGCGTCGCCGGGGGTGTAGCTGCCGGCGAGGGCATGCAGTGCGGCCTGGGGGTCGGGCTGCGCCGAGGCATCCGTGATACGGCGCTGCGCGATACGACCGAGCGGTGAACGACCGGGCACCGCCGGCGCTGCGCCGGGCCACCAGGTCACGACCGGGGCATCCGGAAGCAGCAGCCCCATCACGAGGCTCTCCTCGTCGCGGGCGGCGTCGCCGCTCGCGCGGAGCACGATGACCTCGCTCGCGCCGGCGTCGCCGCCGACCCGGATCTCCGCATCGAGGCGCGGCGCCACCCCCGAGGAGGCGGTGCCCGGTTCGATCGAGACGACGATGACGCGCATCGGATGCTCGCGCGACGCGTCGTTCGCCGCCTCGATCGCCTCCTCCTCCTGGCCGGGGGAGGTGGCGATGACGAGGGTGAGCACCCGGCCGAGGGCGACGACGCCGCCGTCCTCGCGGATCTTCACGAGGGCCTTCGAGACCTGGCTCGTGGTGGTGTCGGGAAGTTCGACGATCATGGGCGCCTCCAGCTCCGTCCGTCGCGTGCGAGCAGCTCATCGGCCGAGCTCGGGCCCCAAGTGCCGGGGCGGTACTGCTCGGGCTGCCCCTGCGTCGCCCAGAACTCCTCGATCGGGTCGAGGATCTTCCAGCTGAGCTCGACCTCCTCCTGACGCGGGAAGAGCGGCGGGTCGCCGAGGAGCACGTCGAGGATGAGGCGTTCGTAGGCCTCTGGGCTCGCCTCGGTGAAGGCGTGCCCGTAGCCGAAGTCCATGGTCACGTCGCGCACCTGCATGCCGGCGCCCGGCACCTTCGACCCGAACCGGATGGTGACGCCCTCGTCGGGCTGCACCCGGATCACGAGCGCGTTCTGGCCGAGCTCGGAGGTCTGGCTGTCGGCGAACACCTGCTGCGGTGCACGCTTGAAGACGACCGCGATCTCGGTGACGCGACGACCGAGCCGCTTGCCGGCGCGGAGGTAGAACGGCACACCGGCCCACCGACGGGTGCCGATGAGGAGCTTCATGGCCGCGTAGGTCTCGGTCGTCGACTCGGGATTCATGCCGTCTTCGTCGAGGAAGCCGATGACCTTCTCGCCGCCCTGCCAGCCGCCCGCGTACTGTCCGCGGGCGGTGCCCGTCGCGAGGTCGTCGGGCAGTCGCACGGCCGCGAGGATCTTCTCCTTCTCGGCGCGCAGGTCGGCCGCGTCGAACGAGATCGGCTCCTCCATCGCGGTGAGCGCGAGCAGCTGCAGCAGGTGGTTCTGGATGACGTCGCGCGCTGCGCCGATGCCGTCGTAGTAACCCGCGCGACCGCCGACGCCGATGTCCTCGGCCATCGTGATCTGCACGTGGTCGACGTAGTTCGCGTTCCAGATGGGCTCGTAGAGCTGGTTGGCGAAGCGCAGCGCGAGGATGTTCTGGACCGTCTCCTTGCCGAGGTAGTGGTCGATGCGGAACACCGAGTCGGGCGGGAACACGCTCGCCACCACATCGTTGAGCTCACGGGCCGTCTGCAGGTCGGAGCCGAAGGGCTTCTCGATGACCACGCGGCGCCACTGGCCGTCGCGCTGCTCCGTGAGCCCCGAGCGCTTGAGCTGCTCGGTGACGAGCGGGAACGACTTCGGCGGGATCGAGAGGTAGAACGCGTGGTTGCCCATCGTCCCGCGCTTCGCGTCGAGCTCTTCGACGACGGAACGCAGGCGGTCGAAGGCGTCGTCGTCGTCGAAGGTGCCGGTGACGAAGCGGATGCCTCGCGCGAGCTGCTGCCAGACGTCCTCGCGGAACTCGGTGCGGGCGTACTTCTTCACCGAGTCGTGCACGACCTGTGCGAAGTCCTGGTCGACCCAATCACGTCGCGCGAAGCCCACGAGCGCGAAGCCCGGGGGCAGGAGCCCCCGGTTCGCGAGATCGTAGACCGCGGGCATCAGCTTCTTGCGCGACAGGTCGCCCGTGACGCCGAAGATGATGAGGCCCGAGGGCCCCGCGATGCGGTTGAGGCGATAGTCCTTCGGTGACCGGAGCGGGTTGTGCTGCGCCGAGATCTCTGCCGAAGCCAATTCGGGTCCTTTCGTCGGTCAGCCGACGGCGTCGACGAGCGCCGGGATGTTCGCGGCCGGGTCGGTGAGCGTCAGCGTGAGCACGGGGCGGCCGTGCTCGGCGAGGACGCTCGCGTCGCCGGATGCCTGTGCGGCGATGAGCTCGCCGAAGCTGAACGGCCGCTCGGGGATGGCGAGGTCGGCGACGGGCGTCTGCGTGATCTGGAGGAACACGCCGACCGCGGGGCCGCCCTTGTGGAACTGGCCGGTCGAGTGGAGGAACCGCGGGCCCCAGCCGAAGGTGACCGGTCGCCCTGCGCGCGCCGCGAGGAGGTCGCGCAGCTGCGCGAGCTCGGGGTGCGCGACCCGGTCGACGTACGCCTGGATCGAGAGGTATCCGTTCGCCGGCAGCTCCTCGAGGAGCACCTCGATCGCCGAGGCCAGGTCGCTCGAGGCGCCGATGACCTCGGGCGTGCCGCGCACCTCGATGCCGTCGGCGACGAAGGCCGCGGGCTCGGGCGCGGGGCGTGCATCGAGGAGGCCGCGTGCGGCGATCTTCGCCGACTCGACGTCGGGCTGGTCGAAGGGGTTGATGCCGAGCAGGCGGCCGGCGACCGCGGTCGCGTACTCCCAGACGAGCAGCTGCGCGCCGAGGGTGCCCGAGACGAGGATGTCGCTCGAGTCGTCGCGACGGAAGAGCTCTTCGCCAGCGTCGTCGACCAGGCGCACGATCTGCACGTCGGGCAGGGCGGCGCCGAGCTCGGGGGCGGTCGTCTCGAGCACGACGGGCAGGATGCCGGTGCCCTCCTTGCCCGTGGACTCGGCGATGAGCTGTTCGGCCCAGTCGGGGAGGCCGACGATGTGGGTGCCGTCCGCGACGATGCCGAGCTTGTCGCGGAGCGGTGACGTGGCGGCGATCGCCGCGCCGAGCACGAGACCGGGGTTCTCCTCGGTGTCGATGGCGAGCGAGAGCTCGATGGTCTCGGCCTCGTCGAGGATCTCGGAGATGTCGACGCCCGCGAGACCCGAGGGCACGAGACCGAACGCCGTGAGCGCGGAGTAGCGTCCGCCGACGTTCGGGTCGGCGTTGAACACCCGGTAGCCGGCGGCGCGGGCTGACTCGTCGAGCGGTGAACCGGGGTCGGTGACGATGACGATGCGCTCGACGGGGTCGATGCCCGCGTCGCGGAAGGCCTGCTCGTAGGCGCGGCGCTGGCTGTCGGTCTCGACCGTCGAGCCCGACTTCGACGAGATCACGAGCGCCGTCGTCGCGAGGCGGTCGGCGAGGGCGGCGAGCACCTGGCCCGGCTCGGTCGAGTCGAGCACGGTGAGCTCGACGCGTGCGGTCCGGGTGATGACCTCGGGGGCGAGCGAGGAGCCGCCCATGCCGCCGAGCACGATGTGGTCGACGCCGGCGGACTCGAGCTCGACGCGGAGGGCCTCGATCTCGGCGACGAGGGGGCGCGAGATCGCGACCGCCTCCGTCCACCCGAGACGCTTCGAGGCCTCGTCCTCGGCTGCGGCGCCCCAGAGCGCCGGGTCCTGCGCGGTGATGCCGCTCGCGACGAGGTCGGCGACCAGCGCGGGCACCGTGCGGCGCACGGCGTCGGCGGCGGCGCCGCCGACCGAGATGCGGAAGCTCATCGTGCGGCCTCCAGCGCGGTGCGGACGCTGTCGAGCAGTTCGCCCCACGACACGATGAACTTGTCGACGCCCTCGTTCTCGAGGAGGAGGGTGACGTCGTCGTAGTCGACGCCGACGGAGGCGAGCGCGTCGAGCACTTCGCCCGCCCCGGCGTAGGCGCCGGTCACCGTGTCACCGGTGATGACGCCGTGGTCGAACGTCGCCTCGAGCGTCTTCTCGGGCATCGTGTTCACGACGCCCTGTGCGACGAGCTCGGTCACGTAGAGCGTGTCGGGCAGGGCCGGGTCCTTCACGCCGGTCGAGGCCCACAGGGGGCGCTGCTTGTTCGCGCCGGCGGCGAGGAGGGCGGCTGCGCGCTCGCCCGCGAACTGCTGCTCGAAGAGCTCGTAGGCCAGACGGGCGTTCGCGACGCCGGCCTTGCTCTTCAGCGAGAGCGCCGCATCGGTGCCGATCGCGGTCAGGCGCTTGTCGATCTCGGTGTCGACGCGCGACACGAAGAAGGAGGCGACCGAGTGGATCGTCGAGAGGTCGTGGCCGGCGGTCTTCGCCTGCTCGAGACCCGAGAGGTAGGCGTCGATGACCTCGCGGTAGCGGTCGAGGCTGAAGATGAGGGTGACGTTCACGCTGATGCCGGCGCCGATCGCGGCGGTGATCGCCTCGAGGCCCTCGACGGTGGCGGGGATCTTGATCATCGCGTTCGGGCGGTCGACCTTGGCCCAGAGCGCCTTCGCCTCGGCGACGGTGCCTGCGGTGTCGCGGGCGAGGCCGGGTGCGACCTCGATCGAGACGCGTCCGTCGAAGCCGCTCGAGCGGTCGTAGACGGGGCGGAACACGTCGGCGGCGGCGCGCACGTCGTCGGTCGTGATCTCGAAGACCGCGGTGTCGACGTCGGCGCCGGCTGCGGCGAGTGCGTGCAGCTGCTCGGCGTAGCCGTCGCCCTTGGCGAGCGCGCCGGCGAAGATCGTCGGGTTCGTGGTGACGCCGACGACATCGCGTTCGGCGATGAGGCGGGCGAGGTCGCCCGAGGCGATGCGCTCGCGCGAGAGGTCGTCGAGCCAGATGCTGACGCCGGCCTCGGAGAGGGCGGCGGTGGGGGAGGTGGTCATGGGGATGTCTCCTTCGTGCTCGCGTCAGGCCGACGCGAGCGATTCCTTCGCGGCGGCGACGACGGCCTCGGCCGTGATCCCGAACTCGCGGAACAGGGTCTTGTAGTCGGCGGAGGCGCCGAAGTGCTCGATCGAGACCGCGCGACCGCGGGTGCCGAGGTAGCGCTGCCACGACAGCGCGAGGCCGGCCTCGACCGAGACGCGCGCGGTGACGCCCGCGGGCAGCACCTGCTCGCGGTACTCGGCCGGCTGCGCCTCGAACCACTCGAGGCTCGGCGCCGACACGACGCGCGCGCCGATGCCCTCGGCGGCGAGCGTCTCGCGGGCGGAGAGGGCGAGCTGCACCTCGGAGCCGGTTGCGATGAGGATCACGTCGGGCGTGCCCGAGGCGGCCTCGGCGAGCACGTAGGCGCCCTTCGAAACGTGCGACGCGCTCGCGAGCGTGTCGCCGGATGCCTCGCCGTCGCCGCGCTCGAACACCGGGATGTTCTGGCGGGTGAGCGCGATGCCCGCGGGGGCATCCTGCTGCTTCAGCACCTCGAGCCAGGCGTAGGCGACCTCGTTGGCGTCGGCTGGGCGCACGACCGTGAGGCCCGGGATCGCGCGAAGGGTCGCGAGCTGCTCGATCGGCTGGTGCGTCGGGCCGTCCTCGCCGAGCGCGACGGAGTCGTGCGTCCAGACGAAGATCGAAGGCACCTTCATGAGCGCCGCGAGGCGCACCGCGGGGCGCATGTAGTCGCTGAAGATGAGGAAGGTGCCGCCGAACGCGCGCGTCGGTCCGTGCAGCACGATGCCGTTGACGATCGCGCCCATCGCGTGCTCGCGGATGCCGAAGTGGAGCACCCGCCCGTAGGGGTCGCCCGAGAACTCGTGCGTCGACCACTCGGCGGGGATGAACGACGGCGCGCCGTTGATCGTCGTGAGGTTCGACTCGGCGAGGTCGGCCGAGCCGCCCCACAGCTCGGGGAGGACGCCGGCGAGGGCGTTGATGACCTTGCCGGACGCCGCGCGGGTCGACAGCTCGGTGCCGCCCTCGAAGACCGGCAGCGCCTGCTCGACGTCGGCCGGCAGCTCGCCGGCCTCGAGGCGGTCGAGGAGCGCCTTGCGCTCGGGGTTCGCCGCGGCCCAGGCGTCGAAGGCGAGCTGCCACTCGGCGTGCGCCGCCGCGCCGCGCTCACCGGCGGCGCGGGTGTGCGCGATGACGTCTTCGGCCACGACGAAGTTCTGCTCGGGGTCGAAGCCGAGCACCTCCTTCGTTGCGGCGAGCTCGGCCGCGCCGAGGGCGGAGCCGTGGATCTTGCCGGTGTTCTGCTTGCCGGGGCTCGGCCAGCCGATGATCGTCTTCAGGATGATGATCGACGGCTTGGACTGCTCGCCCTTCGCCGCCTCGACGGCGCGGTGGAGCTCGGCGACGTCCTCGACGTACTCGCCCGTCTTCTTCCAGTCGACGGTCTGCACGTGCCAGCCGTACGATTCGTAGCGCTTCGCCACGTCCTCGGTGAAGGCGATGTTCGTGTCGTCCTCGATGGAGATCTGGTTCGAGTCGTAGATCACGACGAGATTGCCGAGCTGCTGGTGCCCGGCGAGCGAGGACGCCTCGCTGGTGATGCCCTCCTGGAGGTCGCCGTCGCCCGCGATGACGTACACGAAGTGGTCGAAGGGGCTCTCGCCGGCCGGGGTCTCGGGGTCGAAGAGCCCGCGCTCGTAGCGGGCGGCGTAGGCGAAGCCGACGGCGGAGGCGAGCCCCTGGCCGAGCGGGCCCGTCGTGATCTCGACGCCGTCGGTGTGGCCGTACTCGGGGTGGCCCGGGGTCTTGGAGCCCCAGGTGCGCAGCGCCTCGAGGTCGGCCAGCTCGAGGCCGTCGCCGGCCAGATAGAGCTGCACGTACTGGGTGAGCGACGAGTGGCCGGCCGAGAGGATGAAGCGGTCGCGCCCGAGCCACGCATGGTCGGCGGGGTCGCGGCGCATCACCTTCTGGAAGAGGAGATAGGCGGCCGGGGCGAGGCTCATCGCCGTTCCGGGGTGGCCGTTGCCGACCTTCTCGACGGCGTCAGCCGCGAGCACCCGTGCGGTGTCCACCGCTCGATCGTCGATGGGATCCCAGTGCAGAGTTGCCACGAGGTGCAGTTCCTTCCGTTCGTGACGGCGACGGGAACCGATCGGCCCCCGACCCGCCGAGGACGTTGCGGCGCGGTACCGCCGGGCGTGCGACCTTGAGGATTGCCGTGTGGGGGAATCGTGGATCGCGCAGCCAAGCGCGCTTTCCTCAGTATATGGAGTTCGTGACCCGCGATGACGGGGTATGACTCACACTTGCGCATGCCCGTTGTGAGGCCTGGTATGCCCACGTCGGCGTACCGCGCCGGATGGCCTAGAATCGACGAGAGGCGGCGCGGGGCCCGGCGATGGTTCGCGCGCGCGCTTCGGAAGAGGAACGATGCAGCAGGCAGCCGTAGACACCCGTGACGCCCGACCGGCGATGACCGTTCGGCGCAAGCTCGCCGCCTACCTCGCGCTCACCAAGCCGCGGGTCATCGAGCTCCTGCTGGTCGTCACCGCCCCCACGATGATCCTCGCCCAGCAGGGCCTGCCCGACCTGTGGCTGCTCATCGCGACCCTCATCGGCGGCGCCATGAGCGCCGGCTCGGCCGGGGCGTTCAACTGCTACATCGACCGCGACATCGACCGGGTCATGAAGCGCACGCAGGGGCGCCCGCTGGTGACCGGCGAGCTCACCGACCACGAGGCGCTCGTCTTCGCCTACGGGCTCGGCGTGGCATCCATCGTCTGGCTCGCGGTGTTCACCAACTGGCTCGCCGCCGCGCTCTCGCTCGGCGCGATCCTGCTCTACGTCGTCTTCTACAGCCTGATCCTCAAGCGCCGCACTGCGCAGAACATCGTGTGGGGCGGCGTCGCCGGCTGCATGCCCGTGCTCATCGGCTGGGCCGCGGTCACCGGCGACCTCAGCTGGCCGCCGTTCATCCTGTTCCTGATCATCTTCCTCTGGACGCCGCCGCACTACTGGCCGCTCTCGATGAAGTACAAGGCCGACTATGCGGCCGCCGGCGTGCCGATGCTCGCCGTCGTTCGCGGCCGCGCGCAGGTCGGGCTGCAAGTCATCCTCTACGCGTGGGCGACCGTCGCATGCTCCCTGCTGCTCATCCCGATCGCCGACATGGGCCTCGTGTACTCGACGGTCGCGGTCGTCACGGGCGTGTGGTTCATCTACGAGACGCACCGCCTCTACAACCTCGCGATCCGGCACGAGCAGGTCTCGCCGATGCGAGTCTTCCACGGCTCGATCGCGTACCTGTCGCTGCTGTTCCTCGCCGTCGGCGTCGACCCGCTGCTGCCGTTCTAGCTTCATCGGCGGTCCGCCCTCACTCGCCCTGACATCAGGGCGGCCCTCGGTGCCAGACTGGGACGGTGGCCAGGCCATTCGAGCCGCCATCGCCGGTCTTCGTCGGGCGAGCGCGTGAACTCGAACTCATCAGGGACCTCCTCGATCGCTCCGCCGCCGAGGAGGCGCAGACGCTCATCGTCTCCGGCGACGCAGGCGTCGGCAAGACTGCGCTGATCGCGCGGGCCTGCGGGCTCGACGCGCGGCCGACCACGACCCTGATCGGCGCATGCCTGCCGCTCGCCTCGATGTCGATCCCCCTCCTGCCGATCCGCTCGGCCCTGCGCGATATCGGCGAGCCGATCGACTCCGCCGCCGACGGGCACCCCGACGTCGACGGGCGCGACGCGACCATTCGATTCGACGGATGGCTCGACCGTCGCTGCGCGGCGCAGCCCGTCGTGCTCGTGGTCGACGACGTGCAGTGGGCCGACCGGAGCACGCTCGACGCGCTGATGTACCTCGTCGCTGGACCCGCGCGGCGGAGGCTGAGCGTGATCGTCACGCTGAGATCGGGCGAGGTCGGGCTCGGACATCCGCTGCATCGCTGGCTCGCCGACATCCGACGGCTGCCGCGCACTTCGGAACTCGGGCTCGAACCGCTCGACCGGGCCGGGACCGCGGCGCAGATCGAAGGCCTGATGGGCGTGCCGCCGCATCAGACGCTCATCGACGACGTCCATCGGCACGGCCGCGGCAATCCCTACTTCACCCGGCTGCTGGTCAGCGGCCTGCCGCCGGACGCCCGGAACGCGCCGACCGAGTTCCCGGCGACCCTGAGCTCGGCCGTGCTGCAGTCGTGGTCCCTCCTGTCCGCGCCGACCCGTCGGCTCGCGACGATCCTCGCTGTCGGCGGTCGCCCGATGCGCGCCGACGAACTCGCCGAGGTGATGGGCGACGAAGCGCTCGCCCCGGTTCACGGACGACTCGACGAGGCCGTGGCGGGCGGGGCGATCGAAGTCGTCGAGGGCGGGGCCTACTGGTTCCACCACCCGCTGAATGCCGAGGTGCTGGAGGCGCAGCTTCCGGAGGACGAGCGTCGCGAGCTGCACCGGCGCTTCGCGGACGTCATCGAAGCGCGAATGAACGACGGGGCGCCCGCTGCGACGATCGTGGCGGTCGCCGACCATCGGGCGGAGTCGGGCGACGCGTCGTCCGCGCTCGACTGGGCGATGCGGGCCGCCGACGCGCTCGAGGCCACCGACGGGTGGGCCGAGCAGCTGCGGCTCGTGCGGCGCGCCCGAGCCCTGCTCCCCGACGGCCCCGGCGCGGAGGCGCGGCGTGGAGCGCTCCTGCGACGGCAGCGCTCCATCGCGGCGGCCGCGGGCGCCACGCTCGATGAGCTCGAGGCCGTGGAGGCCCTGCTCGCCCGGGCCGATTCCGACGGGGAGCCGCTCGTCGCGGCGGAGCTGATGGTGCGAAGGATGCACCTCCGCTTCATGGCCGGGCGGGGTTTCATCGAGGTCGGGGCGATGCGCGAGGCCGTGCGGCGCGCGTTCGCCGATCGGTCGAGCGCCGAGTACGCGCTGGCGCTTGCCGAGCTCGCCCACGCCGAACTCTGGGCTGAACTCCCGGACGCCGCGGCGCATGCTCGCGCGGCGATCGTCGTGGCGCGCGGTGCGAACGATCCGCGTGCGCTGTCGCACGCACTCGCCGCGGCCTCCATGGCGGCGACGTTCGCCGAGGACCTGCCGCTCGCGAGCTCGTATGGACGTGAGGCGGTCGCGGCCGCGCTCGCGGCGCACGACTGGATGGCGTTCGTCCATGCCCTGCTGTGGGAGGCCAACGCCGTCGAGACCTGGGCGTCGGAGTGGTTCGCGGAGCGGATGGCCGAGCGTCGGCTCGAGCTCGTCGCCCGCGGCGGCCCCCAGGCGTACGTCGCCTGGCTCTCCGCGAGCGAAGCGAGCTCCCTGCTCGTCATCGGGCGCGGAGCCGAATGCGAGGAGCGCCTTCGCGTCGCGCTCGGATCGAACGCCGGTCCGCTGGGCGATGTCGCAGCGCGCCTGACGGCGGCGCGATTCGCATCGCTGCAGGGTCGCCGGGCCGAGGCGCAGGGCCACCTGTTGCGAGCGGACGAGCTGTTCGCCGACGGATCGGCGTTCCTCGCGTTCGAGTTCGACGCCGTCCGGGCCGAGGTGCGCCTCGGCGGAGGCGATCAGCGTGGTGCCTTCGAAGCGGCGATGGCGGGGGCGACGGGGGAGGGAACTCGACCGACCATGTGCGAATGGCTGATCCCGCTCGCGGCCCGCGCGCTCGCCGACCTCGCCCGCGCCGCTCGGGACGACGGCGGCGATGCGGGCGAGGTCCTCGCGGAACTCGACGCGCTCGCGGAGCGATTCCCGGGCGCCCTGCGGGACATCGGCATGGTCACGCCGCTCGTGGCGCGGCAGATGACCGCCTTCGACGCGCTCTACGCGGCCGAGCAGGCGCGGGCGCGCATCACCGAGGACGAGCCGGCCGCCTGGACCGCGGCTGTGGATGCCTGCGCAGCCGCGGGCCTGCCCTGGGAGGAGGCCTACGCGCGATGGCGCGCCGCGGACGCGCTGCTCGGCCGTGGCCGGGACCGGCTCCGGGGTTCCGAGATGCTGCGCGATGGGCTCGGGCTCGCCCGCAGGCTGGGCGCGAGACCTGTGGAGGACGAGCTGCTCGGCCTCGCCGAACGGGCCCGCATCCCCGTCGGCGAGCCTGCGGACGTGGCATCCGATGCGCCGGCCGCGCTGCCCGGACTGACCGACCGCGAGCGCGAGGTGCTCGAGCTGATCGCCGTCGGCCGGACGTACGGGGAGATCGCCCGCACCCTGATGATCAGCGAGAAGACCGTGAGCACGCACGTCTCGCACCTGCTCGCGAAGACCGGCACGGCGAATCGCGTCGAACTCGCGGGGCTCGCGCACCGGGTGGCGCGCGAGCGCCCGGACGATCGCTGACGCGCTGCGCGCGACCGTGTCCGGGCCTCGGGCATCACAGCATCACTGGGTTCGGAGGTGCGCCCGGATGCCGCCGAGGGGCGAGAGGTCGTCGTGGACCGTCGCTCCGGCCGGGGTCTCGCAGAGACCCTCGGGCGCCTGCTCGCTGATGTAGTCGGGCATGCCGCACACCTCGGCCGGCAGGTCGAGGCGGATGGGAGCGGAGTCGTCAGCGGAGTCGGACTGCCCCCCGCCGCACCCGGTCAGCATCGCCACGGCGACGGCGGCCGGGATGATGACGAGAATTCGGACCTTCATGATCGTGCTCCTTCCTGTCCATCGGACGGAAGCCACGATCCGCTGCGGCGGTCGCCGCGACATCGGGCGGACCCCCTGAGGTTCGCGGACGAACCCCTGAGATGCCGAAGTGCGCGGCGCACGTGGTCAGCGCGCGGAGGTCGCCGCGGCGCTCGACTCCGCGGCCGCGACGCCGGCGTCCACCGGTCGCTTCAGGCGCAGGATGACGAGGGTCATCGCCGCCGCAGTGAGGGCGGCAAGCACCATGTGCACGCCGACCGCGAGCACCGGCAGGCCGTTGCGCGCCTGGTAGAGGCCGACCGCGACCTGCACGAGCTCGATGCCGAGGAGCGCGATCGCCCAGCCGCGGGTCGGCAGCGACTCGCGCCAGGCGGCGATCACGAGGACGAGCGTGAGCACGAGGAGGAGGTAGCCGGGCCAGGCGTGTACGTGCTCGAGGATCTCGGCGTCGAACCCGGTCCGTCCGGACTCGACATCGCCCGAGTGCGGCCCCGACCCCGTGGTGAGCACGCCGAAGACGATCGAGAGCGCGAGCACCGCGCTCGTCGCGTGCGCGAGCCCCGCGTACCAGCCGGGCACCGCGCGCTCGCGCGCACCCGCCGGTTCGTCCATGCGCGCGAGGAACGCCGCGGTCACGCAGACGAGCACGAGCGAGGAGATGTAGTGGAATCCGACGATGAACGGGTTGAGCCCTGTCCAGACGGTGATGCCGCCGACGATCGCCTGGGCGACGATGCCGAGGCCGACGATGAACGAGAGCGCGAACAGGTCGCGCCGCTCGCGGCGGATGCGCCAGACGAGCAGGAAGACGATGAGCGCGATGATGCCCACGACGCCGGTCATGAGGCGGTTGCCGAACTCGATGAGCGAGTGGTACGTGAGCTCTTCGGTCGGGATGAGCGACTCGGGCGTGCAGGTGGGCCAGGTGGGGCATCCGAGGCCCGAACCGGTGAGGCGCACCGCGCCGCCGGTCGCGATGATCGTCACCTGCGCGACGAAGGAGGCCCAGGCGAAGAAGCGGAGAGAGCGGGGCACGCGGGTCGTTCCTGATCCGGGTCGCTCTGAGACAGGGCTGGGAGTCCGGCCCGATGCCACTGCGACCCTATAGACTTGAGTGGTTGGCGCACCTGCTGCGACGCGCGTTCGCGCGGCAAGCGGGCACCAGCCATCTTAGGTTCGCACTGGAGCCACCCGCACATCACACCCCCTCACCGAGATCCTCGACAGGCGCGGGGAATGAGCCGGACTGATAGCCGGTTGCACGGGAGGAGAAGAGGAAGAGTATGACGGACGTACTGATCGACCGCCCAGAGCTCGAAGGGCTCGGAAACTACGAGTTCGGTTGGGCCGACTCCGATGCTGCGGGAGCCTCGGCTCGCCGCGGCCTGTCCGCCGAGGTCGTCGCCGACATCTCGGGGCTGAAGGACGAGCCCGAATGGATGCTCCAGCGCCGCCAGCGCGGCCTGCAGCTCTTCGAGCGCAAGCCCATGCCGACCTGGGGCGCCGATCTGTCGGAGATCGACTTCGACAACATCAAGTACTTCGTCCGCTCGACCGAGAAGCAGGCCCAGACCTGGGAGGACCTGCCCGACGACATCAAGAACACCTACGAGCGACTCGGCATCCCCGAGGCCGAGCGTCAGCGCCTCGTCGCCGGCGTCGCGGCCCAGTACGAGTCCGAGGTGGTCTACCACCAGATCAACGAAGAGCTCGAGCGCCAGGGCGTCATCTTCATGGACACCGACACCGCGCTGAAGGAGCACCCCGAGTTCTTCGAGGAGTACTTCGGCACCGTGATCCCCGCCGGCGACAACAAGTTCGCCGCGCTGAACACGGCGGTCTGGTCGGGCGGCTCGTTCGTCTACGTCCCGAAGGGCGTGCACGTCGAGATCCCGCTGCAGGCCTACTTCCGCATCAACACCGAGAACATGGGCCAGTTCGAGCGCACGCTCATCATCGCCGACGAGGGCTCGTACGTGCACTACATCGAGGGCTGCACGGCGCCGATCTACAAGAGCGACTCGCTGCACTCGGCCGTCGTCGAGATCATCGTGAAGAAGAACGCCCGCGTTCGGTACACGACGATCCAGAACTGGTCGAACAACGTCTACAACCTCGTCACGAAGCGCGCCACGGCCGCTGAGGGCGCCACCATGGAATGGGTCGACGGAAACATCGGCTCGAAGGTCACGATGAAGTACCCGTCGATCTTCCTCATGGGCGAGCACGCGAAGGGCGAGACCCTCTCGGTCGCCTTCGCCGGCCCCGGCCAGCACCAGGACGCGGGCGCCAAGATGATCCACATGGCGCCGTACACGCAGTCGTCGATCGTCTCGAAGTCGATCGCCCGCGGTGGCGGTCGAGCCGGCTACCGCGGCGAGGTCCGCATCGACGCGAACGCCCACCACTCGGCGAACAGCGTCGTCTGCGACGCACTGCTGGTCGACACGATCTCCCGCTCCGACACGTACCCCGCGATCGACATCCGGGTCGACGACGTCAAGCTCGGGCACGAGGCCACGGTCTCGAAGGTCAGCGAGGAGCAGCTCTTCTACCTGATGAGTCGCGGCATCGACGAGACCGAGGCCATGTCGATGATCGTGCGCGGCTTCATCGAGCCGATCGCGCGCGAACTCCCGATGGAATACGCGATGGAACTCAACAAGCTCATCGAAATGGGCATGGAAGGATCGGTGGGCTAGTAGTGACCGCCCAGATGACCAGCACAGCCATGCCCACGGCCGCGCAGCACGGCCTCGTCGCGCACTCCGACGGCGCCTTCGTGCCCGTCCAGACGCGCTCCGAGCGGTTCCGTTCGACGAACGTCGACGACTTCGAGCCCGTCAACGGGCGCGAGCACGAGTGGAAGCTCTCGCCCGTCGCCGCCTTCGCCGACCTCACGAGCGGCGAGCTCGACGGGTCGCGCCTCTCGATCGAGACGACGGATGCCCCGGGCGTCACCTACTCGTACCTCGCCCGCGACGACGCCCGCATCGGCTCGGCCGGGATCCCCGAGGAGCGCGCGAGCGCCAACGCGTGGTCGAGCTTCGGCGAGGCGCTCCTCGTCTCCGTCACCGGCGAAGACGAGAAGACCGCCGTCGTGACCCGCTCGGGCCTCGGCACCGCACCGCGCGCCGCGCACACCGTGATCGAGGCGGCGCCGAACAGCCGCGCGATGGTCGTGCTCGAGGGCACGGGCTCGGCCCGGCTCAGCGAGAACGTCGAGATCATCGTCGGCGACGGGGCATCCCTCACCGTCGTCTCGCTGCAGGAGTGGGACGACGAGGCGGTGCACCTCTCGAGCCAGTTCGCGCGCCTCGGCCGCGACTCCTACCTGAAGCACATCGTCGTCTCGCTCGGCGGCCAGGTCGTGCGGGTGAACCCCTCGACGCACCTCGCCGAGCAGGGCGCCGACATCGAGGCCCTCGGCCTCTACTTCGCCGACGCCGGCCAGCACCTCGAGCAGCAGGTCTACGTGCACCACGACGCGCCGCACACCAAGAGCCGCGTGACCTACAAGGGCGCGCTGCAGGGCGCCGGTGCGCGCACGGTCTGGGTGGGCGACGTGCTCATCGGCCAGAAGGCCACGGGCACCGACAGCTACGAGCAGAACCGCAACCTCGTGCTCACCGACGGCACCCGTGCTGACTCGGTGCCGAACCTCGAGATCGAGACGGGCGACATCGAAGGCGCCGGGCACGCGAGTGCGACCGGTCGCTTCGACGACGAGCAGCTCTTCTACCTGATGGCCCGCGGCATCCGCGAAGACGAGGCGCGCCGCCTCGTCGTGCGCGGCTTCCTCACCGAGATCGTGCAGAAGATCGGCTCGCCCGAGCTCGAGGCGCGTCTCACCGCGGCACTCGAAGCCGAACTGCAGGGGAGCTGACGTGGCATCCGTTCGTGTCTGCGCACTCGACGACCTCGTCGAGAACCAGGCGTCGCGCTTCGTCCTCGAGGGCGTGCCCATCGCCGTCGTGAAGGACTCGGCGGGCGACGTCTTCGCGATCGGCGACACGTGCACCCACGGCGACATCTCGCTCTCCGAGGGGTTCGTCGAGGACGACACGCTCGAGTGCTGGGCGCACGGCTCGCAGTTCTCGCTGAAGACCGGCAAGCCCCTCACCCTCCCGGCCTACGAGCCGGTCCCCGTCTACCGGGTCGACATCCAGGGCGGCGACGTCCACATCGACCCCGCGGTCACGCTGACCGTCTGACCCACACTTCTCCGGCCGCGAGCGGCCGGCAACCGAAAGAGATACCCCAGAACATGTCAGTGCTCGAGATCAAGAACCTGCACGTCAACGTCGAGACCGAACAGGGCACCCGCGAGATCCTCCGCGGCGTCGACCTCACGATCAACGAGGGCGAGATCCACGCGATCATGGGCCCGAACGGCTCGGGCAAGTCGACCCTCGCGTACACGATCGCCGGCCACCCGAAGTACACCGTCGTCGAGGGCGAGATCCTGCTCGACGGCGAGGACGTGCTGGAGATGTCGGTCGACGAGCGCGCACGCGCCGGCCTCTTCCTCGCGATGCAGTACCCGGTCGAGATCCCCGGCGTCACCGTCACCAACTTCCTCCGCACCGCGAAGACCGCGATCGACGGCGAGGCGCCGTCGGTGCGCACGTGGGTGAAGGACGTCCGCGAGTCGATGGCGAACCTCAAGATGGACAAGGCGTTCGCCGAGCGCAACGTCAACGAGGGCTTCTCGGGCGGCGAGAAGAAGCGCAACGAGATCCTCCAGCTCGAGCTGCTGAAGCCGAAGTTCGCCGTGCTCGACGAGACCGACTCGGGCCTCGACGTCGACGCGCTGAAGATCGTCTCCGAGGGCGTCAACCGCGCCAAGGCGAACACCGGCCTCGGTGTGCTGCTGATCACGCACTACACGCGCATCCTCCGCTACATCAAGCCCGACTTCGTGCACGTGTTCGTCGCGGGCCGGATCGCCGAGCAGGGCGGCCCCGAGCTGGCCGACCGTCTCGAGGAGGAGGGCTACGACCGCTACCAGGTCGCCGAGCCCGCCGTGGTCGAATCGGTCCCGGCCGAGTAGGGCGCGGGTAGACTCCCACCATGGTCTCCTCCCTCGCACCCGAGCGCTACGAGCAGGTCGAAGAAGCGCTGAAAGACGTGATGGACCCCGAGCTCGGGGTCAACATCGTCGACCTCGGCCTCATCTACGACCTCGGCTGGGACGACGAGAATGACGCGCTCGTCATCCACATGACGCTCACGAGCGCCGGCTGCCCGCTGACCGACGTCATCGAGGAGCAGACGGCCGAGGCGCTCGACGGCACCGTCGATGCGTTCCGCATCAACTGGGTGTGGATGCCGCCGTGGGGCCCCGAGCGCATCACCGACGACGGCCGCGACATGATGCGAGCGCTCGGCTTCGCGATCTGATCGCGCGTCGAACCACGACGAACGGATGCCCCGTGCAGCACGTCTGCACGGGGCATCCGCCGTCTGAGCCGAGCGCTTTGCTCAGGAGAGCCCGCGACGCGCGAGGAGCGCGTCGATCCCGGGCTCTCGTCCGAGCAGGCGGCGGATCGACTCCCGGGGGTCGCGTGAGCCGCCCGGCGCGAGGATCTCGGCGCGGAACCGCTCGCCGAGCTCGCGGCGCGCGCCGCCGTGCTGCTCGAACCAGGCCATGATGTCCGCCCCGGGCACCTCGCTCCAGACGTACGAGTAGTAGCCGGCGTCGTACCCGCCCGCGAAGACGTGTGCGAAGTAGCCGCTCGAGTAGCGCGGCGGGATCCGCGGGTCGGCGAGTCCGGCCGCCTCGAGCGCGCGACGTTCGAATCCGGCCACTGCGTCGACCCCGTCGAGCGCGGCTGTCGCGTCGACGTCGAGCCGGTGCCAGGCCTGGTCGAGCGCCGCCGCGGCGAGGTACTCGGTCGTCGCGAAGCCCTCGCCGAAGGTGCGGGAGGCGATCAGCCGCTCGACGAGCTCGTCGGGGATGGGCTCGCCGCTCTCGTGGTGCACGGCGTACCGGCCGAGGATCTCGGGACGGAGCGCCCACAGCTCGTTCACCTGGCTCGGCAGCTCGACGAAGTCGCGGAAGACGTTCGTGCCGGCGAAGCTCGGGAACTCGACGCGGGCGAGCAGCCCATGGAGCGCGTGCCCGAACTCGTGGAACAGGGTCTCGGTCTCGTCGAAGCTGAGCAGCGTCGGCTCACCGGGCGGCGGCTTCTGCACGTTGAGGTGGTTCACGACGACTGGGAGCGCACCGGTGAGCCCCGACTGCTCGACGAGCGAGCTCATCCAGGCCCCGCCGCGTTTCGAGTCGCGCGCGTAGAGGTCGAGCAGGTAGAGCCCGACCGGCGCGCCGTCGGTCTCGAAGACCTCGAAGACGCGGGCGTCGGGGTGGTGCGCGACGAGGTCGGGTCGTTCGTCGAAGCGCAGGCCGAAGAGCAGCGTCGCGGCGTGGAAGACGCCGTCGCGCAGCACCCGGCCGGCCTCGAGGTAGGGACGCATCGCGCCGAGGTCGACCGCGTGGCGCTCGGCGCGCTCGCGTTCGGCGAGGTGCAGCCAATCGGATGCCTCGAGCGGGCGTCGTCCGTCGCGCGCAGCGAGCGCGGCGAGATCCGCCGCTTCGCGGTGCGCGTTCGCCATCGCGCGCGGCGCGAGCTCGGCGATGAGTTCGGCGACGGCATCGGGGGAGCCGGCGGTCTCGTCGGCGGTGACCGCACTGGCGTGGTCGGCGAAGCCGAGGAGCGCGGCGCGCGCGGCACGCACCCGCACGAGCTCGAGCAGGGTCTCGCGGGTGTCGTGCGGGCCGCCCGAGGTGCCGCGTCCTCGAGAAGCGGCGAGCAGGCGGTCGCGCACCTCGGGGGTGTCGAGCTCGGCCAGCGCGGGCTGCTGCGTCGGCAGCACGAGGGGGATCACCCACCCGTCGACGTCGCGGGCCGCGGCCGCGGTGCGGGCCGTGGCGCGGCGCGCATCGTCGAGCCCCGCGAGGTCGCCCTCGTGCGCGAGGTGCAGCGCACGGGAGTTGCCGTCGGCGAGCAGGTGCCGCTGGAACTCGGTCGTGAGGCGGGCGATCCGCTCGTTCAGCTGCGAGAGCCGCGCGCGGCCGTCGGCCGAGAGGCGCGCACCGGCGAGCACCGCGATGCGGTGGCGTCGCCGCAGGAGGTACGCGCGGGCGGCGATGCGGTCGGGGTCGGCGTGGGGATCGGCGTCGGTGCCGGCGGGCCCGGCATCGGTGCCGGCGCCGAGGTCGAGGTCGCCGGCGTCGAGCGCGGCGACGAGCGTCTCGAGGCGCGCGAAGAGGCGTTGTTCGAGGAGCACCGCATCGCGGAGCGCCGCGAGCTTGGGCGCGAACTCGGCCTCGAGCGCGTCGATCGCCGCGTCCGCGTCGGCTGCGCTGCGGTTCTCGAACACGGGGAGCACGCGGCGCAGGAGCGCGCCCGAGCGTTCGAGCGCGATGACCGTGTTCGCGAAGCTCGGCGGCTCGGGATCCGCGGCGATCACGGCGAGCTCCGCCTCCTGCTCCGCGATGCCGAGCGAGAGCGCTTCGCGGAAGTGCTCGGCGGCGATGAGCTCGAACAGGGGGAGTCGGTAGGGCAGCGGGCTCGGTTCGAGCAGTGGATTGTGCGTCGAGGCGCTCATGCGATCACCCTATGACGAGCCGCGAGCGCCACGAGGCGCTGCGCGCGTAGGCTCAGGACATGGCCAGCCAATCCTCCGCCCGCGACGCGTACACCCACGGCCACCATGCGAGCGTTCTGCGCATCCACGCCTGGCGAACGGTCGAGAACTCCGCCGCGTACCTCGCACCCCATCTCCAGGCCGGGGCCGACGTCCTCGACGTCGGCAGCGGCCCAGGCACGATCACGCTCGACCTCGCCCGGCGGGTGCGGCCCGGGCGCGTGCGGGGCATCGACGCCTCGGCCGAGGTGGTCGCCCACGCGACGGGCCTCGCCGAGAGCGAGGGCGTGCGCAACGTCGAGTTCACGGTGGGCGACGCGTACGCGCTCGACGAGCCCGACGGCCGCTACGACGTCGTGCACGCGCACCAGGTGCTGCAGCATCTGGCGCGGCCGGTCGATGCGCTCCGCGAGTTCCGGCGCGTCCTGAAGCCCGGCGGCCTCCTCGCCGTGCGCGACGTCGACTACGGCGGCGTGATCTGGAGCCCCGACTCCGCCGGGCTCACCCGGTGGCTCGAGCTCTACCATGACGTGCACGAGTGGAACGGCGGCGACCCGCGCGCCGGACGTCACCTGAAGCGCTGGGTGCGCGAGGCCGGGTTCGGCGACATCACCGCGAGCGGCACGACGTGGGTGTTCGCCTCGGCGCTCGAGCGCGAGTGGTGGGGCGGATCATGGGCCGAGCGCGCGACCGAGTCGCAGTTCGCGGCGCACGCGATCGAATCGGGTCACTCGAACCCCGATGAGCTGCGCGGGATCGCGCAGGCGTGGCGCGACTGGGCCGCCGACGCCGACGGGTGGTTGCTGATGCCGCACGGCGAGATCATCGCCCGGGCGTGAACCCGGCGACCTCCCGGATGGAGCGTGAGGCCACGGAGACCGGTCGGTTGCGGTCCGCGGTCGTTCCCTACGACGCCGAGGCTTCCGCCGCCTTCTTCAGGTCGGCGGTGAACTGCTCGAAGCTCTCGTCGAACGGCGGGATCATCCGGGCGAAGAACGGGAAGAAGGGACTGGCGATGCGCTCGACGATCTCCACGCGCGTGCCGCCGGCGTCGCCGCTGAGTGAGTAGGTACGAGTAGCCATCGCATCGCCGAACGTCAGGCGCGCGTTCGGCTCGAACTCCTTGACCTTCAGCGTGAACGTGCGGCTCGGGTCGAGCGTCGAGACGAGATCGATCTTCGAGCCGAGTGCGATCCGGCCATCCAGCGAGACGACCGTCGAGTTCCACCTCGGGTACTCGGCTGCAGTGGTCAGCAGTCGCCACACCGTGGCGGCGTCGGCATCGATGTGCTGGGCGATACGGGTGGAGCGACCGAACGTGGTCCGTGTCGTCGAGGCGACGCCATCGGGCGCAGTAGAGGACATGCGATTCCCCGTTCTCTGGATGAGGCCGATTGTAGGGCGAACGGTTCCCGTTGGAGCGGATTCGTCGTGGTCTCCGACGGGTGCCGCCGAGAAGGAGGTCGACTCCTTCAGCGGCCGTCGGCCCGAGAGCACAACGACCGAAGCCCTGAACGACGAGCGTTCGCGTCACGGATCGAGCCGGTCGCCGAACTACCGGTTGCGACGACCGCCCGAATCAGCCGGGTGCCGACCTGGCGCGGGCGTCACCAGTCCTCGTCGTCGTCCCGGACGTCGACGATCACCGTGCTCACCACGGTGCCGTCGTCGAGCTCGGCGATCGGGCGCCCCTCGAGCCAGGTCAGGGTCCAGTGGCGGCCGCTGCCGTCGCCCTCGAACGACGATTCCGCCTCCGCGATGCGCGGGCGCAACTCGATCGGCACCGACACGGGCGGCTCGGTGCCGAACGCCCAACGGGTGCCGAGCCGCATCAGGCGTCCATCTCGTAGGTGACCCAGCTGGTGCGCTTGGCGATCCGGTCGTAGAGCTGCTGCGCGGTCGCGTTGTCGTCGGCGGTGATCCAGGCGACGCCGCCGTGTCCGACCTCGGCCGCGCGGGCGTGCACGAACTCGATGAGGGCCTTGCCCGTGCCCGTACCCCGCTGCGACTCGGCGACGTAGAGGTCGTCGAGGTACATGCCGAAGGTGGCGCTCAGCGTCTCGGGCACCTGTCGGAAGTGGGCGAGCCCCACGGGCGTGCCCTCCTCGTCGACGGCGAGTGCCGCCTGCAGCGGGTTCTGCTCGTCGCGGAGCCAGTTCCAGACGATGAGCGCCTTGGCGTCATCGAGCTCGGTCTCGTAGAACGTGCAGTACGACTCGAACAGCGGCAACCAGCCGAAGAAGTCGTCGTCACCGGCGAGCCGGATCTCGTTGGTCATGGTTCCCCCTATTCCGACGGCGCCTCGAAGACGACGTCGCTGACTGCGAACTCCTCCGCCTCGGCGAAGACGAGTTCAGTGATGCGCCCCACCGCGCGCAGGTCGGATGCCACGGACTCGAGCAGGGCGATCGTCGCCGCAGGGGCGTGGATCGTCGCCTGCGCGACCGGGGTCTTCTGCGAGGCCTTCGCATCGGTCTTGGCCCGGCGGATGCCGGTGAGTGCGAGGCTCGCGAGCTCGAGCAGTTCGCCGCCGGCGTCGCCGCGCGCGGCGAGCTCGTCGGTGGTCGGCCAGGCGGCGCGGTGGACCGAACCCTCGTGCGACCAGCGCCACGCCTCTTCGGTCGCGAACGGGATCACCGGTGCGAACAATCGCAGCATGACGCCGAGCGCCGTCTTCAGCGCGGCGACCGCCGAGGCCTGCTCGGGGCTCGGCTCGCCGTAGGCGCGCTCCTTCACGAGCTCGAGGTAGTCGTCGCAGAACGTCCAGAAGAAGGTCTCGGAGAGCTCGAGCGCCCGCGCGTGGTCATAGCCCTCGAGTGCGCGCGTCGCCCGCTCGACGACCGTCGCGAGCTCGGCGAGCATGCTGCGGTCGACCGGCATGGTGACGGGAGCGTCGGCGGAACCGTCGAAACCGAGGATGAACTTCGCGGCGTTGAGGACCTTGATCGCGAGACGACGGCCGATCTTCACCTGCGTCGGGTTCTGCGGGTCGAAGGCGGCGTCGGTGCCGAGGCGCGAGGAGGCCGCCCAGTAGCGCACGGCATCGGAGCCGTGCTGCTCGAGCAGGCCCGACGGCGTCACCACGTTGCCCTTCGACTTCGACATCTTCTTGCGGTCGGGGTCGACGATGAAGCCCGAGATCGCGGCGTTCGACCACGGCGCGACGCCGTGCTCGAGCTCGGCGCGCAGCGTCGTCGAGAAGAGCCAGGTGCGGATGATGTCCTGGCCCTGCGGGCGCAGCGAGTAGGGGAACACGAGATCCCAGAGCTCGGGGTCGCGCTCCCAGCCGCCGGCGAGCTGCGGGGTCAGCGAGGAGGTGGCCCAGGTGTCCATGACGTCGTGCTCGCCGATGAAGCCGCCGGCCTGGCCGCGCTGCGACTCGTCGAAGCCGGGTGCGGGTGCCGACGACGGGTCGACGGGCAGCAGGTCCTGCGTGGCGACGATCGGCTGGTCGAACACGGGGTCGCCCTGCGCGTCGAGCGGGTACCACACGGGGATCGGCACGCCGAAGAACCGCTGGCGCGAGACCAGCCAGTCGCCCGAGAGGCCGCCGACCCAGTTCTCGTAGCGCACCCGCATGAAGTCGGGGTGCCAGTCCATCTCGCGGCCGTGGGCGAGCAGACGCTCGCGCAGCGACTCGTCGCGGGCGCCGTTCGTGATGTACCACTGGCGGGTCGAGACGATCTCGAGGGGCTTGTCGCCCTTCTCGAAGAACTTCACCGGGTGCGTGATCGACTTCGGGTCGGCGAGCAGCTCGCCCGAGTCGCGCAGCAGCTGCACCACGGCCTGCTTGGCCGAGAAGGTCGTCTTGCCGGCGAGCTCGGCGTAGGCCGCGCGGCCCGCCTCCGAGGTGATGGCCTCGGGCGCCTCGGCGATGACGCGGCCGTCGAAGCCGATGATCGCGCGGTTCGGCAGGTCGAGTTCGCGCCACCAGACGACGTCGGTCACGTCGCCGAAGGTGCAGATCATCGCGATGCCGGTGCCCTTGTCCTTCTGGGCGAGGTGGTGCGCGACCACGGGGACCTCGACGCCGAAGACGGGCGTCGTCACCGTCGTGCCGAAGAGCGGCTGGTAGCGCTCGTCGTCGGGGTGGGCGACGAGGGCGACGCACGCGGGCAGGAGCTCGGGGCGGCTCGTCTCGATCTCGATCGTGCCGCCGTCGGCCTTGTGGAAGGCGACGCGGTGGTAGTGGCCCGGCTGGTCGCGGTCTTCGAGCTCGGCCTGCGCGACCGCGGTGCGGAAGGTGACGTCCCACAGCGTCGGCGCGAGCGCCTGGTAGGCCTCGCCGCGCTCGACGTTGCGGATGAAGGCGAGCTGCGAGGTGAAGAGCGCCTCGTCGGCGATGGTGCGGTAGCTCTGGGTCCAGTCGACCGAGAGGCCGAGCATGCGCCAGAGCGCCTCGAACTGCTGCTCGTCCTCGACGGTGAGGCGTTCGCAGAGCTCGATGAAGTTGCGGCGCGAGATCGGCACCTGATCGGCGGCCTTCGTCGACTTGCCGTCGCCGCCCTCGAACGGCGGCACGAAGCCCTCAATGTAGGGGAGCGTCGGGTCGCAGCGCACGCCGTAGTAGTTCTGCACGCGGCGCTCGGTGGGCAGGCCGTTGTCGTCCCAGCCCATCGGGTAGAAGACGTGCTTGCCGCGCATGCGCTGGAAGCGCGCGACGACGTCGGTGTGCGTGTACGAGAACACGTGGCCGATGTGGAGCGAGCCCGACGCCGTGGGCGGCGGGGTGTCGATCGAGTAGAGGCACTCGCGCGTGGCCGACTCGCGATCGAACCGGTAGGTGCCCTCACGCTCCCATGCGCCTCCCCAGACCGATTCGAGGCCTTCGAGAGCGGGCTTGTCGGGGATGCGCGCGGTGTCGGTCATGATGCTCCGGTTCGATATCTGCGGCACCGAGTCCATGATGAGGTGCCTGAATGTGACGCTCAAGCCTAGCGGAGCGCGACCGTGAATCGCCCGCGCGGCCGGGTGCGCGTCGCGGCGAGCGCGCGGGTCGGGGTCGCCCGGGCGGCGCGGCGCACCGGGTCAGCGCACGAGTCGCGGCGCATCCGCGACGAGTCTCGCGGTGTACGGATGCCCGGGCGCGGCGAACACCTGTTCGGCGCTCCCGGTCTCGACGAGTCGGCCCGCCTGCATGACGGCGACCCGGTCGGCCATGTGCCGGACGACGCCGAGGTCGTGCGAGATGAAGAGCATGGCGAGGCCGCGCTCGCGCTGCAGCTCGTCGAGGAGATCGAGGATCTGCGCCTGGATCGTGACGTCGAGCGCCGAGACGGGTTCGTCGCAGACGAGGATCTCGGGGGCGGCGGCGAGGGCGCGCGCGATCGCCACGCGCTGCCGCTGCCCGCCCGACAGGGTGAGCGGCTCGCGGCCAGCGACGGTGCCGGCGAGGCCGACCCGGTCGAGCAGCTCGGCGACGCGGCGCGAGACGGTTGCACGGCTCGGATGCTCCGACCCGGCATCAGCCGCCGGGCCGCCGCCGACCGCATCCGCCAGGATCCGTCCGACGGTCCAGCGGGGGTCGAAGGAGCTCAGGGCGTCCTGGTAGATCGCGCCGATGCGCGCGCGCCGCGGACGGCGGGCTCGCTCGTCGAGCACCGACCAGGGTTCGCCGTCGAGGGTGACGACCCCGCGGTCGGGCGGGGTCAGGGCGAGCGCGAGCCGGGCGAGCGTCGTCTTGCCCGACCCCGACTCGCCGACGAGGCCGACCGTCTCGCCGCGACGCACGTCGAGCGAGACGTCGTCGACGGCGGTGAAGCGACCGCCGCCGCGCACGGGGAAGGTCTTCGCGACGCCGTCGAGCGCGAGGAGCGGCGCGGATCCGGGCGAGTCTGCCCGGGCCTCGGTTCGCGCGGTGCCTGCGACCGCAGCAACGGCGCCCGGGGTCTCGGCCGCCCCCTCGGGCCGGCTCAGCGCGGTACCGCGCGGCACCTCGGCGGGCACCGCGGCGATGAGGGCGCGCGTGTACGGCTCGCGCGGCGCCCCGAGCACCTCGTCGACCGTGCCCTGCTCGACGACCCGCCCCTCGCGCATGACGAGCACGCGATCGGCGAGACGTGCGACGACGGCGAGGTCGTGGCTGATGAGCAGCAGGGCGGTGCCGCGACCGCGGACCTCGCCGAGGAGGTCGAGCACCCGGGCCTGCACCGTCGCGTCGAGTGCGGTGGTCGGTTCGTCGGCGATGAGGAGGGGTGGGTCGAGGGCGAGCGCCGAGGCGATGAGCGCGCGCTGCCGGAGCCCTCCCGAGAGCTCGCCGGATCTGCGGCGCACAGCTGCGGCCGGATCGGGCATGCCGACGTCGGCGAGGACCTCGAGGGTGCGCGTGCGGCGATCGGCACGCGGCATCCGTTCGTGGATGCGCAGCGCATCGCCGATCTCGCGACCGATGGGGCGCAGCGGATCGAGCGCGACGAGCGCGTCCTGCAGGACGAGCCCGGCCTGCCGGCCGCGCACGCCGCGCCACTCGCGTTCAGTGGCGCCGCGGAGGTCGCGCCCGGCGAGCCGCAGGGTCTGCGCCTCCACGCGCGCGCCCTCGCCCGCCATGCCGAGCAGGCTCCGTGCGGTGACCGACTTGCCCGAGCCGGACTCGCCGACGATCGCCACGCACTCGCCCGGCGCGATCGCGAGGGAGACCCCGCGCACGACCTCGTCGCGGCCGAAGGCGACCCGCAGCTCCTCGAGCTCGAGCACCGGTTCCGTGCCGATCGCCGTCATCGTGCGCCCCGTTCCCGTCGGGCGAGCGCACGACCGAGCACCGTCGTCGCGATGGTCGTGCCGACGATCGCGAGGCCGGGGAACACCGTCATCCACCACGCCGTCTGGAGGTAGGTGCGACCGGCGGAGAGCATCGCGCCCCACTCGGCGGCCGGCGGCTGGGCGCCGAGACCCAGGTAGCTGAGCGCCGCCGCCCAGACGATCGCCTGGCCGATGCCGAGCGTCGCGAGCACGACGAGCGGCAGCAGCGCGTTCGGCAGCAGGTGGGCGGTGAGGATGCGACGTGGCGGGCGCCCGAGCACGCGCGCTGCCTCGACGTACTGGGAGGAGCGGATCGAGACGAGCTGCCCGCGGATGATGCGCGCATAGCCCGGCGCGGTCGAGAGGCCGACGGCGATGGTCGCGGTGACCGGACCCGGACCGGCCACCACGATGACGAGGAGCGCGAGCAGGAGGCCGGGGAAGGCGAACAGCACCTCGACGAGCCGGCCGACGCCGAAGTCGACGACCCGTCCGCCGAAGCTCGCGAGCACGCCGAGCAGCAGGCCGAGCGCCAGGCCGATGGCGGTCGCCGTGACGCCGATGAGGAGCGAGGTCCCGGTGCCGGCGACGACGCGGCTGTAGATGTCGCGGCCCGATTCGTCGGTGCCGAACCAGTGCGCGGTCGACGGCGGCTGGAAGGCATCGGCCGCCGAGATCGCGTTCGGGTCCTGCGTGGCCACGAGGTCGGGGAACGCCGTGGCGGCGAGCAGCAGGACGACGAATGCGCCGGCGACGACCGTGCCGACTCGCGGGCGTGCCCGACGGGGGGCCTCGCGGTCGTGGAACGCCTCGGCGTCGACCGCGGTCTGGCGGAGTTCGAGCTCGCTCATCGGTCGCCCTCCTGCGCGAGGCGCGGGTCGGCGATGCGGGCGACGAGATCGGTGAGCACGGTCATGAGGACGTAGACGAACGCCACGAGCAGCACGACGCCGGTGACGACGGGGATGTCCCTGAGGGTGACGGCCTGCAGCAGCGTGCGCCCGAGCCCGGGCATCGCGAAGATCGTCTCGACGACGACCGCGCCCGAGAGGAGCCACCCCAGCGCCCATCCCGAGAGGCTGATGCCGGGCAGCGCCGCGTGGCGGATGGTGTGGCGGAACCGGATGCCGAGGGCGCTCTCGCCGCGGGCGCGCGCCGAGACGACGAAGGGCTGGCGCATCGCGTCGATGAGGCTCTCGCGCATGACCTGGGCCAGAAAGCCCGCCAGCGGGATCGCGAGCGTCGTCACGGGCAGCACGAGGCCCGCGGGCGTGCCGGTCGCGACGGGCGGGAACCAGCCGAGCCCGGTGCTGAACACGGCGATGAGCACCGCGGCGAGCCAGAAGTGGGGGAGGGCGGCGGCCACGAGCTCGATGCCCTGTCCGAGGGCTGAGGCGATCCGGCCGCGACCGGTCGACCAGAGCGACAGGCCGAGCGCGAGCACCCAGGCCGCCGCGAGCGAGCACACCGCCAGGAGCAGCGTGCCGGTGATCTGGGCGCCGAGGAGTTCGGCGACGGGCACCTTCAGGCTGTACGAGGTGCCGAGGTCGCCCGTGAGCAGTCGTCCGAGCATCGCGAAGTACTGCACGATGAGCGGCTGGTCGAGTCCGTAGTCGCTGCGCACCTGATCGAGGGCCTCCTGGGAGGCCTGGGAGCCCGGGCCGCCGAGGATCGCCTGCGCCGGGTCGCCCGGGATGAGGCGGATCGCGAAGAAGGTGAGCGTCGCCACTGCCCAGAGCACGAACACCGCGCCGCCGAGGAGCAGCGCGAGGTGCCGCACGGTTCGACCGCGTCGCGCCCCTCGGGGCGCCAGAACGCCCGTGCCGGCCGAGCGGCCGGTCACGGGCGCGGCCTCACTCGGCGAGCCAAGCGTCGGAGAAGCTCGGCGTCGAGACGGTCGGGAGCGCACGCGCACCCTGCACCTCCGGGCTCAGCAGGAAGCTGTTCTGCTGGTCATAGAGCGGCAGCAGGTAGTGCCCGCCGAGGATGAGGCGCTGGGCCTCCTCGTACTGCGCCGCGCGCTCCGCCGGGTCGCTCGTCGAAGCGGCACCGCTGAGCAGCGCGTCGATCTCGGGGTCGTCGACCTGGGCCAGGTTCGCGAAGTAGCCGCTCGGCGCCGGCGTGATGCTGTCGGAGTGGTAGAGGATCCGCAGCACGTCGGGTCCGACCTTCGTGTAGGGGGCGCTCACGATCTCGTACTCGTGGGCGAACAGCGCGCCGTACCAGCTCGAGAGGTCGAGCAGTGAGATCTGCACGTCGAAGCCCGCCTCCTTGGCGGTCGCCTGCACCTGCTCGAAGAGCGACTGCTCGGCCGGCACCGACTGGTTCGTGCTCACGGGGAACCGCAGCACGAGGCTCGCGCCGTCCTTCATGCGCGTGCCGTCATCGTCGCGCTCGGTCCAGCCGGCCTCGTCGAGGAGGGCGTTCGCGCGGTCGAGGTCGGTCGTGAAGAGCTCGGGCTCGGAGTAGGCGAGCGCCTCGACCGAGGAGAGCGCCGAGTACGAGCGGCCGGCGGTGCCGAAGTAGAGCGCGTCGATGCCGTCGTTGACGTCGACCGCGGCGATGAAGGCTTCGCGCACGCGCTCGTCGTCGAAGGGCGCCTGGGACGAGTTCAGCTCGATGCGGTTCGACGCGCCGGGGCGCGGTGCGTCGATCCAGGTGAACGCGCCGCTCTCGTCGGCGGCGGCGATCGTGTCGGGCTGCGGGTTGTCGATGACGTCGACCTGGCCGCCCTGCAGCGCGGCGTAGCGCGAGGCGGCGTCGGGCACGAAGCGCCAGTCGATCGCCTCGAGGTACGCGGGGCCCTCGTGCGCGGCGTCGGCGGGCGGCGAGACGTACTCGTCGTTGCGCACGAGCGAGACGCGCTCCTGCTTGACCCAGCCGTCGACGATGAACGCGCCGGTGCCGATCGGCGCCTCGCAGTTCTCCTCCATGCCGCGGGCGAGCCCCTCGGGCGACTCGATCGCGAGCCAGGGCTGCGAGAGCGACTCGAGCAGGGCGCTGTCGGGAGCCGTGAGCACGAAGCGCGCGACATCGGGTGCGACGACCTCGACGCGGTCGACCTTACCGAGGGCGAGGTAGCCGGTCGACGACTGCGTCGCCGGGTCCTTCAGGTGCTCCATGTTCACCTTGACCGCCTCGGCGTCGAACGGGGTGCCGTCGGTGAACTCGACGTCGTCGCGGAGGGTGAAGTCCCAGCTGAGCCCGTCGGCCGAGGGCTCCCACGATTCGGCGAGCCACGGGATGATCTCGCCCGACTCGTCGCGGGAGACGAGCGACTCGAGGAACTGACTCGCGAGCAGCGCCTGCGGGTAGTTGCCGCCGACGTGGGGGTCGAGGCAGGTCGGCTCGGCGTCGCCGCTCGCGTAGCGCAGCGTGCCGCCCGCGACGGGGTCCTCCGAGACGGGCGCCTCGCCGGCCTGGCAGCCGGAGAGCAGGACGCCGCCCGCGAGCGCGACGGCGAGGAGGCCGACGGGGCGTGATCGGCGGGCGGGGGTCGGGGCAGTGCGCATCGGAATCCTTGCAGGAGAGCTGGGGGAGCGGGCGGAATGACCTCGACCCGGATTCATCCTGACACCGGCGCGGGGCCGCGACAAGCAAGTTGTTCTATTACCACTAGAACAATAGAGTTTCAGTATGTTGATCAGGCTCGACCCGACCCTCCCGAGCCCGCTCGCCGAGCAGCTCGCGGGCGGACTCCGCGCCTCGATCATCGACGGGCGCCTCTCGGGCGGCGAGCGGCTGCCCGCGGCCCGAGAGCTCGCCGCCGATCTCGGGGTGAACGTCCACACGGTGCTCCGCGCCTACCATCGGCTGCGCGACGAGCAGCTCATCGAGCTGCACCGCGGTCGGGGCGCCGTCGTCGCCGTGCGGATCGGCGGCCATGCCGCGCTCGCCGGAGCGATCCACGACCTCGTCGACGAGGCGAAGGGGCACGGCCTGCCCGAAGCCGCCCTGCTCGAGCTGATCCGCGAGGCGTACCGCTCCGCGCCGAGCCCCGCCGGCGTCGTCCGTCCGGCGCCGACACGGTACTCTTGACGGCAACGACATCGATCCGGCCATCACCGGGGAGTCTTCGGCAGAACGCGTTCGGCGGCCACGTGGCATCCGATCGTCATTAGAACCGAACGGGGCGGCCCGTCACAGCCGGCAATGAGGGGCCCTCCCGCGCGGAGGGCAAGCGAGGTGGTACCGCGGCGGAGGCTCGATCGAGCGGCCGGCGTCCTCGTGAGAGCATCCGTCCCACAAGGAGCGAGCGTGTACCCCCGTACCCCAGACGACCACGGTGTCGCCCCCTCACCCGACTTCCCCGCCGTCGAGCGCGAGGTCCTCGAGTTCTGGCTGAACGACGAGACCTTCCAGGCCTCGATCGACCAGCGCGAGGGCGCCCCCGAGTGGGTCTTCTACGACGGCCCGCCGTTCGCCAACGGCCTGCCGCACTACGGGCACCTCCTCACCGGCTACGCGAAGGACCTGTTCCCGCGCTACCAGACCATGCGCGGCCACCAGGTGCACCGCCGGTTCGGCTGGGACACGCATGGCCTGCCCGCCGAGCTCGAGGCCGAGCGCCAGCTCGGCATCACCGACAAGAGCCAGATCGAGGAGATGGGCATCGCGGCCTTCAACCAGGCCGCACGCGACGCGGTGCTGCGCTACACGAAGGAGTGGGAGGAGTACGTCACCCGCCAGGCGCGCTGGGTCGACTTCGAGAACGACTACAAGACGCTCGACGTCACCTTCATGGAGAGCGTGATCTGGGCGTTCAAGACGCTCTACGACAAGGGCCTCGCGTACGAGGGCCACCGGGTGCTGCCCTACTGCTGGCGCGACCAGACGCCGCTCTCGAACCACGAGCTGCGCATGGACGACGACGTGTACAAGATGCGTCAGGACCAGACCGTCACGGTGACCTTCCCGCTCACGGGCGCGAAGGCCGAATCGCTCGGGCTCACCGCCGTGCGCGCGCTCGCGTGGACGACGACGCCGTGGACCCTGCCGACGAACTTCGCGCTCGCCGTGGGTCCCGAGATCGAGTACGCGGTCGTGCCCGGCGGGCCGAACGGCACCCCCGACGCGACGGTGCTCCGCGAGGGCGCCGAGGGCGTCGCGGTCGACACCGAGGTGCTCGGCGCCGAGTACCTGCTCGCGGTCGACCTCGTCGGCAACTACGCCAAGGAGCTCGGCTACGGCTCCGCCGACGAGGCGCGCGCCGCCGTGTCGCGCACCGTTCGCGGCGCCGAGCTCGACGGCGTCACCTACGACCGCCTCTTCGACTACTACGCCGACGTCGAGGCGTACGGGCTCGAGAACGCCTGGCGCATCCTCGTCGCCGACTACGTCACCACCGAGGACGGCACCGGCATCGTGCACCAGGCGCCCGCCTACGGCGAGGAGGACCAGAAGATCGGCGAGGCCGCCGGCATCCCGGTCGTCATCTCGCTCGACGAGGGCGGCCGGTTCCTCCCGGCGGTCACGGATGTCGCGGGGCTCCTCTGGAGCGACGCGAACAAGCCGCTCACCCAGCTGCTGAAGGCCGAGGGCCGGTTGCTGCGCCAGGCGAGCTACGAGCACTCGTACCCGCACTGCTGGCGCTGCCGCAACCCGCTGATCTACCGCGCCGTGTCGAGCTGGTTCATCAAGGTCCCCGAGTTCAAGGGCCGCATGGGCGAGCTCAACCAGGACATCAACTGGGTGCCCGACAACGTGAAGGACGGCCAGTTCGGCAAGTGGGTCGCGGGCGCCCGCGACTGGTCGATCAGCCGCAACCGGTACTGGGGCTCGCCGATCCCGGTGTGGAAGAGCGACGACCCCGAGCACCCCCGCATCGACGTGTACGGCTCGCTCGAGGAGCTCGAGCGCGACTTCGGCCGCCTGCCGGTGGGGCCGAACGGCGAGCCCGACCTGCACCGCCCGTACATCGACGACCTCACGCGGCAGAACCCCGACGACCCGACGGGTCGCTCGACGATGCGCCGCATCCCCGACATCTTCGACGTCTGGTTCGACTCCGGCTCGATGCCCTTCGCCCAGGTGCACTACCCGTTCGAGAACCGCGAGTGGTTCGACTCGCACAACCCTGCCGACTTCATCGTCGAGTACATCGGGCAGACGCGCGGCTGGTTCTACGTCATGCACGTGCTCTCGACGGCGCTCTTCGACCGCCGCGCCTTCTCGAACGTCGTGAGCCACGGCATCGTGCTCGGCAGCGACGGGCAGAAGATGTCGAAGTCGCTGCGCAACTACCCCGACGTGTCGGAGGTGTTCGACCGCGACGGCTCCGATGCGATGCGCTGGTTCCTCATGTCGAGCTCGGTGCTGCGCGGCGGCAACCTCGTCGTCACCGAGGAGGGCATCCGCGAGGGCGTGCGCCAGCTCATGCTGCCGCTCTGGAGCACCTGGTACTTCTTCTCGCTCTACGCCAACACGGCGAAGGAGGGCGGCTACGAGGCATCCCGTTCGACGTCGTCGACCGACGTGCTCGACCGCTACCTGCTCGCGAAGCTGCGCGACCTCGTCGAGGCCGTCACCGTCGACCTCGACGACTTCGACTCGCCGCTCGCGGCGCAGAAGCTGCGCGACTTCGGCGACGTGCTCACGAACTGGTACGTGCGCCGGTCGCGCGACCGCTTCTGGGGCGGCGTCGCCGACGACGGCTCCGGGCGTGAGGCGTTCGACACCCTCTACACCGTGCTCGAGACGCTCACCCGCCTCGCGGCGCCGCTGCTGCCGCTCGTCAGCGAGAAGGTCTGGCGCGGGCTCACCGGCGGGCGCAGCGTGCACCTGACCGACTGGCCCGACGCGGCCGAGTTCCCGGCCGACCCGGCGCTCGTCGCCGCGATGGACGCCGTCCGCGAGATCAGCTCCTCGGCGCTCTCGCTCCGCAAGCAGTCGGGCCGTCGGGTGCGCCTCCCGCTCGCGAAGCTCACGATCGTCAGCGCGGATGCCTCGGCGCTCGCCCCGTTCGAGGCGATCCTCCGCGACGAGCTCAACGTCAAGTCCGTCGACCTCGTCGAACTCGACGAGCACAGCGCCGAGCGCTACGGCGTGACCAAGCGACTCACCGTCAACGCGCGGGCCGCCGGCCCGCGCCTCGGCAAGCAGGTGCAGCAGGCGATCCAGGCGGCGCGCAGCGGCGACTGGTCGGTGACCGGCGACGCGGTCGTCGCGGGCGGCATCGCCCTCGAGGCGGGCGAGTACGAGCTCGTGCTCGAGGCCGGCGGATCGGGCGACGGTGAGAACGCCCTCGCCCTGCTCGCCGACGGCGGCTTCGTGCTGCTCGACACCGCGACGACCCCCGAGCTCGAGGCCGAGGGCCTCGCGCGCGACGTCGTGCGCGCCGTGCAGGAGGCGCGCAAGGCCGCCGGCCTCGAGGTCGGCGACCGCATCTCGCTCAGCCTCGCGCTCGACGCAGCCGGCGCGGCCGCGGCCGAGACGCACCGGGCGCTCATCGCCGGCGAGACGCTCGCGACCTCGCTCGAGGTCGTCGCCTCGGCGGCGGCCGCAGAGTCCGACGAGGCGAAGCCCGTCGGCGACGATTCACGACTCCTCATCGGATTGGAGCGCGCATGAGCGACGCCCACGACCACGACGCCACCGAGGCCGCCGACGCGGCCGACGCCGTCTACGCCGCGCTCGTCGCACGGGTCGGCGAGGGCGCCCCGCGCCCGCGTCTCGAGCCGACCCGGCGCGCCGTGGAACTCCTCGGGGACCCGCACCGCGCCGCCCCCGTGATCCACCTGACGGGCACGAACGGCAAGACCTCGACGAGCCGCATGATCGAGAGCCTGCTGCGTGCCTCCGGCCTGCGCACGGGACTGCTCACGAGCCCGCACCTCGTGCGGTTCACCGAGCGCATCCGGATCGACGGCGAGTCGGTCTCCGACGAGGCGGTCGCCCGCAACTGGGAGGAGATCCTCCCGTTCGTCCAGATCGTCGACGCCGAACTCGAACAGGCCGGCGAATCGCCGCTCACCTTCTTCGAGGTGCTCACGGTGCTCGCGTTCGCGTGCTTCGCCGACGCCCCCGTCGACGTCGTCGTGCTCGAGGTGGGCATGGGCGGCGAGTGGGACTCGACCAACGTCGCCGACGGACAGGTCGCCGTGTTCACGCCGATCGCGCTCGACCACCAGGCCCGGCTCGGTTCGACCGTCGAGGCGATCGCCCGCACCAAGTCGGGCATCATCAAGCCGGCCGCGGCGGTCGTCACCGCGCGCCAGCCCGACGCCGCACTCGCGGTGCTCGAGGAGGCCACGCTGCTCACCGAGTCGACCCTCGCGGTCGAGGACGACGCGTTCGCGGTCATCAGCCGCACCGTCGCCGTCGGCGGGCAGCTCGTGTCGATCCGCGGGCTCGCGGGGGAGTACCGCGAGCTGTTCCTCCCGTTGTTCGGGGCGCATCAGGCCGAGAACGCGGCCGTCGCGATCGCGGCCGTCGAGGCCTTCATCGGCGGCGGCTCGGTGCGACTGGCCGACGAGGTCGTCGAGCGGGGGCTCGCCGAGGCGACGTCGCCCGGCCGACTCCAGCTCATCGGCATCGAGCCGACGATCCTCGTCGACGCGGCGCACAACCCGCACGGCGCCCGTGCGCTCGTGACGGCGCTCGACGAGTTCTTCGACTTCGACGAGTTCGCGATCGTCGTCGGCGTCGTCGACGACAAGGACGCCGCGGGCATCGTCGACACGCTCGCCGAGCTCGACGGCCCGATGCTCGTCACCGCCCCCGACACGGAGCGCGCGCTGCCTGCCGCCGCACTCGAGGCGATCGTCACCGAACGCGTCGGCATGAAGCGCACCCTCGTCGTCGAGCGGCTCGACGACGCCCTCGAGGAGGCGCGCACCTGGGCCGCCGAGGCACCGAAGCGCGCCGTGCTCGTGACCGGGTCGATCGTCCTCGTCGGCGAGGCCATGGCGATCGCCGACGACCGCGAGTGGGGCATGGCATGAGCGACGCGACGCACGACGGAGACCCGGTGGACGGCTCGGGCGAGTCCTCCGTCGACGGGACCGCCGCGACCGCGCCGGCCGCGCCGCGCTCGATCAGGCGGAGTCTCGCCTCGATCGTGCTCGCCTTCGAGACGATCGTCGTCTTCCTCGCCGCGCTCGTGATCTGGGGGCTCGCGCAGGGCGGTGCCGATCAGGCGCTGCCGTCGTGGGTCGCTCTCGCCGCGGGCGGCGTCATCATCCTCGGCCTGATCGCGACGATGGGACTCCTGCGGTTCGAGTGGGCCTATGTGCTCGGGTGGACGCTGCAGGTGCTGATCGTCGCGTCCGGCTTCCTCAACCCGGCGATGTTCGTCGTCGGGGCCCTCTTCGGCGGCATGTGGTGGTACTGCATGGTCGTCGGCAGCCGAATCGACCGAGAGCGCGCGGCGGTCGTCGCGCCAGGAAAGGAACAGCAATGACCACTGCGATCGAAGAGACCCTCGTGATCGTGAAGCCCGACGGGGTCGCCCGCAACCTCACCGGCGAGATCCTCCGCCGCATCGAGGCGAAGGGGTACTCGCTCGTCGACATCCGCCTCCTGCAGGCCGACCGCGAGCTCCTCGCGAAGCACTACGCCGAGCACGAGGGCAAGCCGTTCTACGAGCCCCTCGTCGAGTTCATGCAGTCGGGCCCCGTCGTCGCCATGCGCGTCGCCGGCAACCGCGTGATCGAGGGGTTCCGCGTGCTCGCCGGCACGACCGACCCGACGACCGCCGCCCCAGGCACCATCCGCGGCGACTTCGGTCGCGACTGGGGCCTCAAGGTGCAGCAGAACCTGGTGCACGGCTCCGACTCGGTCGAGTCGGCCGAGCGCGAGCTCGCGCTCTGGTTCGCCTGAGCCGTTCGAAAGAACGACGCCCCGGTCCGAGATCTCGGACCGGGGCGTCGTCGTTCGGGCGTCAGCCGAAGAGGCCCTGCAGGTCGACCATGACGCGGGGGATGGCGTTCATCTGCAGCTGCGCCAGGAGGATGACGATCGCGTAGCAGACGATCGTGATGAGCGGGATCCACGTGAACCAGGCGGCCGCCAGGCGACGGACGCGTGCCGAGGCCGGAATATTGCCCGCACGGAGGTTGTGGAGCGTCACGACCCAGAACGTCGGGATCGTGACCGCCCAGGTGAGCATGCACCAGGGGCAGAGCACGTCGAGCACGTAGATGCTCTGGTAGATGAGCCAGCCGACGAACACGAGCGCGCCCGCGACGCCGACGTTGAAGGCCGCCCAGAACCATCGCGAGAACGTCGCGCCGGCGAGGATCGCCACGCCGATCGTGATCACGACGGGCCATGCCATGAGGCCGATGAACGGGTTCGGGAACCCGAACACGGCGCCCTGCCACGATGCCAGGTTCGTGCTGCAGCCGACGAGCACGCCCACGTTGCAGTTCGGCACATGGGTCGGGTCCATCAGCGTGAGGACCTTCTCGACCGAGAGTTCGAACGCGGCGAGGAGGCCGAGCGCCCCCGCGATGATGAGGAAGATCGCCGACGCGACAGGTCGGGATCCGCGAGGGGAGTCGGGCATGCTCGGATTATGGCATGCCGGTTCCCCACGGCGCTGTGAGACCATGCGATAATCGAGGGAGTCGTCCGGGCCGCGCCCGGCACGGCGCCAACGAAGGCTTTGAGGATGCGACGCATCCGAGTGGGCGGGAGACACCCGCAAGACGTGGCGATCCAGGCACCCGCCGATCGCAGTAGTGAAGGTTCGGCGGTTCCGCACACGGTGGAACCGCTCCAGATGAGTAACGGAACGACGGCGCGGCCGTCGGGACCGGCGTAGGAGTGCACCAGAGATGGTGGAAGGCAACGAGAAGAACACGAACGAACCCGATTCGAGGGGTGGCGCGAAGCGACGCGGTGGCCTGTTCGGCTCCCGGAGGGGCCGCGGCAAGGCCGCTCAGCCCGCGGCCGACGCGGTGACGCCGGTCGTCGAGCCCGAACTCGCCGAGCCCGCGGCCGACGCGGCCCCGGCCGATGACGCGGCTGCGCAGGTCCAGGCGGCGGCATCCGTCGAGGCCGCGGAGCCGGTTGTCGCTCCCGACACCCCCGAGGAGACCGCCGCTGAGGCCGAGGCGCCGAGCGAGCCCGCGGTGTCGCCGATCCCGGCGGCGCTGACCACGACCTCGCTCATCTTCCACGCGCCGCCGGTGTTCGTCGTGCCCGAGCGCGACGACCGCCCCGAGCGCGAAGAGCGACCGGCCGACGAGGCGTCGAGCGTGCGCCGCCGCACCCGCCGCCGTTCCGGCGAGGAGGGCCGCTCGTCGGGCGACGAGCCCGCCAACAACGTCGTGAAGGTGCGCAAGCCCCGCGAGGTCGAGCTCATCACCGAGCCGCAGAAGGTCAAGGGCTCGACCCGGCTCGAGGCGAAGAAGCAGCGCCGTCGCGACGGCCGCGACGCCGGCCGGCGCCGCGCGGTCATCACGGAGGCCGAGTTCCTCGCCCGTCGCGAGTCGGTCGACCGTTCGATGGTCGTCCGCGAGAAGGGCGGCCGGATCCAGATCGGCGTGCTCGAGGACGGCGTGCTCGTCGAACACTACGTGGCGCGCAATCAGGACGCCTCGCTCATCGGCAACGTCTACCTCGGTCGCGTGCAGAACGTGCTGCCTTCGATGGAGGCCGCGTTCGTCGACATCGGTCGCGGCCGCAACGCCGTGCTCTACTCGGGCGAGGTCGACTGGGACGCCGCCGCCGAGAACGGCGAGAAGAACCAGCCGCGTCGCATCGAGCTCGCGCTGAAGCCCGGCGACCGCGTGCTCGTGCAGGTCACGAAGGACCCGGTGGGCCACAAGGGCGCCCGCCTGACCAGCCAGATCTCGCTGCCCGGCCGCTACCTCGTGTACGTGCCGAACGGCTCGATGAACGGCATCAGCCGGAAGCTCCCCGACACCGAGCGCGCGCGCCTCAAGAAGATCCTCAAAGAGGTGCTGCCCGAGAACCAGGGCGTCATCGTGCGCACCGCCGCCGAGGGTGCGACCGAGGAGCAGCTGACCCTCGACGTCAACCGCCTCATCGCGCAGTGGGCCGACATCTCGAAGACGCTCGAGAAGGTCCAGGCCCCCGCGCTCCTGCACTCCGAGCCCGACCTGCTCATCAAGATCGTCCGCGACGTCTTCAACGAGGACTTCCAGAAGATGATCATCGAGGGCGACGAGGCGCGCCAGACCATCGAGCGCTACCTCCGCGCCGTCGCACCCGACCTGCTCGAGCGCGTCGAGGCGTACGCCGGTGAGCGCGACTCCTTCGACGAGTTCCGCATCTCGGAGCAGATCGAGAAGGCGCTCGACCGCAAGGTGTGGCTGCCCTCGGGCGGCTCGCTCGTCATCGACCGCACCGAGGCGATGACGGTCGTCGACGTCAACACGGGCAAGTTCGTCGGCTCGGGCGGCAACCTCGAAGAGACCGTCACCAAGAACAACCTCGAGGCGGCCGAAGAGATCGTGCGTCAGCTGCGGCTGCGCGACATCGGCGGCATCATCGTCGTCGACTTCATCGACATGGTGCTCGAGTCGAACCGCGACCTCGTGCTGCGCCGGCTCGTCGAGTGCCTGTCGCGAGACCGCACCAAGCACCAGGTCGCCGAGGTCACCTCCCTCGGCCTCGTGCAGATGACCCGCAAGAAGCTCGGCCTCGGGCTCCTCGAGTCGTTCAGCGAGCCCTGCGAGGTGTGCGCCGGTCGCGGCATCATCGTGCACCACGAACCGGTGATGAAGCACCGCGCCCCGCAGCAGCAGCCCGAGCGTCGTCGCAACCGCGGCGGCGGCAACGGCGGCGGCCAGCAGCAGCCCGCGCAGCAGCCTCAGGCCGCGAGCGCCCCGCACACCGGCACCCACGCGATCACCGAGGACGTGAAGCACGCCCTGGCGCAGATCGCCGCCTCGACGATCCCGCACACCGAGGCGAAGGCCGACGAGGGGCGCCCCGAAGCCGCTCCCGCCGAGGCCGCTCCCGTGGCCGAGGCGCCGACGAGCGGCCGCCGCCGCGGCCGGCACCGTCGCGTCTCGCAGGAGCAGGGCACGCCCGAGGCGAGCCCCACACCCGACGAGCGTGGGGCGGCACCCGTCGCGACGCCCGAGCCCGAGCCTGTCGTCGCGGCGAAGGCCGTGCCTGCGGCCGAGTCCACGCCGATCCTCGAGCTGCCGGCACCGGCCGTCGAGCGCAAGCGCCCCGTGCAGGCCGCCGAGGCCGAAGTGCTGCTCGACTCGGTGCTCGATGCGCTGCCGGCCCCCAAGAAGGCCGGTGAGGGCCGGGCCCGCAGCCGTCGGGTCTCGACCGCCTCGCTGAGCGCCGGCGGCGCCATGCCGATCATCACCCGTGCCGACGGCGCGGCGGGCGACGAGGCATCCGACCGCTCAGAGTGAGTCGTCGCGCCTGCGGGCGCGCCGCTCGCGCGGCGTGACCCGCAGGCCGCTCCTTGCGAGCCGCACGACCAGTTCGCGCGGCTCGACCGGATGCGCGCCGGCCGCGATCAGGTCGTCGTACCGCTCGACGGGCACGTCGTAGTGGTCGAGGTCGAACGATCGCGGCGGCAGCTCTGCTCGGCGCGCGAAGGCGTGCAGCTCGTCGATCGAGGCGTCGCTCACGAGGTGCGCCCACACCGTGCCGTGCTTCGGCCAGAGCGGCGTGTCGATGAGGATCACGGGTGCCTCCGCTCCGGGTTCAACGGCCGTACCGTCGCGGCGAGTCGATGAGTGCGGTCATACCGGGATCGTACGCGGGGGGAGCGCGGCGACGCGCCGGGCGCGCTCGTTTGACCGCCTTCCACTCATCCGGTAAACTCGTTCGTTGGTGCCGCCGCTTATCACGGTGAGCGCCAACTTGCAGTTCGTTCTGCACATCGTTTTCTGGCAGTCACCACCCTTCTTCCCGCTGGGGCGACCGCACAGTGACAATCCCATCAGACAGTCGGAACCCCAGGGTTCCCCAGAGATAGGTACGAGTAGTGGTTTACGCAGTAGTGCGCGCCGGCGGTCGGCAGGAGAAGGTCGAAGTCGGCACCATCGTGACGATGGACCGGATCCAGGCTGACAAGGACGGCAACGTCCAGCTCATCCCGGTGCTCCTCGTCGACGGTGAGAAGATCACCTCCGACGCCAAGTCGCTCGCAAAGGTCACGGTCACGGCCGAGGTTCTCAACGACCTCCGCGGCCCCAAGATCGTGATCCAGAAGTTCAAGAACAAGACCGGCTACAAGAAGCGCCAGGGCCACCGTCAGGAGCTCACGCGCGTCAAGATCACCGGCATCAAGTAGCCCGCGGCGCCTCGAAGGAGAATCAGACATGGCACACAAAAAGGGAGCGAGCTCCACTCGCAACGGTCGTGACTCGAACGCGCAGCGCCTCGGCGTGAAGCGCTTCGGCGGCCAGGTCGTCAGCGCCGGCGAGATCCTCGTCCGCCAGCGCGGCACCCACTTCCACCCGGGTGCGGGCGTCGGTCGCGGTGGCGACGACACCCTCTTCGCGCTCGAGGCCGGTGCAGTGCAGTTCGGCAACAAGGGCGGCCGCAAGGTCGTCAACATCGTGGCGGTCGGCGAATAATCGACCGACGGTCATCGTGAGGGCGGGCTTCGGCTCGCCCTCACGTGTTTCATCGCTTGGGAGGGGTACGGAATGGTCAGCTTCGTCGACGAGGTGACGCTGTTCCTGCGCGCCGGGCACGGCGGGAACGGTTGCGTCTCGGTGCGCCGTGAGAAGTTCAAGCCCCTCGCGGGCCCCGACGGCGGCAACGGCGGCCACGGTGGCGACATCGTGCTCGTCGCCGACCCGCAGGTCACCACCCTCCTCGCGTACCACGGCCGGCCGCACCGCTCCTCGGCGAACGGGCAGCCCGGCCAGGGCGACAACCGCTCGGGCGCCGTCGGCGAGTCGCTCGAACTCCCGGTGCCGGTCGGCACCGTCGTGAAGGACGAGGACGGCAACGAACTCGCCGACCTCGCCGAGCCGGGCCTCCGCTACGTCGCGGCCTCCGGCGGTCTCGGCGGTCTCGGCAACGCCTCCCTCGCGACCACGAAGCGCAAGGCACCCGGGTTCGCGCTGCTCGGCACCGACGGCGACGAGCGGGAGATCAGGCTCGAGCTGAAGAGCATCGCCGACGTCGCACTCGTCGGCTACCCGAGCGCGGGCAAGTCGAGCCTCATCGCCGCGCTCTCGGCGGCGCGCCCCAAGATCGCCGACTACCCGTTCACGACGCTCCACCCGAACCTCGGTGTCGTGCAGGCCGGCGACCACCGCTACACCGTCGCGGACGTGCCCGGTCTCATCGAGGGTGCGAGCGAGGGCAAGGGGCTCGGCCTCGAGTTCCTCCGCCACGTCGAGCGCTGCTCGGCGCTGCTGCACGTCCTCGATTGCGCGACCCTCGAGCCCGGCCGTGACCCGATCAGCGACCTCGACGTCATCCTCGCCGAGCTCGGCGCCTATCCGGTGCCCGAGGGCCAGACGCCGCTGCTCGAGCGCCCGCAGATCGTCGCCTTGAACAAGGTCGACGTGCCCGAGGCCCGCGAGCTCGCCGAGTTCGTGCGGCCCGACCTCGAAGCTCGCGGCTACCGCGTGTTCGAGATCTCGACGGTGAGCCACGAGGGCTTGCGTCAGCTCGGCTTCGCCCTCGGCGAGCTCGTCGACGACGCCCGCGTCGCGGCCGCGGCTGAGCCCGTGCCCGAGCGCATCGTCATCCGACCCAGGGCCGTCGACGAGGTGGAGTTCGTCGTTCGCGCCGAGGGCGGCAGCTACGGCACGCTCTACCGGGTGCTCGGCAAGAAGCCCGAGCGCTGGGTGCAGCAGACCGACTTCGCGAACGACGAGGCCGTCGGCTTCCTCGCCGACCGGCTCGCGAAGCTCGGCGTCGAGGACGAGCTCGTGCGTGCCGGCGCCGTCGCCGGTTCGACCGTGGTCATCGGCAAGGGCCAGGGCGTCGTCTTCGACTGGGAGCCGACGCTCACCTCGACGGCCGAGCTCATCACCGCGCCCCGTGGCGCCGACGCCCGCCTCGACGACAACCGTCGCGCGACCCGCGCGGAGCGCAAGAGCGGCTACCACGAGCGCATGGACGCGAAGGCCGAGGCCCGCGCCGAGCTCGAGCGCGAGCGCGAGGCAGGCCTCTGGGCCGACGGCGACGCCGTCGAGACCGACTCGGAGGCGGGCTCGGACGAGGGCGAGCGGTGACCGTCCGGTCGCGCGCCGACATCGCCACGGCGCGGCGCATCGTCGTGAAGGTCGGCTCGTCGTCGATCAGCGGTGAGAACGCCGGCCAGATCGCGCCCCTCGTCGAGGCGCTGGCCGCGGCGCACGCCCGCGGCACCGAGGTCGTGCTCGTGTCTTCCGGCGCGATCGCGACCGGCATGCCCTACCTGCGCCTCGACTCGCGCCCCACCGACCTCGCCACCCAGCAGGCGGCCGCCTCGGTCGGGCAGAACCTGCTCGTCGTGCGCTATCAGGACGCGCTCGACCGCTTCGACATCATCGCCGGCCAGGTGCTCCTCACGGCGAGCGATCTCGAGAACGAGACCCCGCGCCACAACGCGCAGCGCGCGATGGACCGCCTGCTCGCACTGCGTATCCTGCCGATCGTGAACGAGAACGACACCGTCGCGACCCACGAGATCCGCTTCGGCGACAACGACCGCCTCGCGGCGCTCGTCGCGGAGCTCATCGGGGCCGAGCTGCTCGTCCTCCTCTCCGACGTCGACGCGCTGTACACGAAGCCGCCGCACCTCGAGGGTGCCGAACGGATCGCCCACGTGCCGCACGGCGACGAGCTCGCGGGCGTCGAGATCGGCTCGGTCGGTCGCGCCGGGGTCGGCACCGGGGGAGCTGAGACCAAGGTCTCGGCCGCCCGGATCGCCGCGGATGCCGGAGCCGCCGTGCTCATCACGGCGACGCCGCTCGTCGCCGACGCCCTCGCCGGTGCCGAGATCGGCACCTGGTTCGACCCGGCGCCCTGACGTAATACGGCGAGGGGCGTGCGGTCGCTCGCCTAGGCTGGTGCCATGGAGCATCCCGACCTCGACCTCGCCGTGCTCGACGAGCGCTTCGCCGCCGCGAAGGCGGCCTCGCACCTGCTCGCGCGCGCCTCGACCGCCGAGAAGGATGCCGCGCTCGAGCAGGTCTCGACGCTCCTGCGGGCGCGCGCCGACCAGGTCGTCGCGGCGAACGCGCTCGACCTCGAGGCGGGTCGCACCAACGGCCTCTCGGACGGGCTGCTCGATCGGCTGACCCTCGACGTGCGCCGCGTCGAGTCGCTCGCCGACGCCGTGCTCGAGGTGATCGGCCTCACCGACCCGATCGGCGAGACCGTGAGCGGCCGCTCGCTGCCGAGCGGCGTGCGCATCGACCAGGTGCGGGTGCCCCTCGGCGTCGTCGGCGCGATCTACGAGGCGCGCCCGAATGTCACGATCGACATCGCGGTGCTCGCGCTGAAGAGCGGCAACGCCGTCGTGCTCCGCGGCGGCAGCGCCGCCGAGCAGACCAACCGGGTGCTGGTCGAGGTGCTGCGCGACGCCCTCGACCTCGCCGGCCTCCCCGGTGATGCGGTGCAGACCGTCGACGACTTCGGCCGCGCCGGCGCCCGCCACCTCATGCAGGCGCGCGAGTACGTCGACGTGCTGATCCCGCGGGGCAGCGCCGGCCTCATCCGCGCCGTCGTCGACGAGGCCCGCGTGCCCGTCATCGAGACGGGAGCCGGGGTCGTGCACATGTTCCTCGACGAGAGCGCCCCCGAGCAGTGGGCGGTCGAGCTCGTGCACAACGCGAAGGTGCAGCGGCCGAGCGTCTGCAACGCGCTCGAGACGCTGCTCGTGCACCGCGCCGCGGCCGAGCGGCTGCTGCCCGCGGTGCTCGACCGCCTCGAGGCATCCGGGGTGACCGTGCACGCCGACGAGCGGGTGCGCGCGCTTCGGCCCGACGCCGTGCCGGTGACCGAGGAGGACTGGGCGACCGAGCACATGAGCCTCGACCTCTCGGTCGGCGTCGTCGACTCGCTCGACGACGCGCTCGATCACATCCGCCGATACTCCACCAAGCACACCGAGGCGATCGTCACGAACGACCTCGCCAACGCCGAGCGATTCCTCAACGAGGTCGATGCCGCCGCCGTCATGGTGAACGCCTCGACGCGCTTCACCGACGGCTCGGAGTTCGGCTTCGGCGCCGAGGTCGGGATCTCGACGCAGAAGCTGCACGCGCGGGGGCCCATGGGCCTGCCGCAGCTCACGAGCACCAAGTGGATCGTGCGCGGCGCGGGCCACGTGCGCGCCTGAGCCCGGCCCGACCACCGTTCTCGCTAGACTGTCGGGAGCGTTACCAGCAGGATTCGAAAGGAACGGCCGAATGAGCCTCACCACCGCAGCGTTGACCGGCACGCTGTACACCGAGACGGTGCACGCACGGGAGCTGCCGATGGAAGCCTGGATGTACGGGCTCATCGCGTTGATCATCTTCGCCGTGCTCGGCATCGTCACCGCGTCGTACCGCGACGTCGCCAACCGTCACCGCGCGAAGGCCGAGGCCTACGCCGCCCGCCACTCCGGAGACGGGCACGGCCACTGAGGCGAGCGGTCGCCGCGTGACCGACTCGGGCCGTCGGCCCCGCATCGGGGTCATGGGCGGCACGTTCGATCCCATCCATCACGGCCACCTCGTGGCCGCGAGCGAGGTCGCGCAGTCGCTCGACCTCGATGAGGTCGTCTTCGTGCCGACCGGGCAGCCGAGCTACAAGACGGTCGTCACGACGGCAGAGCACCGCTACCTGATGACGGTCATCGCGACGGCATCGAACCCGCGGTTCACGGTGAGTCGCGTCGACATCGACCGGCCGAAGGCGACCTTCACGATCGACACGCTGCGCGACATCCGCCGCGATCGTCCCGATGCCGACCTGTTCTTCATCACCGGGGCCGACGCGATCGCGCAGATCCTCTCGTGGAAGGACGTCGACGAGCTCTGGGAGCTCGCGCACTTCGTTGCTGTGAGTCGTCCGGGACATGTGCTGAGCGTTACTGGTTTGCCCGAGCAGGACGTAAGCTTGCTTGAAGTTCCGGCACTTGCGATCTCGTCGACCGATTGTCGGAGCAGGGTGCGCCGGGGTTTCCCGGTTTGGTACTTGGTGCCCGATGGGGTCGTCCAGTACATCTCCAAGCACCATCTCTACCGGAGTGTCGAATGACGTCGTCCAACGAACCGCAGCTCACGCGCCGCGAGCTGCGTGAACTCGAACGCCTGCGAGAGCAGCAGGCCGGTGCGGCGACCCCGGAACAGGCCGCTCCTCCGGCTGCGCCCGTGTATTCGGCACCTCCGGCTCAGGCTCCCGCTGCGCCGCAGCAGTACGCGCCCCAGCCTCCGGCTCCGCAGCCCGTCGCCGCTCCGGCGATGCCGGCTCCCACGCCGGCGGTCGCACCTCAGCAGCAGACCGCGCCCGGGGCCTACCAGGCGCCCGGCCAGGGCTACGCCTCGCCCCGCCCCGCCGGCGGGTTCGAGCAGGCGGCGCCGGTGACGGCGGTTCCGCCGCAGGCACCCCAGAACCCCTTCGCTCCGCGACCCACCGCGCCGCCGACGTCAGCGGTCCCGCCGCAGCCCGCGGTCGCACCGTCGATGCCCGCGGCTGCGCAGGCGCCGTCGGCTCCCGCGGCCGCGCCGGCCATGCCCTCCGCGCCCGAGCGCACGCTGACGCGGCGTGAACTCCGGGCGATGCTCGACGGGGTCGCCCTCGACGACTTCGACGACGAGTTCGACGACGAGCCGGTCGCCCCGGCCGACGCCGCGCCGTCGCTCCCCGTCGCTCCCGCGATGCCCGGGGCGCAGGCTCCCGTGCAGCCGCAGCGACCGCCGCAGCCGATGCCCGCCTCGCTGGCGACGCCGCAGCCCGTGAGCCCGGGCTTCGATGCGAGCGTGCCCAACCTTCCCGGCGTCAGCGCGGGCTCGCCCGGCCACTGGACGTCGCAGCTCAACGTCCCCGAAGCCGAGGGCCGCGCCGAGCCGTTCGACCAGATGCTTTCGCGTGGTGCGCTGAGCCACGGCGTGCCGACGACGACGAACGCCCTGATCCTCCCGTCGCTGCCCGACCAGGGCGCGTTCGCCAACCAGCTCGCGCAGCCGGGCGAGGTGCTCGCGACCGGTTCGATCGACCTGCCCCGCAGCTACGGCGCGACCGGCGTGCACCCGAGCCAGGTCGACTCGTCCGACGTCGACCGACTGTTCGAGCACCAGGTCGAAGACGTCGGCACCGGCGTTGCGCCCGTCGCGGCGACCCGTGCGATCAGCACGCAGGGCGCCGCGCGCACCATGATCTCCCCGCCGAAGAAAGAGGGCATGAACGTGCCCCTCGTTCTCGCCGTGACCGCCGGCGTGCTCGCGCTCGGCGTCGTCGGCACCCTCGTCATCGGGGCGATGACCGGACTGTTCTGACCGGCTCGCACCACCACTCGCACACCGGAAATGAGCGTATGACCGCATCCACCCAGGCCCTCGACTCCCTCGCACGCGCGGTTCGCGCGGCCGACGCGAAGGGCGGCGAAGATCTGGTCGCGCTGGATGTCTCGCGGCCGCTCCCGTTCGCCGACGTGTTCCTGCTCGTCACGGGTACCTCCGAGCGCAACGTCGTCGCCATCGCCGATGGCATCGAAGAGGTGCTCGGCCGTGCCGGACGCCGTGAGGGTCACGCGGGCGGCCGTTGGGTGCTGCTCGACTTCGGCGACCTCGTCGTGCACGTCTTCCACCAAGAGGAGCGCATGTACTACGGGCTCGAGCGCCTCTGGAACGACTGCCCGGCGCTGCCGGTCGAGCCGATCCTGGCGGCAAATCCCTGATCAGGAGGGCCCTCATCGGCTGAGGCTCGCTCGATTTCGTTTCGGGCAAGAGGCTGGTGTAAGCTCGAATCGTTGGGCCGCGAGAGCGAGAAACCAACGAAATGGGTCTGTGGCGCAGCTGGTAGCGCACCTGCATGGCATGCAGGGGGTCAGGGGTTCGAGTCCCCTCAGATCCACCAAGAACCCCTGATGAATCGCAAGATTCATCGGGGGTTTCTTCGTTTTCTGGGCATGCATCCCGGTTCGCCGACGATCTTTCGATCATCGACGCTCGCTCTGCAATGCAGCGCTCGAGCGGTTCCGAAAGAGCCCGCCTGGATGCGGAAGCTGTCCTCGAGAACCGGGCGCGACGTCCGCGGGGGCTGGGCCAACTCGGTGCGGAAGCTTTTTCAGTTCGAATCGGGGCCGAAGAGGTCGCGGGTCGGCAGACGCTCAGTTTGCTCAACGAGCACGACTTGCGCCAGGTAGCAGCGCGCGCGCTCGAAGTGGTGGGCGTGGCCGATGGTGCGCTCCGAATGAGACGGAACACGGGGCGTGCTCGAGGTGTCACCCCATCGAGCTCGAGACGTGTCGAGGGCACAGGGGAGTGGGTCAGGAGAGTCGGGCTGTGAACACGGCGACACCCGCGAGTGCGGCGAGGACGATGGCCATCGTGGAGTATCCGCCTACGGCCATCGCGATCACAGGGCCCAAGGCTGGCCCCAGCGCCGTGATCGCGGTGATCGGCGCAGCGAAGACGCCGTTGATCGATCCGTAGTTGCGCGTGCCCCAGCGATCGGCGACGGCTGAACCTTGCACAAGTGTTTGCGCTCCACGAACGGCGCCGGCGATCACTCCGATGACGATGAGCAGCCAGGGCGGCCCGGGCACGAATCCCATGAGCGCGAGCACAAGGGCCGCGAGCGCCGAGGTGAGGGCGAGGGGTCGCCATGGCGCGGTGTCGTGCGGGATGACGAGATAGAGCAGGCGGCCGATGACTTGGCCAGCGCCGAGCAGGCCGAGCGACCAGGCCGCTAGCTCGTAGGTCAGCCCCTTCTCCATGTAGAGCGGGATGATCGCGAGGGTGACGCCGAACAGTGCAGCGGCGAGAGCGATCATCGAGGCCTCGAGCATCCAGAACTGGCGAGTACGAATGACCGTGCTCACGTTATGGACCGCCTCTCCCTCGTGGGCGGGTGGAAGCGGTGCCCATGTGCGTTCGAGAAAGACCCAGTGCACTGGCACGGTCAGGACGAGCAATGCGAATGCAAGAACGAGGAAGGTCGCCCGCCAGTCAAGGATGCTGAGAAGCCCTGCTACTGCTGGCGCGAAGAACGTTGAGGCCAGGCCGCCCGCGAGCGTGAGGATGGTCATCGCGCCACGGCGAGCGTCGCCGTGGCGGCGCGCGATAACGGTGAATGCCGCCTGGTAGAGCACTCCAGCCTGGGCGAGGCCGCAGACGACCCAGCCGAGCGTGAACACGAGGAGGTTGGGCGCGGCGCTGACGATCGCCAAGCCAAGGGTTCCGGCGATGGCGCCGAGGGTCATGATCAGTCGGGGCCCCCGACCGTCGAGCCACCGGCCGACCAGGATGCCGGCCATTGCCGAGACGATGAGCCCGCCCGAGAAGCAGATCATGATCGTCGCGACTCCCCAGCCGGTCGCATCGGCGATAGCGGGTGCAGCGACGATCAGGGCGTAGTAGAGGATGCCCCAGCTGATGACCTGGCCGATGGAGAGTGCGGCGAGGCGCACTCCGAGCGGATACCTCGACACGGCGGCGTCGGGCTACTGGGTCAGCGGGATGCGGTGACGTCGAGCAGCTGCGAGAGCTCCCCGAGGGCGCCGGGGATCAGCTTGTAGTACGCCCACGTGCCGCGCTTGCTCCGTGACAGGAAGCCGGCATCCATCAGGATCTTCAGGTGATGCGACACGGTGGGCTGGCTCAGGCTGACGGGCTCGATGAGGTCGCAGACGCACGCCTCGGCTCCTTCGGACGCGGCGACGATGGACACCAGTCGAAGCCGTGTCGGGTCCGCCAGGGCCTTCAGCTTGTTCGCGAGGCCTACCGCCCGCTCAGCGTCGATGGCTTCGCTGGTCAGCGGGGTGCAGCAGAAGGCGGCATCGGGCTGAACTACGGGCAGCAGCGTGGTGGACATGTGACTATCCTAGATGAATATTGACAAACGTCGATGGACTGGGCGCAGTCAATTCGAAGTTCATCGATGCTTAGGAGGGTGTATCACCACTCGCTCGCCGAAGCTGGGCCTGAATCACCGTTCCTCCGCGAGCGTGCGGATCTCCCAGGTCGGGCCGCGCTTCAGGCGCCGGCGATGGTCGGAAAGCTGCTGTGGCGTCTCGACAACCTCGAGCGGACCGAAGCTGTCAAAGGTCACGTAGTGCTGACGGACGACTCGTTGGAGGCTCCACAACGTGGCCGCGGCGAAGCCAGCTTTGCCGGCGGCGTGGCCTGTCGAGACCGCGACCCGAGCAGTCAGATGGGTGATGCGGTTGCGGCTCTCTTCATCCACACCAGCCGCAGGGAGCGGCATTCAACGGACATGACCGCTCGTCGCGATCAGGTCGTCATCCCTTAGAACTATTGGCATCCACAAGTCACACTTGTGTGTACTGACCACGGTGCCGCGCTATCAAGAGTCAAGGGTTCGAGTCCCTTCTAATCCACCCGGAACTCCTGATCAATCGCAAGATTCGTCGGGGCCAGGACGAGAAGGGATCGAGCATGTCCCGGCCAGATGACACCGCGCCACGCTCGCCTGGTTCGGTATGATCCACGAAATGATGACATTCCCGGTGATCACCGCAAGATCATGGGTTGCTCCCGAGTACTTTCACGCCCGCTGGTGCGACGTGGCGACGCATCCGGAGTGGGCACCCGGCATGGAGTACATCCGACTCGAAGAGCCTCTTCGCATCGGTGTCCACGGCGTAATGAAGACTCGCGACGGCGAGGAGACTCCGATGATGGTCAGCGATATCGTGCCCGGTCTCGCCTTTCAAGACACGGTCTTCCTCGATGGAGGCACCTTGACGGTCCGCCACGAGGCCCACGGTGAAGACACGGGCAGCCGATTGGAGCTGCATGCTCAGATCGACGGACCGCGGGCGGAAGAGCTTGCCTCGAGCATGGCAGGATTGGACAGGGTACTCGCCTCCGACCTTGCCAGCTTGATCGCCTTGGTGGAACGCGAACGCGAACGTGAACTGCACTAGGTAGATTCTGGCCTGTCCAGGGGTGTTCCTCCCGCGACGAGGGCAGAGAAGCCAGTCCGGGCTTACCTTCGCCGAGTAGAAGACCGACCGGTTGGTGGCAGGGGCGGGCCGTGCATCCGGAATCGGGTCGGTTGCGGCATCCGCCACTGCCGGCCGCGCCGCTCAGGTCTTGTCCAAGCGAAGACGGAGGTCCCAGCAGCGGGCCAGAGGTTACCTCGCCCGCGAGATGTTTCCAAGTCCCTGACGCGAGCAACGTCCCTTGACGACAATGGTCCTCCAGCGAACGGAGAGGCCATGAACAACCGTGAGCGCGCCGATGGTAGTAACGCTCCCGTCCCGGGTTACCGCATGAGCGAAAGTGACTCAAGTCGCGGCAGGGGAGGGACAGGCGCGGGCTGACCCGCCGTCGTTGATCGCCGCAAGATGTGGGGGTGGCCGGCGAACTGGGTCAGCCCGCGACCGGAGACACCTGTGCACCCCCGGCTGTGGACTAGTCCACTCCTGAACACAGTGAGCGTCAAGTAGCTCGAGGGCGAGCCGCCGGGCAGGTGAAGAGGTCTCACCGGCCCGGCCATCGATGTCCTACACGGGTAGGGTCGCGGATTCATCGATGGCGTACGCTCTAGCGCTCGCGTTACTTCAGGGACGAAAGGCGGTTGCCCCCTCTGATCTCTTCGCCCGACTCAACACATCCGGTCTTGAGGAGGCAAAGTACCCGAAACTGAGCCGCCGCCGCACATGTTGGTGAGGCCGAGGATATCAGGGCCACACATAACGCGGGCGCTCGTGGAATCGAACCATCCCGCGCGGGCCGGCGTGTTCCCTTTTCGTCTCCGAAACGGAGCCCAGCCCGGGTCTCAGCTCCGTTACGCGGATCGAATGCGGCAATTCGACGGTGGGACCAGCAGGCCCGGGCATCGGTCGATCCACGAAAACCCGGGCCCAGCCCCCTGAGCAGGCTGGCCGTCGACTCTCATCCTGGGGGAGGTTCCCCGCAGTCGGGTCGACTGCGGCCCGAGCCTTGGGCCAGCCTGCCGTCGGATTTCCCCTCGCCGCCCGACAGCAACATTGAACGCCGAGTGCTGTTCGTTCCGCGCCCCCTTGACACAACGGCATCGGCCAGACCGCCGATTCAGCCCGCTATCGCGCCACCACAGCTTCGGTGCCGACGTGCACGAAGTCGCAATGGGTCGCTACAGCGATGAACATCTTCGATCTTGTGGCCTACGCCATGTCCGAAATAGAGGTGGGCTCGGCGGCCGGCGAGGCAGACGCCCGAGCGGGAACGACACCTGCCCTGGAAGACCGCTCACGACTCCACTATTCATCACGACTGGCGTTCCGAGGATTGTGACACAAAAGCAGTGTGGGGCATCGGTGTCGCGGTTCTGACGGATATTCTGGTGACGCTCACGCACCGTGGGCCGATTGGCGGGTGCGTTGACCTTCTCTTCAGCTCCTTCGGGCGACATCGAGCACGCAGTCTCCGTTGCGGTCTTCGGCGGCTTGCGCCTGCTCCGCCCGGATGTGGATCTCATGAGTCGACCGCCTCGTGAGCGGCTCATCCTGGCGAGCCTCCTCGCCGCCCGCGGCAAGACAGTCTCGATCGGAGAGCTCGTCGACTTGCTGTGGGGCGATGAGCCGCCGTCGACGGCGGTCAATCAAGTGCAGCGACATGTTGGCGAGTTGCGTCGCCTGCTGGAACCGGAGCTGCCTGCACGAGCCACTGGGACGGCGGTGCTCGGTGCGGGGGAGGGATACCGGCTCGATCCTGCGGTCGTCGAGTCCGACCTCCTCCGCGTCTCGGAACTGTGGTCCGAGGCGCGACGGTCTTCGGTCGAGAACGCAGCCTCCACGTACGTTGAGGCGCTCGAACTCGCCGCCGGAACGCCGTTCAGCGGACTCGGCTGGGAGGCGCTGGCCCGCCCGTCGTTCGCCGCAGTCGAACGCGACCGGATCGCTCTCGCGCTCGACGCGGCCGAGTGCGCGCTCGACCTGCGTGATCCCTCGTCACTCGCCGTCGCGATCGAGAGCGTCGCGGCCGACGCCCCTCTCGACGAACGCCTGCAGGCAAAATTGGTGACGTTGCTGGCCCGTTGCGGTCGTCGCGCCGATGCGATCGCGGTGTACGACGCCGCCAGGCGGCGCCTGTGGGAGGAACTCTCGATCGCGCCGGGCGCCGAGCTGCAGGCCGCGGTCGACAAGGTCCTGAGCGATGACGAGCGGGGCGCGCCCACCGCGGAGGCTCCGCAGAAGCTCCCGCTCGCCCCCGCCGCGGTCGTGGACCGGGAAGGGATCCGCACCCTGCTCGAGGAGACGACCGCGAACGCCTTGCGCGGCGAGCCCGCCATTCTCGCGATCAGCGGCATGGCCGGAATCGGCAAGACGACGCTCGCGGTGCAGTGGGCGCACTCCGTCGCCGACCGTTTCCCCGATGGCCAGCTGTTCGTCAACCTGCGTGGATACGCGCCGGAAGGCGAGGCGCTGTCGGACACGGAGGCACTGGGACAGTTGCTGGCCGACCTCGGCGGATCCGTCGCCGGGATCCAGGGCGGCGCCGACCCATTGCGGGACGCGTACCGCCGGGCGATCGGCGGACGGCGCATGATCGTCGTGATCGACAATGCGGCTGACGCCGACCAGGCGCGATCACTACTGCCCGGCGTTCCGGGGTGCCTCGTGATCATCACGAGCCGATCGCACCTCCCGGGCCTGGTCGTTCACGACGGTGCCGTCCCCGTGCCGCTGCGCCGGCTGACCGATGAGGAGTCGAGGCGCCTCCTCGTCAGGAGGTTGGGCGAGTCTCGCGTGCGATCGGATCCGGCATCCATCGATTCGATCGTCGCATCCTGCGCCGGCCTTCCCCTCGCGCTGGCCCTCGCCGCGGCCTCCGCGGCCGGTTCTCGCGAGGCGATGCACGATGTCGCCGATGGGCTCTCGGCCACAGCATCGGCGCTCGACGTGCTCGCGATCGACGCGGACATCGACTTGAGATCGACGTTCGAATGGTCGTATCGCGCGCTCTCGGCCGATGCGGCCCGGTTGTTCAGACTGGCATCCGTGCACCCGGGTGTCACCCATCCCCGTGCCGCCCTCGCGAGCATTGCGGACTTCGACCTGGCCCGTACGTCGGCGATTCTCGGCGAACTCGTTGGCGCGAACATGTTCGTCACCGTTGCGAAAGGCGAGTTCGCGGTTCACGACCTGCTCCGTGCATACGCGCGGGAGTTGGCGGAGGGCACCGACGAACGCGTTGAGGGGCAACGACGACTCGTCGGCCACTATGTTCACATGACGCGTCGCGCGTACCTGGCGTTCGGCCGGCCAGCCGTCGTCGAGGTTGAGTCACCGCCGCCTGTGCCAGAGGCCGTTGCGAGTTTCGAATCATCCGATGACGCCGTCAGATGGTTCCTCGCAGAACGGAAGGCCGTTCTCGAGACGTTCAGCATCGCGCTCCTCCTGGGCCTCGACCGTGAGGCCGCACTGATCGCGCTCGACTGGCGGCCGATGCGCCAGGCCGTCGACGCGCCCTCGGTCATGATCGAGGTGATCGCCCAGGCAACTGAAGCAGCGAAACGGTGCGGAGACGAACGTCTCGAGGTCGAACTTCGACGAGACCTCGCCGTGAACCTCGGCATGAGCGGCCACGAGGCGGAATCGGAGCGTCATTTCGAGCGTGTGCTCGAGACCTATCGCGCCTGGGGCGACCACGTGGGCGAATCGAACACCCTGCGCAACCTCGGGCACATACATGCGTCGGGTTCGAAGCGCTTGGAGTTGACCGCTCAGTCGGTCGAGGCGGCCCGGAGATCGAGGCGATCCGACATCCTTGCGATCGCCCTCGTCACGCAGGCGCACGCCATGCTGATGTACGGCACCACCGACGAACTCGACGTCGTCACGGCCGAGGCGGATCAGCACATCGTCGCGTCCAAGTCCGCATACTTGACCCCATATGCGGCGATGTATCGGGCGATGGTTCACGTCAGACGCGGGGAATTCGGGGAGTGCCTCGAACTCGTCGAGGCCACCCGTGACTCGCTCGACGTCATGATCCAGGCGTACCGCGCGATGGCGACGACGATCGCCTCCGCGGGTGCAGGCCACAGGAACCAAGCGTATGAGGCGCGGGATCGGTTCGACCGTCTCGTGCGGGACCACGAGGACTTCATGACAAAGGAGAACGAAGGAGCGATCCTGCGGACGTGGATCGAGGACGCTCTCGCCGAGATGGAGCGTCGGCCGGCCGACTGAGTTCCATGCGGTCGCATGCACTGAGCTTGCACTGACACTGCACTCGTCCTGCACGCCCTCCCGGTTGTGTGTGATCCATGGGATCCACTGCACTCGCGCCGGATACGACCGTCGGCCTGACGGTCTTCATCGAGGGTCGACGCCGACTCTTCGGCATCGCCTACCGCATACTCGGAAGTGCCGTCGAGGCTGAAGACGTGGTGCAGGATGTCTGGGTGCGCTGGCAACTTTGCGACAGATCTAGCGTGCGCGAGCCGATGGCATACCTGGCCACGGCGACGACTCGTGCCGCGATCAACGTACTGCAGAGCGCGCGGGTGCGGCACGAGACATCCATCGAGCCGTTGCTCGGGGGCCCGGCGGCGACGACCGGCGACCCCGCCGCCGACGTCGAGCACGAGGAAGCACTCGAACGCGCGACGTACCTGATGATGGAACGGCTCACGCCTGCCGAGCGGGCCGCCTTCTTGTTGCGCGTCGGATTCGACTACCCCTATGCGCACATTGCCATCGTCATCGACACGACCGAGACGGCTGCACGGCAACTCGTCAGCCGTGCTCGCAAGCACCTCTCGGTCGCCCGGGAGCGAGTCGTCGACCGCTCAGCCCACCAACGGCTCTTCCGCGCGTTCCGGAACGCCGCCCGCGAGGGCGACGCACGTGGGCTGGAACTCGAGCTCGCGCACGCGTCCGGTTGTGCGTGACCCCACAGCCGCTGGCGCGATGGGTGCGAGGTTCACAGGGCGGAGGGGCTGAGGTAGTGGAACACCGTGCGCACGGTCGACCCCTCGATGTCGTGGATGGCGAGACCCGGCATCGCCAGAGGATCTGCGATCGGGTCGGTCCTGCTCCCCAGCCGCATGGTCGAGACGATGCCCGGCGCCCCGACGAGCGGCAGCCTGGCGAAGGTCGTCGCCAACGCCGTGTGCACGTGCCCGGTGAAGACCCCGATGACGTTCTCGTTACTGCGGATCAGCGACGCCAGGGCCTCGCCGTTGCCAAGACGAAAGCGGTCCATGACGTGATGACCGACCGGAACGGGAGGGTGGTGCAGCACGAGGACCGTCGGGCCCGGCGAATCGGCGAGCTGCTCGCGGGCGAACTCGATCGCCGCCGGCCCCAATTCGCCCTCGTCGCTGTGGTCGATGTGCGAATCCAGTCCGATCAGTCGGAGACCTCGGAGGTCGATCACTCCGTTCAGCGATGCCGGGCGGCCGTGCTCCTGAAGTGATGCGAGCAGTGGGGCGGAGAGATCGTGGTTGCCCGGCACGACGAGCGCCGGCAGTCCCTCGGGGAGCGCCGCGAAGAGGTCTGCGTACTCGGCCGGCTCGCCATGATCGGCGAGGTCACCGCTGAGGACCAGTGCATCGACGCTCGGCAGCTCATCCAGCTGGGCGAGCACGGCGTGAAAACGGCGACGTCGCAGTGGCGACCCGTCGAGGTGCATGTCGCTGAGATGTGCGATGACGGTCAAGGGGTCCTCCTCTGTTCGGCAGTCGGTGGCATCCGGATGCAACCGGCTCAAGGTTCGAGTCGCCGGGCGCGGCCGGCCAAGTAGTCGCGTTCCGGAATCGAGAGGGTCCGCTGGGCAGCATCACGGTACTCCTCGATCGCCTCCGCGGTCCTGCCCGCGCGCTCGAGCAGGTGCGCGCGAACGGAGGCGATCCGCCTGCGATCCGTGATCCGTCCGAGGTCGACGAGCGCGTCGATGGTGGCGAGCCCTGCCTCGGGACCATGCACCATCGCCTCTGCCACAGCACCATTCAGGGTGGCGATCGGGTTCTGGGTCGTGTAGTCGAGCAAGCGGTAGAGGGCGAGGATCTGCGGCCAGTCGGTGGTCTCGGTGCTCGGAGCCTCGTCATGTAGCGCCGCGATCGCGGCCTGGATCGCGTACGGGCCGGGCGTGCCTCTCGTCAACGCCTCGTCGAGGATGTCGGTCGCCTCGGAGATCGCATCACGATCCCAGCGCGAGCGCTCCTGTTCATCCAACGGGATGAGGGCGCCGCGAGCGTCGGTGCGTGCGGCACGGCGGGCGTCGGTGAGGATCATCAACGACAGCAGGCCGGCCGTCTCGACGTGGTCGGGCTGGACCTCGTGGACGAGCCGCCCCAGCCGGATCGCTTCGTCACTCAGCCGGATGTCGTTGGGATGGGCGCCGGAGCTGGAGGTGTGCCCCTCGGTGAACATCACGTAGATGACGTCGAGAACCTGGTCGAGGCGGTCGCCGGGGCCGAGTGGCGGCGGGAAGTTCGCTCCAGCCGAGCGGATGCCTGCCTTGGCTCGGCTGATGCGCTGGGCGATCGTCGATTCGGGGAGGAGGAACGCGTGCGCGATCTGCGCCGTGGTGAGGCCGGCGACCGCGCGAAGCGTCAATGTCACCTGGGCTGTGCGGCTGAGAGCCGGATGGCAGCACAACCGGAGGAGCCAGATGCTCTCATCGGCGTGAACGGTCGGTGGGTCGGCGAGCGGTTGCCACAGCTCGACGTAGGCATGCTCCCGGTCGCGCCGATGATGATCGCTCCGGATGCGGTCGATCATGCGTCGACGCGCGATCGTCAGCAACCAGGCGAACGCGTCGTCGGGCTTGCCGTCTCGTGGCCATTGCCGATGTGCCGCGAGCAGGGCCTCCTGCACGGCGTCCTCGCAGATGTCGAGTTGACCCGTGCCGTAGCGGCGAAGGAGCGCAGCGAGGACCTGCGGCGCATGAGCGCGCAGCAGGTCCCCCTCGGATGCGTGCGTCAGACGTCTGCTCCGGCCGAGAACATCACGGGCCGGATCTCGAGGGCGAGACCGTCGATGCTCGCATCGGGGAGCTCGCTGGCGAGTTCGATCGCGCGCTCCTCCGACTCGACATCGAGCAGGTAGTACCCGCCCATGAACTCCTTGGTCTCCGCGAACGGTCCGTCGACGGTCTCAGGTCTCCCGTTTCGAGCGCGCACGACCTTGGTCTGGCTCGGAGCGCCGAGCGCATGCGTGCTGAGCATCTCTCCCGTCTCGGTGGTCTTCGCCATGAACGCCTCATGGCCGGCGCCGATGTGCTGCTGCTGCTCGAGGCTCAGCGACGCGATGACTTCGGGGTCCACGTGCATCAGGATCAGATACTTCACGATTGGTTCTCCTTCATCGTGTTTCGGTGCGGCGCGGTGCCGCTTCCCGTGTTGGTCGGAGTCGTGTCGAGGTTCTCGACGCTACGCCCGAACGGTTCGATGTGACGCAACCGCGCGGCGGTGACGACGGCGAGCGTCGCCATGATCGCGGCAGCGATCAGCGCTGCGGTCTGAATGCCGGAGCTGAAGGCGGTCGCTGCCGCAGCATGCAGTGCATCATTGCCCGACGACATCGCGAGCTCGACCGCTCGTGCGATGCTGTCTGCGGCGACGGCACGGTCGGCCGGGCTCAGGCCCGGCACCGGCGGAAGGGCGAGCCGGTATGCCGCTGTCACGATGCTCCCGATCACGGCGATACCGAGGGCGTAGCCGAGCTGCCCGCTGGTCTCCGAGATGGACGCGGCCGATGACGCCTGTTCCACCGGCACGGACCCGATGATCAGGTTGGAACCGAGTGTCGGCAGCGGCGTGGCGCCGAAGCTCACGATGCTGAATCCGACTACGAGCGGCCAGGGGCCGACCGCCGGCGAGACCTGTGCCATCACGACCAACCCGACGACGATCAGCGCCAGACCGGCGCTGATGACGAGGCCCGGGCGAATGCGCCGTGCGATCAACGGCATCAGGACGAATCCGGTGACGCTCACGATCGCCGGCGGCACGGTGAGGATGCCTGCCGCGAGCACATCGACGGCGGCGACCAGCTGGAAGAACTGCGTGTTCAGCATCATCAGCGGCCCCGTGAGCATTGTCATCGCGAACAGGCTGAAGAGCACCAGGCTGAAGCCCCGGGTCCGGAACATCGTCAGGTCGAGCAACGGTGCACGTCGCGCGTCGCTGTCGAGCTGTCGCTGACGGCGAACGAACACCACCGTGACCACGACGCCGAACACGACGGCGAGCGCGGGCTCCCAGTCGGCGCCAGCTCGGGCGAACTCCTTGAGGCCGTGCACGATGGGAAGGATGGACAGGAGGGAGAGCGGCACGCTCAGCCAGTCGATGCGACGTCGGGACGGCTGCCGCGACTCGTCGCGGCCCTCCGGGAGCAGGTACGGGAACATCGCGAGTACGAGCGCCATGACGGGCACGGCGAGCAGGAAAACCGACCCCCACCAGGATGAACTCAACAGGATGCCGCCGATGAGCGGTCCGATGATCATGCCGCCCATGAGACAGGTCATGAATACGCCGAGAGCGGCCGATCGCTGCCGGTCATCCCGGAACAGCCCAGTCAGCAGTCCGTACAGCGATGGCGTGAGCGCCGCAGCACCGATGCCGGTGAGCCCGCGCGCGGCGATGAGCAACTCGGGCGTCGGCGCGAATGCTGCCGCGGCGGAGGCGAGGCCGATCGTCGCAGCCCCGATGACCGCCATCCGACGGCGTCCAAGGCGGTCGGCAATGCTCCCGAATGCCACGAGGAATCCCGCGAGCGCGAAACCGTACGCGTCGATGATCCACAGTTGCTCGCTTGCGTCGAGGTCCAGTTCTGCTGCGATGCTCGGCAACGCGAGCAGTACGACCGAGGTGTCGATGGCGACCACCAGCGCTGCGAGCGCGAGGATCGCCAGTCCCGACCACTCTCGTACTCCCGCTCGCTCGCGGACTCCCGTTCGTATGGTCGTCATGTGTTCCTCCTCTTCGCCGGCGTTTCCGACACGGACTGGTCGGAGACGCTGCGCCGTCCTCGACAACGTCAGCGGGGATGGGGTGCACGCGGGTCGAGCTGAGGGCACCGAGCTAAGCGGCAGGCCGCTGGGTCGCGAGCTCCGCCGCGTCGTGGATCGCTGCCACGAAATCGAGCGGTGCCTCCTGCGGGAGGTTGTGGCCGGCGTGCGGCACCTGTCGGTGCTCGTACGGTCCCACGAAGCGAGCACCGGCGGTGGCGGCATCCCGCGCAGGGAAGTTGCCGTCGGCGAGTCCGTCGAGCGTGATCGTCGGCACGGCGATCGAGGGAAGCTGCGCCAACTGCGCCTCGAGCCGGGAGTATTCCGGTGCGCCGGGCACATGGAAGAGCCGGTGCCGGTAGGAGTGGATCACGACGTCGACGAAGTCGGGGTTGTCGAACGCCGTGGCGGCGCGGTCGAGTTTGGCGTCGCTGAAGTCCCAGTCGGGGGAGTTGCGACGCCAGATCACCTCCGCGATGCCGCGGGGGTCCTCGGCCAGTCCGGCGCGGCCGCGCTCGGTGAGGAAGTAGAAGAAGTACCAGAATCCCGCTTCGAGGTCGGGGCGAATCGGCTGCATCGAAGCGCTGATGTCCTGGATGAGATAGCCGTTGACGGAGACGAGGGCGGTGACGCGCTCGGGCCTGAGTGCCGCGACGACGCAGGCGGCGCGACCGCCCCAGTCGTATCCCGCGAGGATCGCCTGCGGAATCCCGAGGGCGTCCATAAGTTCGATCACGTCCTGTCCCAGCGCGGCCTGCTGCCCGCTGCGGGGGATGGCGGTGTCGAGGAATCGGGTGTCGCCGTGCCCGCGCAGGGAGGGGACGATGACGCGGAAGCCGACGTCGGCCAGTCTCGGTGCCACGTCGATGTAGCTGTGGATGTCGTACGGGAATCCGTGCAGCAGCAGCACTGGGGGGCCGTCCTCCGGACCTGCTTCAAAGTAGGCGACGTCGAGGTGGGTCGTTTCGACGTGGCGCTGCGGCTCGAGTCGATGTGTCGCGCTCATGGTGTGCTCCTTCTCGTTGCACCTGGCTCCTGTGGCGTTGCGGCCTGGCGGGCTCCGACGGAACCCGTCAGAAGCTTCGACCGGCCAGGGGGCGCGAGTGTGACGGACGGCGACGGCGATGGCTGCGGCGCTGATCGCTGCTGCGAGTGCGGTCGTCACAGAACGGCGAGCCGCGCGGTCGTAGCGGGCAGGGCGCATCCGTCGGATTCGTCCGTCCAGACACCGACTCGATCCGGAAGGCACCGATCATGAACAAGCACGTCCTCGATAGCGAGGCGCAGGCGATCGCCGACGCGACCTCGACACCTCCGTTCCTCTACCAGCTCGGCGCGGACGGCGCCAGGAAGGTCCTCGACGACCTGCAGGCCGCCCCGATCGCGAAGCCCGACGTCGATGAGGAATGGATCACCGTTCCCGCCGCGGTCGGCGACGTCCAGGTGCGGATCGTCAAGCCGGTCGGCTCGACCGCTCCGCTGCCGACGATCCTGTACATCCACGGCGGCGGTTGGGTCATCGGCAACGCGGCCACCCACGACCGGCTCGTGCGCGAGCTCGCGGTCGGTGTCGATGCCGCCGTGGTCTTCGTCGAATACGACCGCTCGCCGGAGGCGAAGCACCCCGTCGCCATCGAACAGGCCTACGCCACAGCCCAGTGGATCACTCGCTCGGGCGCCGAGAAGGGCCTCGATGCAGCGCGCCTGGCCGTTGCCGGCGACTCCGTCGGCGGGAACATGACGGCGGTGGTCGCGCTCCTCGCGAAGGAACGAGGAGACGTCTCCTTCGTGCACCAGTCGCTCTACTATCCCGTGACCGATGCCGCGCAGGACACCGACAGCTATCGCGAGTTCGCCGACGGTCCGTACCTGACCGCGGCGGCGATGGCGTGGTTCTGGGACAGCTACCTGCCGGATGTCGCGAAGCGGAGCGAGATCACGGCCTCACCGCTTCGCGCGACGCTCGAGCAACTGACCGGGCTGCCCGAGGCCTTCCTGCTGACCGACGAGAACGATGTGCTCCGCGATGAAGGCGAAGCGTATGCGCGGCGTCTCTCGGAGGCCGGTGTGCGCACCACGAGCGTGCGCTACAACGACACCCTGCACGACTTCATGATGCTGAACCCGCTCCGGCCTTCGCCCGCTGTCACGGCAGCGGTCGAGCAGGCGGTGCACGTGCTCCGCAAGGCGCTCGGCCGCGCGTGAGCTCCGAACGCATCGCGTTCGGGCCGGCCTCCGGGGTGCCATTGCACCCCGGAGGCCGGCCCGGTGCCGGGCCGTCGGCGTCGACATCCAGATCGTCGGAACCCGACGAGGAGTGCGATCACGACGTGTCGACGTCGCCTCTCCATCCTGAGGCTCATCGAGCGCCGGAGCACATGGAGGAGTATCGCCTACGCGCCCGCCCGCTCCAGTGCGATCAGATCCGCGTACTGCCGATTCTCGGCGATGAAGGCTGCGACGAACGGGCAGCGCACCGTAATGCGCAGTCCACGTTCGCGGATGTCGTCGAGCGCATCGGCGACGAGGTCGGCGGCGATGCCCCTCCCGCGGAACTCGGGCACCACGGTCGTCGTGAGCACGATGACCCGGCCGTCCACGACGTCGTAGCGAAACGTCGCGATCTGCCTGCCGTCGATGGTGGCGGCATAGACCTGTTCGTCGGAGCGATGGAGCAACTGGATCTCGGACTCAGCGTCCGCCGAGGGTCGGTCGACCTCGCGGACCATGCTGGTCGCGACCTCGTCGAGGAGGGCCACGGTGCCCTCGTCGAGGAAGCCCGCGCCGTCGGGATACCCGGCCGCATCGGGATACTCGATCGACCTGATGCCGTCGCCTGCACTCATCGCGTTCTCCTTCTGTCCGAACCACTGGTTGCGACAGGATCCCGGCGGCGGGTGGGACCAGCCGTGGTCTGCTTGGCGCTACCTCCGGAAAGGCCGCCTGAAACCCAGTGCTCCCGCTCTTCTCTCACGACTCGGCCGGGCCTGTCATCAGCGAAGACCGAGCGGATGGCCGAGTTGTGACAGATCTGCCGAGGTCGTCACAACCTGATGCTCCGCTCGGTCTGAGCTGATACCGACCCGCACACTGCGGGAACGATTCGAGAAGGGGAACAGTCATGTCAGATCAGAAGCCGACCGTCGTGCTCGTGCACGGCGCATTCGCCGAGTCCGCGAGCTGGAACGGCGTCATCGCGGCCCTCTACGCCGAGGGGGTCACCTCGGTCGCAGTCGCCAACCCGCTCCGCAGCCTCGCCGGCGACGCCTCGTACCTGCGCGACGTCATCGCCTCGATCGACGGGCCGGTCGTGCTCGTCGGCCACTCGTACGGTGGACTCGTGATCAGCGAGGCATCCGCCGGCAACGACCAGGTCGTCGGCCTCGTGTACGCCTCCGCCTTCGTGCCCGAGCCCGGTGACAGCGCCTTCTCGCTGTCGGCGAGCGAGCCCGGCTCCACGCTGGGCGACGCCCTCGACGCACGTCCGATCTCGACGGGCGGCATCGAGTTCGTGATCCGCCGTCCCGTGTTCCGCGACCAGTTCGCCGCCGACGTGCCCGTCCAGGTCGCGGGACTGATGGGCGCGACCCAGCGCCCCGTGACCGAGGCGGCACTCAAGGACGCCGTGCAGGCGACGATTCCCGGCTGGAAGGACCGCCCGTCATGGCACGTGTTCGGCAGCGAGGACCGCAACATCCCGGCCGCCGTGCTCCGGGCCGGCGCCGAACGTGCAGGATCGCGCGGCACGACCGAACTCACGGGAGCGTCGCACGCGGTCAGCGTCTCGCAGCCCGAAGCGGTGGCAGCCACGATCCTCGAAGCCGTACGCGGAGTGCTCGACGACCGAGCTGCCGCGTAGACAGCCTCCGCATCCTCGCGCCGCAGGTGCGCGGGACCGGCCGCCGGTCTCGCGCACCCGCGGCACCACGGTGGCGCTCAGGGAATCTCGACTTTTCCTCCCGGACGTGTCACAACCGCGCGTACCATCCGGTCTCAGTTGGAAAAGGACGGCTGGCGTCCCTCCACCGACTGACAGGATCAGAGCATGGATGCGAACCTCGACGATGCGCTCGCCGCCTTCCAGGCCGTGCGCGGGAGGCTCTTCGGCATCGCCTACCGCATGCTGGGCAGCGCCGGCGAAGCGGAGGACATCGTCCAGGAGACGTGGTTGCGCTGGCAGGGCACCGACCGCACCGTCGTGCAGGACCCGCCGGCCTTCCTCGCGACCGCGACGACTCGCCTCGCGATCAACGCGCTGCAGTCGGCGCGGAGCCAGCGCGAGACCTACATCGGCCCCTGGTTGCCCGAACCGGTCGACACCAGCGCCGACCCGACCCTCGGCGCGGAGCGAGCCGAGGCGCTCGGGTTCGCCGTCCTCGTGATGCTCGAGCGTCTCACCCCGACCGAGCGGGCCGCCTACGTGCTGCGCGAAGCATTCGCATACCCGTACGACCAGATCTGCGAGATCGTGCAGGTCTCCGAGGCCGCGGCCCGGCAGCTCGTCTCCCGCGCCCGGAAGCACCTCACCGGTGAACGCCGACGGGATGTGCCGCAGTCGGAGCAGCGGCGACTCCTCACCGCGTTCCTCACGGCGGCGAAGACCGGCGACCTGATGCAATTGGAGCGCCTGCTCTCCGAAGACGTCGTGTCGTACTCCGATGGTGGTGGTGTCGTACGCGCCTCGAAGTTCCCGGTGGTCGGCCGCCAGCGCGTCGCGAAGTTCGTGCGCGCCTTCCACACGCACTTCTGGAACGGCGTGGACATCACCGAGGCCGACACGAACGGCCAGGCATCGGTGATCCTCTCGAAGGACGGCGTCACGTTCGCGGTGATCACGCTGGTCGTCGGCGCGGAGGGCATCGACCAGGTCCTCTGGATGATGAACCCCGACAAGCTCGGAGCTGTGGCATCCCGTGTCACAGCATGACCTCGCCGCTCGTCTCCTCGTCGCATGGGAGAACTGGGACGAGGTTGCATTGTCGAGCGTGCTGCACCGCGATGTCGCGCTGATCGTCGACACCGGCGACGAGACCGGCGGCGAGCTGTGCGGCCGCGTTCGGGTGATCCGCGCGCTCGATTCACAGCTGACTCGGTATGCGGATGTCTCGCTGCGGGCCGTGCATGTGAGCGGGCGCTCCGGCATCGCCCTCCGCCGCGAGGGTGGCGAAGTGGTGGGCGTACTGAGCCTCGACGGTGCGGAGTCGATCGATGCACTCTGGCTCTCGACGGCGCCGGCGAAGCTCGCTCATTGGAACCGTCGACGCCCCGACATCTGCTGACGAGCGGCGACTCCTCGCGTGTCAGCCGCGCGTGTTCCTCCCGGCTCGACCCGTCGACCGGGGCGGCTGGGCGCGCATGAACGTCGAGACGAGCCCGAGCAGTCGGGTCAGTTCCTCGCGGTCCGTCGGTTCGAGCGCATCGACGAGCACCGCACGGACGACCTCGATGTGCCCGGGAAGCACGCGTTCGAGCCGGGCGGCGCCCTCCATCGTGAGTATGACGTTGACGCTTCGCTCGTCGTCGGAGGATGACTCGCGCACCACGAGCCCGGCCTGTTCGAGTCGATCGACCTGATAGGTCAGACCGCTGCGGCTATGCACCAGCCGGTCGGCGAGGGCCGTCATCGTGCTCCGCCTCGACGTGTCTTCACCGAGGATCGCGAGGATCTGGAACTGCGTGAAGCTCAAGCCGCCGTCAGCGCGCAATTGTCGCGCAACGCCGTGCTGCACGAGGGAGCTCACCTCAAGGAGCGAGAAGTAGACGCCGAACTCGGGAGGGAGCGCAGGCGGCACAGCTGAGGCGGACATACCGCGATCCTACGAAGAAATTCGTTCGAATTGGAAATAATCGGTCGAGCGTTACTGTTTCGAATTCGTAGCAAGTAGTTCGAATTCGAAGGAGTATATGACGAACACGGAAATCGAGACCACCCAGGCGCTGTGGGCGCCGACACGGCTCGGTCGCATTCCGCTCGCCCACCGCCTTGCGATGGCACCGATGACCCGGAGCCGGGCCACCGCAGACGGGCTCGTGACGGGGCTCACGCAGACCTATTACGCGCAGCGGGGGTCGCTCGCGATGCTCATCACCGAGGGGACCCAGCCGTCGGAAGACGGGCAGGGCTACCTGGCGACACCCGGCATCCACAACGGGGCCCCGGCGGCGGCCTGGCGTGACGTCGCCGACGCGGTCCACGAGGCCGGATCGACGCTCGTCATCCAGCTCATGCACGTCGGCCGGGTCGCCCACCCCTCCAACACCCCGCACGGACGGGCTCCACTCGCCCCGTCGGCGATCGCCGCCAAGGGCGACATGTTCACCGCCGCCGGACCGCAGCCCATGGCGATGCCGCGTGAGATGAGCGGAGCCGACCTCGCACAGACGATCGCCGACTTCCGGCACGCCGCGCGTCTCGCGGTCGACGCCGGGGCCGACGGCGTCGAGATCCATGGCGCGAACGGCTACCTCCTGCAGCAGTTCGTGAGCACCAACGCCAACCGCCGCACCGACGGGTACGGCGGCGACATCCTCGGCCGCGTGCGCTTTCCGGTCGAGGTCGCGACTGCTGTCGCCGAAGAGATCGGCGCCGACCGGGTCGGCTATCGGATCAGCCCGGGCAGTCCGCTCGGCGACATCGTCGAGGACGACGTCGCCGAGGTCTACGGCGCGCTCGTCGACGCGCTCGCTCCGCTCGGGCTCGCCTACCTGCACGTCGTGCATCTCGGCGATGAGGGGCTGCTCCGCGACATCCGCGATCGCTGGGCAGGAGGGCTCGTGCTCAACCGGGCAGGCGCCGACATCGACCGCCGCGCGGAGGACGTACGCGACGGACTCGCCGACGTCGTGAGCGTCGGCGCCCTCGCGCTGGCGAACCCCGATCTGCCCGCCCGCATCAGGGCCGGAGCATCGATGAACGAGCCCGACCTGTCGGCGCTCTACGGCGGTGGTGAGCGCGGGTATACCGACTACCCGCGGCTCGCAGCCTGATCATCCACGAACCATCCACACGAAAGGAACTGCATCATGCGCGCCATCCGATACTCCGCCTACGGAGACCCGACCGTGCTCGAGACCGTCGAAGTACCTCGCCCCATCGCCGGCCCCGGCGAGGCCCTGGTGCGAGTCGCAGGCACCACGTTCAACCAGGTCGATGCGACGATCCGCACCGGCGCCCTCGCGAACGCCTTCCCGATCGACCTGCCGCACACGCCCGGCATCGATCTCAGCGGCACCGTCGTCGACATCGGTGAGGGCGTGGCCGACGACCTCGTCGGCCGGAACGTCATCGCCTTCTTGGCGATGACCGCCTCCGGTGCGGCGGCCGAGTACGTCACCGTGCCGGCCGAATCGCTCGCCCCTGCTCCGGAGTCCGTTCCGCTGCCGGAGGCGGCATCGCTCGCGTCGAGCGGACTCACCGCATGGCAGGCCGTCGAGTCGGCCGGTGTGCGCCCCGGCCGGTCGGTGCTCGTGAACGGTGCCGGCGGCGGGGTCGGCGCGTTCGTCGTGCAGCTCGCCGCACGGGCCGGTGCGACGGTGATCGCCACGGCCGGTGCGCGCAGCCGCGACGCCGTGCTCGCACACGGTGCGGGCGAGGTGATCGACTACACCGAACGCTCCGTGGCGGACACGCTGAATCGACCGGTCGACATCGTCGTGAATCTCGTGCGCACGACGCCCGAAGAGACCGCGGCGCTCGTCGCGCTCGTCGCGCCGGGCGGTGCGTTCGTCTCGACGACGACACCGGGCGTGGCGCCCGCGGGCACGGGGATCCGCACTGTGAGCGTCTTCGCACGCAGCGATGCCGCCCAGCTCGCTCGACTCTCGAACCTGGTCGATGCCGGGGAACTACACCTCGATGTGAGCGCCCGATACTCGCTGAAGGACCTCGCCCGGGTGCACGCGCTGGCCCAGTCCGGGGCGCTGCGCGGGAAGGTGATCCTCACGCCGACCGGGTGGTGACCGAGGGGCGGCGACGACGAATTCACTCCCACCCGTCACAGATCGGGTGGGAGTCCGGTCTGAGTTCGTGACGGCAGCGGCACCGGCCGCAGCCCTGACGGAAGGCACCCAGTCATGAAGATCGTCGTCATCGGAGGCACCGGCCTCATCGGATCCAAGGTCGTCGAGCACCTCATCGAGCACGGCCACGAAGCCATCCCGGCCTCGCCGAACTCAGGCGTGAACACCATCACCGGCGAGGGTCTCGCCGAGGTGCTCGTGGGAGCGGACGTCGTCGTCGACGTGTCGAACTCGCCGTCGTTCGCCGACGACGACGTGCTCGCGTTCTTCACCACCTCCACCTCGAACCTGCTCGCTGCCGAGCGCGAGGCCGGTGCGACCCACCACGTGGCCCTCTCGATCGTCGGCGCCGAGCTCCTGCCGAGCAGCGGATACCTGCGCGCCAAGGTCGCCCAGGAGAAGATCATCGAGGAGTCGGGGCAGCCGTACTCGATCGTGCGCGCGACGCAGTTCTTCGAATTCGTCGGGCGCATCGCCGACGAGGCGACGGTCGACGGCGTGGCTCGACTCAGCACGGGCCTCATGCAGCCGATCGCCGCAGCGGATGTCTCGGCCGCCGTCGCCCGTGTCGCCGCCGGCGACCCGATCAACGGCACCCTCGAGATCGGCGGGCCCGAGCGCTTCGGCCAAGACGAGTTCGTTCGCGTCGGCATGGCCGCGAAGGGCGACCCCCGCACCGTCATCGGCGACGCGGAGGCGCCGTACTTCGGCACGAAGTTGACCGGCACCGAGCTGGTGCCCCTCGGCGCCGATGCCCGGCTCTCGACGACGACGTTCTCCGACTGGCTCGCCGCGCAGTCGGCGCCGGTGAAGTAGCCCGCCATGCGGATCTCGGTCATCGGCGGCACCGGCCTCATCGGTACACGACTCGTGGCGCGGCTCGTCGCCGACGGCCACGACGTCGTCGTCGCGTCACGCGCGACCGGCGTCAACTCCTACACCGGCGAGGGGCTCGCGGAGGCCCTCGCCGGGGCGGAGGCGCTCATCGACGTCTCGAACTCCGACTACCTCGACGAGGCGGCCGCGAACGAGTTCTTCTACGGCTCGACGCTCAACCTGCTCACCTACGGCGCCGCGGCGGGCGTGCCCCACCACGTCGCGCTCTCGGTCGTCGGCACCGATCGACTCGCTCGCTCTGAGGGCGGCTACTTCGCCGCGAAGGCGGCGCAGGAGCGGCTCATACGTCAGTCGGGCCGACCGTACTCGATCGTGCACGCCACCCAGTTCTTCGAGTTCATCGCGAACATCGCCGATGCGGGCACGAGCGAGAACGTCGTGCGGCTCTCCCGGGCACTGTTCCAGCCGATGGCGGCCGACGACGTCGCGGCCGCGGTGGCGGCGACCGCGAACGGGGCACCGGTGAATCGCGTCGTCGAGTTCGCCGGGCCCGAGCAGTTCCGGCTCGAAGAGCTCGTGCGTCGCCAGTTGCGCGACCGCAACGACCTGCGCGACGTGAGGGTCGACCCTCTCGCCCGGTACTTCGGCACCGACCTCGAGGAGCGCGAGCTGCTGCCCGGGCCCGATGCGACGATCATGCGCACCCGTTACGAGGAGTGGATCGCGGCGGGCGGGCGGCCGAACGTCGAGCTCGAGGGGTCGGCGAGTTGAACGCCCCCGAACGTCCCGCCGCGCGCCGCGACCTCGACGGGAAGGTCGTCCTGGTCACCGGGGCGTCCTCTGGCATCGGCCGGGCGACGGCGCTCGCGTTGTCGAGCGCAGGCGCGCGCGTCGCCGTCGGCGCGCGCCGCGTCGATCGGCTCGACTCGCTCGTCGACTCCGCATTGGGCGAGGCCATCGCCCTGCAGCTCGATGTCACCGACCCGGCATCGGTGGCGCGCGCCGTCGAAGAGACCGTCGCGCGGTTCGGGCGACTCGACGCGCTCGTGAACTATGCCGGGCTCATGCAGAGCGGAATGATCCTCGACGCCGACGTCCGCGAATGGCAGCGCATGGTCGACACCAACCTGCTCGGCTCGATGTACGCCGTGCACGCCGCCCTGCCGCACCTCCTCGAGACGAAGGGCGCGGTCGTGCAGGTGTCGTCGACCGCTGCACGTTCAGCCTCACTCGGCAGCGGGGTCTATGCCGCCACGAAGTTCGGAATCAGCGCCTTCTCGGAGTCGCTGCGTCAGGAGATCACCGACCAAGGCGTCCGCGTGATCGTGATTCAGCCGGGCTTCGTGGACACGGAGCTCACGAGCCACATCACGGACCGAGGATGCAGGCCGCAGCCGCCGAGTTCTCATCGTCAATACGGACGCTGCGTGCCGATGACATCGCGGAGGCGATCGTCTATGCCCTCAGCCAGCCTGACCACGTCTCGATCCACGAGATCCTGGTGCGTCCAACTGACCAGGTGCGTTGATCTGACAGGTCACCACGTGCTGCGACGACCCGACCGGCCGGCTGATCTCCTCCGCCGTGAGGCTCAACGCGACGCCCGGATCGTGCAGACGGAGCGCCGGCCATAGGGGTTGGAGATCGATCAATCGATCAACGTGCGGAGGAGTTCGCGGACGCGGGTCTCGATTGAGTCTCGGACCGCGCGCACGCCGGAGAGCGGGAGGCCGGCCGGGTCGTCGAGGTCCCAGTCGAGGTATCGCTTCCCGGGGTAGATCGGGCACACGTCGCCGCATCCCATCGTGATGACGACGTCTGCGGCTCGGACGACCTCGTCGGTGAGTGGCTTCGGGTACTCGCCGGCGAGCGGTGCGCCGATCTCGTCGAGGGCCGTGACGACCGTTCCGCGAACGCCGGTGGCCGGCGCCGATCCGGCGGTGCGCACGATGACGCGGTCGCCGGCGAGCTGGCGGAGAATGGCCGATGCCATCTGCGAACGTCCCGAGTTGTGCACGCAGACGAAGAGGACCTCCGGCACACCATCACCCGTCTCGACGGAGGCAGCCAGTGCGTCGAGTCGGTCTGCGGCGAAGCGGGCGGTGAGCGACGTGAGATGTTGGCTGGTGCCTTCTCGGGCGACGAGCAGCTCTCGGCTCTCGCGAACGTACTGCTCGACGGTTTCGGGGTTGAAGGTGCCGGCGAAACGGTCGCTGAGATCGCGGATCACCCGGGCGAGGCCGTCGTCATCCACGGTGGAGGCTTCATCCACGAGGAGGCCGGTGATCCACTCGCGGTGTGCGGGAGACACCGAGTACCAGACTCTCCGGCCGTCGGGTTGCCGCTCCAGGATCCCTTCGTCGAAGAGGGCTCGAACGTGGTGACTGACGGTTGGCTGCCGCAGCCCCAGGCGGTCAGCGAGGTCTCCGACGAGCCCTCGCTGATCTTCGCTGTCGAGGATCATCGAGAGGATGCGCGCACGGGTCGGATCTCCGACGAGGCGGAGTTCGCTTGCACCCGCGGGCGTTGAATCCATAGACCACAGTCTATCGAGTCGGAATCGAGTCAGGGTCGGCGTTGCGACAGCCCTGGGTGAGCGCGTCGGCGGCTGATTGCGAAGAACATGAGCGGGGCGCCGACCACGGTGGGAAGAACCCAGAGCGCCCATTGGGGCAGAAGTTGCCAGACCGGTAGCTGGGGGCCGTTGTCGACAAGGAACGCGGTGAGCATCGCGATGTAGGACACGCTCATCGCGGCGATATGCCAAGCATCCGAAGCCCGCAATCGTCGGTTCACGACACCGTGCGACGCGGATGCCATCGCGATCATGCCCAGCACGAGGAGGTGCAAGTTGAGTGGCCAGCGGATGGTCACCATGATGACCATGGTGAGGAAGATCACCGCCTGTGCGGTGACGTAGGTCCACCCGAAACGACGATGGCGGCGTGTGCCCTTCTTCATCAGCATGACCGCTGCGCCGGTGACGACGGCGGTGATGCCGGCCGCGATGTGCAGTGCCACGGATACGAGGAACAATGGCCCGGCGTCAGGGATCTCGATGCCGAAGAAGTCGATCATGCTCGCCGGCCCCGGTGGTCAGCGAACTCGAGGACGCCGAGGGTTCCGTCGATCATGCCCTGTGGAGCGTCCGCGGGGCGCAACGTCGCATCGCTGGCCGCCGGACATGCGCGCCGCGCGGTTCGCGCGCTTCTGGACGATGTGCTCGTGGGATCCATTTGCACCCCTTAGGTCCATCATCTTCGTATTCGCCGTGATCGGCGAGTACTTGGCGCATGCAAGATCTACGAACCGGCAACGGGCGATGCGGCGGCCATCGAAGGGGAGCCGTGCACCCTTACTGAAGTCGCTCGATAGAGCCTTGGTGCCAGGCCCGAGAGGGGTCCCGCACTCGGGCGGGACCCCAGAGTCTGGTGCTCGTCGGGTTCCGGCAATCACCGACTGACTCCGAAGGGATTGGGAGCGAGGATCAGGCGTTCGTCCGCTCCGCCACCCGGCGCGGGGTCGCTAAGGTGTCCGTGGGCTCGGTGAACCGCGGGCGTAGCCAGAGCGCGACGTAGACGAGCGCCACGAGGGCGGGAACCTCGATGAGGGGGCCGACGATGCCGGCGAGGGCCTCGCCGCTGGTTGCTCCGAAGGTGCCGATGGCGACGGCTATAGCCAGTTCGAAGTTGTTGCCTGCGGCGGTGAATGCCAGCGTGGTCGTGCGTTCGTAGCTGAGTTTGATGAGCTTTCCGGTCGCGAAGCCGATGGCGAACATTGCGGCGAAGTAGACGAGCAGCGGAAGGGCGATGCGGGCGACATCGAGCGGCTGGTCGATGACCTGTTGTCCCTGCAGTGCGAACAGCATGACGATCGTGAAGAGCAGCCCGCCGAGCGCGAGCGGGCTCACCTTCGGCAGGAACTGGTTCTCGTACCAGTCGCGACCGCGACGGCGTTCGCCGATGAAGCGGGAGAGGAAGCCGGCGAGGAGCGGGATGCCGAGGAAGACCAGAACGCTGATCGTGATCGCGCCGATGGAGAATTCGGCGCTCGTGGTCGGCAGGCCGAGCCAACCTGGTAGTACCTGCAGGTAGAACCAGCCGAGCCCCGCGAATGCGATCACCTGGAACACCGAGTTCAACGCGACGAGGAAGGCGGCAGCTTCGCGGTCGCCGCAGGCGAGGTCATTCCAGATCAGGACCATGGCGATGCAGCGTGCGAGACCGACGATGATGAGGCCGGTGCGGTACTGCGGAAGGTCAGGAAGCAGGATCCCGGCGAGCGCGAACATCAGCGCCGGCCCGATGAGCCAGTTGAGGACGAGCGACGACACGAGGAGCTTCCGGTCGCCTGCGACCGCTCGAGCGTCGGAGTAGCGCACCTTCGCGAGGACGGGATACATCATCACGAGCAGTCCGATCGCGATGGGAATGCTCACTGACCCGATCGAAGCGGCGTGGAGGAACTCTCCGAGCGCCGGGGCGAAGACCGACAAGCCGATCCCGACCGCCATCGCCAGGAGAATCCAGACGGGCAAGAGTCGGTCGGTTGCGCTGAGCCGTGCGGGCAGAGCGGGGTTACTCACGTTCACTCCTCGTGATCCATAGACAAGAGTCGATGTGAACCTTAGGAAGGATATTGATTCTCGTCAATATTGACAGTTATCAATATTCGTTGCATCATGGCTGCATGAGCTCGACGATCACACTCCCGGTGACGGACGTCACCGCGTGCTGCGCGCCATTGGACCGCGAGGTTCTGGCGGCCGACAACGCCGAAGCGCTCGCTCGGTCGATGAAGGCCCTCGCCGACCCGGCCCGGCTCCGGCTTGTGTCGATGGTCGCCGCCCACGAGGGTGGCGAAGCGTGCGTCTGCGATCTCATCGAGCCGCTCGGGCTGTCCCAGCCGACCGTGTCCCACCACCTGAAGGTCCTCACCGAAGCCGGCTTCCTCACGCGGTCCAAGCGGGGCCAGTGGGCCTACTACCGACTCGTTCCCGGCGCGCTTGACTCCCTCAGTCGCCTGCTCGTCACCATCTGACCACCCACAACGGAAGAAGAACTGCGATGACCCTCGCTGAGCTGCCCACCCCGACCCTCACGAAGTTCGACCGTCTCACCGGCCTGCCCGTCGCCGTGATCGGCGCGGGACCTGTCGGTCTCGCCGCGGCCGCGCAGCTGCTCGAACGTGGCATCGACGTCGTCGTCCTCGAAGCCGGCGAGTCCGCCGGTGCGGCCGTGACGTCATGGGGTCACACGCGGCTCTTCTCGCCCTGGGAGTACCTGATCGACGAAGCGGCCGCCCGCCTTCTCGACAAGACCGACTGGGAATCGCCCGCGGCGAAGCGGCTGCCCTACGGTCGCGACCTCGTCGAGCAGTACCTCGAACCGCTCGCCGCGACCCCCGAGCTCGCACCGCGCATCCGCTACGGCGCCACGGTCACCGACGTGAGCCGCCAGGGCATGGACCGGACCCGTTCGAACGGTCGCGCAAGCGCACCGTTCGTGATCCGGGTGCGGGACGAGTCGGGCAACTCCGAGCAGGTCCTCGCGCGTGCGGTGATCGATGCGTCCGGCACCTACTCGAGCGCCAACGGCCTCCTCGCGAGCGGCCTGCAGCCCGCTGCCGCTGAAACTGTCGGTGAGCACATCACGCACGCACTCCCCGACGTGCTGGGCGAAGACCGCGACCGGTTCGCCGGCAAGGCCACGCTCGTCGTCGGCGCCGGTCACTCCGCCGCGAACACGCTCATAAGGCTCGCGCAGCTCGCTGACGAAGTCCCCGGAACCACGGTCACCTGGGCGATCCGGAACGTGAGCCCGGTCCGTGTCTACGGCTCCGAGAACGACGAGCTTGAAGCTCGCGGCAAGCTCGGCAGCACCGTCCACGACCTCGTGCGCGCCGGCAAGGTCGCGCTGGTCGACCGCTTCGAGATCGACGACGTCGAAGCCATCGGGGACGGGCGTGTGCGCGCCGTGGGGCGCCGCCGCCACGAGGCGGCCGCCGTCGAGGCCGACACCATCGTGAACGCGACCGGCTTCCGCCCGAACCTCGACATGCTCCGCGAGCTCCGACTGCAGCTCGATGACGTGGTCGAGGCGCCGGCAAAGCTCGCACCGCTGATCGACCCCAACCTGCACAGCTGCGGCACGGTCTACCCGCACGGCGTCGACGAGCTCGCGCACCCCGAGCCCAACTTCTTCGTCGCCGGCATGAAGAGCTACGGACGCGCCCCGACCTTCCTCCTCCTGACCGGGTACGAGCAGGTCCGCTCCATCGCCGACGAACTCGCCGGGAACACCACCGCAGCTCGACAGGTTCAGCTCGTCCTCCCCGAGACCGGGGTGTGCTCGACGACCGCCCCGAACCCCGACGGAACGGTCGCCGACGCCGGCAGCTGTGCAACCGACACATCCTGCGGAACACAGCCCTCGGTCGCAGCCAGCACCAGCACCAGCAGCTGCTGCGGATGAGCAACCCCCTGCGCTTCCGGCCGATGGAGCGCGACGACTGGGAGCCGGTCGAAGCGATCTACCGCGCCGGAATCGCGACCGGGCACGCCACGTTCGAGGTCGAACCACCGACCGACGACGCGTTCTTCGCTTCGAAACCTGCGGCGCTCAGATGGGTGGCCGTCGACGCCGATGACGTGATCTGCGCGTGGGCGGCCGCCGGCCCTGTGTCGTCGCGTCCCGTGTACTCCGGTGTCGCCGAGCATTCCATCTACGTCGACCCGGCTGTTGGCGGCCGCGGTGTCGGGCGAGCGCTGCTCGAGCACTTCATCGAGCGGTCCGAGGAAGCCGGCATCTGGATGCTGCAGTCGTCGATCTTTCCCGAGAATCTCCCCAGTCTTGCCCTACATGAGAGGCACGGCTTCCGGCGAGTCGGCGTTCGCGAACGCATTGCTCTCATGGGCTTCGGCCCGAATGCTGGAGTTTGGCGGGATACCGTCCTGCTCGAACGCCGAAGCGAGTTAGTCGGCCCATAGTGAGAGTGCACTTCGGGGAAGCTCTGTTGACTTCACAAACCATAGATCACCATCTATGATTATGGTGAAATGAAGGAGTTCACCATGACGACCAAGCCCACCGTTCTCTTCGTCTGCGTGCACAATGCCGGACGCTCGCAGATGGCCGCCGGCTACATGCAGGCCCTGTCCGGCGGCCGTGTGGAGGTGCTGTCCGCGGGCTCCGAGCCGAAAGACCAGATCAACCCCGTCGCGATCCAGGCGATGGCCGAAGAGGGCATCGACATCGCGAACAACGTGCCGAAGGTCCTGACCACCGAGGCGGTTCGCGACTCCGACGTCGTCATCACCATGGGCTGCGGCGACGCATGCCCCATCTTCCCTGGCAAGCGCTACGAGGACTGGAAGCTCGACGACCCCGCCGGCCAGGGCATCGACGCCGTACGCCCGATCCGCGACGAGATCCGCGGCCGCATCGAGCAGCTGCTGTCCGAGATCCTCCCCGAACCCGTCAACGCGTGAATCATGTCTGAGAACGAGCGGCGCGCGCTGCCAGGGCTGGCGTACCCGGAAGAATACCTTCACCGGCTCGCCGGCGACCTCGCGATCCGGTTCGCAGGCGTGTTCACCCCCGAAACCGTCGAGCGCTACGTGCTCGAGTCGTACACAGGCCTACTTCGCACAGCGAAGGTAAAGGCGCACCTGGCTCAAGCAACGATTCGGTTCACCACGGACCGGCTGACAGCGCTCGCGCAGGCGAAAGGCGCAGTCGCGTACGACCTCCCCGAGGTGCTGTTCGTCTGCGAACAGAACGCCGGTCGCTCGCAGATGGCGGCCGCGCTGACTGCAGCGATGAGCGGAGGCAGAGTGCATGTGCGCTCGGCCGGATCCATGCCCGCCGCGCAACTCAACCCTGCGGTGATCGCGGCGCTCGCTGAGCTCGACATCGACCTGACTCACGAGTTCCCGAAACCCCTCACCGACGACGTCGTCCAAGCAGCAGACGTCGTCATCACCATGGGCTGCGGTGACGCCTGCCCCGTCTACCCAGGCAAGCGATACGTCGACTGGGCGCTCGACGACCCCGCCGACCTGCCCATCGAGCGGGTTCGGCTCATTCGCGACGACATCACCAATCACGTCCACAAGCTCCTCGCCGAGCTCGGAATCGAAAGCAGAGTCCCTTGACCATCGAGAACGTCATCGTCATCGGCGCCGGCCCCGCCGGGTACACCGCAGCGACGTACCTCGCCCGCGCTGGGCTCGAACCCGTCGTTCTGGCGAGTTCGGTCGAGGCCGGCGGAGCGCTCATGAAGACGACGGAAGTCGAGAACTTCCCGGGCTTCACCGAGGGCATCATGGGGCCCGACCTGATGGAAGCGATGCGGGCACAGGCCGAGCGGTTCGGAGCCCGCATCGTGTATGACGATGCGGTGGACGTCGACCTCACCGGCTCGGTCAAGACGATCCGCACCATCAATGGGGTCGACTACGCAGCGAACGCGGTCGTGCTCGCGATGGGTTCCGCGTATCGGAAACTTGGTGTGCCCGGGGAGGAGGAGCTCAGCGGCCACGGCGTCTCCTGGTGTGCCACCTGCGACGGCTTCTTCTTCCGCAACCAGGACATCGCCGTCGTCGGGGGAGGGGACTCCGCAGTCGAGGAGGCGCTCTTCCTCACCCGCTTCGCCGACTCGGTCACCCTCGTCCACCGGCGAGATGAGCTGCGCGCGTCGAAGATCATGCAGGAGCGCGCCCTCGAGCACCCGAAGATCAACGTCGCCTGGAACTCCGAGGTGGTCTCGGCACACGGCGACGGCAAGCTGACGGGGCTCACCCTCCGCGACACGGTCACCGGCGACGAAAGTGCGCAGCCGGTCACCGGGCTCTTCGTCGCGATCGGGCACGATCCGCGCAGCGAACTGGTGCAGGGCCAGGTCGACATCGATGAAGACGGCTACGTTCTCGTCGCATCACCGACCACGCGGACGAACCTCCCAGGTGTCTTCGCGTGCGGTGACCTCGTCGACCGCCGGTACCGCCAGGCGATCACGGCCGCCGGCAGCGGCTGCGCCGCTGCCCTGGATGCGCAGGCCTACCTTGCCTCAGTGGAACCCGTCGGATTGACGCCGCTTTCCGTTTTGGCCGAGGTGCACTAGGAAGGCGGCGCAGTTGTTCGGGCCTGATCTCGTACCAATGCTCACAGCTCAGCGGAGAGAGATTCTGCAGATGCTTGCGACGCATGGCCCGCTCACCAAGGACGAACTCGTCGAGATCTGGCGGCACGAACATCCGGGACTTCCAGCGCGGGCTGTGCTCCTCGCACCGTCCATGGTCGGGAAACTGCTGTGGCGTCTCAATAACCTCGGGTGGGCCGCACTGGTCGACGGCCACGTACTGCTGACGGATGACGGCCGTCGGATGCTCGATCACGTGGGAGCCGCCACGTCGGCTTCGCCGCTGGCGTAGGCCGCCGGAACCGCAAGCCAAACGGTCAGCACGGTAATGCGGTTGCGGCTCTTTTGCGGCTCTTTTCATCTACAAACACCCGCAGAAGGCGGCATCCAACGGACATGACTGCCCGCCGCGATCAGGGCGTCACGCCTTACAATTACTGGCATCCACAAGTACACACGTGCGTACTGACCACAGTGCAGCACTGTCTGGGGGTCAGGGGTTCGAGTCCCCTCTGATCCACCAAGAACCCCCCGGATTTCCTCGGAAATCCGGGGGTTTCGTCGTCTCCGAGCACCTCGACCGTTATGAGGATTCTCAACCGTGATTCATCAAGAACTCTCGGGCAGCATCGGGAATTGCGGGAAGAGATTTCCGCCGCCCTATCCGGATCGTGACGGCTCAGAGTCAGATCACAAGCTCCGAACCGCGATCCTTGGATGACTCCGGCGACTGGCTCACCGTCGTTGAGCTCGCCAAGTACTTCAGGATTCCGGATAAGACGCTTTGCAACTGGAAGAGCGACAAGTGGTACGGGCCAGGTCGACGAAGGTGGGCGGCCGGCGCAGCCGCGAACAACCATGGTTGCCGATCTTCGGTGGCGCGTGCGCGGACGTGGCGGATGCAGTGCTGGCTTCGAAGTACTTTGGTGATGAAGGAGTCGTGTTGAACGTCGGGAAGATCATCGGTGGTTGCGCCACGATAGGGCTGGGAGTCACCCTCGTCGTATTCGCTCGGCCGATCTCGAGAATCATGAGTGATGCGCAGAGGGTCTTCCTTGGGAAGCTGGGCGATGAAGTTGCACGAAGTACCACCCATCGAACCGTGGGGTTCGTCGGGACGTTCATGATCCTGCTGGGCGTCTGGCTCGTGATCTCAAGTTTCTGAAGGGCCAACGTGATCAGAACTGAGCCCTACGTCTGTCTGCTCATCGGGCTCGGGGCCATAGAGGTCGTCCTCGGTGCCCTGATCATCCTTCGTCGCGGGGCGGTCGAATCTTGGGTTCGGCGGCGCTACGCACGACTCGAGGAGCGAGACCCTGACGGCGAGGAGATGCCGAATCGAGTTCATTGGGTTCCCGGCCGGAGGACGGTTGTCGGCTACGGTGTCGCCTTTGTGCTCCTCGGCACACTCACGACCGGGGTCGGGGTGGTCGTCGGCCAATAGGGCTCGTGCATCCGGCATGGCTTGTAGCCGTACGCTTCGGGCACCCCGGGCCGAGGTGGTTGTGTCAGGCGCACACGCCGTCATGGACGATACGGACCCGATCGAAGGTAACGTCGAGAGTTTGCACAATCCACACGCGTAGATCGACGGGCATGCAGGAGTACACGGATGAATGAGTCTCGGCTGTCCCGGCGACGAGCAGGGCTCGGTTGGGGACTCATCGCTGTCGGGGTTGCTCTCGCGATCGGAAGCATCCCAGTCGACGTGGCAGGCCTGGGTGATGCAGGTGGCTACATGATGGCCCTGATGCCGATTCTCCTTGCAGCAGGGATTGCAACCCTTACGTACCCGCAGTACCGCAGACCGAAAGACCCACATGATCGGCAAGCAGGTGCGGGTTTGCCGAAGACTTTCGTGACCGCCTCTGCAAGACCGTGAACCACTGAGTGTCTGTGGTTCAGGGTTCCTGAGGGGATTGCGGGGAAGTTGCTTGGGGATTCGTCGAACTTCGGGCGTGCATCGCCTCCGGGCCTACTGCCTCTGGGCGGCGCCGAGCACGGGTGCCGGACCCTCGTCCCATGTTCAGGTCGCCAGCGGCTGGAATGGGCCTAGGTTGAGATCATGAGCACCCAGAAGACCGTGCCGACCGATGCGAACGTGGATGAGTTCCTCGCTGCGGCGACGCCCAGTCGCCGAGTCGAGGAGGGTCGCCGGCTCGCCGAGATCTTCCGCGAGGTCACCGGCACCGACCCCGTGATGTGGGGGCCGTCGATGGTCGGCTACGGCAGCTACCGGTACATCTCGCCGGCCAACCCGCGCACGCGCGGGGACTGGCCCAAGGCCGGGTTCTCTCCCCGGAAGGCCCAGCTGACCTTGTACGGGCTCAAGGACCTTCCCGAGAGCGCCGAGCTCCTGCCGGAGCTCGGCACGTACACGGAGGGCGCAGGCTGCCTCTACGCCAAGAAGCTCGAGGACCTCGACCTCGACGTGCTTCGCCGACTCATCGAGATCGCCTGGAGCCGTCCCGACGATCCCGACCCGCTTCGCCGCGACTGAGACCGCGATCGCCGGTCACAGGTTGAGCCGCGACAGCAGCTGATCGGCCCCGACGAGGCGCAACAGCTCGTACCCGAGGCCCAGCGTGCAGTACAGGGTGAGCAGCCCTCCGAAGGCCTTCTCGCGCCACGAACCGGTGTCACCGAGCAGCGGAAGCGCGAGGTAGCCGTTCGGCAGCCACAGGCGGTTCAGCACGGGGATGTCGCCGACGATCTCGGGCGGGCGCGGCACCCACGGCCACAGGAGGCCGGGCAGGCCGCCCGTGGTGAGCGCGTCGCCGGCGAGGTGGGCGACGAAGCCGAGCGTCACCGCGAGCGGGAACCAGGCGACCTGCTCGGGCGCGACGACGACGATGAAGAGCCCGAGCGCGATGCCGGCGAGCCAGGCCGTGAGCCACGACTCGACGAGGTCGCGCGCCTTCACGGCGAAGGCGGTGAGCGCCGCGGTGCCGATGCCGGCGCCGATCGCGACCGTGCCGGGGTCGAAACGGCCGATCGCATCGACGGGCACGGTCAGCGCCGCGAGCGCCCAGGCGGCCGCGGCCACGAGCAGCACCGCGACGGGGGAGTGCGCGCCGTGGCGGTGCCCGCCCGAGATGGCGCCGATCGTGCGCGCCGTGAGCGGGCCGAGGATCGGCACCGAGCGCGAGATCGTCGCACTGTGGTGGTCGGCGTCGGGCAGCAGTGCTGCGCCCGCGCAGACGGTCGCGCCGGCGACCACGCCGACCGGGTCGAGCGGGTACACCCCGGTGGCGAGCAGGGGAACGGCGCCGGTGACCGCGACCCAGGCGGCGGCGCCGCTGATCGCGTGATTCATGCCCATCATCGATCGACGATCGTATCGGCGGCCGCCCACATCGTCGTTCGGCGTCGTAGGCTCTGAGGGTGGAACTCCGAGACATCCCCCTGACGACCATCGACGGCGACGCCGTCACCCTCGCCGACTACGCCGACGAGGTGGTGATGGTCGTGAACGTCGCGTCGAAGTGCGGGCTCACTCCGCAGTACACGAAACTCGAGGAGCTGCAGCGCGAGTACGGCGACCGCGGCTTCACGGTGCTCGGCTTCCCGTGCAACCAGTTCGCCGGGCAGGAGCCGGGCGAGGCCTCCGACATCAAGGAGTTCTGCTCGATGACGTACGGCGTGAGCTTCCCGCTGATGGAGAAGACCAAGGTCAACGGGCGCAATCGTCACCCGCTCTACGAGGTGCTCACGAAGGTGGAGGATGCCCGCGGCAAGGCCGGCCGGGTGAAGTGGAACTTCGAGAAGTTCGTGATCCAGCCCGACGGCGAGGTGGTCCGCTTCCGGCCGACGACCGAGCCCGACGACCCTGAGATCATCGCGACGATCGAGCGCGGCATCTCGGAGCGGCGCGCCGCCTGAGGCATCCGCTCCGACCCGGCGCGGTTCCTTGACCGCTCGTCCGGTGCGGCCCACAATTGGGGGGTCTATCCGATTGCAGGGGAGCGGAGACCCGATGTCCGACGCGTACGCCCGTCCGAGCCACGACGACCAGCCCACGGTGCCCGACTTCGCGCCGCCGCCGGTTTCGGCCGATGACGCGACCGCAGCACCTCCCGCGACCGCGGCCGAGGGGCGCCCGTGGAGCCGGGACCTGCGGTTCATGCTCGTCGTCCTCGCGGCGATCGTGGCGCTCTTCCTCGCCTTCGCACTGCTCATCGCGTTCAGCCCGACCGGCGCCGCGATCAGCGCACTCGCGATCATCGCCGCACCGATCGCCACGATGGTCGCCGCGTACTACGGCATCTCGCTCGCGTTGCGTCAGGTGCGCGACGCGCGTGACTCCGCCGAGTCGTCCGAGGCGCGGGCGCGCGCAGCCGAGACGAGCGCACGCGAGTCCGACGCCTGGGCGGCGCAGATGGAGTCGGGGCTCCGGGTCTCGGTGGCCAAGCTCCGCGCAGCGGGGGTGGACACCCGTGACGTCGAACGGGCTGCCGGCACGCCCGACGAGTTCTTCTGATCTCGCGCCCTGCGGCGCCCCGCACTGAACGGCGCCGCCGCGTGAGGTGAGCACGAACGACGAACGGCCTCGCCCCGATGGGGCGAGGCCGTTCGTCGTTCGGGTTCAGAGTTCGGCGAGCAGCGACAGCGGCTGTTCGATGCACCCCGCGACGAAGGTGAGGAACGCCGCCGCCTCGGCGCCGTCGCACACGCGGTGGTCGAACGACAGCGTGAGCTCGGTGACCGTGCGCACCGCGAGGGCGCCGTCGACGACCCAGGGGCGCTCGACGAGGCGTCCGATGCCGAGCATCGCCGCCTCGGGGTGGTTGATGATCGCGGCCGAGCCGTCGACGCCGAGCGTGCCGTAGTTGTTCAGCGTGAACGTGCCGCCCGAGAGCGCCGCGGGCGCGAACACCCCGGTCGCCGCGGCCTCGGTCTGGGCGCCGATCGCGTCGCGCAGCCCGCGCAGGCTCATCTGCTCGGCGCCGTGCACGACGGGCACCATGAGGCCGCGCGGCGTCTGCGCTGCCAGTCCGAGGTTGACCGCGCCGCGCAGCACGACCTCGTCGCGCTCGGCGTCGAAGCTCGAGTTGAGGCGCGGGTGCTTGCGCAGTCCCGCGACGACGAACCGGGCGACGAGGGCGGTCGTGCCGAAGCGTTCGCCGGTCGCCGCGTGCAGCTGCTTGCGGGCGGCGACGAGGGCGGTCGCGTCGACGTCCATCCAGACGGTCGCCTCGGGGATCTCGCGGCGCGAGCGCGAGAAGTGCGCCGCGGCGGCGCGACCGATGCGGTCGAGCGGGATCCGTTCGTCACCGGATGCGGGCGCGGTGACGGCCGCGGGCGCCGGCGTCGACGGCGCGGATGCCTCGACGACGGCCTGCGGCATCGCCTCCGACCCCGCCTGCTGCTCGCCGATGAACGCCTCGACGTCGCGACGCATGACGAGGTGGTCGGGGCCCGAGCCGTCGAGCTGCGAGGCGTCGAAGCCGTGCTGCCGCGCGAGCCGCCGCACGATCGGCGAGACGACGGGGGAGCGGCGTGCGCTGTCGAGGCGCGAGGGCGCGGCGACGCCGCCACCGCTCGTGCCGGCACCGGGGCCTGAGCCCGTCGCAGCACCCGTGCGGCGGCGACCGAATCGCGCCGGCGCCGTGGCCGCGCGCTTCGTCACCGTCGAGGCTCGGGTGCCGTAGCCGATCAGGACGGCGCCCGATTCCTCCGTCGCGACCTCTGTGGGTGCGGCGACGCCGGGCTCGGCGGCCACGGGTGCTCCTGAGACCGCTGCCTCGGCAGCGGCAGGCGCCGCGGCCGGCGCGGGCGCCGAGGCATCCGCGTTCGGGGCCCCCGCAGCGGAGACGTCTGAACCGAGCGTCATGAGCACCGTGCCCGCGTGCAACGTCTCGCCGACCTCGCCGCCGAGCGACTCGACGACACCCGCGAACGGGGTCGGGAGCTGCACGACCGACTTCGCCGACTCCAGCTCGACGACCGGCTGGTCGATCGACACCTCGTCGCCCGGGGCGACGAGCCACGCGACGATCTCGGCCTCTGTGAGGCCCTCGCCGAGGTCGGGCAGGATGAACTCGCGCGTCATGCGTCCCACTCCCAGGTGTCGAGCGCCGCGAGGATGCGGTCGGGCGTGGGCAGCTGGTGCTCCTCGAGCTTGGGCGAGGGGTATGGGATGTCGAACCCGGCGATGCGCAGCACCGGCGCCGCGAGGTGGTGGAAGTTCCGCTCGGTCACGCGGGCGGCGACCTCGGCGCCGTAGCCGCCGAATTGCGCGGCCTCGTGGATCACGGCGGCGCGCGAGGTCTTGCGCACCGAGGCGCCGACCGTCTCGTCGTCGAAGGGCGACAGCGTGCGCAGGTCGACGACCTCGATCGAGAGGCCCTCGTGCTCGGCCGCCTCGGCCGCCTCGAGCGCGGTGCGCACCGTCGGTCCGTAGGCGAGCAGCGTGACGTCGGTGCCGGTGCGCACGACCTCGGCGCGGTCCATCGGCGCGGTCGTCACGGGCAGCGCGATCGGCGCCTTCGACCAGTACCGGCTCTTCGGCTCCATGAAGACGACGGGGTCGTCGCTCTCGATCGCCTCGCGCAGCATCGAGTACGCGTCGGCCGGGTTCGAGGGCATCACGACCGTGAGGCCGGGGGTCGACGCCCAGTACGACTCGGACGAGTCGGAGTGGTGCTCGACGCCGCCGATCGCACCCGCGCAGGGGATCCGCACGACCATCGGGAGCGTGACGCGCCCCTTGGTGCGGTTGCGCATCTTCGCGACGTGCGACACCATCTGCTCGAACGCGGGGTAGCTGAACGCGTCGAACTGCATCTCGACGACGGGGCGCATGCCGTACATCGCCATGCCGATCGCCGTGCCGATGATGCCCGACTCGGCGAGCGGCGAGTCCCAGATGCGCTCGTCGCCGAACTCGGCCTGCAGGCCGTCAGTGATGCGGAACACGCCGCCGAGCGGCCCCACGTCCTCGCCGTAGACGATCACGCGGTCGTCGGCGGCCATCGCGTCGCGCAGCGCGGCGTTCAGCGCTCCGGCCATCGTGAGCTGCGTCGGTGCGGATGCCTCGGGGCGGGCGTCCTTCGTCACGGTGGCGGTCATCGAGGGTCCTCCTGGTGGGCGCCGGCGGCGAGCTCGGCGGCGAGCGCGGCGCGCTGCTCGGCGAGCGCGGCGCGCGGGCGGGCGTAGACGTGATCGAACAGCTCGAGCGGATCGAGCTCGGCCTCGGCGGTCATGACCTCGCGCGTCGCCGCGGCGAGCTCTTCGGCCTCGTCGGTGATCTCGGCGCGGAGGGTCTCGGTGAGCGCCCCCTCGGAGACGAGGTACTTCTCGAGTCGCTCGATCGGGTCGCGCCGCTTCCAGTGCTCGACGTCGCGCGCCGCCCGGTAGCGGCTCGGGTCGTCGGAGTTCGTGTGGGGCTCGATGCGATAGGTCACGCCCTCGATGAGCGTCGGCCCGCCGCCCGCGCGGGCGCGCTCGACGGCGGCGTGCGTGATCGCGTACATCGCCGCGACGTCGTTGCCGTCGACGTGGAAGCCCGGCATGCCGTAGCCGACGGCCTTGTCGGCGAGGGTCGCGGCACGGGTCTGCCGCTCGAGCGGCACGCTGATCGCGAACTGGTTGTTCTGCACGATGAAGACGGTGGGCGTCTGCCAGACGGCCGCGAAGTTGAACGCCTCGTGGGCGTCGCCCTCGCTCGTGGCGCCGTCGCCGAGGAAGGTCATGGCGACGATCGGGTCGCGGCGGAGCCGGGCGGCGTGCGCGAGGCCGACCGCGTGCAGCGCCTGCGTGGCGAGCGGGGTCGCCTGGGCGGCCGTGCGGAACTCGTGCTGGTCGTAGCCGTTGTGCCAGTCGCCGCGGAAGGACTGCAGGATGTCGGCGGGGGCGATGCCGCGCGTGAGCAGGGCGATGCTGTCGCGGTAGGTCGGGAAGAGCCAGTCTGCGCGATCGAGCGAGGCGACCGCGCCGATCTCGCACGCCTCCTGGCCGTAGGCCGAGGGGTAGGTCGCGAGGCGGCCCTGCTTGGTGAGCGCGGTGACCTGCACGTCGAAACGCCGGGCGACGACCATCTTGCGGTAGAGCCCGAGGAGCGTGTCGGTGTCGGGCAGCGAGAAGCCGCCGGTCGCGTGACCGGTGACGGCGTGACCCGCGTTGTCGAGGAGCCGGAGGGGCTTCTCCGATGGAAGGGTGCGGGTCGGGGCGTGCTCGACATTGAGGCTCATGCAGCCATGGTGCGACATACTCGACCCTCGTGGTCGGGCGTGTCATCCAAGCGTGAACGAACGGCTCACGAAGCGCGAAACCGTTGCCATTCGTCCATCTGCAGGGCGGTCAGGTGCGCCAGATGTCCAGCGTCTGCGCGGGCGGGTGACCCTCGATCTCCTCGAGGATGAGGTGCGACCTGGTCGACACGACGCCGGGCATGTCGTGGATGTCCCGGAGGATCGCCTGGCTCAGCTGCTCGTGATCGGGCGCGCTCACGGTGAGGATGATGTCGATGTCGCCCGAGACCGCCTGCACCTTCTCGACGAAGGGGAGCGTGGCGAGCTTCGCCGCGATCTCCTCCCAGGAGACCTCGCCGATGCGCACCACGACGAGCGCGGAGATGTGGAGCCCGATCGAGCGCCGGTCGATCTGGGCGCCGAACCCGGTGATGACGCCGCGCTGCTGCAGCTGCTGCAGCCGGTTGTGGGCCGCCGTGCGCGAGATGTGAACTCGGTCGGCGAGGGTTCGCACCGACAGCCGGCCGTCGCGGCTCAGCTCGGCCACGATTCGGCGGTCGATGCTGTCGAGTGGTTCGTTGCGTTGCGGTGCTTGCGGGGTCATCGTCGTCCTTGTGCTTCACGCTCAGCGTACCGGTTCGAACGTGCCATGCGGCGGAGCGATGCGCGCATCGGGGCGTGGCGCACGGCGGCCGGGAGCAGCGGCCAGACGAGGGCGATGCCCCGCAGCCACGCGGTGCTCACGCGCTGCGCCCGGGCGGTCCAGCGGAAGCCGTACGCCGCGCGGATCGGCGCGGGCAGGAGCGCCGCGGTGATCAGGCGGACGAGCGGAAGGACGAGTCGGCTGCCCGGCGGCAGCGCCGCCGACCCGCCCAGCAGCGTACGTGCGATCCGGCGGGCGTCCTCACCGACGGATGCCTCGGCGAGGCGCGCGTGCCACCACGCGTCGAACCCGGCGCGACTCTCGGGCCATCCCTCGCGGCCGGCCTGGAGACTCGTGCCGAGCGGGGCGTAGCCGCGCACGATCGCGTCGGCGTCGCGTTCGTCGAGCGGACCCCAGAGGCGCTCCTCGAGCGTGATCGCGGTCGCGAGGATGGTCGAGGCGACCCATCGCTGCGCGTCGGCGTCGAACGCCGAGTATCCGGGCGTGCGCGTCTCGCCGGACCCGCCGGGGTCGGCTGCCGAACCGCGGACGGGCGCGTGGCGGGCATTCACCCGCCGGATGGCGGAGCGCCGGACCGACTCGTCGCCGAAGCCGACTGCGTAGACGTAGTCGAGCGTGCCGAAGAGCCGGTCGAGCGGCCGGCCGGCGAAGTCGCTGTGGCGGGCGACGCCGCGCGCGACCCGCGGGTCGGCGAGCTGCAGCAGGATGGCGGCACCTCCGCCGAGGAGGAGGATGCCATCGGCCGCGTGGCGGCGGAAGCGTTCGGGGTCGGTGTCTGCGCCGGTCATCAGTACCAGTTGTACTGCTCGGAGTGCGCCCACGCACCGCACGGCGCCCCGTAGCGGTCGCTGATGTACGACAGCCCCCATTCGATCTGGGTGGCGGCGTTCGTGCGCCAATCGGCACCGGCCGAGGCCATCTTGCTGCCCGGCAGCGACTGCGGGATCCCGTAGGCGCCGCTCGAGGCGTTGTAGGCGTCGGCGCGCCAGCTCGACTCGCGCGTCCAGAGCAGCACGAGGCACTCGTACTGGCTCGAACCCCAGCCGTAGCGGCCCACCGCACGGGCGGCGTACGCCTTCGCCGAAGCGGGATCGACGACGACGCCCGGCGGGGGAGCGCTCGAGCCGCCGCCGGAACCGCCCGACCCGCCCGAATCGTTCTCCGCGGCTTCGGCAGCCGCCAGTTCGCGCGCCTCGGCTTCGAGCCTGGCCTGCTCGCCCACCCGGTAGCGCCGCTCGAGCTCCACCGTGCGATCGCGCAGGCTCGCGAGCTGGGCGTAGAGCGTGTCGAGCGCCGTGCGCTGTTCGGTGAGCCGCGCCTCCGCGGCGACGTGCGCGTCCTCCGCGGCGGCCCCGGCGCGGTCGGCCTCATCGGCGAGCCGGGACCGCTCCTGTTCGGCGACGTCGGCCTGGGCGCTGATCGACCGGTATTCGGAGCGGGCCGCCTCCGCACCCGCCGCGACCCCCGCGTAGACGTCGGCGAGTCGTGCGCTGCGCGAGAGCGCGTCGAGGAGGTCGGCCGCGTCCTGCTCTCCGCCCGTGAGGAGCAAGCGGAGCGTGGCATCCGCACCGCCCGTGCGCGCGAGCATGCCGGTGAGCCGACCGAACTCGGCCTGCGTTTTGCGTGCCGTCCGCGCGGCCGACTCGGCCGATCCGCGGAGGGTGCTCGCGCGATCGGCCGCTTCGCGGCGTGCGGCCTCGGCGGCGGCCGCGACCGCGGCGGCTTCGACCGCGGCATCGCCGAGGACGGCCGCCTCGCCCTCGAGTCGGTCGACCAGCGCCGTGATCCGCGACGACTCGGCCTCGCGCGCGGCGACGCTCTGCTTCGCGGCCTCGACCTCGCTCCAGCTCGGGTACTCCTCGGCTCCTGCCGGAGAGGCGATCGCGGTGACCGCCATGACGAGGGCGAGCATGATCGCGGCGCTCACGATCGGGCGTTCTCGGCGCATCGGCTCACCCCCTCGAGGCCGCGAGTCTACCCACGGCGCCTCTCGGCGGTCGCTCGGACACGCAGCGTACACTCGGCGCGTGCGTTCGTCCCGGCTGCTGGCCCCCCTCCTCGTCGCGGTCTCCGCGATGACGCTCGCGGGGTGCGCGGGTGCGGCGCCGACGGCTGCTCCGGCGGCCTCGGCGACGCCATCGGCGACACGGACTCCGACTCCGACACCGACGCCGATCGATCCGTTGGCTGCGTGGGTCGATGAGCGGATGGCGGGCCTCAGCACGCAGCAGAAGGCCGCGGCCATGCTGATGCTGCATGCCCCGGGTACCGATCCGGCGCCCTCGCGCGCGCTCATCGACGCGGGAGCCTCGGGGGTGATCCTCATGGGCGACAACATCGCGGGCGACGCGCCGTCGCTCGCGGCGCTGACCGCCGCGCTCGTCGCCGATCCCGAGCTGCCGCCGCTCATCGGCGTCGATCAGGAGGGCGGCGAGGTCTCGCGGCTCGACTGGGATGCCGCCGCGAGCGCGGCGACCCTGCGGGACGCACCGCCTGCAGCGACTCGGGAGGCGTTCGCCGCCCGCGCCGCGAGCGTGGCCGCCGGCGGCGCGAACGTGAACTTCGGCGTCATCGCGGATGTCACGGGCGACCCCGGCTCGTTCATCTCGGGCAGGGTGCTCGGGACCGATCCGGCGGGGGCCGCCGAGCGGGTCGCCGCCGCCGTCGCGGGGGAGCGGGGCACGGTGGCGAGCACGCTCAAGCACTTCCCCGGGCACGGCGGGGCGCCGGGCGACTCGCACACGAGCATTCCGACCGCGCCCTCGAGCCTCGCCGAGTGGCGGGCCGGTCCGGCGCTGCCGTTCGCGGCGGGCATCGACGCCGGCGCCGAGCTCGTCATGACCGGCCACCTCGCCTACCCCGCCGTCGATGCCGCGCCGGCCTCGCTCTCGCCCGAATGGCACCGGATCCTCCGCGACGAGCTCGGCTTCGAGGGGGTCGTCATCACCGACGACATGCTCATGCTCCAGCACAACGGGCTCGCCGAGTACGCCGATCCGGGCGAGAACGCCGTGCGCGCGGTCGCCGCGGGCGCCGATCTGCTGCTGTACGTCCTTCCCGCAGACCCCTCCGAGTTCGGCATCTCCGTCGACGGACTCGTGGCCTCGATCACGACCGCGGTCGACTCGGGACGCATCTCCGAGGAGCGGCTCGACGACGCGGTTCGGCACGTGCTCACCCTTCGCCGTTCGCTCGCGTGAGCGGATCTCACGAAGAAATTTCCATGCGTGGGAATATAACTTGCCGATGCGCGCGTTGACCCCCGTGTGAGCCGATCGGCTCAGTACCGAACACTTGGGAGCAACCGCAGCATGACGACCACCGCCTCGACGATCGAGATCCCCGGCTACCGTGCAGGCACCTGGACGATCGACCCCGCCCACAGCGAGGTCGCCTTCTCCGTGCGCCACCTCATGATCAGCAAGGTCAAGGGCAAGTTCGAGCGCTTCAGCGCCACCTTCGTCACCGCCGAGAACCCGCTCGACTCGACCGTCACCGCGTCGGCCGAGGTCGCCTCGGTGACCACGAACGAGCCCACCCGTGACGCGCACCTGCGCACCGGCGACTTCTTCGAGGCCGAGACCTACCCGACGATCGACTTCGTCTCGACCGGCGTCCGCGTCGAGAAGGGCGACTTCAAGGTCGACGGCGAGCTGACCATGCACGGCGTCACGAAGCCCGTGACCTTCGACTTCGACTTCGGCGGCTTCGGCGGCGACCCCTACGGCAACTACAAGGGCGGCGCGACGGCGAAGACCGTCATCAACCGCGAGGACTTCGGCCTGCACTACAACGCCGCCCTCGAGACCGGCGGCGTGCTGCTCGGCGAGCAGGTCACCATCACCCTCGAACTGCAGGCGCAGCTCGAGCAGTAATCGCTCGCGCGATCACCACGACGGGCCGGATGCCACGGGCACCCGGCCCGTTCGTCGTATCCGCCGCGGTCCGGCGCGATCCCCGGCGGCGCAGAGAGCGCGTTCAGCCCTGGCGCACGGTGACGTCGCCGAGGGTCGTCGACCAGAACCCCGCCCACCGTTCGAACGCGGGAGCGAACTCGTCGGCGTCGACCGACCCGCTGAACGGGGCGAGCTCGATCGCCGTCGCGCCGCGCCGCTCGGGCGCGCGGCGCCAGGTGCCGACGACCTCGCCGTCGGCGACGAGGATCGGCAGGAAGAGTCCGTTCTTGCCCGGCACGACGCGCGCGGCGTCGGCGGGGGAGCAGAAGGCCGTGCGATCGCCGTAGCCGAGGAAGTACTCGTCGAAGGGTGCGAGGACGTGCCGGCCGCGTGCCGCCCTGGCGGTCGCCCGGTCGGCGTCGGCCGCCACGAATCGCTCGTCGCCCACCGCGACGACCGCGTCACCCGCGGCCGAGACCGCGAGGCGGGCCTGGGTGAGGGTCAGCCCCGTCCACCAGGCGAAGTCGCGCGCCGAGACCGGCCCGTGGCCGCGCGCGTAGCCCGTGAAGAGTCGCGCGAGCGTCTCGTCGGCGTCGCCGGGCTCGCCCGAGCCTGCGGGCGACCATTCGTCGAGCAGCACGAAGCGCTGCCGGGCCCGCGTGTCGACCGGGCCGCAGCAGAGCAGGCCCTCGATCGCGAGCCGCCAGATCAGGTGGTACCCGCGCTGGCCTTCGATCGGGATGCCGGCCGCCGCCCACGCCGCCTGCAGCTCGTCGCGGGACGCCGAGCGCCCGCCCTCGAGCTCGCGGATCGCGACCGTGCGCGCGGCCGCGTGCACCGCGTCGTCGATGCCCTCGTCGAGATGGATCTTCGATGCGCGCTGCATGAGCCGCGCGGCCGTCAGACGGAGGATCGGCCGCAGCATCGACGGCTCGACGAAGTGCAGCGTGCCGCGCATCGGCCAGGAGCGCAGCAGCGAGCGGTCGTCGATCGCCGACTCGATGACGGCCTCGCTCGACCCGGGGACTCGCGCGCCGATCACCCACTTCGCGGCGGCCAGGTCTTGCGCCTGCACGCACACGAGCCGCTCGAGCGCCGCGGCGGGCGAGTCGAATCCGCCCGCGAGCCCCTGCGCGCGGAGCCGCGCGGCCCGCAGCGCGACGATCGAGGGGTCGCTCGAGGCATCCGTCGTCATGCTGCGATTCTGCCGGGCACCGGTGACATCGACTTGACGCCGCCCCGCGAACGATAGACTGGGCGGCTGTGCCGTTCGGCACCGATTCCCCATGTATGCCCAGGAGGCCCTGCCGTGCTCGCCGTCCACGATCTCGAGATCCGCGTCGGTGCGCGCCTCCTCATGGAGCACGTGAACTTCCGCGTCTCCGACGGCGACAAGATCGGCCTCGTCGGCCGCAACGGCGCGGGCAAGACCACGCTCACGAAGACCCTCGCCGGCGAGACGATCCCGACCGACGGGAAGATCGACCGTACTGGCGAGATCGGCTACCTTCCGCAGGACCCGCGCTCGGGCGACCCCGAGATGCTCGCGCGCACCCGCATCCTCGACGCCCGCGGGCTCGGATCGCTCGTGCTCGGCATGCACGAGGCCTCCATGAACATGGGCAGTGACGACCCGGTCGTCGCCGAGAAGGCCATGAAGAAGTACGGCAACCTCACCGACCGCTTCAACGCGCTCGGCGGGTACGCCGCCGAGGCCGAGGCCGCCTCGATCGCCTCGAACCTGAACCTGCCCGACCGCATCCTCGACCAGCCGCTGAAGACGCTCTCGGGTGGTCAGCGCCGGCGCATCGAGCTCGCGCGCATCCTCTTCTCCGACGCCGACACGATGATCCTCGACGAGCCGACGAACCACCTCGACGCCGACTCGGTCGTGTGGCTCCGCGAGTTCCTGAAGAACTACAAGGGCGGCGTCATCGTGATCTCCCACGACGTCGTGCTCGTCGAGGAGGTCGTGAACCGCGTCTTCTACCTCGATGCCAACCGCTCGGTCATCGACATCTACAACATGGGCTGGAAGCACTACCAGCGTCAGCGCGCCGCCGACGAGGAGCGCCGCAAGAAGGAGCGCGCCAACGCCGAGAAGAAGGCCGACGTGCTGAAGCTGCAGGCGGCGAAGTTCGGTGCGAAGGCATCGAAGGCGGCGGCCGCGCACCAGATGGTCGCGCGTGCCGAGAAGCTGCTCGCCGGCCTCGACGAGGTGCGCGCCGTCGACCGCGTCGCGAAGCTGCGCTTCCCGACCCCGGCGCCGTGCGGCCGCACGCCCATCACCGCGAGCGACCTGTCGAAGAGCTACGGCTCGCTCGAGATCTTCACCGCCGTCGACCTCGCGATCGACCGCGGCTCGAAGGTCGTCATCATCGGCTTCAACGGCGCGGGCAAGACGACGCTCCTCCGCATCCTCGCGGGCGTCGACCAGCCCGACACCGGCACGGTCGAGGCCGGCCACGGCCTGCGGGTGGGCTACTACGCCCAGGAGCACGAGACCATCGACGTCAAGCGCAGCGTGCTCGAGAACATGGTGAGCTCGTCGCCGAACCTCACCGAGACCGAGGCGCGCAAGGTGCTCGGCTCGTTCCTGTTCACCGGCGACGACGTGCACAAGCCCGCCGGCGTGCTCTCGGGCGGCGAGAAGACCCGTCTCGCGCTCGCGATGATCGTCGTGTCGGGGGCGAACGTGCTGCTCCTCGACGAGCCCACGAACAACCTCGACCCCGCGAGCCGCGCCGAGATCCTCGACGCGCTCGCGCACTACGAGGGCTCGGTCGTGCTCGTCTCGCACGATCCGGGCGCGGTTGAGGCGCTGAATCCCGAGCGCGTGCTCATCATGCCCGACGGCACCGAAGACCACTGGAGCCGCGAGTACCAGGAGCTCATCGAGCTGGCGTAGCGAGCCCGCGCCTCGAGCGGTGGCCGGAGCCTGGCCTGGCTCGACGCATCAATCCATTGACTTTCGATGGTGAACTATCGAAAATCGATAGATGGAGTCGAGATTCCCGCGCCTCTCGCTGGCCGGCGTCGTGGTCACGCAGTCGCTCATCGCGGTGGCGTTCCTCGGCGGTGCGGGGTCCGTCATCGTCGCACCCGGCCTCTCCACGGCTGTCGCGGCGAGTCTCCCCGAGTACGCCGGACTGCGTGAGCCCCTGCTCGCGACGACGATCGTGTTCACCGTCTTCGGGCTCATCGTGCTGACGATGGTCGCGATGCTCGTGCAACGCATGCATCGGCGAACGCTGATGAGGCGTACCTCGCTGCTCTGCATCGATGTGGTCGTCGCCGCGAACGTCGGCGCCATCGTCGTCGTGGTCGTCGGTTCCGTCGTGATCGGCAGCGCCCAGGCGGGCAGCCCGATCCTCGCGCTGCTGCAGGCAACGGCGGTACTCGCGCTCGTCGTTCTCGCGCGTCTCGCCCTCGTCTTCAGATCGCGCCTTCGCCGCGAGATGTCGACGCCGCTCGAGTCGGCCGAGACCGACCGACGGACATCAGCCGCCGAGAAGCACGAGGCGTCTCACCGCCGGTCGAGCACCTGGTCCTCGTAGTCGGCGTCCTCGCCGCCCTTGCTCTGCGGCTTCGGTCGCTTCGGTGCGCGCGGCGAGGCCTCCGTCTGACCGGATGCCTCGGCGAGGCCCTTGCGCTCCTGGTTCGCCGCCCAGGCGAGCCCGATGAAGGCGAGCAGTGCGAAGACGTACCACTGCAGCGCGTACGACAGGTGCGGGCCCTCGTCGCGCTCGGGGCGCGGGGCCGCGAGCGGCGGCTCGGCCGCATCGTCGCCCGACTGCACGAGGATGCCGTACGCGCCCGTGTAGGCCGGCTCGCCGACGCGCTCGGCGAGTTCGTCGAGGTCGATCGTCGCGAACTCGATGCCCGTCGAGGTGCGACCCTCGATGCGCCCCTCGCCGGCCTTGAGACGGGCGGTCACCTCGACCTCGCCGGCGGGCGGCGCCGGGATCTCGCTCGGACGTCCGTCGGAGTTCTGGGCGATCCAGCCGCGGTCGATCATGAACACGGTGCCGTCGTCGAGCTGGAACGGGGTGATCACCTGGAAGCCCGTGCTGCCGCCCATCGGCCGGTTCCGCACGACGACCTCTTCTGCAGGCAGGTACTCGCCCGAGATCGCGACGACCTGCCAGCGCTGGTCGACGTCGAACCCTGCGGGGTCGGGCAGCGCCTCGGCGAGCGGGATCGGTGCGGCGTCGTAGTTGGCGTCGATGCGGGCGACCTCGGCGAGCGCCTCGGCGCGACGGTTGAGCTGCCACGTGCCGAGCGCCGAGCAGGCGATCGCGAAGATCACGGTGAGGGCGAGGTAGCCCGCCCAGCGCGGCGTCAGGAGGAAGCGCCACTCGCTCATGCGCCGGCCTCCGCAGCCGAGCCCGCGGGCGAGGCGTCGTACGGCGCGACGGCGACCGGGAACGACCGGGCCTCGAGGAAGCCGCGGAGGTAGTCGACGTGCTCGTCGCAGGCGAGCCACGTCTTGCCGCGGTCGCCCGTGTGGATGCGGGGGTTGCGCCAGTCGATGCGCCACAGGGCGGCCTCGCGGCATCCGGATCGCGAACACGTGCCCTGCTCGGGCGCGCCGCCCAATCCGCCGATCATGCGGCTCCTCGCTCGTCGTCGCGACGGTCGGTGGTCTCGGGGCCGCCGGGGCCGCCGGGAGCGGCGGACGGCGGGGGAGTGCGGCGCATGATGCCACCGGGGCGGAGCACTCGGCTCGTGCGTCTCGGGCTTCCGACGTTCGCGAGGACGACCGCGAAATAGGGGAGGAAGATCGCACCGGCCGCGCACACCGCGAGCCACCAGCCGTCGACGAAGAGCATCGCGACGATGCAGAGCACGCGGATCGACATGGCGATCGTGTACTTGATCATGCGCGAGCGCCGCTCCGCCTCGGGCGAGGGCGGCAGCGTGGTGATCGACTGCTGCTTCATGCTGGTCGCCGCAGGCCTGGCGGCGCTCCTCTTCACCTCAAGCCTACGTCGATTCGGGGCCGTCGGATGCCCCGTGGAGCGAGCATCTATGCTGGGACGGGCCGCACGGCCGAACCTGCAGAAACGGAGTCCAGAATGACGACGAGCCGCACCGTCCTCGTGACCGGTGGCAACCGTGGCATCGGCTACGCGATCGCCCGCGAGTTCCTCGCGCAGGGGCACCGCGTCGCGGTGACCGCCCGCTCGGGCGAAGGCCCCGAAGGCTCGCTCACGGTGCGCGCCGACGTCACCGACTCCGAGTCGGTCGACCGCGCGTTCTCCGAGATCGAGGCCGAGCTCGGCCCGGTCGAGGTCGTCGTGGCGAACGCCGGCATCACGCGCGACATGCTGCTCATGCGCATGAGCGACGACGACTTCACGAGCGTCGTCGACACGAACCTCACGGGCGCCTTCCGCATCGTCAAGCGCGCCTCGAAGGGCATGCTCAAGGCGAAGTTCGGCCGCATCGTGCTGATCTCGAGCGTCGTGGGCCTCTACGGCTCGGCCGGCCAGGTCAACTACTCCTCGTCGAAGGCCGGCCTCGTCGGCATGGCCCGCTCGCTCACGCGCGAACTCGGCGCCCGCAACATCACCGCCAACGTCGTCGCGCCCGGGTTCATCGAGACCGACATGACCGACGAACTGCCCGAGGCGCAGCAGGCCGAGTACAAGAAGAACATCCCGCTCGGTCGCTTCGCTTCGCCCGACGAGGTCGCGCGCGTCGTCGCGTGGCTCGCCGGCGACGACGCGGGCTACATCTCGGGCGCCGTCATCCCGGTCGACGGCGGCCTCGGCATGGGGCACTGACCGTACCGAAGCTGTGACGACGGAGGGCCGGCCCGCGGGATCGCGTGCCGGCCCTCGTCGTCTGCCCGCGGCAGCGAGCGCGTGAGTCAGCCGCGCAGCCCGAGCACCGCGAGCACCGCACTGAGATCGGGGCGGTCGATCGCGAGATCGGCCTGCGCCCGCACCACGGGCTTCGCGCAGAACGCGACGCCGAGCGCGGCGCGATCGAGCATCTGCAGGTCGTTCGCGCCGTCGCCGACGGCGACGGTACGGGCGAGCGGGATGCCGCCGACCGCCGACCACTCCTCGAGCGCCGTCGCCTTCGCCCCGGCATCGATGATGGGGCCGTCGACGCGGCCGGTGAGCCGCCCGTCGACGGTCTCGAGGCGGTTGGCCCGGCAGAAGTCGAGGCCGAGACGGTCGGCGAGCGGGTCGAGCAGCTCGTGGAATCCGCCGGAGACGACCCCGACGAGCCCTCCGGCCGCGTGCACGCCGTCGATGAGCTCCTGGACACCGTCGGTGGGCGTCATCCGCTCGCGAGCCGCGGCGAGCACCGCCGCATCGAGTCCGGCAAGTGTGGCGACGCGTTCGCGCAGGCTCGCGGCGAAGTCGAGCTCGCCGCGCATGGCGCGTTCGGTGACGGCGGCGACGTGTTCGAGGCTTCCCGCTTCCTCGGCGAGCAGCTCGATCGCCTCCTCGCGGATGAGGGTCGAGTCTGCGTCGAGCACCACGAGCGGGCCGCGCGAGCGGCCTGGGGCGGCGGGGCTCACGCGGTCGCCCGAACGCGCGAACCCTTGCCGACGACCGTGATGCCGCTGTCGGTCACGATGAAGCCGCGGGCGAGGTCTTCACTCCGGTCGACGCCGATGCGCGCGCCCGCCTCGACGACGACCTCCTTGTCGAGGATGGCGCGCTGCACCGTCGCTCTCGCGTCGATGCGCGCACGATCGAAGAGGATCGAGTCCGAGACGTGCGCACCCGAGCCGACGACCGCCCACGGGCCGATCACGCTGCGCTCGACGTGCGCCCCCGAGATCACCGATCCGAGCGACACGATCGAGTCGATGACGGTGCCGAGCGTGCCGCGCGCGTCGCGGGTGAACTTCGCCGGCGGCGAGTTCAGCTGCTGGCTGAAGATCGGCCACTCGCGGTTGTAGAGGTTGAAGACCGGCATCACCGAGATCAGGTCCTGGTGCGCCTCGAAGAACGAGTCGATCGTTCCGACGTCGCGCCAGTAGTAGCGGTCGCGATCGGTCGAACCCGGGACGTCGTTCTGCTGGAGGTCGTAGACGCCGGCGTCGCCCTGCGCGACGAACGCGGGGATGATGTCGCCGCCCATGTCGTGGCTCGAGGAGGCCTGTTCGCCGTCGCGGAGCACCGCGTCGATGAGCGCGTCGGCGTCGAACACGTAGTTGCCCATCGAGGCGAGCACCTCGCCGGGGGAGTCGGGGAGCCCGACGGGGTCGGTCGGCTTCTCGAGGAAGCGGTGGATGCGCCCCGGCCGCGCGGGATCGACCTCGATCACGCCGAACTGGTCGGCGAGCGCGATCGGCTGCCGGATCGCCGCGACCGTCGCCGACGCGCCCGACTCGACGTGGGCGTCGATCATCTGGGAGAAGTCCATGCGGTAGACGTGGTCGGCGCCGACGACCACGATGATGTCGGGCCGCTCGTCGTAGATCAGGTTGAGGCTCTGCAGGATCGCGTCGGCCGAGCCCGAGAACCAGCGCTTGCCGAGCCGCTGCTGCGCGGGCACCGAGGCGACGTAGGAGTTCAGCAGGCCGTTCAGGCGCCAGGTCTGGGAGACGTGGCGGTCGAGCGAGTGCGATTTGTACTGGGTCAGCACGACCACTTGGCGCAGGCCCGAGTTCAAGAGGTTCGACAACGCGAAGTCGATCAACCGGTACTGTCCTCCGAACGGCACCGCCGGCTTCGCCCGGTCTTCCGTCAGGGGCATGAGTCGCTTGCCCTCACCACCTGCGAGGACGATACCGAAGACCTTGCGCGAAACCATGAGGCAACTGTAACCAGCCGACGCGACTTTCCCGCGTTCGGGTTTCGGTCCGTGTCCTCCACCCCTGCGCTACCGTTGCCTGCATGCGCGTCGACCTCCTCACCCGTGAGTATCCGCCCGAGGTGTACGGCGGTGCCGGCGTGCACGCCGCAGAACTCGTCCGCGCCCTGCGCACGAGCATCGACGTGCGCGTCCGGTGCTTCGGCGCACCCCGCGACGAGCCCGGCACGCAGGCCTATCCGACCCCGAACGCATTCGACGAGGCCAACCCCGCGCTCTCGACGATGGCCGTCGACCTGCTGATGGCCGGCGACGCCGCCGGGGCCGACCTCGTGCACTCGCACACCTGGTACGCGAACTTCGCGGGCCTCACCGCCAAACGCCTGCACGGCGTCCCGCACGTCGTGACCGCGCACAGCCTCGAGCCGCTGCGACCGTGGAAGGCCGAGCAGCTCGGCGGCGGGTACCGACTGAGCTCGTGGGTCGAACGCACCGCCTTCGAGGACGCCGACGCGGTGATCGCCGTGAGCGAGGGGATGCGACGTGACATCCTGCGCGCGTACCCCGCTCTCGACCCGTCGAAGGTCGACGTCGTCGTCAACGGCATCGACCTCACCGACTGGGCGCCGTCGCACGATGCCGACGCGGTGCGCGTGCTCGGCGTCGATCCCGATCGTCCTTCCATCGTGTTCGTCGGCCGCATCACCCGGCAGAAGGGCCTGCCGTACCTGCTGCGCGCCGCGAGGTTGCTGCCGCCCGAGGTGCAGCTCGTGCTCTGCGCAGGTGCGCCCGACACCGACGAGATCATGGCCGAAGTCACCGCGCTCGTCGACGGCCTCCGCACCGAGCGCGACGGCGTCGTCTGGATCGACCGCCACCTTCCCCGCCACGAGCTGACCGCCCTGCTCACCGCGGCCACCACCTTCGTCTGCCCGTCGATCTACGAGCCCCTCGGCATCGTGAACCTCGAGGCGATGGCCTGCGGGGCGCCGGTGGTCGGCACCGCGACCGGTGGCATCCCCGAGGTCGTCGACGACGGCGTCACCGGGGTCCTCGTGCCGATCGAGCAGGCCGACGACGGCACCGGCACGCCGCTCGACCCCGAGCGATTCGTGCGCGACCTCGCCGACGCGCTCACCCGCGTCGTCGCCGATCCGGCTCGCGCGGCCGAGATGGGCGCCGCCGGGCGTCGCCGCGCCGAGACGCACTTCGCGTGGGACACGATCGCCGCGCGCACGATCGAGGTGTACGAGCGAGTGCTCGCGCGCTGATCGGGTGTGCGCCCCTCGCGTGCGTCAGGCGGGCCTCCGGCTCCCGATAGCATTGACGCATGGCGAGTGCGAGTACAGTTCTGCAGTTCCGCGACGTGTCGGTGGTTCGTGACGGCAACACGATCCTCGACGCCGTGACGTGGAGCGTCGCCTCCGACGAACGCTGGGTGGTGCTCGGCCCGAACGGTGCGGGCAAGACCACGCTGCTGCAGATCGCCGCCGCGGCCATGCACCCGACCTCCGGCAAGGCCGAGGTCCTCCAGGAGGCGCTCGGCAAGGTCGACGTCTTCGAGCTCCGCCCGATGATCGGCTTCGCCTCGACGGCGATGGCGCGTCGCATCCCGCGCGACGAGACCGTGCTCGACGTCATCCTCACCGCCGCGTACTCGGTGACGGGCCGCTGGAACGAGGAGTACGAGAACATCGACCTCCGCCGCGCCGAGCGCGTGCTGAAGGAGTGGGGTCTTGACGGCTTCTCGGGCCGCCGCTTCGGCAGCCTCTCCGACGGCGAGCAGAAGCGCGTGCAGATCGCACGCTCCGTCATGACCGACCCCGAGCTGCTGCTCCTCGACGAGCCCGCGGCGAGCCTCGACCTCGGCGCACGCGAAGAGCTCGTCGGCCTCCTCGGCGGCTACGCCGCGTCGCCGGCGTCGCCCGCGATCGTCATGGTCACCCACCACGTCGAGGAGATCCCCGTCGGGTTCACCCACGCGCTCCTCGTCAAGCAGGGCGGCATCGTCGCGGCCGGACCGCTCGCCGAGGCGCTCACCGCCGAGAACCTGAGCTCGACGTTCGACATGACGATCGAGCTCAGCGAGCGCGACGGCCGATACGCCGCGCGCGCCGTCTGAGATGTTCTCCCTCCGATTCTGCTAAACTCGTTAGCTGGCCCTACCGCCAATATGCTTTCCCGCAGCTGTACGGCACCGCGAAGGTGCCTCGTTCGCGCGGCGGGAGCTCCACAACCATCGTCCGCTCTCTCAATCGAAATCCAAGGAAGTCTCCATGAAGACCGACATCCACCCCGAGTACAACGCCATCGTCTTCCGCGACCTGGCTTCGGGCGCCACGTTCCTCACGCGTTCGACCGCGACGAGCGACAAGACGATCGAACTCGACGGTGTCACCTACCCGGTCATCGACGTCGAGATCTCGAGCGAGTCGCACCCGTTCTACACGGGCAAGCAGCGCATCATGGACTCGGCCGGCCGCGTCGAGAAGTTCAACCAGCGCTTCAAGGGCTTCGGCAAGTAATCCAGCCGAACCGAAGGGGCGGGCGACGCGAGTCGCCCGCCCCTTCGTCGTGCCCGGACCCGGCTGGTACGGTCGCCGGGTGAGCACGCGCCGATCTGACGGACGCCGAGCGGGAATGCCGACGCTCGGCGCCAGCGCCAGCGCCGGCGCCGGCGTCGTGCGAGTGCGGGCCTTCCGGCCGCAGGATGTCCCGCTCATCCTCGAGGCGGCCGACGATCCGATGATCCCGCTCGTCACGACCGTGCCGCCGGTTGCCGACCCGAGAACGGCGAGGGCGTACCTCTCGCGCCAGGCGCGCCGGTACGCGCGCGGCGAGGGCTACTCGTTCGCGATCGCCGACCGCGACGACCACGCCCGCGGACAGATCGGCCTGTGGCCGCGTCGCGACGACCGTGGGCGGGCGGGCATCGGGTACTGGCTGGCGCCGTCGGCGCGGGGGAGAGGCTTCGCGTCGGCCGCGGTCCGGCTCGTCGTCGACTGGGCCTGGACGCTCGGCACGATCGAGCGGCTCGAGCTGTTCATCGAGCCGTCGAACACCGCCTCGATCGCGGTCGCCGAGTCCACCGGCTTCGCCCGCGAGGGGCTCCTGCGGTCATGGATGCCCGTCGGCGGAACCCGACGCGACATGCTCGTGTACGCCTGCGTCCGCGGTCGAGACGGGAACGAGCCGGCTCGGCTCAGCGGACCGGCCACGCCCCCGAGGTCGTGAACTCGGGCTCGCCGTTGCGGCGGCGCCACGACTGGTAACTCTCGGCCTGCTCGCGGCACCAGTCGACCTGGCGGGCGTGCAACTCGGCGACGGCGATCGTCGCGAGCTCGGGGTGGGCGCGTGCGATCGCCTGCGCGACACGCCCCGCGGCGATCGCGTCGGCGCCGGCGTTGTGGGCATCCTCGAGCACGACCCCGTAATGCTCGGCCGCGGCCGAGAGGGTGCGCTTGCCGCGACGGTACTTGTCGACCGCCTTGTCGATGACGAGCGGATCGATGACGGGCCCGGGGCCCGGCAGGGGAGCGAGGCCGTAGCGGGCGGCCTCGCGCTCGAGGATGGTGAGGTCGTAGGCCGCGTTGTACGCGACGATCGGGAGGCCGCGGGCGGCGGCATCGGCGAGGGCCGCGATGATCTCGGCGACGGCGGTAGCCGCCGCCTGCCCCTCGAGGCGGGCGCGCTCGGTCGTCACGCCGTGGATGAGCGAGGCGGCCGTCGGGATCTCGATACCCGGATCGACGAGCCACTCGCGCTGCTCGAGCACCTCGCCGTCGGCGCCGAGCACGCCGACGTGGGCCGTCACGATGCGGCTGACGTCGACGTCGATGCCGGTGGTCTCGAGGTCGAAGACGGCGAGGGTGTTCGCCCACAGGGCGGCATTCGTGGCATCCATGTGCGAAAGGCTATGCAGCGCCACCGTCATCGCCGCGGTGGCGCGGCGCGTGTCCCCGGCATCCGCGACGCGGCGACCGCCGCGGGGCTTCCGTGCAGGCGGGATCCGTAGAATGGCGGGGATGATCGATTCGCCCTACGCCGCCGCGCTCGCCCGCATCCCCGTCAGGGCCCACCGGGTCGACGTCGACGGCACCGAGACCGCATGGTGGGAGTACGGCGACGCGGACGCCCCCGTGCTCGTGCTCGTGCACGGCTTCCGCGGCGACCACCACGGCCTCGAGCCCGTCGTGGCGCAGTTGCCCGGGTACCGGATCATCTCGCCCGACCTGCCCGGCTTCGGCGAGTCGGCGACCTTCGCCGACCGCGAGCACGACATCGACGGCTACGCGCGCTGGCTCGGCGCCTTCATCGCCGCGGTCGGCATCGAGGGCGACTACGACCTGCTAGGGCACTCCTTCGGCTCGATCGTGTCGTCGGCGGCCGTCGCGGGCGGGCTCGCGCCGCGCCGTCTCGTGCTCGTGAACCCGATCGGCGCTCCGGCCCTGCAGGGGCCGCGCGGCGTGATGACCCGGCTCGCGGTGCTCTACTACCGCGCCGCCGCCGCACTGCCCGAGAAGGCCGGCTTCGCGCTGCTGCGCAACGGCGTGGTCGTGCGTGTGATGAGCGTGACCATGGCGAAGACCGGCGAGCGCGACCTCCGTCGCTGGATTCACGACCAGCACGACCGGTACTTCTCCGACTTCGGCGACCGCGACCAGCTGCTCGAGGCGTTCCGGGCCTCGGTGAGCCACGACGTGAGCGAGTACGCCGAGCGCATCGCCGTGCCGACCCTCCTCGTCGCCGCCGAGCGCGACGACGTGACCCCGATCGAGGCGCAGCGCCGCCTGGTCGACCGGTTCCCCGACGCGACGCTCGAGGTGATCCCCGAGGTGGGGCACCTCATCCACTACGAGACCCCCGGCGACGCCGCCGCGCGCATCGGTCGCTTCCTGCGCACGGAGTCGCACGCATGAGGGTCGTCGTCGACTGCCGCTACACCCGCATCGGGCACCACGACGGCATCAGCCGGTTCACCGCGGGCCTCGTGACCGAGCTCGCGAAGCTGCACCCCGTCACGATGCTCGTGAGCGATCACCGCCAGCTCGACATGCTGCCCGACCTGCCGTGGCAGCTCGTGAGCGCCCCGACAAGCGCCCGCGAGCCATTCGTCGCCCGCCAGGTGCGCCGCCTCCGCCCCGACATCGTGTTCTCGCCGATGCAGACGATGGGCTCGATGGGTCGCGACTACCGGCTCCTCCTGACCCTGCACGACCTGATCTACTACGAGAACCGCACGCCGCCGCGCGACCTGCCCGCACCCGTGCGCCTGCTCTGGCGGCTCTACCACCTCGCGTGGTGGCCCCAGCGGCTGCTGCTCAACCGGGCCGACGCCGTCGTCACCGTCTCCGAGACGACGGCGGGGCTCATTCGCGAGCACCACCTCACCGACCGTCCGATCACGGTCGTCTCGAACGCCTCCGACGACCTCGGCGTGCCCGAGCTCCCGCGCGTCCGCCCCGACGGTCATCGGCTCGTGTACATGGGCTCGTACATGCCGTACAAGAACGTCGACACGCTCGTGAAGGCCGTCGCGGCACTGCCCGACCACGAGCTGCACCTGCTCAGCCGGATCGGCCGCGACGAGCGCGAGCGGCTGACCCGGCTCGCCCCCGAGGCGCGCCTCGTCTTCCACGACGGCGTGACGGATGCCGCGTACGCCGAGCTGCTCGCGGGCGCCACCGCGCTCGTGCACGGCTCGAAGGCCGAAGGCTTCGGGATCCCGCTCATCGAGGCGATGCGCCTCGGCACGCCCGTCGTCGTGAGCGACATCCCGATCTTCCGGGAGATCGGCGGCGACGCCGCGCTGTACTTCGACCCGGGCGACGCCGACGACCTCGTGCGGGCGCTCGGCGACCTCGAGTCCGACGACATCTGGCAGGAGCACTCGGCTCGCTCGGTCGAGCGCGCCGCGCAGTACACCTGGTCAGGGTCTGCGGCGACCCTGCTCGAGCTCATGCGGCGCACGGTCGCCGAGCACGGCGGGCGCAGAGGGCGCGCGGGGCGCCGACGAGGCTGACGCGCCAGCGTCCACGCCCGCGCGGGCCTCAGTCTTCGGTGCCCGTGAGCCGATCGGGCTCGACGAGTTCGAGCGCGCCCGCGGCATGTCGGATCAGGTGCACCGAGCCGTTCGTGATCGCGTAGCCGGCTCCCGGCAGCGTCCAGTCGCTCAGCTCGAGGATGAGCGAGTGGATGACGCCGCCGTGCGAGACGACGACGACGCTGCCGCCGGGATGCGTCGCCGCGATCTCGTCGAGCGCGGCGCTCGCGCGCGCGATGACCGTGGAGCGGGGTTCGAGCCCCTCGATCGTCGCCGCCTGCGCCTCGACCGCCATCCGGCCGGCGTGGTCCAGTCCCTCGAGCACGCCGTGGCTGCGCTCGGCGAGCGAGGGCATGAGCTGCGGCGCGGGCAGCTCGAGCACCCCGGCGATGATCTCGGCGGTCTCGGCCGCACGGGAGAGCGTGCTCGCGTAGACGGCGTCCCACTGGTCGTCGGCGAGCCGACCGCCCGTCTCGGCGGCCTGCGCACGCCCGGTGTCGTTCAACGGGATGTCGGTCATGCCCTGGATGCGACGCTCGCGGTTCCACTCGGTCTCGCCGTGGCGGACGAGGGCGATCAGCGTCGGTTCGGGGTGGCGAGGGGCATCCGTCATGTCGAAGACTCTCGCATGTCGCGTGCCCGGTTCACGAACCGAGCGCCTCGGCGAAGGCCGTGAGCGTCTCGCTCGCACCGGCGTCGATCTTGACGGCCGCGCGGGAGTCGCCCTTCGTGACCCCGCGGTTCACGACGACGATCGGGAGCTTCCGCCGTCGCGCCTGTTCGATCAGCCGCACGCCCGAGTTCACGACGAGCGAGGACCCGGCCACGAGGAACACGTCGGCCCCGGCGACGAGCGAGGCGGCGGCCTGGAAGGTCGGCGCCGGCACGAACTCGCCGAAGAAGACCACGTCGGGCTTCAGGATGCCTCCGCAGACCGTGCACACGGGGATGACCATCGACTCGACGTCGTCGACGACGACATCGCCGTCGGGCGCCTGGCGGATCGACTGCTCGAGGTCCATGCCCGGGTTCAGCAGCGTGAGCTCCTCCGCCACGGCCTGCCTCGCGTAATGCTGGCCGCAGTCGAGGCAGACGACGCGATCCATGCCGCCGTGCAGTTCGACGACGTGACGGCTGCCCGCGCGCCGGTGCAGCCCGTCGACATTCTGCGTGACGACGCCCGTGACCGCGCCCGCCGCCTCGAGGGAGGCGAGCGCGAAGTGCCCGGCGTTCGGCTGGGCGCTGCCGAAGTGCCGCCAGCCGAGGTGGCTGCCGGCCCAGTAGCGCTTCCGCGCTTCCTCGGAGGCGAGGAACCGCTGCACGGTCATGGGCGTGCGCGCCGGTGCACCTTCGCCGCGGTAGTCGGGGATTCCGGAGTCGGTGCTGACCCCCGCCCCGGTGAGCACCGCGATGCGCGCCCCGCGCATGAGTTCGATCGCCTCCCGCACCAGTTGCCCGGTGCCGGGCGTCGCGTCGATTCCGATCTCCACGGGAGCTCCATTCAGACGAGGTTGTCCCGATTGTAAACACCGTCGTTTTCCGGTTTGTTTCCGAGGCTGGCACTCTTGAGGGGAGGAGAACCATGCACATCGAACGAGTCCGCGACGCGGCATCCGATTCCGTCGCCGACTACGCACGGCTCACCGACGTGACCCTGCGCAGCGCGCAGGAGCCCGAGCAGGGGCTGTACATCGCCGAATCGGCGAAGGTCATCGGCCGTGCGATCGCCGCCGGACACCGACCGCGCTCGGTGCTGATGGAGGAGAAATGGCTCGCCGGGCTCGAGCCCGTGCTCGCCCCCTTCGACATCCCCGTGCACCTCGCCGACCCCGCCCAGCTCGAGGAGATCACCGGCTACCGCGTGCACCGTGGTGCCCTCGCCGCGTTCGAGCGGCCCGAACTGCGCGATCCGGCCGAGCTGCTCGCGAACGCCCGCCGTGTGGTCGTCCTCGAGGACATCGTCGATCACACGAACGTCGGCGCGATCTTCCGCTCGGTCGCCGCCCTCGGCGCCGACGCCGTGCTCGTGACGCCGCGCTGCGCCGACCCGTTGTACCGCCGGAGCGTGCGCGTCAGCATGGGCACCGTCTTCCAGGTGCCGTGGACGAGGCTGCCCGAGTGGGGCGAGGCCTCGGCCCTCCTGCACGGCGCCGGATTCACGACCGCGGCCCTCGCACTCGCCGACGACGCGGTGCCGCTGCGACGGCTTGCCGCCGACCCGCCCGAGCGGCTCGCCCTCGTGTTCGGCGCCGAGGGCGACGGGCTCAGCCGCAGCGCACTCGAGGCCGCCGACGCGGTCGTCACGATCCCCATGCGCCACGGCGTCGACTCCCTGAACGTCGCGGCCGCGGCCGCGGTCGTGCTCTACGCCCTCGCCCTGCCGGAGGAACCGACCCCGTGACCGACACGATCGCGCCGACCGGCGCCCCGAGCCCGACCGATTCGAACGAGCGGCGGCGGGTCTACCGGCGCCGCCGCATCGTCGTGTTCGGCAGCCTCGCCGTCGTGATCGCGCTGCTCATCGGCGGCGGGGTCTACACGGCGAACGCACTCGGCGCCCCCGTGCCGGCCGCCGCACCTGAGATCGAGCAGCCCGCCCCCGTCGTCGCCGCGCCGCAGGCGCTCGCGCTGCCGGGATTCGGCGGCTACGCCGTCGGCGCAGTGGGCTTCGACGGGCTGCTCGCCGCAGGGAACGCCGATCAGCAGATGGCCTCGGCGAGCATCACGAAGGTCATCACCTCGCTCGTGATCCTCGAACAGCACCCGATCGCCGCGGGGGAGAACGGCCCCGACATCGAGTACACCGACGCCGACGTCGACATCTACTGGGACATGATCGCCCAGAACGGCTCGGTCGCGCCCGTCGAGGCCGGGGCGACGCTCAGCCTCCGGGAGAGCCTCGAGGCGCTGCTGCTGCCCTCGGGCAACAACTACGCCATCTCGCTCTCGAACTGGGCGTTCAGCTCGGAGCAGGGGCTCGTCGACGCCGCGCGCACCTGGCTCGACGCCCACGGACTCGTGAACACGCGCATCGCCGATGCGAGCGGGCTGTCGCTCGAGAACGTGTCGACGCCCGCCGACCTCGTGAAGCTGGGCGAGCTCGCCCTCGCCGAACCCGTGCTCGCCGAGATCGTCGCGACCCAGCAGGTCGACATCCCCGAGCTCGGCACCCTCGAGAACTCGAACAAGCTGCTCGGCACGCACGGCGTCGACGGCATCAAGACGGGCACCACCGACGACGCCGCGAACCTGCTGTTCTCGGCCGACTACGCGGTCGGCGACACGACCGTGACCGTCGTGGGCGTCGTTCTCGGCGGCGAGAACCACGCGATGCTCCGCGAGGCGATCGCGAAGCTGCTCGACAGCGTCGCGCCCGGATTCCACCAGGTCGCACCGCTCGAGGCAGGCCAGGAGCTCGCGAGCTACGACACCCCGTGGGGCGACACCGCCCGCGCACGCACCGCCGACGGGGCATCCGTCGTGGTCTGGAGCGACACCCCCGTCGAGATCGAGGTGCACGCGGAACCGCTGACTCTCGCGAACAAGGGCGAGGAGGTCGGCACCGCGGTCGTCCGGGCGGGCGCTCAGGAGATCGTCGTGCCCCTGGTGCTCGACGCCGAGATCGACGATCCGGGCACCTGGTGGCGCCTCTCGAACCCCTCGGGGCTCGAGCCCGCGACCGCTCAGTCGGGCAGCGAGTAGGGCGCCGCGTCGGGCCGCTTCGGCGAGATCAGGTCGCCCGACGACTGGTGGCGGATGCGCCGCACCACCCACGGCACGAGATACTCGCGCGCCCAGGCGAGGTCTTCCACGCGCGCCTGACGCCAGGTCGTCGACGGCAGCGGCTCGGGCTTCAACGGCTCGAGCGCGTTGTCGACGTTGAGGGCCGAGAGCACCATGCGGGCGACGGTGTGATGGCCGAGCGAGTTCAGGTGCAGGCGGTCGGGCGACCACATGCGCTGGTCCTGGACCTCGGTGAGGGCCCACTGGTCGGCGACGATGCAGTCGTATTTCGCGGCGATCGTGCGGAGGTTCTCGTTGTAGATGGCGACCTTGCCGCGGATGCCGCGGAACACGGGGGAGAAGCCGACGTCGACGCCCGTGAACAGCACGATGGTGGCGTGGTCGCGCGAGAGGCGCTCGATCGTGTACTCGAAGCGTGCGGCGATCTCGTCGGGGTCGGTGCGCGGGCGGATGACGTCGTTGCCGCCCGCCGAGATCGTGATGAGGTCGGGCCGCAGTGCGAGCGCCGGTTCGAGCTGCTCGTCGATGATCTGCTGGATGAGCTTGCCGCGCACCGCGAGGTTCGCGTACGCGAAGTCCTCGGTGCCCTGCGCGAGCACCTCGGCGACGCGGTCGGCCCAGCCGCGGTGCCCGCCGGGGACGGAGGGCTCGGGATCGCCGATGCCCTCGGTGAACGAGTCGCCGATGGCGACGTAACGCGACCAGGGATGCTGCTGGGTGACCATCACTCCATTCTGCACAACGTGTCGGTTCGAGGATGTCGCAGGGCTCCGCTACCCTCGAATCCAGTGAGTACAGCGACACCATCCGGGGCCCATCCGGGCACCTCGGCGGCCGAACACCTCTCACCCTCGTTCCCCGAGCGGGCCGCATGGGGTACCGCGTCGAAGCTGCGGGCCTGGCAGGCCGAGGCGCTCGAGCAGTATCTCGACGAGCTCCCGCGCGACTTCCTCGCCGCGGCGACGCCCGGCGCCGGCAAGACGACCTTCGCGCTCCGCCTCGCCGCCGAGCTCCGCAGTCGGCGCGTCATCGACCGCATCACGGTCGTCGCGCCCACCGACCACCTGAAGCGGCAGTGGGCCGATGCGGCGGCCCGCGTCGGCATCCGGCTCGATCCCGGGTTCCGCAACGCGCACGGCCGTTCGGCGCGGCACTATCACGGCGTCGCCGTCACGTACGCGCAGGTCGCCATGCGGCCCGCGCTGCACCGCGAGCTGACCCTCTCGGGGCGCTCGCTCGTCATCCTCGACGAGGTGCACCACGGCGGCGACACGCTCTCGTGGGGCGACGCGATCCGCGAGGCGTTCGAACCGGCGACGAAGCGGCTGTCGCTCAGCGGCACCCCGTTCCGCTCCGACACCGCCCCCATCCCGTTCGTCGAGTACGAGCCCGACGCGCAGGGCGTGCGGCTCTCGAAGACCGACTACAACTACGGCTACGGCCGGGCACTCGCCGACGGCGTCGTGCGCCCCGTCATGTTCATGGTCTACGCCGGGCACATGCGCTGGCGCACGAAGGCCGGCGACGAGATGGAGGCGAAGCTCGGCGAGGACAACACCAAGGACATCACCTCCTCGGCGTGGCGCACGGCGCTCGAGCCGAGCGGCGAGTGGATCCCCGCGGTGCTGCGGGCCGCCGACCGGCGCCTCACCGAGGTGCGCCAGTCGATCCCCGATGCGGGCGGGCTCGTGCTCGCCACCGACCAGACGGTGGCGCGGGCGTACGCCGACATCCTGCAGCAGATCTCCGGCGAGCCGGTGACCGTCGTGCTCTCCGACGACAAGGAGGCCTCGGCGAACATCGAGGAGTTCGCGGGCAACACGCGCCGGTGGATGGTCGCGGTGCGCATGGTGTCCGAGGGCGTCGACGTGCCACGCCTCGCCGTCGGGGTCTACGCGACGAGCTCCTCGACGCCGCTGTTCTTCGCCCAGGCGATCGGGCGCTTCGTGCGGGCCCGTCGTCGTGGTGAGACCGCCTCGGTGTTCCTGCCGAACGTCCCCGTGCTGATGTCGCTCGCCGCCCAGCTCGAGCGCGAGCGCGACCACGCCCTCGACCGGCGCGGCGGCGCCGACGCCGACGACGACGGCCTCGACGACAGCCTGCTCGAGTCGGCGAACCGCGAGGAGCGCGCCTCCGAGGAGATGGAGTTCGGCACCTGGGAGGCGCTCGGCTCCGACGCCTCGTTCGACCGGGTCGTGTTCGACGGCACCGAGTTCGGCACGCTCGCCGAACCCGGCAGCGACGAGGAGTTCGACTTCATCGGCATCCCGGGGCTGCTCGAGCCCGAGCAGGTCTCCGAGCTCCTGCGCCACCGGCAGGCGCGACAGGCGCGCCGTGCGGGGGATCGGCGCAAGCACGCGGCGGCGTCGCAGGCCGACGGCGAGGGCGGCGACGGCGCATCGACCGAGCCGGTCGCGCTCTTCCGCACCCTGAAGGAGCAGCGTTCGCTGCTCAACAGCATCGTCGGGCTCTATGCGCGGCAGAGCGGCCAGTCGCACTCGAGCGTGCATGCCGAGCTGCGCCGGGCGTGCGGCGGCCCCGAGGTCGCGCAGGCGACGGTGACGCAACTGCAGTCGCGCATCGAACTCGTGCGACGGCGACTCTCGGGGCGATGATGGTCGCGTGAAGATCAACGGGTTCGCCGACGTGTGCCTGCGCACGCTGATGCTGCTGGGGGCCCAGCAGGGCGAGCAGCTCACGAGCCGTGAGATCTCCGAGCGCATCGGGGTGCCGTACCACCACGTCTCGAAGGCGGTGCTCGAACTGCGCCGGCGCGGCGCGCTCGACGTCGCCCGGGGCCGCATGGGCGGCGCCCGCATCACCGAGGCCGGGCTCGCGCTCAGCGTGGGCGGGCTGCTGCGGTCGCTCGACGGCCACCAGGATCCCGTGGACTGCATCACGAGCGACGGCGCGAGCTGCCCGCTCATCGCGGGGTGCCGGCTGCGATCGGCGCTCCACCGCGCCCGTGAGGCGTTCTACGCGACGCTCGACGGGCTGACGGTCGAGGGGCTCACGGCGAGCCCGTCGCTCGTCTCGCTGCCGCTGCCGCTGCCGCTGCCCGGCGTGCGCGAGGCATCCGGCGGCGCCTGATTTGCACCCGCTTTTCTACAGGGTGTAGAACTGTTCTCGGAATCTGGCATATCAAATGCCAGATACGACCGTTCCGAGGAGAACCATGCTTTCCGAGCAGTCCCGTCCCGTCATCGAAGCCACGCTGCCCGTCATCGGCGAGCGCATCGGCGAGATCACGCCGAAGTTCTACGCCCGCCTGTTCGCCGCGCACCCCGAGCTGCTCGACGGGATGTTCAGCCGGGCGAACCAGCAGAACGGCACGCAGCAGCGGGCCCTCGCCGGCAGCATCGCCGCCTTCGCCTCGCACCTCCTCGCGCACCCCGACACCCTCCCCGAGGCGGTGCTCTCGCGCATCGCGCACAAGCACGCCGCCCTCGGCATCCCCGAGTCGGGCTACCCGATCGTCTACGAGCACCTGTTCGCCGCCATCGCCGACGACCTGGGCGACGCCTGCACCCCCGAGGTGGCCGCCGCCTGGACCGAGGTGTACTGGCTCATGGCCGACGCGCTCATCGCGATCGAGCGGGGCCTGTACGCCCGCCAGGCGAACGACGTCATGTGGGCCGAGTGGCGGGTGACCGCGAAGGAGGCGGCGGGCGCCGGATCGATCACCTTCCGCCTCGCGCCCGCCGACGAGACGCCCGTCACCCGGGCCACGCCCGGCCAGTACGTCTCGGTGCGCGTGCAGCTCGCCGACGGCCTCCACCAGGCGCGGCAGTACTCGCTCTCCGACCGCGTCGACTCGCTCACCGAGCGCGTCTTCACGACGAAGCTCGACGAGGGCGGCGAGGTCTCGCCGTTCCTCCACGGGCACGTGAACGTCGGCGACGTCGTCGAGCTCTCGAACCCGTACGGCGACATCGAGCTCGACGACAGCGACTCGCCGATCGTGCTCGCGACGGCCGGCATCGGCTGCACGCCGAGCGCCTCCATCCTGCAGTCGCTCGCGGGGTCGGCGTCCGAGCGTCGCGTGCTCGTGCTCCACGCCGAGCAGCGGGCCGAGAACTGGGCCCTCGAAGCGCAGATGCGCGAGGCCGTCGCGGCGCTGCCGAACGCCGAGCTCCGCCTCTGGCTCGAGGAGCCCTCGACCGCCGCCGACGCGGAGACCGGCTTCATGAGCCTCGACGGCGTCGAGATGCCGGCCGGCGCGAAGCTCTACCTGTGCGGTCCGCTGCCGTTCATGCGCTCCATCCGCTCGCAGGCGATCGCCGCGGGCGTCGCCTCGACGGACATCCACTACGAGGTCTTCGGACCGGACGTCTGGCTCGCCGCCTAGGCGACCGGCGACCGAGGGGCGCCGGCGGCACGTTCGTGCCGTCGGCGCCTCTCTGCGATTCGACGGGATGCCTCGCCGCCGCGCGCGAGGGAGGCGCGGGGCATCCGCGGCCGGGGGATACCATGGCGCCCATGGCTCGCCGCACCCGAGTGCTCGTCATCGCGATCATCGTCTCGTTCATCGCGTTCCTCGACGGAGCCGTCATCAACGTGGCGCTGCCGTCGCTCGCCGAGGAGCTCGGCGGCGGGCTCGCACTGCAGCAATGGGCGGTCGACGCGTACCTGCTGACGCTCGGCGCGTTCATCCTGCTCGCCGGCTCGCTCTCGGACTCGTTCGGGCGGGCGCGCATGATCCGCATCGGGCTCTACGGCTTCGGCGTCACCTCGATCGCCTGCGCGATGGCCCCCGACGGCGTGTTCTTCGTGGTCGCGCGTGCGTTCCAGGGCGCCGCGGGCGCCCTGCTCGTGCCGAGCTCGCTCGCGCTCATCGTCGCGACGTTCCCGCTCGCCGATCAGGGCAAGGCGATCGGCCGTTGGACGGCGTGGACGACGGTCGCGTTCCTCATCGGGCCGCTCTTCGGCGGGCTGCTCGTCGACCTCGTGTCGTGGCGGCTCGTGTTCTGGATCAACCTGATCCCGATCGTCGTCGCGCTCGTGATGCTGCGGGGCATCGCGCGCGACGAGCCCGCCTCCGAGCACGCACCCATCGACTGGATCGGCGCCGCGCTCTGCGTTGCCGGCCTGGGCGGCACGGTGTTCGCGCTCATCGAGGGCGAGCGCCTCGGCTGGGACTCGCCGCTCGTGCTCGTGCCGCTCATCGGCGGGGTGATCGCGCTCGGGCTCTTCATCTGGTGGGAGCGCCGCACACCGCAGCCGATGCTGCCGCTGAGCCTCTTCAAGGCCCGCAACTTCGCCGCCGGCAACCTCGCCACGCTCTTCATCTACGCGGCCTTCTCGCTCGGACCCTTCGCGATCACGATCTTCCTGCAGGAGTTCGGCGGGTTCAGCGCCACTGCCGCGGGTCTCGCGACCCTGCCGCCGACGATCATGCTCGTCCTCCTGGGCTCGTGGTTCGGCGGGCTCTCGACGAGGTTCGGCCCGAGGATCTTCATGACCGCGGGACCGATCATCGTCGCCGTCGGGTATCTGCTCACGCTCGCCGTGACCGAGGAGGTCGGCTTCTGGACCGAGCTCCTGCCCGGCATCGTCGTCTCGGGGCTCGGCATGGCGATCACCGTCGCCCCGCTCACCGCGGCCATCCTCGGGGCCGTCGATCCCGCCAGGGCGGGCATCGGCTCTGCCGTCAACAACGCCGTCGCACGCATCGCCGGACTCGTGGCGATCGCCTCGATCGGCGTCATCGTCGGTTCGACGCTCGACGTCGACGGCTACCACCGGGCCGCGATCGCGACCGCGGCCCTCCTCGTCGTCGGGGGAGTCGTCTCCTGGCTCGGGATCCGCAACCCGCCTCAGGCGGCGCGGGTCGAGGAGCCCTCGTCGGCGTCGCCGGCGGATTGACCGGCGTCGGTGCGGTCTGCACGGTCGGCGCCCGAGGTCGTCCCCGCTGCGTCGAGCGCAGCGAGGAGATCGGCCGCGAGATCGTCGACGTGCTCGAGTCCGATCGAGAGGCGCACGACTGCGTCGCCCGGCTTCGCGGCGCCCGCGACGGGGCGATGCGTGAGCGAAGCCGGGTGCTGCACGAGCGAGTCGACGCCGCCGAGCGAGACCGCGTGGGTGACGAGCTCGCACGACTCGGTGAACCGCACCGCGGCATCGAAGCCGCCGGCGAGCTCGAGCGCGATGATCGACCCCGGCCCCTCGAGCTGCGTGCTGAGGAGACCCTGCGGGTCCTGGCCGGGCAGCCCCGGATAGTGCACGCGGGCGACCGCGGGATGCCCTGCGAGGCGCTCGGCGAGCTCGCGCGCGGTCTCCTGCTGGGCGCGCACCCGCAGCGGCAGGGTACGGAGCCCGCGGTGCAGGAGATACGCGGCCATCGGGTGGAGGAGACCGCCGGTGAGCGCCCGCACCCGGCGCAGTCGCTCGACCCAGTCGCGGTCGGCGGCGACCACGCCGCCCATGACGTCGCCGTGGCCGCCGAGGTACTTCGTCGCGCTGTGCAGCACGAGCGTCGCGCCGTGCTGGGCGGGCCGCTGCAGCACCGGGGTCGCAAAGGTGTTGTCGACGAGCAGCGGGACCTCGCCCGCGGCGTCGGCGAGCCGGCTCAGGTCGACGAGCTCGAGCGTCGGGTTGGCGGGGGTCTCGACGACGACGAGCCCGGTGTCGGGGCGGATCGCGTCGGCGACCTCGTCGACCGTCGCCCAGGTCACCTCGGTGCCGAGCAGGCCGCTCTCGAGCACGTGGTCGGTGCCGCCGTAGAGCGGGCGGACCGCGACGACGTGCGGCTTGCCTGCAGATGCGGTCGCGATGAGCACCGCGGCGAGCGCGGCCATGCCGCTGCCGAAGGCGACGGCGCCGTCGGTGCCCTCGAGCCCGGCGAGGGACTCCTCGAAGCGGGCGACCCCGGGCTGCCAGAGCCGCTGGTACACCGCCGAGCGTCCCTCGCCGAGGTCGTGGCCGGTGGCGAGCTCCTCGTAGGAGAGCCCCCCGGTCTCGACCGTGCCCAGCGGGTTCGTGGTCGAGAAGTCGATGACGGGGACGTGGGATCCGCTCTCTCGGACTCCGCTCATTCCGCCGTGGACGGCGCGGGTCTCGAGGTGCGACGACGATGTCTGCATGGCTCGCACTGAAGCAGATTCTGCTGAATCTCTCAACTCGGCCTGCACGATCATTGCGATACTCTGGATGCCTCGCAGAATCTGCAGAATCGATCCGCTTGGAGTCCACACATGGCGCAGAAACCAGAACTCGATCGCGTCGACCGCGCGCTGCTCCAGGCACTCTCCACGAACGCCAGGGCCTCGGGCGCCGCGCTGGCCGCCGAGGTCGGCGTCGCCGAGTCGACGGTGTCGCTCCGGCTGCGGCGCCTCCAGGCGCTCGGCACCGTGCGCGGCTACCGCGTCGAAGTCGATCTCGCCTCGCTCGGCGTCTCGCTGCAGGCGCTCATCGCGGTGCGGCTCGTGAAGCACGACCGCAGCGAGATCGACGCGTTCCGCTCGCAGGTGCCGCACCTGCCCGGTGTGCTCGGCGTGTTCCACATGGCGGGTGCCGAGGACTACCTGCTCCACGTCGCCGCGCGCGACGCGGAAGAGCTGCGCGAGTTCGTGCTCTCGCACCTCACCGGTCACCCCGCGGTCGCCCACACCGAGACGAACCTCATCTTCGAGCACGTCGACGGCGACGGCTGGAACAAGCTCGTCGGCTGACCGCGATCCCCGCGGGTCGATCATCGGTTCGCGGGTTCGCGGGTTCGGAGCGTGCTCGTTCGGCGCTCCGAAATGCTGTCAATCCGGGCGAATCGGCCTGCTCGGCCCCGTGGCGCCCGATAGCGTGAACGTCGGCCGTGAGCGCGGCCGCGCACTGGCGCGGGTACCCGGCGGCCTCCCCATCCACCGGTGCGCCCGCGAGACGGAGGAGAGCACATGACCGACGAGCAGCCGCAGGGCACCCCGGCCGAGCGCGACCGCTGGCGCCGCTACCTCGCCGCCGAGCGCGCCGAGGCCGCCGTCTACCGCGAGCTCGCCGCCCGCCGCGACGGCGAGGAGCGCGAGATCCTGCTCGCCCTCGCCGCGGCCGAGGGCCGGCACGAGGCGCACTGGCTCCGCCTCCTGGGCGGCGACGACCGCGGGGTGCCCCGCGCCGACCTGCGCACCCGCATGCTGGCCTCGCTCGCGCGCCGTTTCGGCTCGATCTTCGTGCTCGCGCTGGCTCAGCGCGCCGAGGCCCGCTCGCCGTACGCGAGCGACCCGCACGCGACCCCGGCGATGGCGGCCGACGAGCGCATCCACGGCGAGGTCGTGCGCGGGCTCGCCGCACGGGGCCGCCGCAGCCTCGCCGGAACCTTCCGCGCTGCGGTGTTCGGCGCGAACGACGGCCTCGTCTCGAACCTCGCGCTCGTGCTCGGCATCGGCGCGACGGGCGTCGCCCCGGGCGTGGTGCTCTTCACCGGCATCGCGGGCCTCCTCGCCGGCGCGCTCTCGATGGGGGCGGGCGAGTACGTCTCGGTGCGTTCGCAGCGGGAACTGCTCGAGGCATCCGCCCCCGACCCGACCGCTCGCGAGGCGCTGCCGCACCTCGATGTCGACGCGAACGAACTCGCGCTCGTCTACCGGGCGCGCGGCATGGGGGAGCAGGAGGCGGTCGAGCATGCCGCGCTCGTCGTCGCCCGCGTGCAGGCCGCCGAGCAGGTGCACGCGCCGACCGATGCGCTCGCGGTCGCGGAGCACGACGATGAGGCGGTCGGCACGGGCATGTCCGCCGCGATCTCGAGTTTCCTGTTCTTCGCCTCGGGCGCGCTCATCCCGGTGCTGCCCTACCTGTTCGGCCTGACCGGGATCGCCGCGATCGTCACCGCGACCGTGCTCGTGAGCATCGCCCTGCTCCTCACCGGTGCGACCGTGGGTCTGCTCTCGGGCGCCTCGCCGCTCAAGCGCGCGTTCCGTCAGCTCGCGATCGGCCTCGGTGCGGCGGCGGTCACCTACCTGCTCGGTCTGGCGTTCGGCACGAGCCTCGCCTGATCGCCCGTCGGCATCGATACCGGCACCCGACCGGGCCCGTCGGCAGGAGGGCCGTAGCCCAGCGGAGTGGCGACGATCGCCAGGCTCGCGAGCAGCGCCAGCAGGGTCCCGATCGCGCACAGTCGCACGGCGATGACCGACGCTCGCGCCCCTGAGCGCCGGCGGGCGAGCGCGAGGAGCGCGAACCCGGCGACGGCGCCCGTCGTATTGGTGATCACGTCGGTCGAGTCCGTGCTGCCGACGGCGAGCGCGAACTGCAGGGCCTCGAGAGCGAGGCTGACGGTTGCGGTGATCGCCGCGACCCGCCACCACCGCCACGTCGGCCGGAGGAGGCCGAGGTAGACGCCGAACGGCACGAAGAACGCGAGGTTCGCGAGCACCTCGCGGGGTGCGCTCGCGCCGAACTCGGCGGTGTCGGCGAACGGCACGAGCTTGATCACCCGCCGCGAGCCGTCGCCGATCCACGGCGCCTCGAACTTCCACAGCACGATCCACACGAGCAGCGCGAGGTAGCTCGCGAACAGCACGATCACGAGCGCGCGGGTCGAGGTGCGCAACGGGGATGCCTCAGCGGCAGGCGCGGCCGGGCGGCCCGTCGTCGTGGTCATCGCTGCATCCTCGGATCCTCGGTGGGGTCCGCGTAGGGCTCGGGGCATCCGTCGTCGACCGCCTCGGGCCGCAGCTCGAAGTGCCACGATTCGTTCGCGTAGATCTGGCAGAGGCCGTAGGCGGCGCCATGCTCCGAGAGCCACGTCGTCGCCTCCCACCAGCCGAGATCGATCGCGTCGCCCTGCACGTGCGGCGAGGTCGCGGCGGTGGCGACCCATCGTGCCGCCTCCTCGGCCGAGCCGTATTCGGCGATGGCGTCCTGCAGCAGCTCGTCCTGGTAGGCGGCCGAACGCCAGCCGCTGTTGACGACGAAGGCGATGCCTTCGGCCTCGGCGTCCGTCGCCGCCCGACGGACGGCGTCGAGGAGGGTGGGGTCGAGGTTCGCGACCGCGGCCTCGCCGTCGTCGAAGACGGTCACGCCGCCGCCGACCCGGCCGTCGCCCTCCATGAGCGAGGCGACGCCCTCGCCGTCGCGAGCCGGTCCGGCTCCGGGGAGCGACCCCTCGCCGGTCACCGGCGTCGCCGACGACGGCGGTTCGCCGAGCGAACCGACGATCGCCGTCACGAGCAGCGCGGTGGCGATCGCGAGCGCGAGCATGATGAGCAGGGCGAACGGGCCGGCGCGACGGGTGCGGCCGGCGCGGTTCGCGGAGGTCTCGGGATGGAGCTTCGAGGTCATGCGCACCAGCCAACGCGAGGGCGTGTTGCCGGAGCGTATGCCGATTCGCATACGCGGGCGATATGCGCCGCCTCGTACTATCGGAAGCGTGCGCGTGCTGATCGTCGAGGACGAACCACTCCTGGCCGGGGCCATCCGCGACGGGCTGCGGCTCGAGGCGATCGCCGCCGACATCGCGGGCGACGGCGCCACCGCCCTCGAACTGCTGAGCGTGAACGCCTACGACCTCGCCGTGCTCGACCGCGACATCCCCGGTCCGTCCGGCGACGAGGTGGCCCGACGCATCGTCGCCTCCGGCAGCGGCATCCCGATCCTCATGCTCACCGCGGCCGATCGGCTCGACGACAAGGCGTCTGGGTTCGAACTCGGGGCCGACGACTATCTCACGAAGCCCTTCGCGCTCCGCGAGCTGGTGCTGCGCCTGCGCGCGCTCGATCGCCGGCGTGCGCACAACCGGCCCCCGGTTCGCGAGATCGCGGGCCTGCGGCTCGACGCGTTCCGCCGCGAGGTGCACCGCGACGGGCGCTACGTCGCACTCACCCGCAAGCAGTTCGCGGTGCTCGAGGTGCTCGTCGCGGCCGAGGGCGGGGTGATCAGCGCCGAGGAGCTGCTGGAGCGGGCGTGGGACGAGAACGCGGACCCCTTCACCAACGCGGTTCGCATCACCGTCTCGGCGCTGCGGAAGCGACTCGGTGAGCCCTGGCTCATCGCCACGGTGCCCGGCGTGGGCTACCGCATCGACACCGGCCAGGCCCTGGGCGACCGGGTGGGCGACGGACCCGCCGAGGGCGGGGGCGGATCGCATGGATAGGGCGCCCGGAATCAGCGTGCGGCTCAAGCTCACCCTGAGCTACGCGGGATTCCTCATGGTCGCCGGAGCGCTGCTGCTTGCGGTGGTCTGGGCGTTCCTCCTGCGATACGTGCCGGCCGAGGCGATCGCGACCATCGGCGGCTTCGTGCCGGGGCGCGACGACCTCATCCGGGCCTTCGCGCCGGCGGTCGCCTGGGCGCTCCTCTTCCTCCTCGTGCTCGGGCTCGCCGGCGGATGGTTCCTCGCCGGCCGGATGCTCGCTCCGCTGCGGCGCATCACGAAGGCCACGCGGCGGGCCGCGAGCGGCTCGCTCTCGCACCGCATCGAGATGGAAGGACGTGACGACGAGTTCCGCGAGCTCGCCGACAGCTTCGACGCGATGCTCGCGCAGCTCGAGGCCCACGTCGACGAGCAGCGTCGCTTCGCCGCGAACGCCTCGCACGAGCTGCGCACCCCGCTGGCGATCACCCAGACGCTCCTCGACGTGGCCCGCGACGATCCGCAGCGCGACACCGCGGCGCTCATCGAGGGGCTCCAGACGGTCAACACCCGGGCCATCGATCTCATCGAGGCGCTGCTCATGCTCAGCCGTGCAGACCAGCAGTCGTTCGCCAGGGAGTCCGTCGACCTCTCGCTGCTCGCCGAGCACGCCGCCGAGACCCTGCTGCCGCTCGCCGAGCAGCGGGGCATCTCGCTCGAGGTCTCCGGCCAGGTCGCCGTCGCCCTCGGCTCGCCGGCGCTCCTGCTGCAGCTGACGACGAACCTCGTGCACAACGCGATCGTGCACAACCTCCGTACCGGCGGCACCGTGCAGGTCACCACCTCGTCGTACCCGGGGGCGGCGGTGCTCGTCGTCGAGAACACCGGCGAGCCGCTCGACCCCGCGCTCGTCTCGACGCTCACCGAACCGTTCCGCCGCGGCGGCGACCGCATCAGGACCGACCGGAGCGGCGTCGGTCTCGGCCTCGCTATCGTGAAGAGCATCGTTCGGGCGCACGGCGGCTCCCTCGCCCTCGCAGCTCGTGAGGGCGGAGGGCTTCGCGTTGTCGTGACGCTGCCCGCCGCAACGTGACCTGTTGACCCCTTCGCCTTCGAGGAGGCCCATGACCCGCCCCGTCGCCCTCATCACCGGCGCCGGCCGTCGCAACACGATCGCCTGGGCGATCGCGACGGTCCTCGCCGCCGACGGCTGGAACGTCGCGTTCAGCCACCTCGGCGACTACGACCGGCGGATGTCCCTCGGCGGCGACCCCGATCGCGACCCCGCCGCGCTCGAGGCCGAACTGCGGTCGCTCGGAGCCCGCGCGGTCGCGCTCGACGCCGACCTCGCCGACCCCGAGGTGCCGGCCCGTCTCGTCGCGCGGGCAGCCGAGCTCGGCCCCGTGCGCGCCCTCGTGCTCTCGCACGCGCAGAGCGTCGACTCGGGCATCCTCGACACCTCGACCGAGAGCTTCGACCGGCACTTCGCCGTCAACACGCGCGCCGCGTGGCTGCTCGTCAAGTCGTTCGCCGAGCAGGCGCCGTCCGGCGAGGGCGACGGCCGCGACGGCCGCCGCAGCATCGTCGCGCTCACGAGCGACCACGTCGTCGGCAACCTGCCCTACGGCGCGTCGAAGGGAGCGCTCGACCGCATCGTGATCGCGGCGGCCCGCGAGCTCGCGCCGCTCGGCATCACCGCGAACCTCGTGAACCCGGGACCGGTCGACACCGGCTGGATGGACGACGCGACGTGCGCGGCGCTCACCGCCCAGCAGCCGACCGGGCGGCTCGGCACCCCCGAGGACGCCGCCCGGCTCGTGCGATTCCTCGTCTCGGACGAGTCCCGCTGGGTGACCGGCCAGCTGATCCACAGCGACGGCGGCTTCTCGATCTGATCCGGCCTGCGCCGGCGTCGCTTTGAGCTCCTCGTCTGCGACGGTTCAGGCGGGCGTCGTCACGAAGTCGATGAGCTCTTCGACCCGGCCGAGCAGGGCGGGCTCGAGGTCGCCGTAGCCGCGCACCTGCCCGAGGATGCGCTGCCAGGCGCGGGCGATGTCGGCCTGATCCTCGTGCGGCCAGCCGAAGGCCTCGCAGATGCCGTGCTTCCACTCGGTGCCGCGCGGGATCGTCGGCCACTCGGTTCGGCCGATGCGGGCGGGCTTCACGGCCTGCCAGATGTCGATGTACGGATGCCCCACCACGAGCACGTGCGCACCGTGCGGGCCGCGGGCGACGGCATCGGCGATGCGCTGCTCCTTCGAGCCGGGCACGAGGTGGTCGACGAGCACGCCGACCTTCCGGCCCGAGCCGGGGCGGAACTCCGCGAGCGTCTCGGGCAGCACGTCGACACCCTCGAGGTACTCGACGACGACGCCCTCGACACGGAGGTCGGCGCCCCAGATCTTCTCGACGAGTTCGGCGTCGTGCCGACCCTCGACGAAGATGCGGCTCGGCAGTGCGACCTTCGCGGGGGAGGCCTCGGCGACGAACGAGCCCGAGGCGGTGCGCAGCCGGCCCGTCGGCGCCTTCGGCTTCGGTGCGACGAGCTGCACGGCCCGGCCGTCGACGAGGAAGCCGTGGCCGAGCGGGAACATCCGGTGCTTGCCGAATCGGTCCTCGAGGGTCACGGTGCCCTTCGCGACGCCGACCACGGCGCCGCAGAAGCCTGACTCGACGAGTTCGACGACGAGCTCGCGCTCGGCCTCGACCGTGGGGATCACGGTGCGGCCGCGGGCGCGCCAGTCGCCTGAGAGCACGTCACCGCCGTAGCGGTCGGTCGGGTCGTGGTCGAAGGGAGGCGTTGCGGGCACCGCACGAGGCTATCGGAGGCCGGGATGGGTTCCCGTGCGACACGAGCAGGAGCGGGCAGGCCGGGATCTCCACCCGTCGTCGTGGGATCGTGTCAGTCGTTCGGGTGTCGGACGGACGCCGTCTCGCGACGCCGGAGGGTCAGCGTCCAGAGGGCACCGGCGCCGGCGATCGCCGCCCCGACGAGGAACGCCCACGGAATGCCCGCGGCGTCGGCGACCACGCCGAGCACGATGGGTCCGATTCCCAGGCCGAGGTCGATCGCCGCGCTGGCGGTGCCGGATGCCACGCCGCGCTGCGCCGGTGATGCCGTCGCGAAGATCGCCGCGAAGAACGCCGGGGTGCTGAAGGCGACGCCGACGGCGGTGACGCCCGCACCGATCACTAATCCCACGGGGGCAGGCCAGATCGCAGCGATCACGAGGCCGATGCCGATCGCGGTGAGCGCCGCCGCGCCGAGGGCGAGGGACGGCAGCCGGTCGGGCACCTTGGCGAAGGCGATGCGGCAGACGACCACGACACCGCCGTAGACGAACAGGGCGAGGCTCGCGTTCTCGAGGCCCACCCGTGTGGAATGCAATGAGGCGAACGCGAGGAACCCGCCCATCGCCACCAGCGAGGCGAGGAAGCCGAGCGTGATCGGCAGCGCGGGCCGGTGGACGAGGTGGCGTTCCGCCCCGACGGCGAGGCCCCGTACCCGCGTCTCTCCGACGAAGAGCGTGAGTCCGGCCGAGACGGCGGCGAGCGCGGCGGCACCCGCCCAGACGAGGGGATAGCCTCCGCCGCCGACGAGGGCCTCTCCGAGCGGCGGTCCCAGTGCGATACCGAGGTAGAGCCCGAGCGAGTTGTACGACAGTGCCTCTCCGAGGCGTTCCTCGGGTGCGAGATCCGCGAGGGCGGCGAACCCCGCGACGAAGAAGGCCGCTTCCGCGACGCCTGCGAGCAACCGCAGCGCGATCACGGTGGCGAGGTCCGCGGCGAGGCCGAGCAATGCCAGGCTCATCGCGGCGAGAACGGCGCCGCCCAGCAGGAGCGGGAGGCGACCGATCGCGTCCGCGAGACGACCGGCGAGCGGACGCAGCACGAGCGCCGACAAGGCGAAGGCACCGAATGCCAGCCCTGCCACGGTCTCGTCGCCGCCGATCGGACCGGTCACGTACAAGGGCAGCGCGAAGATGGCGACGCCGGTCGCGGTGAAGTAGCAGAGCTCCGCAACTCCGAGTGCGATGAAGGCGCGCGTGAACAGGCGCGTGGAGGCCGATCGGCGGGCGATCGCCCGCCGCCCGGACTTCGACGGTCGTGGATCGTGGCTCCCCACGAGGTCAGGATATTCCTCGTGACCCCGAAGGAGCGGGCTTCACCGGAAGTCGCGCGACCGCGAGGGCGCGGCGACGGTGAGCGACTCGAAGCGATCGACGATGAGGTTCGTCACCCCCTCCTTCGAGCGCTCGAGGATGCCGCGCACCACCATCGCGGGCGCCTCCCTGGCGATGCGCCGGTACCGGTTCCAGACGCCGACCCCGGCGATCACGTTGAGGGTGCCCGATTCGTCTTCGAGGTTCAGGAAGGTGATGCCCGAGGCCGTCGCGGGGCGTTGCCGGTGCGTCACGACCCCGCCGACCTCGACCCGTCGACCCGACTCGACATCGAGGAGGCGGTCGATGCGGATCGCCCCGCGCTCGTCGAGCCGCTCGCGGATGTGGCGGATCGGATGGTCGTCGGGGGAGATGCCGGTCGACCAGAGGTCGTAGACGACCTGCTCGGCCGGCGAGAGCATCGGCAGGAGCGGCGGCTGCACCACCACGACCGAGCCCGGCAGGAACTCCGCGCGATCCTGCGCCGCCTCGCCGGCGAGCCACAGCGCCTCGCGACGGGCGAGCCCGAAGCCGTCGAAGGCGCCGGCCGCGGCGAGCGCCTCGAGCTGCTCGGTGTCGAGACCGGCCCGCCGCGAGACGTCCGCCATGTCGCGGTAGGGGCCGTGGGCCTCGCGCTCGTCGACGATGCGCTGCGCCACCTGCTCGCCGATCGCCTGCACGTCGGCGAGGCCGAGCCGGACGGCGAAGGCGGCATCGCGCCGGTGCTCGGCCGAACGGTCGGGCGCCGCGCGGTCGAAGTCGCCGATCGGCGGCTGCTCGGCCTCGGTGCAGGCGCGGAGGCCCGTCGGCGGGCGGCGGACATCGCGGGGCGACCACGTGGCATCCGCCCCACCGCCGGCGCCGCTCGAGCCGCCCGCCGGCACGAGCACCTCGAGCCCCGCGTGCGCGCCCGAGCGCAGCACATCGGGGCGCAGCACCCGCACGCCGTGACGCCGCGCATCGGCGGTGAGGGTCTGCGGCGAGTAGAACCCCATGGGCTGTGCGCGCAGCAGCGCCGCCAGGAACGCGGCGGGGTAGTGCAGCTTCAGCCACGAGCTCGTGTAGACGAGCAGGGCGAAGGCGAGGGCATGGCTCTCGGCGAAGCCGAAGTTCGCGAATGCCTCGATCTTCGCGTAGATCGCCTGGGCGTCGTCGTCGGAGATGCCGTTGGCCGCCATGCCCTCGAAGAGCTTCGCGCGCAGCTTCGAGATCTTCTCGACCCCGCGCTTGGAGCCCATCGCCCGGCGCAGCAGGTCGGCGTCGGCTGCCGTGCACCCGCCGACCGCGACCGCCATCTGCATGAGCTGCTCCTGGAAGAGCGGCACGCCGAGGGTGCGTTCGAGAACCGGCTTCAGATTCGGGTGCAGGTAGCTGACCTCCTCTTCGCCGGTTCGGCGGCGGATATACGGGTGCACCGCGCCGCCCTGCACCGGGCCGGGCCTGATGAGCGCGATCTCGACGACGAGGTCGTAGTACCGGCGCGGCTTCAGCCGGGGGAGGGTGCCCATCTGCGCACGGCTCTCGACCTGGAAGACGCCGATCGAATCGGCCCGGCAGAGCATGTCGTAGACGGCAGCCTCTTCTTTGGGAATCGACTGCAGTTCCCACACCTCGCCCGTGTGCTCGCGCACGAGGTCGAAGGTGTACTGCAGGGCGGCGAGCATGCCGAGCCCGAGCAGGTCGAACTTCACGAGCCCCATCCAGGCGCAGTCGTCCTTGTCCCATTGCAGGACCGTGCGGTTCGGCATGCGGGCGTGCTCGATGGGGCAGACCTCGCCCACCGGCCGGTCGGTGAGCACCATGCCGCCCGAGTGGATGCCGAGGTGCCGCGGGAAGCCGAGCACCTGCTCGGCGAGCGCGATCACCGGCGCGGGGATGTCGTGGTCGTCGGTCTCGACGACGGCGCCCCAGCGTTCGACCTGCCGCGACCAGGCGTCTTGTTGGCCGGTGCCGTAGCCGAGCGCCTTCGCCATGTCGCGCACCGCGACCTTCGGCCGGTAGCTGATCACGTTCGCCACCTGCGCGGCGTTCTGCCTGCCGTACTTCGCGTAGACGTACTGGATGATCTCCTCGCGCCGGTCGGAGTCGAAGTCGACGTCGATGTCGGGCTCCTCGTCGCGCAGCGCCGAGAGGAAGCGTTCGAACGGCAGGTCGAACTTGATCGAGTCGACGGCGGTGATGCGCAGGGCGTAGCAGACGGCCGAGTTCGCGGCCGAGCCCCGCCCCTGGCAGAGGATGCCTCGCCGCCGGGCTTCGCTCACGAGGTCGTGCACGATCAGGAAGTAGCCGGGGAAGTCCTTCTGCTCGATCACCGCGAGCTCGTGCTCGAGCCGCGTGCGCACGTGCTCGGGCACCCCCGGGTAGAGCTCGGCGGCACCCTGCCAGACGAGTTCGCGCAGCCAGCTCATCGAGGTGTGCCCCTCGGGCACCTCTTGTCGGGGCAGGCGCGGACGGGCGCTGCGCAGGGTGAAGCCGAGCTCGTCGGCGAGCACGACCGAGTGCCCGACCGCGCCCGGGTAGCGGGCGAAGCGGGCCTGCATCTCGGCGCCGCTGCGCAGGTGCATGCCGTCGGAGGCCGGCAGCCACCCGTCGAGTTCGTCGAGGCTGCGCCGGGCGCGCACCGCGGCGAGGGCGTTCGCGAGCCGGTGCTCGGGCGGGGTCGCGTAGTGCACCGCGTTCGTCGCCAGGAGCGGGAGCCTCGCCCGTTCGGCGAGCCCCGCGAGCACGTCGTTCGCGCGCTGGTCGGCCGGAGCGCCGTGGTCGAAGAGCTCGACCACGACCTGCTCGCGCCCGAAGAGCGCGATCAGGCGGTCGAGCTCGCGCCACGCGGCCTCGGCGCCGCCGTCGTGGAGGGCGCGTCGCACCGCGCCCTTCCGGCAGCCGGTGGGGATGACCCATTCGCCGCCCGCACGCTCGGCGAGCGCCTCGAGCTCGTAGACCGGACGGCCCTTCTCACCGCCCGCGAGCTGCCCGGCGGTGATCGCCGAGGCGAGCCGGTGGTAGCCCTCCTCCCGGCGGGCGAGTACGAGCAGGTGCTCGCCCTCGGGGTCGGCGGCGCCCATCTGCGGGGCGCTGAGCCCGAGCGAGAGCTCGGCGCCGAAGACGGTGGTGAGCTCGGGGAAGCTCTCGGCCGCCTCGGCGAAGCGCACGATGCCGTAGAAGCCGTCGTGATCGGTGATGGCCATGCCCGAGAGGCCGAGTCGATGCGCCTCCTCGACGAGCTGCTCGGGCGCCGAGGCGCCGTCGAGGAAGCTGTAGTTGGAGTGCGCGTGCAGCTCGGCGTAGGGCACCACCGGCCCGTCGGGCGCGGCGAGCCCCTCGCTCGGACGGTACGGCTGGCGCTTGCGACTGAACGCCGGGCCGTCGCCGCCGTCGGCGATGAGCTTCGACGCGCCCGGGTTCGGGCGACGCCGGTCGGAGAGCGTGCGCTCGAGCTCCGACCAGGGGATCTCGGGGTTGTTCCACCCCATCAGTCGTACCTCGCCTCGGCCCACCAGCCCTCGTCGTCGCGCACGAGCAGCCACGCGCAGCCGTCATGGTCGACGATCTGGAAGCGATGCACCCGGCGGGCCCGCTCGGCATCCCACCAGCGTTCGACGACGGGCCACGGCCCCGCCCACGCCCGCACCTGCTCGGAGGCGCCGCGGCCGACCGCGAAACGCTCGGGCGGGGCCGAGATCGCTCCACGCTCGTCGATCGCGACGGGGGCGCCGGCCGCGTCGAGCAGGGCGACCGGATGCCGCTCGCGGAACACGCTCGCCGGTGCGAGCGCGGGCAGGCTGCCGGGCCACGGCGCCTCCCGGTGCTCGGGTGCACGATCGCCCCACGGGACGAGCACCTGACGGTCGGCGAGCATGCGACCGCCGCCGACCGCCGCCGTCACCACCCCCTCGTGCCCGAGCATGCTCTGCACGCGGGTCAGTGCGTGGTGCACGCGCTCGTCGGGCCCCTGGCCCCAGAGCCCGGCCTCGTGGTTCGCGGTGCCGTCGACCCGCTCGGGGATCACCCGCAGCTTCGTGATCGGCGAGGCGAGCCCGGTGTCGGCGGTACCGGCGCCCTGCAGCTGCCAGCGCACCCGGTCGACCACGTCGGCCGGGGTGAACCAGCGCGGGTGCAGCCAGCTGCGGGCGGAGTGCCCGCCGCGTTCGTCGTCGAGCTCGACCCGGATGGCCGTGCACACGAGCCGCGCCGCCCGCATGCGGTCGATGAACTCTTCGGCGCGCACCCGGAACGCGAAGGCGAGCTGGTCGATGCGGTCGAGCGGCGGCTCGAACTCGGCGGCGATCTCGAACTCGGGCGGCGGGGTGCGGGCCGCCACCCCCGTCGACTCGCGCCCGGCAGCCCGATCGTGGCCGAAGGCGCCTGCGGCGCCGAAGCGCCGCCGCACGTCGGCCTGCGGCAGCGCCGCGAACTCGCCGAGCGTGCGCACGCCGAGCCGGTTGAGCAGCGTGCGGGTGCGATCGTCGACGACGAGGCCGACGGGCAGCGGCGCGAGGAACGCGGCCGAGCCCCCGGGCGCCACGATGCCCACCGGCGAGGAGCGCACGGCACGCGCCGCCTGCTCGGCCGCGAAGGGGCCGTCGGCGATGCCGACCCGGGCGCCGGCCACCCCGAGCCGCTCGACGGTCTCGAGGAGGGCACGCGCCGCGGCATCCTCACTGCCGTAGTACCTGGCCGGCCCGCGGGCGCGCATCGCGAGCGTGCCCGGCCGCACGATCTGCACCCCTGGGACGGTCTGCTCGACCTGCCGCACCACCGGTTCGAAGGCGCGCACGTCGAGCACCGGGTCGTACGGCAGCACGGTGATCGCGGGGGAGCGGTACTGCGCCTCGCGCAGCCGCAGCCCCCGCACGACCCCGTCGCGGCGGGCGGCCGCCGAGCACGAGTGCACCGCGCCGCCCTCGGTGAGCGCGAGCGGCGCCGCGGGGTCGAGTCCGGCCTCGCGGGCGGCCGCGAAGACGGGCCAGTCGGGGCACCAGAGCACGATCGCCCGGGCGGGGAAGACGGCGGTCATGCCGGCCTCGCGAAGTCGGCGTGGATCACGGGCGCGAGCCGCGATGCCGCGGCGACGGGATGGGCCGGGCCGACCTCGCCCGCCGCGTCGTCGGCCACCGCGAACCCGAGCGCACGATCGGGCAGGCGCAGCCGCGAGCGTCGCCGCTTCGCGAACCCGCCCCGGCCGGCCGCGCTCACGACGACCTCGCGCTCGTCGAGGAGGCCGTGCCCCAGTTCGAGGCCGTGCCATTCGCTCAGCTCGACGCCGAGGCTCGCGTCGGCGCCCGGCCAGGCTCCGGCGGCGATGAGCGTGGTGCCGCGCTCGCGCAGTCGGGCCGCGAGCCGCGACGCCTCGGCGGGAGCGACCCGCTGGGCCGATCGGACGGCGACGACGGGGATGACGTCGGCCAGGGCCGCCACCACCGCGAGCCACTGCCGACCGGGCTCGGGGACGAGCACGAGCCGTTCGAGCTCGATGCCGAACCGGGCGGCCGCCTCGACGCCGAACTCGGGCATGCCGACGACGGCGACCCAGCGCCCGCTCGCCGAGGGCGCCGCGAGCAGGGCCATCACGAGGGTGGTCGAACCCAGCGCCTCGACGACGGTGCCCTCGCGCAGGCTGCCGCCCGGCAGGAGCCCCGCGAAGGCCGGGTGGGTGGGCACCGCGCGGGTCTCGAGCCGGGTGGACTGCATGCCCTGGATGCGCGCCTGCAACTCGTCGACGCGCTCGAGGCGAGCGGTCGGGGAGTCGAGCGGAGCAGCCAGTGTCACCACTTCAGTTTCGAACAAATGTTCGAATACGGCAAGTCGGATGCACCGTCCGTCCACCCGGCTCGGATGTCGGCGGCGCGGGGTAGCCTGACGCCATGTGCGGACGCTTCGTCATCTCCGATACGGCCCCCGATCTGGTGGCGCTCTTCGACATCGACACGGTCGGCGAAGGGCTGCCCGAGCCGAGTTGGAACGTGCGGCCGACCGAGCAGATCCCCGTCGTCATCGAGTCGAACAAGGAGGGGCCGGTGGTGCGGCGGCTCGAGTCGGCGCGCTGGTCGCTCGTGCCCTCGTTCTCGAAAGAGCTGAAGCTCAAGTACCCGACCTTCAACGCCCGGTCCGAGGGCGTCGCGACCTCCTCGGCGTTCCGCGCCTCGCTGCAAGGCAAGCGTGCACTCATCCCGGCTGACGGCTACTACGAGTGGCACACCGTCGGCAAGCGCAAGACGCCGTACTTCATCCATGCCGACGACGGCCCAATCGCCTTCGCGGGGCTGTACTCGTGGTGGCGCGATCGCACGAAGGCCGACGACGACCCCGACCGGTGGGTGCTCACCGCGACCATCATCACCGCCGACGCGACGGGCGGGCTCGCCGACATCCACGACCGCATCCCGGTCATGCTGCCGCCCGAGTTCTGGGCGACCTGGCTCGACCCCGAGACGAAAGGCGATCAGTCGCTCGTCGACCAGGCGGTCGCCGCGTCACGGCCGATGGTGCTCGAGCTGCGATTCCACGAGGTCGCCCCGCTCGGCGACAACGGCCCCGAGCTCATCACGCCCGTCGAACCGAGCGAGACGCTGTGACCTGAACCAGGCTCCGAGTCGGAAGATGAGGAAGAGCCCCTGAAACGCGAGAAGGCCGGATCAGAATCTGATCCGGCCTTCTCGACACAAGCGTGCGCGAGGGGGGACTTGAACCCCCACGCCCGTTAGGGCACTAGCACCTCAAGCTAGCGCGTCTGCCATTTCCGCCACCCGCGCTTGTGTCTCTCCGCTGATCTCTCAGCGGCCGTAGAAGAGATTAGCACGGTTTCAGAGGCCGTTTTGACCAAACGGCGCCCTGCGCTTGCTCGCCCCGGTGAAACCCCGGATGGCACCCCGAAAAACCGGTTCCGAACGACCTTCTCAGGCGTCTGGGGCCACGGATCGAGGCCAACGACTAGCGTGGAGCGCATGGTCGAGGCATCCGAGAAATCAGCGACGAACCCCGTGACGAGCCCTGCGGGGACGGAGCTCGACGAGACGGCGGTGATCGCCCGCGACCTGATCCGCTTCGACACGTCGAACTACGGCTCGGGCCGGGCCAACGGCGAGCGCGAGGCCGCCGAGTACGTCGAGGCGAAGCTCGCCGCCCTCGGACTCGCCCCGCAGTTGTTCGAACCCGAGCCCCGGCGCACGAGCGTCGTCGCGCGCGTGCCCGGCCGCAACCCCGAGAAGCCGGCGCTCGTCGTGCACGGCCACCTCGACGTCGTCCCCGCCGACGCCCGCAACTGGAGCGTCGACCCCTTCGCGGGCGAAGTCCGGGACGGCATGCTGTGGGGCCGCGGGGCGGTCGACATGAAGGACATGGACGCGATGATGCTCGCCGCCCTCGGCGACATCCTCGGCTCGGGGCGCCTGCCCGAGCGCGAGCTCGTGTTCGCGTTCTTCGCCGACGAGGAGGCGGGCGGCGGTGCCGGTTCGAGCTGGCTCGTCGATCACCACCCCGAGCTCTTCGCGGGGGCGACCGAGGCCATCAGCGAGGTCGGCGGCTACTCGATCACCGTCGGAGGCCGGCGGGCGTACCTGCTGCAGACGGGGGAGAAGTCGCTGCTCTGGATCAAGCTCGTCGCCCGCGGCGTCGCAGCGCACGGATCCCGCCGCATCCGCGACAACGCGATCACGCGCCTCGCCGAGGCCGTCGCCGTGCTCGGTCGCACCGACTGGCCGATCCGGCTCACCGACACGACGCGCGAGCTCCTCGGCGAGATCGCGGGCGTGCTCGGCGTCGACCCCGAGCAGGTCTCGCCCGACGAGCTCGCCCTCGCGACCGGCTCGGCCTCGGGGTTCATCACGGCCACGCTCCGCACGACCTCCAACCCGACCCTGCTCGAGGCGGGCTACAAGCACAACGTCATCCCCGACCGCGCCGAGGCGCTGATCGATGTCCGCACCCTTCCCGGCGAGGAGGAGGCGGTGCTCGCCGAGGTGCAGGCGCTCGTCGGCGACGACATCGAGATCGAGATCGTGCATCGCGACGTGGGGCTCGAGAGCTCGACCTCCGGCAGCCTTGTCGACGCGGTGAAGCGCTCGCTCGCGGCGCACGATCCGGGCGCGCCGGTGTTCCCCTACCTGCTCTCGGGCGGCACCGACAACAAGGCCCTCAGCCGGCTCGACATCGCCGGCTACGGCTTCGCCCCGCTCCGGCTGCCCGAAGGCTTGGACTTCCCTGCGATGTTCCACGGCGTTGACGAGCGGGTGCCGCTCGACGCACTAGTCTTCGGGAGGCAGGTCCTCCGCGACCTGCTCCTCGAGTACTGACCGGCCCGTCGACGGCCGAAGCAGAGATCCGCCGCGCGCGGAGACGGAAGGCGACAGCAACCACGTGATCGAAGCGCTCATCCTCGGACTCGTCCAGGGCCTGACCGAATTCCTCCCGATCTCCTCGAGCGCCCACCTGCGCATCCTGGGGGAGTTCCTGCCCGGCGCGCAGGACCCGGGGGCGGCGTTCACCGCCATCACGCAGCTCGGCACCGAGACGGCGGTGGTCGTCTTCTTCTGGCGCGACATCGTGCGCATCGTCTCGCACTGGTTCGGCTCGTTCACGGGGCGCGTGCCCCGCAACGACCCCGATGCGCGCATGGGCTGGCTCATCATCATCGGCTCGATCCCGATCGTGGTGTTCGGGCTCCTCTTCCAGGACGCGATCGAGTCGACGCTCCGCTCGCTCTGGATCACGGCGACGATGCTCGTCGTCTTCGGCATCATCCTCGGCCTCGCCGACTGGGCCGGCGCGAAGCGCCGCAAGCTCGACCAGCTGACCTACCCGCACGGCGTGCTGTACGGCTTCGCGCAGTCGCTCTCGCTCATCCCGGGTGTCTCCCGGTCGGGCGGCACGATCACGATGGGGCTGCTGCTCGGCTACGAGCGCGCCGCGGCCGCCCGCTACGCGTTCCTGCTCGCGATCCCGGCCGTGTTCGGCAGCGGATTCTTCCAGCTCGTGAAGAGCCTCGACGAGCCCTCGGTCTACGGCCCGATCGAGACCGCGGCGGCGACCCTCGTCGCGTTCGTGGTCGGCATCCTCGTGATCGCGTTCTTCATGAGCTGGATCTCGAAGCACAGCTTCCTGCCGTTCGTGATCTACCGCATCGTGCTCGGCGGCGCGCTGTTCGCCATGCTCGCCACCGGCGCGATCCAGGCCTGAGCGACCGACCGCGGTCGTCGCGGGCCGAGATCGGTCGTCAGGGTGCGGCCGGGCCGCCGCGCCCGTCGGCGCGCCCTTCGGGGCCGTCGCCGCGGCGACGGAGGTAGCGCTCGAACTCCTGCGCGATCGCCTCGCCGCTCGCCTCGGGGGCGTCGACCGCGTCGCGGGCCTGCTCGAGCTGGGTGATGTAGCCGGCCATCTCCTCGTCTTCGGCGGCGAGCGCGTCGACGCCGGCCTCCCACGCCTGCGCGTCGACCTCGAGGCTGCCGCGCGGGATCGAGAGCCCGGTGAGCTCCTCGAGCTTGCCGAGGAGCGCGAGCACGGCCTTCGGCGACGGCGCGTTGTGCACGTAGTGGGGGACGGAGGCCCAGAGCGACACGGTCGGGATGCCCGCGCGCTCGGCCTGGTCGGCGATCACGCTGAGGATGCCGACGGGCCCCTCGTAGGTCGAGCGCTCGACGCCGAGCGCGCTGCGCACCTCGGGGTTCTCGCTCGACGCGAAGACGGTCAGGGGGCGCGTGTGCGGGGCATCGGCGAGCATCGCGCCGAGCAGCACGACGCCGTCGATGTCGGCGGCGAGCGCCGCGTCGACGAGTTCGGCGGCGAAGCCCTTCCAGCTGCGCGCGGGCTCGGCGCCCATGAGCACGTGCAGTCCGGATGCCCCGGGGCCGGTCACCGGATCGTCGAGATCGCCCCGGCCGCTGGGTCCGAGGATCGCCGCGCCCGGCCATTCGAGCTGACGGGAGCCGTCGTCGGCGGTGACGATCGTGGGGCGCGTGAACTGGTAGTCGAAGTAGATCTCGGGGTCGACCGCGGCGATCTCGACGAGGCCGAGCCGCTCGCTGAGGAGCTTCGCTGCTCCGGTCGCCGCCTCACCGGCGTCGTTCCAGCCTTCGAAGGCGACCACGAGCAGCCTTCGACCTTCGAATCCGGCCGGCTGATTCACTGCTGGTGCCCCGCTTCCCGCCCCGGACGCCCGGGGTCCTCTCCACAATAGGGCGTGCCCGTAGACTTGGGGGTTGTGACCACACGACTGCCTGCCGCCGCCCTCTGGGACATGGACGGAACCCTCGTCGACACCGAACGCTACTGGATGGCCGCCGAGGAGGAGCTCGTCGAGGCCTTCGGCGGCAGCTGGAGCCACGAGGAGGCGCTCGCCCTCGTCGGCAGCGGCCTCTGGGAGTCGGCCCGGGTCTTCCAGGCGAAGGGCGTCGACCTCGACGCCGACACGATCGTGAACCGCCTGACCGGCCGCGTCAGCGAGATGCTGGTCGAGCACGGTGTGCCATGGCGCCCGGGCGCCCGCGAACTGCTCGAGGCGCTGCGCGAGGCATCCGTGCCCACCGCGCTCGTGACCATGTCGCTGCGCTCGATGGCCGACGAGATCATCTCGGCGATCCCGTTCACCGCGTTCGACGTCATCGTCACCGGCGACTCGGTCGAGCACGCGAAGCCGCACCCGCAGCCCTACCTGCAGGCCGCTGCTGAACTCGGTGTCGACATCGCCGACTGCGTCGCCTTCGAGGACTCGCCCGCGGGGCTGACCTCGGCCTTCACCGCCGGCGCGGTCGCCGTCGGCATCCCCAACATCCTCGAGCTCGACGACGTGCCCTCGACGGTCATCTGGCCGACGCTCGAAGGGACGACCGTCGCCGACGTCGCCGCGCTCCTCACCGCAGAGGAGGTCGCACGATGAACGCGAGCCGTGGCGAGCAGAGCGGGCCGTTCCGCGTCGGCGACCGGGTGCAGCTCACCGGCCCCAAGGGCCGCATGCACACCATCACGCTCGAGCCGGGCCAGATGTTCCACTCGCACAAGGGCCTCATCGCGCACGACGACCTCATCGGCCTGCCCGACGGCTCGGTCGTCGCGAACCAGGTCGGCATCGAGTACCTCGCACTGCGCCCGCTGCTCAGCGACTTCGTGATGTCGATGCCGCGCGGCGCGGCGATCGTCTACCCGAAGGACGCCGCGCAGATCCTCGCGCAGGCCGACATCTTCCCGGGCGCGACGGTCGTCGAGGCCGGCGTCGGCTCGGGCGCGCTCTCGCTGTGGCTGCTCCGCGCGATCGGCGCGAACGGGCGACTCCACTCCTTCGAACGGCGCGACGACTTCGCCGAGGTCGCCCGCGGCAACGTCGCGACCTTCCACGGCGCCGTGCCCGAGAACTGGTCGATCGGTCTCGGCGACCTCGCCGAGGTGCTGCCCGAGACGATCGACGACGGCAGCGTCGACCGGGTCGTGCTCGACATGCTCGCCCCCTGGGAGTGCCTCGACGCCGTGTCGGCCGCCCTGAAGCCCGGCGGCGTGCTGCTCTGCTACATCGCGACCGCCACCCAGCTCTCGCGCGTCGCCGAGGCGATCCGGGCGACGGGGGAGTACACCGAGCCCCAGTCCTCCGAGACGATGGTGCGCGGCTGGCACGTGCAGGGCCTCGCCGTGCGTCCCGACCACCGGATGATCGCCCACACCGGGTTCCTCATCACGGCCCGCCGCCTCGCGCCCGACACCGTGCTGCCCGAGCTCAAGCGACGCCCGTCGAAGACCGAGTTCAGCGCGGAGGACGTCGAGGCGTGGACGCCCGGCGCACTCGGCGAGCGGCAGGTCAGCGACAAGAGCCTCCGCAAGCGCGTGCGCGCGGCCGGTGCCGCGGCCCGAAAGGCCGGTTCCACCGGCCCCGCCGACGAGAACGAACCGTCCGACTCGGACGGGTAGGCTTTCAACGCCCCTCCGCGACCCATCGAAGAATCGAGGATCAGTGCGCTCGTCATTCGCGCTCATCGCCACGGCCGGCCTCGTCGCCGTCGCCCTCACCGGCTGCACCGCCCCGGCGCCCGCGCCCGAGGCGTCCACGGGCGGCTCGTCCGAGCTGATCGAGGCGACCGGCGAGTTCGGCTCGGCGCCGAAGGTCGACTTCCCGACGCCGCTCATGCCGAGCGAGACGGAGTGCACCGAGATCATCGAGGGCGAGGGGCCGCTCCTCACCGAGGGGCAGATGGCCCTCGTCGGCCTCGCCGTCTACAACGGCGCGACCGGCGACGAGCTCCAGGTCACGGGCTTCGGCGATGAGGACGCGGTGCCGCTCACGGTCTCCGACACGACGCTGCCCGGCCTGAAGAAGGGCCTCACCTGCGCCCGCGAGGGTTCGCGTGTCGCCGTCGTCGTCCCCGAGAAGGACGGCTTCGGTCCGAACGGCAACCAGTCGATCGGCATCGCCCCCGGCGACAGCCTCGTCCTGGTGCTCGACGTGCAGCAGGCGTTCCCGTCGCGTGCCGACGGCGCCGTTCGCCTCAGCCGCGACGGCTTCCCCGCGGTGGTGCTCGCTCCCGACGGCCGTCCCGGCATCACGGTGCCGAAGAACGACCCGCCCGAGCAGACCGAGGTCGAGGTGCTGAAGGAGGGCTCCGGCGAGGTCGTCGAGTCCGGCGACACGGTGGTCGTGCAGTACACGGGCGTCCTCTGGGACGACAACAGCGTGTTCGACTCCAGCTGGGAGAACGGCAGCCCGGTGACCTTCACGGTCTCCGAGGGCGAGGATGCGCAGGTGATCCCGGGCTTCTCGAAGGCGATCATCGGCCAGACCGTCGGCTCCCAGGTGGGCGTCATCGTGTCCCCTGAAGACGGCTACGGCGACCAGGCGAACGCGAAGATCCCCGCGGGCTCGACCCTCTTCTTCGTCGTCGACATCCTGGGCGTGCTCTGATCGCGCCTGCGCGTCCGGCCGGCGCGAGCGTTTCAGTATGATCGCTCGTGTGGCCGGGGGAGAGCGCAGGGGCGAAGTGAAGGTACCGGTCGAAGACCGACTGTTCAGTCTGGTGCTGGCGCTGCTGGCCACCGAGACGGGGCTCCTGAAGTCCGAGATCCTCTCGACGGTGCGCGGCTACGCCGAGCGCTTCGACGCCTCTGGTGCGAACGCGAACCTCGAGCGGCAGTTCGAGCGCGACAAGGACGACATCCGAGAGCTCGGCATCCCGCTCGAGACCGTCGAGTCGCCCGACAGGCCGGGCGACAACCAGGCGCTGCGCTACCGCATTCCGAAGGGGCAGTACGAGCTCCCCGAAGAGGTGCGGTTCACCCCCGACGAGCTCGCGCTCCTCGGTCTCGCGGCCGAGGTCTGGCGCGAGGCTTCCCTGTCGGCCGATTCGCAGCGCGCGCTCACGAAGCTGCGCTCGCTCGGCATCGAGCCGCACGAGCCCGTCATCGGCTACGCACCGCGCCTGCGGGTGCGCGACGCGGCCTTCGAGCCGTTGCGCCAGGCGCTCGACCGTCGTCAGGCGGTGCGCTTCCGCTACTTCAAGCCGGGCGAGCAGGCGCCGCGCCAGCGCACGGCGAACCCCCTCGCGGTGGTGCTGCACGAGGGGCGCTGGCACCTGCACGCCTTCGACCTCGACGCCCAGGAGCCTCGCACCTTCCTGCTCTCGCGCATCGTGGGCGAGGTGACGACGGTGCCCAGCTCGAGCTTCGACGCCCCGCCGCCGGGCATCCAAGACCAGGTGATCGCCGACCTCAGCGCGCTGCGCCTCGCGAACGCCGCCGATCTCGCCGTCACCGCCGGCAGCGACGCGGAGGTGCGCCTCGGCAAGCGGGCCGCGCTGCGCGACGAGGACGCGGGCGTCATCCGCCTCCACTACACCGATGCCGCCATCTTCGCCGACGAGCTCGCGGCCTACGGGCCCGAGGTCCGGGTGCTCTCGCCGAGCTCGCTCCGCGACGCCGTCCGCGCACGGCTCCGTGCCGTCGCCGAGGCCCATCGCGAAGGAGACATCCGATGAGCGCGAAGCGCGCACGCCCGCTGAAGGCGCCCGACAAGCTCGTCTTCCTCCTGTCGTTCGTGCCGTACCTGCTCGAACAGCAGGTCGTCGACGTCGATGAGGCCGCCGCGCACTTCGGCATCGGCGCGGAGGAGATCCGCGACGCCGTGCGGCTGATCGCGACGTCGGGACTGCCCGGCGCGACCGGCACCTACCAGCCGAACGATCTCTTCGACATCGACTGGGACTCCTTCGAGGACGACGACGTGATCGTCATCGTGCACCACGTCGCGATCGACGACGCGCCGCGGCTCTCCGCGCGTGAGGCGTCCGCGCTGATCGCGGGCCTCCAGTACCTCTCCGCGCTGCCCGAGAACGCCGGCAGCGCCTCGCTCGCCGCGCTCATGCAGAAGCTCACCGCGGGCGCTTCCGCCGCGCCGAGCCGTCTCGCCGTCGCCGAGTCCGAGGCGGACGCCTCGCTCGCGCGTATCCGCGAGGCCGTCGCGGGCGGCCGACAGCTCGAGTTCGACTACCGCAACGCACTCGGCGTCGCCGGGCGCCGCCGGGTCGACCCGCTGCGCATCCTCTCGCAGGACGCCGACTGGTACCTGCAGGCGTACTGCCACACCCGCGAGGACGTGCGCAACTTCCGCGTCGACCGCATGAGCGACCTCGTCGTCTCCGAGGTGCCGATCGACGAGCACCCCGAGCGGGAGGTGCCCGACACGCTCTTCCAGACCTCCGAGTCCGACTTCGACGTCGTGGTGGATGTCGCGCCCGAGGCGCTGCCGCTCCTCGCCGACTACCTCGCCGACTCGACGACCGCCGAGGTCGACGGGCGCCTGCGGGTGACCCTGCGTCTCGCGCACGTGCACGGCCTCAAGCGGCTCGTGGCCGGCCTCCCCGGCCTCGTGACCGTCGTCGGGCCTCCCGAGGCGCGCGCGGCGGTCGCCGGATGGGCCGAGGCGGGTCTCGCGGGCTACGCCGATGCCGAGGCATCCACGGGCCCCGACGACCCATCGGACTGATCCGCCCGACGCGACGCGCGGGCATCCGTCCACAGGAGTGGACGGACGGAAACCTCCGACAGGTAGACTGTCGCCAACATCCCCCGAGAAACGGACGAATACCTATGTGGCAAGGCTTCACCGGTTGGCACGCGCTGATCATCCTCGTGGTCATTCTGCTGCTGTTCGGCGCCCCCAAGCTTCCGGCGCTCGCCCGCAGCCTCGGGCAGTCGATGAAGATCCTGAAGACCGAAGTGCGCTCCGACAAGGGCGACGGCGACGCAGCCGCGCCTGCTGACGAGCAGACGAAGTCCGAAGAGCCGGGTTCCGGCAAGAGCGCCTGACCTCGATGACCGCGGTGAAGGATCGCGGAGAGAAGAACCGCGAGAAGCGGATGTCGCTCGGCGCGCATCTCATCGAGTTGCGCAAGCGGCTGTTCATCTCCGCGATCGCGATCGTCGTCGGCATGGTCGCCGGCTGGGTGCTCACCGATCTCTACGTGTGGGACGCTCTCCAAGACCCGGTGCAGCGCGTCGCCGAGGCGCGGGGCGACGACACGGCGATCGTCTTCCAGACGATCTCCAGTTCGTTCGACCTGATGCTGCAGATCTCCTTGACGCTCGGCATTGTGATCTCGAGTCCGGTCTGGCTCTACCAGATCTTCGCGTTCCTGGTTCCCGGTCTGAGCAGCCGCGAGCGGAAGTTCACCTTCGCGTTCTTCGCCTCGGCGATCCCGTTGTTCTTCGCGGGATGCCTCGCCGGGTGGTTCGTGCTGCCGAACATCGTGAAGCTGATGACGAGCTTCGTGCCCGAAGGCGGCGAGACGCTGCTCACGGCGAAGGAGTACATCGACTTCGTGCTGAAGCTCGTCGTCGCGATCGGCATCGCGTTCGTCGTGCCCGTGTTCATCGTGCTGCTGAACTTCGCCGGCGTGATCAGCGCCGCGTCGATCATCAAGTCGTGGCGCGTCGCCATCCTCGTGATCGTGCTGTTCACGGCGATCGCGACGCCCTCGGCCGACGTGGTCTCGATGTTCATGCTCGCCATCCCGATGATCGGCCTGTACTTCGCGGCCTGGTTCATCGCGAGCCTGCATGATCGCCGTGTCGAGCGCCGCAACCGCTTGGAGTTCGGCGACGCTGTCTAGGCTGGAGGGGTGATGAGCCTCTCGCCGGCCGAGCGCTACGCGCTGTCCCGCCAACAACGCCGGCAGCCCCGGCTCGCCGAATTCGCCGCGTCGGTGCGGTTCGACCTCGACCCGTTCCAGCGCGCCGCCTGCGCCGCGCTCGACGAGGGCCGCAGCGTGCTCGTCGCGGCCCCGACCGGCGCGGGCAAGACCGTGGTCGCCGAGTTCGCGGTCTACCTCGCGATGCAGGAGCCCGGGGCGAAGGTCTTCTACACGACGCCGATCAAGGCGCTCTCGAATCAGAAGTACCAGGAGTTCGTCGACGCGTGGGGCGCCGAGAACGTCGGCCTCCTCACGGGCGACACGAACGTGAACTCGGGCGCCCGCATCGTGGTCATGACGACCGAGGTGCTGCGCAACATGCTGTACGCCGAGTCGGCGCTGCTCGATCGCCTCGCCTACGTGGTCATGGACGAGGTGCACTACCTCGCCGACCGGTTCCGCGGCGCGGTGTGGGAGGAGGTCATCATCCACCTCCCCGAGGCGGTGCGGCTCGTCTCGCTCAGTGCGACCGTGTCGAATGCCGAGGAGTTCGGCGACTGGCTTCAGGCGGTGCGCGGCGACACCGACGTCATCGTGTCGGAGGACCGGCCGGTACCGCTCGAGCAGCACGTGCTCGTGAAGCAGAAGCTCGTCGACCTCTTCGACTCCTCGGGGCAGGCTGCGACGCATCGGGTCAATCCCGAGCTGAAGCAGTTGGCGCGCATGGGCGGGCGCTCGATCTCGCAGCGTTCGCAGCGGGGGCGTCGGGGCGGCGACCGCGGCCGGTTCCACCAGGGCGGGCCGGGCTCGGGCCGCCTCGATCGCCCCGAGGTGGTCGCCCTGCTGCACGGCAAGAACCTGCTGCCGGCGATCGTGTTCATCTTCTCGCGCGCCGGCTGCGACCAGGCGGTGCGCCAGGTGCTCCGCTCGGGCATCCGGCTGACCGAGGCGCACGAGCGCAGCGAGATCCGCGCGATCGTCGAGGAACGGGCGAGGATGCTCCGCGACGAGGACCTCGCGGTGCTCGGCTACTGGGAGTGGCTCGAGGGGCTCGAGCGAGGCGTCGCCGCCCACCACGCGGGCATGCTGCCCGCATTCAAGGAGATCGTCGAGGACCTCTTCCAGCAGAAGCTCGTGAAGGTGGTCTTCGCGACCGAGACGCTCGCGCTCGGCGTGAACATGCCGGCCCGCTCGGTCGTGCTCGAGAAGCTCGAGAAGTTCAACGGCGAAGCGCGCGTGCCGATCACCCCGGGGGAGTACACGCAGCTGACCGGCCGCGCCGGCCGGCGCGGCATCGACATCGAGGGGCACTCCGTCATCCAGTGGGTCGACGGCCTCGATCCCGAATCGGTGGCGGCGCTCGCCTCGCGGCGCAGCTACCCGATGAACTCGAGCTTCCGGCCCACGTACAACATGGCGGTGAACCTCATCGACCAGTTCGGGCGCGACCGCACCCGCCAGATCCTCGAACTCTCCTTCGCGCAGTTCCAGGCCGACCGCGCCGTCGTCGACCTCGCCAGGACCCTCCGCAAGCAGGAGGAATCGATGGCGGGCTTCGAGGACGCCATGCGCTGCCACCTCGGCGACTTCGCCGAGTACGCGACGCTGCGCCGCGAGATCGGCCGGCTCGAGCGGCAGACGTCGAAGGGCAATCCCTCGCACGCACAGCGCGAGCGCCTGCAGCGAGAACTCGTCGACGCGCGCAAAGCGCTCCGCGCCCACCCGTGCCACGGCTGCGCCGAACGCGAGCAGCACGCGCGCTGGGCCGAGCGCTGGTGGCGCCTGAAGCAGGAGCACGACGACCTCCTGAGGCAGATCCGCACGCGAACCGGCCAGGTCGCGAAGCGCTTCGACAAGGTCGCCGAGGTGCTGACGAAGCTCGGCTATCTCCAGCGCGACGTGCAGGGCGCGGTCGTGTCGACGCCGGCGGGGCGCATCCTGAAGCGCATCTACGGCGAACGCGACCTGCTCGTCGCCGAGTGCCTCCGGCACGGGCTGTGGGACGGGCTGGATGTCCCGGGGGTGGCCGCGATGGCCGCGTCGCTCGTCTACGAGCCGCGACGCGACGATCGCAACGTCGACTTCCGGCTGCCGCGGGGCGGCTTCCGTGAGGCATTCGATTGCACGCTCGACGTCTGGAGCGAGCTCGACGACCTCGAACGCGACCATCGCCTGCCGGGCAGCGACCAGCCGTCGCCGGCCCTCGCCTCGGCGATGCACTCGTGGGCGCGCGGCGGCGACCTCGGCGGAGTGCTCGAGGACACCGAGCTCGCGGCTGGCGACTTCGTGCGGCTGACGAAACAGGTCGTCGACCTGCTCGACCAGATCTCGATCGTGGCCGACGCCGAGCTCGGCGCCACGGCGCGCGCGGCGATCGATGCGGTCCGTCGCGGGGTCGTCGCCTACGGGACGGTCGTCTGACGTCAGTGCCGCGGGCTCGTGACCCGATCGTGCGTCGCCTAGGCTGATCTGGTGCCCGAGAGCCCCACACGTCGCCTCCTGCCGCTGCCACTCTGGGCCGCAGTGCTCGCCGCCGCGGTGGGCGGCTCGGTCTACGACATGGGGTTCCCCGGGCTCGGCATCTGGCCGCTCGCCTTCGTCGGCATCGCGCTCGCGCTCCTCAGCCTGATCGGTCGACGAGCCTGGGGCGCTGCGCTCGTCGGGTTCGTCTTCGGGCTCGCGTTCTACCTGCAGCAGGTGTCGTGGACCTCGCTCTACCTCGGCCCGATCCCGTGGCTCGCCCTGTCGTTCCTCGAGTCGCTCTTCGTGGCGGGCGGGGCGGTGCTCATCACGCTCGCATACCGCTGGGTGCCGCGGGCGAACGATTCGCGCTGGGTCAGACTGATCGTGCTGCCGCTGCTCGTGGCCGGGCTCTGGATCGTCCGCGAGACCGCGAACGGCACGCTGCCGTACGGAGGATTCCCGTGGGGGCGCGCGGCGCTCAGCCAGGCGGAGAGCCCCTTCGCCGAGCTCGTCTCGTGGGTGGGGTCGACCGGCCTCGGGTTCGTGATGGTCGCGATCGTCGCCGGAGTCATCGAGTGGGTGCGGCTTCGCGGATGGCGCGACCTCCGCACCGCGATTCCGGTCGCCGCCCTCCTCGTGGTCGCCGTCGTGCTGCCGGCGTGGCCGACGACGATGGTCGGCGAGCTCCGCGTCGCGAGCGTGCAGGGAAACGGCCCCTCCGGCTACTTCGACGAGCGCACCCAGGGCGATGTGCTCGCGGCCCAGCTCGCGGCGACCGAGCCGATCCTCGACGAGGAGGGCGTCGACGTCCTCCTCTGGCCCGAGGGCGGCTCCGACATCGATCCGACCCGCAGCGCGGGGGCGGCCGAGGTGTTCGACTCGCTCAGCACCACCCTCGACGCGCCGGTCGTCCTGAACACGGTCACGGTGCGCGGGGAGGAGTACTTCAACACCTCGCTGCTCTGGCGCGCGGGGGAGGGCGCGGTCGACAGCTATGACAAGCGGCATCCGGTGCCCTTCGGTGAGTACATCCCCGACCGCTGGTTCTACGACGCCATCGTGCCGAACCTGACCGGACTGGTGCAGCGCGGGTACTCGCCCGGCGTGAACCCGCCGGTGTTCGACCTCGGCCCGGCCGTCGCCGGCCTGGCGATCTGCTTCGACGTCATCTACGACGAAGTCATCTGGGAGGGCGCCCGCGACGGCGCGGAGGTCTACCTCTTTCAGACGAACAACGCCGATTTCCGCGGCACCGACGAGAACCAGCAGCAGCTCGCCATCGCGCGACTGCGGGCGATCGAGACGGGCCGCTCGGTGGTCAACATCTCGACGGTCGGCACGAGTCAGGTCATCGATCCGACGGGTCGGACGATCGACGCCCTGCCCGCCGACGAACCGGGCGCGATGGTGACCGACGTCGAACTGCGCCAGGGCATCACCCCGTCGGTGGCGCTCGCAGGTTGGGTACCGATCACGATCGTGCTCGCGGCACTCGCGGGGCTCATCGCGGCAGGGGTGCTCGCGACGCGTTCAGGTTCGCGTCGGGATTCGCGCGACTGAGGATTCGGCGCTGTGCGCCCGGCTCAGGCGCCGATCTTCTGCTGGCCGCGACGGGCGCGCAGGTAGGTGAGACGCTCTTCGAGGAGTTCCTCGAGCTCGGCGCGCGTGCGGCGCTCGAGCAGCATGTCCCAGTGAGTGCGGGCGACCTTCTCGCCCGAGCGGTCGATTTCGACCGGCTTCGAGTCGACGAGGAGCGTGGCAGCGGCACCGCACTGACGGCACTCCCACGTCTCGGGGAGTTCGGCGTCGGCGGAGAAGGTCATGACCGTCTCGTGGCCGCAGGCCTCGCATCGATACGTGTGCTCCGCACGGTCGGCGAACACCACGCCGTCTTCGCTCTGCAGGCTCTGTGCGCCGATTCGCATGCCTCGAAGGCTCCGGTCCGCCATGGTGTTCTCCCTTTACTCGATCGTCTGACATTGTCAACGATCAAGCTGGGCGTTCCCTTTCCGCCGCCTGAGGTTTTGCGGGGAATTCTCAGCTTCGAGCCGCGATGACCTCCATCGCGAGGTCGGCGCGATCGGTGACGAGCCCGTCGACGCCGAGATCGAGGAGCCGGGTCATGTCGGCGGGCTCGTTCACCGTCCAGACGTGCACCTCGGCGCCGACGCGGTGCGCGAGGTCGACGAGAGGACGCGTCACGAGACGCACGGGCCCGCTGCGCTCGGGGATCTGGAGTGCGAGCCCACCGTGGAGCGCACGGATCGCCGAGGCGGGGGAGCGGAGGAACGCGGCACTCCGGAATCGGAGCACGCCCGTGCCGCCGACCGAGGTCACGGCACCGGGAACGAGCCGGGCCAGCCGCTGCCGGCGTCGCTCGGAGAAGCTCGTCAGCAGAACGCGATTCGCCGACTTCGTGCGCGCGATCGCGGCGATCGTGGGCGCGACCGCCGCCTCCTCCTTCACGTCGATGTTGAACCGGGCTTCGGGGAACGCGTCGAGCGTCGCTTCGAGCGAGGAGAAGCTCTGTCCGTGCCCGAGGTCGATCCGGCCGAGCTCATGCACGGTCAGTTGCCCGACGGCAACCTTGCGCCCGGCGACTCGCTCGAGCGACGGATCGTGCGACACGACCGCGACCCCGTCGTGGCTCGCGTGCACGTCGGTCTCGAGGTAGCCGGCACCGACCGCGATCGCCTTCGCGAACGAGAGCAGCGTGTTCTCGGGCGCGTCGACCGCGAGGCCCCGGTGCGCAAGCACTCGGGGCCCCGCGGGTTCGAAGTACGTCGAAGCCACTCCGCGACTCACGCCTGCGGCGGGAACGTGCCGGGCGGCGCCACCGGCGGAGCGGCGGCTGCGGCGGGCGCAGGCGCGCTCGCAGGCGCGGCACCCGCGGCCGGGGGAGTGAAGGCCCGGCCGATGCCCTTGAGCGCCTCGGTCAGCTCGCTCGGGATGACCCAGAGCTTGTTCGCGTCGCCCTGCGCGAGCTGCGGCAGCATCTGCAGGTACTGGTAGCCGAGGAGCTTCGGGTCGGGGTCGCCCTTGTGGATGGCGTCGAACACCGTGAGGATCGCCTCGGCCTCGCCCTGAGCGCGCAGCACGGCCGCCTTCGCGTCACCCTCGGCCTGGAGGATGGCGGCCTGCCGCTGCCCCTCCGCGGTGAGGATGGCGGACTGCTTGGTGCCCTCGGCGGTGAGGATGAGCGCACGGCGGTCTCGTTCGGCGCGCATCTGCTTCTCCATCGAGTCCTGGATGGAGATGGGCGGGTCGATCGCCTTCAGCTCGACGCGCGACACGCGGATGCCCCACTTGCCCGTCGCCTCATCGAGCACGACGCGCAGCTGTCCGTTGATGTTGTCGCGAGAGGTGAGCGCCTCCTCGAGGTTCAGCCCGCCGACGACGTTGCGGAGGGTGGTGGTCGTCAGCTGCTCGACCGCACCGAGGTAGTTGGCGATCTCGTAGGTCGCGGCGCGGGCATCGGTGACCTGGAAGTAGACGACCGTGTCGATCGAGACGACCAGGTTGTCCTCCGTGATGACGGGCTGCGGGGGGAACGAGACGACGGTCTCGCGCATGTCGACCAGGGGGCGCAGCCGGTCGATGAACGGCACGAGGATGTTGAGGCCCGGCGTGAGCGTCTTGTGATAGCGGCCGAGCCGTTCGACGACGCCCGCGTAGGCCTGGGGGATGATTCGGACGGATCGCGCGATGACGACGATCACGAAGATGACGATCGCGATGACGACGATCGTCACGATGATGCCGGAGATGTCCATTACTCGGCCGAACTCCTCTCTACCGGCACGACGACGGCCGTCGCACCATCGATGCCCGTGACGAGCACGCGCCCGCCGACCGCGACATCCGCCTGCTCGGTCGCCGGTGACAACCGCGCCGTCCAGGTCTCGCCGTTCTGCAACCTGACCTGCCCGCCGGCGGCGCCGACCGTGTGCACGACCGTGCCCTCGGCGCCGATCAGCGCGTCGATGTTGCTGCGCGCCGGGTCGGAGCCCCGCCTGAGCGCACGGAGCAACGGCGGTCTCAGCACGAGGATCAGGGCGACCGCGACGACCGCGGCGATGACGAACTGCGCCCACCAAGGGATGCCGAAGAGCCCGGACAGGAGTCCGGCCACGCTGCCGAGCGCGAGCATGAGGAAGGTCATCTCGAGCGTGAACACCTCGATCGTCGCGAACGCGAGAATCAGCACGAGCCAGGCGATCCACGCGTACTGGGTCAGCACATCCAAATCGGGTCTCCTTCGCACGCGGGTCGGCTGATTCGAAACTAGCAGTGCCGGGAGCGGCATGGGGGAGTTGATAGTCTCGGTTCGCTGCGGCGACGCTCGTGCGCCGGCCCGCTCTGAACTTCGAGGAGACCTCCAGTGACCAACCCTCTCGCCCCCGGCTCGCTCGCCGGCCGCGTCGCGCTCGTGACCGGATCGTCGCGCGGAATCGGTGCCGACACCGTTCGTTCCCTCGCCGCAGCCGGCGCCTCGGTGGTCGTGAACTACCGCAGCAAGGCGCCGCGCGCCGACAAGGTGGTCGCCGAGATCGTCGCGGCCGGCGGCACTGCGATCGCCGTCGGTGCCGACCTCACCGACCCCGAGTCGGTCGCCGCGATGTTCGAGCGCACCGTCGCCGAGCTCGGCCCGATCGACGTGCTCGTCCTGAACGCCTCGGGCGGCATGGAGACCGGCATGGGCGAGGACTACGCGATGCGCCTCAACCGCGACGCGCAGGTCAACGTGGTCGAAGGGGCGCTGCCGCACCTCGCCGACGGAGCGCGCATCGTCTTCGTGACGAGCCACCAGGCCCACTTCATCCGCACCACGCCCACGATGCCCGAGTACGAGCCCGTCGCCCTCTCGAAGCGCGCCGGCGAAGACGCGCTGCGCGCCAAGCTCCCCGAGTTCGACGCCGCCGGCGTCGAGTTCGTCGTCGTGTCGGGCGACATGATCGAGGGCACCATCACGGCGACCCTCCTCGAGCGCGCGAACCCCGGCGCCATCGACGCCCGCAAGCAGGACGCCGGCCGCCTCTACAACGTGGCCGAGTTCGCCGCCGAGGTCGCCGCGGCGGTCGTCGAGCCCGTGCCGGCCGATCACACGCGCTACGTCGGGGATGTCTCGGGCTTCGCCCCCGAAGCCTGACGAACCCGTCGCGAACGAGAAGAAGGCCGGCCCCGGAGCATCCGGGGCCGGCCTTCTTCATCGCCGTGAGGCGATCGCTCAGGCGGTCGCGGCCGCGGTCGCGCCGCGACCGAAGGTGAACGCGCGCACGATCTGCACGATGCCGAGCACGATGAGGCTGATGCCGATCAGCCACCAGAGCGCCACGACGTAGAGCGGCGAGAACACGAGCACGAGACCGGCGACGATGCTGAGGATCGCGAAGAAGATCGCCCAGCCCTTCGACGGCGCGTCACCGAGCTGCACGAGCGCGACGACGCCCTCGACGATCCACAGCACACCGATCAGGATGCCGATGAAGAGTCCGAGGAACGCGGTCGTGGCCGAGAGGTTCGCGAGGGCGAGGACGCCGCCGACGACGAACAGCAGGCCGAGGATGATGTCGAGCGCCCGTGCACCCCCCGAGATGCCCTTCGAGAAGATGCCGAGTCCGAGGTACGCGACGCCCGCGATGAGGAAGTACACCGCGAGGATCGCCGCGAGGACGACGGCCGAGTCCTTCGGCCAGAACGTGATCAGGATTCCCACGATGAGCGCCACCACGCCGCTGATCCCGAGGGTCGCGCGAACGGTGTTGATCGCCGACTTCGAGAGCTCCTCGGAGTCGAGCGAGAAGGTGGCGAAGAGCCCGGTGCTCTGCGGGTTCGACATGATGTGTCCTTTCATGGGCGAGTTGAGGCAAGGCTATGGCCGAATGCAAGCTGGGCAACGGATGTGAATGCGCGCGTCGCAATGCGACGGAGTGCGTCGGTGTGCCGTCGAATCGCCGGTATCGCAGTGCGATCGGTCACGAATCGAGAAGCCGCGGATGCCTCGCGCGAACTACCGTGGCGGCATGTGCCTCATCATCCGCGCCCGTGAACTGCCCGCCGATCACCCCGCGTTCTCCGGCGGCGTGCCTTCGACGTCGCCCGACGATGTCGGTGAGAACTGCTTAGATCGAGTGATCGACCTCGAACAGGGTGGGCACGCGGTGCCGGCTGCGCACGTGCCAGACCCCCGACTCGCGATGGAGAACCGATGAGCACCGCCTCACCGCACCAGGCCGACCGCCACGATCTCATCCGCGTGCAGGGCGCGCGCGAGAACAACCTGAAAGACGTCGACGTCGAGATCCCCAAGCGACGGCTGACGGTGTTCACCGGAGTCTCGGGCTCGGGCAAGAGCTCGCTCGTCTTCGACACCATCGCCGCAGAGTCGCGACGCATGATCGACGAGACCTACAGCGCGTTCGTGCAGGGCTTCATGCCGTCGGTGCCGCGGCCCGACGTCGACGTGCTCGACGGGCTCACCACCGCGATCCTCGTCGACCAGGAGCGACTCGGCGCCAACCCCCGTTCGACCGTCGGCACCGTGACCGATGCGAACGCGATGCTGCGCATCCTCTTCTCGAAGCTCGGCGAGCCGTACATCGGCGGGCCGACGGCCTTCTCGTTCAACATCCCGACGCAGAAGGCGAGCGGCGTGATGATCGGCCAGAAGGGCGAGAAGAAGATCGTGAAGGACGCGATCTACCTCGGGGGCATGTGCCCGCGCTGCGAAGGGCGCGGCTCGGTCTCCGACCTCGACCTCTCGCAGATCGTCGACGAGTCGAAGTCGCTCGACGAGGGCGCGATCATGGTGCCCGGCTACACGGCCGACGGGTGGATGGTGAAGGGCTTCTCGCAGTCGGGCTTCTACCCGGCCGACAAGCCGATCGAGCAGTTCACCGAGAAGCAGCGGCACCTCTTCCTCTACGGCGAGGTCACGAAGGTCAAGATCAGCGGCATCAACATGACCTATGAAGGGCTGATCCCGAAGATCACGAAGGCGATGCTCTCGAAAGACCTCGACGCGCTGCAGCCGCACATCCGCGCGTTCGTCGAGCGCGTCGCGACGTTCGCGCGCTGCCCCGAGTGCGACGGAACCCGTCTGACCGAGGGCGCTCGTTCGTCGAAGATCGATGGCGTCAGCATCGCGGACGCGTGTCGCATGCAGGTGACCGATCTCGCCGCATGGGTGCGCGGGCTCGACCTGCCCGAAGCCCGGCCGCTGCTCGCGGCGCTCAGTGCGAACCTCGACGCATTCGTCACGCTCGGCCTCGGCTACCTCAGCCTCGAACGGCCGAGCGGCACCCTGTCGGGCGGCGAGGCGCAGCGCATCAAGATGCTCAGGCACCTCGGCTCCTCGCTCACCGACGTCACCTACGTCTTCGACGAGCCGACCATCGGGCTGCATCCGCACGACATCCAGCGCATGAACTCGCTCCTCCTGCAGCTGCGCGACAAGGGCAACACGGTGCTCGTCGTCGAGCACAAGCCCGAGACCATCGCGATCGGCGATCACATCGTCGACCTCGGCCCCGGAGCCGGCCGCAACGGCGGCGAGATCTGCTTCGAGGGCACGGTCGAGGGGCTCAAATCGAGCGGCACCCTCACCGGGCGTCATCTCGACGACCGCGCGACGCTGAAGGCCTCGGTGCGCACCGCCGACGGTGCGATCAAGATCCGCGGCGCCGACGAGAACAACCTCGAGGACGTCGACGTCGACATCCCCCTCGGGGTCCTCACCGTCGTCACGGGGGTCGCGGGTTCGGGCAAGAGCTCGCTCATCCACGGATCGGTCGCCGGGCGCGACGGCGTCGTCTCGATCGACCAGGGCGCGATCAAGGGGTCGCGGCGCAGCAATCCCGCGACCTACACCGGGCTCCTCGAGCCGATCCGCAAGGCGTTCGCGAAGGCGAACGGCGTGAAGCCGGCCCTCTTCAGCGCGAACTCCGAGGGTGCCTGCCCCAGCTGCAAGGGCGCGGGCGTGATCATCACCGAGCTCGGCTTCATGGACACGATCGAGACCCCCTGCGAAGACTGCGGCGGCAAGCGGTTCCAGGCGGGGGTGCTCGAGTACAAGCTCGGCGGGCTCGACATCACCGAGGTGCTCGACCTGCCCGTCGCCCAGGCGCACCGCTTCTTCGACTCGCCCGAGGCGAAGCTGCCGGCCGCCGTGAAGATCCTCAAGCGACTCGAAGACGTCGGGCTCGGCTACCTGACGCTCGGACAGCCGCTCTCGACGCTGTCGGGCGGCGAGCGGCAGCGCGTCAAGCTCGCCATCGCCATGGGCGAGCCCGGCGAGGTCTACGTGCTCGACGAGCCCACGACGGGCCTGCACCTCGCCGATGTCGAGAACCTGCTCGGCCTGCTCGACCGGCTGGTCGACTCGGGCAAGTCGGTCATCGTCATCGAGCACCACCAGGCCGTGATGGCGCACGCCGACTGGATCATCGATCTCGGACCCGGCGCCGGTCACGACGGTGGGCGCATCGTCTTCGAGGGCGCGCCGGCCGATCTGGTCGCCGCACGGTCGACACTCACGGGCGAGCACCTCGCGGAGTACGTCGGCGCATGAAACCGGCACGCCTCGCCGCGCCACGCATCGACGAGCTCGTCCTGACCGGCCTCGCCGACGGCGACGACGCCGAGTTGATGTCGGGCGCCACGCTCGAGGGCATGCACTTCACGGCCGCGGATGTCAGCGAACGCGACCTGACCGGCGTCCGGCTCATCGAGTGCGAGTTGAGCGGCGTCGTCGCCCATGAGGCGAGGCTGCGTGGTGCGGTGATCAGCGAGACGCGGATCGAGCGACTCGAGGCACCGGTCCTGCACGCGCCGCGCGCCGAGCTGCGCGACGTCGTCATCACGGGTTCGCGCCTCGGCTCCGTCGAGTTCATCGACAACCGATGGCAGTCGGTGCGATTCATCGGCTGCAAGCTCGGCTTCGTGAACCTCCGCGGGTCCGAGCTCCGGGATCTCCGATTCACCGATTGCGACATCGAAGAGCTCGATCTCGGCAATGCCCGCGCGGAGCGGGTCGCGTTCGACGGCTGCGAGCTCCGAGCACTCGCGGTCACCGGGGCGACGCTTCGCGACGTCGACCTCCGAGGGCTCGACTTCACCGCGATGTCGACGCTCGACGGCATCGCCGGCCTGCGCGGCGCGACGCTCGACAGCACGCAGGTCGCCCTGCTCGCACCGAGTCTCGCGACGCACCTCGGAATCAGAATCATCGACTGACCGGGAATTTCAGCACGCGATCGAATCGATCAGTTTCAGAGAGAGGCTCGCTTCGTCGATCTCATCACGCGCGCCGTCTCGTAGTCGCTCAGAATTGCGGGTGAACGGTCGCGCTGACGAGGGCGAACGGCGGTTCGGCACGCGTCGGACGGCTCAGCGCGAGTGAAGCCGGCGTTCGCCCTCCGAGTCGATCCGCGCGGCGGCCGCAGTTCGGCCGGGCGAGGTGCCGAGATGGCGACCGAACTCCATGAGGATCCGGTCGCCTGCCTGTCGTGCCGACGGTGACACCGTGTCGAGATTGATGAAGCCGTGGACCATCCCCGGAAGGTCGTGGTGGGCGACCAGGCTGCCTCCGACTTCGAGGCGTTCCGCGAGTTCTGCGCCCTCGTCGTGCAGCGGGTCGTGCTCACTGGTCACGACGATCGTCGCGGGCATTCCAGCGGTCGGCAGCTCCAACGGGCTGTACACGTCCGCGTTCGCCCGCTCGTCGGGAATCCATTTCTCGATGAACCAGTGCAATGCTGTTGTGCTGAGGCCCCACCCGTGCGCCTTCGTGCGGATGCTCGCTCGGCTCAACCTCAGGTCCGCGTTCGGATTCAGAAGAAGGAGACCCTCGACTGTCGTGCCGTTCGCCACGAGCCGGTGCGCGGCGAGGTACGCGATGAGGCCGCCTGCGCTGTCTCCGGCCAGCCCGAGCGGGGTCGTCGGCAGCTCGCTGAGTACCGCCTGCACCACCGCGATGACGTCATCGACGCCAGCCGGGGCCGGATGCTCCGGAGCGAGGCGGTAGGCCACGGCGACGACATCCACATCGCCCAACGTCGCAAGCCGGCGGCAGGCACGGTCGTGCGAGTCGAGGTCGCCGAACACGAAGCCGCCGCCGTGCACGAAGACCACGGTCGGCCGAGCGCCGCCGGTATGCCGATACCAGCGGACCGGTATGCGCACCTCGCGTTCGACGAACGAGTCCTCGACGACATCGACCTCGGGACCTCGCGCGCGAAACCGCTCGGCACGAAGCTCCTCGAGCAGGGGCTCCGCCTCGGGCTCGCGTCGAACGGCTTCCAACCATTGGGCAAGTTCCTCGTCCGCGATCACGAGTTCAGGCTATCCAGCGGGGGAGCAGTAGCCGCGATGGGAGAGCAGGGCCAGGGGATCGTGAAGGCACTTCTGCATCCTCGGGCCCGCTTCACGATGAGGCGACCGCTCCTCCGCGATCGGTCGCATCGATCGCACCCGCGATCTGCAGACGCAGAACCGCCGCCAGCCGAGGAACATCGACCGGCGCGGTGGTCTCGATCGGGATCACCGGCAGTCCGGAGAGCGGGGCGGCGTTCGATGTCAACGTCTCCCATTCGGATCGTCGCGCCTCATCGGAGTGCGCCCGGTGGCGTTCGCGCGTCAGGAACCGTTGCCGTGCGACCTCCCGAGGGGTATGGCACCAGATCTCAACGCCGTGCGGCGCACCGAGCGAGTCGAAGCCTCGGCGAAAGTGCGACTCGTCTCGGCCGGTCGCCCAGAACGACTCGATCATCACCGCTCCACCGAGCATCCGCGCGATGGCCCAGACGTTCTCAGCAGCGACCACGCCGAGCTGCGACGTCGGGAGCGAGACGTCGACCGCGTCACTGAGCGCCTCCTTGATCGCATCTTTCGCGACGAGGGGAACGGCGAGCTCGCGTGCGAGCGGTCTCGCCAAGGTGGACTTGCCCGCACCCGGAATCCCGTTGACCACGATGAGGAAGTCGATCACCGTCCGAGCCTAGACCGGGGCGGAGCCTCCGCCGCGGGCGCCCCGCCGACCGCGGCATCGGCGCAGGCGGAGCGCTCGGGGGCGCGTGGATCGCGGGGGAGTAGCGGGCCTCGGACACCGCGGAGCGTCGATTCACGATGAACCGGCTTCCCGATCACCTCGGCATCGGCATCGCCCGCTACGAGGGCGAATGCGTGTCCGAGGCGGATCGGGCCGAGGCCCGGAACGCACCGGGCGTCACGCCCAGCGTGCGCCGGAAGTGACGGGTGAGGTGCGCCTGATCGTGGAAGCCGGCGAGGATCGCGGCCTCGACGGGGGAGTGCCCGTCGATGAGCAGCCGCCGCGCTCGATCGACACGGCGGCCCACGACGTAGCGATGAGGCGGAATGCCGTACGCACGGGTGAACGCGCGCACCAGGTGGCTCGGATGCGCACCGAGTTCGTGAGCCGCCTCGGCGATCGTGAACGGTTCGCTGAGGCGGTCGTCGAGCATGAGGCGGAGGCGCCTGGCGAGCGGCGAATCAGGAGTCTCGGAATGCACGCCACCGAATCCGGCGGCGACGATGCGCCCGAGCTCGAGCACCCAGTATTCGGCCGCATCGGTGTCACCGGGCATGCGGAGCGCCGCGTGGACGCGGTGCACGGCCGAGAGCGCCGCACGAGTCGTGATGGTGGGGCGTGCTGCCGCGGCGTCGGGCGCCCACCGTGGCAGCCAATCTGTCGCGAGGTAGAGCACGCGCTTGCGATACTCGACGCCGCCGATCGCGGTGCGTCCGTCGTGGGGCACTCCTGGTGGGAGCAGGGCGATCGCGCCGGGTCGAGCGTCGTGTGCGACCCGATCCAGCGCATAGTTGACGGCGCCGTCGTCGACGAGCATCACCGTCCAGTCGTCGTGCGTGTGCGCCGGGTACTCGTGCCGATCGAAGGTCGCATGCAGCCCCTCGCGGACCGCGGGTACCCCCGGCCGCCATGCACGCACCGCCTCGACCATGCGAGAAACGTACAAGACACGGCTGCGCGACGGATGAAGACTGGACAGGTCGACCCCGTCGCCGCACCATGAAGGAGCAACATGAACACCCCGACATCCCGACGCCTGCGCGATCTCGTGTACGAGACCTTCGCTTCCGAGGGCCGAGCCCCCTCGGTCGCCGAGCTCGCGCGTCGCACCTCGAGCGGCGTCGACGACGTGCGTCGTCAGCTCCACGACCTCGCGGATGCGCACGCCCTCGTGTTGAACCGCGACGGCGACGCGATCCGCATGGCGCATCCGTTCACGTCCGCGCCGATGGCCTTCGTCGTGACTCCGGTCGACGGCCATGACGATCGGCGCTGGTGGGGCGGATGCGCCTGGGATTCGTTCGGCATCAGTGCCGCACTCGGCCTCGAGGTGCGGATCGAGACCGCATGCCCGGAGTGCGGGGCGACGATTTCATTCGCCGCAGGCCCGACGACACCGCCGCCCGCCGAACTCGTGGTGCGCTTTCCGCGACCGGCCGCCGAGTGGTGGGACGATGTCGTCGCCACCTGCACGATGATCCGGCTGTTCTGCACCCGCGAACACGCCGAGTCGTGGGGCGCCGAGCGCGCTCCAGACACGGGATACCTCGAGCCGGCGACGACCGTGTGGAGCCTTGCGAAGCCCTGGTACGGCGATCGCCTTGCGGCCGACTTCACTCCGCACACGCGCGAGCACAACCAGGCACTGCTCGACGAGCGCGGACTGGTCGGCGAGTTCTGGCGTCTGCCGTAGCCAGTCGCAGAGATCGGATGTCTCGGCAGCGCGTTGTTCGGCCCGCACAACTCGGGCGAGGGGGAGTGGCGGTGCCTCCCGCGCACCGTCGTTCGCCTAGCCGGTGGGCTCATCCGCTGGATCGGGAAGGTAGTCGATGAAATCGATCGGTTGGGTGATCGGCAGCTCAGGCTCGGACGGCACGGATGAAGACAGCATCGAACTCCTTTTCGGCCGAGAGTGATGCTGGCTGCGCAACGGAATGGTGCAGCCGACTCCCGGCACATGGATATGTCCGGGAGGAGCCGTTCGGTTCCCAATCTCATCCCTTGATCCGGAGCCTCTTCTCCGCAATCATCGAGCGCATGACCCGACTTCTCGCTCGGCGGCCGCTGAGGGCCGCCGGCTGGTGCCTCGCCCTTCCCGTGGCATCCCTCTTCGTCCTGACGGCATGCGCAGCGCCGTCCACCGGCAACGCCGCTGCTGCACCGACGGAGCCGACCTCCGCCGTGGTGAGCATCGAGATGCCCGACTTGGCGCCGTACCCTGAACCCGCTCCGCCGCTGACGGAGGCGGAGTCGGAGGCGAAGCGGCTCGACGATGCCGACGTGCGCTGGCAAGGTGTGCTCGCGAGCTATCCTGACGCCGAACGACCCGATGTCGAGTTCGAGGGCTACGTGACCGACGAGAACCGCATCGAGGTGTTGCGCACCTGCTACGAAGCTGCGGGCCTGCAGGTCGACGAGGGGCGAACGTCGGAGAACATCGATGGGCCGCCCGACTCCATCGGGTGGACGGGCGGTGGCGAGGCAGAGATGATTGCGGCGTATGCCTGCGACACCGCGCACCCGACGAAGATCACCAGCGCAGGCCCGAACGATGCGGAGCTCGGGTGGGCCTACGACTATCTCACGGAGTTCTACGGCCCATGTCTCGCCGCGAACGGTATCGAGGTGCCGGAGCCTCCAGGCCGCGACGTGTGGATCGAGGCGTGGCCCGGATTCGTCTGGTTCCCGTCTGTCGCAGACGACGAACGATTCATGGAACGAGACATGGATGCTGCGCTCAGAAAAGCGTGCCCTGATCCGGATACCTACGTACTGACCGTGTTGCGGCCGGCTGAGTGACTCGCGCGCGGGCGGCGTCCTCCCGACGCTGATGGGCTTCGCCGGCGATTCGCTGCTGCTGGGGAGGACCGCAAACAGCTGAGGCGCTCCTGACGCGGAAGATTATGTCCGTACGGCAATGGCAGAGATTGCCGGGCAGACGACTCGTGACGAGCAGGCCGGTGCTGATCGCTCGCCTTGCGGAACGCGCTCGACGGATCGTCCCGTTCTTGGTTGTTGTGGCGATGTTCGTCACAAGCGGAGCAGTCTCTGCGCACAATCGGACCGCAGAGAATCTTCTGCGAATGGCGGGCAGCTGACGATCCTCCGATCACTCGTGAGATAACCGATAATGCACATTATGTCGGAATGTGCTGCGACTGGGCCTGCGGTGCGCTTGTCAAAGTCGGATGCAGCCCCTCCCCGACGTGCTGGCCAGGGTTCGCCACAGCCGAGCAATCCAATCGATGCCCTTCGGCCAGTGCACGACCGCGCCGGCCATATTCCCGCCACCGTGCGACATCTGGATGCACACCAGGTCCACCGCGCCCTGGCGTGTGCCCTAACCGTGTCGTCGACGAGCCGACCGACTAGCGATGAAGTGCTTCGCGAGCGTCACACAGCGGCCCACGAGAGCGCCACAATGACAGCCCGGGCTCGTCGGAAGCTCGGACGCAATCGCGGCCAAGATCGCGATCCATGTTAAGGACGGCGCCCTTCTGGACATGTTCTATATGAAGGCACTCGAGGAAGGGCAATCGATGGACTGGTTCGATGAGGCGGTGCGGCAGGCTGCACCGCGGGCGTTGGGCGCTGACCCAGCAGCGGCGGCGCAGGCGGATGCCCTTGCTAGGTCAGTCGCGTCGGAGCTGCGTCAGCGTCGGCTCGGGTCCAGGGTACGCCGGATTCTCGCGGGCTCCGCGCTCAGCCTCGGCATAGTCGGCTTGGGCGTCACCGCTGCGACCGCCGCGCCGGCCGTGATCGATTGGTTCGGCTGGACGCCGGATATCGTCGCCCAACGCAGCTTCCAGCTTGAAGACGGGACGAGCCTGGGTCTCTGCGAAGTATTCATCGGCGTGGAGCCCTACTACGAAAACGACGACGTGCCCGACGAGGAGATCGACCGGCGCACGGAGGAGGCGCGGAAGTTCCTCACCGAGCACGACTGGGACCCACTCATCGCATCCATCACCACCGCCGAGATCGAAGCCGCGTACCAACTCGAAGTCGAACAACGTGTCGCGTTCACCGACCCGGACAGCATCGCATCCGGCGCAACCCCGCCACCCGCGACGTATTCGATGGCGGCGACACGGGTGATTGCCGACCGCGTCAATGCCGAGTTCCGACAGGCGGGCCACCTGATCGACAGTGTCTCGTTGAAGTTCGGGGCTGGGCCGTGCGAGGGCGCGACCGAAGGCCCAGCGCGATAATGCGCCGCCAGAACCGACCCACCCGAGAAGCACAGCTCGAGGCCGCCTACCGGGCCAACGCGGCCGACCTGCTGACCTACTTCGGCCGGCGAGTGCCGGTCCCGGCCGATGCCGCAGATCTGCTCAGTGAGACGTTCGTGGTCGCGTGGCGGCGAGGCGATCGGATGCCCACGGAGCCCGAGCAAGCGCGGATGTGGCTGTACGGCGTCGCCAGGCGCGTCCTCGCCAACGCTGCCCGCCGCGTTGCCCGCCATTCCAACCTCACGGACAAGCTGCGCGCGCATCTCGATTCGCTGCCGACCGAGCATGTCGACACAGAAACCCTCGACATCCGCGCCGCGCTCGACGCCATCCCCGACGACCAATCCGAACTGGTACGTCTCGTCCTCTGGGACGGATTCACCGTGCCCGAAGCAGCCACAATCCTCGGAATCAGCGAGTCGACCGCGCGCGGTCGATACCAACGAGCCCGCGCCCAACTCCGCGAGCTCCTCCACGAGCACCAATACGAAGGGAACACGCCGTGAATGCACAACCGATCGACCCGGCCGCTATCTCGTTGCCGCCTACTCAGCCGATCGATATGACCGACTATCTCCCCGATCCGAGCAACGAACCGACCAGCCTGACCGGCCCCCATCACGGCCAGTTGGCCTGGATTCCCGAATGACCTGTCCGCGAAGCGGTCATGGTGACGGTGCCCACCCGGGACAGGCATGAGCTTTATGGAGAAACGATCAAGGCACTTCGCCATCAAGAAGATTCGAGGGAAATGGAACCTGCTCCCCCGGCACCTCGTGCGCCCTAGACTCACCCTCATGTCGCCCATTGCATTGCTGATCGCCGGGATCATTCAATTCGGCATCGCTCTGGTTCTGATCATTGGTCGGCGACCAATTGCCGACTGGCTGGCGACGAACATCGCACCGCTCGATGTTGCGTGGTTTCATGTACGGGGCGAACTGTTGATGGGATTCGTGGGCCTCAGCGGCTGCATCGGTGGCATCGCGTTCCTCGCGCTCGGATCACTCTCGCTCGCGTCCGCGTGAAGGAAACGCTCATCGCACGGCGGCCAGGGTGCCGGTCAGCCTCTTCGTCGGCTGTGAAGCGGCCTCAAGTCATCGGAGCGCTGCGTGGGAGAAACCGGGATGCAGGAGTTTCCTGCGTTCCCCGATCAGCTGCGGCTGATCGACGAACTGTCTGTAGGAGTCTCGCCGCCCCAGCCGTAGAACAGCGGCCGAATCTCTCACACGGCCGCGAGTCGCGTTTGCGACGCACGAATTACGCTGGCCGTGCCCGCCGTTCGACGATGAAGGCCGCCTTGCCGTCTATGTAGGCGATCCGGTCGTCAGGATGCTGGATGGACAGATTGAGCTTGAGCTCCCGGTACGCATCGCGTTCAGACGGGTGAGCTCGCAGGAAATCGCGGAAACCGATGTAGTACTGCCACTCTTGCGACCTGTACTCCAGTACGTGGAGATTTGCGAGCCGAATCATCGGCTGGAGTTCATAGCCGTACATGCGATCCGGACGAACGTCGTTCGCGTCACCACGGAACTCGAATCCGAGTCCGGTGAGCCAGTCATGTATCTCGTCCTGCACGTCGCCAACCTGGATCGGGTGACGAACGCCAATTCCGATGTCCAGGATCGGCTTCGCCGCCAGCCCAGGGACCGACGTCGATCCAATGTGCTCGATCGCAACCACCGCATTTGGTGCGTCGAATGCCATGGCTGCGCGAACATCATCAAACGTGCGCGCCCAAGCATCAGAGGCCGGTGTGATCTGCACGACGCCTCGAGGAAGCCCAAGGGCTGAATCGGCGAAGGCGACCGAAATAGCACCAGCGTGAGAGGACATCCCGCCAGAATAGTCCGGCGACATCTGTCGAGTCTCAGCAACAAACGCTGTCGAGACTCTCGAACTCCAACTCGAACCGCTCAACGTCTGTGCGGATTCCTCCACTCACTAAGACGGAAGCCCATGAGCGGAAAACTAGCACCGTCGTTTACTCGACAACGACGACGTAGGCGTCGTGGGATTTCGCCCAGTCGGTAGCCGCGGCGACCATCGCGTCTTGGTCGCTGGTACCTGCTAGCCCGGTCCCGCCGGATTCGTCGACGGAGGAGACCGTGCCCCACGCGCCGATGCCCCAATAGACGATGACGATGGTGCGGCCAAACTCGTTCGCGTATGAGGTTGCCACCTCGCGGATGCTCCTGATTCCCGCCATGGGCGCAAACTCATCGTCGGTCTGTGCCTGGGCTGCGCCGGGCGCCGCGTCGGCGACGATCTGGTCGATGACCGGCTGCGGGAGGGGCTCTCCGGGCGTCACGACTGCGACGGTGCCATCGTGAAGGGTGATATCGCGGGGTGCGTTCCTCGCGAGCACCTGCTTCTCAAACTCGGAGAGCTCGCCGTCCTCGTCCGTGTCCCCTTCGATCGCAGCGGAGGCGGCCGCGTTCGGGGTCGTGTCGGTATCGGGCAGGGACGAGGCGTCCACGGTGGTACAGCCGGTGAGCAGGAGGAGGGGCAGCAGCGCGGTGAGGGCGACGCGGCCAGCCGGGGTCTTCATCATTCGGCGAATCTATCGCCCGTGGCCAACTCTGCGAGCCGGGCGGCGCAATCAGAGGGTTCCAGGCGATCACGATAGCCCGCCACTCCCCCTGACCTCCGCATCCAACCATCGCCCCAGGAGTTCGTGCGATCCGAGCGCACCGAGGCCTGGGCACCCTCGGTGACCACGACGAAAACTGGCTCGAGTCGAGCTCGTGCGGAACGGTAGGCTCCTGCTCGTGCACATCGAGCGGGCGAATCGGACTCTGCGTGGGTCCGTGGTCGCGCTCACCGCGACGTTGCTGGCGTCGCTCGCACACACGATCGGCGGCGGAGCACCTCCCGGCACGATCTCGCTCGTCGTGGCACTCGCGTTCTCCGTGCCATTCGGCATCGCGATGGTCGGAACGGGAGCGCGGCCGCTGAGAACTGCCTTCGCGGCCGTCGCCGCTCAGCTCGCGCTGCACACGACCTTCTCCCTTTCGGCCGGCACGGCGCCGGGCGGTCAGCGAATCGAGGGCGCGCTCGCTCACAGCGGGCACTCCCCCACGGCCGTGCGCGGCGCATGGACCGAGCTGGCGGGCATCGGCGCATCGGCGCATGCGGAGCATTTTGGCGGCGCGATGCCGCTCGCGCACGTCGTCGCGGCAGTAGTCGCCATTGCGGGAATCCGACTCGTCGACGGAGCAATTCGTGCGATCGCGGAGGTCTGGCGAAGCATCCTCGTCGCCGTCGCCCTGCTGCTCGCGCCGTCGCTCGCGGTCGCGCCGCGACGCAACGTGTGCGACCGATCGACCGTGCGCGAGCGTCCGCTTCTCGCGCGTCTGGAATCGAGTGTGGTGCGGCGCGGACCGCCGCGTGGAATCGGCGTCGCGGTCGCGGCGCTAGTGCTCTGATCTTCCGATTCCACACGAAAGCAAACACCATGTCTGAACGACCCTCCTTCCGTCCTGCCCTCATGACCGCCGCCGCACTCAGTGCGGGCGCCCTGCTCGCCATCGGCGCTCCGCTCGCCGCGAGCGCGCATGTCGGCGTCGAGTCCACGTCGACCGCGGCGGGGGCGTACACCGTGCTCGGCTTCGGCATCCCGCATGGCTGCGGCGAGAGCCCCACCACGAAGCTCACCTTCACGATCCCCGAGGGCATCGACCGGGTCACCCCGACCGTCAACCACGGTTGGACGATCGAGAAGGTGATCGAGACCCTGCCCGAACCGAAGACCGACTCGCACGGCGCGAGCGTCGTCGACCGGGTGAGCCAGGTCGTCTACACGGCGGTCACCCCGCTGCCGAGCGATCTGCGCGACGTCATCGAGCTCTCCCTGCAGCTGCCCGCCGACGCCGAGGGCGAGACCCTCGCGTTCCCAGTGATGCAGGAGTGCGCCGAGGGCTCGACCGACTGGAGCGCCCCCGTCGTCGAGGGCGAAGAGGAGCCCGAGCACCCGGCCCCCTCCATCACCGTGACCGCGGCAGAGGCCGATGGGCACCACGGCGGAGTGGTGAGCGCCTCCGAGCACGGCGACGCGGATGCCTCGGCGGATGACGCGGTGGCGCGTGCCCTCGGCATCACCGGCATCGTGGTCGGTGTCGCGGGCCTCGGTCTCGGCCTCGCCGTCGCGGTCGGTGCGCGTCGCTCGCGCAAGCCGGAGTAGACACAGAATCCCTGCATGATCGCGGCTCCGGTCTCTCGACCGGGGCCGCGATCTCGCTGTCCGGTGCTCGGAGCACTGTGATAGAAAGCCGAGATGCACGAGATTCTCTCGTTCCCTGATCAGCTGCGGCTGATCGACGAACGGTCGGCCGCCTTCCGCGCTGCGGTCGCCGCGGCACCCGGCCTCGACGTCCGGATGCCGACCCAGCCCGAGCGGACGCTGTTCGATCACGTGCAACACGTGGGCATGGGTCGCCGCAAGGCGGCCGCCATCGTCACCGCCGGGCCAGCAGACGCCCCGCCGGAAGAATCCGCATGGAAAGGCGGTGGGGGCGCACCTCGGGAGCGCGAGGCGCTCCTCACCTGGTGGGACGAGTCCGTCAGGCACTTGGTGAGCGTGCTGCGCGAGGCGGGCCCGGATCGCGGTTGCTGGACCTGGTGGGCGGACTCGCCGTCACCGCAGACTTCCGGAGCCTGGGCACGGCGCCAGCTCCACGAGATCGCGGTACACACCTACGACGTCCAGCTCGCCGGGGTCACCCCGCAGCCGATTCCGGAGAAGATCGCGCTCGACGGTTTCGACGACTGCCAGTTCACTCTCTGTGCGACGACAGTCCCCTGGCCGCACGAGCCCGCCATCGTCGACTACCACGCCGCCGAGGGCCGCTCGTGGCGCCTCCGGCTGAACCACGACGGCGCGCAGGTCGAGCACCTCGCGCCCGATGCTGGGGAAGCCCCGGACACGGTCGACGCCTCGGCCCGAGGCACGGCCAGTGAGCTGGTCCTGTTCTTCTACGGCCGTCGACCGCTGGAATCGCTGGAGTCCGAAGGCGACCGCCGTATCTTCGATCGTCTGGCTACCTGGGACCCGTCCGCGTAGCGCGCTCGTACTCCCCCGGACTCTGGCACCGTGAAACATCATCAGGGCGTCCGGACATGAGTATCAGTACGGGGCGATGGGTCGCCAGAAGGGTGGAGGTCCGCATGGACATGCGAGCGTTCGGAGTCGTCGCTGCCCGAGGGGATCGACGCCTGAGGTATTCGGCCGCTGCGATCGGGATCGCATCGCTTCTCGTGCTCGTCGGATGTTCGCCTCAGCCGACGCCCGAGACGACCGATGGCTCCGACTCGGAGAACGCGTACGCGTGCGGCGAGCTCGCTGCGCTGTCTGCGACGGTACTCCGGCTCGGAGGGGATGCATCCGATTCGGATGCGCGGGCAGTGATCGACGCCGTCTCGGAAGGGCTGCAGTCGCTGACCGTGACCGGAACCGGCCGGATCGAAGAAGCGTTCAGGAACGCGCAGAAGCAGGCCGTTCCGGGGATGAGCGTCGACGACTTCGTGAACGTCGTGGAGGATGCGGTGCTCGCGTGCGGTGCTGCGGGGCTCACGATCGAGTACCGGATGCCAGGGGGCTAGCAGCCATCCGCAAGAGGGGTCGTCGGCATCGGGAGTTGCACCATCGGAAGGAGAAGGCACGCATGTCAACGGAGAGTCCGCGACCGCAGCTGAAGGCCGACTGGGGGTCAGCTCTCTTGATCTTCGTCATCGGGATACTGCTGCCGGCAGCCGTCGCTGTCGTGCGATGGATCGCCATCGGCCTCGCGAATGCCCCGTTCTTCGCCCAGCGGCCGACGAACCCGCTCGATCCATCTGACGATGTGACCCTCAAGATCACCGCCGTGCTGATGACGGCGGCGGTCGCAGGCCTCATCGTGATCACGGTCATTGCAGCAACTCGGCAGCGCAACATCGTCGCCGCGGTGATCCTGCTCATCCCGTCGATCGGACTGATGGTGCTCAACTGGTACGTCGTCCTCGCGTGAACGCGCGGAGCTGTGACGGCTGGGGAGACGGACGCGCCGAAGCCCATCGGGTCTGCAACACTTGGGCGTCGATCGGAAACAGGTGAGGAGAATGGCCCAGCGTCTGGGAAGGAGGACTGGTTGGTGGCCGAAGTGTTCACAGCGTTCTACAGGCGGTACTACCGCCTCATCCTGACCGTGGCGCAACAACGGCTGCCGAGCATGTCCGACGCTGAAGATGTCACGGGTGAAGTGTTCCGCATCGCGTGGAAGCACCACAGCGACGGTAACGACCTCGCACTGCCGTGGTTGTACCAGGTGCTGAGGAACGTCATCGGGAACGAGTACCGGCGGACCACCCGGGCGAACCAGTTCTCTCAGCGGTTCGGCCCGATGGCGATCGTCTCCATCGTCGAGGAGAACGACGACGCCATCGAACTTCGCCGAGCCATCCAGGTGCTGCCGGACGCTGACCGTGAGCTGATCTACATGACGTACTGGGAAGATCTCACCGGCCAGGAGATCGCGGCGATTCTCGGCTGTTCGCCGGTGACCGTGCGCGTGCGGCTCATGCGTGCCCGCAATCGACTCAAGGCGGTTCTGGCGCTGCCGAGAGTCGAGGCGATCGAATCGGAGGCGGTGAAGAATGGACGACCTTGAACAGCGCATCCGCGCGGCACGACCGATCAGCGGGCATCGAACCCTCCCGCTGTCCGACCGGGCGAAGCGCGAGCTCGCCGATCTGATGCTCGTCGACGCCGCTAGCGCTCGTCACCGACCACAGCGGCTGGGCCGGCTGCGATTCCTCCAAGTCGCAGGATTCGCTGCCGCCGCGGCCGTGGTCGTCGCCGCTGCGGCGATCGCCGCAACCTCCCTGCTCACCCCCCAGACCGCCTACGCGGCGACCCCACAGATGCTTCGCACGACGGCGACATCTGCGAGCGCCCAAGAACTGTTGACCCAGATGTCCGAGACCGCCGGCAGAAGCTCGGCTCCGGCCACTGGAAGCTCCTCCACCATCACCGTCCAAACGTGGTCGCTCTCGATCACCGACAACGGGGTGGCCACGTCCACCAGCATCGTGCCAGAGCAATTCGAGAACACACGAACAGCGGACGGCGGCTTCACCACCAGGGTCACCTTCGGGCAACCGTTTGATCACAACGGCTCCCCGCTCGACGGCGAGGATCTGCCGGCCGCCGGCGAACTCAGCTGGGAAGACAGTTGGGCACCAGGCGAGTACCTATTCGCCTTCCCGGATTCGTTCCCGAAAGACGCCGACGAGGTCGGACGGTACCTCTCGACGATCAGCGGCGCGATGCTCCCGCTGAGTGCAAGCGAGTCGATCCAGGCGATGAACTCACTCCTGATGGAGCAGAAGCTCGACGCCCAGCAACAGGCCGCCTTCCTGTCCTACCTCGCCGACTTGCCAGATCTCCACGTCGCAGGCGATACCGTCGATCGGCTCGGGCGCGACGGCGTCGTCTTCATCACCGAGGACCTGGGCTGGCGGGGATACGAAGACCACATCATCATCTCCCCGGAAACCGGCCAGGTCCTCGCCACCGAACGCATCTATCACGGGAACAATCGAACCGACATCGCATCACCATCCGTCGTCAGCTACTACCTCTGGAACTAGGGCGCCGAGGGCGGCGGTGCGCACGACCCGCCTCACCCCCGAGTCGGGCACCGCGGTCGATGACGCAGGACTCGGCGGAGCGACCACCTCAGCTCTCCGGGTCGTACATGAACGCACGCACCTCTTGCGCGCACCGGCACGCCGCGGCGATCCTCGCCGCCCATTCGAGCGCTGCCTCGCGACTCGGCACCTCGAGCACCGTGAATCCCCCATCGAGTCGAGTGCGCTCCGGGTAGGTGCCGTCGCGCACTCCACCGTCGCCCTCGACCATGACGGGCGCGATGCCCTCGTCGACTCCCCCGCCGAACACCCAGACACCGGCTGCCTTCGCCGCTCGCACGACCTCGCGCGAGTCGTGGTCGGCCGCCTGCAACTCATCGGCGGTGAGATGCTGCATCGCGGCACTCGGGAACGAGATCAGGTACTTCGTCATGGCTTCGCTGCTCCTTCGTTCATTCCGCTCGGGGGGTCGCCCCGAAGCGTCTTGCGCATCTGCTGCGTGGTCACCTCGTAGCCCGCCGACTCGTACAGCCCGATACCGGCGGTGTTCTTGCCGAACACGTTCAGTTCGAGTGCAGCGGCGCCGGCCTCGAGGGCCGCGCGTTCGACCACCTCGAGCAGCGCTCGCCCGAGCCCGCTCCCCCGCCGTGCCTCGATGATCTCGATGTCGTAGAGGAACGCGGCGTCGGGCGCACCGCGCGGGTGGTCGAGACCGACCCAGGCACGCCCGACCGGTTCGCCGACGTCGTCGATCCCCCGCAACACGAGCATCCGCGGCGTCTCGACGCCCTGCGGGAGCAGGAGCGCGTTCTCGTCTCGAGCGCGCTCGACCGCACCTTCAGCACGCCATCGGCCGGCCGCGACCTGCTCGGTCGCGTACTCCTCGGCGATGTCGGTCTGCCACTCGTCGAACTCGGCGTGCGTCATCGCACGCACAGTCACGTTCGTCATGCAAGCCATGGTTGCATGCGCGAGGTGTCGCCGGTCAAGGCGGTGCTGGAAATGACCCTGTGGAGCGGACGACGGGGTTCGAACCCGCGACCTTCACCTTGGCAAGGTGACGCGCTACCAACTGCGCTACGTCCGCATGGGGCGGATGCCCCGTGGCCGGCTCTCTCGAGCGGCCGTCAACGAGTATACCGGATTCGGAATGTACTGGTTCACCACTCCCCTCTCCGACGAGGCCTGTCACACGCCGCGCTCTCCCGCGTCGTTCTCAAGAGCGCGCACATCCGCGCGCCGATCTCCCGAAAGGAACCCCATGTCGACTCCCGTCACCTCGCTCGATCAGCTCAACCTCGCATTCGCCGAGCGCTTCAACGCGCGCGACCTCGACGGGCTTCTCGCCCTCAATACTCCGGAAGCGGTCTTCGTTCCCGCGCCGGGTCAGCCCGTGCAGGGCGTCGAGCCGGTACGCGCCGCGCTCGAGCAGTTCCTGGCCCTGAATCTGCCGATCACGATGTCGGTGCGCCACACCTTCGCGAGTGGCTCGACGGGCCTCACGATCGCCGACTGGACGATGCATGGCACCGGTCCGGACGGCAGCGAGATCGCGCTCGGCGGCAGCACTTCGGATGTCGCAGTCTTCGACGAGGCCGCCGGGTGGCGCTTCGTCATCGACAACCCCTTCGGCACCGCCTGAGCGCCGCCGGGTCGGTCCGCCGTCAGCCGGTGGGCCGATCCGGCAGGCCTGGTGCGCCCTCCATCAGGGGATGCCGCTTCAGCGCCCGGCGCGCACGGGCAACCCGCTGGCGCGCGGCAGCCGGGGTGATCCCGAACCGCTCGGCGATCTCCCCCGCCGACTTCCCGTCGACGGCGCTCATGAGCAGCGCATCGCGCAGCTCGGGCGGGAGTGCCCGGATCGACTGGAGCACCACCGCGAGGCGCTCATGCAGTTCGGCCTCGTGCTCCACGTCGTGCCGAGCCCGCAGCCGCTCGCACTCGACCTCACCGTCGGTCGGCGGAATCCGTCGCGCGAGGTCGATCGCGGTGCGACGCGCGATCACGTCGAGCCACGAGCACATCGTGCCGGCGTCGGTCCGCTCGAGTCCGTCGATCGAACGCCAGGCGCGCATGGCCGCGATCTGGGCGGCGTCGTCGGCGTCATCGGGCCGCACCCCCAACGAGATGCTTCGCCGACGCAGTCGATGCGGTTCAGCGCTGAGCATCGCCGTGAGCGTGCGCCGCCGCTCCTCCGCCGTGCTCACCTGGGGTCCGGTCACGGCGTCTCCACTCTTCGGCCCATTTCAAAGCGTCAAATTTCTATGCAGGCGCATATTACTGGAAACGGGTGGAGTCCGCTCCCCAGGGGCGTCGAGAACCCTCAGGCCTGCGGCGACTCCGCCGCCCGCTCGGCGCGCCGGCCGCTCAACGGCATGCCGAGTTCGTTCAGCGGCGCGTTCGTGGGCCGCTCGGGCAACCGTTCGTCGGTCGGGCACGTCATCACGATGTTGCCGGCCGTATCGTCGAAGCGATGTTCGGAGATCGCCTGGCCGCAGACCGGACACGGTCGCGTCATCAACTCTGCGGGATCGGCCTGCTCGATGCCTTCCGTGATGGGCGGGGCGCCGAAGATCGGCTCGAGTGCGTGATCGACTCGATCGAAGAACCGGGTGAATGCGTTGCCGTCATCAGGGCGGCTCGCTGCGTCGCGTGCCATACGCCAGATGGTACGCCCTGAGGCATCCTCATCGCCAGTGACGCGGCCGTAGGCTGGCAGCATGACGGATGCCTCGCTCCCCCGCCCGGTCACGATCATCACCGGCGCGAGCCGCGGCATCGGCGCTGCGATCGCCGAACGCCTCGCCGCCGAGGGCCACGACCTCGTGCTCACCTACCGCGAACGCGCCGACGAGGCCGATGCCGTCGCCCAGCGCTGCAGTGCCGCCGGCGCGAAGGTGCTCCTGCTCCAGGCCGACCTCGGCGATCTCGACGCCGCGGCGAACATCGTTCCCGCAGCCGTCGCCGCGTTCGGGCGCGTCACCGGCCTCGTCAACAACGCGGGCATCACGGGGCGCATCGGGTCGTTCCTCGACGCCGAGCTCGAGGAGACCGAGCTCCTCTTCCGCGTCAACGTGCTCGCGCCGATCGTGCTCACGCGCGCGGCCGTCGAGCACATGGCGACCGACCGCGGCGGCGTCGGCGGATCGATCGTCAACATCTCCTCGGGCGCGGCGAAGTCGGGCTCACCGAACACGTACATCCCCTACGCGATGAGCAAGGCGGCGCTCAACGCACTCACGACGGGCGCCTCGAAGGAGTTCGGCCCGGTCGGCGTTCGCGTCAACACGGTCTCGCCCGGCACGACGCGCACCGAGATCCACGCCGCGGCCGGTCGGCCCGACGCCCCCGACGAGCGCGCCCCGGGCATCCCGATGCGCCGCCCCGGTGAGGCCCACGAGATGGCGGGCGCCGTCGCCTACCTGCTCTCCTCCGACGCGAGCTACACCTCGGGGGCCGACATCCGCATCGCCGGCGGCAACTGAGGCCTCCGCGCGTCGGCACGCGACGGCGAGCCCTCAGTCAGTGCTCGCCGAACCCCGACGCTGCGAGGGCGGCGAGGGCGTCGACCTCGCGTGAACCGGCGACGTCGTCGGTGGCGATCTCGACCTCGGCGCCCTTCGTGAGCCCCAGCGACATGATGCCGAGCAGGCTCTTCGCGTCGGCGCCGTTCACCGTCACGCGGTGCTCGAAGGTGGCCGCGAGCTTCACGAGCTCGGCCGCGGGCCTGGCATGCAGCCCGTCGGCGTTCACGAGCGTCACCGTTCTCGAATAGCCGGATGCCTCGCCGCCGCTCGGAGGGGCAGCGCCCGTCACCGGTGCCGCGGAGTCTTCGCCACCCGCGCCGCCGTCGCCCCGCGCCGACTCCGCCGCAGCCACGACCGCATCCAACGCATCACCGGCTTCGGCCGCCACCGATGCCGCGACCCCGCCCTCGACGAGCGGCGCATCGACGAGGCGCACCCGGGCGCGCAGCTCGTCGTCGAGGAAGTCGAGCGCCGTCTCCGTCGTCAGGATCGCCGACCCGAGGTCGCAGAGCACGACGACCCCGTGCCCCGAGTCGGCCGCGGAGATCGCGGCCGACACGAGGTCGAAGCTCGTGCCGATGCGTCCGTCGTCGGTGCCGCCGGCGGGCTCGAGTGCGGCCGTGGGGGCCATCTGGCGGGCGAGTTCGACGAGACCCGCCGCGATCTGCGACGAGTGCGAGACGAAGACGAGACCGACCTTGCCCGGGGTTCCTCCGCTCATGCCCCTGCCCCGTCGGCCGCGGCGTCGGCGCCTGCGCGCAGCAGCAGCGCGCTCGACTCGGCGCCCGGGTCGCGGTGTCCGGCCGAGCGCTCGCCGAGATAGCTCGCCCGACCCTTGCGCGCGACGAGCGGTTCGGTGGCGACCGCGCCCGCCTCGGCGGCGGAGGCCGCTGCGGCGAACACCTCCGCCGCGTCGGCGCCGGCGCTCGCCGCAGCCTCGGCGGCGTCGACGGCCGGGGTCCACGCATCGACCATCGTCTTGTCGCCGAGCTCGGCCTTGCCCCGGCTCACGATGCCGTCGCGCGCGGCGGCGAGGAGGCTCGCGACGGCGGCGCCGTCGAGCGAGGTCGCCCCGCCGACCGCACCCGAGGCCTTCAGGTACGCCGTGCCGTAGAGCGGCCCGGCCGCCCCGCCGACCGTCGAGATGAGGGTCGTCGCGACGAGTTTCAGCACGTCACCGGGCGTCGAGCCCGCGGGCAGGTCGTCGAGCTTCGCCACGACCGCTTGGAATCCGCGGTCCATGTTCTCGCCGTGGTCGCCGTCGCCGATCTCGCGGTCGAGCGTGATCAGCTCCACCCGATGCTCCGCGATGCGATCCGCGCTCCGCCTGACCCAGTCGACCGCCCAGGTGATGTCCAATCCCACCGGTTCCCCCTCGCCTTCCCCGTCTACCGACCCCATCGCAGTGCAGCCGTCTGCACCGGGGCATCCCAGAGTTCGATCATCTCGTCATCGAGCTTCAGCAGTGTGATCGACATCCCCTGCATCTCGAGGGAGGTGATGTAGTTGCCGACGAGCGATCGTGCGATCGGGATGCCGCGCTCCGCGAGCACCTCGGCAGCCCGACGGTAGGCGAGATAGAGCTCGACCTGCGGCGTGCCGCCCATCCCGTTCACGAACAGCAGCGCGCGCTCGCCGGAGGCGTACGGCAGGTCGTCGAGGATCGGCTCGAGCAGGCGATCGACGAGGCGGTCGGCCGGTTCGAGCGCGACCCGCTCGCGGCCGGGCTCGCCGTGGATCCCGATGCCGATCTCGATCTCGTCCTCGGCGAGCGTGAAGCTCGGCTCACCGGCGTGCGGCACGATGCACGGCGTGAGGGCGAGCCCCATCGACCGGGCTCCCGCGTTCACGCGCTCGGCGATCGCGGCGACCTCGTCGAGCGAGTCGCCTCGTTCGGCGGCCGCGCCCGCGATCTTCTCGACGAGCACGGTGCCGGCCACGCCGCGGCGCCCGGCGGTGTAGAGCGAGTCCTTCACGGCGACGTCGTCGTTCGTGACGACCGCGCGCACGGTGATGCCCTCGGCTTCGGCGAGGTCGGCCGCGGTCTCGAAGTTCAGCACATCGCCCGTGTAGTTCTTCACGATGTGGAGCACGCCGGCGCCCCCGTCGACCGCCTTCGTCGCCGCCAGGATCGGATCGGGCGTCGGCGAGGTGAACACGGCACCCGGCACCGCGGCATCCAGCATGCCGAAGCCCACGTACCCGGCGTGCAACGGCTCATGCCCGCTGCCGCCGCCGCTGACGATGCCGACCTTGCCGGCGATGGGCGCATCGGCGCGGACGACGTGGATCGGGTCGGTCTCGACCCTGACCAGGTCGGCGTGCGCGAGCGCGAACCCTGCGACCGATTCGTCCACGACCCGCTTCGGGTCGTTGATGATCTTCTTCACGGACACCCCTTCCGCCAGGCTGCCTGCGGCCGCGCGACCGTGCATCGACCCCGACGCAGCACTCCCTCGCCAACCTACGCCCGCGGGTGCCCCGCATGTAAGGGGCATTCCGACGATTCCGGCCCGGCCATTCCCCCAGAAGGGGCCACGAGACTATCGTGACCCTTGAGCGGGGGCGACGACGCTTCCGCGTCGAAGGGGGTTGGAATGAATCTCGGAATCATCTTCCTCTCGGAGATGGTCGGCACAGCGATGCTGGTCCTCCTCGGTTGCGGCGTGGTCGCCAATGTCGCGCTCATCAGGACGAAGGGCCACAACGGCGGGTTCCTCATGGTGAACATCGGCTGGGGCCTCGCGGTCTTCTCCGGCGTCATCGTGTCGTACGCGTCCGGGGCCCACCTCAACCCGGCGGTCACGCTCGGACTCACCGTGAACTTCCTCGGCAAGGGCGAGACCGAGTTCGTTCCGGGGATCCCGATCGACGGGGCATCCATCGGCACGTACATCGGCGCGCAGATGGTCGGCGCACTGCTCGGTGCGATCTTCTGCTGGATCGCATACAAGCAGCACTTCGACGAGGAGCCGGAACCGGCGGCGAAGCTCGCCGTGTTCTCCACCGGTCCCGCGATCCGCTCCTACGGGTGGAACCTCGTCACCGAGATCATCGGCACCTTCGTGCTGGTGTTCGTCATCCTCGGATTCAGCTACGGCGGCACGCCGGCCGAGCTCGGGGCGATTCCCGTCGCGTTCCTCGTGATCGCGATCGGTGCGTCGCTCGGTGGCCCGACCGGCTACGCGATCAACCCGGCCCGTGACCTCGGTCCTCGTATCGCTCACGCCATCCTGCCCATCAAGGGCAAGGGGTCGTCCGACTGGTCCTACTCCTGGGTGCCGGTCGTCGGCCCCATCATCGGCGGTCTCATCGCCGGGTGGGCGGCGCTCGCGCTGCTCCCCGTGCTCGGGTGACCCGCGGCGGCGGAGCCGTTCCCGGCTCCGCCGCCGAACCGCCCAGCCATCGAACCGAGCGTGCGCGGCGACGGGCCCCGTGCGCATGAATGAGAGGAAGTCATGGCCGACTACATCCTGGCTATCGACCAGGGCACGACCAGTTCCCGCGCGATCATCTTCGACAAGGCCGGATCGATCGTCTCCACCGGGCAGCTGGAGCACGAGCAGATCTTCCCCAAGGCCGGCTGGGTCGAGCACGACCCCGCCGAGATCTGGCGCAACACCCGTGAGGTGATCGGCCAGGCCCTCGGCAAGGCCGACCTGACGCGGCACGACATCGCCGCGGTCGGCATCACCAACCAGCGCGAGACGGCCGTCGTGTGGGACAAGCACACCGGCGACCCCGTCTACAACGCGATCGTCTGGCAGGACACGCGGACGCAGCCCATCGTCGACCGCCTCGCCGCGGACGGCGGCGTCGAGCGCTTCAAGGAGCAGGTGGGCCTCCCGCTCGCGACGTACTTCTCGGGTACGAAGATCGCCTGGATCCTCGAGAACGTGCCCGGTGCGCGCGAGCGCGCCGAGGCCGGCGACCTGCTGTTCGGCACGACCGACACCTGGGTGCTCTGGAACCTCACGGGCGGCCACGAGGGCGGTGTGCACGCGACGGATGTCACGAACGCGAGCCGCACGATGTTCATGGACCTCGAGACCCTGCAATGGGACGACGAGATCCTCGCCGCGTTCGGCGTGCCGCGCTCGATGCTCCCCGAGATCAAGAGCTCGTCAGAGATCTACGGCACCGTCGAGCCCTCCAGCCTGCTCCGCGAGGTTCCCGTCGCCGGCATTCTCGGCGACCAGCAGGCGGCGACCTTCGGCCAGGCCGCCTTCGACCCGGGCGAGTCGAAGAACACCTACGGCACGGGCAACTTCCTCATCTTCAACACGGGCGAAGAGATCGTCCACTCGAAGAACGGCCTGCTCACCACGCTCGGCTACAAGCTCGGCGACCAGGCTCCGCACTACGCGCTCGAGGGCTCGATCGCCGTCACCGGTTCGCTGATCCAGTGGCTGCGCGACAACCTGGGTCTCTTCGCGAGCGCCCCCGAGGTCGAGGATCTGGCGAAGTCCGTCGAGGACAACGGCGGCGCGTACTTCGTGCCGGCGTTCTCGGGCCTGTTCGCACCGTACTGGCGCCCCGATGCGCGCGGCGCGCTCGTCGGCCTCACGCGCTTCGTGAACAAAGGCCACATCGCCCGCGCCGCCCTCGAGGCGACGGCGTTCCAGACGAAGGAGGTGCTCGATGCGGTGAACGCCGACTCGGGCGTCGAGCTCACGGAGCTCAAGGTCGACGGCGGCATGATCGCCAACAACACGCTCATGCAGTTCCAGGCCGACATCCTCGGGGTGCCGGTCGTCAGGCCGGTCGTCGCCGAGACGACCGCGCTCGGCGCGGCGTACGCCGCGGGCCTCGCGGTCGGCTTCTGGTCGAGCCTCGACGAGCTGCGCGCGAACTGGCAGGAGGACTCCCGCTGGGAGCCCGCGATGGATGCCGCCGAGCGCGACCGGCAGCTGCGCCTCTGGAAGAAGGCCGTCTCGAAGACCTTCGACTGGGTCGACGAGGACGTGAAGTAGCACACCCCGAAGACAGGGCGCGGGCCCCGTGGATGCCACGGGGCCCGCGCCGCTGTTCGGGTCGGGTCAGCGCTTGGTCGCCGCGATCCACTCGTCGAGCTTCGCGGCGGCGGCGCCCCGGTCGATGGTCTCCTCGGCGATCGCCATCTTGTCGCGGAAGCGGTCGAGGATCGGGCGCTGGAACTGCGACGGGTCCTTCGCGAGTTCGAAGGCGACGAGGCCGGCCGCGGCGTTCAGGACCACGATGTCGCGGACGGGTCCACGCGCGCCGCCGAGCACCTCGTGCACGATCGCGGCGTTGTGGGCGGCGTCGCCGCCGGTGAGCTGGTCGATGCTCGCACGCGGGATGCCGAGGTCGCGCGGGTCGAGGTCGTGCTCCTTCACCGTGCCGCCCGACACCTCCCACATGTGGCTGTGCCCGGTGGTCGTGAGCTCGTCGAGCCCGTCGTCACCGCGGAAGACCAGCGCGGTCGCGCCTCGCGTCTGGAACACGCCCACGATGAGCGGTACCCGGTCGAGGTGCGCGACGCCGACGGCCGACGCCTCGGGGCGCGCCGGGTTGCAGAGCGGACCGAGGAAGTTGAAGACGGTCGGCACGCCGAGCTGCGCCCGGACGGCGCCGGCGTGGCGGAATCCGGGGTGGAACGCGGCGGCGTAGGCGAAGGTGATGCCCGCCTCGTCGAGGACCTGGGTCACGCGCTCGGCCGGCAGGGCGAGGTCGAGACCGAGCGCGGCGAGCACGTCGGAGGAACCGGAGGCCGAGCTCGCGGCGCGGTTGCCGTGCTTGATCACGGGGACGCCCGCCGCGGCGGCCAAGATGGACGCCATGGTCGAGACGTTGACCGTGCCGAAGCGGTCGCCGCCCGTGCCCACAATGTCGAGCGCCATCGGGTCCGCGTCGAGCGGGACGGCGTGTTCGAGCACGGCGTCGCGGAAGCCCACGATCTCGTCGACGGTCTCACCCTTGATGCGGAGTGCGACGAGGAAAGCGGCGAGTTGCGCCTCGGTCGCAGTGCCCGTCATCACCTGCTCCATGCACCACGCGGCATCCGAAACACTCAGATCTACCCCCTGTAGAAGGGAGTTCAGGATGTCGGGCCAATTCTGGTGAGCGGGCATGTCCCGATCCTATCCGCCTGATTCGGGGCGTATTCACGGGCTTCCCACAGCCCGACTTAGGGTTCCCTTACCCCTCTCGAGCGACACGGTCCGCCCGGATGACGAAAACTCAGGCCTGATTTCGGCCATAATGGGGGGGTGACGAGCACCTCAATCACTTATCAGGCGAGCGCGCCCGTGATCAATCGACCGAACACCGTCGCGGTGGGAACGATCGTCTGGCTGGGCAGCGAGGTCATGTTCTTCGCCGGCCTCTTCGCGATCTACTTCACGCTGCGATCGACGTCGCCCGAACTCTGGGCGTTCGAGGCCGATCGACTCAACTTCCCGTTCTCGCTGACGAACACGATCATCCTCGTGCTCTCGTCGTTCACGTGCCAGTTCGGCGTCTTCGCGGCGGAGCGCATGCAGCCGTACGCGACCGGCGCGTGGTACAACGTGGCGAAGTGGGGCATGGTCGAGTGGTTCTTCCTCACCTTCGCCATGGGCTCGATCTTCGTCGCCGGCCAGGTCTGGGAGTACGCCACCCTCGTCTCCGAGGGCATCGCGATCGACTCCAACGCCTACGGCTCCGCCTTCTACCTGACGACCGGCTTCCACGGCCTCCACGTCACCGGCGGCCTGATCGCGTTCCTGCTCATCATCGGCCGCGTGTTCGCCGTCAAGAACTTCGGCCACCGCGAAGCCACGAGCGCGATCGTCGTCTCGTACTACTGGCACTTCGTCGACGTCGTCTGGATCGGCCTCTTCCTCGTCATCTACGTACTGAAGTAAGCCGCCCCGACAAGCGTCAGCCCTCATGCCCGTGAACAGGAAGAACCACATGACTCGCTCGAAGCGACGCGCCGGACGCCGGCACCCGCTCGCCACCGTCGCGCTCCTTGCGCTCGGTCTCGTCTTCACCGGCGGCGCCTACGCAGCGCTCAGCACCGGCACCGTCGCCCAGGCAGAAGTCGACCCGAACTCGCAGCAGACCATCGAGGAGGGCAAGAAGCTCTTCCAGGCGAACTGCGCGACGTGCCACGGCCTCGAGGCCCAGGGAACCGACAACGGACCGAGCCTGATCGGCGTCGGCGCCGCGTCCGTCGACTTCCAGGTCGGCACCGGCCGCATGCCGATGCAGATGCAGGGCCCGCAGGCCCAGCAGAAGCCCGTGCAGTTCACCGACGAGCAGGTCAAGCAGCTCGCGTACTACGTCGCCTCGCTGGGCCCCGGCCCCGAGATCCCGAGCGACCACCTCGTCAACGGCGGCGGCGATGCCGCCAACGGCGCCGAGCTCTTCCGCATCAACTGCGCGATGTGCCACAACGTCGCCGGCGCCGGCGGCGCACTGACCGAGGGCAAGTTCGCTCCCCCGCTCACCGACGTCTCGGGCGTCCACATCTACGAGGCCATGGTCACGGGCCCGCAGAACATGCCGGTGTTCAACGACCTGAACATCTCGCCCGAAGACAAGCGCGACGTCATCACGTACCTCAAGTACGTCCAGGACAACCGTTCCCCCGGCGGATTCGAGCTCGGCTCGCTCGGCCCGGTCGCGGAGGGCCTGTTCATCTGGATCTTCGGTCTCGGCGCGATCGTCGCGATCACCGTGTGGATCACGGCGAAGTCCAACTAGCGCACGCCCGGCACTGAAGAAGCTACGAAGGAGAACCATGGCACAGGACGACCACAGCAGCGCGGAGATCGCCGCTGCCGACTCGTCGCACGCCGCGCACGATTCAGCCGTCTCGCCGGGTACCGCGGTCATCGCCGCTGACGCGTTCGAGAACCCCGGATTCCCGCCGCACCGACCCCGCGTCACCGACGAAGACCCGAAGCGCGAGAAGCGTGCGCAGCGCACCGTCTACACGCTCTTCTACCTCTCGATCCTCGGCAGCGTCTGGGCGATCGCCGCCTACATGCTGTTCCCGATGGAGTCGAACAACGTCGGCGACGTGCGACTGAACAACATGTTCATCGGCCTCGGCGCGACGCTCGCCCTGTTCGGCATCGGCTTCGGCGCGGTGCACTGGGCGAAGGCGATCATGACCGACGTCGAGCTCGCCGACGAGCGTCACCCGATCGGCGGCTCCCCCGAGACGCAGGCCGCGGCCGCGAAGGTCTTCTCCGACGCCGACCGCGAGTCGGGCTTCACCCGTCGCGCGGCGATCCGCAACAGCCTCATCGGCGCGCTGCTGGTCTTCCCGCTCCCCGCGGTCGTGCTGTTCCGCGGGTTCGCCCCGCAGGACCAGATCCCCGTCGAGCTCCTCAGCCACACCATGTGGAAGAAGGGCACGCGTCTCGCGCTCGACCCCTCCGGTACGCCGATCAAGGCCTCCGACGTCACCATCGGCAGCGCCTTCCACGTGATCCCCGAGGGCCTCACCGAGCTCGAGCACGGCAGGCTCGAGGAGAAGGCGAAGGCGGCAGTGCTGCTCATGCGCCTGAACCCCGATGAGCTCAACGAGCTGCCCGAGCGTGAGAGCTGGTCGTACGAGGGCATCGTCGCCTACTCCAAGATCTGCACCCACGTCGGCTGCCCGGTCGCCCTGTACGAGCAGCACACGCACCACCTGCTCTGCCCCTGCCACCAGTCGCAGTTCGATGTGGCGAACCACTGCGAGGTCATCTTCGGCCCGGCCAAGCGGCCCCTGCCGCAGCTGCCGATCGCCGTCGACGACGAGGGCTACCTCATCGCGCAGAGCGACTTCACCGAACCCGTCGGCCCGAGCTTCTGGGAGCGCCATTGAGCACCGCACCGTCCGCCACAGCGCCGCAGAAGCGGTCGTTCACCGCGGCTGCCTCCGTCTACGTCAACGAACGGACGAGTGTCGCCGGCTTCGTCAAGGAGCTCGGTCGCAAGGCGTTCCCCGACCACTGGTCGTTCCTCCTCGGTGAGGTCGCGCTCTTCGCCTTCGTCGTGGTGCTCATCTCGGGTACCTTCCTGACGTTCTTCTTCCAGGCGTCGATGGCCGAGGTCCACTACGACGGCTCGTACGTGCCGCTCAAGGGCGTCGAGATGTCGGTCGCGATGGCGTCGACGCTCGACATCTCGTTCGACATCCGCGGTGGCCTCTTCGTTCGCCAGATGCACCACTGGGGCGCGCTGCTCTTCGTGGCCGCCATCGGCCTGCACATGCTGCGCATCTTCTTCACGGGTGCGTTCCGCAAGCCGCGCGAGCTGAACTGGGTGATCGGCTTCATCCTCTTCATCCTCGCGATGGCCGAGGGCTTCACCGGCTACTCGCTCCCCGACGACCTGCTCTCGGGCAACGGCCTCCGCATCATCGACGGCATGGTCAAGGGCATCCCGCTGATCGGCACCTGGACCTCGTTCCTCCTCTTCGGCGGCGAGTTCCCCGGCACCCAGATCGTGGGTCGTCTCTACACCCTGCACATCCTGCTGCTCCCGGCGCTCGTGGTCGCGCTCGTCGCGCTCCACCTCGTGTTCGTGGTCGTGCACAAGCACACCCAGTACGCGGGCCCCGGCAAGACCCAGCAGAACGCGGTGGGCCCGCCCATCCTCCCGATCTACGCGGCCAAGGCCGGCGGGTTCTTCTTCATCGTCTTCGGTGTGCTGGCGCTCATCGCCTCGATGTTCACGATCAACCCGATCTGGAACTACGGTCCCTACGACCCGTCCCCCGTCTCGGCCGGTACCCAGCCCGACTGGTACATCGGCTTCGCCGACGGCGCCCTGCGTCTCATCCCGCCGGGCTGGGAGTTCGTGTGGCTCGACCGCACCTGGTCGTTCAACATCATCGTCCCGCTCGTCGTGCTCGGCGGCTTCATCGTCACCGTGCTCATCTACCCGTTCATCGAGGCGTGGGTGAAGGGCGACAAGCGCGAGCACCACATCGCCGACCGTCCCCGCAACGCACCGACCCGCACGGCGATCGGCGCCGCCGGTGTCACGTTCTACGCCGGCCTCTGGGCGGCGGCGAGCTCCGACATCCTCGCGACGCACTTCTCGCTCACCATGGAGGGCGTGATCCACGCGCTCCAGGCGACCGTCATCCTCGGCCCGTTCGTCGCGTACTTCATTACGAAGCGCGTCTGCATCGCGCTGCAGAAGAAGGACCGCGAGATCGTGCTGCACGGCTACGAGTCGGGTCGCATCGTCAAGCTCCCCGGTGGTGAGTTCATCGAGGTGCACCAGCCGCTCGACGAGTACGAGCGCTGGCGCTTGGTGAGCTTCGAGAGCTACGAGCCGCTCATGATCCGCCCGAATGCTCGTGGCAAGATCACGGTCGGTCAGCGTATCCGCGCCTCGTTCTCGCGCTGGTTCTTCGAAGACCGCATCGCTCCGGTCTCGAAGGGCGAGCTCGAAGCCGGCCACGACGGCCACCACTGACGCACGCGTCTGACAGTTCCGGGCACCGAACCATGTCGATCGACTCGACTTGGCTTCGGTGCCCGAACTGTTTCCTCGACCTCTCGCCCGTCGACGACCGCACCTTCGGGTGCGCGACGGGGCATCGATTCGACCGGTCGAAGCACGGGTTCCTGACGCTGCTCCCTCCGAAGGCACCGCGCACCGTCGGCGACGATCCCGGGATGCTGCGCGCCCGCGCCGATCTGCTCGGCAGCGGCGCCTACACGCCGATCTCGGACGCGCTCATCGAGGCCGTGCGGTCGGTGTCGGACGCCCCGCAGACCCGGGCGGCCGGTGAACCCGGTTCCGCGCTGCGCGTCGCCGATCTCGGGTGCGGCACGGGCCATTACTCGGCCGAGCTCGCGCGTGCGCTGCCCGAGCTCGGGTTCCTCCTCGCGGACCGCTCCCCCGACGCGGTCCGCGCGAGCCTGCGGGCGCTCCCCGCAGCCACCGGCGTCGTGCTCGACATCTGGCGGCCCCTCCCGCTCCGAACCGGCTGCGTCGACGTCATCCTCAACGTGTTCGCCCCGCGCAACCTCGACGAGTTCGCACGAGTCCTTCGCCCAGGAGGCACCCTCCTCACCGTGGTGCCGACCGAACGGCATCTGCAGAAGCTGCGTCGCGAGGGCCTCATGCTCGACATCCCCGGGGGCAAGTCGTCACGGCTGATCGAACAGTTCGGGGCGCTCGGCTTCACGACGGACTCGACCACGGCGATCGAGTATCGGCTCGAGGCAGATACCGCGACGCGGCTGCTGCTCGCGGACATGGGTCCCTCGGCGCACCATGCCGAGACGCTTGCGCAGGATGCCGCGGACGGCAGCGCGAGCGCCGAGACTGCGGTACCCGTCACGGTCTCGGTCGAGCTGCTTCGCTTCACTCTCGCAACCCGCGGCTGAGACGTCTGGCACGCGTGACGTGCGCGGACCGGTGCCCAGACTCCATACTGGCGGCGTGGATGACTGCTGCAGCGCCGGCGACGGGTCGAATGGCCGCACCGGCGCCGGGAACGAACGCTACGACACCGTCTTCGACGAGCGGTTCGCCGAGCGCATCGCACGCCAGTACACCAAGCGGGGTCTCACGGCTCCGGAGCGCCGTATCGTCGACTACCTCGTCGACGAGGTCGGCGTCGACGGCGCGCGGATCCTGGAGATCGGCGGCGGGGTCGGTGAGCTGCAGCTGGCGTTGCTCGAGCGCGGCGCCTCGAGCACGGTCAACCTCGAGCTGTCCGCGGCCTACGAGACCACCGCGAGCCGACTCGCATCCGAAGCGGGCGTTGCCGATCGGATGACGAGGACAGTCGGCGTCGACCTGGCCGAGCGCCCCGACGCGGTCGGCGCCGCCGACATCGTCGTCCTGCATCGCGTGGTCTGCTGCTATCCCGATGCCGACCGCCTGCTCTCCGCCGCGGCGGATCGCGCGACCAGGGCGCTCGTCTTCAGCCACCCACCGAGGAATCTGATCAGCCGGACCGGTGCGTTCGCAGTCAATCTGATGATGCGACTCGTCGGGCGGAGCTACCGCGGATTCATCCACTCTCCCGAGGCCATGGTTGCGGTGCTCGCCGCGCATGGGCTGCAGCCGGACTACCGACACCGCGATCTCTCGTGGTGCATCGTGGGGGCGCGACGTTGAGCCGAACTCGGGAACAGACGACGAAGCCCCCGGCACCTCTGAGGTGCCGGGGGCTTCGAATGCTCGGAGATCAGCGAGCGAAGTTGCCGCGGTAGTACTCGTAGACCCAGCCGACGAGGCTGATAAGGCCGATGCCGACCGCGATGAACGAGATCCAGAACCCGACCGCGAGACCGAGGAACAGGAGCGCGGCAGCGCCGGCGAGCATGATCGGCCACCAGCTCCACGGGCTGAAGAAGCCGAGCTCGGCGTCGCCGTCGTCGATGTTGGCGTCGAGGCGGTCCTCGGGCAGCTCAGCGCCCTGGGCCTTGTGCACGCGGCTGAGGTAGAACGCGATGAACCCAGACAGGATCGCGCTCAGGCTGATCGCGACGGTGCCCGCCCACTCGGGGTGGTTGAGCCCGTGCGAGGCGTTGTCGGCCCAGCTCCAGGCCGTGTAGACCCCGGCCATGATCACGAAGAAGACCGTCAGGATCCAGAACAGGATGACGTTGGCGCGCATTACTTGATCTCCTCCGTGGCGGCGTCGTACGTCGGTGCCTGAGGGGCATCCTTCGCGGGACCGATGCCGACGGGGATACCGGCCTCGGGGTGATTCAGGTCGAACGCGGGACGCTCGGAGCGGATGCGCGGGATCGACGTGAAGTTGTGTCGCGGCGGCGGGCAGCTGGTGGCCCACTCGAGCGAACCGCCGTAGCCCCACGGGTCGTTGACCGTGACTTTGGGGGCACGACGCGCCGTGATGTAGACGTTCAGGAAGAACGGGATGAGGGAGATCGCGAGGATGCCCGCGCCGATCGTCGACAGCTGGTTCATCCAGGTGATGTTGTCTTCGGGCAGGTACGAGTAGTACCGGCGGGGCATCGCCACGACACCCAGCCAGTGCTGGACGAGGAAGGTCGTGTGGAAGCCGATGAAGAGCAGCCAGAAGTGCCACTTGCCGAGCGTCTCGTTGAGCATCTTGCCGGTCCACTTCGGCCACCAGAAGTAGAAGCCGGCGAACATCGCGAACACGACGGTGCCGAAGACGACGTAGTGGAAGTGGGCGACGACGAAGTAGGTGTCGGAGACGTGGAAGTCGAGCGGCGGCGAAGCCAGGATGACGCCGGTCAGACCACCGAAGACGAACGTGATGAGGAAGCCGAGCGACCAGATCAGCGGCGTCTCGAAGGTGATCGAGCCGCGCCACATCGTGCCGACCCAGTTGAAGATCTTCACACCGGTCGGAACCGCGATGAGCATCGTCATGAGGGCGAAGAACGGCAGCAGCACCGAACCGGTGACGTACATGTGGTGGGCCCACACGGTGACCGAGAGGGCCGCGATCGCGATCGTCGCGTAGATCAGGGTCTTGTAGCCGAAGATCGGCTTGCGGCTGAAGACCGGGAAGATCTCGGAGACGATGCCGAAGAACGGCAGCGCGATGATGTACACCTCGGGGTGGCCGAAGAACCAGAACAGGTGCTGCCACAGGATGACGCCGCCGTTGGCGGGGTCGTAGATGTGGGCACCGAACACGCGGTCGGCGGCGGCCGCGAGCATTGCGGCGGCGAGGACGGGGAACGCCATCAGCACGAGGATCGAGGTGACGAGCGTGTTCCACGTGAAGATCGGCATGCGGAACATGGTCATGCCGGGGGCGCGCATCGTGATGATCGTCGTGATGAAGTTCACCGCACCGAGGATGGTGCCGAAGCCCGAGAGGCCGAGACCGATCATCCAGAGGTTGCCGCCGACTCCCGGCGAGAAGGTGGTCGACGCGAGCGGCTGATAGGCGAACCATCCGAACGACGCGGCACCCTGCGGGGTGAAGAAGCCGGCGACCGCCATGAGCGAACCGAAGTTGAAGAGCCAGTACGCGAAGGCGTTCAGACGCGGGAACGCCACGTCGGGCGCACCGATCTGCAGCGGCATCAGCACGTTCGCGAAGCCCGCGAACAGCGGGGTGGCGAACATCAGCAGCATGATCGTGCCGTGCATGGTGAACAGCTGGTTGTACTGCTCACGCGTCTGGATGAGCTCGAGGCCGGGCTCGAACAGCTGGGCGCGGATGATCAGCGCCATCACGCCGCCGATGCAGAAGTAGATGAAGGCCGTGATCAGGTACATGTACCCGATGACCTTGTGGTCGGTGGACGTGATCCACTTCACGAGGATGTTGCCCTTGCGTTCGACCTTCGAGGCGCCGAACGGCAGGCTGCTCGACTGAGGTCGAGCCGGTGCGGTCGTGGTGCTCATTCGGCTTCGTGCTCCTCATTCAGTTCAGGCGCGCCCGTGCCGGGCAGGTTCTGATTGCGATCGAACTCGCTCGACAGCTGGCCTTCCTGGCCGGCGTCGCGGAGCGACTCGATGTAGTCCTCGTACTCGGCCTCGGAGACGACCTCGACGTTGAAGAGCATGAGCGAGTGGTACTCGCCGCAGAGCTCGGCGCACTTGCCGGCGTAGGTGCCCTCGCGCTCGGGGACGAACGACATGTAGTTCGTCTTGCCCGGGAACATGTCCTTCTTGTACAGGAAGTCGACGACCCAGAACGAGTGGATGACGTCGCGGGATTCGAGTTCGATCTCGACGTTCTTGCCGACGGGCAGGTACAGGGTCGGCAGCTCGGACTGGACGAGCGAGCCCTTGGGGCCCTCGTCGTCGAGCTGGCCCTGGATGCCGGGCGAGTAGACGTCTTCGTTCACATAGTTGAAGTCCCACGCCCACTGCTTGGCGATGACCTCGACCTTGACGTCGATCTCGTCCTCGGCGAAGCGCTGCTCGATCGCCTGCTGGTCGCGCGCGGTGAACGCGAAGAACCCGAGCACGAGGATGAGCGGGACGATGGTGTAGAACACCTCGATCGGCATGTTGTAGCGCAGCTGCACCGGGAGGCCGGTCTGGCCCTTGCGGCGGCGGTATGCGATGACCGCCCAGATCGTCAGACCCCAGGTGATGATGCCGACGATGAGCAGCACGATCCACGAGGTGACCCACAGGCCCGAGATTCGCTCGGTGTGGTTCGTGACCGGTGCCTCGCCTTCGACGAAGCCGGGGAGGAATCCGTTCAACTGAGCCTGCGTGCACCCGGCGAGTACGAGGCTGAGTGACGCTGCGATCGGGATTGCAGCCCATCGGAGACGGCGATTGTGGCGCACCGGTGACCTTTCGGGAGACTCGAAGGCGCTTCACAGCGAAGCGCGTTGATCGTTGTCTAGCCTACTCCGACTCCGCACCCGAGGTGTGCATCCGGGGCCGGTGTCGGGCGTGCCGCGCCGCGGAAATCCGGTTCGATCTGCAGAAAACACGAAAGGAGGCCGCTTTTCGCGGCCTCCTTTCGGCGGGATGGGGTATGGCTCAGTGGAACGAGTCACCGCACGCGCAGCTGCCCTGCGCGTTGGGGTTGTCGATCGTGAAGCCCTGCTTCTGGATCGAGTCCTCGAAGTCGATCGAGGCGCCGTCGAGGTAGGGCACGCTCATCTTGTCGACGACGACCTCGACGCCCTCGAAGTCGACGACGGCGTCTCCGTCGAGCAGGCGCTCGTCGAAGTACAGCTGGTAGATCAGCCCCGAGCAGCCGCCGGGCTGCACTGCGACGCGCAGACGCAGGTCGTCGCGGCCCTCCTGCGACAGCAGGCTGCGCACCTTGTCGGCGGCGGGGTCGCTCAGCTTCACGCCGTGCGTGGTGTCGGTGATCGTGTCGCTCATGTCTCTCCTCGATGCGTCTGGAAACGCGTGATCCTCATCCAATGGTAACCGCCGCAGCCTGGCCGACGGCAGGGAGCGCTCAGGAATCTCCGTCGCGCGCGTCGAGCCGCGCGAGGAAGAGCGCCTCGGCGAGCAGTGCGCGCTGGAAGACGCCCAGGTGCAGCGACTCGTTCGGGCTGTGCGCCCGCGAGTCGGGGTCCTCGACGCCGGTCACGAGGATCTGCGCCGAGGGGAACTCGTCGACGAGCTCGGCGATGAACGGGATCGAGCCGCCGACGCCGATCTCGACCGGGGCCTTGCCCCAGGCGTCCTCCATCGCGCCGCGGGTCTCCGCGACCGCCCATCCGCTCGTGTCGACGAGGAACGGCTGCCCGGTGTCGACGTCCTCGAAGGTGAGCCGCGCACCGAAGGGCGCGTTCCGCTCGAGGTGCGTGCGGATGGCCTCGTACGCCTCCCGGGCGTCCTGGCCGGGCGCGACGCGAGCGCTCACGCGCACGCGAACCCCGGGGACGAGCGTGTTCGAGGCGTTCGCGATGTCGGGGGCGTCGATGCCGGTGATCGTGATCGACGGCTGCGACCAGATGCGGGAGAGGATCGTGTCGTTGCCGACGGGGACGACGCCGTCGAGCAGTCCCGTCTCGGCGCGGAGCTGCGCCTCGTCGTACTCGGGCGTCTCGAGCCCGGCAGAGGTGAGCCCCTCGACCGCGACGGATCCGTCGGCGGCCCAGAGCGTGTCGAGCAGCCGGATGGCCGCGAACATCGCGTCGGGCACCGCGCCGCCAAACATGCCCGAGTGCGAGGCGTGGGCGAGCGTGTCGATGCGGAGGTTGAACGCGACCGCGCCGCGCAGCGCGACGGTGATCGCGGGCGTCTCGAGGTCCCAGTTGCCCGAGTCGGCGACGATGATCGCGTCGGCCTCGAGGAGGTCGCGGTGCGCGTGGAGGAAGTTCCCGAACGACTGCGAGAGGTACTCCTCCTCCCCCTCGATGAAGAGGGCGATGCCGAGGTCGAGGTCCTTGCCGAGCACTTCGGTAAGCGCGCGGATCGCGCCGACGTGCGCCATGATCCCGGCCTTGTCGTCGGCGGCTCCGCGGCCGTAGAGGCGGTCGCCGCGGAGCGTCGGCTCGAACGGCGCCGAGTCCCAGTCCTCGTCGCGCCCGGGAGGCTGCACGTCGTGGTGCGCGTAAAGCAGCACGGTCGGCCGGCCGTTGCGGGCGGCGCGGTGGGCGATGACGGCCGGGGAGCCGAGCTGCGGGTCCTCGTCGTTCTCGGCGCCGGCGACCGGCGCGCGACGGACGTCGACGAGGTCGAAGATGTCGAGGCCGCGCACGAGTTCGGCGACGGCCTCGGCGCTCGCCTGGAGGTTGGCGGGGTCGAAGGCGGGCCACGACACCGAGGGGATCTTGACGAGGTCGGTCAGGTCGGCGATCGTCGACGGGAATCCGGCGGCGACGGCCGCACGGATCGCCTCGACCTGCGGGTTCGCCGCATCGGCTCCGGCGACAGTGGGGAGAGAGTCGGTCATGCCGGTAATCTTAAGGGGAACCGATTCGAGGACCCCGTGGCAAAGCAACCCAACAGCACCGAGCAGCCGAGCGCCGAGACGCTCGAAGAGACCCAGGCACGACTGAAGAGCGGCGGCAAGGGCGCGCCGACTCCGACGCGCGCCGAGCGCGAGGCCGCGAACAAGCGCCCCCTCGTGCCCAACGACCGCAAGGAGGCGGCGAAGCAGGCGCGTGTGAAGGCCGCCGACGCCCGTGAGAAGGCTCGCGTCGGCATGGCGATGGGCGACGAGCGCTATCTGCCCGCCCGTGACCGCGGCCCGCAGAAGAAGTACGTGCGCGACTACGTCGACGCGCGCTTCAGCATCGGCGAGGTGCTCATCCCCGTCATGTTCGCGGTCATCGTGCTGACGTTCATCCCGAGCGCCGAGGTCCAGGCCATCGGCATCATGTCGCTCTGGGCGTTCTTCCTCGTCGCGGTGATCGACGTGATCATCCTCGGCCAGGTGCTGACCCGCAAGCTCGCGGCCAAGTTCGGCGCCGACAAGGTCGAGAAGGTGCGCTGGTACGCGGCGATGCGTGCGCTCCAGCTGCGCGCCCTGCGCCTGCCCAAGCCGCAGGTCAAGCGTCGTCAGTACCCCGCCTGACCGATTCGAACACCGAGGATGCCACGTGGCCGGCCGGCCACGTGGCATCCTCGCGTTTCGGCGACGTCAGGAGCGCTGGTAGGCGCCGCGACGGATGAGCGGTACCCGCACCTCTTCGTCGCTGAGCGACCCGTGCTGGCCGATCATGGACTCGGCCTGCCGGTCGGCGGCCCGTCGGTCGTAGTAGGCGATGCCCGACCGCGCGGCCACGAGGAGGTCGCCGATCCGGGGCTCGACCTCGGGAGCCACCTCGCCGAAGAGCCCAGCGGCGATCGCCTCCTCGCGCGTCGCCACCCACGAACGCCCCGACTCCGACGCGCGCCAGTGCTCGACGAGCCGCGCGCGCGACGCCGCATCGAGGGAGTCCTCGAAGTAGAGCTGGAGGAACCGGGGCTCGCCCCCGACGTGGCGGACGCCGTCGACGAGCTCGGGCTTCGCGTCGATGAAGACGTGCCGGTGCGCGGGGACGTCGACCACGCCGTGATCGGCGGTGACGAGGAGGCCGGTGCCCCGTGGCATCCGCCGTTCGAACGATGCGATCTCGGCGTCGAGCTGCTCGAGGAGCCCGAGCCAGCGGTCCGACTCCCAGCCGTCGGCGTGGGCCGCCTGATCGAGTTCGGGGATGTAGAGGTAGACGAGCGCCGGCGCTCCCCCGTCGAGCACGCCGAGCGCGGCCTCGAAGCGATCGGCCATGGTCAGGCCCGGGACGTAGCGCGCTCCGCGCAGCACCGCGCGCGTGAAGCCGGAGTCGGCGTAGCGCGGAGCCCCGATGACGACGGCGTCGACGCCGTCGGCCGTGGCCGCCTCGAAGAGCGTCGGCCGCAGCTGCCACGTCTCGGGGCGCATGCCGGCGTCCCAGCCGTTGAGCTGGTTGACGAGCCGGTCGTGGGCGCGGTCGAGGGTGCGGTAGCCGACGAGTCCGTGGGCGCCGGGCATCGCGCCGGTCGTGAGGCTCGCGAGCGCCGCCGCGGTCGTCGACGGGAGGACAGTGGAGACGACATCGCGCTTCGCCATGGCGCCCGCGAGATGGCGGGCGTGGCCGGCGCGCTGGCGCAGGTTCGCCGCGCCGAGTCCGTCGACGAGCACGACGACCGCGCTGCGGGCCGGTGCGAGGCCGAGCGCGTTCGACACCCCGGTGAGGCTCGCGAGCGAACTGTCGAGCACCGCGGTGAGGCGCGGGGCGGTGTCGGCGGGCACCGGTAGCATGGCAGACATCGCGCCCAGTCTGGCACAGGCCGGGCGCGCCCCCGTTCCCCCGCGTGCTCCGCACGCACGGCCCAGAAACGACGGATGACCCGAGCCACATCGCAGCCCGCCGACGAACCCATCGTCGAGCGCATCGAAGACGTCGACGTCGCCACCGAGATGCAGGGCTCGTTCCTCGAGTACGCCTATTCGGTGATCTACTCGCGAGCCCTGCCCGATGCCCGTGACGGCCTGAAGCCCGTGCAACGGCGCATCCTCTACCAGATGAGCGAGATGGGCCTCCGGCCCGAGAAGGGTCACGTGAAGTCGGCCCGCGTCGTCGGCGAGGTCATGGGCAAGCTCCACCCGCACGGCGACACCGCGATCTACGACGCGCTCGTGCGCATGGCGCAGGCCTTCACGCTGCGCGTGCCGCTCATCGACGGCCACGGCAACTTCGGCTCGCTCGACGACGGCCCCGCCGCCCCGCGCTACACCGAGGCGCGGCTCGCCTCGACGGCGCTCGCGATGACCGAGGGCCTCGACGAGGACGTCGTCGACTTCGTGCCGAACTACGACAACCAGCTCACCCAGCCCGAGGTGCTGCCCGCGGCGTACCCGAACCTGCTCGTGAACGGCGCCGCCGGCATCGCCGTCGGCATGGCGACCAACATGGCCCCGCACAACCTCATCGAGGTCGTCGGCGCCGCCCGCCACCTCATCGCCAACCCCGACGCCACGCTCGACGAGCTCATGGAGTTCGTGCCCGGCCCCGACCTGCCCACGGGCGGCACGATCGTCGGCCTCGCCGGCGTCAAGGACGCGTACGCGACCGGTCGCGGCAGCTTCAAGACGCGCGCGAAGGTCTCAGTCGAGCAGATCACGGCGCGCAAGACCGGGCTCGTCGTCACCGAGCTGCCGTATCTCGTCGGCCCCGAGAAGGTCATCGAGAAGATCAAGGACGGCGTCAACGCCAAGAAGATCAACGGCATCTCCGACGTCACCGACCTCACCGACCGCACCAACGGACTGCGGCTCGTCATCGGCATCAAGACCGGCTTCAGCCCCGACGCGGTGCTCGAGCAGCTCTACCGGCTGACCCCGCTCGAAGACTCGTTCAACATCAACAACGTCGCCCTCGTCGACGGCGGCCCCCAGACGCTCGGCCTGCGCGAACTCCTGCAGGTCTACGTCGGCCACCGCATCTCGGTCGTCACGCGCCGCTCCGAGTACCGCCTCGCACGTCGTCGCGAACGGCTGCACCTCATCGAGGGCCTGCTCATCGCGATCCTCGACATCGACGAGGTCATCCAGCTCATCCGCGGCTCCGACGACACCGCCGCCGCCCGCAGCCGCCTGATGGAGGTCTTCGACCTCAGCCAGGTGCAGGCCGAGTACATCCTCGAACTGCAGCTGCGCCGCCTGACGAAGTTCTCGCGCCTCGAGCTCGAGACCGAGCGCGACAAGCTGCGGGCCGAGATCGCCGAGCTCGAGGCGCTGCTCGCGAGCCGTCACCGCATCGAGGCCCTCGTCTCCGACGAGCTCGCCGAGACCGCCGAGCGCTACGGCACGCCTCGCCGCACGCTGCTCACCGATGCGCGCCCGTCGATCGCCGGCGCCGCGGCGAAGCGTGCGGCCGCGGCCGCACTCGAGGTGGCCGACGTGCCGTGCCGGGTCATCCTCTCGGTGACGGGCCGCATCGCGCGCGTCGACCTGCCCGAGGGCCCCGACGGCGCGCCGACGATCACGGTGCCCGCCCGCCGCAGCAAGCACGACGCGATCGCGTCGACGCTCGCGACGACCAGCCGGGCCGAGATCGGCGCGGTGACGAGTCGAGGCCGGCTCATCCGGTTCACCCCTGTCGACCTGCCGATGCTCCCGCCGACCTCCGTACAGCTCGGTGCCGGCGTGAAGGTCGCCGACTACCTCGCGCTCCCCAACCGTGACGAGCGGGTGCTCGCGATCGTATCGCTCGACGCCGATCGTTCGATCGCGCTCGGCACGAAGCAGGGCGTCGTGAAGCGCGTCGCGACGGGTGCCTACCCGAACAAGCCCGAGTTCGAGGTCATCGGCCTCAAGGCCGGCGACGAGGTCGTCGGCGCCGTGCAGGGCGATGAGAGCGATGAGCTCGTGTTCGTCGCCTCCGACGCGCAGCTGCTGCGATTCTCGGCCGCCTCGGTGCGCCCGCAGGGCTGCCCCGCCGGCGGCATGGCGGGCATCAACCTCGGTTCGGGCGCGCACGTGATCCACTTCACGAGCGTGTCGGCCGACGAGACCGCCGACTCCGTCGTCGTGACCGTGGCCGCTTCGACCGACACCCTGCTCGGCACCGACCCGGGCAGCGCGAAGGTCAGTGACTTCGCCGAGTTCCCGGCCAAGGGCCGCGCGACCGGTGGCGTTCGGGCACAGCGGTTCCTGAAGGGCGAGGACGCGCTGCACCTCGCCTGGGTCGGCCCCTCCCCCGCACTCGCCGTCGGGCCCGACGGCAGCACGCGCGAGCTGCCCGACTCAGGCGCGAAGCGCGACGGGTCGGGTCAGCCGCTCGAGTCGGTCGTCGCCGCGGTCGGTCGCCGGGTCGGCTGACGGTTCGAACCGAAGAAGGAGGCGGGCACCCGATGGGGTGCCCGCCTCCTTCGCTGTTCGGAGTGCGACCGATGTGGCTTGGGACGGTCGAGCTTCGCAACGGTCGAGCTGCGCGGCCGGTCACCGCGGCGCGCAGCTCGCAGCGCGCCTCAGGCGTCGATGCGGTCGCGCTCGAGCGCGTCGGAGCTCTCGATGATGAACTCCTTGCGGGGGGCGACCTCGTTGCCCATGAGCAGCTCGAAGACCCGCCCGGCGCTCTCGGCGTCGCCGATGCCGACCCGCCTCAGCGTGCGGTGCCGCCGGTCCATCGTGGTCGTCGCGAGCTGGTCGGCGTCCATCTCGCCGAGACCCTTGTATCGCTGGATGGGGTCCTGGTAGCGCTTCTTCTGCTTGTCGAGGCCCGCCAGCACGCCCTTCAGCTCGGCCTCGGAGTACGTGTAGATCGTCTCGTTCGGCTTCGTGCCGGGGTTCATCACGACGACGCGGTGCAGCGGCGGCACGGCCGCGAAGACGCGCCCCTCCTCGATCATCGGACGCATGTAGCGGAAGAAGAGGGTGAGCAGCAGCGTGCGGATGTGCGCACCGTCGACATCGGCGTCGGCCATCAGGATCACCTTGCCGTAGCGGGCCTGCGCGAGGTCGAAGCTGCGCCCCGACCCCGCACCGATGACCTGGATGATCGAGGCGCACTCGGCGTTGCCGAGCATGTCGGCGACGCTCGCCTTCTGCACGTTCAGGATCTTGCCGCGGATCGGCAGCAGCGCCTGGTGCTCGCTGTCGCGGGCGAGCTTCGCGGTGCCGAGCGCCGAGTCGCCCTCGACGATGAAGAGCTCGCTGTGCGCCACGTCGTTCGAGCGGCAGTCGACGAGCTTCGCCGGCAGCGAGGAGCTCTCGAGGGCGTTCTTGCGGCGCTGGGTCTCTTTGTGGGCGCGCGCGGAGATGCGCGACTTCATCTCGGCGACGACCTTGTCGAGCAGCAGTGCGGACTGCGCCTTGTCATCGCGCTTCGTCGATGCGAACCGGGCACCGAGCTCTTTGGTGAGCACGCTCGAGACGATGTTGCGCACGGCGGGCGTGCCGAGCACCTCCTTCGTCTGGCCCTCGAACTGCGGTTCGGGCAGGCGCACGGTGATGACGGCGGTGAGGCCGGCGAGCACGTCGTCCTTGTCGAGTTTGTCGTTGCCGGCCTTCAGGCGGCGCGCGTTCTGCTCGACCTGCTGGCGCAGGAACTTGAGCAGGCCCTGGTCGAACCCGGTCTGGTGCGTGCCGCCCTTCGGCGTGGAGATGATGTTGACGAACGAGCGCACGACGGTGTCGTACCCGGTGCCCCATCGCAGCGCGATGTCGACCTCGCAGGTGCGGGTGAGCTCGGTCGGCACCATCGCGCCGCCCTCGCTCAGCACGGGCACGGTCTCGGTGAAATTGCCGGAGCCGCTCAGACGCCAGATGTCGGTGATGCCCGAGTCGGGCGCGAGGTGGTCGACGAACTCGGAGATGCCGCCCTCGAACTGGAACGAAGTGGTGTGGGGGGTCTCGCCGCGCTCGTCGGTCACGTCGATCGCGAGGCCGGGGACGAGGAAGGCGGTCTGCCGGGCGCGCCCGAGGAGGTCGTCGGTCTGGAACTCGGCGCCCTTCGTGAAGATCTGGCGGTCGGCCCAGTAGCGGATGCGGGTGCCGGTGACGCCCTTCTTGACCTTGCCGATGACGCGGAGTTCGCTGCGCTCCTCGAAGGGGGTGAACGGCGCGTCGGGCGAGGGGGCGCCGGAATCGGCGAAGATGCCCGGCTCGCCGCGGTGGAACGACATCGCGTAGGTCTTGCCGTCGCGGTCGACTTCGACGTCGAGCCGCTCGGACAGTGCGTTGACGACCGAGGCGCCGACGCCGTGCAGGCCGCCGGAGGCCGCGTACGAGCCCGAGCCGAATTTGCCGCCGGCGTGCAGCTTCGTGAACACGACCTCGACGCCCGTGAGTCCGGTCTTCGGCTCGACGTCGACCGGGATGCCGCGGGCGCGGTCGCGCACCTCGACACTGCCGTCGGGATGGAGGAGGACACCGATCTCGGAACCGTGGCCCGCAAGGGCCTCGTCGACCGAGTTGTCGATGATCTCCCAGACGCAGTGCATGAGACCGCGCGAGTCGGTCGAGCCGATGTACATGCCGGGGCGCTTGCGCACCGCCTCGAGCCCTTCGAGGACGGAGAGGTGGCGGGCGGAATAGTCGGAGCTCACGTCGAACAAGCCTAGTGAGCGTCACCGACACCGTCGTGCAGGCGCTACGCGCTGAGCGAAATGCCCGGCGACATGGAAGGGAGCCGCTCCCCCACGTGTTTTCATTGATGAACGGACATTCATGAGCACGGAGGAGGAGCCATGACCCAGTACACCGAGACCACCGGTGCGGTCGATGAACTCGAGACCCCCTACGAGCTCACCGCGCTCGACCGCTGCGACGCCTGCGGCGCGCAGGCGTACATCCGCGTCGTCGTCGCGAGCGGCGAGCTCCTCTTCTGCGCCCACCACGGTCGCAAGCACCAGGAGAAGCTCTCGCAGATCGCGCACAGCTGGCACGACGAGTCGAGCCGCCTGCTGGCCGACGACAAGCGCTGAGCGCCACCGAACGCACGAAGAACGCCCCGGGTCATCCCCGGGGCGTTTCTCGTTGCAGGGTGGCTTTGCGCTGCGGCTGAGCGGTCAGACGGCGGATACCTCGACGCCCGCCGCACGCAGCTGCGCGGCTCGCGCCGCCGCGGCGTAGCCGTCGACCTCGCCGGCCCGGCCGCCCGGAGCGTACGAGAGCCCGGCGCGCTCGGCCATGATGCCGAGCAGGTGATCGGCGAATCCGGGGTTCTTCGCGAGCACCGGTCCGTGCAGGTGCGTTCCGAAGACGGCGCCCATGACGACGCCCTCCTGGCCGGAGTCGCGGCCGTTGCCGCCGCCCGAACGCACACGGCCGAGCGGCGAGCCCTCCGCGCCGAGGTAGTCGCGCGCGTGGTTCTCGAATCCGACGAGCGTGCCGAGGAGCGGCGACTTCACGACGAGGTCGCCGGTGACCCGCCCGTCGCGGGGCACGGCGCGCCCCGGCAGGATGCCGAGGCCCTCGATGCTGCGGCCGCCGCCGGTCTCGATCCCCCAGCTGAGCAGCTCCCAGCCGGTGCCGATCGCGAGGATCGGTACGCCCTCGGTGCCCCACTGGCGGAGTTCGTCGTGCAGCCCGAGCAGCGCTTCGCGACTCGTCTCGAGGGAGGCGTCGCTGCCCGAGCCGAGCACGACCGCGTCGACCCGCGCAGGCAGGGCCGAGTGGTCGTCGACCGCCACGACCTCGGCCTCGAGGCCGGCCCATCGCGCGCGCTGCGCGAGCACCGTGGAGTTCTGCGCGTCGCCGTTGGTGTTCTGCAGTGTCGGCAGGAGGGAGACGATGGTGAAGGTCATTCCGTTCCCGTCAGTCCGAGGTGGGCGCGCGTGCGGCGCATCGAGTCGGCCGAGAAGACGATCGTCTTCACGCCGCGCTCGGGTGCGGGCGCCGCGAGGAAGTCGTCGAGGGCGATCCCGAGCTCGGGCTCCACCCGGTCGATCTCGACCCCGTCGTACGCGAGCATGAGCGCCGCCTCGGCGGCCTTCGAGCCGCTGACGATCCGCACACGACCCAGTGACGAGGCGTCAGCCGGCCAGAAGTACGAGGGATCGCGCACGTCCGAGCCGATCGCGAACAGGATGTCGCTCGTGCCGTGCTCGATGCTGTCGACATTGAGCTGGTAGCTCGCCGGGTTCTGCACGAGCACGAACTCGACCTCCTGGCCCCGCACGGTGACGCGCTCGCCGCGACCGAAGACCGCCGGGATCGCGCTGAGCGCGTTCGCGGCCGTCTCGGGCGAGAAGCGTTCGCCGAGCACGGCGCGCGCGGTCTCGTAGGCGCAAGCGGCGTCGACGGCGTAGTGGATGCCGCGGGCCGGCAATCCGGCTCGCACCTCCGCACCGCGGTCGTCGAACACGACCTCGCGACCCTCGACCGCGTCGATGACGAGCCCGGCGCCCGCAGCGAGGCGCCGCGCGGCGGTCTCGGTGTACCCGAGCCCGCGCGGGGCCGAGTCGAGCACGGCCCGGGAGACGCCGAAGCGATGCACCGCGACCTCCGGTCGCAGCTTCGCGGCGAGCCGCTCGAGGTACGCGTCGTCGGCGTTCACGATGACTGCCTCGCCCGCACGTGCCGCGATGCGGCCGAGCATGCCGGCGACCATCTCGGAGTCGTGGAAGCGGTCGATCTGGTCGACCATGACGTTCGTGAGCGCGACCACGCGGGCGTCGACGCCCTGCATGACGAGCGCACCGTGACCCTCGTCCATCTCGAGCACCGCGACCTCGCCGGGCACGCGGCCCCGCCAGTCGGCCTGCTCGAGCAGCGCAGAGGTGAGCCCTTGGCTGATGTTCGCCGTCGACGGGTTCGTGAAGACGTCGACGCCGTGCTCGCGCAGGATCGCGACGAGCATCTTCGTGGTCGTCGACTTCCCGGCCGACCCCGACACGACCACGAGCCCCTGCGGGAAGCCCGAGAGGGTGCGCTTCAGGTACTTCGGGGCGACGCGGTTGACGACGAGCCCGGGAACGGCCGAACCGCCGCCCGGCTTGCGCAGCCGGGCGGCGAAACGGGTGAGTCGGCCGACGAGGATCGCCGGCGCGTAGCGCACCGGCGGCCTACTCGAGGTAGTCGCGCAGCGACTGCGACCGCGACGGGTGGCGGAGCTTCGCCATCGTCTTCGACTCGATCTGGCGGATGCGCTCGCGCGTCACGCCGAAGGTGTCGCCGATCTGGTCGAGGGTCTTCGGCATGCCGTCGCCCAGGCCGAAGCGCATGCGGATCACGCCCGCCTCGCGCTCGGAGAGCGAGTCGAGCAGCGACTCGAGCTGCTTCTGCAGCATCGTGAAGCCCACCGCGTCGGCCGGTACGACCGCCTCGGTGTCCTCGATGAGGTCGCCGAACTCGCTGTCGCCGTCCTCACCGAGCGGCGTGTGCAGCGAGATCGGTTCGCGGCCGTACTTCTGCACCTCGATGACCTTCTCGGGGGTCATGTCGAGTTCGCGGCTGAGCTCTTCGGGCGTGGGCTCGCGGCCCAGGTCCTGCAGCATCTGGCGCTGCACGCGCGCGAGCTTGTTGATGACCTCGACCATGTGCACGGGGATGCGGATGGTGCGGGCCTGGTCGGCCATCGCGCGGGTGATCGCCTGGCGGATCCACCACGTCGCGTACGTCGAGAACTTGAAGCCCTTGGTGTAGTCGAACTTCTCGACCGCACGGATGAGGCCCAGGTTGCCCTCCTGGATGAGGTCGAGGAACTGCATGCCGCGACCGGTGTAGCGCTTGGCGAGCGAGACGACGAGGCGCAGGTTGGCGCCGAGCAGGTGGCTCTTCGCGCGCTGGCCGTCCTTCGCGACCCACTGCAGCTCGCGACCGAGCTGCGAGCGCTTCTCGGCGTCGGTCATGGCCGACAGCTTCTCCTCGGCGAACAGGCCCGCCTCGATGCGCATCGCGAGCTCGACCTCTTCGGCTGCGTTCAGGAGCGCGACCTTGCCGATCTGCTTCAGGTAGTCCTTGACGGGGTCGGCCGTCGCGCCCGTGATCGCGGACGAGTAGACGGGCACCTCGTCCTCGTCGTCGGCAGCGCGGAGCACGAGCGCGCCCGTGGGGTGCGGCTCGACCGCGATGGGCTTCGCGTCGTCGTCGCCCTCGTCGGCGCCGTCGACCTCGACCTCGTCGAGTTCGACCGGCTCGACCTCGTCCTCATCGTCGTCGGACGCCTTGCCCTTCGCCTTCGCGCGCGGCTTCGCGGCGGTCTTCGCCGTCGCGGTGCGCGGCGTCTTGGACGCGGTCGTCGTCTTCGCCGCAGCCTTGGCTGCGGGCGCCTTGGCGGGGGCCGACTTCGCGGCGGTCTGGCGCTTCGCGGCAGGGGCCTCAGCCTCGCCGGCCGCCTTCGCCTTCGTCGTTGCCATACGTTTGAACCTCTCCTACCGTCGGCCGGCGTGTGCCCTCGTCGGAGGGCGCGGCTCGAGCTGTCGGTCCGGTCGTTTTCGGACACTATGAGGACCCATGTCAAGTCCGCGTGATGACACGACCTCGATCGTGCCCGCGGACCCGAACGGGTCCTGCCTTAATTATACAGCTCCGCAGCCGCGTGCACGCACATGCGACACCCCGGCGTTCACCAGTGGTCAACGCCGGGCGGCGCCCGGGAATTCCTTGCTCGTCAGCCCGCGCGCGGCGGTTCGTCGTCGCGCGATCGGCGGAACGCGAGGAACTTCTCGAGCTCGGCGGCGATCTCGTCGGCGCTCGGCAGCTCGCCGTCCTCGTCGGTGAGCGGCGACCGCAGCGTCGTGCCCTCCATGTAGGCGTCGTGGCGCTCCTCCAACGTGCCGACGAGCTTCGCGAGCTCGCCGTTCTCGCCCACCTGCTCGTCGATGCGCCCGAGGAACTCGCGGCCCTGCTCGCGCAGCGCGTCGGTCGGGAAGATGCGGCCCGTCGCCGCGCTGATCGCCTCGAGTGCGGCCACGGCCGCCGACGGGTACTCGGCGTCGGCGAGGTAGTGCGGGATCAGGAGGACGAATCCAGTCGTCGGATGGCCGAGCTCGACCAGGCGGTACTCGATGAGGTGCAAGGCGTTCGACGGCACCTGCGTCGTCGGCCGCCACACCGACATCGTCTCGATGAGCTCCTCGCGGTTGCCGCTCACGGTGACCCGGATGGGCCTGGTGTGCGGCACCGGCATGGGGATGGAGTTCACCCAGGTCGTCGAGGAGACCTGGAACTCGTCGACGAGCAACAGCACCGCGGCGCTGAACTGCTCCCACCGGAAGTCGGGCTCGAAGCCGGTGAGCAGGAGGAACGGGCGACCGAGCTCGTCGTGCGCGAGCTCGAGCGCCAGCCGCGGCGGGGTGTAGTCGCTCAGGTGATCGCCCTCGAAGAGGATGATCGGGCGGCGGGCACGGTAGTCGAGGAGCTCGTCGATGTCGAACGTCGCGACGACGGTCGTGTCGAGCGTCTCCCGCAGGTACTCGGTCGTCTGCGCGACCGCCCCGCCCGCATCGGCGGAACCGGTCAGGCCCGCGACGAGCGGCAGGCCCGGCGGCACCGACACATCGGCGTTCAACTCGAAGAGGGAGCGGGGATCGCGCATGATTCCAGCCTAGTGACGCTGCTCGGGGGGCCTCCCGAACCCGGCGTCGGGCGTTCATGCCCAGAGCGAACACGTACCATCGGGAGTCATGACCGTTCCCACGCTCTCCGTCACCTCCTCACCCGCAGCCGACGCCGACGTCGACGTCGCGCTGCTCGTCGCAACGAAGGGTGCGGACGGTCCCGAGCTGATCGCCGCCGACGGATTCGAGTGGGTCGTCCCCCAGCTCGTCGCGCTCGGCGCGACCGGCGCGAGCGAGGAGCTCACGCGGATCCCCGGTCACGAGGGCGGCGCCCGCGTGGTCGCGGTCGTCGGCGCCGGCGAGCAGGCGGATGCCGCGAGCGTCCGCCGTGCCGCGGGCTCCGCCGTCCGCCGCCTCAGCTCCACCGAGTCGGTCGCGATCGCCGCGGCCGTCGACGACGCGGGGGTGGCCGCGGCACTCCTCGAGGGCGCGGCCCTCGGTGCGTACGCGTACAACGAGTACCGCGGCGACGCGAAGCCCCCGGTCGCGCGGATCGCGCTGCACAGCGGGTTCGCCGCGGGTGAGATCGGCCTGGAGCGGGTCCGCTCGGTCGTCGCCGCGGTCGCGCGCACGAAGGACCTGGTCAACGCCTCGCCCTCGGAGCTCTACCCCGAGACCTTCGCCGCGCTCGCCGTCGAGGCCGCGACCGCGGTCGGCGTGACGAGCAAGGTCTGGGATGAGGCCGCGCTCGCGGGCGACGGGTTCGGCGGCATCGCCGGCGTCGGGCAGGGCTCCAGCCGGGGTCCCCGGCTCGTGCGCCTCGAATGGGCTCCCGACGGGGCATCCACCCATGTCGCCTTCATCGGCAAGGGCATCACCTTCGACTCGGGCGGCCTCTCGCTGAAGCCGATGGCATCGATGGTCGGCATGAAGACCGACATGGCGGGCGCCGCGGCCGTGCTCTCCTCGATCGTCGCGATCGCGGAGCTCGGTCTGCCGATCCGGGTCACCGGCTGGCTGTGCCTCGCCGAGAACATGCCCTCCGGCACGGCGATCCGGCCGAACGACGTCCTGCGGATCCGGGGCGGCAAGACCGTCGAGGTCGTGAACACCGACGCCGAAGGCCGGCTCGTGCTCGCCGACGCACTCGTCGCCGCGAGCGAGGAGCAGCCCGACGCCATCATCGACGTCGCGACGCTGACCGGCGCCCAGGTCGTCGCGCTGGGCCACCGCATCACGGGGCTCATGGGCGACGACGAGCTCGTCGCCCGGGTCCGCGCCGTCGCCGACGCCGTCGACGAGACCACCTGGCCGATGCCGCTGCCCGCGGACCTGCTGCCCCTCCTCAAGTCCGACGTGGCCGACCTCATGAACACGAAGCTCGGCATGACCGTGCCCGGCATGCTGCTCGCGGGCGTCTTCCTGCAGCAGTTCGTCGGGAAGCAGGACGGCTCTGAGAAGCGGATCCCGTGGGCGCACCTCGACATCGCCGGCCCCGGTCACAACGGCGGAGCCGGGTGGGGATTCACCGGGACGGGCGCCACCGGAGCGGCCGTCCGCACCCTCGTCGCACTGGGCGAGGAGCTCTCCGCCAAGTAGTAAGGTCATATGGGCGAGAACGTCGCCCATATGCCTGCCGCGGCGACACGCCGGCGGCGGTCCATGACGCAGATCAGATGCGCAAGGGAGATTGCGGTTGTCCGAGCAGAACTTTGACATGGTCGTCCTCGGCGGAGGAAGCGCGGGTTATGCCGCTGCGATCCGCGCCGTCGAACTCGGACTCACCGCGGTGGTGATCGAGAAGGACAAGCTCGGCGGCACCTGTCTCCACCGCGGCTGCATCCCGACGAAGGCGCTGCTGCACGCGGCCGAAGTCGCCGAGGTCTCGAAGGACGCGGCGAAGTACGGCGTGAAGACCGCCTACGAGGGCATCGACATCAACGGCGTCTCCGCGTACCGCGAGGGCATCGTCGCCAGCAAGTGGAAGGGCCTGCAGGGCCTCCTCAAGGCTCGCGGCATCCCCGTGGTCGAGGGCGAGGGCCGCCTCGTCGCCGCCAACACGGTGCAGGTCGGCGACGACCGCTACGTCGGCAAGAACGTCGTGCTGGCCACCGGCTCCTACTCGCGGTCGCTGCCCGGCCTCGAGATCGGCGGTCGCGTCATCACGAGCGAGCAGGCGCTCGAGCTCGACTTCGTGCCGAAGAAGGTCGCGGTGCTCGGCGGCGGCGTCATCGGCGTCGAGTTCGCGAGCGTCTGGCGCTCGTTCGGCGCCGAGGTGACCATCATCGAAGCGCTCCCCCACCTCGTCCCGAACGAGGAGGAGTCGATTTCCAAGCAGCTCGAGCGCGCGTTCCGCAAGCGCGGCATCGAGTTCTCGCTCGGCGTTCGCTTCCAGGGCGTCACGCAGGACGAGCAGGGCGTCGTCATCACCCTCGAGAACGGCCAGAGCTACGAGGCCGAGCTGCTGCTCGTCGCCGTCGGCCGCGGCCCCTCGACCCAGGGTCTCGGCTTCGAAGAGACCGGCATCACGATGGATCGCGGCTTCGTGTTGACGAACGAGCGCCTCGCCACGAACGTCCCCGGCGTCTACGCCGTCGGCGACATCGTCCCCGGCCTCCAGCTTGCACACCGCAGCTACCAGCAGGGCATCTTCGTCGCCGAGGAGATCGCGGGCCTGAACCCGATCGTCGTCGAGGACGTGAACGTCCCGAAGATCACTTACTGCGAGCCCGAGATCGCCTCGGTCGGCTACACCGAGGCCAAGGCCGCGGAGAAGTTCGGCGCCGAGCAGATCAGCTCGTACGACTACAACCTCGCGGGCAACGGCAAGTCGAGCATCCTCGGCACCGGCGGCTCGGTGAAGGTCGTGCGCGTGAACGACGGCCCCATCGTCGGCGTGCACATGATCGGCGGCCGAGTCGGCGAGCTCATCGCCGAGGCCCAGCTGGCCGTGAACTGGGAGGCGTACCCCGAGGACATCGCCCCGTTCATCCACGCGCACCCGACGCAGGCCGAGGCCTTCGGCGAGGCCGTGCTGAAGCTCGCCGGCAAGCCGCTGCACGCCATCTGAGCCCGCTGCCCGCCCAACGACTGCAATAAGCTAGAAAGCGTTCCCACGCTGTGAAGGAGACAAGCGCATGAGCGAATCCGTCAGCCTCCCGGCACTCGGTGAGAGTGTCACTGAAGGCACGGTCACCCGCTGGCTGAAGAATGTCGGCGACCGTGTCGAGGTCGACGAGCCGCTGCTCGAGGTCTCGACCGACAAGGTCGACACCGAGATCCCGTCGCCCGTCGCGGGTGTCATCGAGGCGATCCTCGTCCAGGAGGACGAGACCGTCGAGGTCGGTACCGCGCTCGTGACGATCGGCGACGGCTCCGGTGCTGCGGCACCCGAGGCCGCCGCCCCCGAGGCAGCTGCGCCCGCGCCCGCCGAGGCACCGGCCGCCGAGCCGGTCGCGGCACCGCCTGCACCCGAGCCCGTCGCACCGGCAGCTCCCGCCGCCGCACCCGAGCCCGTCGCTCCGGCAGCACCGGCCGCTGCACCCGAGCCCGCTCCGGCACCGGCAGCACCGGCCGCTGCACCCGAGCCCGTCGCACCGGCGGCTCCCGCCGCTGCGCCGGCACCGGTGGCCGCACCCGAGGCCGCTCCGGCTCCGGCAGCCCCGGCCGCACCCGCTGCGGCTGCGGCTCCCGCGCCCACCGGCGGCGCCCACGCCGGCCCCTCGGGCTACGTCACCCCGATCGTGCGCAAGCTCGCGAACGAGCAGGGCGTCGACCTCGCCAGCGTCACCGGCACCGGTGTCGGCGGTCGCATCCGCAAGCAGGACGTGATCTCGGCTCACGCGGCACCCGCCGCTGCCGCCGCCACCCCGGCGGTGCGCACGCCGCTCGAGACCTCCCCGCTGCGCGGCACCACCGTGCCGATGACGCGTCTGCGCAAGGTCGTCGCCGAGCGCGCGGTCGTCTCGATGACGTCCACGGCGCAGCTCACGACGGTCGTCGAGGTCGACGTGACCCGCGTCGCGCGGTTCCGCGACCGCGTCAAGGGCGACTTCCTCGCGAAGACCGGCAACAAGCTCTCGTTCCTGCCGTTCTTCGCCCTGGCTGCCGCCGAGGCGCTGCGCGCGTACCCGATCATCAACTCGACGGTCGACGGCGACAGCATCGTCTACCCGGCGCAGGAGAACATGAGCATCGCGGTCGACACCGAGCGCGGCCTGCTCACGCCGGTCATCCGCAACGCGGGTGAGCTCGACATCGCCGGCCTCGCCGCGCAGATCGCCGACCTCGCCGACCGCACGCGCAACAACCAGCTGAAGCCCGACGAGCTCGCCGGCGGCACGTTCACCCTCACGAACACCGGTTCGCGCGGCGCGCTGTTCGACACGCCCGTCGTGTTCCTGCCGCAGTCCGCGATCCTCGGCACCGGCATCGTCGTCAAGCGCCCGGTCGTCGTGAGCCAGGACGGCGCCGACGCGATCGCCGTGCGCTCGATGGTCTACCTCGCCCTGTCGTACGACCACCGCATCATCGACGGCGCCGACGCCGCCCGCTTCCTCACGGCAGTCAAGGACCGTCTCGAAGAGGGTGCGTTCGACGCCGACCTCGGCATCTAGTCGAAGAGCTCTCGAAGACGCCAACCGGCCTCGCTCCTCATCACGAGGAGCGAGGCCGGTTCGCGTTCGGGGTCGGCGTACGGCACCCGCACGAGCACGGCATCCCCCATCGCAGCGGTGATTTCGAGGGCGTCGAGGGCGTAGCCCGCCGGCTCGATGTCCGCTCCCTCGCGCGCGCCGGACAGCAGCGCGAGGTCGGCCCGCTCGATCGCCGAACCCGTCTGATCGACCTGCGCGAGGCACGCCGCGTCGAGCGCGTCGAAGCAGTCCTGCCGGAGCGCGAGCAGCGCCGCGGCCGCCTCGACCGAATCCTCGACCGCACCGCGGTCGGGTTCAGGCGCCGCATCGACCGTCTCGCCCTCCGGGGTCGCACCGCGGTCGTCACCCTCGACGGCCACCTCACTCCCGTCTGCCTCCTCGACGTCCCCGCCGGGGTCGGCGGGTGCGACGCCCGCTCCAGTGGCGCTCCCGCCGTCGCCCGCGGCCTGCTCGCCGGCGGGCGGCACGAGCGTCAGCAGCAGCACCAGCGCGGCACCGCCCGCCAGGCCCGCGACGAGCACGGTGCGGCGGCGCGCGAGCAGGGCCCGCCGCAGCCGCGAGGCGAGCGACGGAACGGGGTCGACGTCCGCGAGGCTCGCCCCGTGCTCGAACGCGTCGGCCGGCACCTGGGCGAGCGCCGCCAGGGTGCCGAGCAGCCCGCGACGGGGTGACCGCTGGGCGTCGTGTCCCGGCGTCGTGTCGCCCTGATCGAAGCGGCCCCGCTCCCCCACAGGCCCGGCTGTGCCCAGCGGATCGGCCACGCGCGCGGGAATCGCCCCGGGCTGGCCCGTCACGCGAACCCCGCGCAGCGGCGAGGCGGCGGCCGACTCGAACAGCGTACGCTCCAGCAGCGCCTCGCTGCGGACGAACGGCCTAGCGGCGGCCGCGTCGCCGATCGCCGCGACTGCCCGGTCGAGGCTGCCCACGGGGCGTGTCGCCTCCGCCACTGCCGCGACGAGCTCTGCCAGCACCGCATGGCCCGCACGGAGCAGCTCGGTGCGTTCGATCGCGCTCGAGACCTCGTCGAGCCGCCGGATCGCGCCGAGTCCGATCAGCCTCGGGCGACCGACCCCGTCGATGAGCACGTCGTTCGGCGCGAGTCTCGTGTGCACGTAGCCCGCTTCGGCCAGCCCGGCGACGGCGACCGCGATGGGAGCGAGCAGCGTGACGGCCTCACCCGGTTCGAGGGCCCGCTCCGTCAGCAGGCGTGCGAGCGTCGGCCCGGCGATCCGTTCGACGGCCAGCACGCAGCGCCCGTCGTCGAGTGCCGTGACATCGATGAGCGCAGGCAGCGTGCCCGTGGCATCCGCCGTCATCGCCGAGATCTCGCCGGCGACGCGCGCGTCGTCGCCACCCGCCTCGTAGATGCGCACGGCGACCACCGCGCGCGGCGACTCGGCCTCGGCCGGGTGGAGGCTGCTCGCGAGGTAGATCGCGGCACGATCGCCCGTCGCCAGGCGCCGCAGCAGGCGATAGCCCGAGACGACCGCGCGGTCGCCATCGGCGTGGGTCGGTGGCACCGAAACGGCGCCCGAGCCCGAACCCGTCTGCGGTGGCGTGGCCGGGGTCGGTCGGCGGCGCGAGTGTCGTCTCATCCCCGAACTCTCGTCGACGGCGCGCACCCGCATCGATCCAACGGGCGGATCGGGGCGACGGCGGAAGCCATGCCCTCTGGGGAGGACGAGTCGCCTAGACTGGCCGAATGCTCGACATCGTCGTCACGGGGCTAAGCGCCAACTCCGTGCCGTACATCGAGGGTCTCGACCTTCAGCGCGCCGTCCATCGCGCGGTCGTCGCGGGCGAACGCCCCGACACCGTCCTCCTCCTGGAGCACCCCTCCGTCTACACCGCCGGGAAGCGCACCGCTCCCGATGAGCGACCCGACGACGGCACCCCCGTCATCGACGTCGATCGCGGCGGCAAGATCACCTGGCACGGGCCGGGTCAGCTCGTGGGGTACCCGATCATCCATCTCACCGAACCGGTCGACGTGGTCGGCTACGTCCGACAGCTCGAGGGCGTCCTCATCGACGTGCTCCACGGCGTCGGTGTCGACGGTCGCCGTGTCGACGGCCGCTCGGGCGTCTGGGTCGGCCCCGAGGGCGGTGAGAACAAGATCGCCGCCATCGGCATCCGCGTCGCCGACGGCGTCACGATGCACGGGTTCGCCCTCAACTGCTCGAACTCGCTCGAGCCGTACGAGAAGATCGTCGCCTGCGGCATCCGCGACGCGGGGATCACCACGATCAGCCGCGAGCTCGGACGAACGGTGACGCCGGCCGACCTCGTCGACGCCGTCAGCGCACGCCTCCGCCTCGAGTTCGAGCGGGCGCTGGCCGCGTGAGCACCGTCCCCGAGGGGCGCAGACTGCTGCGCCTCGAAGTCCGCAACGCCCAGACGCCCATCGAACGCAAGCCCGAGTGGATCAAGACCCGGGCGAAGATGGGTCCCGAGTACCGTGCCCTGCAGTCGCTCGTGAAGAGCGAGGAACTGCACACGGTCTGCCAGGAGGCCGGCTGCCCGAACATCTACGAGTGCTGGGAGGACCGCGAAGCGACCTTCCTCATCGGCGGTTCGCAGTGCACGAGGCGCTGCGACTTCTGCCAGATCGACACCGGCAAGCCGGCCGACTTCGACGCCGACGAGCCGCGCCGGGTCGGAGAATCGGTCGTGCGGATGCAGCTGCGCTATTCGACGGTCACGGGCGTCGCCCGCGACGACCTTGCCGACGGCGGCGCGTGGCTCTACGCCGAGACGATCCGCGAGATCCATCGGCAGTCGCCCGGCACCGGCGTGGAGATCCTCGTGCCCGACTTCAACGGCGTGCCCGAACTCCTCGGCGAGGTGTTCTCCGCACGGCCCGAGGTCTTCGCACACAACGTCGAGACGGTGCCGCGCATCTTCAAGCGCATCCGCCCGGCATTCCGCTACGAGCGGTCGCTCGACGTGATCACCCAGGGTCGCGACGCCGGCCTCATCACCAAGTCGAACCTCATCCTCGGCATGGGCGAGGAGCGCGAGGAGGTCTCCCAGGCCCTGCGCGACCTCCATGACGCGGGCACCGACATCATCACGGTGACCCAGTACCTGCGTCCGAGCCCGCGCCACCTGCCGGTGGCGCGCTGGGTTCGTCCCGAGGAGTTCCTCGAGATCAAGGCGGAGGCCGAGGAGATCGGCTTCCTCGGCGTGCTCGCGGGCCCGCTGGTGCGCTCGTCCTACCGGGCGGGCCGCCTCTGGGCCCAGTCGATGCGGGCGAAGGGCCGCGAACTCCCGACCGAGCTCGCGCACCTCGCCGACGCGTCGCTCGGGTTCGCTCAGGCCGTCGGCTGATCCGATCGCGAACCGGTACCACCTGCTCGGACCGCGATGTCCCACGCGGTCCGAGCAGGCCCCCGCCGCCGGTATCCTAGGAACCATGGCACGCACCAAGGACGCATCGAAGGCTCAGAAGGAGCCCGGCCGCCTCAAGCAGATGTGGCAGGTCTTCCAGATGACCCGCCGCTACGACTCGACCGCGCAGTGGCTGATGCTCCTGGCGTTCCTCGGTCCGATCGTCGTCGGCCTGGCGCTCGCGCTGTGGCTCGGCGAGGGCAACGGCTTCACCATCGCGCTCTGGATCGTCGCCGGCGTCCTCGCCGGCCTCCTCCTCGCGCTCCTGGTGCTCGGGCGCCGTGCCGAGCGCGCCGCGTACTCGCAGATCGACGGCCAGCCGGGCGCCGTAGGCGCCGTGCTCCGCAGCGGTCTGCGCGGCAGCTGGGTCGGCAACGAGATGCCCGTCGCGGTCAACGGCAAGACCCAGGACGCGGTGTACCGCGCCGTCGGCAAGGGCGGTGTCGCACTCATCAGCGAGGGCCCGGTCTCCCGCACCCAGCGCATGCTCGACGACGAGCAGCGCAAGGTCGCGCGAGTGCTCCCGAACGTGCCCATCACGCTCATCTCGGTCGGGCACGACGAGGGTTCCATTGAGCTGTACCGTCTCGCCGCGACCCTGCGCAAGACGAAGAAGGCGCTCACGAAGCCCGAGGTGCTCGCGGTCTCGAACCGACTGAACTCCCTCCAGACGGCACTGCCGATCCCGAAGGGCATCGACCCCATGAAGGCGCGGCCGCAGCGCGGCAAGATGCGCTGAGCGCACACTTCGGCCACGCGGCATCCGTCTCGATTCGACGGGTGCCGCGTTCGTCGTTCAGGGCCCGTTCGTCGTTCAGGGCCCGGATGCCCCGCCGGCGACTACGAGCGGATGAGCACCGTGCGGGCGACCTTGTCGTGGAAGCCGCGCTGGTCGGAGTCCCACACGAGCGCGGGGATCACGAGGAGCAGGAGGCCGGTTCGCACGATCGGCCGGACGAAGCCGACCCAGCCGCCCTCGACGGCAACGACGTGCATGCCGAACAGGCGGTGCCCGATGCTGCCGCCGATGGTCGGGATGAAGACGATCTGCAGCACCGCGAAGACGAGCGGGGTGACCCACGTGTAGGCGACCGATTCGTAGGGCGTCACGAGCAGCGAGAGCAGCATCGCGCTGCCCCAGTCGACGAGCAGGGCGAGGATTCGCCGGCCCGCACGGGCGACCGAACCACGCCCCTCGTCGGGGAGTCCGAGTCGTTCGCCGGGCCACCGGCTCGGGTCGAGATCGCCGAATGTCTGAGGTTTCGCGTCGGGCACCTGATGATTCTACCGAAGCCGTGCTGGCGTAACATGGCCGAAACATTCCGGTCATGGTCGGGAAACGGCGCGCGGATAGCGTCGCTCGTGGCTGTGCAAGACCGTTCCGCTACCCGCCCCCTTGGAGACGCCGAAACATGTTCACCGATTCGTCCGAAGTGCTCAAGTTCATCAAGGAGACGGATGTCAAGTTCCTCGACATCCGCTTCACCGACCTCCCGGGCGTGCAGCAGCACTTCAACATCCCGGCCTCGACGGTCGACGAGGAGTTCTTCACGGTCGGTCAGCTCTTCGACGGCTCCTCGATCCGCGGCTTCGCGAACATCCACGAGTCGGACATGCAGCTCATCCCCGACGTGACGACCGCGTACGTCGACCAGTTCCGTGCCGAGCGCACGCTCGTCATGGTCTTCGACATCTACAACCCGCGCAACGGCGAGATCTACGCGAAGGACCCGCGCCAGGTCGCCAAGAAGGCCGAGAAGTACCTCGCCTCGACCGGCATCGCCGACACCGCGTACTTCGCCCCCGAGGCGGAGTTCTACATCTTCGACGACGTGCGCTACGAGATCAACCAGCACTCGAGCTTCTACTCGGTCGACTCCGAAGAGGGCGCCTGGAACAGCGGCCGCGCGGAAGAGGGCGGCAACCTCGGCAACAAGACGCCCTTCAAGGGTGGCTACTTCCCCGTCAGCCCGGTCGACAAGACGGCGGACCTGCGCGACGACATCTCGCTCAAGCTCATCGAGGCGGGTTTCCAGCTCGAGCGTTCGCACCACGAGGTGGGCACCGGCGGACAGCAGGAGATCAACTACCGCTTCGACACGATGGTGCACGCGGCCGACGACATCCTGAAGTTCAAGTACATCGTGAAGAACACCGCCGACCAGTGGGGCAAGACGGCGACCTTCATGCCGAAGCCCCTCTTCGGCGACAACGGGTCGGGCATGCACACCCACCAGTCGCTCTGGAACGACGGCAAGCCGCTGTTCTACGACGAGGCGGGCTACGGCGGGCTCTCCGATCTCGCTCGCTGGTACATCGGCGGCCTGCTCAAGCACGCCCCGGCCGTGCTCGCCTTCACCAACCCGAGCGTCAACTCCTTCCGCCGCCTCGTTCCCGGCTTCGAGGCTCCCGTCAACCTCGTGTACTCGGCCGGCAACCGCTCGGCGTGCATCCGCATTCCGATCACCGGCACCAACCCGAAGGCCAAGCGCATCGAGTTCCGCGTGCCCGACGGCGCGTCGAACCCGTACCTCGCCTTCGCCGCGCAGCTCATGGCCGGCCTCGACGGCATCAAGAACCGCATCGAGCCGCACGAGCCCGTCGACAAGGACCTCTACGAGCTCCCGCCCGAGGAGGCCAAGGCCATCCCGCAGCTCCCGGGTTCGCTCGACGCCGCGCTCGACGCGCTCGAGGCCGACCACGACTTCCTCCTCGAGGGCGGCGTGTTCACCAAGGAGCTCATCGAGACCTGGATCGACTACAAGCGCGAGAAGGAGCTGAAGCCCCTCGCTCAGCGCCCGCACCCGTTCGAGTTCGAGCTCTACTACGGCGTCTGATCCACCCGCAGCCCCCTGCTGCCCAGGAAGGGCCGTCCCGCGCGAGCGGGGCGGCCCTTCCGTCGTTGTGCGCGACGTGCGAGCGCGTGGGCGGCGGGCGCGGCTGCACCCGCACCCGCAGCCGCGGAGCCGCTAGGCGGTCGCGCGGTGCTTCGCGGCCCACGCGGCCGCTCTCGGGCCGAACGCCCTGAGATGCGGCCACGGACGGTGTCCGAAGCGCTCGCCTCGTGCTTCGATGAACGGCTCGGCCTTCGTCCAGGTGCGCGCCAGGACGTCGCCCCACTCCTCGAGTGCGAGCTCCTCGCTGATGTACCGCCGATTGACGTACATCGCGAAGATGTCGAACATCGCGAGCGAGCGGTTGATCTGCTGGTAGCCGTCGAGGTCGTCGTCCTGAATGGAGCCCAGTCGGCTCTCGTCGAGCGCGTTGAGGCGTCGGCGCCCTTCCTGCAGGTCGGGTTCGATGAGTGCCCGATGCATGCTGAGGAAGAGGTCTCGGCGGTCCTTCGCCCGTTGCAGGGCGAAGGAGAGCAGCGTGAATCCGAATGCGGCGATGGAGATGACGAGGGCGATGGCACCGGTGATGTCTGACATTTGCTGCGAGCCTATCGACGGGCCGTTCGGCGTGCACGACCCCTTCTCGGGGCGATCGGGCTCGGCGAGCCAATGGGGGTCGCGGAAGCCACGGGGTCGGCCCCGTGGCATCCGCACCGACGCTCGTGGCGAGGGTCAGACGGTGGGTTCGCGCTTCGGCTCGAGACCGTAGAAGCCTCGATCGAACACGGCACGGGCACGGCGCGTGAGCTGCAGGTAGTCGTGCTCGAGCTGGGTGGCCGAACCGGCGGGATATCCCATGATGCGGGCGACGCCCTCGAGCTGCGAGCGCTCGACGGGCAGCACGTCGGTCGTGCGGTCGAGCCAGAGCGTCAACGCCGATCGGGCGCGCGAGGCGAACACCCACGCGGCCCGCAGCGTCTCGGCGTCGTCGGACTCGACGAGCCCCGCCTCGGTCGCGGCCTCGAGGGCCCCGAGCGTCGACGTCGTGCGGAGCGCGGTGATCTCGGCGGCGTGCTGCAACTGCACGAGCTGCACGAACCACTCGACGTCGGAGATCGAACCCCGTCCGAGCTTCAGGTGACGGGTGGGGTCGGCGCCCTGCGGCAGGCGCTCGTTCTCGACGCGGGCCTTGATGCGCTTGACCTCGCGCACCGCCTGCTCGGCGATCTCGCGCGGGTAGCGCACGGTGTCGGCCAGCTCGGTGAAGTCGGCGACGAGCGCCGCGTCGCCGGCGACGCCGCGGGCGCGCAGGAGCGCCTGCGCCTCCCACGTCAGCGACCAGCGGGAGTAGTAGGCGCGATAGGCGTCGAGCGAGCGGGCGACCACGCCGTTGCGCCCCTCGGGCCGGAGGTCGGCATCGAGGTCGAAGGGCAGCCGCGCGTCCTCGGAGAGGCGCACGAGCTCGCTCACGATGCGGAGGGCGCGCGAGTGCGCGGCGTCGGCTTCGGCCCCCTGCGAGCGGTACACGTAGATGATGTCGGCGTCGGAGCCGATGCCGAGCTCGCGCCCGCCGAACCGCCCCATGCCGATCACGGCGAACTCGATGCCGTCGGGCTCGTCGCCGCGGATCGCGGACACGAGCGCGGCGATGTGGTTCTCGGTGAGGTCGCTGAGTCCGTGGCCCAGCTCTTCGACGGTGCAGACGTCGAGGATGCCCGCGAGGGCGAGACGCAGCATCTCGCGACGCCGGATGGCGCGGAAGATCTTTGCCGCATCGTCGGTCTCGCCATGGCGCCGGAGCACAGCGCTGGTCTCGTCCTGCAGGGCCGCGAGCGAGCGCGGCCGCAGCTCCTCGACGTCTTCGAGCCAGGCGACCGCTTCGGGGGCGCGCTCAAGGAGTTCGGCCGCATAGCGCGAGCCCGAGAGCACGCGGGTGAGGCGGAGCGCGGCGTCCGAGGAGTCGCGCAGGAGCCGGAGGTACCAGTGCGTCGTGCCGAGCGTGTCGCTCAGGCGCCGGAACGAGAGCAGTCCGAAGTCGGGATCGGTGCCCTCGGCGAACCAGGAGATCAGCACGGGCATGAGGTGCCGCTGGATCGTCGCGCGACGCGAGAGCCCCGAGGTCAGGGCGGCGATGTGCGCGAGCGCCCCGCGCGGATCGCGGAACCCGATCGCGGCGAGGCGGGCCTCGGCCTGCGCGCTCGTGAGCTCGAGGCCCGACGCGGGCAGCGCCGCGACCGCGGAGAGGAGCGGGCGGTAGAAGAGCCGCTGGTGGAGCCCGCGCACGCGCTGCCTGGTCGACTGCCAGACCCTCGTGAGCTCGGCGGCGTCGCGGCCGAGGCCCGAGGCCCTGGCGAGCACGCGCAGCCGATCGGCGTCGCGGGGCATGAGGTGGGTGCGGCGCAGGCGCTCGAGCTGCAGTCGGTGCTCGAGCACCCGGAGCACGCGATAGTCGCGCGAGAACTCCCCCGCCTCCTCACGACCGACGTAGCCGCCGTCGGCCAGCGCGGTGAGCGCGCGCAGGGTGCCGCCCTGGCGGATCGAGTCGTCGCTCGCGCCGTGCACGAGCTGCAGCAGCTGCACTGTGAACTCGATGTCGCGGAGCCCCCCGGGGCCGAGCTTCACCTGCACGTCGACCTCGTCGGCAGGGATGTGCTCGGTGACCCGCTCGCGCATGCGCTGCACCGACTCGACGAAGCCCTCGCGGCTCGAGCTCGACCAGACCATGGGCGCGACGCCCGCCGCATAGCGTGCGCCGAGCTCGAGATCGCCGGCGAGCGGGCGGGCCTTCAGCAGGGCCTGGAACTCCCAGCTCTTCGCCCAGCGCTCGTAGTACTGGAGGTGCGAGTCGAGGGTGCGCACGAGCGCCCCGTCCTTGCCCTCGGGGCGCAGGTTCGGGTCGACCTCCCAGAGCGGCGGCTCGATGCCGTGCTCGCCGATGAGGCGCATCGCCACCATGGCCAGACGGGTGGCGATCTCGACGGCGCGCGGGGTCGGCACGACCGCTTCGTCGCCCGACTCGGCGACGAAGATCACGTCGACGTCGCTGACGTAGTTCAGTTCACGGGCGCCGGCCTTGCCCATGCCGATGATCGCGAGCCGCGTCGCGGCCACCTCGGCTGCGGGATACCTTCCGGGCGAGGCGGGCGCGCCCTCCGCGCGCGACACGATGCGACGTGCGCCGGCGACCGCCGCGTCGAGGGCCGCACCCGCGAGGTCGGCGAGACCGGCGGCCACGACGTCGACGACGTCGACCGCGTCGTGGCGCGTGAGGTCGTAGACCGCGACGCCCGCGAGGAGCCGACGGTAGCGCGCGCGGATCGCGGCGGCGATCGTGTCGGGATCGTCGGCGACGGCGCCCGACAACTCGTCGACCGCGGCGAGGAGGAGGGTGCGGGCCTCGGCGGACGAGGGCGGCGGCATCGGCAGCGCGCGCAGCAGGTCGATGTCGGCGGGGTGGCGGCTCAGGAAGTCGGCGAGCCCGCGGGAGGCGCCCACGAGCCGTGCCAGCCGGTCGGCCGCCGCGGGCTCGGCGAGCACCGCGACGACTTCAGTGGGGGCGCGATCGTGGAGGCGTTCGAGCTCGGCGAGGGCCGAGTCGGGGTCGGCCGCGGCGCCGAGCGCCTCGAGCAGTGCTTCGCCGTCGAGACCCGTCGCCTCGGCGAGTCGGCTCAGGCCGGCCGCCGCCCGATCGAGATCATCGAAGCCCGCCCGCGCGAGCCGACCGAGCGTCGGAGCCTGTCGAGACACGTCGCGGTCAGAGGATCTCGAGGTTGCGCTGCAACTCGAACGGCGTGACCTGCGAACGGTAGTCGCGCCATTCGGCCCGCTTGTTCGCGAGCACGTAGTTGTAGACCTGCTCGCCGAGTGTCTCGGCGACGAGCTCCGAGCCCTCCATGTACTCGATCGCATGGTCGAGGCTCGCCGGCAGCGGGTTGTACCCGAGGGCACGTCGTTCGCTGTCGGTGAGGGCCCACACGTCGTCCTCGGCCTCGGGCGGCAGCTCGTAGCCCTCCTCGATGCCCTTCATGCCGGCCGCGAGCAGCAGCGAGAAGGCGAGGTAGGGGTTGGCCGCCGAGTCGATGGCGCGGTACTCGACGCGGGCGCTCTGGCCCTTGTTGGGCTTGTAGAGCGGCACCCGCACGAGCGCCGAGCGGTTGTTGTGGCCCCAGCAGATGAAGCTCGGGGCCTCGTCGCCGCCCCAGAGGCGCTTGTACGAGTTCACGAACTGGTTCGTCACGGCCGAGATCTCGTTCGCGTGCCGCAGCAGGCCGGCGATGAAGTGGCGGCCGATCTTCGAGAGCTGGTACTGCGCGCCGGGCTCGTAGAAGGCGTTGGTGTCGCCCTCGAAGAGCGACAGGTGGGTGTGCATGCCCGAACCCGGGTACTGCGAGAACGGCTTCGGCATGAACGTCGCGTAGACGCCCTGCTCGATCGCCACCTCCTTCACGACCGTGCGGAAGGTCATGATGTTGTCGGCCGTCGTCAGCGCGTCGGCGTAGCGGAGGTCGATCTCGTTCTGGCCGGGACCCGCCTCGTGGTGGCTGAACTCGACCGAGATGCCGAGGTCTTCGAGCATGCGCACCGAACGACGACGGAAGTCGTGCGCGGTACCGCCCGGCACGTTGTCGAAGTAGCCGGCCGAGTCGACGGGGATGGGTCCGTCTTCGCCGAACTTCGACGAGCGCAGCAGGTAGAACTCGATCTCGGGGTGCGTGTAGAACGTGAAGCCGCGATCGGCCGCCCGCTCGAGCGTGCGCTTGAGCACGTTGCGGGGATCGGCGACGGCCGGCTCGCCGTCGGGGGTCGTGATGTCGCAGAACATGCGCCCGGTCGGGTCGATGTCGCCGCGCCACGGGAGCGTCTGGAAGGTCGACGGGTCGGGATAGGCCAGGAGGTCGGACTCGAAGGTGCGGCTGAGCCCCTCGATGGCGGAGCCGTCGAAGCCGATGCCCTCGGTGAAGGCGCCCTCGACCTCGGCCGGTGCGATCGCGACCGACTTCAGGGTGCCGACGACGTCGGTGAACCAGAGCCTGACGAACTTGACGCCCCGCTCCTCGATCGTGCGAAGAACGAAGTCACGCTGCTTATCCATCCACACCCTCTCTCGCATCATCCAGAGTACTGGCTCGCACTCCCTTCACCGCGACGTTCCGTGGGCGGATGCCTCACCGGCGTGTGCGAGGATGGCGACATGTCAGGCGAGCCCCAGACCGCAGCATCCGACGACCAGCCGGTCGAGCAGAACCCGTACGGGGGCGCGCCGACGCCGGGTGCCCCGAAGCGGGTGCGCACGCGGCATTTCCAGAACGCGAAGCGCGACGGCATCAAGATCACGGGGCTCACGAGCTACGACCAGCTCACGGCCCGCATCTTCGACGAGGCCGGCATCGACTTCCTCCTCGTCGGCGACTCGGCCGGCAACAACGTGCTCGGCTACGAGACGACGCTCCCGGTCACCGTCGACGACCTGATCCCGCTGACCCGCGCCGTCGCCGGCGCCGTGCGGCGCGCGTTCGTCATCGCGGACATGCCGTTCGGCTCGTACGAGAACGGCCCCGAGGACGCACTGCACACCGCGGTGCGCTTCATGAAGGAGACCGGCGCCCACGCCGTCAAGCTCGAGGGCGGTGAGCGCAGCCACAAGCAGATCCGCCGCATCGTCGGCGCAGGCATCCCGGTGATGGCGCACATCGGCTACACCCCGCAGAGCGAGCACGGCCTCGGCGGCCACGTCATCCAGGGGCGCGGCGAGGGCGTCAAGCAGCTCCTCGCCGATGCGAAGGCCGTGCAGGACGCGGGCGCGTTCGCCGTCGTGCTCGAGATGGTGCCCGCCGACGCGGCGCGTCAGGTCACCGAGCTGCTCGACATCCCCACGATCAGCGTCGGCGCAGGCCCGCACACCGATGGTCAGCTGCTCGTCTGGACGGACTGGGCGGGCCTCACGATCGGGCGCGTGCCGAAGTTCGTCAAGCAGTACGCCGACCTCTCGGGCATCCTCGCGAACGCCGCCAAGGCGTGGCGCGACGACGTCGAGTCGGGCAGCTACCCCAACGCCGAGCACTCGTACGAGTAGCGCCCGGCGGCGCGGCCGCCGCTCAGCTCTCCTGGGCGTCCTCCTCGGCCCACTTGGCGCTGTTCGCACGCAGGATCTCGAGCGCCCGCTCGGCCTCCGCGTGCGTCTCGAACGGGCCGACCCGATCGACCGACGGCGAGACGAATCCGTGCTCGACCTCGCCGGTCTTGAGGTTGTACCAGTACCGGTGCTCGATGTCCTCGGCCATAGGCTGATCCTATGCCCAAGGATGCCTCCGGCCACCTGATCCCCGGCCGACTGTCACCGAATCGCCCCGTCCCGGCGTCGATCGCCCGACCCGAGTACGTCGGTCGCGCGGCCCCTGCCGCGAATCTCGACGGCGACCGCTACACGCCCGACGAGGTCGAGCGCATCCGCGCGGCCGGGCGCGTCGCCGCCGGCGCGATCGAGGCCGCGGCCGCGGCGATCCGGCCCGGCGTCACGACCGACGAGCTCGACCGCATCGCGCACGAGTACGTCGTCGCGCACGGCGCCTACCCGTCGACGCTCGGCTACCGGGGCTATCCGAAGTCGAGCTGCACCTCCGTCAACGAGGTCATCTGCCACGGCATCCCCGACGACACCGCGCTCGCCGACGGCGACCTCGTGAACATCGACGTCACCGCCTACCTCGACGGCATGCACGGCGACCTCAACCACACCTTCCTCGTCGGCGAGGCGGGCGGAGCCGACAGCGAGCCGGCGCTCCTCGTCGAGCGCACGCGCGAGGCGCTCGCGCGTGGCATCCGCGCCGTCGCCCCGGGTCGCCAGGTGAACGTCATCGGACGCGCGATCGAGGCGTACGCGAAGCGGTTCGGCTACGGCGTGGTGCGCGACTACACCGGCCACGGCGTGGGGCGCGCGTTCCACACCGGGCTCGTGATCCCCCACTTCGACGATCCGAGCGCGACGACCGTGATCGAGCCCGGCATGGTCTTCACGATCGAGCCGATGCTCACCCTCGGCACGATCGAGTGGGACGTCTGGGACGACGACTGGACGGTCGTCACCCGCGACCGCTCGCTCACCGCCCAGTTCGAGCACACGCTCGTCGTCACCGAGCGGGGCGCCGAGATCCTCACGCTCCCCTGAGCCTCGACGGCCGCCGCGCGTGCTCGGGCTAATGTGAAACGCATGAGCACGGAACTCGCGATCGGCATCGACATCGGCGGCACGGGCATCAAGGGCGCCGTCGTCGACCTCGGCTCGGGCGAGCTGGTCTCCGACCGCATCAAGGTGAAGACGCCCGAGGGCGGCCGCCCCGACGACATCCTCGCGGCGACCGAAGAGCTGCTCGGACGCCTCTCCGCCGACTTCGACGACTCGCTCCCCCTCGGCGTCTGCTTCCCCGCGATCGTGAAGCGCGGGCGCACGCTCTCGGCCGCGAACATCTCGCGCGAGTGGATCGGCCTGCCCGCCGAAGAGCTCTTCGAGCAGACGTTCGGCCGCGAGATCCACTTCATCAACGACGCGGATGCCGCCGGCTACGCCGAATCGCGCTACGGCGCGGCGGTCGACGCCGACGGGCTCGTGATCCTCACCACGCTCGGCACCGGCATCGGCTCGGCGTTCCTCTACGATGGCGTGCTCGTGCCGAACACCGAGCTCGGCCACATCGAGCTCGACGGGACCGAAGCCGAGAAGCGCGCCGCCTATTCGGCCATGGAGCGCGAGGGGCTCGACTGGGCGCAGTGGTCCGAGCGGCTGCAGCGCTTCTACGCCCACGTCGAGTTCATCTTCTCCCCCGACCTGTTCGTCATCGGAGGCGGCGTCTCGAAGCACCACGAGCAGTTCCTGCCGCTGCTCGAGCTGAAGACCCCGATCGTGCCGGCGGTGCACCGCAACAACGCGGGAATCCTCGGCGCCGCGTCGCTCGCGGCGAAATAGGGGCAAGCAAGCCGAGGCGAGCCGAGCCGAGCCGAGCCCCGCGGTTCTGCTCGCCGGAGTCGGCGACTCACGGCCGCTGCGCAGCGGACACGTCGACGCAGACGACTCCGGTGTTGCCGTCCTGATCGGCGATCACCGTCAGCGAGGGCGCATCGCGGTCGTCGACGACCGTCCCACCCGCGGCGACCGCGGCGGCGATCCGTTGCTCGGAGACCTCGGGCGCCACGTAGACCTCGAGATGGAACCGCTGACGCGGAGTCCGGTGCTCGTCGCCGTCACCGTCGCCGTCACCGAACCAGAGGTTCGGCACCCGTCCCGTGGCGTCTCGGATCTCGTCGCTGGGAGACCCCCGTCCCTGCGACTCGGCACTCCCGGTCAGCAGTGCGGCCCACACCGGAGCGATCGTCGCCGAGCGGGACGTGTCGAGACCGAGCTCGATCTCGCTGACCGAGGCCGGGTCGGCGGCGACCCCGTGGTCCGCGGCGATCTCGGTGATCCGTCGCGCGAGCTCGACGTCCTGCCGGGTCACCCATTCGACGAGGTGTTCGGTGCCCTCGTCGTCGCGGTAGACGGCGTCGTCGCTGACCAACTCGAGATCGACGTGTCCGTCGCCGATCGACACGCGCGGGTGGTGGCCGAGGGCGTCGCCCGCCTCGCCCACCGCGACGACGAACCGTGCGCCGGAGCTGAAGTCGTCGACCACGAACCGGGCATGCAGCCCCTGGGCCAGCTTGCGCCAGTCGGTCAAGTCGGCCGCGGCGATCTGATCGCCCTTCAGCATGTCCATGGACGCGGAGTCTAGCCATGGTCGGCCGCGGCGGCCATCGACGCAGCACGAATGCGGATATGCCCGCCGGACACGGGATGGTACCCCTCGGCGTGCGGAGGGGTGCGAGCGGGCCGGCTGATACGCCGGGTTCTGTTCACCGGGCGCTTGCGCGACACCGGCTGGACGGCCATCTCTCTCGGGGGCACGTTGCCGTGACCCTCCAGCGGCCTACCCGGAGACGGGGCGGGCAGCCCCATGGTCTCCTGTCTGGCCTTGCTCCGGACGAGGTTTACCGAGCCGATCGCGTCACCGCGACCGCTGGTGGGCTCTTACCCCACCGTTTCACCCTTACCCGGCGCTTGCGCACCGGGCGGTCTGCTTTCTGTGGCACTGTCTCGCGGGTTGCCCCGGGTGGGTGTTACCCACCGTCCTGCCCTGTGGAGCCCGGACGTTCCTCGGCGCACGATCGAGACCGTGCGACGCGACCGTCTTGCCGACCCACTCGCCCCTGAAGTCTAGCGTCAGAGACCCGACTCGTCGGTACGCACGAGGATGCGGTCGCACTCGGGGCACTGCAGCACCTCGTCGGGCGCGGCGCGGCGCACCGCCTCGAGATCGGACCCGGTGAGTGTCATCGTGCAGCCGCCGCAGGTGCGCTGGCTCAGCAGGGCCGCACCGACGCCGGCGCCCTTGGTGCGACGCTGCTCGTAGAAGGCGAGCAGCTCGGCCGGGACCCCCGCAGCGACGACCTCGCGGTCGCGTACGGTCTGCTCGCGCTCGACCGTGAGCGTGCCCGCTGCCTCGTCGCGCTCGGCTTCGAGTGCGGCCACTTCGGTGACGATCGCCGCGCGCTGGAGGTCGATGCTCGAGACGGCCACCTCGGCCTCCTCGACGCGCTCCATGACGACGAGCTCCTGGTCCTCGAGGTCGGAGCGGCGCTTCGCGAGCGACGCGAGCTCGGCCTCGAGGGCGGTGACGTCCTTCACCGAGGAGGTGTGCTGGAGCCGCTCGCTGTCGCGGGCCATCCGCGCCTCGACGAGCGCGACGTCGGACTCGAGGCGCGCGAGTTCGGCCTTCGCGTCTTCGAGGGTGCCGATCGCCTCGGCGCGGGTACCGCGCACGTCGGCGTCGCGCTGTGCGAGTTCGGCCAGCGGGGCGGTCTGCGGCAGTGCGCCGAGACGATGCGCGAGCTGCGCGATCCGGGTGTCGATCGACTGCAGGCGCAGGAGTTCCTGCTGCTCGGCGGGGCTGGCCTTCACGTGTTGCTCCTCGTGGGGGTCGGGGTGGAAGTCATCATTGCACGACCTGGAAATCCCAGGGGTCGGTGCGGATCTCGCTCACGGCGACCTCGACGCCGGGCAGCGCCGCGCGCAGCTCCGCGGCGGCGGTGTCGAGCCAGAGCCATTCGCTCGCCCAGTGCGAGACGTCGACGAGGGCCGGGCCGCCGCCGAGGAGGGCCTGCTCGCGCGCCTCGGAGGCGGGGTGGTGGCGGAGGTCGGCGGTGACGTAGACGTCGGCAGCGCGCACGAGCGGGTGGCCGAGCAGCGAGTCGCCGGCGCCGCCGCACACGGCGACGGTCTCGACGGGGTCGTCGAAGCCGCCCGCGACGCGGACGCCGGTCGCGGTCGGCGGCAGCACCTCGGCGAGGTGGCGGGCGAGCCGGCCGAGGGTGGTCGGCTCGGCGAACCGGCCCACTCGGCCGATGCCGGTGACGCCGTCGTCGGATGCCTCGATCGGCTGCGTCTCGACGAGCCCGAGCCGTTCGGCGAGCACCGCGGAGGTGCCGGTCGCGACGACGTCGGCGTTCGTGTGCGCCGCGAGCAGCGCGCTGCCGCCACGGATGAGCTTCGCGAGCAGCGCACCCTTGTAGCGGTCTTCGGCGATGCTCGTGACGCCGCGGAGGAGCAGCGGGTGGTGCGCGATCAGCAGATCGGCGCCCTGCTCGACGGCCTCGTCGACGGTGGCCGCGACGGCGTCGACCGCGAGGAGGATGCGATGAACCGGGGCGTCCATCGCCCCGGAGACGAGCCCCGAGGCATCCCACGGCTCGGTACCCGACGCCGGCCACAGTCGTTCGGTGACGGCGAGGACATCGGCGAGTTGCTGGGGCACCCGTCCAGCCTAGCGTCGGGCCCCCGTGGCGACGAGCGGCCCGACCGCCGGTCGGCGTCGTCTCGTCAGGCGGGTGCGCCGCCGACGCGCACGAGCATCTTGCCCGTGTTGGCGCCGCGCATCATCGCGAGGAACGCCTCGACCGTGTGCTCGATGCCGTCGACGACGGTCTCGTCGTACGCGATGAGGCCCTCGGCGAACCAGCCCGTCATCCGTTCGGTGAACTCGGGCGCCAGGTGGAGGTACGCCGCGAGCGTGAACCCGGTGACGCTGAGGCCGCGGGTGATGATGTTCGCGAGGTTGTCGGGTCCCGGCACCCGCTCGGTGGTGTTGTAGCCGGCGATGGCGCCGCAGAGCGCGAGCCGCCCGCCGTCGTTCATCACGTCGAGCGCCGCCTCGAGGTGGTCGCCGCCGACGTTGTCGAAGAAGACGTCGACCCCCTCGGGCGCCAGTGCGGCGAGCTGCTCGCGCACCGGAGCATCCCTGTAGACGAACGCCGCGTCGTAGCCGTACTTCTCGGTGAGCAGTGCCGCCTTCTCCGCGGTGCCGGCCGATCCGATCACCCGCTTCGCGCCGAGGAGCTTCGCGATCTGTCCGACGGCGGTGCCGACGGCTCCGGCGGCACCCGAGACGAAGACCGTGTCGCCCTCGCGCAGACCGGCGATGGCGGTCAGCCCGACGTAGGCCGTCAGCCCGGTCATTCCGAGGATGTGGAGCCGGAGCGACGACGGCACGCCGGGCACCTCGGGCACCGCGCGGAAGGATCCGGCCGGCGCCTGGACGGTATCGGCCCACCCGTGCTGGTGCAGCACCACGGTGCCCACGGGCAGCTGCTCGGCGGCCGAGGCGACCACGCGACCGATCGCGCCGCCGGCGATCACCTCGCCCAGTGCGTAGGGGGCGACGTAGCTGCGCACGTCGTTCATCCGCCCGCGCATGTACGGGTCGACGGAGACGAACTCGTTGGCCACGCGCACCTCCCCCGGCGCGAGCTCGGGGTGCACGACGGTGACCGTGCGGAAGTCGTCGTGCGTCGGCCAGCCCTGCGGGCGGCGGGCGAGATGGATCTGCGTGCTGGTGGTGTTGCTCATGGCTCTTCTCTGCGAGTGCTGCGGGGCAGGGTGGGGTGTCGGGAAGTCGGAATCGATCGGGTGGCCGGCTCGCGTCAGAGTGCGAGTCCGATCGCGAGCGCGACGACGGCGAGTGCGGGGACGACGCCCTGCTTGAGCGCGGCGCCCGCCTTGTCGGGGCTCGAGAGGAGCAGGACGAGGCTCGCGGCGACCATGGAGCCCGCGCCGGTGAAGACGAGGGTCGCGCCGATCGTCGCATCGCCGATGGCGAAGAACACGATGCCGAGCACGACTGCGACCGCCAAGAAGAGGTTGTAGAACCCCTGGTTGAACGCGAGCTCCTTCTGCACGGCGGCCTGTTCGACCGTGCCGGTGCCGAAGATGCTCCGGGCCCGCTTGCTCGTCCAGGCGATGGACTCGAGATAGAAGATGAAGACGTGCACGAGCGCCGCGATGCCGGCGAGCACGAGTCCCGCGATGACCATATGGGGAGTCCTTTCGAAGCGGCAGGGTGCCGAGGATGATTACTGTACCGTTCGATCCAATATATACTGGACCGACCGGTACGCAAATCGAGATGGAGTCACCGATGGGACGCACGCAGACGTTCGACACGGGCGACGTCGTGCGCGCTGCGCGGGCGGTGTTCTGGGAGCACGGCTTCGAGAGCGCGGCGCTGCCCGAGCTCGAGCGTGTCACCGGACTCAGCCGGTCGAGCATCTACCACGCGTTCGGCTCGAAGCGGGGCCTGTTCGACGCAGCCGTCGACAGCTACCTCGACGAGGTGATCCGCCCCCGGCTCGCGCCGCTGACCGTCGACCCCGTCGCCCCGACCGCGCTCGAGGAGTACCTGACGGGCCTGCGCGGGGCGCTGACCCGGCACGGCACGCTGCCGGCAACGAGTGGGTGTCTCCTCGTCAACGCCTCCGCCTCCCCCATCGGGCACGACGACGCCGTCGCGCGCACGATCGCCTCGTACCGGGCGGAGCTCCGCGCGGCGTTCGGCAACGGCGTGCGAGCGCGCGCCGCCGGCGCGACTCGCGATTCTCAGGATCTGCTCGCCGACATCTGCACGGGGCTCGTCATCTCGGCCTTCGCATCGGTGCGCGTCGACCCCGAGGCCGCGGCCGGTTACCTCGACAACGCGAGGGCCCTCATCGCCACGCACCCAGCCTGACGCGACCGCGACGATGGAGCGTCAGCTCGGGACGGAATGGGTGGGCCCTGCCGGGCTCGAACCGACGACATCCACGGTGTAAACGTGGCGCTCTACCAACTGAGCTAAAGGCCCGTCGCGCATGTGCGACGCATCCGCAATGCTATCGCGGACGGCGCGCTCAGCCTGCGCGCAGCAGCTCGAGCGCCGCGCGGTACTGCTCGATCGTGCGCGGCTCGCCGGCCGGCGTCGCGAAGGCCGCACGGATCACGCCCGCCTCGTCGATCACGAAGGTCGCGCGGGCCGCGTAGCCGCGGTCCTCGACGAACGCGTCGTACGCCCTCGCGACCTCGCCGTGCGGCCAGAAATCGGCGAGCAGCGGGAAGCCGTAGCCCTGCTCCTCGGCCCAGGCGCGCAGCGCGAACTTCGAGTCGACCGAGATGCCGACCAGGCGCACGCCCGCGTCCTCGAACATCGCGAAGTCGTCGCGCAGCGCGCCGAGCTCCCCCTGGCAGGTGCGCGAGAAGGCCAGCGGGAAGAAGACGAGCACGACCGATTTCTCGGCCCGGAGCTCGGCCAGCCGCGCGGTGCGGCCGAGGTGGTCGACGAGTTCGAAGTCGGGGGCGGGGGCACCGATCTGCAGCGGCATCCGATCTCTTCTCTGCTTTGTGGGAAGGCTGAGCGAAGCCACAGCCGACCGAGCCGAAACGTTGTGCGAATGTCACTAGTATGGCCAAGTGTGATCGGTCGAAACCCGGCCGTTCGTCGTGCGCGCAGCACCCCGCGCGCCGTAGATCTGCCGTAGAGAAAGGTCGAGTGTGACTGTCAACGACCAGGACCCTTACTCCGTCGAGGCGCTGGACGCCGATCCCGAGGAGACGAGCGAGTGGGCCGAATCCCTTGACGCCCTCGTCGCCGAGAAGGGCCACCAGCGCGGGCGCGAGATCATGCTCAGCCTGCTCAAGCGCTCGAAGGAGCTCCACCTCGGCGTGCCGATGGTGCCGACGACCGACTACCTGAACACGATCGCCCCCGAGAACGAGCCCGCGTTCCCCGGCAACGAAGACATCGAGCGCCGTTACCGCGCCTGGCTCCGCTGGAACGCCGCCATCCTGGTGCACCGTGCGCAGCGCCCCGGCATCGCCGTCGGCGGCCACATCTCCACCTACGCGGGCGCCGCGTCGCTCTACGAGGTCGGACTCAACCACTTCTTCCGCGGCCAGGACCACCCCGGCGGCGGCGACCAGATCTTCTTCCAGGGCCACGCCTCCCCCGGCATGTACGCCCGCGCGTTCCTCGAAGGGCGCTTCGACCAGGACGACCTCGACGGCTTCCGCCAGGAGAAGTCGCGTGCCCCGCACGGCCTCTCGAGCTACCCGCACCCGCGCCTCATGCCCGAGTTCTGGCAGTTCCCGACCGTCTCGATGGGCCTCGGCCCGATCAACGCGATCTACCAGGCGCAGCTCAACAAGTACCTCACCAACCGCGGCATCAAGGACGCCTCCGACCAGCAGGTCTGGGCGTTCCTCGGCGACGGCGAGATGGACGAGGTCGAGAGCCGCGGTCAGCTCCAGGTCGCCGCGAACGAGGGTCTCGACAACCTCAACTTCGTGATCAACTGCAACCTGCAGCGCCTCGACGGCCCGGTGCGCGGCAACGGCAAGATCATCCAGGAGCTCGAGAGCTTCTTCCGCGGCGCCGGCTGGAACGTCATCAAGGTCGTCTGGGGCCGCGAGTGGGACGACCTGCTCGCGCGCGACCACGACGGCGCGCTGCGCAACCTGATGAACGTCACCCCCGACGGCGACTACCAGACGTACAAGACCGAGTCGGGCGCCTACGTGCGCGAGAACTTCTTCGGTCGCGACCCGCGGGCGCTCGAGCTCGTCTCGCACCTCAGCGACGACGAGGTCTGGGGCCTCAAGCGCGGCGGCCACGACTACCGCAAGATCTACGCGGCGTTCAAGGCGGCGACCGAGCACAAGGGCCAGCCCACGGTCATCCTCGCGAAGACCATCAAGGGGTACGGTCTCGGCAAGTCCTTCGAGGGGCGCAATGCGACGCACCAGATGAAGAAGATGACGCTCGACAACCTCAAGACCTTCCGCGACGAGATGCGCATCCCGATCTCCGACGCGCAGCTCGAGGAGAACCCGTACCTGCCGCCTTACTACCACCCCGGTCAGGACGACGAGGCGATCCAGTACCTGCAGGAGCGCCGCCGCGAGCTCGGCGGCTACGTGCCCGAGCGCCGCTCGAAGCACGTCGCGCTCAACCTGCCCGACGACTCGACCTACGCGATCGCGAAGAAGGGCTCGGGCACGCAGGAGATCGCCACGACGATGGCCTTCGTGCGTCTCCTGAAGGACCTCATCCGCTCGAAGGACTTCGGCCACCGCATCGTGCCGATCATCCCCGACGAGGCGCGCACCTTTGGCATCGACGCGTTCTTCCCGACCGCGAAGATCTACAACCCGAACGGCCAGCACTACACCTCGGTCGACCGCGAGCTGCTCCTCGCCTACAAGGAGAGCCCGCAGGGTCAGATCGTCCACGTCGGCATCAACGAGGCCGGAGCGTTCGCCGCGTTCACGAACATCGGCACCTCGTACGCCACGCAGGGCGAGCCCCTCATCCCGGTCTACGTCTTCTACTCGATGTTCGGGTTCCAGCGGACGGGCGACGCGATGTGGGCGGCCGGCGACCAGATGGCGCGCGGCTTCATCATCGGCGCGACCGCCGGACGCACCACCCTCACGGGTGAGGGCCTCCAGCACGCCGACGGCCACTCGCCGCTGCTCGCGTCGACGAACCCCGCGGTCGTGTCGTACGACCCCGCCTACGGCTACGAGATCGGGCACATTATGCGCGCCGGCCTCGAGCGCATGTACGGCGGCAACCACGCCGACCCGAACGTCATGTACTACCTCACCGTGTACAACGAGCCGATCGTGCAGCCCGCCGAGCCCGAGGGGGTCGACGCCGAGGGCCTGCTCCGCGGCATCCACCGTCTCTCGGAGTCGAACACCGCAGGCCCGAAGGCGCAGCTGCTCGCCTCCGGCGTCGCCGTGCCGTGGATCCTCGAGGCGCAGCAGCTCCTCGCCGAGGACTGGGGCGTGTCGGCCGACGTCTGGTCGGTCACGAGCTGGTCGGAGCTGCGTCGCGACGGCCTCGCCGCCGACGAGCACAACTTCCTGAACCCCGACGCCGAGCGTCGCGTCTCATACCTGACGCAGAAGCTCGCGGGGGCGCGCGGCCCGTTCGTCGGCGTGTCCGACTACATGCACGCCGTGCCCGACCAGATCCGTGCTTACGTGCCCGGCCAGTTCGCGACGCTCGGCGCCGACGACTTCGGGTTCTCCGACACGCGTCCGGCCGCACGCCGCTACTTCAAGATCGACGGCCCCTCGGTGGTCGTCCGCACGCTCGAGATGCTCGCCGAGCGCGGCGAGGTCGACCGTGCGCTGCCCGCGCAGGCGATCGAGAAGTACCGTCTGCACGACGTGAACGCCGGCACGACCGGATCGGCCGGCGGCGAGAGCTAGCAGGCGACGAGGTGGCGACGAAGCCGAAGACGAAGGCGGAGACGCTCGCGTGGTTGCGGACCATCGCGGGCGAGCTCGCGACCGCGACGCTCAAACGACTCGAAGACACGTTGCCGTGGTACGGCGACATGCCGCCGAGCCGCCGCTCCGCCGTCGGCCTCGTCGCCCAGGCCGGCATCTCCTCGTTCATCGCGTGGTTCGACGACCCTCGATCGACGCCCTGGATCGCCGCCGACGTGTTCGGCGCGGCTCCACGTGAGCTGCTGCGATCGGTGAGCCTGCAGCAGACGCTGCAGCTCATCAGGGTGACGGTCGAGGTCGTCGAGGACCGCGTCAAGGACGGCGGCGAGCCGCTCCGCGAGGCGATCCTGCTCTACTCGCGTGAGATCGCCTTCGCGGCGGCCGACGTGTACGCGCGCGCCGCCGAGGCCCGCGGCCTCTGGGATGCGCGGCTCGAGGCGCTCGTGGTCGACTCGATCCTCTCGGGCGAGGCCGACGACGAGCTGCCGAGCCGCATCGCGGCCCTCGGCTGGCACGGTCACGGCGAGGTCGCGGTGCTCGTCGGCACCGCACCGAAGCAGCTCGACGTCGATCACGTGCGACGGGCCGCCCGGCACATGCACGCCGATGTCCTCATCGGCGTGCAGGGCAACCGGCTCGTGCTCGTCATCGGCCGGGCCGACCCGCTCGCCCGTGAGGCCGACGAAGCGATCGGCACCGCGCCGGCGCTGACCTTCATGGAGATCGCCGCGCAGCTCGAACCGCACTTCGGCCCGGGGCACCTCGTGCTCGGGCACGCGGTGCCGAACCTCGTCGACGCGTCGAAGAGCGCGAAGGCCGCCCTCGCGGGCTTCGCCGTCGCCCGATCGTGGCGCCACGCCCCGCGGCCGGTGCACGCCGACGATCTGCTGCCCGAGCGCGCCCTGGCGGGCGACCCGCTCGCCCGTGCGACCCTCGTGCACCGCATCTACCGTCCGCTGCGCGCGCACTCGACCGAGCTGCTCACCACGCTGTGGAGCTACCTCGACAACGGCCGCTCGCTCGAGGCGACGGCGCGCGAGCTGTTCGTGCACCCGAACACGGTGCGGTACCGCCTGAAGCGCGTATCCGACGTGATCGGCTGGGATGCCACGGGCGCCCGCGAGGCGCTCATCCTGCAGTCGGCGCTCATCATCGGTTCGATGAGCGATCACGAGCACGGCACGCCGCCACGCCGCCCCTGATCGGGCCTCGCCCGATGCGTTCGCGCGCGTTCCGACCGGGCCCGCTGTGTCGTCGGCACAAGGGTTTCGCGAAGAGCTTGTAGCGTGTGCACACCACTTGCGGCCCGGTGATTGGCAGACTGGGGTGGTGATCGTCGTCGTCTGCCCTGGACAGGGCTCTCAGACCCCCGGATTCCTCGCCCCCTGGCTCGACGTGCCCGGCTATGCCGAGCGCCTCGACGCGTTCTCCGCCGCCGCGGGCCTCGACCTGGCCGCGCACGGCACCGTCAGCGACGCCGACACGATCCGCGACACCGCGGTCGCGCAGCCGCTCATCGTCGCGGCGGGGCTGCTCACGCTCGGCGGTCTGCTCGCCGACGGCCGCGCCGAGCGCATCGGCGGCATCGCCGGCCACTCGGTCGGCGAGATCACCGCGGCCGCCGGCGCCGGCGTGCTCAGCGACACCGACGCGATCGGCTTCGTCGCCGAGCGCGGTCGCGCCATGGCGGATGCCGCGGCGCAGGTCGCCACCGGCATGAGCGCCGTCATCGGGGCCGACGAGACCGAACTGCTGGCGCGCCTCGCCGAGCTCGGGCTCGAGCCCGCGAACTTCAACGGCGGCGGGCAGATCGTCGTCGCCGGCGCACTCGACGCGCTCGAGCAGCTGAAGGCCGAGCCGCCGGCCGGGGCACGGGTCATCCCGCTGCAGGTCGCCGGCGCCTTCCACACCCGGTACATGCAGCCCGCGGTCGAGCGGCTCGCACAGGTCGCCGCGACCCTCGCCCCTGCCGACCCCGCGCTGCCGCTGTGGTCGAACCGCGACGGCGGCCGCGTGGCATCCGGTGCGACCTTCCTCGAGCTGCTCGTCGGGCAGGTCTCCTCGCCCGTGCGCTGGGACCGCTGCATGGAGTCCTTCGCGGACGCCGGCGTGACCGGCATCATCGAGCTCGCGCCCGCCGGCGCGCTCGTCGGGCTCGCGAAGCGCGCGCTCAAGGGCGTGCCGACCGTCGCCGTGAAGACGCCCGACGACCTCGCCACCGCGATCGACCTCATCGATCAGGCCGCCTGATCCCCCGCACTACGAGAAAGCCGAGCATGACGAGACCTACGCTCCAGCAGTCGCACGGACCCGCGTACACGCGCATCTACGCCCTGGGCGCCGCCCGCGGCGCGAACGCGGTGCCGAACGACGACCTGATCGGACCGATCAACTCCTCCGACGAGTGGATCCAGCAGCGCACCGGCATCATCACCCGCGCCCGTGCCGGCGCCGAGGTGTCGGCACTCGACCTCGCGACCGACGCGGCGAAGGAGGCGATCGAGCGTTCGGGCGTCGCGCCCGAGCTCATCGACCTCGTGATCGTCGCGACGATCTCGAACGTGCAGCAGACCCCGTCGATGGCCGCGGTCGTCGCCGACCGGGTGGGTGCGAACCCCGCCGCGGCCTACGACAGCAACGCCGCCTGCGCGGGCTACGCCTACGCGGTCGCCCAGGCCGACGCCCTCATCCGCACCGGTGGCGCGCACTACGCGCTCGTGATCGGCGCCGAGAAGCTCTCGGACGTCGTCGACCCGACCGATCGGAGCATCTCGTTCCTGCTCGGCGACGGCGCCGGCGCCGCCGTCATCGGCCCGAGCGACACGCCCGGGATCGCGCGCACGGTGTGGGGCTCCGACGGCTCCAAGGCGGGTGCGGTCGGCATGAACGGCACGCTCGTCGAGTACCGCGACGGCACCGCCGAGTGGCCGACGCTGCGCCAGGAGGGCCAGACGGTCTTCCGCTGGGCCGTCTGGGACATGGCGAAGGTCGCGAAGCAGGCACTGGATGCCGCGGGCGTCACGAGCGCCGACCTCGCCGCCTTCATCCCCCACCAGGCGAACATGCGCATCATCGACGAGTTCGCGAAGCAGCTGAAGCTGCCCGAGTCCGTCGTGATCGCCCGCGACATCGCGACGACCGGCAACACCTCGGCCGCGTCCATCCCGCTCGCGACGCACCGTCTGCTCGAAGAGCACCCTGAACTTTCCGGGGGCCTCGCCCTCCAGATCGGCTTCGGCGCGGGCCTCGTGTTCGGCGCCCAAGTGGTGGTTCTTCCCTGAACCGCCGACCCCTGTCCATCTAGACTGTCTCTCGGTCAAACGAGACACCCCTCAAGGAGAAGAACCATGGCATTGTCCACCGAAGAAGTGCTTGCCGGCCTGGCCGAGCTCATCAACGACGAGACCGGCATCGCAACCGACACGGTTGAGCTGGACAAGTCGTTCACCGACGACCTCGACATCGACTCGATCTCGATGATGACCATCGTCGTCAACGCCGAAGAGAAGTTCGACGTGAAGATCCCCGACGAAGAGGTCAAGAACCTCAAGACCGTCGGTGACGCCGTCAGCTTCATCGTCAAGGCCCAGGCCTAGTCGCCGCGACGAGCGGGCCGCGGCATCGCCCGGCCCGCTCGATCCGTATTTCCTTCGCCTTCCTCCCCGGAGTGTTTTCGTCATGACCAAGAAGATCGTCATCACGGGTATCGGTGCGACCTCGCCCATCGGCGGCACCGCTCGTGACAGCTGGAAAGCCCTGCTCGCAGGCGAGTCCGGTGCCCGTGCCCTCGAGCACGACTGGGTCGCCGAGCTCGAACTGCCCGTGACCTTCGCCGCGACCGCCAAGGTCGCCGCCTCCGAGGTGCTCGAGCGCCACGAGATGAAGCGTCTCGACCCCTCGAGCCAGTTCGCCCTCATCGCCGGCCGCGAGGCCTGGGCCGACGCGGGCGCCCCCGAGGTCGAGCCCGAGCGGCTCGCCGTCGACTGGGCGACCGGCATCGGCGGCGTCTGGACGTTGCTCGACGCCTGGGACACCCTGCGCGAGCGCGGCCCGCGTCGCGTGCTGCCCATGACCGTGCCGATGCTCATGCCGAACGGCCCGGGCGCGGCCGTCGGCATGGACCTGCACGCCCGTGCCGGCATCCGCACCGTCGTCTCGGCGTGCGCGTCGAGCACCGAGTCGCTCGTCAACGCCTACAACCAGCTGCAGGCGGGCGAGGCCGACGTCGTCATCGCCGGCGGCTCCGAGGCGGCGATCCACCCGATCACCATCGCCTCGTTCGCGTCGATGCAGGCGCTCTCGAAGCGCAACGACGACCCCGCGACGGCCTCCCGCCCCTACGACGTCAACCGCGACGGCTTCGTGATGGGCGAGGGCGCGGCTGCGCTCGTCGTCGAGACCGAGGAGCACGCGAAGGCCCGTGGCGCCCGAATCTACGCCGAGCTGCTCGGCGGCGCGGTCACGAGCGACGCGTACCACATCACCGCGCCCGACCCCACGGGTCTCGGGGCCTCGCGTGCGATGCGCGCGACCCTCGAAGCGGCCGGCCTCGAGCCCGGCGACGTCGCACACGTGAACGTGCACGCGACGAGCACGCCGGTCGGCGACATCGCCGAGTACACGGCGCTCCGCGAGGTCTTCGGCGACCACCTCGACAACATCGCGATCAGTGCGACCAAGGCATCGACCGGGCACCTGCTCGGAGGCGCGGGCGCGATCGAGGCGATGTTCACGGTGCTCGCGCTCCATGAGCGCACCGCTCCCCCGACGATCAACGTCACCGAGCTCGACCCCGAGATCCCGCTCGACGTGGTGCGCGAGCCGCGCGCGCTCGCCGACGGCGAGCTCGTCGCGATCTCGAACTCGTTCGGGTTCGGCGGACACAACGCGGTCGTCGGATTCCGGTCGGTCTGACGCCCACTGCATGACGAAGGTCCCGGTGCGAATCGCACCGGGACCTTCGTCGTCGTCGGGCCGCTGCTTCACTCGTACGGCTGCCGGGAATCCCCCTTCCGACCTCCGCGTCGCGCCGCAGCGGGCCCTCGGTTCGTCACCCCACCTGGTGCAGCCAGACGACGGGGGCGAAGTCGCTCGCGTGGCGGAACGGCTCGAGTTCGTCATCCCACGCCTGGCCGAGCGCGAGCCGCAGTTCGCGGTGCACCTCGAGCGCATCGAGCCCGCCGACCTCGAGCGCGTAGCGGACGCGGTCTTCGGGGATGACGGTGTTGCCGGCGGCATCGGTCTGCGCGAAGTAGACACCGAGCTCGGGCGTGTGCATCCATCGGGCCCCGTCGTTGCCCGGGGTGGGGTCTTCGCTCACCTCGAAGCGCAGTTGCTCCCAGCCGCGCAGCGCCGATGCGATCTTCGCGCCGGTGCCGGGTTCGCCCTCCCAGTAGAACTCCGCGCGCATGGCGCCGCGAAGCACGGGCTGCTCCTGCCAATCGAAGTTCACGGGTGCACCGAGGGCGCGCCCAGCGGCCCACTCGACATGCGGACAGAGCGCCCGCAGCGAGGAATGCACGAACAGCACACCCCGCGCGGAGCGTGCGGCCCGCGCGACCGTCTCTGCCATCTCCTTCTCCGTTCTGCTGAGGTGCGTCTTCCCCTACGACCTCTGAACGGCGGGTGGCCGGATGTTCGATTGTGCGCGGCAAGCGCCGCATCGCCGATTATGCCCCGGATCAGGGCGGTTCACAAGGGTCGCGGCCGGTGCGGTGCATCGCGGCGCGAGGATCACTATGCTCGGTGAGGTATTCGCCCGACACTGAAGGAGTCGCGGATGGCCGTACGTGAGGCACTGCTGGCATCGCTCATCCCCGGCCCCGCCTACGGCTTCCAGCTGCACGGCGCGCTCACCGCCCGGACGGGCGGGCGGCGCCAGGTCAACGTGGGCCAGAGTTACGCGACGCTCGAGCGTGCGACCAAGGCGAAGCTCATCGAGGCCGCCGGCGCGACCGACGACGGGCTGCCGCTGCACCGGCTGACCGCAGTGGGGCGCGCCGCCGCCGACGCCTGGCTCGGCGGCGAGGATGCCTCGGGCGCCGACCCGTGGGACGAGACGGTCGACCGCGTGCTGATCGCGGCATCGCTGCCCGGCGTGGACGTGTCGTCGATCGTGGCGGCCGAGACGCAGCGCTGGCGCGCACGGCTCGTTGAGGCCGAGCACACGGCGGGCGATGACGACACCTCCGGCTCCGACGCCGCACTCGCCGGGCTCGCCCGGGCGGCCGATGCCGCGCGGGCCCGGGCGGCGATCGACTGGCTCGAGGGCGTGGCCGTGGCCGTGGCATCCGGACCGTCGCTCGAGCTCGTGCCGAGCGCCGAGCGCCCCCGACGCGGCCGACGCCCGTCGGCGGCAGCGGCGCCCGACGCCGACGCTCAGCCTTCGGCCAACGCGTAGCTGTCGACCACCGCGAGGTCGAGCGGGAAGTCGACCGGGAAGTCGCCGAAGAGCAGACGCCCCGAGCTCGCAGCGCAGTCGGCGACCGCGGCGGCGACCTCGTCGGCGCGATCGGCGGGCGTGTGCACGATGATCTCGTCGTGGAGGAAGTACACGAGGTGCGGGACCGCGGCGAACGCCGGGCCGGAGCGCGGGGCCAGGGTGCTCGACGGCGGAAGCGCGCTGAGCCGGGTGCGGAGGGCCGCCATCCAGCAGAGGGCCCACTCGGCGGCGCTGCCCTGCACGACGAAGTTGCGGGTGAACCGTCCCCACTCTCGCGCGACGGAGCGCGCACGCCGCTCGTCGACGGCCGTGGCCTCGGGGTCGCTCGCGCGTGCCTGGGTCTCGCGCCACGACGCCGGCGGCAGGGGTGAGGAGCGACCGAGGTTCGTGGTGACCTGGCCGCCGCGCTCCCCCACCGCCGCTGCACGGTCGACGAGCGCCATGGCACGCGGGTACGCCCGCGCGAGGCGCGGCACCAGGCGGCCGCTGTCGCCGGTCGTCGCCCCGTACATCGCACCGAGGATCGCGACCTTCGCCTGGTCGCGCGTCTCGACGACCCCCGCGTCGACGATGCCCTGGTAGAGATCGGTGCCGCGCGCGGCGCCCGCGAGCGCCTCGTCGCGGGCGAGCCCGGCGAGCACCCGCGGCTCGAGCTGCGCGGCATCGGCGACGACGAGCTTCCATCCGGGGTCGGCCACCACGGCGGCGCGGACGTTCTTCGGCAGCTGCAGCGCACCACCGCCCGAGGTCGCCCATCGCCCGGTGGCCGTACCGCCCGGCACGTAGTCGGGGCGGAACCGACCGTCGAGGATCCACTCGTCGAGCCAGGACCAGCCGTTCGCGCTGAGGAGCCGCGCGAGCCGCTTGTACGCGAGCAGCGGCTCGATCGCCGGATGATCGTGCTCGCGCAGCTCCCACTTGCCCGTCGAGGCGACCTGAATGCCCGCGCGCCGCAGCGCGCGGAGCAGGTCGACCTGCGAGTCGAGGTTGACCGTCGGCTGCTCGAGCGCGGCGCGCACCTCGAGGGCGAGCGCCTCCATGCGGGCGGGCTTCCACCCGGGTTTCGGCTTCGGTCCGAGCTCGCGTTCGAGCACGGCCTCGTGCACGCCGCGATCCCACGGCAGGCCGGCCGCCTGCAGCTCGACGCCGATGAGCGCCCCCGCCGACTCGGCGGCGAGCAGGAGCTGCAACGCGCGCGGTCGTGCGCTCGCCTCGACGAGGCGCAGCTGCCGCCGGTACTCGGCGACGACGGCGTCGACCGTGACGTCGCCGGCGAGCGTGTCGGATGCCTCGGCGTCACCGCTCGCCCTACCGGGAGGCACGACGCTCGCGGCCTGCGCGGCGGCCTCGGTGTCGGCCCCGGCCGACTCATCAGCGAACTCGTGGAAGTCGAACAGCGCGGTCGATCGTGCGGCCGCCGTGGCGGCGCTCGGCGCGACGGGGATCGCGCCCTCGAGGCTCGCGAGGTTGGGTGCTGCCGAGAGCCAACGCGGGCGCGGCTCGTCGTCGGCCGCACGAGCCGCGACCGTGTCGGCCGAGCCTTCGACGATCGCCCCGCCGAGCAGGAGGTCGTGGCAGCGCTCGACGCGCACGCCTGCACCGAGCAGCGCCGGATACCAGCGTCGGGCGTCGCTCCACACCCATCTGGGGCGCTGCCGCTCGAGCTCGGCGACCGCGGCGGGCAGCTCGTCGGCGTCGAGCACCGCGATCGGGTGCGACGGATCATCGACGTCGACGAGCGCGACCCGGCCGCGCGGCGCCGTTCCGATCGCGATCCGCATCCCTCCATTCTCGTGCCGGGCACCGACAGCGGTGCACCGCGGATGCCGCAGCGGCGCCGGTGTCGGTGGTGCGGGGCAGGATCATCGGCATGAGGAGCACGGGAGGCGACGCATGGTCGCCGTGAGATTCCGCTGCGGGCACGGGGCTGCGTCAGGCGAGGGCACGGTCACGCTCTCGCGCGGCTGCCCGTTGTGCATGCTCATCGACGAGACGCAGCGCTCGCGCAGCGAACTGCTGCGCAGAGTGGCGCCCGCACAGCGTGCGCGACTGGCGGTCGAGACCCGCATCGGCGCCGAGTACGACTGGCGCTGCGATCGCGGCCACGACCGCTACACCGCGACCGCGCGCGAGGCCCTGACGAGCCCGGGGTGTCCGAAGTGCCGCCGCAACGCTGCCGGACCGAGCGCCGCCCGCGAGGCCGGCCTCGCCTACATGAACCACGGTCTGCGCACCCGCACGTCCGCGACCGAGCAGCGCCTGCGTGTCCTGCTCGGCGAACGCATCCGCCTGCATCACCGGGTGAACGCCGTGCGCATCGCCCGCACGTTCTACGGGCGCCAGGAGGTCTGGCCCGACATCCTCGTGCCGCAATTGCGCATCGCCGTCGAGTACGACGACCCGGGCCGCTCGCGACGGGCGCACTCAGGCCTGAAGGCGGCGTCCGATCTCGAGAAGGACGAGGCCCTGCACGAGGTCGGATGGGACGTGATCCGCATCCGTGCCGGCGGGCTCGACGCGATCAGCCCGACGAGCATCGTGTGCCGCGCGCTGACCGTCGAGGTGGTCGACGAAGTGGTGGCGATCATGCGCCGCCTGCGCGGCGACGCCGCGGTCGATGCGCTCGCCGTCGGCGGCGCGGTGACCGCCGGCGCTTCATCGTGAACCGCCTTCCGTGAACCGACTGCTCTGAGCGGCGACCGCTCGATGGCAGCGGTCGCGAATCGGCGGCATCATGTAGGCACACACCGATGAAGGGCACACCATGCTGATCTATTCGATGAGCGTCTCGATCGACGGGTACATCGCCGACCGCGACGGGCGGTTCGACTGGTCCGTGCCGAGCGAGGAGCAGTTCCGCTTCCACCTCGAGGAGACCCGCACGCTCGGCGGCGTCGTGTGCGGCCGCAGGCTCTACGAGACGATGCTGCCCTGGGAGAACGATCCCTCGCTTCGCGATGAAGAACTCGGTGCCGAATTCGCCGACGCCTGGAACGCACTGCCCAAGGTCGTCTTCAGTCGCACGCTCGACCGCGTCGAAGGCAGCGCACGTCTCGCCGAGGGCTCGCTCGCCGACGAGGTCGCGGCCGCGCTCGCCGCAACCGACCAGCACGTCGAGATCGGCGGCGCGGGCCTCGCCGCCGAGGCGATCGAGCTGGGACTCGTCGACGAATTGCGCATCTTCCGCAACCCGGTTGTCGTCGGCGGTGGAACCCCGTTGCTGCCGCCGGTCGCGGCGCAGATCGACCTCGAACTCGTCGAGACGCGCACCTTCACGTCGCGCGTCGTCTACGAGCGGTACCGCTTCGCGGGGCGCGGCCGGGCGTGACGCGACGGGCCGAACTCCTCGCCGAGCTCACGAGCTGCGTGAAGAGCTCGTAGACCATGAAGTCGGTCCAGAAGATGCCCTGGAAGAAGGCCCAGATGAACAGCCAGAACTGGTCGGCTTGCTGAAAGTTGAACACCCAGGCGCCGATGACGCCGAGCCCGTAGATGGCGCCGCCTCCGGAGAAGCATCCCGCGTTGGAGTTCCTGTCGGTCATCTCGCGCCTCCCTGCATCGATGGCCCGCCCGTCAGCTGCAACCCACTCCGAGCCGACGCCGACGGAAAGGGAGATCGCATCCCGAGTTCCGGCACGTCCGCCCGGGGCTCCGCGAGGCCGATCCGGGCCTTCGTCTTGGCTCTGCGAGACCTCGTCTGCTAGGAAGGGTGCGCCCCCTATCGGCACGACGATTGGACCCGACGATGAGTTCCTCCACCCTGCAGACCGAGCCCGAAGCCCTCAGCGACTACGCCGCAGTCGGCGGTGCCCCGGCGATCACGGCGGTGGTCAACCGCTTCTACGAGCTGGTGCTCGGCGACGACGACCTCGTGCGCTACTTCGACGGCATCGAGATGGTCCGCCTCAAGCGGCACCAGGTCGCGCTCGTCTCGCACGTGATGGGCGGGCCGGTCGTCTACGAGGGCCGCGACGTGCGCACGGCGCACGCCGGCATGGGCATCTCCGCCGACGACTTCGCGGCCGTCGCGGGGCACCTCGTGACCGCGCTGACCGAGGCGGGCGTGCCGGCCGAGATCATCGACCGCACCGTGAGCGCGGTCGCGGCGACGCAACCCGACATCGTCGAGGTCACCTCGACGCAGGAGTGATGCGGTGGACACCGCCGCACTGAAGCACAGCTGGTCGCTCGCCGAGTCGCTCGGCGACGAGGTGCCGCTGTTCTTCTACTCGCACCTCTTCTACACCCACCCCGAACTGCGGGGGATGTTCCCGGTGTCGATGGCGACCCAGCGCGACCGGCTCGTCGGCGCGCTGGGACGCATCGTGTCGAACGTCGACCAGCTCGACGAGGTCACCGCGTTCATCCAGCAGCTCGGTCGCGATCACCGGCGCTTCCAGGTGGTCGCGGGACACTACGACGCGGTCGGCCTCTCGCTGCTCACGACGCTGAAGCACTTCCTTAGCGAGCGGTGGACGCCCGAGCTCGCGGCAGACTGGGCCGCGGCGTACGGCGTCATCGCCACCGCGATGGTGCAGGCCGCCGAGGAGTCCGAGGGCGACAGTCCGGCTTTCTGGGAGGGACACGTCACCGCCGTCGAACGACGCGGCATAGAACTCGCGGTCGTGCAGGTGCGCCCCGAACCCGCCCTGGTCTTCGAACCCGGTCAATCGGTCGCGGTCGAGACGACGTACGCGCCGCGCCTGTGGCGCTATCTCAGCATTGCCAACGCGCCGCGGCCCGACGGCTCGCTCGAGTTCCACGTGCAGCTCGTGCCCGGCGGTCAGGTGTCGAGCGCGATCGTCCGCAAACTCAAAGCCGGTGACGTGCTGCGCCTCGGGGCGCCCGTCGGCAACGAGCTCACGCTCACCTCCGACGAGCACGAGCGCGACCTGCTGATGGTCGCCGGGGGCACCGGGTTCGCGCCGCTCCGTGCGCACCTGGAGCGCATCGACCTCGACTGGCAGGAGACCGGCCGAGCCCCCCGCGTCCACCTCTTCCACGGTGCACGCGTGCCGTGGAACCTGTACGAGCACCGCCTGCTGCAGAGCCTCGCGGGCCGACCCTGGTTCAGTTACACGCCCGTCATCTCCGACGACCCGAGCTACCCCGGACGCACGGGGCTGGTCGGCGATGTCGCGGTGGCCGAGGGCCTGCGCCCCGACTCCCTGGCGATGGTCTGCGGCTCCCCCGCCATGGTGCGGCACACCCTCGCGCAACTCCGCAGCGCCGGCCTGAAGGCCGGTGATCTCCGCTTCGAGCAATTCGCGACGCTCGAAGACGGCGGTGCGAGCGGCCCTCGTCGCGACATCCGAGATGGGCAGCCGTCCGCGCAGCCCGCCGAACGATTGGGAAGTGCACGATGACGCCCGACCCTGACAACGAACTCCGGTCCGACACCGCTCCGACCCCGGTGACCGCGCCTGATCCCGTGCCTGCGGTCGACCTCGCCCGCGCCATCGCCCGGCTCCCCAAGACCGACCCGGCGAAGTTCTCGGTGCGTCACATCGGGGCCGGGTACGACCGCTCCGAGATCGATGAGTTCCTCGCCGAACTCAACGAGGCGATCGACACCGTACGCGCCGCGGCAGAGCATGATCGCCGCGAGATCGACGCGCTGCGCGCCGAGAACGCGCGACTGAGCTCCACCGCCGAGGCGAAGCACGACGAGGAGGTCACGCTCGGCGCGGTCGATCTGCTCTCGCAGGCGCAGACGATCGCCGACCGTGCGGTCGCCGACGCCGAGCAGTACGCACGAGACCTGGTGCTGGCCGCTCGCGAGGAGTACCGCGATGTGCTCGAACGCGCCGCGCGCGCCGAGGAGGCCCACGCTGGATCGGGTGCCGCCGCACCCGACGCTGCATCTCATGGCTCGATGCCCGAGATCGAGTACGTGCGCACCTACGCGAAGGTCGCCCAAGTGCAGCTGCGTTCGGTGCTCGAGGCCCTCGCCGAGCAGGTCGACCGGCTCGGCTCGTTGCCGCAGCCCCGGAGCGCCCCCGCGAGCAATCCGGAGGACGCATCCGATGACCACGACGGCATCGACGATGAGCCCGACTGGCTGCCGGCGGTGCCGCCAGAGCCCGCCATCCAGCGGCAGACGTACATCAAGCCCTGACCGCGCTCGGCGCGGCCGACGGAGGCGTCGGCCGCACCGCATGCGCGGGCAACCACGCCGGTCCGAGCGGCGGCCCGGCCGGAACCCGGCTCAGGACGCAGCTCGGAGTGCTTCGTCAGGTACGGCCGGTTCGGCGCCCTTCTCCGACCCATCGCTGTCATCGGACACGACGGCCACGGAGTCCCCTGCCCCTCCCGACTCGGTACAGCTAGCTCACGAGTTGCGTGAAGAGCTCGTAGACCATGAAGGCGGGCCAGAAGATGCCCTGGAAGAAGGCCCAGATGAACAGCCAGAACTCGTCGGCCCGCTGGAAGAAGAACACCCAGGCGCCGATGACGCCGAGCCCGTAGATTGCGCCGCCTCCGGCGAAGCATCCCGCGTTGGAGTTCCTGTCGGTCATCTCGCACCTCCTGGGAAGGGTGGATCGCAGCTCGGGGTGACCGCACCGGGCGGCCTGCCGACGAACCGGCAGCGACCGCCCGAGCGCGACCCCGGCGCTCGCCGCTCAGTGTACGCGCGGCCGGGCGGGGCCGACACCTCGTGGAAGGTGCAGTTGCCCTCGGCTGCGGACGACGGCATGCGGGTCTAGTCGGCCCGCGGCTCTGTCATCCCGTCCTGCTCGACCGAGTGCACCTTCAGTGGCACAAACCCGCCCTCGAGCTCCTCGATGGTGAACGGCGAGCTCAGCGTAGGCAACCCCTGCAGCAGCGACATCGAGTACTCGCGAGCTTCATCGTGCTCCAGCATCGCGAAGGCGGCGGTGATTCCATCGGCGACCCTGCGCACCCGGTCCCACTCCTCCTGCGGCGTCTGGACGCGCAGCCGCTGTCGGATCAGCTCGATGTCGAAGGGCGGCGGATCGCCCGGCCGTGGACGGCGCGTCGGGTTGTACATCTCCTGGTAGCGGCGGAGGAAGACCTTCAGACACCCCTCGAACTGGCGCGTGTACGACGGATCGATCTCCACGACAGCCCCGCGGACGCCGATGAGGACGCTCGGCCTCGCTGTCGGCTGCGACAGCACGTTGCCCGTGACGTCGGCATCCGTGATCGCACAGCCGACGGTGATCGGGAATCCGCCGGTGACCCCCGTGACGGTGATGTCGAGGCCGTTCGACGTGACCGCGTACCCCAGCACGACGGAGGCCGGATACTCGTGGGGCTCCTTTCCGCTGAAGCCCTGAACTGTCACGGAGAGCGTGATCGTCCCCGAGGCTGCGCTGAGTGCGTGCCCGTTGATCGTCCACGCGGAGGCCTTCGCGGTGCGGAATCCGGTCGCGTCGAAGCGCACGTGGATCCGCTCATCGAGGGCGGAGGTCTTCCACCAGTAGTCGCGGTCCGCGATGCAGAAGGAGAGCCCGCCCTTGCCAGGCCGGAACGTGCCCTCGCCGAGCGTGCGGCGCGACGTCTCGCGGAGCTTCACGCGCAGCCGTGCGGCGTAGCCCTCGTTGACGGGGATCACCGTGCGGCCGTGCGCATTCGACCAGTAGGCCTGCAGCTTGACGTCGTCGGTGTAGGCGGTCTGGTCGGTGGCGTTCGCCGTCCACGGTGTGTTTCCCGGCCGCGGCGACTGGCCGGCGTCGACGATCTCGTTCGCACCGCTGTTGACCTCGGTGTGCCAGCCGTCGCCCTCGGGATCGGTCACGATCTCGGCGATCTCGTGCGCGACCGTGACCACGGTCTCGTCGGGCGCCGAGCCGCCGGCGTCGGCGAGCCGCACCCAGCCTGCCCAGTACTCGTCGGAGTCGAACGGCCCGTCGAAGTCGTAGTCGTGCCAGTGCGCGCCGAGACCGCCGTCGGTGACCACGTAGCCGTCGGGAAGCAGGACGACGAACGCGATGCGCGGGCCGTCGTCTGGATCGGGGAACACGTCGTCGTCGAGCAGGTCGTCGACCATGTCGAGTGTGGCGCGCATCGTCTCCGTCCCGCTGCCGCTCATGGGCGGGCCCGGCGAGATCACGGTCATCGCGCCGCGCCAGACCGGCGCTCGCGGGATCCCGTACTGCACGAGCTGCGTGAAGTAGCGGGACGCGAGCAGCCGATGGGTCTGGGCGATGATCTCCCCCTTCATGCCGCTCCCCGGGCCGTTCCACCACGAACCCCAGAAGAGCAGCTGCACGGGGACGCCGGTGGCCGTGCCGGCGATGGTCCCACCGTGGTGGGTCATCTTCGTGCCGTCCATGTTGTGGTCCGCGAAGATGTAGATCGGGTCTCGCACTCGGCTCCAGACCCCCTCGTAGGACTCGTCGCTGAGCTTGTTGGTCAGGATCTCCGCGACGACCGAGTCATCGAGACGTTCGAACGCGTGAAGGAATCGTTTCGTCATCTGCTCGCCCCCCCGAGCTGCCGACCGCAGGCGTACCCACCCACAAGTGCGAGCGTGGCACCGTGTCGAGCTGTGGTCAAGACCGCGGCACGAGGACGCAGCAGCGCCGCGTCAGCGGCTCGGCAGTTCCTCGGGCGCGAGCACCAGATCGACGAGCGCACCGTTGCGCAGCACGGTCATCTCCATACTTCGGCCGATGGCGTCTTCGACCATGAGGCGCTGCACGCCGGTCGGGTCGAACACGGGGGTGCGGTCGATCGTGACGACGACGTCGCCCCTGCGAGCTCCGGCCAATGCGGCCGGGCTGCCTGCGACCGTCGACATGACCTGCATGCCGGTGGGCGATCCGACCCGTGCGGCGGCCTCGGGGCTCAACGGCACCTTCGCCCCGGCCACGCCCAGCCACGCCCGACGCACGCGCCCGTCTGCCGTGAGCTTCTCGATGATGCCGAGCGTCGTGGCGTTGATCGGCACCGCGAGCCCGAGCCCGAAGCCGGCGACCGCGGTGTTGACGCCGACGAGCCGGCCCGCGCTGTCGGTGAGTGCTCCCCCGCTGCTGCCGGGATTGAGCGCCGCATCCGTCTGGATCACCTCGTCGATCACTCGGCCCGCGCCGGTCGGCAGCGAACGGCCGAGTGCTGAGACGATGCCGGCGGTGACGCTGCCGGCGAGCCCGCGCGGGTTGCCGAGGGCCACGACGAGCTGTCCGACGCGCAACCGCGTCGCGTCGCCGAGCGGCACCGGACCCGGCGTCGGCCCCGTCGCGCGCAGCACCGCGAGGTCGGAGAGCACGTCGACGCCGACCACCTCGGCGTCGGTCGAGCTGCCGTCGGCGAAGGCGAGTTCGACCGCGGACGCATCGACGACCACGTGCGCGCTCGTCAGGAGGCGGCCGTCGGCGCTGATCACCGAGGCGCTGCCTGCGCCTGAGCCGGCGGCGGTGCGCACGCTCACCGCCGCGATCGACGGCAGCACGGTCTCGGCGACGCGCACGACCGCCGCCGAGTACGCGTCGAGGGCTTCATCGTCGTCCATACAGCCAGTCTCGACCTGCCGGACGGCCCAGCGGCCCGGGTTCGCGCAGGGCTGACGAAGTCGACGACCCTTCACCACTGGATGTTGTCGACGTCCCCCAGCGGCTGTCGCTTCCCGCATCAGGTCTCGCTGTCACTCGACACCGCGTAGGTCACACGCGGGCCCGAGTCGGTCGGGCGGAGCGAGTTCGACTTCGGGGTGCCGATCAAGCCGCGATATGCGGATCTACGGGCCGGGCTCGATCGGCTCGTCTGTGAGCGATGGGTGAACGGCGCAATCAAGCAGGAGGCGCGCAGGACGTGGTGTCCCGCACGGACTTCTCCGTGGGGACTCGCTCGCTCGATCGCGCGATGCGGGAGGCCGGAGATCGCCAGCGACCGTTCTGCATGTGAGCTACTCGACCGTCGCGGTCTCACCATCGCAGGGTGCGAACGCACCCGAGTCCCGCTGCCCGTCCGTATCCCGGACGAACGTGAACCGCGTCCCGTCGCCGTCCGTCGGGAGCGCCATGACCGCGCCGTATTCACGAGTCCAGCCGTCCGACACCAACCAGTAGTTCTCGCCGGTGCGATCCAGCAGTCGGAGCCCCGTGTAGCGGTATCTCGTGTTCTCCCCATCGGACGTGCAGAGGGCGATCACTCCGGGAGCGGTGAGGTCGAGCGGCTTCGTGCTGTCCACCTCGACGCCCGGGAGCCCGGCGACCACGCGTTCGTAGTCGGCCGCGAGGCTGGTCCCCTCGACGATGGCGTAGTTGTGCGCCGAGTAGAACACGCCGACCGCGACGAGCAGCGCGGTCGCGCCGCGGAACACCGCCTCGGTCGTCGATGAGACCGCGACCGCGCCGGGGAGCGTCGAGCGGAGCCTGAAGCTGTACGCGACGAGGAGCAGGCCGCCGGCGGCGATGAGCGGACCGGCGATGAAGGTCCACGCGAGTCCGACGAACCCGAGCAGGAACCCTCCGACGATGACGCCGAGCGCGATCGCCCACATCCAGCGAGCGAACCACGTCGCGATCGGGTCGTGCGGGTCGCGTGCGCGGCGGCTCGCCCACCAGCGGTCGAACCCGACCCAGGCGAGCGCCGCGAGGCCGACGAAGAGGACCGGAACGAAGACCGACCGAACGCTCCGCAGCAGGTAGTCCTCGACCGACATCCGCAGGATCGACTCGTCGATTCCGAGCTCCGCGGCCATCCGGTCGCTGCGGACCCATCCGAAGTAGACGAGCAGCGCCGTCAGGACGCTGACGTTGAGGAGGATCGTCGTGAGCGTCCGGACGAGGCCGCTTCGGGTTTCCTCCGCTTCCTCTGCGGACTCGGGTGCCGGTGCCGGTTCCGGCACCGGTGCCGGTGCCGGTGAAGAGGCTGGCGCGGACATCGTTCACGCTCCGGGATCCTGCGCAGGCTCGACGAGCGGATCGGTGGGGACCTCCGTCCCCGCCGGGACATCCGCCGGGGCATCCGGCTCGGGGACTGCGACTTGCTCCGTCGGTGCCGGGGCTTCCGCCGGGGCATCCGGCTCGGGGACTCCGGCGTCCTCGGTCGATGCCGGATCGATGGGATGAGCCTCAGCGGCCGGCTGGAGGGCCGGCGCGTCGGCCGTCGGAAGGGCCTGGCCCTCGGCCGGGGACTCCGGCGGCTCAGCACCCGCAGGCGCCTGCTCCTCCGCGTCCGGCCCGGCCGTCGAGAGGTCAACGTGTTCCGCGGATGCCTCGAGGACGATCACCGCGTCACCGGCCGTCGCCGGATCCTCCGCTGAGAGTCCCGCTGGATCCCCTTCCGGACCTGAGCCGGGGAGGGGGGTGACGGCCGCTTCGGAGGCCGTGAACAGGCTGTACAGATCTGCCGTGTAAGTGCCCTCGTCGGGGAAGGGCGGCGGCGGTCCGCTCGGGCAGGTGTAGCTCGCCCCGGCCTGCCCATCGACCACGCTCCGCACGGCGCGGTACAGGATGCAGACTCCCGGATGGGTCGCCGTCAGCCCCGAGGTGCCCCAGGTGGCGTCCGCACGGTCGGCGAGGTCTCGAGCGACCTGCACATCGGTGGGAGTTCCGCAAAGATACGAACCGGCAGCCAGGTAGACGACCTCGCGAGGGCTGTAGTAGAGCGTGAAGATGAAGTGCTCCCCGAGGTCGTGCTCGATGATCGACCGCACCGCTTCGCCGCCACCGACGCAGCTCATCAGGATGCCGAAGGTGGTGGTGAACCCGGACGCCACGTTCGGGTTCTCCGACACGAGCACCCAGCGGTACTCGCGCTCGCCCGATCCTTCAGCGGCCTGTCCCTCGCGATCTGTTCCGGGCCGACCGGAGCCCTCCACGCTCGTGTCGGGCGCGGCCAAGTCGAACGCATCCGCCGAGAAGTCCTCGGGCGCGTCGGGGATCGGGGCCGGGGCCGGGTCCGGGGCGTCAGCGCCATCCGGTTGCTGCGGCGGTGCAGCACCCGTGGTCACGGCAGGCGGCAGGGTCCACCGGTACGCGGGGGCATCCGTCTCGGGCGCCGCGGATCCCTGCGTCGGCGTGGGTTGCGACCACCACCCCGGACCCGCGGTGACCACGGCGGCGGCCAGCACCCCGGCACCGATGAGGCCGCCGATCACGACGACGAGTCGACCTGAATGAGCAACTCTGGACATGGCTGACTCCCTCGTTCATTCGTTCCCTGCGCCGGGCGGCGCGCCCGAGTCGGTCGCGGGCACGTCGGTTGCACCGCCCTCGCCATCCTCCGGCGGGTCGGTCGTCGGCGGACTGCTCGACGGCGGGACATCCGCGCGGTCGCTCTCGTCGACGTCGAGCGTCACCGGGTCGTCGACCCACGTGACTCCGTTGGCGTCGGTCCGGAAACGGTATTCCGGCGGACTCCCTCCGGGGCAGTCGTATTCCTCGCGCGGTGCCTGGTCGAGCACGCTCATGACCGATCGGTACACCTCGCACTCGGGTGCGCTATCGGGGTCGCAGCTCGCCGGATCGCAGGGCGGGAGGATCTCCGGGTTGTAGAGTCCCGCGAGTCCGTACTCCTCGATCGCGTGCGCGGCGTAGATCCTCGCGGTGTCGAGGTCTCCGCGGCACACCGCGATGGCGGCGACGAACATCACCACGTTCCGTGGACTCCGGAAGCCGTAGCCTTCCGGGGCGCGGTCGTCGAGGTACGCCTGACCCTCGTCGCAGCTCCGCTGCAGCGATCCATAGGCCGGCCCGTCGTTGCCGCTGACTCCGGTGTTCGTCGTCGGGAGCCCCCACGTGTAGGACACCGCTTCGGCGCCGCCGCCACCGGGGTCGCCGCCACCGGGGTCGCCGCCACCGGGGTCGCCGCCACCGGGGTCGCCGTTGCCCGTGCCCGCGTCGGGCGACGACTCGGCATTGCTCGACGGCTCGCCCCCTGCCGGGGCTCCCGGTGCCGAGAGGCCGCACGCCGTCGAAGTCATCACCAGGGCGAGCACCACGCCCGCCACCACGATGAATACGGACCCGCTTCGCGGGCCCCGACTGAACACGGCGACCACCTCCGGATGCAATCGGTCGGATGACCGACTGGTACACGATCACGGTGCGCTCGGCGGTGGTGCGCGGCATCCGTGCAGATACTGACCCGGTTCCGGGTGGTCCCTGAACGTGGTCTCGCAGCGTAGCGATCGACTGGGACGTCACGGCCAACGGCAACGTCTGTACTACGTCAGGCGCCGACGCTGCGGCAGGCTCTCTTCACATGGTGCCGTACCGACGAAGTGGAACGAGATCTCCTACCAGCCGTTGGTCACCGTGCGGCCACTGTGGCACACATCGCGATCAGGCCGTCAGAGACGCTGAGGAATGAGGTCGGCGCCGGACCGGAAGACCGAACAACTGGCTCGAGTTGATTCGGCCTGGAGTTGGTTCCGCGTCCGCCAGAGCTCTGTCGTACACCCAATCTTTGCCGATCGGATGGGCGTCAGGCTGCCCTGCCCATGCCGAGAACGCCCCCACTTCGGGTGCCCTTCTCGCAGTCGACAAACTCTCACTTCTCGGTCACACTGACTTACGGGGGGCGGTTGGCGCCGGTGGGAAACGCCGACTCACGTCGACCGGATATGCCATGATCGGTCCAGTTCGCCAGATCCAACTCGGCAACGGTGCATCCGCAGATCTGTATCTTCTGCGGTTCGACAAGAACGGGCGGCTGCAGAGTCCGAAGACCGCGGAGCTCGCAGTGAAGGCAGCTCGCGCGGCAACCGACGTCTACCTGTTCTCGCACGGCTGGAACAACGTGTATGCCGACGCGCTGGCCGCCTACGTGCGTTTCGCCGAAGGCTTCATCGAGCAGCGGAGGAAGCTGGATCTCCCTGTCCCCGGCCAGTACAGACCCGTGCTGATCGGCGTGATCTGGCCGTCGACATGGTTCGTCCCCAAACGCGACCGAGGTCCGGTGATCGCCGGCGGCGGCGAAGACGACGCCGAACGCGAGCGAGACGAACGCATGCTCGCCGAGATCACCAGCCAGATGTCGTCCGAGGCGGCCGCGGAGTTCATCGAACTCATCGACGGGGCCGACTCGCTCGGGCGCCACGACGCAGAACGCGTGGCCGAGCTCATGCGGGCGGCGATCTGGTCCGAACCCGATGATGACGGCGCATCCGCACCGCCGGACAATGCCGCCGTGCTGTCGGCATGGAGTGCGATCTCGAATCCTGACGAGCCGTTCGTCGAGGAAGAGGAGGACGTGAAAACGGTCGACCGCCCGACCGACGAACCGACGAGCGCCGCGTCAGCGGAGTCGGAGACGCCCAAGACCGCCGGTGGCACCCGCTTCAGCCCGCGCGACGCGCTCCGGCTCGGCAGCGTCTGGACGATGAAGGCTCGAGCCGGAAAGGTCGGCGTCATCGGGGTGCGCCCTTTGCTCGAGGAGATCCTCGCCCGAGGTTCCGATGCCAGAGTGCACCTCGTGGGCCACTCCTTCGGCGCGCGAGTGCTCCTCTCCGCCGTCGCGTCAGCGCGGCTCGACCGCAAGGTCCGATCGATGCTCCTGCTTCAGCCGGCGGTGAATCGATGGTGCTTCGCGGAGAAGGTCATAGGAACTGAAATCCCCGGCGGATACCGAGTGGTGCTGCAACGTGTCGAGCAGCCGGTGCTCGCGACGCGATCCAAGCACGACTATCCGCTCCACCAGTTCTTCCACCTGGCAGTGCGCGGTGGATCACTGGGCGAGATCGACATCGCGGCCGTGGGCGACACCGACCGATACGGAGCCCTCGGCGGATATCGACCGCAACAGGAGGCTGACTTCCCGCACGGCGACCTGCTCGATCCAGGAAAGGCCTACAACCTGACGGGCACGACAACGGTGATCTCCCTGGACGGCTCGCGTCAGGTCAACGGCAAGCCTGCGATCGGCGGCCATGGGGACATCAACAATCCGTTCACATGGTGGGCGCTCCACGCCCTTGCGGCACCACCGAAGGCGCCCTGATGTCCGGTGCGCTCATCCGGCGGTGGCGGCTCGCAGTGCTGCGGGTGCGTCTCGATCTCTCAGCGAGTGCACCGACAGTGGAGAGCCGGCTGGACGGGTATGCCGGCGAATCCGACGTGACCTATTGGACGCGCACCGATCCGCTCGGGGACTTCGGGCCGAAGGTCTCGCCCACCATCCCGGACCGGGTCGTGCTGCCCCAGGCACTTGTCGAGGCGGTTCGCAGCACCATGGCCGAGGAACTCAAGCACGAGACGATCCTGTGGCTCCGGTTGCAGCCTCCCTACGGGTACCTCGGCGCGGTGCCATGGGAGAACCTGTCCGAGCTCATCGACATCCCGGTGCTCCGAGTGCCCGACCACCTCCCGCTCCCCGCGTCCCTGGGCCGAACCTGGCGGGTCGCGATGGTCGTGAACGCTCCCAGGCAGGCGCTTTGGGGCGCCAAACACGTGCAGGAGTTCACCGCGGCTTTGCGGTCGGCGTTCCGACATCGGGACGTGACGATCGACGTCTTCCCGGATGTTCGGACGCACGAGCAGCTGATGAACGGGCGAAAGGACCAGGACGACATCGTCCGGATCCACGACCCCAACCGCGCACATCTCTCGCACGAACGCGCCGTCTCCTCACGCCGCCGGCGGCCGGAGACGCGAGCCGCCTCGGGCATGCGACCGTTCGAGCCGAACGACCCCCGCCTGCTCTGGGCGGAATGGATCGTCGACTCCCTGAGCGGCGTCGCCGTGCGGGCGCTGCACGTGGCTGCGCCCGGCATCGCAGGCGTCGATCGCGCGGTTCTCGCGATCGCGGCGGACCCAGCCCTTCCAATGAGGGGTTCGCTGTTCGAGGCGGTCGACAGCAACGACCTGTGGAAGCTCGCCGACGTGCTCGGCGCATCACTGGTGTCGATCGCCGCACCCGAATCGCGTGGCATCGACGTGGCGGCGAGAATGGTCGCGGACAGCCTCGGGCAGTTACGGCCGGGGCCGACGCTGTTCAGCTCGCTGCGCCGCGACCCCGGGAGCAGGGCCCTCGCCCGCGCACACGCGTTCTTCGCCGACCCGTCGGCAGCGCAGGATTTCCCGAGTCACCCGTCCTGGTTCGGGTACGTCCAGCCCGAATCGGTCCGGGAAGTCGTGGGCACGCCCCCACTCGATCAGACCGGCCAGCAGGCACGCGAGACGCTCGCGGAAGCGGCGTTGTCGGAATCGCCGGACGCCGGGCTGCTCGCCCGGACGTTCGAGTCGGTTGACGAAGTACCGACATGGGTCGCATCGTCGTCGCGCTTCGTCGAAACGAAGTTCGCCGATCTCCGCAACCTGTCGGCTCCGACTCGCGAGATCGCGTCGTCGAGAGCGTACGAGTCGGGCGCCTCGAGCGCTCTCGCCGACATCCAAGCCCTCGTCCAGCGACACACCAAGGGGCTGTGATGAGGATCATCGTGAACCTGGACGCCGTCGGCAAGATGACGGTGCTGGCGCTCAACAAGGCACCCTTCGCCGTCGACGGCATGAACCAGGGACGGCAGATCCGGATCGGCGAGCTCAACGGCGCCAACGCCCAGGCACGCGGGCAGGAACTCGTGCGTCTGCTGCAGCGGCACGAACCGGTCAAGCAGGCGCTCAAGATCACACTCGCCCAGCCACCGGCGTCGCCGCCGCAGCCGGTGTACTTCCGCGTCGTGTCACCCCAGGCCGATGCGCTCCCGTGGGAATGCCTCTACGACCCGAAGCAGGGCTTCGTCGCGCTCGACCGGCGATGGCCACTCGCCCGCATCGGCACCCTCGTGTATGACGTGAAGGAACGCTCCTACCGGCCTCCGCTCAACGTCCTCGCGGTCCTCTCGGCTGCGCAGCGCGACGCCCTCCCTCAGTTGGACGCCCTCATCAGCGCCGTGCGGAAGGCGCGCAAGGAAGGACTCGACGTCCACCTGCACGTGATATCGGGGCAGCAGACGGTCCTGGAGCGGATCGCGAAGAACCCGGCGCCGTACCTCTCCGGCCAGCGGCTCGAAACCACTCCAGCCGCACTGGCCGCGCAGATCGGTGACGCAGAACCCGACATCGTTCACGTCCTCTGCCACGGAACCTACTCGGGAACGGTTCCCGGTCTGGCATTCGCCACCAAGCAGGACCTCACCGGTGACGAACCCGTCGGTACCGTCGTGTTGGCGACAGAGAATCTGGCCGGAGTCCTGCAGCCGCACGATCCGTGGCTGGTCGTGCTGGCGGCCTGCGAAACCGCGCAATCCGGAGACGGAGCGGGCTTCGCTCACAAGCTCGTCGACGCCGGGCTCCCGGCCGTGATCGGGATGCGCCGGCTGGTCAACCTCGGTGCGATGAACACGTTCACCGCGGCCGTGTACCCCGAGATCTTCTCCTTGGTGAACTCAGCGGTCGGTGGGAATGGGAATCCAGGCCTGCCGCGCGTCATCGAATGGTCATGCGCACTCACGGCGCCACGCCAGGCCGCGACCGTCGGGGTAGACCCGATCGTGGTGGACGCCTGGTCCGACCCGGTGCTGTACTCGCAGCAGGACGATCTGAAAGTGCTGGTGGAGCCCATCGATCCGGTCGCCGCCGACCAGCAGGGACAACTTCGCGCAGCGCTCGACACCTGGAGCGAGTACCGGCAGACACTCGACCCCGTGACCACGCCGCCCGATCTCCTGACCGAGGCCGACGAGACGATCGCCCGGCTCCGCACACTCGTGGAGGCGTCCCGTGGCTGATCTTGACGACGAACTCCCGCATGCGATCCAGATCGATGCCTGGCCGGGCCGGCCGGCCGTCGGCGCGCTCGTCGCCGGCGCGGAGGCCTGGGGGGCGCGACGCGGTCTTCCGCCCGCTCAGGAGCCGCTCGCGTTCGAAAAGCCGGTCGACATGACCTGCTGGCAGGATCCCCGAGTCGGATACGGCATCCTGCTTCGCGACACCCCCGACCTCGCGTGGTCGCGCGAGAAGGTCTCGGGTGTGCTCGCTCCGCCGGCGATCCGGGAGCTTCTGGCGGCTCGGAAGGGGACCGCACTCCTGTACTGGAACCCAGCCCTCGGCGACACCCACGTGCGGCGCTACTACGACGACGGGAGCACGAGCGACCACCCGGTCGGGCTGACCCATTTCGGAACGACGAAGAACAAGCTGCCGCGCTACATCCTCATCGCCGGCTCACCGACCGAGATTCCGTGGCAGGTGCAGTTCTCCTTGGCCGTCCGTCACGCGGTGGGCCGCCTGCCCTTCGACGGCGACGCGCTGGAGCCGTACATCGACGCCATGCTCGACGGCGAGAACGGATGGGAGTCGACGCCGACCGACGACACGGCGCCGGTCGTCTGGACGGTGGATCACGGTGTGGGCGACATCACACGGCTCATGCGAAGTGTGCTCGTCGCGCCCGTGCTGAAGGCATTCAGGGGAACACTCGCGGGCCTGACCGAGCGAGACGATGCAGAGGCGACTGCCTCGGAACTCGTCGCCGCACTCGGCGGATCCCCGACGGTGGTGATCACGTCGAGCCACGGCGCCACGCCTCTGGATGCGGTCGAACTGCCGAAGGTGCTGGGCCTGCCCGTCGACGTCGAGCACTCGACAGTACCGCTCGACGACCTGACCTCCTCGATGCCCGCGGGCGCCGTGTGGTTCGCGCAGGCGTGCTGCTCTGCCGGCTCTTCGGCGACGAGCCGGTTCGCAGATCTGCTCGAGCCGAACACCGACGCTCGCGCGGTCGTCGAGTCCGTCACGGCCCTGGGCTCGACCGTCGCTCCGGCTCCCCTGGCGTTGCTCTCCCGGAAGAAGCCCGTGCGTGCCGTCTTCGGCCACGTGGAACCGACGTTCGATTGGACGCTGGAGGATCCTGACTCCGGCGCGCGGCTGACCGGGGATCTCGTCGACGGTCTCTCGAGCAATCTCCACTTCGGCCAGCCAGTCGGCCACATCTTCACCGAGTACCGCGCCGGGATCGGCGCGCTGTACAGCAGATGGACGGGCTTGGCCGTGCTGCTCAACACGGACGACGACGCGAAGGTGCTCAAGGAGATGACGAAACTCAGGCTCACCGCGATGGACCGGCAGTCCTTGGTGCTCCTCGGGGATCCGACCGTACGCATTCCAGGACTCGGTTAGTCAGGGCCGCACGACTCCCCTGCCCAGCGACTCGTACCCCGTGGCGCTCGGCTGCCACGCCGACCCGTCCCAGCCCTTGTGCAGCACATCCGAGTCGACCCCGGCTGCGAACACGTCGATCCGCCCGGGCCCCCACGAGACCACCGAGCCGGCCGGCCGCGGCATGCCGGCCACCGGGACGAGCCATGCGGTGAGAGCCGCCGCGTTCATGCGCAGGATCTCCATCGCGAGCGCGTGGTCGAGGTGCGCGAGCACATCGTCGGCGCTGTGGATGCGGCCGTTCGCGCTGTCGGCGCCCTCGATCGAGAGCACCGCGGGGATCGCCGCGTCGATGAACGGCACGTGGTCGCTCGCGAACGGCGACAGCGAAGTCTCGACGCGCAGCCCCGTGTAGGTCGCTGCGGCGACGGTCAGTGCGTCGATCAGCGTCGCCGAGACCTGGGCGCCCTCGAGCAGCACGGTCGGCACGGCAGTGTTCCGCGTCGCGATCATGTCCATGTTGAGCACCGCGCGGATCCGGGCCCGTTCGGCGGACGACACCGACGCAACGTACGTCCGGCTGCCGAGGAGGCCTTGCTCCTCCCCGCCGAACAGGATCAACCGGAGGTCGTGTTGGAACGACCGGGAGGCGAGCACCCGGCCGAGCTCGAGCACGCCGGCCGATCCGCTGCCGTTGTCATCCGCGCCCGGAGCGGGTGCGCCGGGGCCTCCCGCGAGGTTCACGGAGTCCAGGTGCGCGGACACGATGACGACGCCACGATCGCCGGATGCCGCGCCCGGCCGCTCACCGATGAGATTCGCGCTCCGGCCTCCACCCACCGCGACCAGCTGCCGGCTCGTCGCGAATCCGAGCTCCATCATCCGGCCCTCGGCCCACTCGATCGAGGTCGAGAACCCGGCGCTCAGCGAGTGCCGCGTCGGCAGGCTCGCGAGCGTGGCCAGATCTGCGGCGTACGAGGCCGACGACAGTCGGTCGAGCAGGTCGGCGACCGTCGGGTCAGCGCGCGCCGCCCGGAGCTCTGGAACGTCGACGACCACGGCACCGACCGGGACCGGTTCGACGCGCCAGCAGTCGTCGCGCGGCAGCTCCGACAGGCGTTCGTCGGCCGGGACGACCAGGTGTCGGCCGTGGTCGAGCACCGGCTTCACGTCGGGGAAGGCGTCCTGGAACGACCGCCCGACCTGCGTCACGAGCAGCAGGCCGGACGAGCGGCGGGACGCACGCCCGAGGGTGCGGTCGGCGGAGGTCCAGACGACCTCGGCCTCCGCGATCCGTATGCGATACGCGTCGGCGTGATCGCCGGTCCCCGCAGGTTCTACGAGATAGCGGACGTCGTCGCTCACGGCGGCGGACTCTCCTCCGAGACCTCCAGCCGGTCATCCTCGATCGAGACGATCCGAACGCTGCGGGAGTCGCCCGTCACCCCGTCGAGCGCGAGTCGGTCGGCTCCGACGAGGTGCCAGCCGCCCGGCCGGCTCTCGGCGGTGTCGTCTCGCCCGATACCGTGCTCGACGAGGGTGCCGTCCGGCCGGAACTCGATGCCGGTGCGCCCTCGCGCGGGCGGCAGCGCGTACCCGGCCGGACGGTAGACGGTCACGCCGTCGTGATCCTCCTCGCGGGAGTGCACCCACACCTGGAAGAGCCGCTCGTCCATCATGGTCGTCGGGTGCGCTGGCCGATGAGTGCGTCACCGGGAACGACGAGGCCCGCCGGCGAGTCCGGCACAACGTGCCGGAGGTCGCCGATGACGCCGCCCATGTACTCGTAGCCCGTGACGGACGGCCCCCAGGCCGCGCCATCCCACCACTTGTGGTACAGCGCGCCGTCGGTGCCCGTGACGAACACGTCGAGCCGGTCCGGACCCCACGAGGTGACGTCGGGCCCCTTGACGCAGGTGCCGCCCATGTACTCCCAGTCGGTGACCGACGGACCCCACGAGGAGCCGTCCCACCACTTGTGGTACAGCGCGCTGTCGGTGCCGATCACGAACACGTCGAGCCGGTTCGGACCCCACGACACCACGGCCGGCGCGCTCGTGCAGATCCCGCCCATGTACTCCCAGTCGGTGACCGACGGACCCCACGACGAGCCGTCCCACCACTTGTGGTAGAGCGCGCTATCCGTGCCGATCACGAACACGTCGAGCCGGTTCGGACCCCAGGCGACCGCCGTCGGCGGACTCGTGCAGACGCCGCCCATGTACTCGTAGTCGGTGACCGACGGGCCCCAGCCCGTCACGCCGTCGAACCACTTGTGGTAGAGCGCGCTGTCGGTGCCGATCACGAACACGTCGAGCCGGTTCGGACCCCACGCCACGACCTCGGGTCGCGTGAGGCACACCCCGCCCATGTACTCGTAGTCGGTGACGGCCGGCCCCCAGGCGGCGCCGTCCCACCACTTGTGGTAGAGCGCGCGGTCGGTTCCGAGCACGAACGCATCGAGGCGGTTCGGGCCCCACGTCGCGAGCCGCGGCCGGGTGAGGCACGTGCCGCCCATGTACTCCCAGTCGGTGACCGACGGACCCCACGACGACCCGTCCCACCACTTGTGGTACATCGCCCGGTCGGTGCCGAGGACGAACGCATCGAGGCGGTCCGCGCCCCAGGTCGCGACTTCTGCTGCGCTCATGCAGATCCCACCCATGTACTCGTAGTCGGTGATCGAGGGCCCCCATCCGGACGCGCTGTCGAACCACTTGTGGTACATCGCGCGGTCCGTGCCGATGACGAACGCGTCGATGCGGTCCGAGCTCCACGAAACGACCGGTCCGGCCGGTTCCGGATGACGCGCCAGCGTGAGGAACGAACGGCGGGCGCCGTCCAGCGTCGCCTCCATGCGGGCCACCTGGCCGGTGGTGAACATGAACATCGACGGGTCATCGGTGTAGTCCATGTAGTTCATGAACAGGTCTCCGTCGGGCCCGTTACTGCAGCTCGTCGTCGGGAACGTCGGCGCGCCGAAGTTCGGACCGCCCTGGTTCGGCGTGTCGGCGACCTCGTCGGTGCCGTTGCACCCAGTGCCGTCGTCGCCCCAGATGTGGAAGAGGTTCAGCCAATGCCCGATCTCGTGCGTCGCGGTGCGACCCAGGTGGAACGGCGCGGTGGCCGTGCCCGTCGTGCCGAACGCCGTGGTCGCGATCACCACGCCGTCGGTCGCCGCGGGTCCACCGGGGAACTGGGCGTAGCCGAGGAGCGCACCGTTCACGTTGTGGACCGGACAGACCCAGACGTTCAGGTACCGGTCCGCCGGCCACGCATCGGTGCCGCCGCTCGAGGCGAACTTCGCCGCGTTGGTCTCCTGCGCGAACGACGTCACATTGGTGGCACGGCGCGTGATGCCGTTCGTCGGATTCCCCTGCGGGTCGGTCGACGCGAGGAAGAACTCCACGCGAGCGTCCGCGACGAGCGGCTGGAACACGCCGGGCACGGCCGAGACGTCCGGGTTCGTCGCGCGGAAGTCGCGGTTCAGCACGTCGATCTGGCTCTGCACCTGCGCATCGCTGATGTTCAGCGCGGCGGTGTTGTGCAGCACGTGCACGACGACGGGGATCCGGACCACGCCGGGGAACCGCGCCTGCATGGCCTCTTCGTCCGCCGGAAACTGCCGCGCGTGGTTCTCGATCGCCGCCCTCGCGCGGACGTATTCCTCTGACGTGGAGATCAGACGCCGGTGCTCCTCCATCGTGCCGCACCAACCGCGGGCCGGCATCGGGGCCTCGTCGTCCGATGCTCCGTATGCCGTCCCGCCGGCGCCGCCGCCCGAGACGTCACCCGCCATGCGGTTCATCCCGACCCCCCTGATGCCGTCGGTCCCCATCGAGGCGGCATCCCGGCTCATCGCACCGCTCTTGCGGCCCGACGCGGACATCGCGCCGCCCTTCATCCCGCCGTCGGACATCCCGCGCGCGCCTCCCGACATCGCGCCGCCCGACATCGCGTCCGCATCGGACGCGCCCATCGCCCTTCCGGCCTCGGCCGGGTCCGGCTCTCCGGCCTTGCCGGATGCGCCATTGCTCTTTCGTGGCATGATCGTCCACCCCCCTGTGGCAGGCGGCACGACGAAGGTTCGGCATCGCGCCACCCTCATGGCAGCCTCCCCCTGGGGCTGCAATCCCTCACGATGCTCCTCTCATGGCGTCGCCACAAGCCCCAGTTCGCTGTGGATTCGGCAATCGGTTCTGCGCTGGCCGTCGGGCACCGTCGCGCCGCTGTGCGAGCCGATCACCGCCTAACCCGGTACTGATATGCGCGCGACTCCGCTGCCCGCCATTGCGTCGACAGGAGGAACTGGACGAGTTCGTCCGCCCGCATGAAGATGCTGACTTCCCTCGGCACCAGGTAGGCGGACTCGGGCTGAAGCCAGTCGATCTCCAGGCCTTCGCTGCACACGATCGGGACGATCCACCGGATGTCGGTGGGGACGGCGTGAATCGGGCCGACAGGATGCTGCGCGAAGAACTCGGCGGTCCGACGGACTTGCGCGGCCCACGCACCCACCGCCCGAACTCGAGCGCTCGCGTCCTCGAAGGTCACGCACGTGTCCGTCTTGGTGGCACGGCGCGACTTGCACTCGATCACGAATGCCGTGTCCTCGATCCGCACAACGACATCGGCTTCGGCCACCACCGCCTTGCCGACGCGGAGAGCCGGTCCGACGCTGAGCCCGGGTCACCGGCGACGACATCGAGCACGATCGGGCAACGGTTTCGCTCCCGTCAACCCGCGCACGGAGCGGGCCTCAGTGCTATCCCTCTTGCCGTCCCTCCCGGATCAGGCGTAGGACGGGACCAGATCCGGGAGGATGCGGCGGCCTCGGGGCTCCGCCGCCGGCATCCCCCGTCCCACGGGCGTGAGGGGGCGAACATGGCCAGGGCGACGGACCTCATCGAGGCGATCCGCACCTCCCCTGCGATCGCCGACGACGCACTGCGCGCCGCGCAGCTCGGATCGGATGCGGCGCCCGTCGACCTGCGCGCGATGACCGCGGCGGCGCGGGTGCTCGGGCTCGACCCGGCGGAGTTCTGCGTCGAGCGGGTCGCGGCGATGCATCTCATCCCGGTGTTCCGCGATGCGCTCCGGGTGCGCGGAGCCTCGGTGGGCGTGCATCGAGCGTCCCCGGGGCATCCCGAGACGAACCACCCTGCCCAGGGGCATCCAGCGCCGCCCGGCCACCCGGAGCCGGACGAGCCTTCGGACCGTTTCGACCCCGATCTGCGGAACCTCTTCCTCGCACGGGCCAAGCGGATGCGCTGCAGGGTCTTCGTCGGCGGACGCCTCGAGGGCAGCGGTTTCCTCGTCGGGCCCGACCTCGTGCTCACCGCTTGGCACGTCGTGCGCCGCGCGATCCGGAGCGGATCGACGGACGTCACGGATGTCTCGGTCAGACTCGCCGACGGCCGCGTGTTCCACGTCGCGCCGCACCTGGCGTACTCCTCCGAATGCGGCACGGCCGAACTCCTCCAGCACGCGCCGGGCAGCGACGCCGACGTCGCGGGCAAGCACGATGTCGTCCTGCTCAGGCTGAAGGAGCGGGCGGCGCGCTCGCTCGGCTACGCGGAGCTGCCCGAGTCCGCGCCGAGCGTCACCGACGCCCGGTCGATCTACCTGCTGGACTTCCCCGCGGGGTGGGACCGCGGGTTCGGTCAGGGCCGGGCCTCCTCGATCCGCGACCTGACGACCAGGCTCCAGCACAGCGTGAAGACCGACGGCGGATCGTCGGGCGGGGCATGCTTCGACAGCGAGTACACGCTGCTCGGCCTGCACCAAGGGCGGTACGGCTCGAAGCGGAAGGACGGCAAATGGCAGGCGGGCCGGCTCGTCCCCCTCTCGGCGTTCTACGAGGGCATCCGGCCGGCCGTGACGACGGCGATCCGCCCGGCGGCGCTCTGGCGTCTCGGCGACGGCCTGGAGCATCCGGTCGTCGGGCGCGACCACTTCATCGAAGCCGTCGCCGCTGCCGGCGAGCCGGCAACCCGGGTCCGAGGCGTCCGGCTCAAGCGTCGCGACCCCACCACCGTCGACGACGACCAGACCGGGTTCGGGTTCTCGGCGCGGATCCTGGAGGAGCTCCTCCAGCGCCGGGTCGGGCGGCATGTGCTCATCCGCGTCCCGCTCGACCAACTCCTGGACGATGTCGCCGTGGACATCGCGATCCGCGCCCGCGCCGCCGGCTTCGCGGTGGACGCGGGTGACGGCCTCGACGGTGCCACGCTCGCTGCCCGGCTCGATGCCGCGGCCGGCGACCGGACCGCGTGGGTGTTCGTGGACGACGCGTCGCGCCAGCTCACCGAATCCGGGCGGATGCATCTGGAATCGTTCGTCGGCGCGGCCCTCGAGTGCGAGCACCTGCGCCTGGTGATCGCCGGTCTCGAGACGGTGCAGTTCGGCGGGCTCGAGTTCTCGAGCGCCGGAGCGGCCTCGGGAGAGGGGTCGCGGGGGCTCGTCGTCGACTACGTCGGCACGTTCAGCGCCGCCGACGTGCGCGACTACCTGACCGCCGCGCTCGAATCGGTGGGCGTCGAGCCGAATCCGGACCTGATCGAATCTCACGCCGAGGTCGCGCTCATCGACCGTCCGCACGTGAACGGCGCGTACCCGACAGCCGTGCTCGCGGACATCGCGCCGCAGCTCGGCAAGGTCCTCAAGTTGCTCGGCGGTGCGGCGCTCCGCGCCGAAGGAGGCGGGTGATGGACACCGGTGCCGGCACCGCCGCTCCGCCGTCCGCCGACGGCGAGCGCCACCGGCCTGCACGCGCCGAGCACGCCGCCGAGGAGGCCAAGCGGTTCGCGGCGCTGTCGGGGCCCTTCGACCCGGCCGACGCGCTCCGGGCGGTGGAGTCATGGTCGCGCCTCCGGCCCTCGGAGCTGACCGCGGTCGCCTCCGCCCTGTCCCGTGTCTGCGAAGCGAGCGGAGCAGAGGGGCTGGGGTCGCTCGACACCGCCGACGCCCTCTGGCTGATCCGCGGCGTCGAGCGACGGCGCATCCTCGGAGCCCTGTCGGCGGAACCCCGGTTCCAGGACCGCGTCGCCGAACGCCGCGCTCAGGCGGAGCTCGACGGCGACCGCGCTACGCTCGACCTCCTCGACGCCGTCGACGGCGTCGGGATGTTCACGGACGCGGCGATCACGAGGCTCCTCGAGCGCACCCACCGACCGATCGGCGCCGTCGGCGAGGACGATCGCGGTCTGCTCGCGCGGACCTCGACCGGCCTGAGCTGGGCGAGCGGCCTCGCGCTGTGCGCGGCGCGCCTCACGGAGGTGCGCGCGGTCATCGTGCGGCTCGGCCTCGAGGAGCGCCGGGCGCGGATCGGCGCGGCGGCCTTCGCGGCGGATGCGGCGGATGCGGCGGATATGGCAGCGGATGCGGCGCAGGATGCCACGCACGCCCTCCCGTCCGACGTTCAGGACTGGATCGCGGAAGCCAGGGCCGCTCCGCGCGGCCGGCTGCAGCGCCGCTCGCTGCCCGTCGGAGCGGCCTCGGCGAAGCTGCTCGACCGGCTGGCGAGCGCGGCCGTGCCGGTCGACGACGTCGCCGCGATCCGGCTGGACTTCGCCCGTCCTGGTCTGGACGTGCAGGACGCCCCCGGGCTCGTCGTCGAGTTCGCACGGCAGGCGTCCGTGCAGCTGCGCGGAACCGAGCGCAGGCTCCTCGCTGCGCGCAAGCGCGCCGCCGCCGCAGTGCCCGGCCAGCGGAACCTCAAGGGCGACACCCGGGAATCGGTACCGCCGGAGCTCGCCTCGGCGATCGGCGAAGCGTTCGCAGAACCATCCCGGCCCGGCGGCGGCGCACCCGTCGCCCTCGTCGTGATCGAACATCTCGACGCGCTCCGTTCGCGCGGCGGCACGACGCATCCCAGCCGGTTGCTGTTCCTGCTCGACGAGCTGGCCGAACTCGCCGACATCGCCGTCACCGCGATCGGCGAAGGCCTCGACGAATCCGGGCCGGCAGAGCTCGCGGACCCGGGCGCACGGCTGCGCGACCTGAACGGCCGGTCCGACTGGCTGGAGGGCGACGCTGTGTTCCGCACCGCCTACCGCGGCGTCCCGCCCGCCGCCGGCGCCCCGGATGCCCCGGACGTCCTGACGTTGCTCTGGCGAACCGGCCGCTGGGCCCAGGCGCACGCCGCAGCGGAGCTGGGCGACGGGTTTGGAAGCCGGCTCGCCGACGACCTGCGCGCGAGACCGCTCGACGCGTTCTGCCAGCTCGAGCTCGCCGCCGAGCTCGAGTTCGCGCGGCTCGTCGTGGAGCTTCGGCCCCCGCCCGCCGTACCCGGGGCGCGCGACGCGCAGCCGCCGGACACCTGGACCGAACTCGGGCGGCTCGCCGTCGACCGGATCGCCGGGCCGTCCATCCCGCTGCTCGGCGGCGGGGCCCTGCGCTTCGCGCTGCACGCCGCGGGATTCCCGGTGCACCGGCCGGCGCCCGCCGTCGACGCCGCCGGCTCCGCGGTCTCGACCTGGTACGCGCCGCCGTCGAATCGCGCGCTCGACGCGAGCGGCCGACGCATCGACAGCCGGCTCGGCGTCGACGCGAACGATCGGCCGTGGCCTGCCCATCGCCGAACGGCCGGGATCGCCCGCTCGCTCGCCGCGCTCGTCCCGCACACCGACGTCCTCGACACCATGAGCCGCCTGCCCGAGCATGCGCACCTCGCCGAGCACGCCATGAAGGTGATCGGCCCGCTCGACGCGGTCGGCCTCCTGGCGCCCGGTGGCGCGCGATGGCATGTGCGCCGTCCGGTGCCCGATTCGCTCGCGCTCGAGACGCTGACCGACCTGGGCCTGCTCGCCGAGGTCGCGGGCCTCGCGGCGTGGCTCCGCGAGGACGACGACCTCCGCTCGGTGGCCGCCGCGGCCGAACGCTGGCGTCGCACGGCGGCGGGCCGGTGGGCGTACGGCGTTGTCGAGGAGAGCGCCGCTGCGCCTGCCGCGATCGCGGTCGACGTGTCGATCGCGGATCGCCTGACCCGGCTCGCGAGCGGCGACGGGCCTGCGCTCGCGATCGCAGAGCTCGCGGCATGGCATCCGGATGCCGGCTCCGGCGACGCCGTCCTCGATCTCGTCCGCGACCGCCGGCCCGAGGCGGTGGCGGCGGCGGAGGCCGCAGCGGACGCCGCCGACGGCTCGACCGGCCCTGCCGCGCTCGAGGCGGCAGCGGCCGCCCTGCTCGACGGCGATGTGCCCGCCGCGCTCGTCCCGGGCGTTGCGACCCTCCTGCGCGGAACCGGCCGGCGCGGGACATCCACTCTCCGACCCAGACCACCGATCATCGACCGCGAAGCAGCACCCCACCGAAAGGAGACCGTCATGTCGATCCACGATGGCGACGAGGCACAGCGCCTCGGAAGCCTCCGTCGGGAACTCAACCGTTCCGACGCACTCCGAGCCGCCGTCGAGCGGTTCGTCACCGACCAGCGCCTGCCCGAGACCGTCGTGCCGCCGAACGTCGTCGAGGCCGTGAACGACCGAGGCGCAGAGGCGCTCGAGAGCGCCGACGGCGTCGACCTGCTCGAAGCGATCGTGCAACGCGTCGGCCGGCCCCCGATGCTGGTGAGGAACGGCGAGGTCGAGATCGGCCCCGACGACCTGGTCGACTTCCCCGCCGGAACCGATGCGCTCATCAAGGGCGCCGAAGCCCTGATCCCGTCGGTGGGCCGGGTCGAGTTCCTCAACCATCGGATGGCGTGGGGCGGAACCGGGTGGGTCATCCGCGAGGACGGCGACGCTCGCGTGGTCGCCACCAACCGGCACGTCGCGAAGCTCGTGGCCGAGCGCGTCGCCGACGGCAGCGGCGCCTTCCTGCGCTCGCCGAGCGGGGTCCTCTACCGGGCCAACCTCGACTTCAAGGAGGAGGTCACCTCCAATCCGGGGGACGCCACCCCCTTCAAGGTCGAGAAGGTGCTCTACCTCGCCGACGACCTCTCCGCCGACGTCGCCCTGCTGCGGATCGTGGGCGACGACCTGCCGTCGACGTTCGAGCTCGCCGACGAGGAGGCCGAGCGGGACGCGCTCGTCGCCATCATCGGATATCCGGCGTTCGACAGTCGCAACGACCAGAACCTCATGGCGAAGTACTTCGGCGACATCTTCGACGTCAAGCGCTTCGCGCCGGGCAAGGTGCTCCAGCCGCTCGGCGGAGGCGGCAAGCTCACCCACGACTGCACGACGCTCGGGGGGAACTCCGGATCGCCGCTGTTCGACCTGCACACGGGCAAGGTCGTCGGGCTGCACTTCTCGGGCCTGTTCGGCGTCGAGAACAGCGCGGTCGGCGCCGGAACGCTGCGTGCCCTCGCCGCCGGCGAGCGGCCGGTGGTCGGCGGGTTCGTCCCGCGACCCGACGCGGTTCCGGGACCCGAGGCGGCGGGCGACGGCACCCATCGAGTCGACCACTTCGACGGACGCGAAGGTTACGACCCCGACTTCCTCGGGCACGGCCTCTCCGCGCCCTGGCCGGTGCTGTCGGACGAGCAGGAGCAGGCCCTCGCCGCACCGAGCGACGCCGACGACGACCGGCCGCACGAGCTGCGGTACCTCCACTTCGGCGTGAAGTACCACCTCGCCCGCAAGCAGCCGTTCACGACCGCGGTGAACATCGACGGCGAACACTTCGTGCAGTTGAAGCGATCCGGCGACAAGTGGTTCCAGGATCTGCGCATCCCGTTGGAATCCCAGCTCGGCAAGGACGACTACCGCGACCGGAACCTCGATCGCGGCCACATGGTGCGCCGGCAGGACCCGAACTGGGATCCGGCCGCACGCAACAGCGGCGAGGTCACAGAGCTCGTGCGGCTCGCCAACGAAGACACGTTCCACTACACGAACAGCGCGCTCCAGCACTCCCGGCTCAACCAGGGCGCACAGCTCTGGCTCGGCCTCGAGGACTACATCCTGAACAGTGCGCAGACCGAGGGGCTGAAGGCATGCGTGTTCACGGGTCCGGTCCTGCGGCCCGGCGACCCCGCCCACGACGACAGCGGCGTGCAACTTCCGGTCGAGTTCTGGAAGCTGGTCGTCATGGCGGCCGCGCAGAACGACGGCCAGCCGAAGCTGCACGCCACGGCGTACGTGCTGAGCCAGGGCGACCTCCTGCGCGACCTGCTCGAAGGTCGCGAGCTCGTCGAGGCCGTCGAGGGCTTCGCGTTCGGCGCGTACCGGACCTTCCAGGTCTCGGTCGCCGACCTGGCGGACGCGTTGGACGTCGACCTCGACCACTACCTCGCCGCCGACCCGCTCGGCACCGGCCCCGGCATCGAGGCCGTCGAGGCCGGTCAGCCGGTGTTCCTGCCGCTCGACCGGTTCGACCAGATCGTGACCTGACAGGCCCGCGCACGTGTTGTCGCCGGTGCAGGAGATCGGGCGATTGCCCGCTGTGGGGGCGGATGGGTCCCGATCTCCTGCGCTGACGACCACGGCGCCGGCGTTTCACCCGTGAACGCAGCGGCCGGTTCGAACGCTGCGCCGGGTTTGCCGTACGCGCGCCGGAAGAGGGCGCCCGCTCAGGGCACCCCTTGTCGATGTCCGTGGCCTCGTCTACGGTCGAGCACATGGCCTTCATCGAGGCCCGGGGGCTCGTCAAGCGCTACCAAGTGCGCAAGGCGCCACCGGTAGCAGCGCTCGCCGGCGTCGACCTGTCGGTCGAGCAGGGCACGGTGCGCGCGCTCCTCGGCCCCAACGGCGCTGGCAAGACCACCGCAGTCAAGGTGTTCACCACGCTCCTCGTGCCAGACGAGGGCACCGCGACCATCGGCGGTATCGACGTGCTGAGGCACGGCGATGAGGTGCGCCCAATTATCGGGGTGTCGGGCCAGTACGCCGCCGTCGACGAAGACCTCACCGGGCTCGAGAACCTCGACATGGTGGGTCGCCTCTATCATTACCCGGCCCGTGAGTCGCGACGCCGGGCGCACGAGCTCATCGATGCGTTCGAGCTCAGCGAGGCGCAGAACCGACCGGTGAAAGGCTTCTCGGGCGGCATGCGGCGCCGCATCGACCTCGCAGGCGCGATCTTCTCGAAGCCCCAGGTGCTCTTCCTCGACGAGCCGACGACGGGTCTCGATCCGCGTAGCCGCTTGGGGATGTGGGAGATCATCCAGGGCCTCGTCAGTGAGGGCACGACGGTGTTCCTCACAACCCAGTACCTCGAGGAGGCCGACCGGCTCGCCGACGCGATCTCTGTGATCGACGGCGGGCTCGTCATCGCCGAGGGCACCGCCGACGAGCTGAAGGCACAGGTCGGCGGGCAGCAGATCGAGCTCACCGTCGTCGACCCGGGTGACGCCGGTCTCGTGCTCGCGGTGCTCGAGCGGCACGGAGCATCCGATCCTCGCACATCCGACGACGGGCGCACGTTCACCGTCGGCGTGACCGAGGGCCCACGCGCACTCGAGTCCACGCTCACCGAACTCAACGCGGTCGGGGTGCGCATGCATGACGCAGGCATGCGGCGCCCGACGCTCGACGACGTGTTCCTGAAGCTCACCGGCCACTTGGCCGAGACCGATAACGCCGCCGACCAGCCGGCGCACGAGCGGGCGGAGGCGGGCCCATGACGACGATCGCGCGACCGGCGGCATCTGGTCTCCGTCGTCCGACTGGGCTCAACACCTGGTACACCGACGGATGGGCGACGACGAAGCGCAACCTCATCAAGATCAAGCGCGTGCCTGACGTGCTCGTGTTCACGACCCTGCAGCCGATCATGTTCGTGCTGCTATTCACATACGTGTACGAGGGGGTGATCGACATTCCGGGCATCAGCTACACCGAGTTCATCATGGCCGGCATTTTCGCGCAGACCATCGTGTTCGGTTCGACGTGGTCGGGCTCGGCGATGGCGCAGGATCTGAAGAACGGCATCATCGACCGCTTCCGCACCTTGCCCATCAGCCACTCGGCGGTGCTCATCGGCCGAACCAACGGCGACCTCGTGATCAACTCCCTCTCGATGGTCGTCATGATCGTCGCGGGTCTGATCGTCGGCTGGCGCATCACCACGAGCGTCTGGGAGGGGCTCGCCGGCATCGCGCTCCTGCTGCTCTTCGGCTACGCGTTCTCGTGGGTGATGGCGTTCCTCGGCATGAGCGTTCGCAGCCCCGAGGTCATCAACAATGCCGCATTCATCATTCTCTTCCCGCTCACCTTCCTGTCGAACGCGTTCGTGCCGTCAGAGACCCTGCCGGGTCCGCTCCAGACATTCGCTGAGTACAACCCGGTTTCGGCGCTCGTGCTCGCTGCGCGCGAACTGTTCGGCAACGTGCCGCCCGGATACCCAGAACCCGACGTGTGGACGCTGCAGAACCCGATCGCCACCTCGCTCATCGGCATCGCCCTCATGCTGCTCGTCTTCGTGCCGCTGTCGATCCGAAAGTTCGGCCGGGTGTCGACCAGGTCGTGAGCTCATCGAACAGAGTTTCTGGGGGCAGCCGCATGGCTCGAGGATCTGCCGGCCGGCTCGGTCGGCCCGCGTTCGAGCAGTGATCCCCGACTGAGCGCATTCACCTCCGGCGTCTGGAAGCGACCCGACCTGGCCGGTGACTGCGATGCTCAGCGGGCATCGCAGCAGAACCGGATGGGTCGTGGACGGTGCGCCATCCAGCACGTCACACTGGGGCCCGATCGACCCCCGCTTTCGGATGACCTGAAGGAGTTCCCGTGCGTCGCCCCGTATCGATCCTCGTCTGCAGCACGCTCGCCGCCGCCTTCTTCGTCGGCCTCGGCGTCGCACCCGCCTCGGCCGCCGTCTCACCTGTGCCCGGCGACCCGCTCACCGGCTCGGGAGCGGTGAGTCGCACCGTCCTCACCGCCGCACAGCTTGCGGCGACCACCGCACCTTCAGCGACGGTGGCGAACAGCGCGTTCGCGCTCCCCTCGAGCGCCGCCGCGCCCACGAACTCTTTCGAAGGCACGCTCGCGCTCACCGGTGTCGCCACCTCCGGGAGCTTCACGACGCTGAAGGACACCTACGGCTACGCCGCGACCGCCGCACTCAAGCATCTGCCACCGTTCTCGGTTCAGCTCGTGCAGAACGGCAGCCATCTCGTGCCGACCGCGCGCGGCCTGCAGATCACCGGCAGCCCGTACTGGAATCTCGCGGTCGGCGCCGGACGCGCGTGGAACGAGAACGGCGACAGCGGACAGACCCGCGCCGCTCTGCCCTTCGCGCTCATCGAGCGCAACGCAAACTGCGTGCACAACGGTGTGCTCACGTTCCTCTTCACCGCGTCCTCGGTGTCGAAGGTGCGCTACCAGGTCACCAGCGAGACCTGCGAGTACTTCCAGTTCGACTTGTGGGGCCAGACCGGCGCGACGTACACACCCGCGACGGTGTCCGGCGCGGAGGCGGCGAAGAACGCGTATGCGGCCGAGGTTGCCGGCCGACTGCCGACCAAGCCGATCGCCGCGCTCGCCACCGACTACCCGTCAGCCGGTGTCGACCTCGCTGCCTTCGGCGGAGGAATCACCGCAACCGCCCTCAGCACCTACGGGTTCCTGTACGGCGGCGTCAATTACGTCGGTTCCTGCCCGACGAGACAGGGATCGTACCCGTATTGCGGGCAGCTTCTGCTGCCCTCGTACTCGACCGCGAAATCGGCGTTCGGGGGCATGGCGCTCATGCGTCTCGGCCAGAAGTACGGCACCTCGGTCGCGGGCGAACTGGTGCGCGACCACGTCGCCGAGGCCGGCTCGAGCGCGTGGAACGGGGTGACCGTGCAGCACGCGCTCAACATGGCGACCGGCAACTACACCTCGCCCGACTACGAGGTCGATGAGGCGGGATCGACGATGTCGTCGTTCTTCGTCGCGGAGAGCTACGCCGACAAGATGACCGCCGCGCTGTCATTCCCGCACAAGGCCGCGCCGGGGAGCATCTGGACCTATCACACCTCCGACACCTTCCTGGCGACGCGCGCGATGGACGACATCCTGAAGGACAATGCCGGCTCGGGGGCCGAGCTCTTCGCGATGCTGCGCGACGAGGTGCTGAAGCCGGCGGGTGTCGGCCCAGACTCGCTCACCACGCTGCGGACCGGCAACTCGTCGACGGGCGCGGCCTTCGGCGGCTACGGCATGTTCTGGACGCAGGACGACATCGCCAAGGTCGCGAAGCTGCTCACCGTCGACGACGGCGTCGCCGGCGGCAACCAGGTGCTGCACCCGGGTATCCTCGATGCCACGATGCAGCGCGACCCTTCGAACCGTGGCATCGTCACGACCGGATCGGTGCCTTTCCACTACAACAACGCGTTCTGGGCACGCGACTTCAGCTCAGCCGACAACAGCGCATTCACGACGCCGTTCTCCGTACCGTTCATGTCGGGATTCGGCGGCATCTCGGTCGTGCTCATGCCGAACGGTTCGAGCTACTACGTGTTCAGCGACAACAACGAGTTCGCCTGGAGCAACGCCGTGGTGCAGTCGAACAAGCTCGCGCCCATGGCCGGGGGCGGCGGGGGTGGAACCTGCGCCCGGGCGGAGTTGCTCGGCAACGGCGGCTTCGAGACCGGAACCGCCGCCCCCTGGTCGGCGAGCCCTGGCGTGATCGACAGCCGCACGGCACTGCAACCGCCTCGCACAGGATCGTGGAAGGCGTGGCTCAACGGCTTCGGCACCGCGAACACCGAGATACTCAGCCAGACCGTCACGATTCCCGCCGGCTGCACGAACGCGAAGCTCGAGTACTGGCTGCGCATCGATTCCGCGGAGAACCTGCCGAATCCATACGACACGATGCGGCTCACGGTGACACCGTCGGGCGGCTCGGCGTCGACACTCGCGCAATGGTCCAACCTCGATGAGGCCGGATATACCAAGCGGAGCCACGCACTCGGAGCCTACGCGGGCCAGACCGTCACGCTCACCTTCACGGGCAGCGAGGATGCTTCGCTGCAGACGTCGTTCGTCATCGACGACGCGACGATACCGGCTGCCGGCTGAGCCGTGGCGCCCCGGGGCTCCTGCCCCGGGGCGCCACCTCCGGCTGCGTCTCCGATAGAACAAGGGTGATTCGGCGGAGCTGAATGCGCTCCCGATCGGGACGCGCTCAGGACCACCCGATGAGCACCCGATTGCTATGTCATGATCTCGATGGCCCCGGTGCCGGTGAGGTTCAGGAACATCCGGCCGTCGCCTTCGACGAGTGTGAGCAGCACGGCTCCGCAACCGCGGCACCGCGCGACGCTGCCCGCTGCGCTGCGATAGACGAGCGCGGTCGCCAGTTCCGCGACCGCGCCGCAGCCGTTGCATCGTGCACGCGCCGTCGTCGGGTCGAACGCGAACACCCCGGCGAGCGGGCCCGCGAGCAGATTGCCGTCGAAGTGCTGCATCAGGTTCCTCCGTAGCGTTCGGTGCGGATTGCGCCCTGGTCATGGCCGAGTTCGATGAGCCAGGCGGCGACGCGCTCGACGAAGCCTGTCGAGCCGCAGACGTACACGATCGGCCCTGCCGCGGCGTCGATCGCCGCCGCAGCGAGGCGTTCGCGAGTGATCCGGCCGACGGGAGCACCCGTGCCGGCAGGCGCAGTCCGCGTGTAGACGACGTCGACGGCGAGCGGGGCGGGCCCGCGGTGCGCCTCCTCGAGCTCGGCCGCGAAGAACACGTCGGCAGGCGTGCGCACCGAGTAGAGCAGCCGGAATGGCGTCGCATCGCCCGCGTCGGCATGGGCTCGCGCCATGGCGACCAACGGCACGACGCCCGATCCACCGGCGATGAGCTGCACCGGCCGGCCGACGGCCCCTGCAGCGGGCGGCTGCCACACGAAGAACGCGCCGAGCGGCCCGTGCACCTCGAACCGGTCGCCGGGGCGCAGTTCGTCGACGAGGAACGGCGACACCTCGCCGTCGGGAAGCCGGTCGACCGCGAGCACCACGCGCTCGCCGTCGCCCGACGAGGCGATCGAGTACGAACGCGTCGCCGTGTAGCCGTCGGGCGCGGTCAGACGCACGTCGAGATGCTGGCCCGCCAGATTGCCGGGCCAGCCGGCCACGTCGAGCGAGATGCGCGCCGCCGACGGGGTCTCGCGCCGAGTGTCGACCACCTCGGCGACGTGCCACCCGGTTCGCGGCGCAGTGGCGAGCTGCGGCATCCCGGTCACCAATAGCGCTCCTCCTGCCACGGATCGCCGTGGAGGTGATAGCCGTTCTGCTCCCAGAAACCAGGGTCGTCGCCGGGCATGAGTTCCAGCCCGCGTACCCACTTCGCGCTCTTCCAGAAGTAGAGGTGCGGCACGAGCAGTCGCGCCGGCCCGCCGTGCTCGGGGTCGAGCGGCTCGCCCTCGAACTCGAATGCCACCCAGGCCTTGCCGTCGAGCAGATCGTCGAGCGGCACGTTCGTCGTGTAGCCGCCGTAGCTGTGCGCCATCACGTAGTCGTACTCGGTGTCGACGTCGGCGAACAGCGTGTCGAGCGAGATGCCTCGCCAGGTGGTGCCGAGTTTCGACCAGTGCGTGACGCAGTGGATGTCGGTCGTGATGTCCTCGATCTCGAGCTGCATGAACTCGTCCCAGTTCCACCTCCGCTCGCCCTGCTCGGAGCGGATGGCGAACTCCCACTCGGCGGTGTCGACCTCCGGCGTCGGCCCGGCCGACAGCACCGGGAAGTCGTGCACCAGCGTCTGCCCGGGCGGAAGACGATCGTCGCGTTCACGATCGCGACCGGTGAAGCCCCTGGTGACGAACGACATCGCGACCCCCTTCGCGGGAGCGGCCGCCGCCGCGGCGGTCGCGTACAGGCTCAGCCTGCCACGCCGCCGCGCGACGCGCTACGGACCGACGGCTGGCGATCGCCTCACTCACCTCCCCGAGTTGGAAGCGTCGGCAATACTGTGGATGTGGAGTATGTGTCCAGGGTGCCCGGTCCGCCGTTGGACGGGCTGATCGGCGACCTCTACTACCTGGATGGCGTTCCGCCGTACTCCCGGCTGTTGCTGCCGGCGGCGCCCGCGCCGTTGCTCATTGTCAATCTCGGGGCGCCGTTCCTCATCCGCGCAGGCACCGACGTCGAAACCGTGGAATACGCCGATGGCTGCGCGGTCACCACGCCCACCCATGCGTGGGAGTTCGGCTACCCGACCCCGACGCGGTCCGTGGGCGTCCACTTCAGGCCATGGGGGCTGGCACCGTTCCTTCCGATGCCCGCGGCCGAGTTGTGCGACCGACCGGCGACGGTGGAGCAGATCTGGGGTCGGTCCGAGGTCGCCGAGTTGCGACACCGGCTGGACTTGGCCGGCGCACCGCACGAAATGCTGATGTTGCTCGAGGAGGAACTGGTGCGACGGCTGCGCCCGATCGACGGCCTGGATCTCGTCCGCCACCTGAGCAGCGCCATCGCGGAGACCCGTGGAGCAGTGCCGATCAGCGAACTCGGCGTCGCCGCCCGCGCTAGCAGCACGTACGTGGCGAAGCGATTCAAGGACATCATCGGCATCACACCGAAACGACTGGCGCGCAGCTACCGATTCACCGCCACCGTGTTGGCGCTCGACGTCGCCGCACCGATTGACTGGGGCGACGTCGCCGCCGCCGCGGGCTACTTCGACCAGGCCCACTTCGTCCACGAGTTCCGGGAGTTCACCGGGCTGACGCCGACGCGGTATGTCGAAGTCCGACAGCGCTTTCAACGCGAACATCCCGACCACGAGCTGGACGGCTGGCCGCTGCCAGCGGATTGATTCCTTACAAGAGCGACCGCTCTCGACACACGAGACTTGGGACTTCAGACAGAGGAGGAACCCATGGGAAAAGTGGTCATGAATGCGTCGGTCTCGGTGGATGGTTTCATCGCGGCTGAGAACGACGATCCCGGTCCACTGTTCGAATGGTTGGTCAGCGGCGACGTGCCGTTGGACGACAGCGGCGTACTGAACGTGTCGCAGGCGTCGTACGACCACATCCGGCCGTACTGGGACCAGATCGGGGTGACGATCGCCGGCCGCCACGTCTTCGACCTCACGGACGGCTGGGACGGGAAGCCTCCGAGCGGGATCGACCACGTGGTCGTCGTGACGCACCGGCCGGCGCCCGAGGGCTGGGACTCCAACGCGGCGTTTCACTTCGTCGACGGGATCGAGGCGGCCGTGGCCACGGCGAAGGAGCTCGCGGGTGACCGCACGGTCGAGATCGCCGCCGGCGACGTCGGCGGCCAAGCGCTCGCCGCAGGTTTCGTCGACGAAGTACGCATGGACGTCGCACCCGTCGTGCTCGGGTCCGGCAAGCGCTACTTCGGCTCCGTCGACTCGCAGCACCTGCTGGAGGATCCCGACGTGGTGGTTCAGGGCAACCGGGTGCTTCACCTGCGGTATCAGGTGCGTCGTTGACCGATCTCAGCGCCGCCGCCTCGTGGGCGAGAATCCGATGCGTAGGGCGGACGGGACTTGAACCCGTGACCGATGGGAGCCGACTGCGATTTCAGAGTTTCCCCAACCGCTGGCGATGCCTCGACTGATCTGGCGCTGATCAGCATCTTCTCGTGCGTCACATTCGAACTCCTCCAGAATACCCCGCCTGCTCCTCGGTCCACTTGGAAGGCCCTCGGATCGATTGGCGGTGAATATGTGGTCGAGATCTGCTGCTGAGAGCCCGCGACGCTGATGCTCGCGCATCGATCTTGTCGTGCACGCCCCGTGCGATCTAGGCGATTCCCTGATGCCAAGATGAAGCCGCTCAAGTGGGGCTCAACCGCCGGAGTGATGGCGGCAGGCAGCTCCTAGTCAGCATTTCGGTGCGGGCTCTGTGGTAGTTAGGCTGAACTCGAGTCGCAGGGAGTCGGTTTTTGTCAGCACGATGGCGGTGCCGTCTGTGGCCGTCCAGGCTCGGGGCAGCAACAGGAGCTGACCTCCTTCCTGTGTGATCAACGTGAGGCCGTCATAGCGATAGCCGAAAGCTCCTTCCGCATCGGAGCACGCCGTCTCAGTCACTCCTTCGCCGCCAAGGCTCAGACTTCGCTCCGAATAGACGACGACACTTGGCCATGTAGGCAGGGCGCGGACGACGTCTTCTGCGCGTTGAGATCCGACACGGGCAGACCAATCGCCCACAGCCCAGAACAGACCGACGCTGATCAGCATGATGACAGCTGTCCATTCTGTGACCGCCCATGACGCGCTCCGCCGCCGGGGTGGCCGGTCACTCCGCACCCCGAGCCGGCGCATCGACGCGATCGCTCCTTCCAACAGGAGAACGCCGAAGACAAGCGCAAGGCCGCCGAGTGACGGACGGTCTAGGAACCACGTAGGTCGCACAAACGCCACACCAGCGACGGTGGTGAGCGCGAGCCCGAGCAACGAGAAGACGGGTGCTGCGACTTGCACGATGCGATGGATGGATTCCTGACTCAACTGCGGTGCGAGCAACTGAAACAGCCACGCCACGAACAATACTGCTAGGGACGCGATGCTGAACGGAAACAGCAACCCGTCCGCGCTCCGGAGGATGTAGTCCTCAGGGGAGAGTTCGAAGACGCTGTAGTCCACGCCGAATCCGCCAAAGAACCAGTACGCATGAATGAGGCCGAAGTAGAACATCAACGCGGTAATCAGAGTCAAGGGAGTGATGATCGCCGCTATCCCCTTCACCACCCGCCAAGGTCCCGGCTCAGCCGCACGTTCGATGTCGCGCGGCTCTCCGGGGGGGTGTGCGACCGCGTCCATCGTGGTGGGCCCTGCGTTAACCGGTTTCCGGGATTGCCGTTTCACGCTCGGCCGCGTTTCATTTCTCGATCAGTCCGTTGCCGGGCTCCGGAAGCTCGGGCGCAGGAATGAGTGAGGGTTGTGGGTCATCACCTTCAGGGTCGTCGCTCGGAGTGACGTCTTCGTCGCCCGGCGGCAGATCCTCGCAGCGCACGTTGACGAAAACGACGATGTTGCCCCCTGCGGGAACGTCGACGTAGGCGCCAGACTCTGGAGGAGGGTTCAACACCGAACCCTCTACCTCGCGAATGGTGTCGCACACCGTGCCGTCCTCGAGCTCTAGGCTCAGCCCGACCTTCGTCACAGAGACACATTGCGCGCCTCCGCAGGCCGAACTGATTCCCGACTGCAGGTCGGCCAGACCCGAGGCGAAATTCATCCCCATCAGCTCGTCTGTGGGCAAGGGGATCCGCAGCGGACTGGTGATCGCGTCCGGCCCGGATGGCTCGTCAGCCTCTCCCTCATCTTGATCACTGCCAGGAGAATCGGATCCAGGGGCGGGCGGGGTCGACGTGGGCGTCTCGGTCGTGGAAGGAGTTGGCGAGGGTGTCGATACCTCACCCGTCGAGGCGGACCCGATCGGCGAACACCCGACGAGCAGCACACCAACGAGAAGAACCAGCCCAACTCGCACGCGTTCGAATGTGAAAGCCACAGTCCTACCTCCCCCAAGCGAGGACGTCATCCTCCAGCCTTAGGCCGCGAACACCAACCGCGTCCGCGTAGCTGATGAGGCGCGTGATACGGAGACTTAATGCCTCCGCTTCGTCGAGACGCCGCCGGACATGGAATCGCTCTTGGGCAGCCCTCTTGCACCGGGACAGTGCCGGTGGTGACGCCATCGCCATTGCCCGCCTGACCTGCCTCGAAGGCAGCCTGACGCTCCAGTCCCGGGTATGACCGGGAACCTGCGTACTGGCGTCGAATGTCAACTCTGATGAATGGAACACGTGCTCGGCCCCACGGTGTCGTCGATCCGCACCGCGCTACTAACTCAGACCGGCACAGGTTTGACTTCTTCAACCGCTGACCGCCTCAATGCGCCACACACTACGCTCCCGCGACAACGACGGCAATCGCCGCTGTGATTCATTGGCCGAACGGCATCGTTGTCCAGCTGGGACTCGCAAGTGACCGCGAGAGCTCGACGGGGATGCGTATTCAGGGAGGCGGCGGAAACCACTACTAGCTCGCCGCGAGGATCCCCTTGTCGCGGGTGAGCAACGTGGGATGACGGCTTCGACCAAGAAGGGGCGCGCGGTTACCTCGGACGCTGACGAGGAGCGTGGGCACCCGTGAAAGCATCCAGCTTGGCGAGCTTATCCATAGACCTCTTGCCGGACGGTGCTCGTCCGGAAATGATCGACGACCCGACGAACGCCGCGATGAGATCGCGCTCGAACTGGCCAAGGACGGCTCGCCGGTTTCGCTCACGACACGCGAAGTCCGAGCGACCGGCCGGCGTGTGGAGCCGCAGGCGCCGGTCCCGGTCATCGCGAAGGTCCGGTACCGCGTGGTCTACGAGGAGCCGCGCAACATCGGGGCCGAGGCGATCGACTGGACTCGCGGAGCTACCTTCGCGTAGCCAACCATCTGATGCAGAGCAACATGACGCCGCCTCCATTCGTTGAACAGCTCCTGACCGCGGCGACTCAGATCGCATCTACCAATGCGCCGTTGGCCCGACAGACCCTCAACACCTTGTTGAGCCTCGGCTATTCACCCGCACGTGCGTACCTCGAGTCGATGGGGTGAATCGCCCCGACACTGTTGACCCCTGTCTCAGTTGGCCGCACCTGCGGTGGCGACGTGGTCATTGGCGCGGACAGGCACGAAGTGTCGTCCCGTGGCGTGCTCGCGGCCATTCTTGACGCGGCCGTGAGGGACCGCCGCATCCCCTCAAATCACGCCCGAGGCGTTGGCTTGCCGCAAGGTAAGCCGGGAGCACGTGCACCTCAGCCATCAGCAGGTCGAACAGCTCGCTCGATGCCCCAACCAAGAATGTCGTTGCGGCGGATGGCACAACTCCATGCGAAGCATCCTGATTGGAGCCGAGCATGTACTGTCACGTGATCGGGACCGCCGCTCGCACGCATCCGACCCGCGAGCTCGAGTTTGAGGACGGTCTCCGCGCCCTTCCGGCTCTTCGCCGTGGCGGTGACTCTTCGAGATCGACCGTCCCAGTCGCGAATTCTCGTGGTGGCACGAAACCTCCCCGGTGCGTATTCAGTCGTGGCAATCGATCCGAAGGTGCCGACGGGCTGGCGTGGCCGGCCCGCCATCACTGCTCGCCCGATCCAGCGATCGCGTTCCCAGGTTCGTGCATACCTTCCAGCCGGTGCAACACGTCGGAGATGCGGAAGCGGATCTCTCGTCCCACGCGGATGCCAGCCAGCCCTCGGCCATCGGTGCGCAAGTCGTAGATCGCCTGTACGTGCACGCCGAGATACTCGGTGAGTTCGCTTGTCGTCAGCACTGGCTCGAGTCCGAGCCCTGCAAATCGTTCGGTGTCCATAGTGGACAGGTACACGTTGCGCTGCAACGTACCCAGTTCACTGATCAGACAGAAATCAAGGTAGGGCGGACGGGACTTGAACCCGTGACCGATGGATTATGAGTCCACTGCTCTGACCGGCTGAGCTACCGCCCCGCGCGCCGCGTCACTCGGGGAGCGCTGCCGGCGCGACATCGGTGACCGGGTCGGTCACCGGCCTCCCACGATACAGGCTCTCGAACGTCGAGAGCGTGCGCTGGATGTCGTGGGCGGCGATGAGCCGGATCGACTCCTCTTTCAGCCGGCGGTACTCGTCGGGCGACGCCTCGAGCACGGTGCGGAGCTTCGCCGCAAGGTCTTCGGGGTTCGACGGCTCGAAGAGGTAGCCGTTCTCGCCGTCGTGCACGAGGTGCGGCAGTGCCATCGCGTTCGCGGCCACGACGGGCAGCGCCGAGGCCATGGCCTCCATCGTCACGATCGACTGCAGTTCGGCGATCGAGGGCATCGCGAGCACGGATGCCCGGTGGTAGGCCTCGCGCAGCTCCTCGTCGGTGACGTAGCCGGTGAAGGTCACCCGGTCGGCGATGCCGAGCTCGACGGCGAGGTGCTCGAGGTTGCGCTTCTGGTCGCCCCCGCCGACGATCTCGACCTTCGCGTCGAGCGAGGCCGGCAGCAGCTTCAGGGCGCGCAGCAGCACGTCGATCTGCTTCTCACCGGTCACGCGGCCGACGAAGAGGATGCGGTTCTCGGTGCGCTCGTCCCAGTTGGGCGAGTACTTGTGCGCGTCGATGCCGCAGGAGATGGCGTGCACGTTCTCGAGGCCGGTGTGCTTCTCGAGGAACTGCGCGGCGCGGCGGGTCGGCGTGGTCACGGCCTCGGCGCGGCCGAAGGTACGGCCCGCAGCCTTCCAGGCGAGGCCGACGGCCCAGTCCTGCCAGGCCTTCGGCAGCAGCGAGAACTCGAGCATGTTCTCGGGCATGACGTGGTTCGTGCCGATGATGCGGATGCCGCGCTTCTGCGCTTCGATCGAGAGCCCTCGGCCGACGACGATGTGCGATTGGAAGTGCACGACGTCGGGCTTCACCTCGTCGATGACGCGGGCGCTGTTCTGCCGGATGCGCCACGGCAGCGCGAAGCGCAGCCAGTCGTGCGGGTACCAGCGCCAGCTGAGCAGGCGGTGCGCGGTGAGCTCCTGCCCCTCGTGCACCTCTTTCCAGGTGCCGTGCTTGCGGCTCGCGGCCGGGGCCATGATGTGCACGTCGTGGCCTCGTTCGACGAGACCTGCGGCGAGGCGCTCGGCGAAGCGGGCGGCACCGTTGACGTCGGGGGCGAAGGTGTCGGCACCGATCAGGATCTTGAGGGGGCGATCGAGCTCGGCGCCGGCGGGCGTACTCGCACCGGGGGTGTCAGACACGGGTCGTGTTTCCTCACAGTTCTGGGGGCGGGACGGTCGGTCCCGTCGAGTCCACGGCGCGCGCGATGGGCGCTCCGGACTGAATCCGACCCTAGTCTACGCAGCGCAGCCGTGCGGATGCCGTAAGCGCATGTCGGAAGCTCGGGGCGAAACGCGCTCAGAGCCTCGTCTGCGGGTGGTTCCTCGCGAGCTGGAAGACGCCCCACACGGCGATCGCGCCCGACACGACGTAGACGATGATCGCCCACAGCGGCGCCTGCGACGCCTCGCCGAGGACGGCGATGCCGATGATGACGGCGACGAGCGGGTCGACGACGGTGAGGCCGGCGATGACGAGGTCGGGCGGGCCCGAGGCGTAGGCGTTCTGCACGAAGTACGCGCCGATGGCCGTCGCCGCGAGCATGCCGAAGATGCAGAGCATCGTGAGCCAGCCGAATTCGCCCTGCTCGATCTTGCCGAGCACGACCTTCGCGAGCGTGGCGACGAAGCCGTAGACGACGCCGGCCATGATCACGTAGTAGATCGCCCGGATCTTCGCGCGGAAGAGCACGAAGGTGATGCCGGCGACCGCGAGCACCACCGCGAGGATGATGAGGATGACGATCAACTGGCGGTCGGTGACGGGCTTGTCGACCGCGGTGAAGGCGGCGACGCCGACGAAGAGGAACACGCCGCCGACGCACATGATGATCGCGATGATCGATTTGCGATTGAGCTGCACGTGGTTCACGCGCGAGTTCACGATCGAGGTGACGACGAGCGCGATCGCCCCGAGCGGCTGCACCACGATGAGCGGTGCGAAGTAGAGGCTCGAGAGCTGGAACACGATCGCGAGGCCCAGCATGAGGGTGCCGATGACCCACGACGGGCGCGCGAGCAGCAGCGCGAGCTGCTTCAGGTTGAGGCCCTTGCCGAGCGTGTCGGTCGTGTGCTTCTCGACCTTGACGACGCCGCGGTGCTGGAACTGCGCGCCGAGCGAGAGGAAGACCGCACCGATGAGCGCGAGCGGGATACCGATGAAGGTCTGGGGGTCGAGCGGGATCTGCTCGACGATTTCGCTCAGGTCGGGATCCACGCAACGACCCTACCCGTTCGCCGACGGATATCCTTGCCGAATGGCCGTGCTCCCCATTCGAATCTCCGGTGATCCGGTGCTGCACTCCCCCGCCCGCCCCGTCGAGACCATCGACGACGAGCTGCGCACGCTCGTCGCCGACCTGTTCGAGACGATGGATGCCGCGCCCGGCGTGGGGCTCGCAGCCCCCCAGGTGGGCGTCGGCCTGCGCCTCTTCACCTACGGCTGGGTCGACGAGGAGGGCACGAAGTGGCGCGGCGTCGCCATCAACCCCGAGCTGTGGATCACTCCCCCGCCCGCCGGGGAGCCCGACCTCGACGAGGAGTCCGAGGGCTGCCTCTCGTTCCCGGGCGAGCGCTTCGGCCTGCGCCGCGCCGAGCACGCGATCCTCCGCGCCACCGACCTCGACGGCGAGCCCTTCGAGATCGAGGCCCACGGATGGCTCGCCCGCATCTTCCAGCACGAGTTCGACCACCTCGACGGCACCCTCTACACCGACCGGCTCGGCGAACGCGACCAGAAGATCGTCGCGAAGATCAGCCGCAAGCTCGGCTGGGGTCGCCCCGGTCAGCAGTGGATGCCAGGGGTCGACAACCTTGAGGGCTGAGTTCCACGGCGGATGCCACGTGCGGCGCGCCGCACGCTCGTGCAGCGTCGCGCACGTGGCATCCGCTCAGGTGAACGCGCGGATGCCGGCGGCGACGGCCGCCGCGACGATCACGACCACGACGAACGGCACACGCAGCGCGTAGAGCGCCGCCGCGACGATCACCGCGGGGACGCGCGCATCGATGACAATGTCCTGCCCGGCGCCGAGGGTCTGCACCGCGATGAGCGCCGCGAGCAGCGCCACGGTGAGCAGGTCGGCGATGCGCGCCGGACGCTCTCGTTCGAGGAACCCGGCGGGCACCAGGTGCCCGGCGAGCTTCAGGGCGAGCGTCGCCGCCGACGCGATGAGGATGATGTGCCACGTCGTCATGCGGCGCGCCTCCGGGAGAACAGGTCGAACCAGCCGACCACGACGGCCACGACCGCGGCGACGAGCACCGGCAGGCCGGGCATCAGCACCGGGGTGGTGAGCGTCGCGACGACGGCGGCGCCGACGGCGACGGCACCCGCCTGGAATCGCTTGAGCCGAGGCCAGAGGAGTCCGAGGAACGCTGCGGCCGCGGCGGCATCGAGCCCCCAGGCGCGGGTGTCACCGATCGCGTCGCCGATGAGGGCGCCGGCGAGGGTGGTGAGGTTCCAGCCGATGAAGATGACGACGCCGGTGACCCAGAAGCCCGTGCGGGCCGCGCGGTCGTCGGACTGCGCGAGCGCGACGGCGGTCGACTCGTCGATCGTGATCCAGGCCGCGGCGACCCGTCGCCACACGCTCGCGGGGCGGCCGTCGGCGCCGGGCGGCGTGACGAGCGGCTTCATGCGCATGCCGTAGATGACGTTGCGGATGCCGAGCATCGCCGCGGTGGCGATCGCCGAGCCGCCCGCCGCGACGCCGCCTGAGGCCAGCACGCCCACGAGGGCGAACTGCGAGCCGCCCGTGAACATCACGAGGCTGAGGAAGCAGGTCTGCCAGACGTCGAGCCCCGCAGCGACCGCGAGGGCGCCGAAGGAGATGCCGTAGACCGCGGTGGCCAGGCCGACCGCGAAGCCGTCGCGGCGGGCCGCGCGGCGGGCGGCGGCGAGCTCCTCGACGCCGAGCTCGACGGTGCCGTCGGTCTCTTCGGTGTCGTCGGTCTCCTCAGGAAGGACGTCGTCCGGGCGCTCAGTCATTCCGCGCCTCCGTCGGGCCGTCGCCGGCGGCGATCCGCCCGGCGATGCGCAGTTCGAGGTCGTCGAGCTCGCCCGAGACATCCGTGACGAGCCACGCACGGTCGCGCTTGCGGCCGGTGATCTCGCGGATGACGCCGGCCGCCTCGAGCCGCGCCACCGCGGGCGCCAGGTTCGCAGGACCCGAACCCGTGACCCGGCCGATCTCGTCGATCGAGAAGACCGGGTGATCGAGCATCGCCGCGATGAGCTTGGCCCCCGCCGAATCGGCCCGGAACGGCACCGCGGCCGCCCACAGCTGCGGAAGCTCGATGAGGCGCTCGGCCGAGACCCGCGACTCCTCGGCCGCGAACCGCAGCCCCTCGGCGAGGTCGGCGACGAACGGGGCGACGCGACCGGCGCGGTACTCGTCGATGAAGGCGAAGTAGCGCTCGCGCTGCGCGAGCAGCGCGCTCGCGACCGGCACGACGCTCGTGCCGGTGACCCCGCGGCGCCGCAGCACCGCATTGATGATGGCGCGCCCGATGCGGCCGTTGCCGTCGGTGAACGGGTGGATCGACTCGAACTGGGCGTGCCCGACCGCCGCCTGTACGACGATGGGCACGTCGTCACGATTGAGGTAGGCGACGAGATCGTCCATGAGCGGCTCGACCCGACCGGGCGCCGGCGGAACGTGGAGCGCCGCACGGGGAGCGTGATCGCTGCCCCCGATCCAGTTCTGCATCGTGCGCCAGCGACCGGCGTACCGCCCGTCGAGCGGGTCGTCGCCGAGCAGCCGTCGGTGTGCTTCGAGGATCGCCTCGCATGTGATCTCACGGCGGGCGCCGGCCTCGTCGACGAGGCCGGCCAGCGCGCGCGTCGCCGCGACCATGCTCTGCGCCGAGCTGTTCGCGCGGCTGCCGGCGAGGGCTCGAGCGAAGTCCTCCGCGCTCGCGTCCTCGTACTCGATGCGGCTCGAGGCGACCGAATCGGTGCGCATCAGGAACCGGCCGAGCGCGGCCAGGCCGCCGGTCGCGTGTTCGGCCCGCGCGATCTCGACGACCGCGCGCTCGCACGCGGCGGCGAGGCTCGGAGGCGCCTGAAGGTCGAGCCCGGCGATCATCGGCGGAACGCTCGCGTCGACGTGGTCGAGGGTGCGGTCGTCGCGACTGCCGCCGCGGATCGCCTGGCGCCACGGAAGACGCTCGACCGCGTGCGGGGGCCAGTCGCGCGTCTCGACGAGATTGCTCACACGCCTCACCCCTCAACTGACATCTTCTCGCACGAGAGTATCACTTCAGCTACCTAAGTGGTCATACCGCGACCACTGATTGCACCCCTGTGCTAGCGTCATGGCGATCGTGACCCGTCGACAGGAGGTGAGACCCATGACCGCAGTATCCGCAGTGGGCGCTCCCCCGAGTCCACGATCGCGCGACTGAACTCGTCGCCGCCGGGAGCGCCGCCAGGCATCGCGAAAGGCGACTCCCATGAACTCGAACGCTTCTTCTTCTTCCTCCTCCTCTGCGCTGCGGCGAGCCCTGGTGCTCGGCGGCGGCGGATCGACCGGCAACGCGTGGCTGATCGGCGTCGTCGCCGGCCTGCATGACGCGGGTCTCGACGTGACCGACGCCGAGCTGACCATCGGCACCTCGGCCGGCTCGACCGCTGCCGCGCAGCTGGCGGGCGCCGGCCCGGCCGAGCTGTACCAGGCCGCACTCACGCCGATCTCGACCCCGCCCCATCGTCCGGCGACTCCTGCCGGGCAGGGAGGTGCTCGGAGCGCGGCGGTGCACGACCACCTCGAGCGGATGCATCGGATCATCGACGCGTCGGCCGACGCCGCCGACCTCCGGCGTCGCATCGGCGCAGCGGCCCTCGAACTCCCCGCATCGAGCGACGGCGCTCGGCAGGCCCAGTGGCGCGCGACCGTCGCTGCACGGCTGCCCCAACCGCACTGGCCCGAACGTGCGGTATTCCTCACGGCGATCGATGCCGAGACCGGCGAACCGGTCGTCTTCGATCGACGCAGCGGCGTCGAGCTCGTCGACGCCGTCGCCGCCAGCTGCTCGAGCGGCTTCGCGTACACGATCGGCGATCGGCGGTACCTCGACGGCGGCTTCAGGTCGAACGCCGAGAACGCCGATCTGGCCGCCGGGTGCGACCGCGTGCTCGTGCTGTCGCCGTTCAGCGGCCGATCGCTGACCCCGATCGAGTGGGGTACTCATCTCGAGACCCAGCTCGACGAGCTCCGCGCGGGCGGCAGCCGCGTCGAGACGATCGTCCCCGAGCCGGCGACGGAGCACTTCTTCGGCGCCAACGCGATGGACCTCTCGCAACGTCCGGCCGCGGCTCGCGCGGGATACGAGCTCGGCATCGCCCGGGCGGGTCATCTCGCCGAGTTGTGGGGCTGACGCCGCACACGCGAAAGCCCCGCATTCCGTCGGAATGCGGGGCTTGTTCGCTCCCCCACTTGGACTCGAACCAAGAACCTATCGGTTAACAGCCGATTGCTCTGCCAATTGAGCTATGGAGGATCACGCGCATTCAGACCTCACGGCGCCTCTTGCGTGCAGAGATACTGTAGCAAAGGGATGCCCCGACTCCCAATTCGAGGCCGCCTCGCATTCGGGTATCGTCAGGACGACCCGTCAGTAGCCCGCGTCGAGGTCGATCCGCCCCTCGAATTCGCCCACGCCGAAGAAGGCGCGCACGTTGTGCTCGACCCGCGCGGCGAGCAGCGCCGGCGTCGTCGCCATCGCATCGGCGACGTGCGGTGTGATGACGCAATCGGGCGAGCTCCACAGCGGATGCCCCGCCGGGAGCGGTTCGGGATCGGTGACGTCGAGACCCGCACCGCCGAGATGCCCCGAATCGAGCGCGGCGACGAGTGCCGCCGTGTCGATGATCGGACCGCGACCGACGTTCACGACCACGGCGCCGGGCGCCAGGGCGGCGAGTACCTCGGCGCCGACCGCCCCACGCGTCTCGTCGGTCAGCGCCGACGCGACGATGAGCACGTCGGCGCGGGTCGCGACCTCGGCGAGGCGATCGAGCTTCACCGTGCGGGCAGCGCCCGGGAGGTCGCCGGCACTCCGACGCACCACGGAGACGCGCACGCCGAACGGCGCGAGCAGGCGCAGCAGCTCGATCGCGATGCCTCCGGCACCGACGATGACGACGTCGGCGCCGTGCAGGCTGCGGCTCGAGTGGTCGCGCCGCCATACGCCGGCGCGCACCCGTCGCGGAAGCCGACGGAGCAGTGCGAGCGTCAACGTCAGGGCGTGCTCGGCGACCGGCCCGGCGTACACGCCCTTGCCGCTCGTCCACACGCGCCCATCACCGCGGAATCGCGGCAGGACCTCGGCGAACGGGTCGATGCCCGCCCACGGCAGCTGCACCCACTCGACCCCGGGTGCGCGATCCAGCGCCTTGACGAGTGCGGCACCGCCCGAGGAGCCGCTCCACACGATGCCGCGCGTTCGAGCGTCGAGCGGGGCGACCGCTCCCCCGGCCCGCTCGACCGCGGCAACGAGCTCGGGCTCGGCCTCGGGCACGACCGCGATCGTTCCCCGGGCGTCGACCGTGCCGCGCGCGGCCGAGGCATCCGTCATGCCAGTGGCTCGGCCAGGTCGTCGATGACCGCGTGCCCGCCGTCGAGTGCCCCCGCGAGGGCCTGGACGTACGGGTGATGCGGGTCGTGGAAGACCTCTTCGATGGTGCCGATCGCGGCGAGCTCGCCGCGATCGAGCACCGCGATGCGGTCGGCGACGCTGCGCAGCACCGGCAGGTCGTGGGTGATCATCACCGCCGAGAACGCGTGCCGCTCGCCGAGCTCGGCGATCAACTGCGCCACCGCATCGCGCACCGTGAGGTCGATGCCCGCCGTCGGCTCATCGGCGATGAGCACCGAGGGGCCGAGCACGAGGGCACGCGCGAGCGCGACACGCTGGCGCTGCCCGCCGCTCAGCTCGTACGGGTACTTCTCGAGCATGCCGAGCGGCAGTCGCACCCCGTCGAGCATGGTGGCGACCCGGGTCGCGAGCGCCTTGGCGTTGTACCGTCGGTCGCGCTCGAGGATGGGCTCGCCGATGATCTCGGCGACGCTGTGATCGGGCGGCAGCGTCGACGCGGCGTCCTGGGGCAGGTAGCCGACGTGGAACCGGTACTCGGCGACCTTGCGCTTGGGCAGGCCGCGCAGCGGCTGTCCGAGCACGGTCGCCTGACCGCCCGTGATCACCGGGCGCGCCTCGTTCGAGCGCGTCTCGAAGGCCACGCCCGAGAGCACCTTCGCGAGCGTCGACTTGCCGCTGCCCGCACTGCCGAGCACGCCGAGCACCTCGCCCGGCGCGACCTGCAGAGTCAGGCCGTGCAGGGCGACGTGCGCCGGGCTGGCACCGCGCGGCGGATACTCGAGCGACAGGTCGCTCAGGACGATCGGGTACCCGTGTGCCGCGCCGCGCATCAGTTCGCCTCCCGGAGTCGGCGGAGTTCCTCTCGGCGTTCGGCCTGCGCGACCGGGTCGGGCACCGGCAGCGAGGCGAGCAGGCGCTGCGTGTACGGGTCGCGCGGCGCGCCGAGCACCTCGGCGCCCGTGCCCTCCTCGACGAGGCGGCCGTGGTACAGCACCGCGATGCGGTCGGCCAGCAGGTCGACGACGGCGAGGTCGTGGCTGATGAACAGCGACGCGAAGCCGAACTCGCGCTGCAGCTCGGCGAAGAGCTCGAGCACGCGGGCCTGCACCGAGACGTCGAGCGCGCTCGTCGGCTCGTCGGCGATGAGCAGCTCGGGCTCGAGCGCGAGCGACCGTGCGAGGCTCGCGCGCTGGCGCTGGCCGCCCGAGAGCTCGTGCGGGTAGCGGTCGCCGTACGCCTTCGGCAGCTGCACCGCCTCGAGCAGCTCGTCGACGCGGGGGCGCGCCGCGACGGCGTCACCGGCCCGGCCGTGGATGATGAGCGGCTCGGCGACGCACTCGGCGATCGTCAGCAGCGGGTTGAAGCTCGACGCCGGATCCTGGAAGACGAACCCGATGCGGCTGCGCAGCGGCCGGAACTCGCGCTCCGAGAAGTCGTTCATCTCGTGCCCGAGCACCTTGAGCGAGCCGCCCGTGACCTTGGTGAGGCCGGCGATCGAGCGACCGATCGTGGTCTTGCCCGAACCCGACTCGCCGACGAGCCCCAGGACCTCGCCGGGCCGGATCACGAGGTCGACGCCGTCGACCGCGCGGAAGCCGGGCCTGCCGAAGCGCCCCGGGTAGACGATCTCGAGCCCCTGCGCGGCGACGACCGGGGCCTGCTCGGCCCAGCCCGCGGGGCGGGCCGCCGCACGCTCGGCGGTCTTCGCCGAACCGGTGCCGACGTAGGGCACTGCGGCGAGCAGCGCCTTCGTGTACTCGGCCTTCGGTGCGGAGAACAGGGTCTTCGCATCCGCCTCTTCGACGACCTTGCCCTGGTACATCACCGCGACCCGGTCGGCGAGATCGGCGACGACGCCCATGTTGTGGGTGATGAGCACGATGCCCATGCCGAACTCGTCGCGGCAGCGGCGCAGCAGGTCGAGGATCTCGGCCTGGACGGTGACGTCGAGCGCCGTCGTCGGCTCGTCGGCGACGATGAGCCCCGGGTCGAGCACGAGCGCCATCGCGATCACGATGCGCTGCTTCTGACCGCCCGAGAACTCGTGCGGGTAGTGGTCGATGCGCACCTCGGGCTCGGGGATGCCGACGCGACGCAGCACGTCGATCGCCTTCGCGCGGGCCTCCTTCTTCGAGAGATCGGAGTGCGCGCGCAGGCCCTCGATGATCTGCCACCCGACGGTGTACACCGGGTTGAGCGCGGTCGACGGCTCCTGGAAGACCATCGCGACGTCAGTGCCGCGAATGGCCCGGAGCGTGCGCTTCGGGATCGAGACGACGTCGTGCTGGGCCGTTCCCGCCTTGTTCGACAGGATCACCGCCCCGCTCGCCGTCGCCGTCTCGGGGAGGAGGCCGAGGATCGTCTTCGCGGTCACGGTCTTGCCGCTGCCCGACTCGCCGACGATCGCGAGCACCTCGCCGCGTTCGACCGACAGCGAGACGCCATCGACCGCCTTCACCGCACCGGCGTCGGTCGAGAACGAGACGCCGAGCCCTTCGATGCTCACCACCGTGCTCATGGCTTGACCTCGATCCCGTGTTCGTCGAATGTCGCTTCGTCTTCCAGTCCGGCGAGGCCCCCGGGGCCGGCCGTCAGCGTGCCGCCGGGCACGACCGAGGTCTCGGCGACGACGCCCGACGACTGGGCGACCCGGCGGCGACCGCGCAGGCGCGGGTCGGCGAGGTCGTTGAGGCTCTCGCCGACGAGCGTGATGCCGAGCACCACGAGCACGATCGCGAGACCCGGGTAGAGCGAGGTCCACCAGATGCCGCTCGTGACGTCGGAGAGCGCCTTGTTGAGGTCATAGCCCCACTCGGCCGCGGCGGTCGGCTCGATGCCGAATCCGAGGAAGCCGAGGCCAGCGAGCGTGAGGATCGCCTCGGAGGAGTTCAGCGTGAAGATGAGCGGCAGCGTGCGGGTCGCATTGCGCAGCACGTGGCGGAACATGATGCGGCTGTTCGACGCGCCGAGCACCTTGGCCGACTCGACGAAGGCCTCGGCCTTGATGCGCACCGTCTCTGCACGGATCACCCGGAAGTACTGCGGGATGAAGACGACGGTGATCGAGAGCGCCGCCGCGAGCACGCCGCCCCACAGGTTCGACTGGCCGCCCGAGATCGCGATCGCCATGACCATCGCGAGCAGCAGCGAGGGGAACGCGTAGATCGCGTCGCACACGACGACGAGCACCCGGTCGAGCCAACCGCCGAAGTACCCCGACAGGAGGCCGAGCAGCACACCGGCGAAGATCGACAGGATCACCGCGATGATGATCACGAGGATCGCGGTCTGCGCGCCCCAGATCGTGCGGGAGAGCACGTCGTACCCGCCGACCGTGGTGCCGAACGGATGCTCAGCCGACGGCGGCTGCTGGCTGCCGAACGGGCCGTCGGCGTTGCGCAGCTGCGCGAATCCGTACGGCGCGAGGAGCGGCGCGAAGACCGCGGTCAAGATGAAGATCGCGGTGATGATCAGGCCCGCGACGAGCATGCCGCGCTGGAGTCCCACACTCTGGCGGAGCTGGTGCACGACGGGGATGCGGTCGCGGAGCCGGCGCTTCTGCGCGGGCGCCGCGACGGCGTTCGATGCGGTGGTCGACATGTCAGTACCTCACCCTCGGGTCGATGAGCGCCGCGATGATGTCGACGATGAAATTCGTGAGGGCCACGATGACGGCGAGCAGGGCGACGATGCCCTGCACGGCGACGAAGTCGCGCGCCTGGATGTACTCGACCAGCTGGAAGCCGAGGCCCTTCCACTCGAAGGTCGTCTCGGTGAGCACGGCGCCGCCGAGGAGGACCGCGATCTGCAGACCGATGACCGTGATGATCGGGATGAGCGCCGGACGGTAGGCGTGCTTGCGCAGCAGCCGCGACTCGGCGACGCCGCGCGAGCGGGCTGCGTCGACGTAGTCGGTGCCGAGCGTGCCGATGACGTTCGTGCGCACGAGGCGGAGGAACACGCCGGCGGTGAGCAGGCCGAGCGCGATCGCCGGGAGCACCGCGTGGGCGAGCACGTCGCCGAGCACTGCGGGGTCGCCGGTCATGATCGCGTCGATCGTGTAGAAGCCCGTCTTGTTCGGCAGGAACTCCATCTCGATGGTCGCCCCGGTCGAGGCGCGGCCCGCGACCGGCAGCCACTTCAGCCAGACCGCGAAAACGAGCTTCAGCAGGAGGCCGGCGAAGAACACCGGCGTCGCGTAGCAGAGGATCGCGAAGACGCGGAGGAGCGCATCCTGACCCTTGTCGCGGAAGTAGGCCGCGATGAGCCCGAAGGGGATGCCGACGGCGAACGCGACGAGGAGCGAATAGAAGGCGAGCTCGAAGGTGGCGCTGCCGTAGGTGAACAGCACCTCGGTGACCGGCCGGTTGTCGCTGATGGTCATGCCGAAGTCGCCGGTGAAGACGCCGCCCATGTACTCGAGGTACTGGACGATGAGCGGTCGGTCGAAGCCCGCGGCGTGGATGCGCTCCGCGAGCTGGTCGGGCGGCAACTGGCCGCCGAGCGCCGCAGTGATCGGGTCACCGGTCGTGCGCATGATGAGGAACACCACACTCACCAGGATGAACACCGTGGGGATGATGAGGAGTGCGCGGATGATGATGTAGCGGCCGAGGCTGCTGCCCGAGGATCTCTTGGATCGCTTTCGGACGGGATCAGCGCCGGTGGCGGCCGTCGTCGTTGAGGTCAATGTTCGCCAATCAGGGGTGTGGCTCGAATGCGGGTGGCCCGCTCACGAAGAGCGGGCCACCCGTTCCGGTATCAAAGCGACTCTAGTCGCTCAGTTCGCTCAGCCCTTGGTGAGCGAGGCGAATCGGAACTTGAACGAACCGTCGAGGACCGCGCCGTCGATGTCGGTGCCGGTGACGGCCACCTGGGCGCCCTGGAGGTACGGCACGGTCGACAGGTCGGCCGCCACCTTCTCCTGGATCTCCTCGATGATCGCGGTGCGCGCGGCGACGTCGGTCGTCACGGCCTGCTCGAGGATGAGGTCGTTGACCTCGGGGTTGTCGTAGTGGTTGCTGAGGAAGTTCTCCTTGAGGAAGAACGGCGTCAGGTAGTTGTCGGCGTCCGAGTAGTCGGGGAACCAACCGAGCTGGTAGGCCGGGTAGACGTCGGCGACGCGGTCCTCGGAGTACTGCACCCACTCGGTGGTCTGCAGGTTCACCGTGAACAGGCCGTCGGCCTCGAGCTGGTCCTTGATGAGCGCGTACTCGTCGGCCGACGAGGGGCCGTAGTGGTCGTTCGAGTACTGGAGGTTCAGCTCGACCGGCGTGGTGACGCCGGCAGCCTCGAGCGCCGCCTTGGCCTTCTCAGCGTCGGGCGCACCGGCGCCGTCGCCGTAGAGCTCCTTCAGGGGCTCGACCGCACCGGCCAGGCCCGCGGGGATGTAGGAGTACAGCGGCGTGTAGGTGCCCTTGTAGACCTGCTCGCCGAGCTCCTCGCGGTCGATGAGACCGGCGACGGCCTGACGGACGGCGAGGGCCTTGGCCGGGTCGGCCTCGGGGGTCTTCGCGCCGTAGGGCTGCGTGTCGAAGTTGAAGACGATGTAGCGGATCTCGCCGCCGGGGCCGTCGACGACCTTGACCTTGTCGTTGCCCTTCAGGTCGTCGATGTCGGTCGCAGACAGGCTGCGGTACGCGACGTCGATGTTGCCCTCCTGGACGTCGAGCTTCATGTTCGACGACTCGGCGTAGTACTTCAGGTTGACCGTGTCGGTCGACGCCTCGGCGAGCAGGCCCTTGTACTCGGGGTTCTTCTTGAACGAGATCAGGTTGTTGAAGTCGTAGCTCGCGATCTGGTACGGGCCGCCGAAGGCCTTCGCCTCGACGATGTCGTCGTCGGAGGTGAGGGCGTCGGGCGAGAACACCTCGTCGTCGACGATGGCGCCCGGGAAGCTCGTGAGGATGAGCGGGAAGACCTGGTCGTTCTCGGCCTTGAGGTGGAACACGACCGTGGTGTCGTCGGGGGCGTCGACGCTCTCGAGGTTGTAGAGCAGGCTCGACGCGCCGTTCGGGTCGGCGATCTTCAGCTGACGGTCGAACGAGAACTTCACGTCGGACGAGGTGAGGTCGTTGCCGTTCGCCCACTTGAGGCCGGCGGGCAGCGTGACCGTGTACTCGGTCGGCGCGGTGAACTCGGCGGACTCGGCGAGGTCGGGCACGACGTCGGTGCTCTCGTAGTCGGTGTTCAGCAGGTACGGGAAGACCTGCGTCTGCACCGCGAGCGAACCGTTGTCGTACGAACCGGCCGGGTCGAGCGTCGTGACCTTGTCGGTCGTGCCGACCGTGATCGAACCGCCCGAAGCGTTGTCGCCGTCGCCACCGCCGGCCGAGCAGCCGGCGAGCACGAGTGCGGCCGCCGAGAGTCCGGCTGCCGCGATGAGCGCGCGGCGGCCGTTCTTGGTTGCGGATGTCATATCCGTCTACCTCTTCCTGTCAGGACTGAAGCGCACCGCGGATTCCACGGCGCGTTCTCGTATCACTCAGAGGTAGCACAACGATCCGAAGTGATGCAGGGAGGTGCCGTCGAACGTCGGAATGTTTACCGATCTGCAACCTTGCGCGCAACGGATCGTCGCGCGGCGTCGCACGGCGACGGAATCCGTCAGTCGGCGCGCAGCGCCCGGCGCTCCTGCTCGAGCTCGACGAGGGCGCGCTGCAGGGCCGAGAAGGTCGCCTGGTCGTCGGTCGACAGCCGCTGCAGCCGGCCGAGCAGCTCGGACTTCTGGCGCAGCAGCTCGCGGTCGATGAGCGAGCTCACCACCCCGCGCGCCCACGCCTCGAGCTCGGTGTCGTTGCGCTGCGGCACGGGCAGCACCGCGAGCTGCTGCACGACCCCGGCGAACGGCGCGGGCACCTCGGCGACGACCCGATCGACGCGCAGCCTCGGATCTGTCGACCCGAGCACCGCAGCGACGCCGTCGCGCACGACGGCGAGCGTCGCGTCGCCGAATCGCGAGTCGACCGCGTGCCGGAGGAGTTCGTCGCCGACCCGGTCGGGGAACTGCAGCATGGCCTGCAGGGCATCGCGCTCGAGCCTGGTCGACGGGTCGTTCGGCAGTGTCGCGATCGAGAACGGGCGCTCGGCGGCTGCCTCTCCCCCGTTCGAGGCGGGCGGTGCGGATGCCTCGCTCCGCGGCTGCGGCGCCGTCGCCGGTGCGCGACCGCGGCCGCCCCCGCCGGCCCCGCGCACGGCACGGGTCACCTCGGCGAGCTCCATGCCGAGCATGCGGGCGAGCTCGCGCGTGTAGCCGGGCCGCAGCGAGGCGTCGCGGATCTCGGCGACGATGGGCGCCGCGGCGCGGAGCGCGCCGACCCGGCCTTCGACGGTCTCGAGGTCGTAGCGGTTCAGCGTGTGCCGGATCACGAACTCGAACATCGGCACCTTCGTCTCCACGAGGGTGCGCACCGCGCCGTCGCCGCGGGCCAGCCGCAGGTCGCAGGGGTCGAGGCCGTCGGGGGCCACCGCGACGAAGGTCTGGGCCGCGAAGCGCTGCTCTTCGGCGAAGGCGCGCATCGCGGCCTGCTGGCCGGCGGCGTCGCCGTCGAAGGTGAACACGACCTCGCCGACCCCCGAGGAGTCGCCGAGGACCCGCCGGAGCACCTTGATGTGGTCGACGCCGAACGCCGTGCCGCAGGTCGCGATCGCCGTCGTCACCCCCGCGAGGTGGCAGGCCATGACATCGGTGTACCCCTCGACCACGACGACGCGGTGCGTCTTCGAGATGTCGCGCTTGGCGAGGTCGAGCCCGTAGAGCACCTGCGACTTGTGGTAGACCGCCGTCTCGGGGGTGTTCAGGTACTTGGGGCCCTTGTCGTCGTCGAGCAGGCGCCGGGCGCCGAATCCGACGGTCTGGCCCGTGACATCCCTGATGGGCCAGACGAGGCGGCCGCGGAACCGGTCGTACACTCCACGGTCGCCCTGCGAGACGAGCCCGGCGGCACTCAGCTCTTCGGTGGAGTAGCCCTTCGACTTCAGGTGGTTCGTCAGCGCGTCCCAGCTCTTCGGCGCGAAGCCGACGCCGAACCGGCGGGCCGCCTCGGCGTCGAAGCCGCGCTCGCCGAGGAACCGGCGGCCGATCTCGGCCTCGGGCGCGCCGAGCTTCTCGACGAAGAACTCGGCGGCGGCCTGGTTCGCCGCGAGCAGCCGCGCGCGGTTGCCGTGGTCGGGCGCCTGCCCGCCGTCTTCGTAGTGCAGCTCGAAGCCGATGCGGCCGGCGAGCCGCTCGACCGCCTCGGTGAACGAGACATGGTCCATGCGCTGGAGGAAGGTGTAGACGTCGCCCGACTCGCCGCAGCCGAAGCAGTGGTAGTAGCCGACGCCGGGCCGCACGTTGAAGCTCGGGCTGCGCTCGTCGTGGAAGGGGCAGAGGCCCTTCAGCGAACCGACTCCGGCGGACTTCAGGCTGACGTGGTCGCCGATGATGTCGGCGATGTTCGTGCGGGCCTTCACCTCGTCGACATCGCTCTGTCGAATTCGGCCCGCCATGCTCACATCCTAATCTCGGTCGACGGTTCACTGGGCGGGTCTGCGGCGGACGCCGCCGCACCGATCAGCGCTGCACGAGCCGCTCGTACCAGCTGAGCGCCGACTGGTCGGTGAGGCTCGCGACCTGGTCGACGACGACCCGCTTGCGCGCGGCGTCGTCGGCCGCGGCCGCCCAGTCCTCGGCGAACCCGGCATCGAGGTGCTCGTCGCCGCTCGTGTACAGCGCGTCGGCGAGCGAGGCCAGCACCTGCCGCTGCTGGAGGTAGATCGGCTGGCGCGTGTTGCGCGACATCACGAAGGCCGCGACGATGCCCTTCAGCACCGCGATCTCGGCCTGGATCTCGCGCGGCACGACGACGTCGGCGTCGAAGCGGATGAGGCTCGCGAGCGGGAAGGCCGAACGCGTCGCCGCGGTCGCCGCGTGCGCGAAGCGCCCGATGAGCTGGCTCGTCAGGTTCTTCAGCCGGGCCTGGTCGCGCCGGCTGCCCGTCCACTCGTCGAGCCACCCGTCGAGCGAGTCGAGCCGGTCGAACGCTGCGATGAGCTCGTCGTGCGAGATCGCGCCGCCGACCCACTCGTGCATCGACGAGACGAGCTCGTCGTGATCGACGCGGGCGCCGAGTGCCGCGACGTCGATGTAGCCGCCGACGATCGCGTCCTCGAAGTCGTGCACCGAGTAGGCGATGTCGTCGGAGAGGTCCATCACCTGCGCCTCGATGCAGAGCCGCCGCGCGGGGGCACCAGCGCGCAGCCACTCGAACACCGCGACGTCGTCGTGGTAGAAGCCGAACTTCTGCCGCCCCGACGGGTCGGCGACGCCCGTCGCCTCGGGCCACGGGTACTTGCAGCTCGCGTCGAGGCTCGCGCGCGTCAGGTTGAGGCCGTAGCTGCGGCCGTCGCCGCCGAACACCTTCGGCTCGAGGCGGGTGAGCAGGCGCAGGGTCTGCGCGTTGCCCTCGAACCCGCCGATGTCGGCCGCCCAGTCGTTGAGCGCCTTCTCCCCGTTGTGCCCGAACGGCGGGTGGCCGAGGTCGTGCGCGAGGCACGCGGTGTCGACGACATCGGGGTCGAGTGCGAGGTTCTCGGCGAGCTCACGCCCGATCTGGGCGACCTCGAGCGAGTGGGTGAGCCGGTTGCGCGCGAAGTCGAGGCCCGAGGTCGGGCTCAGCACCTGCGTCTTCGCCGCGAGGCGTCGGAGCGCGCTCGAGTGCAGCAGGCGCCCCCGGTCGCGCGCGAAGTCGCTGCGCCGCGACGAGTGCTCCTCGGGCAGCATCCGTTCGGTGTCGACGGCCTCGTAGCCGCCGAAGAGTCGATCTGCCACCGGGCTACCCGCCGCTCGTGTCGAGCTCGGCGTCGACGAGGGTCACCCGGTCGTGGCCGACCAGCTCTTGCGAGTCGAGCCAGCCCTCGGGAAGCGTCGGGTTCTTCGGCGTGCCGGCGCGGCCGCGCGGACCCTCGGCGCCCTCGCCCGGGTACGGCATCGACCAGTCGAGCGTGCCGAGGAGGTCGTCGAGCATCGCGAGCGACTCGACGGTCGCGAGGCGCGCACGCAGGTCGCCGCCGACCGGGTACCCCTTGAAGTACCAGGCGACGTGCTTGCGGATGTCGCGGCAGCCGCGCTCCTCGCTGTCGAAGAACTCGGTCAGCAGTTCGGCGTGCCGCCGGAAGGTCTGCGCGACCTGCCCGAGCGACGGCTGGAACAGTGCGCCGTCGTCGCCCGCGAGCTCGCCGCGGAACCCCGCCGCGAGATCGCCGAAGAGCCAGGGGCGCCCGAGGCATCCGCGACCGACGACGACGCCGTCGCAGCCCGTCTCGTCGACCATGCGCAGCGCGTCGGCGGCCGACCAGATGTCGCCGTTGCCGAGCACCGGCACGCTCGTCACCGTCTCCTTCAGCTTCGTGATCGCCGACCAGTCGGCCTGGCCCGAGTAGAACTCGGCCGCGGTGCGGGCGTGCAGGGCGACCGCCGAGACTCCGGCGCCCTCGGCGATGCGCCCGGCCTCGAGGTAGGTGAGGTGGTCGGCGTCGATGCCCTTGCGCATCTTCACCGTCAGCGGGATGTCGCCCGCGGCCCGCACCGCGCCCTCGACGATGTCGCGGAAGAGGCCCGTCTTCCACGGGAGGGCCGAGCCCCCGCCCTTGCGGGTGACCTTCGGCACGGGGCATCCGAAGTTCAGGTCGATGTGGTCGGCCCGGTCTTCGGCGACGAGCATCGTGACGGCCTCGGCGACGGTCTTCGGGTCGACGCCGTAGAGCTGGATCGATCGCGGCGTCTCGGACTCGTGGTGCGTGATCAGGCGCATCGACTCGGGCGTGCGTTCGACGAGCGCGCGCGAGGTGATCATCTCGGAGACGTAGAGGCCCGCGCCGAACTCGCGGCAGAGCCGGCGGAACGCCGTGTTCGTGATGCCGGCCATGGGCGCGAGCACGACGGGCACGTCGAGCTCGATGCCGCCGATCGCGAGCGGGCCTGCGGGAAGCGTGGTGGTTGAGGACATCACCGTCGATTCTCCCAGAGATCGGGGCGCACTCGCCCGATGCCGCCGAGCGAGCCTAGGATTCACTGCAGGTCGACCATTGGGGAGGACGAGATGGCGGAACTCACGGGTGCCGAGCGGGTGCGGGCGGATGCCGCGGCGCGCGGCCTCGACGTCGAGATCATCGAGCGGCCCGCCGCGCGCAGCCTCGAGGAGGCGGCCGAGCTCATGGGCATCTCCCCCGGCGACATCGTGAAGTCGCTCGTCGTCAAGCGCAGCGACGACACCTACCTCTTCGCGCTCGTGCCCGGCGGACGCAAGATCAGCTGGTCGAAGCTGCGGGCGCTCGTCGGCGTCAACAAGCTGCAACTGCCCGACGCGTCGCTCGCCCTCGCCGCGACCGGCTACGAGCGCGGCACGATCACTCCGCTCGGCTCGACGACGCCGTGGCCGGTGTTCGTCGACGAGTCGATCGCAGGCCGCCGCGTGTCGATGGGCGCGGGCGAGCACGGGCGCAGCCTCTTCGTCGACGCCGACGCACTCATCTCGGCGTTCGACGCGACCGTCGCCGACCTCAGCGACCCCGAGTAGCGGAGAATGGCGACCGTTTCGGGAATGCCGGGCGCACCCGATGCGTTCGCACCCATCGTGACTTCCCCCATCAAGATCGACATCTGGTCCGACATCGCCTGCCCGTGGTGCTACATCGGCAAGCGCCACTTCGAAGAGGGCCTCGCGTCGCTCGGCGACGACGCGCCCGCCGTCGAGATCGAGTACCACTCCTTCGAGCTCGCCCCCGACACCCCCGTCGACTTCGAGGGCAGCGAGATCGACTTCCTCGCGAAGCACAAGGGCCTGCCGGCCGAGCGCGTGCAGCAGATGCTGCAGCACGTCACCGGTGTCGCCGCGAACGCCGGCCTCGACTACGACTTCGACGCACTCCAGCACACGAAGACGCTGAAGGCGCACGAGCTCCTGCACTTCGCGAAGGCGCAGGGGCGTCAGCTCGAACTCTCGGAGCGCCTCTTCAAGGCCTACTTCACCGAGGGCCGTCACGTCGGGCGCATCGACGAGCTCGTCGAGCTCGCCGTCGACGCCGGACTCGACGCCGACGCCGCCCGGGAGGCGCTCGAGTCGGACCGCTACGCCGCCGACGTGCAGGCCGACATCGCGCAGGCCGGCGCCTACGGCATCAACGGCGTGCCGTTCTTCGTGTTCGAGGGCAAGTACGGCGTCTCGGGCGCACAGCCCGCCGAGGTCTTCGGCCAGGTGCTCACCCAGGTCGCGGGCGAGCGCGACGGCGCGGCCGCGTGAGCCCCGACATCAGGGCGGATGCCACAGGCGCGGCCCCGTTCGAGGTCGTCCCTGCGAACGGCGTGGTCGGCGAGGCATCCGCGTCGCCGTTCACCATGCTGCCCGGCGCCACCGGTGCCATGGTCTGCGAGGGCGACGTCTGCTTCGTGCCCGGGCTCTCGGCCGAGTAGCCCGAGGCCGTCCGCGCTTAGAGTGGTCGGATGCCCGAGCATCCGCGCCGTATCCTCGTCGCCGGGGCGAGCGGTGCCGGCAAGACGACGCTCGCGCGGCGCATCGCCGCGGCGGCCGGCCTGCCGTTCCAGGAGATCGATGCGCTGTTCCACGGACCCGACTGGACGCCGCGGCCAAGCTTCGTCGACGACGTCGACGCCTTCACCTCGCAACCCGGATGGGTGATCGAGTGGCAGTACGGCGCGGTACAGCCGCTACTCGCGGAGCGTGCGCAGCTGCTCGTCTTCCTCGACTACCCGCGCGGGCGGGTGATGCGCCAGGTGATCGGTCGCACGCTGCGGCGCCGCCTCCGCCGCGAGGAGCTCTGGAACGGCAACCGGGAGGCGCCGTTCCGCACGATCCTCACCGACCACGAGCACATCGTGCGCTGGGCGTGGCGGACCCACGGCACGCGGGCGGCCCTCGTCGACGAGGCCGGCGCCAGGAACCCCGGGCTCGCGGTCGTGCGGCTCAGGCACCCGCGCGAGGCCGAGTCCTGGCTGCGGGAGACCTTCCCTTTCGCGAGATAGCGATATATCGTTGAGTATCGTTCGCATCTCGCGGGAGGTCATCATGAACGGCAATCGCCCGAACGGCGGATTCGGCGGCGCAGGCTTCGGCGGAACGGGACCCGGCAACCCGGGCGCCGCGATCTGGGAGGCGATGGAGCAGTTGCGCTCCTCGTTCGACCAGCGGCCCGGCATGCGACGCATGGCTCGCGGCGACGTGCGCGCGGCGGTGCTCGCGCTCCTCGCCGAGCAGCCGATGCACGGCTACCAGATCATCCAGGAGATCGACGAGCGCAGCGGCGGCTCGTGGAAGCCGAGCGCGGGCTCGGTCTACCCGACGCTGCAGCTCCTCGCCGACGAGGGGCTGATCGTCGCCGACGAACTGCAGGGTCGCAAGACGTACTCGCTGACCGAGGCCGGCCGCGACGAGGCCGCCGCCGCAGCCGACAAGCCCGCACCGTGGGCCTCGCCCTCGGCGCAGGGCGGCGCGCACCGCGCTCTCTCGAAGGCCGGCGTCGAACTCGCCGCCGCCGCAGCGCAACTCGGTCGCAGCGGCTCGCCCGAGCAGATCCAGCAGGCCGTCACCGTGCTCGACGAGGCGCGGCGCCGGCTGTACTCGATCCTCGCCGAGGGCTGATCGGGTGCCGCTGCGCGTGCCGCATCCGTCGCGACGCGAGAGGATGGCGGCATGACCGACGGTGCCCACCGCGCGCGCTCACGCCGCATCCTCGGATTCGCGGCGCGCCAGCTCGTGCAGCTCTGGTGGTACGAACTCGTGCTGCCGAAGCTCGGTCTCGGCGGCATCGCCGACCGTTCGCGTGAGCGACGGATGCGATCGCTCGCATCGAAGTTCCGCACCCTCGCGGTCGACCTCGGCGGTCTCATGATCAAGGTCGGGCAGTTCCTCTCCGCGCGCCTCGACGTGCTGCCGCCCGAGATCACCACAGAACTCGCGGGCCTGCAGGACGAGGTGCCGGCCGTGCCGTTCCCCGAGATCCGCGCGCTCGCCGAGGCCGAGCTCGGGGCCCCGCTCGATCGGGTGTACGACCGATTCGACGAGGCCCCGGTCGCAGCGGCCTCCCTCGGGCAGGCGCATCGCGCCCGGCTCTCCGCAGGCGACGCCGCCGCCACCGGGCTCGCCGACGTCGTCGTGAAGGTGCAGCGCCCCGGCATCGAGCAGATCGTCGCCGTCGACCTCGCGGCGCTCCGCCGGGTGGCGGGATGGCTGCGACGCGTGCGCATCGTCGCCGACCACGTCGACGCGCCCGCCCTCGTCGAGGAGTTCGCCCAGACGAGCCACGAGGAGATCGACTACGTTCACGAGGCCCAGAACGCCGAGCGCTTCGCCGAGTCGTTCGCCGACGAGCGGCGCGTGTACGCCCCCGCGGTCGTGTGGGAGCGGACGACCCGACGGGTGCTGACGCTCGAGGACGTCACCGCGATCAAGATCAACGACACCGATGCGCTCGAGGCCGCCGGCATCTCCCCCGCGGCGGTCGCACGCGTCTTCGCCGAGGTCATGTTCGACCAGGTGTTCACCCACGCGTTCGTGCACGCCGACCCGCACCCCGGCAACATCTTCGTCACGCCGCTCGTGGGCGACCCTGCGAGCGGCACGCCGGCACCGGGCATCCCGTGGCGCCTCACCTTCGTCGATTTCGGCATGATGGCCGAGGTCCCCTCCGAACTGCGGGCCGGACTCCGCGCGCTCGTCATCGCCGTCGCGTCGCGCGACGGCCACGGGATGATCGAGGCCGCGCACGAGATCGGCGTGCTCATGCCCTCGGCCGACACCGGCGAGCTCGAGCGCGCGCTCACGCAGCTGTTCGAGCGCTTCGGCGGTATGGGCTTCGCCCAGCTGAAAGAGGTCGACCCGCGCGAGTTCCGCGACTTCGGCGTCGAGTTCGGCGACGTCATGCGCTCACTGCCGCTGCAGTTGCCCGAACACCTGCTGCTCCTCATCCGGGCGATGGCGCTCACCTCGGGCATGTGCAGTTCGCTCGATCCCGACTTCAACGTCTGGGACGCGGTCGAACCGTACGCCACGCAGCTCCTGAACGAGGAGCGCGGCGACCTCGCGCAGGACCTCCTCGGGCAGGCGATGTCGAGCGCCGGTCTCCTCTGGGGCATGCCGAAGCGCGTCGATGCGCTCATCACCAAGGCCGATCAGGGCCGGATGTCGTTCGACACCTCGCGCCTCGAACGACGCCTCGATCGGCTGGAGGGCGTCGCGCGCCGGATCCTCTCGGGCGTCCTGTTCGCCGCACTCCTCATCGGCGGCGCGCTGCTGCTCACCCCGAACCCGGCGCTCGGCACCACGCTGATGATCGCCTCAGCCCTGCCGCTGCTGCACGCACTGTTCGCCGGGGTCGTCGGGCGGATGCGCCGCGGACGACGCTAGCGGTTCGAGCGCACCGCCGCCGCGGCGGGAGCGGTGTCGACGGTGCGCGGCCATCTGCGCGACACCCAGACGACGAGCACGGCGACGACGGCGAACGCGAGCGCGATGACGACCACCCAGAACGAGACGCCGAGGTAGCCGTTCTCCTGGCGAGCCGGATTGAGGAAGGGGTACGGGTACCACGTGTCGACCGCCCGGACCTGGTCGAACACGAGCGGCCCGCGCACGAGGGTGTAGGCGACCCACGCGATCGGGAACGCGAGGATCACCCAGACGCGGCGCCAGTCGAGCCGCGGGCGACCCGGGGCGACCAGCCAGTCGACGACGAGGAACAGCGGGCCGATCACGTGCATGACCTCGTTCGTCCACGGGTGCGAATCCTCACCGGCACCCGTCACCGGGAGGCCACGCAGCAGCAGGTTGTAGACGATGCCGGTGATGGCCATGTAGGTGACGGCGCACGCGCGCAGGATCGCGAACCACACCGGGTCGGGCAGGCGCCGCGCGAACGCGAGTCCGGCGCCGATGAGCAGCACGACCGCCGCGAGCAGGTTCGACTCGATGGTGAAGTAGCTGAAGAAGTTGACGTTGAGGGTGGCGAGGTCGGCGTAGCCCTCCTCCTGCCACGAGCCCGATGAGCCCTGGTACGTCACGACCGTCGCGGCGATGATCGCCACCGCCATCACGATGCGGAGCACCGCCCACACGATCGAGAATCCGGTGCGGGGCGGGGCGGAGAGTCGCTGGGGCGCAGTGTCGACGGTCACCCGCCCAGCTTAGGGTCGTCGCGGAACTCGCCGTCAGCCGACCGTCGGCGCGTCGATCGCCCCGCCGAACCGGCGATTGCGACGGGCGTAGATCTCGATCGCCTCCCACAGCTGGATGCGCGAGAAGTCGGGCCAGAGCGTGTCGAGGAACACCATCTCGGCATACGCCGACTGCCAGAGCAGGAAGTTCGAGGTGCGCTGCTCGCCCGAGGAGCGCACGAACAGGTCGACGTCGGGCAGCTCGGGCACGTAGAGCCGCTTTGCGATGAGCTTCTCGCTGACCGCCGAGGGCCGCAGCCGGCCGGCCGCCACATCGTCGGCGATGGACCGCACGGCGTCGGTGATCTCGTTGCGTCCGCCGTAGTTGACGCACATGGTGAGCGTCAGCACGTCGTTGCCGGCGGTGAGCTTCTCGGCGAACTGAAGCTCGTTGATGACCGAGGCCCAGAGTCGGGGCCGACGGCCCGCCCAACGGATGCGCACGCCCCACTCGTTCAGCTGATCGCGCCGACGGTGCAGCACGTCGCGGTTGTAGCCCATGAGGAAGCGCACCTCCTCGGGCGACCGCTTCCAGTTCTCGGTCGAGAACGCGTACACCGAGAGATGCTTCACTCCGGCCTGGATCGCGCCGGCGACGACGTCGAGGAGCGCCGCCTCACCCGCCTTGTGCCCCTCGATGCGGGTGAGTCCACGCTGGTTGGCCCAGCGCCCGTTGCCGTCCATCACGATCGCGACGTGCTCGGGCACCGCCCCCTTCGGGAACGCGGGCGGGTGGATTCCCGTCCAGTCGAGCGGCTTGTAGGGCACCGCGTCGCGATGGGTGAAGGGCTTCGGGGTCACAGGGTTCCTCAGAGGGCGGGGTGCGGGGCGGATGCCTCGCGGCTGACGTGCGGCAGCGAACGGAGGCCCCGTTCGAGATGCCACTGGGTGTAGGCGGCGACGATGCCGCTCGCCTGGTTGCGATCGCGTTCGGGGGCCGCCTCGGCGTAGTCCCAGTCGCCCGAGAGCAGCGCGCCGAGCAGCGCCACCGTCGTGCGCTCGATGCGCGGGGTGCCGGGCGGCGCGCACTCGTCGTCGCAGACGACGCCGCCGAGTTGCACGACCACGGCCGTGTGCTCGCCGGGGCGACCGCAGCGGGCGCAGTCGCCGAAGCTCGGCGCCCACCCGGCGAGGGCGAGGGCGCGGAGCAGATACGAGTCGAGGGTGAGGCTCGCCCCGTGCTCGCCGCGGGCGAGCGAACGGAGGGCGCCGACGAGCAGCAGGTACTGCTGCAGCGACCCCTCGGACTCGGTGAGCTTGTCGGCGGCCTCGACCATGGCGTTCGCCGCGGTGTACGCCGCGTAGTCCTGCGTGATCTGCGCGCCGTACGAGCCGAGCGACTCGGCCTGGTTCACGACGTCGAGGCTGCGGCCCTCGTAGAGCTGCAGGTCGGCGACCATGAACGGCTCGAGGCGGGCGCCGAACTTGGAACCCGTGCGTCGCACGCCCTTCGCGACGGCGCGCACCTTGCCGTGCTCGCGCGTGAGCAGCGTGAGGATGCGGTCGGCCTCGCCCAGCTTGTGGGTGCGCAGCACGACGGCTTCATCTCGGTACACGGGCACACGTCGATTCTCCCATCTCTGCAGCCCGCGGCATCCGTGATTCACTGTGATCGTGGAAACCGCAGAGTTCACGATCCCCCTCTGGCTCGACCTGACCGCCGTCGGCCTCGGCGGCGTGCAGGGCGCACTGTTCGCCTCCGGATTCCGCGGCGAACGCCGCCTCGACCTGCTGGGCGTCGCGATCGTCGGCATCGTGATGGGCTTCGGCGGCGGTGCGATCCGCGACCTGCTCCTGAACCAGCCGATCGGCGCGCTCCAGAGCAACTGGTACCTCGTGACCGCGGTCGCGGCGTCCCTCGTCGGCATGCTGCTCGCGGCTCCCCTGCAGCGCCTCAACGGGGTCATCGTCGGGCTCGACGCGCTCGTCATCGGCATGTTCGGCGCCTTCGGCACGACGAAGGCGCTCGACCTCGGGCTGCCCGTGCTCCCGGCGGTGTTCGTCGGCGTCGCGGCTGCCGTCGGCGGCGGCATCCTGCGCGACATGCTGATGAGCCTGCCGGTCGCGATCATGCACGTCGGCTCGCTCTACGCGGTCGCCGCCGCAGCCGGATGCCTCGTGCTCGTCGGTCTCGACGCCTTCGGCGTGCCGCTGCTCATCGCGGGCATGGTCTGCATCGTCGTGACGAGCCTCATCCGCTGGCTCGCGGTGATCTTCGACCTCTCGCTGCCCGAGCAGCGCATGCTCTACCGTCGCAAGGTCGCGACGGAGACCGGCGTGCTGCCGGTCATCCGCCGCTGACCTCGCGGCGCGATCAGGCCCCTGCGGTCGCGAGTGCTGCCGCCGCCTGATCAGGGCGCCGCTGACCCTGCGCGGCGCTCAGGCGCCTGCGGTCGCGAGCTCGGGCTCGGGAGTGCGCACGCGCAGCGCGCGGTTGACCGCCGAGACGACCGCCTTCAGCGACGCGGTTGAGATGTCGGCGTCGATGCCGACGCCCCAGAGCACCGTGCCCTCGACCTCGAGCTCGACGTACGCGGCCGCCTGCGAGTCGCCGCTCGCCGAAAGCGTGTGCTCGACGTAGTCGCGCAGCTTCACCTCGACGCCCTCCGCGCCCAGCACGTTGAGGAACGCCGAGATCGGCCCGTTGCCGCTCGCATCGGCCTCGACGCGCTCGGCGCCGTCGCGGAGGCCCACTCGCACGTTGACGACCCCATCGAGGGCGCTCTCGGTGCGGAGGCTCAGGAGCTCGAAGCGGCCCCACTTCTCGTCGGGGCGATTCTGCGGCGCCGGCAGGTACTCGTCGGTGAAGGCACGCCAGATCTCGTCGCTCGAGACCTCGCCGCCCTCGGCGTCGGTCTTCTGCTGCACGACGCCCGAGAACTCGATCTGCAGGCGCCGCGGCAGGTCGAGCGCGTGGTCGGTCTTCAGCAGGTAGGCCACGCCGCCCTTGCCCGACTGCGAGTTCACGCGGATGACGGCCTCGTAGCTGCGTCCCAGGTCGCGCGGGTCGACGGGCAGGTACGGCACCGCCCACTCGAGCTCGTCGACGGAGACGCCGCGGCGCTCGGCCTCGGCGGCCATCGCCTCGAAGCCCTTCTTGATCGCGTCCTGGTGCGACCCCGAGAACGCGGTGTAGACGAGGTCGCCCGCCCACGGGTGCCGCTCGGGAACCGGCAGCTGGTTGCAGTACTCGACGGTGCGCTTGACCTCGTCGATGTCGGAGAAGTCGATCTGCGGGTCGATGCCCTGCGTGAAGAGGTTCACGCCGAGTGCCACGAGGTCGACGTTGCCGGTGCGCTCGCCGTTGCCGAAGAGGCAGCCCTCGATGCGGTCGGCGCCCGCCAGGTAGCCGAGCTCGGCGGCGGCGACGGCCGTGCCGCGGTCGTTGTGGGGGTGCAGCGAGAGGAGGACGTTCTCGCGGTGCGCGAGGTGCCGGCTCATCCACTCGATCGAGTCGGCGTAGACGTTGGGGGTCGCCATCTCGACGGTCGCGGGCAGGTTGATGATCACCTTGCGCTCGGGCGTGGGCTCGAGGATCTCGAGCACCTGGTTGCAGACGTCGACCGCGAACTCGAGCTCGGTGCCGGTGTAGCTCTCGGGCGAGTACTCGTAGTAGACCGTGGTGCCCGGGATCGTCGCCTCCTGCTCGCGGCACTTGCGCGCGCCGTGCAGGGCGATGTCGATGATGCCCTGCTTGTCGGTGCAGAAGACGACCTCGCGCTGCAGGATGCTCGTCGAGTTGTAGAGGTGCACGATCGCCTGCTTCGCGCCGGCGATCGCCTCGTAGGTGCGCTCGATCAGGTGGTCGCGGGCCTGCGTGAGAACCTGGATCGTGACGTCGTCGGGGATCGCGTTCTCGTCGATGAGGCTGCGTACGAAGTCGAAGTCGGTCTGGCTCGCGCTCGGGAACCCGACCTCGATCTCCTTGTAGCCCATCTTCACGAGGAGGTCGAACATGATGCGCTTGCGCTCGGGGCTCATCGGGTCGATGAGGGCCTGGTTGCCGTCGCGCAGGTCGACGGCGCACCAGCGCGGGGCCTGCTCGATGCGCTTGGACGGCCACGTGCGGTCGGGCAGTTCGACCGAGATCTGCTCGTGGAAGGGGCGGTACCGGTGAACGGGCATCGCCGAGGGCTGCTGGGTGTTCTGCATGAGGTGCTCTTCTCGCTTGTTCGGATGGATTCAGCCGACGACGAACTCCGCAGCGAGGGAGGCCTTCGAACTAGGACTCGCTGCGGCAGCTAAGGAGAAGCAGGCCGTGAAGCACGGCACAAGGCTAACATCCGAGCACGGCGGCCGCATGCATGTGACGCGCCCGCGGCGCGAGCGGACGGACGGAAGCGGGCGGCGGCCTCCCCCGAGGCCGCCGCCCGCCCTTCCCTCCCGTCCCCCGCGGTCCCCCTAGTCGACCGCGAGGGCGACCACCGGCGAGACGCGCATCGCGCGCCGCGCCGGGGCGATGGATGCGACGAGCGTCAGCACGCCCGCCGCGACGACGAGTGCGCCGATCATGATCCACGGCACGCCCGGCAGGACGAACACCGGTTCGCCCTGCGCGCCGCCGAGGAGCGCCTGCGCACCCGCCCAGCCGTAGCCGAAGCCGAGCACCAGGCCCGTGAGGGTGGCGGCGACGGTGAGCGCCGCGCTCTCCACGACGATCATGCGGCGCAGCTGCCCGCGGTCGAAGCCGAGCGCCCGCAGGAGCCCGAGCTCGCGCGTGCGCTGCATGACGCTGAGCGAGAGCGTGTTGACCATGCCGATCGCGGCGATGAGGGCGCTGAAGCCGATGAGCACCGTGAAGACGGCGATCGTCGCGTTCAGCATCTCGTCGATGCCGGCGTAGACCTCGGGTTGCGCCTCCTGCGCGGCGAGCAGCATCGCGCGGTACGACTCCATCGTCACCGAGAAGGTCGTGACGAGGGTGACCCCGATGACGAGGCCGATCGTCATGCGCGAGCTCCGCTCGGGGTTGCGCACGGCGTTCTCGGCGGCGAGTCGCGCGGCCGGCGAGCGACCGAAGAGCCGGCCCACGAGGCGCAGCACCGGCGGCATCACGACATCGGCGCCGAGCACGACACCGGTGAACGAGAGGATGCCTCCGGCCAGGCCGATGAGCACGCCCATCGGGTCGGTGAGGCCGACCACGACGCCGGTGGCGAGCAGGCCGATGCCGATGACGACCAGCACGATCGCCGCGATGTTGCGACCGCGGCGGCGACCGAGCTCCTCGCGGTCCTGCGCGTTCGAGTTCGAGATCGCCTCGATCGGGCGCACCCGGAGCACCCGGCGCGACCCGACCCACGAGGCCAGCCACGTGGTGAGCACGACCGCGATCGCGGGCAGCACGACGGCGGGGTTGAGGTAGTCGTACTCGGTCGGGGGCAGCATCCGGTTCGCGACGGCGAACTGCTCGACGCCGAACGCCGCGCCGGTGCCGGCGAACACGCCGATCGCGGCGCCGGCGATGCCGACGACGAGCCCCTCCTTCGCGATCTGCGCCCGCTGCGCGCGGGCGCTCGACCCGATGAGGCGCAGCAGCGCGATGGTGCGGGTGCGGCCGGCGACGACCGTGGCGACCGTGTTCGAGGTGACGATCGCGCTCACGTACACGGCGATCACGACGAAGACCGTCGCGAGGAAGCCGAGCATGAGGGCCACCGTGTCGCTCTCGCCGGTGACGTCGTCGGCACGGATCGCGGCGGCGAGGAGCCCCGTCACGTGCAGCAGCAGCACCCCGAAGGTGCCGGCGAGGACGGCGACCAGCAGCGTCGGCCACTGGTCCTTCAGACGGGTGCGCATCAGGCCGCCAGCTCCATCGACAGCATGAACGCCGAGATCTCCTCGGGCGTCGACCGGCCCGCGTCGCGCACGATCTTCCCGTCGGCGAGGAACAGGATGCGATCGGCGTGGCTCGCCGCCACCGGGTCGTGCGTGACCATCGCGATCGACTGCCCGTAGCGGGCGCTCGCGACGGCCAGGAGGCCGAGCACCTCGCGGCCCGTGCGCGAGTCGAGGTTGCCGGTCGGCTCGTCGGCGAACACCAGGTCGGGGCGGGTCGCGAGGGCCCGCGCGATGGCGACGCGCTGCTGCTGCCCGCCCGAGAGCTCGTGCGGGCGGTGCGTGAGGCGGCCGCCGAGGCCGAGCGTGTCGAAGAGCTCGTCGATCCACGCCTGCTCGTCGCGGGTGGGCCGGCGGCCGTCGAGCTCGAACGGCAGCATCACGTTGCCGCGCACGTCGAGGGTCGGCACAAGGTTGAACGACTGGAAGATGAACCCGATGCGGCGCCGGCGCAGCACGGTGAGCGCCGCATCGCCGAGTTCGGTGATGTCGGTGTCGCCGAGCCAGACCCGGCCGGACGTCGGCGAGTCGAGGCCGGCCATGATGTGCATGAGCGTCGACTTGCCCGAGCCCGACGGCCCCATGATCGCGGTGAACTCGCCGCGGCGGAGCCCGAGCGACACGTCGTCGAGTGCGGTCACGGCACCGGCACCGTGGCCGTAGCGCTTCGCGAGGCCCGCGACGCGGGCGATGAGACCGAGGTCTGAGGGTTGGATCTGCATGTCTTCGACGCTACGGAGTCGCCCACGCCCGGGTCATCCGACCAGGGATCGGTTCGCGGTCATCCTCTGGGATGACGTCGACGGCACGGCGTAGGCTCCACGCATGGTCTCCGACGGCGTCGCGGAACTCGGCATCGATGGCGCGGCACTCGACGCCGCAGTGGGCGAGCGATCGTTCACGGGCGTCGTGACGGTCGACGTCGGCGATCGTCGCGCCTTCGAGCGCGTCGAGGGCGACGCGCACCGCGCCCTGGGCGTGCCGAACGCCGCTCGGACCCGCTTCGCGATCGCGAGCGGCGGCAAGACCTTCACCGCACTGGCCGTGCTCCGACTCGTCGAGGAGGGCGTGCTGTCGCTGAGCACGCGCGTCCGCAGCATCCTGGGCGCCGACCTGCCGCTCATCGACGTCGAGGTGACCGTCGAGCAGTTGCTCACGCACACGTCCGGCGTCGGCGACTACCTCGATGAAGCGGCGGACTGGGAGCCGGCCGACTACGTGCTCCCCGTTCCCGTGCACGTCCTCGCCGACACCGAGGCGTTCGTGCCGGTCGTCGACGGCTACCCGCAGTCGTTCCCGCCCGGCGAACGATTCGCCTACTGCAACGGGGGCTACATCGTGCTCGCACTGATCGCCGAGCGTGCGAGCGGGGTCGAGTTCCACGACCTCGTCGAGGCGGAGGTCTGCTCGCGGGCCGAGCTGCGGCGAACCTCGTTCCTCAGGTCGGACGACCTTCCCGGCGACGCCGCACTCGGCTATCTGAACGACGAGGGCGACCGAACGAACGTGCTGCACCTGCCGGTGCGCGGGAACGGCGACGGCGGCATCTACACCACCGCCGACGACCTCCACACCTTCTGGCGCGCGCTCCGCGACGGCCGCATCGTGCGCGAAGAGACCGTCGAGGAGATGATCCGTCCACGTTTCGACCTGCCCGACGAGGGCCTGCGGTCGGGTATGGGCGTCTTCCTCGGCGCGACCGCACCCCGGCTCGTCATGGAGGGCCACGACGCCGGCGTCTCGTTCCGATCGGTGCACGACCCGCGTACCGAGACCACCGTCAGCGTGCTGGGCAACAGCTCCGACGGGGCGTGGCCGGTCATCGCCCTGCTGATGGAGGCGATGTAGGCGGATCGCCGTCCGCTCATCGCGGCCGCGACGGCGCTACCCGTTCGACGACAGCTCGTGCTCGTAGGCGAACACCACGAGCTGCACGCGGTCGCGCAGGCCGAGCTTTGCGAGGATCCTGCTGATGTGCGTCTTCACCGTCGCCTCGCTCAGGTACTCGGATGCCGCGATCTCGCTGTTCGAGAGCCCGCGCGCGGCCAGCGCGAAGATCTCGCGCTCGCGCGGGGTCAGCTCGAACCACGCCGCCGGCGCGGGACGCCCCGCCGGCGCCGTCCCGACGTGCGCGAACAGTGCGCGCGTCGCCGAGGCGGCGATCACCTGGTTGCCCTGATGCACCGTGCGGATCGCCGCGAGCAGGAACTCGGGGTCGGCGTCCTTCAGCACGAACCCGCTCGCGCCCGCGCGGATCGCGCGTGCGGCGTTCTCATCGAGGTCGAAGGTCGTCAGCACGAGCACCCGCGGGGCCGCCCGGCCGTCGCGATCGGCGTCCGCGAGGATCCGCTCGGTCGCGGAGATGCCGTCGGCGAGCGGCATCCGCACGTCCATCAGGATGACGTCGGGTCGCTCGGTCGCGGCGAGGGCGACCGCCGCGACGCCGTCGCCGGCCTCGCCCACGACGTCGAGGTCGGGCTGCGACTCGATGAGCATGCGCACGCCGGCGCGGAACAGGGCCTGGTCGTCGACGAGCGCGACTCGGATGCTCATGCGGTCCTTCCGGGTTGGGCGGGGATGCGGGCGGTCAGACGGAACAGGCCGTCGTCGCCGGCTGCGGCGTGCAGGCTGCCGCCGGTGAGCTGCGCGCGCTCGCGCATGCCGGGGATCCCATGGCGGAACGCGTGCGAGTCGGGCGCCGTGGCATCCGGCCGTTGCGAGTTGACGAGCTGCAGCTCGACCCCCGCCTGATCCCAGTCGAGGTCGAGGACGACGGGCTTCGTCGTGTCGCCGTGACGCAGCGCGTTCGTGAGCCCCTCCTGCACGATGCGGTACACCGCGATCTGGTGTCCCGTGCCGAGTTCGGGGCGCGAGCCCGACTCGGAGAATCGCACGTCGAGCCCGGCGGCGCGCACCTGCTCGAGCAGGGCGCCCAGGTCGTCGAGCACTGGTTGCGGCGAGGCACTCTCGTGATGACGGAGCTCGGCGAGCAGCAGCCGCACGTCGCCGAGCGCGCCGCGTGCGACTCCGGCGATCGTGCCGAGCGCATCGACGGCCGACTCGGGCCGGGTGCGTGCCGCGAAGCGCGCGCCGTCGGCCTGCGCGATCACGACCGCGAGCGAGTGCGCGACGACGTCGTGCATGTCGCGGGCGATGCGATTGCGCTCCTGCTCGACGACGTAGCGGTACTGGGCGAGCTCGCGTTCGCGGTTCGCGACCTCCTCACGGCGCGCCACCTCTCGGTTGTCACGAACGGCGCGCACCAGGAGCCCGGCCGTCCACGCGAGCACGAGCACCGCGATCGAGGCGACGAAGAGCATCCCCGTGAGCACCAGCATGCTGATCGGGTCGCCGCCGATCGCCGCCGCTCCGCCGAGCAGCGGCTTCACGACCGCGAGGTAGCCGGTCGCGAGGAGCGCGCCGACCCCCGCCGACCCGAGCCCCAGCCACTTCACGACCCGGCCGCCGTGCGCCGCGGTCGAGTAGAGCACCCCGAGCACCGCGGCATCGTAGAGCTGGAGGTCGCGCAGCAGCAGCATCTGCGTCAGCGCCGAGGCCCACGCGACGGCGAGCGACCACCGCACGTCGTAGCGACGGATGACGAGGGCGGCCGTGAAGCCGGAGAGGATCACCAGATCGGCGACGCCGCCGAGCAGGGCGAACGGCAGGCACATGAGTGCGAACACGCCGGCGAGCACGATGTCGGTCGTGAACTTCGCGCGGCTGATCCTGGTGGGCACCGATCCACCGTACGCGCTCGCACCGCGAGGAGCCGCCGTTCGCGGGCAGAATCATCCTCGAGTCGTACGACAGGCGCTCCCCGAATCCGCCCGGAGACCGAGCCGACCGAGTGGAATCAGGCCCGAGTCGCGCTGCCGCTCAGAAACCGAGCTCAGAAACCGAGACGGCCCAGTTGCTTCGGGTCGCGCTGCCACTCCTTCGCGACCTTGATGTGCAGGGCGAGGTGCACCTTGCGCCCGAGCAGCCCCTCGATCTGCGCGCGCGCGGTCGTGCCGACCTCGCGGAGGCGCGAACCGCCCTTGCCGATGATGATGCCCTTCTGACTGTCGCGCTCGACGTAGAGGTTCGCGTAGATCTCGAGCAGATCCTTGTCCTCGCGCTCGACCATGTCGTCGACGACGACGGCGATCGAGTGCGGCAGCTCGTCGGAGACGCCCTCGAGGGCGGCCTCGCGGATGAACTCGGCGATACGGTCGGACACGTCCTCGTCGGTGAGGGCGTCGGCCGGGTACAGCGGCTGCTCGGATTCGGGCAGGAGCACGAGCAGCTCGGAGACGAGCACGTCGAGCTGCTCGCCGCGCGGCGCCGAGACGGGGATGATCGCCGCCCACTCGCGAAGCTCGGAGACCGCCAGCAGCTGCTCGGCGACCTTGGCCTTCGACGTGGCATCCGTCTTGGTGACGATCGCGACCTTCTTCGCGCGCGGATACTGCTCGAGCTGCTCGTTGATGAAGCGATCGCCCGGACCGATCGGCTCGTTCGCGGGCACACAGAACGCGATCACGTCCACGTCGCCGAGCGTCGACTGCACGAGCGTGTTGAGGCGCTCGCCGAGCAGGGTGCGCGGGCGGTGCAGGCCCGGGGTGTCGACGAGGATGATCTGGCCGTGCTCGCGGTGCACGATGCCGCGGATGGCCCGGCGGGTCGTCTGCGGCTTCGAGCTCGTGATGGCGACCTTCTCGCCGACGAGCGCGTTCGTGAGCGTCGACTTGCCGACGTTCGGGCGCCCGACGAAGGACACGAATCCGGCACGGTAGTCAGTCACGATGGTTCCTCTCGACGGAGTCTCCCGCATCGAACGCGGTGCGCGCGTCGATGAGGGCCTGATCTGCCTCGACGAGAATCGTCGAGATTCGCTTGCGACGGCCCTCGGTGCGCTCGGCTTCGAGGCGCAGGCCCGACACCATCGCGTGCTCGCCCGGTTTGGGCAGGCGCCCGAGCTCCTTCGCGAGCAGTCCCCCGGCGGAGTCCACGTCCTCGTCCTCGAGGTCGAGCCCGAACAGTTCGCCGAGCTCGTCGACGGGGAGGCGCGCGTTGACGCGGTACCGACCCTCGCCCAGGTCCTCCACCTGCGCGGCCTCGCGGTCGTACTCGTCGGAGATGTCGCCGACGAGCTCCTCGATGAGGTCTTCGAGGGTCACGAGCCCGGCGATGCCGCCGTACTCGTCGACGACCATCGCGAGGTGGTTCGACTCGAGCTGCATCTGCCTGAGCAGCGCGTCGGCCTTCATCGAGTCGGGCACGAACACCGCGGGTCGCGCCAGCTCGCCGACGGTGAGCCCCTCGGCGTCGAGCGGCCGCTCGAACCCGAGCCGTGCGAGGTCGCGGAGGTAGAGGATGCCGGCCACGTCGTCGGCGTCGTGCTCGATCACCGGGATCCGCGAGTAGCCGGCCTTCAGGAACACCGACATCGCGTGCGGCAGGTGGGCGGTCGCGTCGATCGTCACCATGTCGGTGCGCGGCACCATGACTTCGCGCACGACGGTGTCGTTGAACTCGAAGATCGAGTGGATCAGTTCGCGGTCGCCCTCTTCGAGCACCTCGAACTCGGCGGCCTCGTCGACCATGCTGAGCAGCTGCTCCTCGCTCGAGACACCGGCGAAGCGCAGGCTGCCGGGCGTGACCCGGTTGCCGAGCGAGACGAGCGCGACCGCGAGCGGCCCGATCAGCACGCGGAGGAAGTGCACGAGCGGGGCGGTGAGGCGCAGCACCATCGGCGCGTGCTCACGCCCGACGCTCCGCGGGCTCGCGCCCACGAGCACGAACGACGCCGCCGTCATGATGAGCGCGGAGCACAGCAGCACGAGCCAGATGTCGTCGATGAAGAAGGTGAACGCGAGCGTCACGAGCACCGCCGCGGTGGTCTCCGCGATGATGCGCACGAAGTTGACGGTGTTCACGTGGGCGCCGGTGTCGTCGGCGATCGCGAGGATCGACCGGCGCGCACGGGCGCCGACGGCGAGGTCGTTCAGGTCGGCGCGGGAGCTCACGCCGACCGCCGCGTCGACGGCGGCCATGAGGCCGCCGAATGCGACGAGGAGGAAGGCGGCGCCGAGGAAGAGCCAGGGCAGCATGGTCAGCGGCGGCGCTCCTGCATGGAGAAGCCCACGAGGATGTCGCGCTGGAGGCCGAACATCTCCTTCTCCTCGTCGGGCTCCGCGTGATCGAAGCCGAGGAGGTGCAGGATCCCGTGCGTCGTGAGCAGGAGCAGCTCGTCGACGAGCCCGTGCCCCGCGGTGCGGGCCTGCGACTCGGCGACCTGCGGGCAGAGCACGATGTCGCCGAGGAGCCCCGGCGGGGTCGGCGCCTCCTCGGTGCCGGGCCGGAGCTCGTCCATGGGGAAGCTCAGCACGTCGGTCGGGCCGGGCTCGTCCATCCACTGCACGTGGAGCTGCTCCATGGCGCCCTCGTCGACGAGCACGATGGCGAGTTCGGCGTCGCGGTGCACGTGCATCGCGTCGAGCGCGTAGACCGCGAGCCGCTGGATCGCGGCCTCGTCGACCTCGATCGCGGATTCGTTGTTGATCTCGATGCTCAAGACGTGCCCCTTCTCGGCAAGTGGTCGCGGGGACCCGCATGTCCGCGCCGTTCGGCGCGGTTCGCGAACTCGCGGGCCTCGGCGCGTTCGTAGCGCTGGGCCTGCTGCCGCTGGTCGAACTCGGTGTAGGCGTCGACGATGCGGCCGACGAGGGTGTGCCGCACGACGTCGTCGCTCGTCAGGCGGGCGAAGTGGATGTCGTCGATGCGATCGAGGATGCGCGTGACGAGTCGGAGCCCCGAGGCGCCGCCCGGCAGGTCGACCTGGGTGACGTCGCCGGTGACGACCATCTTCGAGCCGAACCCGAGCCGGGTGAGGAACATCTTCATCTGCTCGGGCGTCGTGTTCTGCGCCTCGTCGAGCACGACGAACGAGTCGTTGAGGGTGCGGCCGCGCATGTAGGCGAGCGGTGCGACCTCGACCGTGCCCGAGGCGAGCAGCTTCGGCACGAGCTCGGGGTCCATCATCTCGTTCAGCGCGTCGTAGAGCGGGCGCAGGTAGGGATCGATCTTGTCGGTCAGGGTGCCCGGCAGGAAGCCCAGCCGCTCCCCCGCCTCGACGGCGGGGCGGGTCAGGATGATCCGGCTGACCTCCTTGCGCTGCAGCGCCTGCACGGCCTTCGCCATCGCGAGGTAGGTCTTGCCCGTGCCGGCGGGGCCGATGCCGAACACGATCGTGTGCTCGTCGATGGCGTCGACGTAGGCGCGCTGGCCCTCGGTCTTCGGCCGGATGGTCTTGCCCCGGCTCGAGACGATGACCTGGCCGAGCAGTTCTGACGGCTTCGCGTCGGGATCGGCGTCGAGCATGCGGGCGGAGCTCCTCACTTCGGTCGGGGTCGGGTCCTGGTCGTGGCGCACGAGCTCGAGCAGCTCTTCGATGAGCCGGCGCACCTTTCTCCGCTGCTCGAGTTCGCCACGGATCGAGATCTCGTTGCCGCGGACGTGCACCTCGACCCCCGGGTACTCGCGCTGCACGGTCGTGAGCAGTCGATCCTGCGGGCCGAGCAGCCGCACCATCGCCACGCCGTCGATGCTGAGGCGCTCCTCGTCGGCGCCCGCCTCGGGCGCGTCGGGATCGATCGATTCAGGCTCCGGCAAGCGTGTCCTCCTCGAGGGCGCCGGCGAGGACGTGCGCGTGCACGTGGAAGACGGTCTGGCCCGCGGATGCCCCGGTGTTGAACACGAGGCGGAACTCGCCGTCGCCGAGCTCGGCGGCGACGCCCTGCGCGACCGCGACGAGTTCGGCGAGCAGCGCGGGGTCGCCGGCCGCGAGGCCCACGACGTCGCGGTAGTCGGCCGTCTTCGTCGTGACGACCACATGCACCGGCGCCTTCGGCGCGATGTCGTGGAAGGCGATGACCCGGTCGGTCTCGGCCACGATGCGGGCGGGGATCTCGCGCGCGACGATGCGTTCGAAGACGGTCGGTTCAGCGGGCGAGTCGGTCATCTTCCCATCGTAGCGAGCGATCGGCTACCACCGCCCGAGCGCGGCGTTGAGCACGGCGATCGCCGCCGGCCCCGCCGTCGAGGTGCGCAGCACCAAGGCCCCGAGACGCACCGGCTCGGCACCGGCCGCCGTGAGCTTCGCGAGCTCGTCGGGCGAGATGCCGCCCTCGGGGCCGACGACGAGTGCGAGGTCGCGGCCGTCGGGGCGCAGCTCGGAGAGCGGCGTCGCCGCGGTCGGCTCGAGCAGCAGCATCCGAACCCCGTCGAGGCGCGCGGGAAGCTGCGCCGTCGTCGCGACCGGGGCGACCTCGGGCAACCACGAGCGGATCGACTGCTTCACGGCCTCGCGGACGATGCTGGCCCACCGGGCGCGGCCCTTCTCGGCCTTCGGCCCCTCCCAGCGGGAGACGGAACGCGCCGCCGCCCACGGGATGACGGCGTCGACGCCGAGTTCGGTCGCGGCCTGGACTGCCAGTTCGTCGCGGTCGCCCTTCGCGAGCGCCTGCACGAGTGTGATCATGATCTCGGGGCGTTCCTCGACGAGCACCTCGTCGGCGACCAGGGTGAGCTCGCGCGACTCGGTCGCGACCACCTGACCGCGCACCACGACCCCGCGGCCGTCGCCGATCGAGATGCGCTCGCCCGCTCGGACCCGCGCGACGGTGACCGCGTGGCGCGCCTCGTCGCCCGCGAGCCGGAGCTGGGCGCCCGGCGCGAGCGCCGCGAGGTCGAGGCTCTCGTCGAGGTAGAGGCTGCTCATCGCGCGGCCCTGCTCAGCCGAGGAACCGGTCGCGCAGGCGGGCGAAGAGCCCCTGCTGGAAGTGGGTGAGCTCGGGAGCGGGCGACTTCTTCGAGGCGGCGAACTGCGAGATCAGGTCGCGTTCCTTCGACGACAGCTTCGTCGGGGTCACCACCTGGACGCCGACCTTGAGGTCGCCGCGGCCGTTGCCCCGGAGGCGCGTCACGCCGCGGTCGCGCACGGTGACGACCTCGCCGCTCTGCACTCCGGGCTTGAGCTCGACCTCGACGTCGCCGTCGAGCGCGTGGATCGTGGCGGTCGTGCCGAGGATCGCATCGGTCATCGCGACCTCGAGGGTCGCGAGCAGGTCGTCGCCGTTGCGGCTGAACACGTCGTGGTTCTTGACCTTGATCTCGAGGTAGAGGTCGCCGTTCGCGCCGCCGGCGGGGCCGGCCTCGCCGGAGCCCGGCATCTGCAGCCGCACACCCGTGTCGACGCCCGCGGGGATGTCGACGGGGACGGTGCGACGGGCGCGCACGCGACCCTGCCCCTGGCAGGTGACGCACGGCGTCGCGATGATCGTGCCGTAGCCGCGGCAGGTGCCGCACGGGCTCGAGGTCATCACGTTGCCGAGGAGCGAGCGCACCTGGCGCTGGATCTGGCCGCTGCCCCGGCAGATGTCGCAGGTGACGGGCGAGGTGCCCGGCTGGCAGCACGACCCCTGGCAGGTCTCGCAGCGCACGGCCGTGTCGACCTCGATGTCGCGGTGGGTGCCGAAGATCACCTCGTCGAGACCGACCTCGACACGGATCAGGGCGTCCTGACCGCGCTCGCGCCGCGACCGCGGCCCCCGGGTCTGTTGGCCGGCCCCGAAGAAGGTCTCGAAGATGTCGCCGAATCCGCCGAAGCCCTGGCCGCCGAAGCCGCCCTGGTCGCCGAGGTCGTACTGCTGGCGCTGCTTCGGGTCGGAGAGCACGTCGTACGCGTGCGTCACCTCCTTGAACCGCTCGGATGCCTCGGCACCGGGGTTCACGTCGGGGTGGAGTTCGCGAGCCAGTCGGCGGTACGCCTTCTTGATCTCGTCGGGCGTCGCTTCGCGCGAGACGCCGAGGACCTCGTAGTGGTCGGCCACGGAGGGCTTGTCCTTTCGATTGCGGATGCCGGTCTTGCGACGGGCGGAAGGTCAGCTCTCGCCGAGCGTGCGGGAGAGGTAGCGGGCGACCGCGCGGACGGCGGCCATGCTGTTGGAGTAGTCCATGCGGGTGGGGCCGACGATGCCCAGTCGCGAGATGTCGCGGCCCGGGATCTCGAAGGCGCTCGAGACGATCGAAGTCTCGCCGAGCCCGAAGGAGGCGTTCTCGCGCCCGATGCGCACGGCGACGGCGTGCTCGTCGCCGGACATCTCGCCGAAGAGCTTCAAGAGAACGACCTGCTCCTCGATCGCCTCGATCACGCCGAGGATCGAGCCGGCGAAGTCCTGCTCGGTGCGCACGAGGTTCGCCGCGCCCGCGACGACGAGCCGGTCGCTGCGCTGCACCCGAGCCTGCTCGGCGAGGGTCGCGGCGAGCGTGTGCAGCACCGCCGCGTGGCGCGGGTCGACGGCGTCGATCTCGCCCGAGAGCAACGCCGTGGCATCCGCCATGGTGGTGCCGGCGACCAGTTCGTTCAGCCGCAGCCGCAGCTCGGCGAGCGTGCCCTCCTCGACGGGCTGCTCGAGCTCGGCGAGCCGCTGCTCGACCTGGCCCGAATCGGCGATGAGGATGCAGAGCACCCGGTTCGGCGAGAGCGAGACGAGCTCGACGTGGCGCACCCGTGCGCTCGCGAAGCTCGGGTACTGCACGACCGCGAGCTGCTTCGTGAGCTGCGAGATGAGGCGTACGGTGCGGGCGAGGAGTTCGTCGAGGTCGCTCGACTCGCCGAGGAAGGTCTCGATGGCCTGCCGCTGCGCGGAGCTCAAGGGGCGCACCTCGGTGAGCTGGTCGACGAAGACCCGGTAGCCCTTGTCGGTGGGGATGCGACCCGAGGAAGTGTGGGGGGCCGCGATCAGCTCCTCCTCCTCGAGGAGCGCCATGTCGTTGCGGATCGTGGCCGCCGAGACGCCGAACGCGTGCCGCTCGACGATCGTCTTCGACCCGACGGGCTCGCGCGACGCGACGTAGTCCTGCACGATCGCCCGAAGCACGGCGAGACTGCGTTCTGAGGCCATGCCCCGCTCCCTCCGACGACTTAGCACTCGTTCTGTCTGACTGCTAATCATATCGCGACATCCGACGACGAGGCCGTTGCCCGCGGCGGTTCGCGGCGCTACCGTATGGATGTCCCGCGAGTCGTCACGACCGCGACCCCCTCCCGAAACCCGAGATCACCGAAGCCCGAAAGGCGCGTCATGACCGAGCCCAACGCCCAGCAGCCCGACCCCAACAGTCAGCCTCAGCCCGCAGCCGCCGGCCCCCTCACCCAGGAGCAGGACCTGCAGTGGGCGTCCTTCGCGCACCTCGGCGGCATCATCGGGTTCCTGCCCTCGCTCATCATCTGGCTGGTCTTCAAGGACCGCGGCCAGTTCACGAACACCGAGGCCAAGGAGGCGCTGAACTTCCAGATCACCGCCACGATCGCGTACGTCGCCATCCTCATCGTGAACTCGATCCTCACCGCGATCACCTTCGGCTTCTGGGCGCTGATCGGCTGGATCCTCCCCCTCGCCCTCTGGGTCGTCGTCATCGTCTTCTCGATCCAGGGCTTCCTCAAGGCGAAGGACGGCAACCACTACCGCTACCCCTTCGCGATCCGCCTCATCAAGTAAGCAGCACCTTTCGAGCGCGCCGCCGGGGCTCTTCCCGCGGCGCGCTCTGCTGTGCCAGCATGACGGTTGACGAAGTCTCGCCTTCGGGCGACCCGAGCAAGGAGAACCCCATGTCCGACGCCACCCCGCCTCCCCCGCCGGCGAACCCGTACCAGCAGAGCCAGCCGCTGAGCCCCTCCGACGAGAAGCTCTGGGCGACGCTCATCCACATCGGCGGGGCGATCTTCAACTTCCTGCCGGCGCTCATCGGCTACCTCGTCCTGAAGGACAAGGGCCCCTTCATCCGCGGGCACTCCGCGACGGCCCTGAACTTCCAGCTGACGATCCTCATCGCCTACGTCGTGAGCGGCCTGCTGATGTTCGTGTTCATCGGCTTCCTGCTCTACCCGGCCGTGTGGGTCATCAACATCGTGTTCTGCATCATCGCCGCGATCGCCGCGAACAAGGGCGAGCCGTACACCTACCCGCTCGCGATCAAGTTCGTCAGCTAGCTCTCGAGCAACTGCCGAACGACCGCGTCGGCCAGCAGCCGCCCTCTCCTGGTGAGCGTCAGCACACCCGAGAGGGCGGCTTTGGCGTCGACGAGGCCGTCGGCGATGAGCGCGGCGACCGCGTGCCGGCCGCCCGTGTGCAGCGTCGAGATCTCGAGGCCCTCGCGGATGCGCGCCCTGAGCAGCACCCGCTCGGTCTCGCGGGTCGGCGCGTCGAGCACCTCGCGTCCGACGGCCGGCGACACGCCCGCGGCGATGCGGTCGGCGTACGCCGAGGGGTGCTTCGCGTTCCACCAGCGCACGCCGCCGACGTGGCTGTGCGCGCCGGGACCGACGCCCCACCAGTCGTCGCCCCGCCAGTAGCCGAGGTTGTGGCGCGAGCGCTGCGCAGGGCTCGACGCCCAGTTGCTCACCTCGTACCACTCGTACCCGGCGGCTTCGAGGCGCTCGTCGACGAGCTCGTACATGTCGGCCTCGAGGTCGTCGTCGGGGGTCGCGAGCTCGCCGCGGCGGATCTGCCTGGCGAGCTTCGTGCCGTCCTCGACGATGAGCGCATAGGCGCTCAGGTGGTCGGGGCGCTGCGCGATCGCGTGCTCGACGCTGCGCCGCCAGTCGTCGAGCGACTCCCCCGGCGTGCCGTAGATGAGGTCAAGGCTGACGTCGAGGCCCGCGTCGCGCGCCCACCCGACGACGAGCGGCACGCGCTCGGGGTCGTGCGTGCGGTCGAGCGCGGCGAGCACGTGCGGAACGGCCGACTGCATGCCGAACGAGACACGGGTGAAGCCGCCGTCGGCGAGGCGGGCGAGGTCGTCGGGCCCGACCGAGTCGGGATTCGCCTCGGTCGTGACCTCGGCACCCGGCGCGAGCCCGAACTCGTCGCGCACCGCGCCGAGCATGGCGACGAGGTCGCCGGCAGGCAGCAGGGTCGGCGTCCCACCGCCGAAGAAGACCGTCTGCGCCGGTCGGGCGGGCAGTCCGGATGCCTCGAGCATGCCCCGTGACATCCGGATCTCGCCGATCGCCTGCCCGGCGTAGTCGCTCTGCTTCGCGCCGCGCAGTTCGTCGGAGGTGTACGTGTTGAAGTCGCAGTAGCCGCACCGCACCCGGCAGAACGGCACGTGCACGTAGACGCCGAACGCCCGCTCGTCGGCGCCGAGTGCGGCCGAGGCGGGCAGCAGGCCGTCGGCCGGTGCGGGTTCGCCGAGCGGCAGCGCGGCGCCCACGGCTACGCGCCGCTCGCGGGGTGGAGCGCCCGGAGCTCGTCGCGGGTGAGCTCGCGGCGACGACGGCGCCGCCAGGGCGCGACCACGGTGCGCACGCCGCCGGCGGTGGCGAGGATCGAGCGGATCGTCAGCCACACGGTGTCGTCGTCGCGGTGCTCGAGGATGAAGGACTCCTCGCCCGTCTCGGCGCCGTTCGACGTCGTGCCGTACGCGAATCCGATGCGGTTCGGCTCGTCGATGACGTAGACGACGAGCACGGGGATCTTCGCCGCGCCGAAGCGGCGACGCCGCACGAGCGTCGCGGTCATGCCCGCGGCGATGTACGCCGTGCCGTCGGCGCCGAAGCGATCTTCGGTGCGCGGCGCGGGCTGGTCGGTGAGGGGCGAGCCCTCGGGGTCGAACACGATGCCCGGGTACTGAGCGCCGGTGCCCGCGGAGACGTCGGCGACCGTGAATCCGGCGCCGCGCTGCACCCCCCAGGTCATGAGCGCCTCGGCCGAACGGTCGAACCGCTCACGGCCCGAGCCGAGCCGCACCGAATCCTCGGCGGGGCGGAGGCCCGTCGGCGGGTAGCGCAGGAAATCTGGGTCGAGGGTCGCGCCGATCGCGCCGTAGGTGACGGACTGGTCGGTGAACGTGCTTCTGCGGGTCATCCGGAGCTCTACTTCTTCGCGTCCTTCTTCTCGACGTCGCCGCTGAGAGCAGCGATGAACGCCTCCTGCGGAACCTCGACGCGGCCCACCATCTTCATGCGCTTCTTGCCCTCCTTCTGCTTCTCAAGGAGCTTGCGCTTGCGGCTGATGTCACCGCCGTAGCACTTGGCGAGCACGTCCTTGCGCATCGCACGGATCGACTCGCGGGCGATGATGCGGGCGCCGATCGCGGCCTGGATCGGCACCTCGAACTGCTGGCGCGGGATGAGCTCGCGCAGGCGCCCGGTCATGAGGACCCCATAGGCGTAGGCCTTGTCGCGGTGCACGATCGCGCTGAACGCGTCGACCTGCTCGCCCTGCAGCAGGATGTCGACCTTCACGAGGTCGGCGGCCTGGTCGCCCGTGGGCTCGTAGTCGAGGCTCGCGTACCCCGCGGTCTTCGACTTCAGCTGGTCGAAGAAGTCGAACACGATCTCGCCGAGGGGCATGTTGTACCGGATCTCGACGCGGTCCTCACCCAGGTACTCCATGCCGAGCAGCGTGCCGCGGCGCGACTGGCAGAGCTCCATGATGGTGCCCACGTAGTCCTTCGGGGCGAGGATGGCGGCCTTGACGACCGGCTCGCGCACCTCGGTGATCTTCGCGCCCGTCGGGAACTCGCTCGGGTTCGTCACCGTAACGGTCTTGCGGTCTTCGGTGGTGACCTCGTAGACGACGCTCGGCGCCGTCGCGATGAGGTCGAGGCCGAACTCGCGCTGGAGGCGCTCGGTCACGATCTCGAGGTGGAGGAGGCCGAGGAAGCCGCAGCGGAAACCGAAGCCGAGCGCCACCGAGGTCTCGGGCTCGTACACGAGCGACGCGTCGGAGAGCTTCAGCTTGTCGAGTGCCTCGCGGAGCTCGGGGTAGTCGCTGCCGTCGATCGGGTAGAGGCCCGAGAACACCATCGGCAGCGGCTCGGTGTAGCCGGCCAGCGCTTCGGTGGCGGGCTTCACGGCCGTGGTGACGGTGTCGCCGACCTTCGACTGGCGCACGTCCTTCACGCCGGTGATGAGGTAGCCGACCTCGCCGACGCCGAGACCCTTCGACGGCTGCGGCTCGGGCGCGCTCACGCCGATCTCGAGGATCTCGTGGGTCGCCTTCGTCGACATCATCTGGATGCGCTCGCGCGGCTTCAGCTGGCCGTCGATCATTCGCACGTAGGTGACGACGCCGCGGTAGCTGTCGTAGACGGAGTCGAAGATCATCGCGCGGGGCGGCGCGTCGGCGTTGCCGACCGGGGCCGGAATGCGCTCGACGACGCGGTCGAGCAGCTCCTCGACGCCGACGCCCGTCTTGCCCGAGACCTTCAGCACGTCGTCGGGCGACCCGCCGATGAGGTCGGCGAGCTCCTTCGCGTACTTCTCGGGGTCGGCGGCCGGCAGGTCGATCTTGTTCAGCACCGGGATGATCTCGAGATCGTTCTCGAGCGCCAGGTAGAGGTTCGCGAGCGTCTGAGCCTCGATGCCCTGCGCCGCGTCGACGAGGAGGATGGCGCCCTCGCACGCGGCGAGCGAACGCGAGACCTCATACGAGAAGTCGACGTGGCCGGGGGTGTCGATCATGTTGAGGGCGTACGCGCGGTCGCCCTGCTGCCAAGGCATGCGCACCGCCTGGCTCTTGATCGTGATGCCGCGCTCACGCTCGATGTCCATGCGATCGAGGTATTGCGCGCGCATGTCGCGGTCGCTGACGATGCCCGTGATCTGGAGCATGCGGTCGGCGAGCGTCGACTTGCCGTGGTCGATATGCGCGATGATGCAGAAATTGCGGATCGACGCAGGGTCGGTGGCGGCGGGCACCGGCGGGTTCACAGCTCTCGGAGACATCCAGACGATTCTCCCATGACTTCGCTTCAGACTTTCGACGGATGCCTCGCGGCGGGCCCCGAGACTACGCTCGAAGCACCATGATGACGGCTGCAACTGCCCTTGCGGGCGACGAGACCGTGGCGCGATCCGCGCTCCGGCCGGTGTTCGTCGCGCTCCGGCTCGGGCTGCACCTCCTGGTCGTCGGGCTCACGCTCTTCGTGATCGTGCGGGCACTGCTCGCCGACGACTCCGCCGAGGTCCCCATCACCATCCTCGCCGTCGCCTTCCTCGCCTGCTACGGCGCGGGCATCGCGACCGCGCACCGGCACCTGCCGACGTTCGCGCGCGTGCTGTGGCTCGCGTCGCTTCTGGCGCTCTGGGTCGGCATGTCGGCGCTCACGCCCGACGCGGCGTTCCTCGCCTTCCCGCTCTTCTTCCTCGAGCTGCACGTGCTCGCCGCCCCGATCTCGGTGCCGCTCGTCGTCATCACCTTCGGGCTCTCGGTGTGGGGCACGGCCACCCATCTCGGGTTCGAGGTGGGTTCGATCCTCGGGCCGCTGATCAGCGCGGGCGTCGCGATCGTCATCGGGCTCGGCTACCGCGCCATGTCGCAGGAGACACAGGAGCGCCAGTCGCTCATCCTCGACCTCATCGCGACGCGCGAGGAGCTCGCGGCGGCGAGCCGCGAGGCCGGCACACTGGCCGAGCGCGAGCGACTGGCCCGCGAGATCCACGACACCGTCGCGCAGGGACTCTCGAGCATCCAGATGCTGCTGCACGCGGCCGAGCGCGACGTCGACGACGAGCGCGTCGCAGAGAAGCTCCGACTCGCCCGCGAGACCGCAGCCGAGAACCTCGGCGAGGCGCGGCGCTTCATCCGCGAGCTCACCCCGCCCTCGCTCGACGAGCAGACCCTCCCCGCCGCGCTCCGCCGCCTCACCGAGGCCGTGAACGAGCAGGCGAGCCAGGCCGGCGCCGACACCCGCGTCGAGTTCGCGACGAGCGGCGACCCGGTGCTCCTGCCGATGACGGTCGACGCCGCGCTCCTCCGCATCGCGCAGGGCTCGCTCGCGAACGTGCTGCGCCACGCCGATGCCCGCGCCTGCTCGCTGACACTGAGCTACCTCGGCGACGAGATCGCGCTCGACATCGTCGACGACGGCCGCGGCTTCGACGCCGAAGCGGTGGCGCGGCGCGCCGATCCGGCCGAGTTCGGACTCCGTGCCATCCGCCGCAGGGCGGAGGAGCTCGGCGGCACGGCCGACCTCGAGACCGCACCCGGCGAGGGCACCGCCCTCTCCGTTCGCATCCCGGTGGTGCCCGCATGATCCGGCTCCTCCTCGCCGACGACCATCCCGTCGTCCGCGCCGGCATCAGGGCGATGCTCGAATCAGAAGCCGACCTCGAGGTCGTCGGCGAGGCCGCCACCGCCGAGGACGCGGTGCGGCTCGCGCGGGGCGACTCGGTCGACCTCGTCCTCATGGACCTCCAGTTCCCCGGCGCAGTGCAGGGCGCTGAGGCGACCCGCCGCATCCGCGCGGTGCCCGGAGCACCACGGGTGCTCGTGCTGACGAACTACGACACCGACGCAGACATCCTCGGCGCGATCGAGGCGGGCGCGAGCGGGTACCTGCTGAAGGACGCCCCGCCCGACACGCTGCTCGCCGCGGTGCGCGCGGCCGCGGTCGGCGAGCAGACGCTCGCGCCCGGGCTCTCGTCGCGGCTCGACGCCTCGCAGGCCTCGGGCGAGCGACTCACCGTGCGGGAGTCGGAGGTGCTCTCGCTCGTCGCCGAGGGGCGCACGAATCGGGAGATCGGCAAGACCCTCTTCCTCAGCGAGGCCACCGTGAAGTCGCACCTCGTGCACATCTTCACGAAGCTCGGCGTCGGCTCGCGCACGGCGGCCGTCGCGCGGGCCCGCGAACTCGGGGCGATCAGGGCGGGCTGAGCGATGCCTCGCGCCCGCATCGTGCTCGTGCACGGCATCCGCACCTCGGCGACGATGTGGCGGCGGCAGCTCGACGCGCTCTCGGCGCACGACCTCGACGTCGTCGCGATCGACCTGCCCGGTCACGGCACGCGCATCGGCGGCGACTTCTCGATCGACGAGACCATGACGATCATCGATGCGGCGTTGAACCCGGCCGCTTCCGACGCCTCGGCCGGTACCGACGCCCGTATCGGTGCCGACGCCCGTGTCGACACCGACGTGCCGCGACTGCTCGTCGGGTTGAGCCTCGGCGGCTACCTCGCGATCGAGTTCGCGGGAAGGCACCCCGACCGACTCGACGGACTCGTGGCGGCGGCCTGCGGAACGCTCCCCCGCGGCTCCGCCCTCTCCGCGTACCAGTCGCTCGCCGCCGCGATCGCCCGCACGCCCGACCGCGGGCGCGCGCTCAACGACGCCATGGCGGCGCTCTTCCTGAACAGCGACGCGGCGCGCGACGTCGTCGCCGGCGGGGTCGCGCTCGACGTGATGGGGCCGGCACTCGCCGCCGTCGGGCGCCTCGACCCCCGTGCGGCGCTCGCGAAGGTGCGGGTGCCGATCTGGTTCGTCAACGGGCGGTACGACCACTTCCGGCTGCAGGAGCGCACCCTGCTGCGCGCCGCGCACGACGCGCGACTCGTGATCGTGCCCGGCGCGACGCACCTGGTGAGCCTCACCCGACCCGACGACTTCACCGCCGCCGTGCTCGGCGCGGTCGCCGAGCTCGACCGTCGTGCCGCCGTTCGCCGCCGCCACGACGCTCGCCGCATTGGTGCCGCTCGCGCGTAGCTGGTATCGTTGTCTGTTGGCTTGCCGTGTGGGTCCCACCCCGCACGATCGCCGGGCACGAGCCCCTCTACCTCGTGACGGCACATCCTGTACCCACACGAGAACGAAAGACGAACCACACGTGGCAAACATCAAGTCGCAGATCAAGCGCATCAAGACCAACCGCAAGGCCGAAGAGCGCAACAAGGCCGTGAAGAGCGAGGTCAAGACCGTCGTCCGCGCCGCGCGCGAGGCCATCGCCTCGGGCGACAAGGACAAGGCCACCGCTGCCGTGCGCGTCGCCGGCCGCAAGCTCGACAAGGCCGTGTCGAAGGGCGTCATCCACAAGAACCAGGCCGCGAACCGCAAGTCGGCGATCGCGAAGCAGGCCGCCGCGCTCTGAGTCGCGTCGCACTGCAGTACGGCTGAAGGCCCCGCTCCGGCGGGGCCTTCGTCGTTCCGGGGCGGATACCTCGTGGTGCCGCCGCATCCGCCGGCCGCTCGTTGCGCGCCACCTGCGCACGCTCTGCGCCGGTTCACGCGGCGCAGACGGCGTCGAAGCGGCGCAGCGCCCAGGGAACTCGAGCGGCGCAGGGCGCGCCCGCGTGGCGCACGGCATGGCGCGCCACGGACGAGAGCTCGCGCCGCTCAGCGGCGGCCGCGGGCGGCGATGACGCCGACGAGGCGTTCGAGCGCGAAGACCGGGTCGCGCTCGGCGCCCTTGACCGCCGCGTCGGTCTGCGCGAGGGTCTCGATGGCGACGCCGAGGCCGGCGTCGGTCCACCCGGCGAGGTCGCGCCTGGCCCGGTCGACCTGCCAGGGGGCCATGCCGAGCGAGGAGGCGAGCTGGCCGCCGCTGCCGCGCGAACCCGAGACCTTCGCCATCGTGCGGAGCTTCATCGCGAAGGCCGCGACCATCGGCACCGGGTCGGCGCCGCTGTCGAGCGCGTGCCGCAGCGCGATGAGCGCCTCGCCGTGACGGCCCGCGATGGCCGCGTCGGCCACGGCGAAGGAGTTCGTCTCGACGCGGCCACCGTAGTACTTGGCGACGATCGCCTCGGTGATGTCGCCCGGTGCGTCGGAGAGCAGCTGGCGGCTCGCGGCGGCGAGTTCGCGCAGGTCGTCGCTGAACGCCCCGACGAGGGCGCGAAGCGCGCCGGGTGCGATCTTGCGCCCCGCCGCACGGAACTCGGCGACGACGAAGTCCTGCTTCTCGGCGTCCTTCTTGAGCTCGGCGCAGACGATCTCGATGCCGCCCCCACCTCCGGCGCGAATGGCGTCGAGGAGCTTCTTGCCGCGCACGCCGCTGCGGTGCCGCAGCACGAGCGTCGTCGCGTCGGCGGGCTGCTCGAGGTACTCGAGCGCGTCGAGCAGGAAGTCGTCGCTCGACTTCTCGACGCCGCTCACCCGGATGAGTCTCGGTTCGCCGAACAGCGACGGGCTCGCGAGGGTGAGGAGTTCGCCCCGGCGGTAGCCGTCGGCCTCGAGGTCGCTGACCTCGAGCGCCGGGTCCTCCGAGCGGAGGAAGTCGCGCAGCATGCCGATCGCCCGCTCGGCGAGCACGTCTTCGGCGCCCGAGACGAGCACGATCGGAGCCGGCCGCACGGCGTGCCACGCCAGCTGCGGAATCGCGACCTTCGTTCGCGCTGAAGCGCCTGCTCCGCGAGCTGCCACCAGTGCCTCCCTGTTCCGCTTCAAGTCTAGGGTCGGCCGCCGACGCTCGGGTTCGGCGCGTGCTGGGGGCCGACGAAGGTCGCGTCGACAGTGTCTTCTCGCGACCCGACCTCTCACCGCACCTCGGAGGCATCAGTCGGGATGAGCCACTCGATCCCTGGCGTGACGATCAACCGGGCTTCGCGCCGCCCGGTGCAGCGGCCGCCGACCCACCGGCCGTGCCGGCCCGGCGCTCGCTCCACACGCGCACGCCGCCTTCCGCCGGTGAGAGCGTGATCGTGCCCGAAAGGTCGGTGCGCAGCGTCGCCGTGCCGACGCGGTCGAGCAGCTCGAGCAGCCGTGCCGTCGGGTGTCCGTACCAGTTGTCGGCGCCGACCCCGACGAGCCCGACGCGTGCACCGAGCCGCTCGTACAGCGCATCGCGCTGGTCGGCGGAGCCGTGGTGCGCGACCTTGACCAGGTCGACGCGCCCGAGGCCCGAGTCGGTGAGCATGCGTCGCTGCGCATCCTCGCCGAGGTCGCCGAGGAACACCCCGTGATAGCTCGGCGACACGACCTCGAGCACCACGCTCGCGTCGTTGCCTGGCGGCGTGTCGGGCAGCGGCCAGAGCGTGCGCCATCGTGCTCGCCCGAGGGTGCCGTGGGCGCCGGCCGTCACCTCGCTCGCCTCGGCACCCGAGTCGAGAAGCGGGTCGAGCGCCCGAGAGGAGCGTTCGCCGTCGAGCGGCCCGTGCAGCACGGCCGACACGATGCCCTCGACCGCAGCGACTCCGCCGACGTGGTCGGCGTCCCAGTGGGTGAGCACCAGGAGGTCGATGCGGTCGACACCGAGCAGCTCGAGGCATCGGGTCAGCGCCGCAGGGTCGGGCCCCGCGTCGATGAGCGCGGTCGCCTCGCCCGATCGCAGGAGCACGGCATCGCCCTGGCCGACGTCGCAGGCGGCGACCTCCCAGTCGCCCGGCCGCGAGACGCGCGTGATCAGGTTTCCACCGACGACGACACCGAGCTGCACGGCGACGGCGATGACGAGCAGGCCGGCGACGCTCATGCGTGCCCGTCGCCCGAGCGGTCGGCCAAGCACGAGTCTGAGCGCGAGCGCGGTGCACACGGCGAGGAGCAGCGCGCCCGGGGCATCCGGAAGCCAGGGCATCCGCCCGCCCGGCATCGCCGCCATCGTGTGCGCCACGACCGCGATCCACTGGGCGGGCAACCACGCGAGCTGCAGGGCGGCGAACCCGACCGAGGGCAGCACCGGCAGCAATAGGCAGCCGATGAGCCCGGCGACCGTGCCGACGGGCGCGGCCGGCGCTGCGAGCAGGTTCGCGGGCACCCCGTAGACCGCGATCGCCGGGTCGAGCAGCACGAGCACCGGCTGGCACGCGAGCTGGGCGGCGAGCGGCACGCCGAGCATCACGGCGAGCGGCACCGGCATCACGCGAGCGAGCGCCCGTGAGAGCGGAGCGGCGAGCAGGAGGAGCCCCGCGGTCGCGCACACCGAGAGCGCGAAGCCGTAGTCGCGCGCGTACCAAGGGTCGATGACGAGCAGCACCACAACCGCCAACGCGAGGGCCGCGAGCCCGCCGCCGGGCCGCCCGGCCGCGACCGCGACGAGCACGACGACGGCCATCACGGCGGCCCGCACGACGCTCGACTCGGGCGTCACCAGCACGACGAAGGCGCCCAGTGCGAGCAGTGCGACGATCACTCGGATGCCACGGCGCAGCCCCAGCGCCGCGGCGAGAGCGAAGGCTGCGGCCGTGATGATGGCGCAGTTCGCCCCCGACACGGCGGTGAGGTGGCTGAGCGAGCTCGCCTTCATCGCCGCGTCGAGCGGTTCGCCGACTGCGCTCGTGTCGCCGATCGCAAGCCCGGGCACGAGCGCGCCGCCGTCGCCGCCGAGCCGCGTGGCCGCGTCGGCGAAGCCGGTGCGGAGAGCTGCGCTCCAGGCGAGCCACGCGGGCGGCGCACCCACCTCGACGTCGGACTGCGCGCGGAGTCGGAAGGCGGCGGCCTCGACCGACGGTTCAGGCGACGCCCGCGCGGTGAACGCGAGCGTCGCACCGAGCTGCAGCGTCGCCGGCACCGCATCGACGACCCCGCTCACGGAGATGGGAGCGACCGAGGCCCCGTCCACACGCAGGAGACGCCCCTCGATCCGCATCGACGAGCGCGCCGGCTCCGTCGCCGCGTCACCCCCGCGCGCGTTACCCGCTTCGGAGGGCGCGGCCCACGGCATCACCGAGACCATCGCCCGCGGCGCCGCGGTGAGCTCGACGACGACCTCGACCGTCGATCGGGCGTCGGCCGCGCGCGCGAGCGGTGAGGCGTCCCGAGAGGCGAGGGAGAAGCCGGCCGAACTCGCGACGAGCGCCGCCGCGACGGCCGCGATCGAGGCGGTGGCGGCCACGGTCGTGAGCGGCGACGCTCCTCCACGACGACCGGGTCGGCGCGCGAGCAGCGCGGCGACGAGCAGCACGGCAGCGACAACCCAGAGCGCGGCCGTCGCGATCGACGGACCGACTCCGACGTCGGGTGCGGCCACCGTCGCCCACCCCGCCGCCCAGGCGGCGACGGCCGGTGCGACCAGCCTCGCGTCGCGCATTCAGGGCGCCACCAGCTCGGCGAGCCCCGAGTAGACGGCGTCGCCGATGCCCGCGACATCGAGCAGCTGCTCGGTGCTCGTGAACGGGCCGTTGGCCTCGCGCCAGTCGATGATCCGCTGCGCGAGCGCCGGGCCGATGCGCGGCAGCGTGTCGAGCTCGCCGACGTCCGCCGTGTTGAGGTGCACCTTGCCGTCGGCCAGGGCGCTCGCGCCCGCGCCCGTCGCGGCGGCCGGGGCCGGGACGGCCCCGACGACCGGCACGACGAGCTGCTCGCCGTCGGCGACCGCGCGCGCGAGGTTCACCCCGGCGGGATCGGCCTCGGCCGTCAGCCCGCCCGCCGCAGCGATCGCGTCGACCACCCTCGCACCCTCGCCGAGCTCGACGAGGCCGGGTTCGGTCACGGCGCCGAGCACGTGCACGAGCAACACGGGCGGGGCCGCGCCGGCCTCGACTGCGGCGCCCGAGCCATCCTCTTCACCGTCGCCCGTGGCGCCCGAGAAGGAGACGCTCGGCTGCGCTCCCCCACCCGAACTCGCGAACGACAGCATCGCCGCAACGGCCACCGCCGCGATGAAGAGCGCGACGGCCGCGCCGACGCCGAGTCGTACGCGCGCCGAGGCCCGTCGCGCCGAAGGATCGAGCGCGGCGAGCGGATCGGGACTGTCGGGGCGCGGCATGCCCGCAATCTACGAGCGCCGGACGAGCCCCGATCGGCCCACGACCTGAGCGCCCGCGAATCGGCGCCGCTCGCGGCCTGTCGAGGAGGAGTCAGCCGGGAGGCGCGAGGCGTCCGGGCCCCTCAGCGGGATCGGCGGGAACGCGGCGCCGACCGCGCGAACCGGCCGACCGCCGCTTGCGCTCGCACCGCGATCCGCCGCAGGCGATGGCCGAACGGCACCCGGTGCAGCGCAGCTCGGAGCCGTGGAACCCGGTGCGAGCGGCGCAGATCGCGACGCGCACGCGCCCACGACAGCTCCCGCGCCCAGGTCGCGACGACCCGGCGCTCGTCGAACGCTCGCGCGCTGCGCACGGCCGCCCGTCGCATCGCGGCGACCTTCCGCGGCGGCATGCGCTGCAGCGAGCCGATCGCGTCCGTGAGCGCTTCGACGTCGCCGCTCGGCACCAGCAGTCCGTTCCTGCCGTGGCGGATGAGATCCGCCGGCCCGTAGCGGATGTCGTAGGCGATCGGGATGCAGCCGGCCGCCATCGCCTCGACGAGGACGAGCGGGAAGCCCTCCGAGCGCGAGGTCAGCAGCAGGAACGACCTCGTCGCGAGCTGCCGGCGTGCGTCGGTTGCGAAGCCGTGCAGCTCCACACCGGGTGCCTCGGACGCCCGGTGTGCCAGCACCTCGCGCTCCTCGCCATCGCCGTAGACGTCGAGCGTGACCGGGCCGGAGGCATCGCGCTGCGCGGCCGTCACCGCCGCGATCGCGTCCGACACGCGCTTGCGCGGGGTGAGCGAAGCGAGGACGACGCCGGCACCGACCGGTCTCGGCGTCGAACCATGCCGCTGCCCGCGCATCGCTGCGTGAGCCTCACGCGGCGGCCGGGCGTTGGGGATGACGGCGAGGTGCTCGTGCGTGCCGACGAGCTCGGCGACCTCGGCCGCCTGGCGCTGCGAGAGCAGCGCGACGAGGTCGAAGTCGTCGAGGTGCTCGAACACCTCCCGCCGCGAGGCTCGCACCGGGTGCTCGGCGCCCCGCCCGGCGCGGTGCGAGGCGTGCACCACATGTGCGGTGATGACGTGCGATCGCCGGTAGCCCAGCATGAACGGGGCGATCGTCTTGCTGTCGACGATCATGTAGCTGGGAGTCGACGCCGTGAGCGCATCGAGCCAGGCCGTGTAGAGCGGCCATGCCCGCCGCCAGGAGCGGACCGGCGCCCCCGAGGCGTCGCAGAGCACGAGCGAGCGCCCGCCCGGCTCGCCACGACGCCGGGTGTCCCGCCGATCGCTGAGCACGAGGCTGCCGTCGTCGCGCAGGTGGTCGATCTGCAGCAGACGACCGCCGTCGTCACGACGCACACGGGCGATCACCCGTCCGTCGTCGCGGTGCAGCATCTCGTCGGCCTCGCCCTCGGCGAGGGGCGTGAACGCGTCGCGGTCGAGGCGCAGGCTGCCTCCAGGAAGCGGGTTCGATCGCAGCCACTCGACGAGGTTCATGATGCGCACGCCGTCGGCGATCGCACCGCGATCGCGCAACCGGGCCTCGAGCGCCGGAGTGTCGGGGCACGCGTCGAGGGTGAGCACCTGCACCTCGACGCCGCCGAGCCGGGCGAACGACGAGGAGCGCGCGAGCAGCGCCGCCGTCATCCCGCCGTAGTCCTCGGGAATCGACCAGGTCACCGCGAAGTGGCGGCCACGGGGCATCCTGACTCGACCGGTCGCGCCCCCATCACGATCGAACATGCTTCGACGCTATTGCGACAGCCTTTGCAGAAACTGTGTGCAACAACGGCGCGGCGGCCGACCCGAGAGGGTCGACCGCCGCGCCGTCGTCGAACGCGCCGCCGCTAGCCGCGCGTCGCGATGTTCACGAGCCGCGGCGCGCGCACGATGACGTTCACGATCTCGCGATCGCCGACCGAGCGGATCACCGCCTCGGAGGCGCGGGCGAGCTGCTCGAGCTCGTCGGCCGAGATCTTCGGCGAGATCTCGAGGCGGTCGCGCACCTTGCCGTCGACCTGCACGACGGCCGTGACCTGCTCCTCGATGAGGAGCGCCGGGTCGGCCTTGCGCCACGGCACAAGCGCGATCGTCGGCTCGTAGCCGAGCCGCTGCCACATGTCCTCGGCGGTGTACGGCGCGAACAGGTCGAGCACCATCGCGGTGACCTCGGCCGCTTCGCGCACGGCGGCGTCGGATGCCCCGGGCCCCGAGTCGATCGCCTTGCGGGTCGCGTTCACGAGCTCCATGAGGCGCGCCACGATGACGTTGAACTTGTACGCCTCGGCCAGCCCCGGGGCATCCGCGAGCAGTCGGTGGGTGACCCGGCGCAGCGCCCGGTCACCGGTCGACCAGTCGACGTCGGGCGACGAGGTCACCTCGCCGGCGATGCGCCAGGCGCGCGCGAGGAACTTGGCGGAGCCGACGGGCGACAGGTCGGCCCAGTCGATGTCGTCTTCGGGCGGACCGGCGAAGGCGAGCGTCACGCGCAGCGCGTCGGTGCCGTGGGCGGCGAGCTCGGAGGCGAACTCGACGAGGTTGCCCTTCGACTTCGACATCTTCGAGCCGTCCATGAGCACCATGCCCTGGTTGAGCAGCGAGGTGAACGGCTCGGTGAAGCCGAGGTAGCCGAGGTCGAACAGCACCTTCGTGATGAAGCGCGAGTAGAGCAGGTGCAGGATCGCGTGCTCGACGCCGCCGACGTACTGGTCGACGGGCGCCCACTTCTCGGCCTCGGCCGGGTCGAAGGCCTTGGTGTCGTCGTTCGCGTTCAGGTACCGCAGGTAGTACCACGAGCTGTCGACGAAGGTGTCCATCGTGTCGGAGTCGCGCTTGGCCGCGCCGCCGCAGTTCGGGCAGGCCACGTTCACCCAGTCCTCGGCTGCGCCGAGCGGGCTCGAGCCCTTCGGCTTCAGGTCGAGACCGGCCGCGTCGGGCAGGCGCACCGGCAGCTCGCTCTCGGGCACGGGCACCTCGCCGCAGTCGGCGCAGTGGACGATCGGGATGGGCGTGCCCCAGAAACGCTGCCGCGAGATCAGCCAGTCGCGCAGGCGGTAGTTCTTCGCGGCGCGACCGGTGCCGCGCTCGTCGAGGATCTCGATCGCGCGACGGATCGCGTTCGACTTCGAGAGGCCGTCGAGCGGGCCCGAGTTGATGAGGCGGCCTTCGCCGGTCAGCGCGACGCCGGTGCCGGCCGGGTCGAGCGGCTCGTGGTCTTCGGGGAGGTACGGCACGCCGTTCTCGTCGACGGGGATGACCGGGATGACGCCCGTGACGGGCGCGTTCGTGTCGACGACGACGCGCACCGGCAGCTCGAAGGTGCGGGCGAAGTCGAGGTCGCGCTGGTCGTGCGCGGGCACGGCCATGATCGCGCCGTGTCCGTAGTCGGCCAGCACGTAGTCGCTCGCCCAGATCGGCAGCCGCTCGCCGTTCAGCGGGTTGATCGCGTAGCGCTCGAGGAACACGCCGGTCTTCGGGCGGTCGGTGGCGAGGCGCTCGATGTCGGTCTCGGCGCGCACCGAGTCGAGGTAGTCCTGGAAGTGCATGCGCACCTCGGGCGAGGCGCCGCCCGCGAGCTCGGCGGCGAGGTCGGAGTCGACCGCGACGACCATGAACGTCGCGCCGTAGAGCGTGTCGGGGCGGGTCGTGAACACCGGCACCTTGCCCTCGCGGCCCTCGATCTCGAACTCGACGTCGGCACCGGCCGAGCGGCCGATCCAGTTGCGCTGCATCGAGACGACCTTCGAGGGCCAGCTGCCCTCCAGCTGGTTGAGGTCGTCGAGCAGGCGGTCGGCATAGTCCGTGACGCGGAAGTACCACTGCGTCAGCGCCTTCTTCGTGACGACGGCGCCGCAGCGCTCGCAGTGACCGTCGACGACCTGCTCGTTCGCGAGCACCGTCTGGTCGTTCGGGCACCAGTTGACCTGGCCCGCCTTGCGGTAGGCGATGCCCTTCTCGTAGAGCTTCAGGAACAGCCACTGGTTCCACTTGTAGTACTCGGGGTCGCTCGTGTGGAGCTCCCGCGACCAGTCGAAGCTCGGCGCGTACTGGCGGAACGAGGCCTTCTGCTGGGCGATGTTCGCGTAGGTCCACTCGCGCGGGTCGGCACCGCGCTTGATCGCGGCGTTCTCGGCGGGCAGGCCGAACGAGTCCCAGCCGATCGGGTGCAGGACGTCGAAGCCCTGGTGACGCCAGTAGCGCGCCGCGATGTCGCCGAAGCCGAACGCCTCGGCGTGCCCCATGTGCAGGTCGCCGGAGGGGTACGGGAACATGTCGAGGACGTACTTGCGGGGCCGCGTGTCGCCCGACGTCCCGGCGCGGAACGGCTGGAGCTCGTCCCACACGGGAAGCCACTTCGCCTGGATGGCGGCGAAGTCGTACGCGCCGGATTCGGCGTGTGCAGGGTCGTGATCGTGTGCCACGTGACTCTCAATCGTGTGTCGCTCGGCGGGCGCGGCCCGCGGGGTCTGCAGGGCGCGCCGGAGCACGGCGCACTCGGGTATCCAGCCTAGTCACTCGGCGGGGGTGGATGCCGCGCCGAGCACCGCGAGGAGGGCGCGGGCCTTCACCCGGGTCTCCTCGATCTCCTCCGCCGGCACCGAGAGCGCCGTGATGCCGCCGCCCGTGCCGATGCTCGCGCCCGACGGGGCGAGCACGATCGAACGGATCACCATCGCGAGGTCGGCCCCGCCGTCGACGCCGAGGTAGCCGAAGGCGCCCGAGTAGATTCCGCGCGGCCCCTGCTCCAGCCCGTGCAGGATCGACATCGCGCTGTGCTTCGGCGCCCCGGTCATCGAGCCCGCCGGGAAGGCGGCGCGCACGACGTCGAGCACGGAGCGCGGCGGCGCGATGCGGGCGTGCACCGTCGAGACGAGCTGGTGCACGTGCGCATACTCCTCGACCTCGAGGAGCCCCTCGACGCCGACGCTGCCGAGCTCGGCGATGCGGCCGAGGTCGTTGCGCATGAGGTCGACGATCATGAGGTTCTCGGCGCGCTCCTTGTCGCTCGCGAGGAGCTCGGCACGGAGCTCAGCGTCGCGGACGGGGTCGGCGTCGCGCGGCCGGGTGCCCTTCATCGGCTTCGTCGACACTCGGCCCGACGGCTCGACCAGGAGGAACTGCTCGGGCGAGGCGCTGAGCAGCGCGACCTCGCCGAACCGCACGAATCCGCCGTGGTGGCTCGGACTCGTCGCCCGGAGCGCGAGGTAGGTCGCGGCGGGGTCGGGGTGCACGTCGACGTCGACCCGGTTCGTGAGGCAGAGCTGGTAGGCGTCGCCGCGCACGATCGCGGCCTGGCAGGCCTCGATCAGCTCGGCGTAGCGGGCGGCGTCGTGGCGCCATTCCGCCACGGCTGGCGGTGCGGTCGTCGAGGTCGAGCGGTGCGGATGCCCCGTGGCCGTCGTCGCGCCGTCGTCACCGATCATCTCGCCGAGCGCCGTCGCCTCCGCGTCGGCCCACGCGGACCCGTCGTCCGAGTCGAGCCAGACGAGCCGCAGTTCGCGTGCGACGTGGTCGAAGACGAGCGCGCGGTCGACGAACAGGAAGGCCGCGTCGGGCGTCTCTGCGTGCGACACCGGCACGCCGTCGGCCGCGGCGCCGAGCTCGTAGCCGAACCAGCCGAACCAACCGAGCGGGCCGGGTGCCGGCTCCCCCGGCTCGAGCTCGACCGCGGGCATCGCGAGCGCTTCGGCGAGCAGATCGAGCACCGCGCCCTCGCGCACGGTCGCCGTCGTCGTCCGAGTGTCCGCCACCGGGCGCACCGTCTCGATGCGGCCCGTGCCGAGCGTCGCGCCTTCGCCGGCGTCGAGCACCGCGGTGACGAGCTCGCTCGCCTGATGCGCCCGGCCGAGCATGCTCATCCCGCTCGCATCGTCGCCGCCGTCGAGCCAGACGACGTACTCGGCGTCGGCGTAGCGGAGCCCGAACACCGCCGCGGGGTCGCGCCAGAAGGGCAGCACGCGAGACCGGATTCGACGGGGCATCCCCCAAGCCTAGGGCGCGGCCCACGCCGTCGGCCGCGCGACCACCCCACGGCAGTCCGCTCCCGACCATCGCGGCCGGAAACCGGCGGGATGGCCACAGCGTTGCTCCGGCACCGACCCGCCGGGCGACTCAGTGCCGGAGGACGGCGGAAGCGGGCACGTCACCCCGGCGTCTCAGCCGCGGGTGCCCGCCGTGTCCGACTCGAGTGCGCGTCCGTCGGCGATCGTGACCACCCGATCGACGAGCGCCGGGTCGACGGGAACGTGCGAGATGAGCACGACCGTGCGGCCGTCGCCCTCCGCGGCGCCGAGGAGATCGCGCAACAGGGCGTCGGCCCGGTTGCGATCGACGTTCGCCGTCGGCTCGTCGAGCACGAGCACGGGGAACCCGGCGAGCATCGCGCGCGCGAGCGCCAGACGTTGCGCCTGCCCGCCCGAGACGAGCGAGCCGCGCTCGCCGACGCGCGCGCCGAGCCCGCCCCGGTCGAGCACCCACTCGCGCAGGCCCACCCGGTCGAGCACGTCGAGCAGCTCGTCATCGGTCGAGGTGTCGCGCGCGAACACGAGGTTCTGGCGCACGTCCTCGTCGAAGAGCCACGGCCGCTGCTCGACGAGGCCGACGAGACGGCGCACGTCGCCGGGGTCGAGCTCGGATGCCTCGACGCCACCGATGCGGTACGAACCGCTCGTCTCGAGGAACCGCACGAGCACGTGTGCGAGCGTCGACTTGCCCGCGCCCGACTCCCCGCGCACGAGCACGCGCTCGCCCGGCGCGAGCTCCAGGTCGAGGCCCGCGAGCGTCGGGGCGGTGGCACCCGGCCAGCTCGCCGCGACGCCGCGCAGCGAGATGGCCGGCGCCGGCTCGGCGGCCGGTGCCGCGACCGGGTTCGCCGGGGCCACGGGGATCTCGGCCGGCACCTGTCCGGGAACGGCGCTCGCGACACGCTCGGCGCTCACCCGGCCGAGCCGCCACGCGCTCGCCGCGGGCGGGATCGCCGCGGCGACCTCGGCGATCGCGAGCGGCACGAGGCACAGCACCGCGAAGGTCGGGCCGTCGATCCGTCCGGAGGCGAGGAGCGGCTCGGCGCTCACGATCGCGAGGGCGACCGCGATGCCGCCGATCGCCGACATGATCGCCGCCGCCGCGCCGGCTGCCGAGGCGCTCGCCCGGGTCATCCGGGCCAGTCGCTCGCCGAGCGCGTCGATGCGCGCCCGCCCGGCCGCCGCCGCGTCGAAGGCGACGAGCATCTCGAGCGACTGCACCTGATCGACGACCGCGGCCTGCAGCTCGCCGCGCAGCGGCGCGAGCCGCGACTCGGCCCGGGCGGCGACCGCACGCTGCACGAGCAGGGTCGCGCCGACGCCGAGCACGAGGCATCCGAGGAGGGCGACGGCCGAACCGGGCGCGAGCACCGCCACCCCGACCACCGCGCCGAGCAGCACGACGAGCGCACTCACGACGGGTTGCACCGCGCGCAGCGGCACGTTCTGCAGTTCGTCGACGTCGCCCACGAATCGGGACAGCAGCTCACCGCGCCGGAGCGCGGCGATGCCGTCGGGGGCGACGGGGAGCATCCGTTCGAAGATGCCGCCGCGGATCGCGGCGAGCTGCCGGAACGCGGCGTCGTGACCGCTCAGCCGCTCGAGGTAGCGGAACACCGCGCGGCCGAGGGCGAACGCTCGGACTCCGACGATCGCGAGCGAGAGGTAGAGCACAGGGGGCTGCTCGGCGGCGCGGGCGATGAGCCACGCCGAGCAGGCGAGGAGCACGACGGCCGAACCGCCCGACAGGATCCCGAACAGCACCGAGGGCAGCAGCCTGGCGAACGGCGGGATGCTCGTGCGGAGCACCGTGCGGGTGTCGGGCCCGCCGTGCGGGTTGCGTGCTTCAGACATGGGCCACCGCCGGTTCGATGATGTCGTCGGCGGCGTGGACGAGCGCCGGACGATGGGTGGCGACGAGCACGGTGACGCCCCCGTCGCAGAGCGCGCGAACGCGTTCGACGAGCGCCGACTCGCGGCCGGCGTCCTGCGCCGAGGTGGGCTCGTCGAGCAGGAGGATCGGCAGCCGCCGCGCGAGCAGTCGATGCACCGCGCGCGCGATCGCGACCCGCTGCGCCTGCCCTCCGGACAGGCCGGCGCCGCCCGGACCGAGCACGAGTTCGGCCGGGACGTCGACGCCGGCGACCGCGAACGCCTGCTGGAGGAGCTCGGGGGCCGCAGATTCGTCGCCGAGGCGGACGTTCTCGGCGACCGTGCCGGCGAGGAGCATCGGCGACTGGCCGGCCCATGCGATGAGCTCGCGACGGCGACCGTCGAGCGGGCGACCGTCCCAGGCGATCTCCCCCGCCGCGACCGGCGCGAAACCGAGGAGGGCGGCGAAGAGCGTCGACTTGCCGCTGCCGCTCGGGCCGGTCACGGCGATGAGTGAGCCCCGGGCGACGACGGCGTCGAGCCCCTCGATCACGGGGCGGTCGCCGCGGCGCACATGGAGCCCCGTGACGACGAGGCCGGCGTGCGGCGCGGGCGCCGGGGCATCCTCGTGCTCGAGGGCAGCGCCGGGCTGCACGGCCGTCGCGGCGGGCGCCACCGGCGCGGCCGGGCCCGAGTCCGCCGAGCCGGCCTCCGCGGCGTCGAGCAGCGCGAACGCGTCGTCGGCGGCCGTCACCCCGGCGGCCGAGGCATGGAACGCCGCGCCGACGTTGCGGAGCGGCAGGAACACCTCGGGCGCGAGCACGAGCACGAAGAGGCCCGGCGCGAGCGACATGTCGCCCGCGACGAGGCGCAGGCCGATCGACACCGCGACGAGGGCGACCGACAGGCTCGCGGCGAACTCCAGCGTGAAGCCCGAGAGGAAGGTGATGCGGAGGACCTTCATCGTGCGGCGCCGGTAGCCGTCGGTCACCTCGCGGATGCGGCGCGTCTGCCGCTCCGCCCGGCCGTACAGCATGAGCGTCGACAGCCCGCCGACGACCTCGAGGAATCCGCGCGAGAGCACCGAGAGGCTCTCCCACTGGCGCCGCTGCACCGCCTCGGTCGCCATGCCGATGAGTGCCATGAACACGGGGACGAGCGGCAGGACGATCACGAGCACGAGACCCGAGAGCGGGTCGGCGATCCACGCCGCCGCGATGCACGCGGGCGTCGCGACGACGGTGAGCACGAGCTGCGGCAGGTAGCGGCCGAAGTAGTCGTCGAGCGCGTCGAGGCCCGGGCCGAGCAGGGTCGCGATGCGCGCCGACGAGAAGCCGGCGATGCCGCCGGGGCGACGCTCGAGCGCGGCCAGCAGTTCGGCCCTGAGCTCGCGCTTGACCCGCTGGGCGCCCGTCGTGCCGACGAGCTCCCACGCCCAGCTCGCGAGCGCCCGCACGCACGCGGCGCCCACGAGCACGGCGAGGGCCGGCCAGGCGGCGTCCATCGGCATGCCCTCGATGAGGCCGACGACGAGGGTCGCGATCGACCAGGCCACCGCGATGATCGCCGCCGCCTGCACGACGGCCAGCGCACCGCCCGCGACGAGGAAGCCGCGGGCGGCGCGCGAGCGGCGCACGAGCCGGGGGTCGAGAGGTTTCACGCGAGCCGGCTCAGTGGGTCGCCGCTTCGATCGTCGACCGGCTCACGCGTTTGCGGAAGACCCAGTAGGTCCACCCCTGGTAGGCGAGGATGAGCGGGAGGAAGATCAGCGCGACCCAGCTCATGAACGTGAGCGTGTACGTCGTCGACGAGGCGTTCTCGATCGTGAGGCTGTTCGCCGGGTCGTTCGAGGCCGGCATGACGCCGGGGAACAGCGCCGCGAACAGCGCGAACACCGCCGCGGCGATCGTCGCGGCCATGAGCGTGAACGCGACGCCCTCGGCGCCCCGCAGGTTCGCGAGCCAGCCGCCGATGAGCGCGACCGCGGCGACCGCCGCGAGGATCCAGAACCAGAACGTGCCGAACGCGAGCCCCGTCCACAGCAGGAAGGACGCGGCCACGACGATCGTCACGATCCCCGAGCGCACCGCGAGGCGGCGCGCCCGCTCCCGCAGCTCGCCCTCCGTCTTCAACGACACGAAGACGACGCCGTGCGTGAAGAAGAGGAGGAGGGTCGTGAGCCCGCCGAGCAGGGCGTACGGGTTCAGGAGGTCGAACAGGGTGCCCGTGTAGTTGTGGTCGGCGTCGAGAGGCACGCCCTGCACGATGTTCGCGAACGCGACGCCCCAGAGCAGCGCGGGCACCGCCGAGCCGATCACGATCATCAGGTCGAAGCGACCCTTCCACTGCGACTCGGGGCGCTGGTGGCGGTACTCGAACGAGACGCCGCGCACGATGAGCGCGAGCAGGATGAGCAGGAGCGCGAGGTAGAAGCCCGAGAAGAGCGTCGCGTACCACTCGGGGAACGCCGCGAAGAGCGCGGCCCCCGCGACGATCACCCAGGTCTCGTTGAGGTCCCAGACGGGGCCGATGGTGTTGATGAGCACTCGGCGGTCGGTGTCGTCCTTGCCGAGGAACGGCAGCGACATGCCGACGCCGAAGTCGAAGCCGTCGAGTACGAAGTAGCCGACGAAGAGGAACGCGACGATCCAGAACCAGAGCGTGGGGAGATCCACTTGTCCTCCTCCTTTCAGTAGACCGTCGTGGCGGGTTCGATGCGGCCCGACTCGGGGTCGGGTTCGCCGAGTTCGGGTGGGCCCTTCTTGATGGCCCGGAGGATCAGCCGCACCTCGACGACCGCGAGCGCACCGTAGACGAGCGTGAACGCGATCAGGGAGATGAGCACGTCGAGCCCGGTGACGTTCGGCGAGACGGCCGATTCGGTGGGCAGGAGGCTGAACACGATCCAGGGTTGGCGCCCCATCTCGGTGAAGACCCAGCCGACGCTCATGGCGGCGAGCGAGAGCGGGAAGCTCCAGATCGCGACCTTCCAGATCCAGCGCTGCTTCGGCATCCGGCCCTTGCGGGTGAGCCACAGGCCGACGACCGCGACGAGGACGTGGACCATGCCGAGCCCGATCATCCAGCGGAACGCCCAGTAGGTGACCCAGATGGTCGGCGCGTAGTCGCCGGGGCCGTAGAGCTCGGTGTACTGCGCCTGCAGGTCGTTGATGCCCTCGACGCAGCCGTCGAAGGAGTGCGTCGAGAGGAGCGACAGCAGATACGGGACGCGGATCGAGAACAGCTCGCTCGTGCCGTCGGGCGTGCCGAGCGTGAACAGGGAGAAGGAGGCATCGGCGCCGCAGACGGTGTCGTAGGTCGCCTCGGCGGCCGCCATCTTCATCGGCTGCGTGGCCACCATCGCGAGGCTGAGCTGATCGCCGAAGATCGTCGTGAGGATGCCGGCGCCGACCATCGTCCAGAGGCCGAACTTCAGCGCGGGGCGCATCGTGTCGAGGTGCTGGTTGCGGGCGAGGTGCCAGGCGGCGGCCGAGATGATGAGGCCGGCGGTCACCATGAAGCTCGCGGCGATCGTGTGCGGGAACGCGGCGAGGGCCACGGGGTTCGTGAGCAGCGCCCCGATGTCGACGAGCTCGGCGCGGCCCTTCTCGGCGTTCATCTCGTAGCCGACGGGGTTCTGCATGAAGGCGTTCGCCGCGAGGATGAAGTACGCCGACACGATCGTGCCGACGGCGGTGCACCAGATGGTCGCGAGGTGGATGCCGCGCGGGAGCTTGTCCCAGCCGAAGATCCAGAGGCCGATGAAGGTCGCCTCGAAGAAGAAGGCGAGCAGGCCCTCGAGGGCGAGCGGGGCGCCGAACACGTCGCCGACGAAGCGGGAGTACTCCGACCAGTTCATGCCGAACTGGAACTCCTGCACGATGCCGGTGACGACGCCCATGGCGAAGTTGATGAGGAAGAGGTTGCCGAAGAAGCGGGTGATCTTCAGGTACTCGACCTTGTCGGTGCGGAACCAGGCGGTCTGGAAGACCGCGACGGTGGTCGCGAGTCCGATCGTGATCGGGACGAACAGGAAGTGGTAGACGGTCGTCAGACCGAATTGCCATCGAGCGAGCAGCAGCGGGTCGAGCAACTCATTCACACGGATGCCTCTTTCACACGGAGAGAACGCCGAAGCGACGTTCTTCTACGAAGCGTAGAACAAATCGGAGATCGGCGGTAGTCTGGTGGCATGGCGAGTCTCGGAGATCTCGAGCGCTCCGTGATGGAGGTGCTCTGGTCGAGCGACGCCGCGCTCTCGGCCAACGAACTGCGCGACGCGCTCGCGATGCGCGACGGCGAGAGCGGGCGCACGGTCGCGACGACCACGGTGCTGACCGTGCTCTCACGACTCGAGCGCAAGGGCTTCGTGAGCCGCACCCGCGAGCACCGCCCCCACCGCTACCAGGCGCTGCTCTCCCGCGAGGAGCACACCGCCGAGCTCATGCACGAGGTGCTCGACCGTTCGAGCGACCGCGACGCCGCACTGGCCCGATTCGTGGGCACCGTGAGCGACGGCGAGGCGGCGACCCTCCGGCGCCTCCTCGACGAGCTCGTCCGACGCTGACCGTGGTCGCCGTCGCCGTGGGGCTCGGCGCCCTCGCGCTCACGCTCGCGTGGCCGATCCCGCTGGTGCTCTCGCGCGCGGGGTGGCCCGCGCGCTCCCCCGCCGTCGCCCTGGCGCTCTGGCAGGCCATCGCCATCGCCGGCGGCGTCTCGATGATCGGCTGCCTGCTCGTCTTCGGCGCCTCCCCGGCCGGCTCGCTCCTCGGCGCCTGGCATGCGCTCGTGCCCGCGCTCTTCACGGGCCCGATCCCGCCCGAGTTCGGCGTCGTGCACCTCGCCGCGATCACCCTGGCGGCCGGGCTCGCCGTGCACCTCGCCCTGAACCTCGCACTCACGGCGGTGCGCGCCGAGCGCGAGCGGCGCCGCCAGCACCAGCTCGTCTCCCTCCTCGGCGACCCGATGCCGGGCCAGCCGCACACCCGGGTGCTCGCCCACCCCGCGCCGCTCGCCTACTGCGTGCCCGGCATCCGCACGGCGACCGTGCTCACCGACGGCCTCATCGACGCGCTCTCGCCCGACGAGCTCGCCGCCGTCATCGCGCACGAACGCGCACACCTCGACCAGCTGCACCACCTGGTGCTCCTCGCGTTCCGCGCCTGGCACAGCGCGCTGCCGTGGTTCCCGATCGCGAACCGGGCCGAGCGCTCCGTCATCCTCCTCGCCGAGATGCTCGCCGACGACCGCGCCCGGCGCGCGGCCGGCGACGACGCGCTCCGCGGGGCGCTCCTCGTCGTCGGCGAGGGCGGGCCGGGCGGCTACGGCGACGATTCCGTCATCGCCGACGCCGACATGCTCGAGGCACGACTCGACCGGCTCGGCGTCGTGCCCGCGGCATCCTCGTCGTCGGCGATGCCGCGCGCGATCGTGCTCGGCGTCTCCGCGCTCCTCCTCCTCGTCCCGCTCGCGGCCTATTCCGCGGTACTGGCGGATCATCCCGCAGGGTGACGCGACGGCGCCCGCCCCCGGTTACGCTCGAACGATGAACGAGATCCTCGACTGGATCCTGAGCACCGTGCAGGCGGTCGACCCGGTCGCCCGCACGCTCCTCGCCGGCCTCGGCATCATGCTCGAGACGAGCGTGCTCATCGGCCTCGTCGTTCCGGGCGACACCATCGTGCTCGTCGCCGCGACCGCGGTCGACAGTGTCGGCGAGTACCTCGGCCTCACGTTCACGGTCATCGTCGGCGCGCTGATCGGCGAGAGCATCGGGTTCGGCCTCGGACGCTGGTTCGGCCCGCACATCCTCCACTCGCGCCTCGGTCAGAAGCTCGGCGAGGAGAACTGGCATCGCGCACAGCGCTACCTCGATCGCCGCGGCGGTCCCGCGATCTTCATCTCGCGCTTCCTGCCCGTGCTGCACTCGCTCATCCCGCTGACCGTCGGCATGAGCACGATGCGCTACCGCAAGTTCATCGCCTGGACGGCGCCCGCCTGCGTCATCTGGGCCTTCGCCTACGTCTCGGTCGGCTGGGCCGCCGCGGGCAGCTATCGCGAACTCAGCCGCGAGCTGCACTGGGCGGGCTACATCTTCGTCGCCGTCATCGCGCTGTTCCTCCTCGTCGTGTGGGGCGCCAAGAAGCTCATCGTGCGCTCCGAGGCCAAGCACATGGAGGCGGCCGAGGCCGCCGATGACTCCGGTGCGCTCGACACCGCCGTGGGCACTCCGGCGGACTTCACCCGCGAGGGAGCGCCGGCGACGTCGCCGGCGCCCGCGCGCGTCTCCCGGCACGACGAGGGGCCGGATGCCTCGGCATCCGACCCCTCGGAACGCGACGCCGACCGCTAGTCGGCCGCGACCCCGCTCAGAACAGGCTCTGCTCGGCGAGCCAGTCGCTGGCGATCTGCTCGGCCGACTGCTGCTCGTCGACGCTGAGTGCGTTGAGGGCGACCAGGTCGGCGGCGGTGAGCGCGGCGCTCACCGTGTTGATCACCTCGGCGGCCTCGTCGTCGACCTTCTCGCTCACCACGGGAACGACGTTCGAGGCGAGGAAGAGCCCCTCGGGGTCTTCGAGGGTGACCAGGTCGCTCGTGGAGATCGCCGGGTTGGCGCTGTAGATGTTCACGAGCTGCACCGCGCCGTCCTGGAGGGCCTTGATGGTGAGCGGCCCGCCGCTGTCCTCGATGGGCGTGAACGCGACGTCGACGCCGTACACCGACTTCAGGCCGTCGGGCCCGTACGGCCGGGTGGCGAGCTCCGAGTTGCCGCCGAGCGTCAGCGGCGTCTCGACCTTCGCGAGGTCGGCGAGGCTCGTCACGCCGTTCGTCTCCGAGAACTCCTTCGTGACGTTGTACGAGTCCTGATCGGTGGCCGACGACTGGTCGAGCACGCGCAGGCCCTCGGGCAGCGCGCCCTCGAGCTCGGCGTAGACGTCGTCGGCGGTCGTCGCCGTGGTGTCGGGCACGTAGTACTGGAGGAGGTTGCCCGTGTACTCGGGGAAGACGTCGATCGCGCCGCTCTCGATCTCGGGCATGTAGACCTCGCGCTGCCCGATGCGGGGCTGGAGGTCGACCGTGAAGCCGTTCGCCTCGAGCGCCTGGGCGTAGATCTGCGCGATGATCTCGTTGGAGTAGTAGTCCTGCGAGCCGACGACGAGCGTCTCGCCACCGCCGTCGGTCTCACCCGATCCGCTGTCGAGCGGGTCGCCCGACGCGCACCCTGCCAGGGCCACTGTCGCCCCGACCGCGACCGCCGCCAGCGCGACGAGTCGGCCTTTTCCTGCTGTGATCATTGCCTGTTCCCTTCATGGATGGGTCGCCCCACGACCGTTCGCGGCCGGGCCGGACGCGAGCGGAGTTCACGAGTTCGGGTCGCCCGCACGCCGGCGGGCACGACGAGGCGCTGCGCGAGTGCGAACGCGCCGTCGACGAGGAGGGCGAGCAGGATCACGAGGATCGAGCCGCCGAGCATCTCGCCGTAGTCACGGGTCTTGAGCCCCTGGAAGATCGGCCGCCCGAGGCCGACGTCCGCCACATACGCCGCGAGGGTCGCCGTGGCGATGATCTGCAGGGCCGCCGAGCGCACGCCGCCGACGACGATCGGCAGGCCGAGCGGCAGCTCGACGCCGCCGACGATCTCGCGCTCGCGCATGCCCATCGCACGCGCCGCGTCGATCGTGCGCCGGTCGACCGACTCGAAGCCCGCGTAGGCTCCGGCGAGCAGGGGCGGCACGGCGAGGATGACCAGCGAGATCACCGGGGCCGCGAGCCCGATGCCGAGCCAGAGCCCGAAGAGGGTCAGGACGCCGAGCGTCGGCAGCGCGCGCAAGCCGCCCGAGACCATCACGACGAGCTGCTTGCCGCGCCCGGTGTGCCCGATCACCGCGCCGGTGGGCAGGGCGATCGCCGAGGCCACCAGGAGCACCACGAGGGAGAGCAGCAGGTGCTGGGCGATGCGCTCGGGGATGCTGCCCGCCCCCTGCCAGTTGGCCGGATCGAGGATCCAGGCGATGCCGTCCGCGACGAGGTTCACGAGAGCGCCTCCTCCGCCGCGGGAGCGGTGGGTGCGGTCGCCGAGGAACGGCGCGCCGCCCCGACCCTCGTCCACGGCATGAGCATCCGGCCCGCCAGCACGGCGAGCAGGTCGAGCAGGAGGGCGAGCAGGATCGTCGCGACGATGCCGGTCGCGATCTCGGCCTGGATGCCGCGCTGGAACCCGTCGGTGAAGAGGCTGCCGAGACTCGGCACCCCGATCACGGCGCCGATCGTCGCGAGGCTCACGGTGCTCACGATGACGACCCTGAGCCCCGAGAGCAGCACCGGCCCGGCGAGCGGGAGCTCGACGGCCCAGAAGCGGCCGAACGCCGCGTAGCCGACCGCGGTCGCCGATTGGCGCACGTCGCGGTCGATCGCGTCGAAGGCGTCGGCGGCGGTGCGCACGATCACGGCGATGCCGTAGAGGGTCAGGGCGATCACGAGGTTCGCGGGCGACCGCACGCCGAGACCGGTGAACACCGGCAGCGCGATGAGCAGCGCGAGCGACGGGATCGCGTAGAGCAGCCCGCAGAGCGTGAGCAGCACGCCGCGCGACCACCGGTACCGGTGCGCCAGCCAGCCGATCGGGACGGAGACCACGAAGCTCAGTATGATCGCGGGCACCGACAATGCCAGGTGCACGAGGCTCAGCTCGCCGACCAGGTCGAGATTCGACCAGAGCCAGGTCACGAGGCGAGCACTCCCGCCGCGCGCCCGTCGCCGTCGACGACGACCTGCCGCCCGTCGACGTCGCGGAGGTGCAGCACGCGCTTGCCCCGATCGGCGCCGACGAAGTCGGCGACGAAGTCGTCGGCGGGATGCGCGAGGATCTCGGCGGGCGACGCGGCCTGCGAGATCCGCCCGCCCTGCTGCATGATGACGACCTGGTCGCCGAGAAGGAACGCCTCGTCGATGTCGTGGGTGACGAAGACGACGGTCTTGCCCAGCTCGCCCTGCAGTCGAAGCAGCTCCTGCTGCAGCTCGGAGCGGACGATGGGGTCGACCGCGCCGAACGGCTCGTCCATCAGCAGGATGTTCGGGTCGACGGCGAGGCCGCGCGCGACGCCGACGCGCTGCTGCTGCCCGCCCGAGAGCTGGCTCGGATACTTGTCGGCGAGCGCCCGGTCGAGCCCGACGGTGTCGAGGAGCTCCAGCGCCCTGGCGTGCGCCTCGCGCTTGCGGGTGCCGCGGAGGATCGGGACGGTGGCCACGTTGTCGATCACCTTGCGGTGCGGCAGGAGCCCGGAGTTCTGCATCACGTAGCCGATGCTCCGTCGGAGCGCGACGGGTTCGAGGGTCGAGACATCCGTGCCGTCGATGAGCACCTGCCCGTCGCTCGGATCGACCATGCGATTGATCATGCGGAGCAGCGTCGTCTTGCCGGAGCCCGAGGAGCCGACGAGGACCGTGGTCTTCCGCGGCGGGATCACGATGTCGACCCCCGAGACCGCGAGGGTGCCGTCGGGGAAGCGCTTGGAGACGCCGCGGAACTCGATCATGCTGGCTTCATCCCGTCGTCGGCCTTCGCTCGATGTGCAGGCTCAAGCCAAACACCGATCGCGCCGCAGGGCAACGGATTGACGCCGCGCGTCGCGAGCCGGTTCAGGCCGCGTCGACCTCCGCGAGCACCGAGCCGAGGTGTTCGGCGAGGTAGTCGTGCACGAGGCGCTTCGCCTCGGCGAGATACCGCTCGTCGCCCTCGGGGCTGCGCTCGAAGGCGCGGCTGATGAGTGCGTCGCCGATCTCCATCCCGACGCCGAGGCGGAAACGGAGCTCGGCCCGATCGGACTCGTCGCCGAACTCGGCCTCGATGAGGCGGGCCATGCGGTGGGCGAACTCGGGCTCGATGTCGTCCTCGGCGAGCTCGCGCTGCGCCGCGTGCACGACGGTGAAACCGGGTTCGTCGCGGTACATCGTGGCGCACGCCTCGAGCGCCGTCTCGACGACCGTCCACCACGACTCGAGCTCGATGCCCTCCATGTCGTCGGCGACGCGCTCGCGGTATCGGCGGACGGATCGCTCGCGGAGCGCGTACAGCACTGCGACGCGGTCGGGGAAGTAGCGGTACACCGTGCCGATCGAGGCCCCGGCGCGCTCGGCGACCATCTGCGTGGTCAGCCGCTCGAAGCCCGACTCGTCGACGATCTCGGCGGCGGCGTCGAGCAGCGCGTCGAGACGCTGGCTCGAGCGACGCTGCGTCGGCTCGGTGCGGACCGAGCGCCTCCGGCTCGGATCGGCCCCGAGGATCAGGTCGATGTTCGGCACGGAACCTCCTCAGTTGCTCGGACCACTCTATCGGGCGGCGAACGACCCGCCGTACCGATCGCGGCCGTTTCGCGACCCGGGCCGCTCGCATGACAGACTGAGTGGATGCCGGCGAGCTCCCCCACCCCGGCCGGATCCCGAGAGCGCCAGGTCCGGCATCGTGCCGCGCGCATCGAAGACTGGATCCACGACGTCCGATCGCGCTGGGCCCGACGTCGCGGACACATCCCGACCGTGGTCCCGTACACCGGCTACGGTTCGACCGAGTGGGTCCGCGTGTTCTGCCGGGTGCTGCTGCACAAGCCGATCCCGCCCGAGGCGTCGAAGCGTCGCCGTCGTCGCGGCGAACAGGGCATCCGCGGATGGCGCAGCTTCACGAGCGTGCCCGTCGGAGACGTTCCCGTCGTGATCGAGATCGGCGGCGAACGCATCGAGGTGCTCGCCGACCGGGGCGGCGTGGTCGACACGACCGTGCCGGTGTCGCTCGAGCCCGGCTGGCACCGCGCGACGCTCAGCACCGAGGGCGCGAACCCCGTCGAGGCGCCCATCCGCATCGTCGGCCCCGACGTCGAGTTCGGCATCATCTCCGACGTCGACGACACCGTGATGGTGACGGCGCTCCCCCGGCCGCTCGTCGCCGCGTGGAACACCTTCGTGCTCGACGAGCACGCCCGCATCCCGACGCCCGGCATGGCCGTGCTCTTCGAGCGCCTCGCCCGCTCGCACCCGGGATCGCCGGTCATCTACCTCTCGACGGGCGCCTGGAACGTCGCGCCGACGCTGACGCGCTTCCTCTCCCGCAACCTCTACCCCGCAGGCCCCCTGCTCCTCACCGACTGGGGCCCGACGCACGACCGCTGGTTCCGCAGCGGGCGCGAGCACAAGCACGAGAACCTGCGGCGCCTGGCCGAGGAGTTCCCGAACGTGCGGTGGCTGCTCATCGGCGACGACGGACAGCACGACGAGGAGCTCTACGCGCAGTTCGCCGCGGAGCACCCCGGGCGGGTCGAGGCGATCGCGATCCGGCGCCTCTCGACGGGCGAGGCGGTGCTCGCCGGCGGTCGCACCAAGGCCGAGGAGCACGGCACCGAGGTGCCGTGGGTCTCGGCGAGCGACGGGTCGACCATCGCCGACCGGCTGGCCGAGGTCGGCGTCGTCTGAGCGCGCCGACGACGCGTCCCGCCGGACGAACCGAGTCGGCCGCGCCGCCTACTTCGCGGCGACCGCCGAGACGCGCGAACGGCGGAACGCCGCCAGCCCGCGGTTGACCTGCCGCGCCCACAGCGGGCCCCGGTAGATGAACGCCGAGTAGCCCTGCACGAGCGTCGCACCGGCGTCGAGCCGGTCCTGCACGTCGGCCGCGGTCTCGACGCCGCCGACCGAGATCACGCAGAGCTCCGCCGGCACGTGCTGCCGGACGAGCTTCAGCACCTCGAGCGAGCGAGCGGCGAGCGGCGCACCCGAGAGACCACCGTCGCCGATCGCCTCGACGACGGACGCGTCCGTGCGGAGCCCCTCGCGGGAGATCGTCGTGTTCGTGGCGATGAGCCCGTCGAGGCCGAGGCGCACGACGAGCTCGCAGATGCGCACCACTTCGGCGTCGTCGAGGTCGGGGGCGATCTTCACGAGGAGCGGCGTGGTGCCGCTCGCGGCGCGCACGGCCTCGAGCAGCGGCGCGAGGGCGTCGAGCTCCTGCAGGCCGCGCAGGCCCGGCGTGTTCGGCGAGCTGACGTTGACCACGAGGTAGTCGGCGTAGGGGGCGAGCAGCTTCGCACTGCGCTCGTAGTCGCCGACCGCGTCCTCGACGGCGGTGACGCGGCTCTTGCCGATGTTGATGCCGAGCACCGGGCGGTGCGTGCGGCGCGACAGCCGTGAGAGGCGGCCCGCCGCGGCATCCGCGCCGCCGTTGTTGAAGCCCATGCGGTTGACGAGCGCGCGATCCTGCACGAGGCGGAACAGTCGCGGGCGCTCGTTGCCCGGCTGTGCGATCGCCGTGATCGTGCCGACCTCCACGTGGCCGAAGCCGAGGTTGCCGAGGCCGAGCACCGCGTACCCGTCCTTGTCGAATCCGGCGGCGACGCCGAACGGCGACGGGAACCGCAGGCCGAGCGCCTCGACCGCGAGCGAGGGGTCGGGCGCGGTGAACCGCTCGACCACCCGCCCGACGCCGAGCGTCGGCAGCGCCTTGATCACCCGGAATGCGAGGTGATGCGCGTCTTCGGGATCGAGCTTGGAGAGGAACGCGGAGAAGAGAAGTCGATACATGCCGGATTCAGGGTACCGGTCGCGGCACCCCGCCGCGTCACTCGACCGGTCGTGCGGGCAGTCGGCCGTGCTCCTCGCGGAGCAGCTCGATCGCCGATTCGAAGTCGTCGAGCGAGTCGAACGCCTGGTAGACGCTCGCGAAACGGAGATAGGCGACCTCGTCGAGCTCGCGCAGCGGGGGCAGGATCGCGAGGCCGATGTCGTTCGCCTCGATCTGCGAGGCGCCCGTCGAACGGATCGTCTCCTCGACCTTCTGGGCGAGCACCGCGAGGTCGGAGTCGGTGACGGGGCGGCCCTGGCACGCCTTCTTCACGCCGAGCACGACCTTCTCGCGGCTGAACGGCTCGACGACGCCGCTGCGCTTGATCACGACGAGGCTCGCCGTCTCGGTCGTCGAGAACCGCCTGCCGCACTCGGGGCACTGGCGACGGCGACGGATCGAGAGCCCGTCGTCGCTCGTGCGGGAGTCGATGACGCGCGAATCGGGGTGGCGGCAGAACGGGCAGTACATGGTGCCACCCAGCCTAGCGGCGGTGCGCGGTGCGGCGCCGACGACCGGGCGTCCCGCTGGCCGGGACGATCACCCGATCACGCCCGCTCGAAACGTGCGGTGACCGCTTCGCCGTGCGCCGGCAGGTCCTCCTCGGCCGACAGGGCCGCGATGACCGGGGCGACCTCGCGGAGCGCCTGCTCGTCGTAGCGCACGACCTGCTGCGGCCGCAGGAAGGTCGCAGCCGAGAGCCCCGCCGCGTACCGCGACTGGCCGCCCGTGGGCAGCACGTGGTTCGAGCCGGCCGCGTAATCGCCGAGGCTCACCGGCGAGTAGGGGCCGACGAAGATGGCGCCGGCGTTCTCGATGCGCGCGAGCACCGCGTCGGCGTCGCGCACTTGGATCTCGAGGTGCTCGGCGCCGAAGGCGTTGGCGAAGTCGGCGGCCTGCTCGAGGTCGTCGACGAGCACGACGGCCGACTGCACCCCCTCGATCGCCTGCCGCACCCGCTCGCGGTGCTTCGTCGCGTCGGCGCGGGCCTCGAGGCGGGCGACGACCCGTGCGGCGAACTCGGCCGAGTCGGTGACGAGCACCGAGGCGGCGAGCTCGTCGTGCTCGGCCTGGCTCACGAGGTCGGCGGCCACGAAGTCGGCGTCGGCCGCGTCGTCGGCGATCACGAGGATGTCGGTGGGCCCGGCCTCGGCGTCGATGCCGGTCACGCCCTGCACGAGCCGCTTTGCGGCGGCCACGAAGACGTTGCCAGGGCCGGTGACGCGCTGCACGGGCTCGAGGCCGAGATCGGGCACGCCGTGGGCGAAGGCGCCGATCGCACCCGCGCCGCCCATGGCGTAGACCTCGGTGATGCCGAGCAGCGCCGCCACGCCCGCGATCGTCGGGTGCACCCGCCCGCCGAACTCCGCCTGCGGCGGCGAGGCGAGGGCGATCGAACGCACGCCGGCGGCCTGCGCCGGCACGACGTTCATGACGACGCTCGACGGGTAGACGGCCTTGCCGCCCGGCACGTACAGGCCCACCCGGGAGACGGGCTGCCAGCGCTGTTCGATGACCGCGCCGTCGCCGAGCACCGTGCGCTCGGGCGCCGGCACCTGTGCGGCGCTGGCGGCGCGCACGCGCTCGATGGTGCGGAGGGCGGCGTTGCGGATCTCGGGCGCAAGGGCGTCGCGGGCCGCCTCGAGCTCCTCGGCGGGCACCCGCACCGACGACGGCCGCACCCGGTCGAACCGCTCGGCCTGGTCGAGGAGTGCGGACTCGCCATGCTCGCGAACGGCGTCGATGAGCGCGCGAGCGGGCTCGAGCGCGGCCGAGACGTCGGTCGCGGCGCGAGGGACGAGCGCGAGCAGCTCGGTCGTGGAGGGGCGGGTTCCGCGGAGGTCGATGGTACGCATGGCCCATCAAGCCTAGCGAGCGCCCGTGCGCCTCCGTCGGGCGGGCGTCACACGAGGCAGTTCGGCCCGAGCAGGCTCTTCAGTTCACCGTAGAAGTCGGCACTCACCTTCACGGGGTACGGCAGTTCGAACACCCGGGCGCTGCGCCCCCGGACGAGCTTCAGGCGCACCTCGGTGTCGCCCCGGTGCCTGATGAGCACGTCGCCGAGCGCGGTGACGGTCTCGGTCGTCGCCCGCTGCTCGGGCAGCGAGATCATCACCGGACCGCTCTCGTCGCCCTGGCCCAGCTCGGGGGTGAACACGCTGTACGCGTGCAGGTTCATGCCGTCGTCGCGCATGCTGACCCGCCCTCGCACGACGGCGATCGAGTCGGCCTGGAGGCCCGGGGCGAACTCCTGGTACGCCTTGCCCATGAACATGACCGTGATCTCGCCCGAGAAGTCCTCGACCTGGATCATGCCGTACTGGTTGCCCGACGCCTTCGCGACGCGGTGCTGCACGCTCGTCACGAGACCGGCGATCGTCACGGTGTCGCCGTCCTGCGTGGCGTCCGAGCCCATGAGATCGGTGATCGTCGTCGAGGCGTGCTTGGCGAGCGGCGCCTCGAGCCCGGCGAGCGGGTGGTCCGAGACGTAGAGCCCCAGCATCTCGCGCTCGAAGGCGAGCTTGTCGCGCTTGGCCCACTCGGGCCGGTCGGGCACGAGCGACGGCGGCGCCTCCTCGTGCTCGGCGAGCAGCGAGTCGAAGTCGAAGCCGGCCTGACCGGTCGCCTCGACGCGCTTCTCCCCCACCGCCGACTCGACCGCACCCTCGTGGATCTCGACGAGCGCCCGCCGGGTCGCCCCGAGCGAGTCGAAGGCCCCGGCCTTGATGAGCGACTCGACGGTGCGCTTGTTCGCCACCGGCAGGGGCGACTTCTTCAAGAAGTCGTGGAACGACTCGAAGCGCCCCTTCTCGTCGCGCGCTGCGCGGATCGCGTCGACGACGTTGAAGCCGACGTTGCGGACAGCGCCGAGACCGAACCTGATGTCGTCGCCGACGGCCGCGAAGAAGCCGATCGACTCGTTGACGTCGGGCGGCAGCACCTTGATGCCCATCCGGCGGCACTCGTTGAGGTAGAGCGCGAGCTTGTCGCGCGCATCGCCGACGCTCGTGAGCAGGGCCGCCATGTACTCGGCCGGGAAGTGCGCCTTGAGGTACGCCGTCCAGTAGCTCAGCACGCCGTACGCGGCGGAGTGCGCTTTGTTGAAGGCGTAGTCGGAGAACGGCAGCAGGATCTCCCAGAGCTTGCCGATCGCCTCCTCGGAGTAGCCGTTCGCCTTCATGCCGTTCGAGAAGCCCTCGTACTGCTTGTCGAGCTCGGACTTCTTCTTCTTGCCCATCGCACGACGGAGGATGTCGGCCTGGCCGAGCGAGAAGCCGGCGACGCGCTGCGCGATCGCCATGACCTGCTCCTGGTAGATGATCAGGCCGTAGCTCGTGTCGAGGATGTCCTTCAGCGACTCCGCGAACTCCGCGTGGATGGGCGTGATCTCCTGCAGTCCGTTCTTGCGGAGCGCGTAGTTGGTGTGCGAGTTCGCACCCATGGGGCCGGGGCGGTACAGGGCGATGACGGCCGAGATGTCCTCGAAGTTGTCGGGCTTCATGAGGCGCAGGAGGGCGCGCATCGGCCCGCCGTCGAGCTGGAACACGCCGAGCGTGTCGCCGCGTGAGAGGAGCGCGTACGCCTCGGGGTCGTCGAGGGCGAGGTCCTCGAGCACGGGGCGGAACCCGCGGTTCGCCTCGATGTTGTCGAGCGCGTCGTCGATGATGGTGAGGTTGCGCAGCCCCAGGAAGTCCATCTTGATGAGGCCGAGCGACTCGCACGCGGGGTAGTCGAACTGCGTGACGATCTGGCCGTCCTGCTCGCGCTTCATGATCGGGATGATGTCGATCAGCGGATCGCTCGACATGATGACGCCGGCCGCGTGCACGCCCCACTGGCGCTTCAGGTTCTCGAGGCCGAGCGCCGTGTCGAACACGGTGCGGGCCTCGGGGTCGGTCTCGACGATCGCCCGGATGTCGCCGGCCTCTTTGTAGCGCGGGTGGTTCTTGTCGAAGATACCGGTGAGCGGGATGTCCTTGCCCATGACCGCAGGCGGCATCGCCTTCGTGAGCTTCTCGCCCATCGAGAAGGGGAACCCGAGCACACGCCCGGAGTCCTTCAGAGCCTGCTTCGCCTTGATGGTGCCGTAGGTGACGATCTGCGCGACGCGCTCCTCGCCGTACTTCTCGGTCACGTACTTGATGACCTCGCCGCGGCGACGCTCGTCGAAGTCGACGTCGAAGTCGGGCATCGAGACGCGGTCGGGGTTCAGGAACCGCTCGAAGATGAGCCCGTGCTGCAGCGGGTCGAGATCGGTGATCTTCATCGCGTACGCGGCCATCGAGCCCGCACCCGAGCCACGGCCCGGCCCGACGCGGATCCCGTGCTCCTTCGACCAGTTGATGAAGTCGGCGACGACGAGGAAGTACCCCGGGAAGCCCATCTGCAGGATGACGCCGACCTCGTAGTCGGCCTGCTTGCGCACGTCGGCGGGGATCCCATCGGGGTAGCGCTGGGCGAGGCCCCGGTCGACCTCCTTCACGAACCAGGTCTCTTCGCTCTCGCCGGTCGGCACCGGGAATCGCGGCATGTAGTTGGCGCTCGTGTTGAACTGCACGTCGCAGCGCTCGGCGATCAGCAGCGTGTTGTCGCACGCCTCGGGGTGATCGCGGAAGACGTGCCGCATCTCGGCCGCGGTCTTCAGGTAGAACTCGTCGGCGTCGAACTTGAACCGGTTGGGGTCGTCGAGCGTCGAGCCCGACTGCACGCACAGCAGCGCGGCGTGGCTCTTCGCGTCGTCGGCGTGGGTGTAGTGCAGGTCGTTCGTCGCGACGAGCGGCAGGCCGAGGTCCTTCGCGAGCCGGTGGAGGTCCTCCATGATCCGGCGCTCGATGCCGAGGCCGTGATCCATGATCTCGGCGAAGTAGTTCTCTTTTCCGAAGATGTCGCGGAAATCGGCCGCGGCCTTCACCGCTTCGTCGTACTGCCCGAGCCGGAGCCGCGTCTGCACCTCGCCCGACGGGCAGCCGGTCGTCGCGATGAGCCCCTTCGAGTACGTCGAGAGCAGCTCGCGATCCATGCGCGGCTTGAAGTAGTAGCCCTCGATCGACGCGCGGCTCGAGAGCCGGAAGAGGTTGTGCATGCCCTCGGTCGTCTCGGAGAGCAGGGTCATGTGCGTGTACGCGCCCGAGCCCGAGACGTCGTCGCCGCCGCCGCTGCCCCAGCGCACCCGGGTCTTGTCGCCGCGTGCGGTGCCCGGGGTGATGTACGCCTCGGTGCCGATGATCGGCTTGATGCCGGCGTCGGTCGCTTGCTTCCAGAAGTCGTAGGCGCCGAACACGTTGCCGTGGTCGGTGACCGCGACGGCGGGCATGCCCTCGCCCTGCGCCGCCTTGATCAGCTCGCCCACCCGGGCCGCTCCGTCGAGCATCGAGTACTCGGAATGCACGTGCAGGTGGACGAATGAATCGGCGGCCACGGGGCTCCTCTTCGGATGCTGCGGGGTGGTTCTGGGGGTGTGTTCGAGTCTAGGGCGACCCGCCCACGTCGGGGCCGGTCCGCCTGCGGTTCGAACGGATCGAGTCAGTCGCCGCGCAGCAGCTCGAGCGCGTGCGCGAGGTCGGCGGGGTACTCGGAGACGAAGGTCGTCCACTGCCCGGTGCCGGGGTGCGTGAGCGAGAGCTCGTGGGCGTGCAGCCACTGACGGGTCAGTCCGAGCCGTTCCGAGAGACTCGGGTCGGCGCCGTACATCGCGTCGCCCGCGCACGGGTGCCGCTGCGCGGCCATGTGCACGCGGATCTGGTGCGTGCGGCCGGTCTCGAGGTGCACCTCCAGGAGCGATGCGTACGGGAACGCCTCGAGCGTCTCGTAGTGGGTGACGGCGTGCTTGCCGTCGGCGGTCACCGCGAACTTCCACTCGGAGCGCGGGTGGCGCCCGACGGGGGCGTCGATCGTGCCCGCGAACGGATCGGGATGCCCCTGCACGACCGTGTGGTAGATCTTCTCGACCTCGCGATCGTGGAACTGCCGCTTCAGCTCGGTGTAGGCGCGCTCGGACTTCGCCACGACCATGAGGCCGCTGGTGCCCGCGTCGAGCCGGTGCACGACGCCCTGCCGTTCGGGTGCGCCCGAGGTCGAGATGCGGAACCCCGCGGCCGCGAGGGCGCCGACGACCGTCGGGCCCGTCCAGCCGAGCGAGGGGTGCGCGGCGACGCCGGCCGGCTTGTCGACCACCACGAGGTCGTCGTCGTCGTGGACGATGCCGAGCTCGGGCACCGCGATCGGTTCGACCGCGAGCGTGCGCGGCGGCTCCCAGCTGACCTCGAGCCAGCCGCCGGCGCGCAGCCGGTCGGACTTGTCGACCGTCGTGCCGTCGACGCTGACGCCCCCGGCCGAGGCGATCTCGGCGGCGAGGGTGCGCGAGAAGCCGAGGAGCTTCGCGAGCCCGGCGTCGACCCGCGAGCCGTCGAGCCCGTCGGGGACGGGGAACGAACGATGCTCCATCAGGCCTCGTGCGCGCGCAGCGGGTCCGCGGCCGGGGGCCGCGGCGCCTCGGGGGCGTCGTCGCCGGACGAGACCGGCGCGGTGGCATCCTGGGCGTTCTTCGCGGGGCGGACCTCGCGCGACCCGTCGAGCCCGACGCCGCGGATCGTCAGGATCATGAACAGCACCATGCTCGACACGATCGCGATGTCGGCGACGTTGTAGATCGCCGGGAGCATCCACGGGGTGGAGATGAAGTCGATCACATGGCCCAGGCCGAAGCTCGGCTCGCGGAAGAGCCGGTCGGTCAGGTTGCCGAGCACGCCGCCGAGCAGCAGTCCGAAGACGAGCGCCCACGCGATCGAACGGATGCGCCGGGCGAACCAGATGATGAACGTGATCACGCCTGCGGCGAGGATCGTGAAGATCCACGTCATGCCGCTTGCGAGGGAGAATGCCGCGCCGGGGTTGCGCACGAACTGCCACTGGAGCACGGAGCCCAGCACCGGCACGATCTCACCCTCGGTGAGGTTCGAGACGACGAGGAACTTGCTCAACTGGTCGAGGCCGTACGCCGCGATCGCGGCGCCGGCCAGGACCAGCAGGGCGGTGGTGGTGCCGACCTTCGCGGCCGGCTCAGCCGCCAAAGCCCTGGAAGGTCGGTGCCGGCTGCTCGGCGGGAGCCGAGAAGCCCTGGTTGCCCGACACCTGAACCGGGGCGGCGGTGTCGAGGTCGCGCAGCTGGCCCTCGATGTAGCTCTTCAGCTTCGCGCGGTAGTCGCGCTCGAAGGTGCGGAGCTCGTCGACGCGCTTCTCGAGCGCGACGCGCTCCTGGTCGAGGATGCCCATCTGCTGACGCTGCTTGGCCTCGGCCTCGGCGACGACGCGCGCGGCGGTGGCGTGGCCCTCGGCGATGAGCGCATCGCGCTTCTCGATGCCCTCGCGCACGTGCTCCTCGTGGAGGCGGCGGGCGAGCTGCAGGAGGTTCGTGGTCGAGGTCTGCTCGTCGAGCTCGGACTGCACGGCGGGCGCCTGCGTCGGCACGGCGACGGTGGGGGGCGGCGCGGCCGGCTCGGTGTACACCGCGGCCGGTGCCGGCGCAGCGGCGGCGGGCGCCTGCGCGGCCTCCGCGGCACGGGCCTCGGCCGCCGCCACACGCTGGCGCAGCTCGTCGTTCTCCTGGTTCAGACGACGCAGTTCGACGACGACCTCGTCGAGGAAGTCATCGACCTCGTCCTGGTCGTAGCCCTCCCGGAACTTCGTCGCCTGGAAGCGCTTGTTGACCACATCTTCCGGAGTTAGCGCCATGGCTTTCCACCCTCAAATCTGTTCGATCGGTTCGATCACGTTCTGCTAACGGTAGCAAACACCACCTGTGAGTCGTGAGCGCCGATCGTCTCGGCTTGTCACGATCGCAGGAGATGCTCAGGCGGCGGCTGCTGCCGCGGCCAGCCCCGACACGATGGTCATGGCGAGGATGACGACCAGCATCGCGAGGCTCCACCCGAGATCGAGTGCCACCTGCCCGATGCGGATCGGCGGGAGGATCCGCCGGAAGAACTTCACCGGCGGATCGGTGATGCTGTACACGACCTCGACGACGACGAGCCAGAAGCCCTTCGGGCGCCACGAGCGGTTGAACGCCCGCACGAGATCGAGGACGAAACGCCCCCACATCACGAAGAAGTAGATGAGGAGAAGTGCGTACAGGAGGTTCCAGACGACGAGGAGCGCGCCCACGGGCGGCTACGCGTGCGTGAAGAACGACGCGTCGACGTCGCCCTCCGCATCGCCCGTCTCCCCCGAGACGACCACGTGCGCGGGCGAGAGCAGGAACACCTTGCTCGTGACCCGCTCGATCTTGCCGTAGAGCCCCTGCGAGAGGCCGCTCGCGAAGTCGATGAGACGCCGCGCGTCGGCATCGGACATCTGCGAGAGGTTGATGATCACCGGGACGCCTTCACGGAAGGACTCGGCGATGACTTGCGCGTCGCGGTACTGACGCGGGTGGACGGTCAGGATCTCGTTCATCTCCGCCTGCGGGGTGCTCGGTTGGACGTGGTGCTTGCGCAGCGGGGTCACCGCGGCGCCGGTCTTCGGCGCGGGGGCCGGGGCGGCGTGCACGACCGGAGCGGGTGCCGCCGCGGCCTGGGGCTGCGCGTGGGGAGCCTCGTGCTCGAGCTCCTCATCGGCGAGTCCGAGGTAGACCATGGTCTTCTTGAGCGGGTTCGACATCGATGCCTCCGTCTGTGTTCCGTCTCTTCGAGGTTAACCGGCGGCCGGCCGATTCCCGGTGATTGCGCTCCCGATCCGGAGGTGTGTCGCACCCTCCAGAATCGCCTCGCGAAAGTCGTGGGACATCCCCATGGACAGATCACGGGCATCCGGTGCGAGCCGGACGACCCGCTCGGAGAGCTCGCGCACCCGGGCGAACGCGGGACGCGCCGGCGCATCCAGCGGGGCGACCGCCATGAGCCCGCGCAGCCTCAGTCCGGGCGCGCCGAGCACCCGCTCGACGAGCTCTTCGAGCCCGTCGGGCGCGACGCCGCCGCGACCGGGATCGTCGGTGAGGTTCACCTGCACGAAGCAGTCGATGGATGCCTCGTCGGAACGGAGCGCGTCGACGAGCGCCGGCCGGTCGACCGAGTGGATCGCCGAGGCGTAGGCGCGCACCTGCTTGGCCTTCTTGCTCTGCAGCTGCCCGATGAAGTGCCAGCGGAGCTCGAGGTCGGCGAGCTCCGCGGCCTTCGCCTGCGCCTCCTGGTGCCGGTTCTCGCCGATGTCGCGCACGCCGTGCGCGGCGAGCTCGCGCACCAGGGAGGCCGGGTGGAACTTCGTCACGACGATGGTCGTGATCTCGGATGCCTCGCGGCCCGCCTCGCGCGCGGCGTCCGCGACGCCCGCCTGGACGGCCGCGAGGCGGTAGCCGAGCCCGCTCACTTCAGGAAGTCGGGGATGTCGAGGTCGTCGTCGTTGTCGTCGAAGGCCGGGTCGGTGACGATCTGGTCGGCGCTCGAGCTCTGCGCCTCGCCCCAGTTCGCCGTCTCGACGAGCTCGTCGATGTCGATCTCGGCGATGACCTCGGCGACATCGCCGCCGAGCGCGTCGCCGAGCGAGCCGGTGCCGCCGACGCCAGCGCCGACCGCCGCGGCCGCCGCGGGCACGAAGTTCGTGCGACGCGCCTCGACCGGCTTCGCGTTCGGCTCACCGCCGTCGAAGCCGGCGGCGATGACGGTGACCCGCACCTCGTCGCCGAGGGTGTCGTCGATGACGGCGCCGAAGATGATGTTGGCCTCGGGGTGCACCGCCTCCTGCACGAGCCTCGCCGCGTCGTTGATCTCGAAGATGCCGAGGTTCGATCCGCCCTGGATCGAGAGCAGCACGCCGTGGGCGCCGTCGATCGACGCCTCGAGCAGCGGGCTCGCGACGGCGAGCTCGGCGGCCTTGATGGCACGGTCGGCCCCCCTCGAGGAGCCGATGCCCATGAGCGCGGACCCGGCGCCCTGCATGACCGACTTGACGTCGGCGAAGTCGAGGTTGATGAGCCCGGGCGTGGTGATGAGGTCGGTGATGCCCTGCACACCGGCGAGGAGCACCTGGTCGGCGGTCGCGAACGCCTCGAGCATCGAGATGCCGCGGTCGCTGATCTCGAGCAGGCGGTCGTTCGGCACGACGATGAGGGTGTCGACCTCTTCCTTCAGGCGCGCGACGCCCTGCTCCGCCTGCGTCTGGCGGCGCTTGCCCTCGAAGCCGAAGGGCTTCGTGACGACACCGATGGTGAGCGCGCCGATCGACTTCGCGATGCGGGCGACGACAGGAGCACCGCCGGTGCCCGTGCCGCCGCCTTCGCCGGCGGTGACGAAGACCATGTCGGCGCCGGCCAGCGCCTCCTCGATCTCCTCGGCGTGGTCCTCGGCGGCACGGCGGCCGACCTCGGGGTCGGCGCCCGCGCCGAGCCCGCGGGTGAGGTCGCGACCGACGTCGAGCTTGACGTCGGCGTCGCTCATCAGCAGCGCCTGCGCGTCCGTGTTGATGGCGATGAATTCGACTCCGCGGAGGCCGAGTTCGATCATGCGGTTGACGGCGTTGACACCGCCACCGCCGATACCGACCACCTTGATGACGGCGAGGTAGTTCTGGTTTGTCGACATGTCCGGCCTTCCGTGCGAACTCTGAACCCTGAACCTCTAGTCGAAGGTTAAAGTTTTGCTGAGTATGCAATTCCTGTGATGACGGTACGAGGAGCACCGCGCGCGCCGCGCAAGGCGGGCCCGGCGTGTCGCGATCCGACCGCCGAGAAAGCCTCCGACGAACTCGCGCGGGCCCTCCGCGCTCAGTACGTGACCGCGCTCTCGGGGGACGAGACGTCGTACCCCGACACGGTGTCGGGCGGTGCGACGACCATCAGGCGCGCGAGCACCGCGGCCTTCGTGCTCGAATCGTTCGACCCGCCCCAGACGACCGGCACTCCCCCGGCGAGCTCGAGCCGCACGTCGTCGGCCGTCTCCGCCGATGCGCCGACGAGCAGCGGCCTGACCTCCGCAGGCAGGCTGCGGACGACCGCCGCGACCGCCCGGAATCCGTCCGAGGCGATGCCGCCCGGGGTCTCGATGAGCGGCTGCCCGTCTGGGCGCGACTCGAGTCGGTCGATGACCACTCCCGCGCCGTCGACGAGCTCGAAACCGCGGGCGGTCTCGATGACGCCCACCGGCGTCCGCTCGACGATGCGCACGACCAGGGTCCCGGGCGGGATCGTCTCGGTCGAGTACGTCTCGATCAGCCGGAAGTCGGCGAGTGCCCGGTGCACGTCCTCGCGCGTGACGAGCGGCAGCGGTGTTCCGAGCTCGCCGTCGAACGCCGCGACGATCTCATCCGGCGGAATGCGGGCGGCCCCCTCGACGCGCACCTCGCGCAACGCCATGAGCGGCGAGTACGCCCCGCCGACGACGACCACCACGAGCAGCGCCAGCGCTCCCCCGACGACCGACCAGACGATCCGTCGCCGGCGCGAGCGCTTCGTGAAGCGCCGCACCTCCTGCTTCTCGTATCGTCGCCGCTCGCGCTCGGCCGCGGCCAGGGCTCGCCGCGCGCTCTTCTCGTCGACCGCCGGCTCGGGGGACGGGGCCGGGCCGCCCTGCGCAGCATCGCTCGGCGACGCGCCCCCGGCGAGTCCGCGGCGGAGATCGTCGAGCGGCACGGTCTCCTGATGGTCGCGCGTCACGCGTGAGCCCTTCGCGCCGGCGCCGGCCACGACCTCGATCGGCTCGGTGCGTACCCGGTCGCCGCCGGCATCCGGCGACCGCGGCGCCGGGACGCGGGCCGCCGGACGGGCCTCCGAGGGCGCCGGCCCGCCGAGGGGCGGCCGCCTGGGCGGCCGCGCCTCGAAGCCCTGCGGCCGCTTCACGAGCGGACCACCGTCATCCGCGCTCCCGCTCGAGCGAGCCGAGCAGCTGCGGGACGATGCGGTAGACGTCGCCGCAGCCGAGGGTGATCACGAAGTCGCCCTCGCGGGCGATGCGGGCGGTGTGGTCGGCCGCCTCCTGCCAGTCGGGCACGAAGGCGACGTGCGAGGGGTCGGCGAACCGTTCGCTCACGAGCTCCCCGGTCACGCCGGGCACCGGGTCCTCCCGCGCACCGTAGACGTCGAGCACCACCGTCTCGTCGGCGAACTCCTCGAGCACCTCGGCGAACTCCTTCGCGAAGGCCTGGGTGCGGCTGTAGGTGTGCGGCTGGTGGACCGCGATGATGCGCCCCTCGCCCACGACGGTGCGCGCCGCAGCGAGCGCTGCGGCCACCTCGGTCGGGTGGTGCGCGTAGTCGTCGTAGACGCTCACGCCGCCGACGACGCCGTGCAGCTCGAATCGGCGGCCGGTGCCGGCGAATCGGGCGATGCCCGCGAGGGATGCCGCGGGGTCGAAGCCGAGCCCCACGAGCACGGCGAACGCGCCGGCGGCGTTGATGGCGTTGTGCTTGCCCGGCACGAGCAGCTGCGCGCGGTGGTCGACGCCGTCGTACGCGATCGAGAACGCCACGGGACCGTCGGTCTCGATGGAGTGCACGCGCACCGTGGCATCCGCCGCCTCACCGAAGGTGACGACGTTCCGGTGCGAGAGGCGCTCGGTGACCCGCTTCGCGCCGGCGTCGTCGGAGGAGACGACGACGAGCTCGCTCGCACGGTCGGCGAAGTCGACGAAGGCCTGCTCGAAGGCCTCGCGCGAGCCGTAGTGGTCGAGGTGATCGGGGTCGACGTTCGTGATGAGCGCGATCGCGGTGTCGTAGAGCAGGAACGAGCCGTCGGACTCGTCGGCCTCGACGACGAAGAGCTCGTCGGCGCCCGCGGCGGAGGAGACGCCGAGTCCCTCGATCACGCCGCCGTTGACGAAGCTCGGGTCGGCGCCCTGGGCGAGGAGCCCCGTGACGATCATGCCCGTCGACGTGGTCTTGCCGTGCGCGCCGGCGACCGACACGAGGCGCTGGCCCGAGATGAGCCACGCGAGCGCCTGCGAGCGGTGCAGCACCGGGAGCCCGCGCTCGAGCGCCAGCCGGTACTCGGGGTTGTCCTGCCAGAGGGCGCCCGTGACCACGACCGCCTCGGCGTCGCCCAGGTTCTCGGCCGCGTGGCCGATCGCGACCTCGGCGCCGAGCTCACGGAGCGCGGCGATGTTCGCCGAGTCGCGCACGTCGGAACCCGTCACCCGGTGGCCGGCGTCGAGGAACAGCCGCGCGATGCCGCTCATGCCGGAGCCCCCGATGCCGACGAAGTGAACGGCGCCGAGCTCGGCGGGGATCTGGATCGAGAGATCGGGCTTGATGGTCACGTTCGGGTGCTCTTCCTCGGTGCTGGTCGGTCGGGTCGTCGCACGACGACCGTGGGGATGTTCGAGGGCCGGGTGCGCGGGGCATCCGCCACGCTCCACGTTACGCGCCTCAGGCGGGGTGCGCGGCTCCCCCGCCGCGGGCGGCGTCGATGAGCGCGACCATCCGGGCGGTGCCGTCGCGGACGCCCGCGGTCGCCGCGGCGGCGGCCATCGCGGCGACGCGATCCGCATCGGTGAGGAGCGGCACCAGCTCGGCGCCGACCCACTCGGGAAGGAACCGGGCGTCGTCGACGAGGATGCCGCCGCCCGCCTCGACCACGCCGGCCGCGTTGAAGCGCTGTTCGCCGTTGCCGACCGGGTACGGCACGTAGACGGCCGGGAGCCCGAGGGCGGCGAGCTCGCTCACCGTCGCGGCGCCGGCGCGCGAGACCGCGAGGTCGGCGACGGCCAGTGCGAGGTCCATGCGGTCGGCGTACTCGACCATGCGGTAGTCGGCGATGCCCGGGTCGTCGACCTCGGACTTCGCCCCGGTGATGTGCAGCACCTGCCAGCCGGCGCCCGTGATCGCGCGGGCGCTGTCGACCATCGTGCGGTTGATGCGACGCGCACCGAGCGAGCCGCCGGTCGCGAGGAGCACCGGGCGGGCCGGGTCCAGGCCGAAGAACTCCGCGGCCTCGGCACGGAGCGACGCGCGGTCGAGCGATTCGATCTCGCGTCGCAGCGGCATGCCGACGACCTCGGCGTGCGGCAACGGCGTGCCTTCGAACGCGACGCCGACCTCGGCCGCCCAGCGGGCGCCGAGCCGGTTCGCGAGCCCCGGCTTCGCATTCGCCTCGTGGATCACCACGGGGATGCCCGCGCGACGCGCGGCGAGGTAGGCGGGGGTCGAGACGTAGCCGCCGAACCCGACGACGATCTCGACGCCGCGTTCGGAGATGATGCGCGCCACGTCGTCGATCGAGCGGCCGAACCGCGACGGGAACGCCAGGGCGGCCCGGTTCGGGCGCCGCGGGAACGGCACCTTCGCGATGGTGAGGAGCTCGTAGCCGCGCGCGGGCACGAGGCGGGCCTCGAGTCCCTCGGCCGTGCCGAGCACGAGCACCTCGGCGTCGGAGTCGCGCTCCCGGAGCCGATCCGCGACGGCGAGCAGGGGATTCACGTGGCCGGCGGTGCCGCCGCCGGCGAGGAGGTAGACGCTCATCGTGCGGCACGCTCCGATGCGCGCGCCTTGCGTGCCGCGGCACGTGCCGCCGCCCGCGCCGGCGCCTCGGGGTCGCGCGCGACCGAGAGCACGACGCCGATGGCGACGAGGGTCGTCAGGAGGGCGGTGCCACCGGCCGAGACGAGCGGCAGCGGGACACCGAGGACGGGGAAGACTCCGAGCACGACTCCGATATTGACACAGGCCTGGCCGATGACCCACACCATCACGGCCGCGGTGACCGTCTTCGCGAACATGGTCCGCGAGCTCCGCAGCACCCGGGCGAAGGCGACCGCGAGCAGCACGAACATGCCGATGACCACGATCGCGCCGATGAGCCCGAGCTCCTCGCCGATGATCGCGAAGATGAAGTCGTTGTCGGCGGCCGGCAACCACGACCACTTCGCCGCCGAGTTGCCGAGCCCGACGCCGAACACGCCGCCGTTCGCGAGCGCATACGTGCCGTGCATGACCTGCCAGCACGAGTTCAGCGTGTCGGCGCCTCCGGTGTCGCAGTTCGAGTCGACGAATGACATGATCCGTCGCATCCGGTTCTCGCTCGAGAAGGCGACGATCACGAAGCCCACGATCGCGACGAGGATCGGCACGAGCAGCAGGCGCAGCCGAACCCCGATCAGGAAGAGCGCGCCGAGCAGCATCGCCCCCATGATCATCACGGTGCCGAGGTCGCCGCCGAGGAGGACGAGGCCGATCGCCCCGCCGCCGACGAGCAGGATGGGCAGCACCCCGTGGGTGAAGTCGCCGAGCTTGTCCTGCTTCTTGGTGACGATGAGCCCGAGCCAGATGACGAGCGCGACCTTGATGAACTCCGAGGGCTGGAACTGCACCGGGCCGACGCGCAGCCAGTTGGTGTTGCCGCCGTCCTCGATGCCGAGGTCGGTGGCGACGACGAGCAGCTGCGGGATGCAGGTGATGATCAGCGCCGGCCACGCGATGCGCATCCAGAACTGCTCGGGCATGCGGCTCGCGATGAGCATCGCCGGGATGCCGATGATCGCGAACACGCCCTGGCGGATCGCCTGGTCGAGGAGGCCGCCGTCTTCGAGGTAGGACTCGACGAGCGACGCCGAGAGCACCATGACGAGGCCGAGCACGACGAGGAAGAGCGTCGTGCCGAGCAGTAGGAAGTAGTCGGCCGATTCGACGCGGAAGACCCGCCCGAGCCGGATGCGGGCGGCCGAGACGCCCTGCTGATCAGCCTTCTGGCGACGGGTCGAGCGGGGCGGAGTCGCCATCCGCCTCACCTCCCAGCATCGTTCTGACCGCCTCGTGGAACCGTCGGCCGCGATCGCCGTAGTCGGCGAACTGGTCCATCGACGCCGCGGCGGGCGCGAGGAGCACGGTGTCGCCCTCTGCGGCGACCGATGCGGCCAGTGCGACCGCCTCGGGCATCACCTGTTCAGTGTCGTCGGCGATCACCTCGAAGAGGGGCAGCCCGGGCGCGTGTCGGCGGAACGCCGCGACGAGGAGTTCGCGGTCGACGCCGATCACGATCGCCGCGCGGAGGCGCCCGATGTGCGCCGCGACGAGCGCATCGGCGTCGACGCCCTTGAGGAGCCCGCCGACGATCCAGACGACGCGGCCGAACGCCCGCAGCGACGCCTCGGCGGCATGCGGGTTCGTCGCCTTCGAGTCGTCGATCCAGCGGATGCCGCCGGCGACGGCCACGGTCTCGATGCGGTGCGCGTCGAGACGGAAGTCGTTCAGGGCATCGTGGATGACTCCGACCGGGACGCCGAACGAGCGGGCCAGCGCCGAGGCGGCGAGGATGTTCGCCACCACATGCGGCGCATCGAGGCCGCGAGGCTCGAGCTCGACCCGCGTCGTGATCTCGAGCGCGGTGTTGCGCCGGTCGTCGAGATACGCGCGGTCGGCGAGGATCCCCTCAACCACGCCGAAGTCGCTCGGCCCCGGCACGTCGAGGCCGAAGCCGATCGCCCTCGCGCCCTCTTCGACCTCGGCGTCCTCGACCATCCGCCTCGTCGCCTCGTCGGCTCGGTTGTAGACGCAGGCGTGCTTCGTGTTCGCGTACACCTTCGCCTTGGCCGCACGATAGGCCTCGAACGAGCCGTGCCAGTCGAGGTGGTCGTCGGCGATGTTGAGCACCGTGCTCGCCCACGGGTGCACTGCACCCGGGCCCTCGGTCGGCAGGTGGTGCAGCTGGTAGCTCGAGAGCTCGACGACGAGCACGTCGAACCCGCCCGGGTCGCGCACCGCGTCGAGCACCGGCACGCCGATGTTGCCGCACGGCGCCGCCCGCAGCCCGTTCGCCGCGAGGAAGGTCGCGGTCATCTGCACGGTCGTCGTTTTGCCGTTGGTCCCGGTCACGAGGATCCACTCGGCGGCGTTCACCTTGTCGCGGACGCGCCAGGCCAGTTCGATGTCGCCCCACACGGCGATTCGCTCGCGGCCGGCCCACTCGAGCACCGGGTGGTCGGGGTGGAACCCCGGCGAGACCACGACGACCTCGGGCGCGAACGCCTCGAGCTCGGCGGGCACCACGTCGAGCGGGTGGCGCACGAGCTTCGCGCCGATCACCTCGAGGATGCGCGCGCGGTCGTCGTCGACCTCGGGCGCGACGACGAGGACGTCGGCGCCGAGCTCGGTGAGGGTGTCGGCGACCGCGAAGCCGGTGACGCCCACGCCGAGCACCGCGACCTTGAGCCCGCGCCAGTCGGCGTTCCAGCTCGTCAGGGTGTCGAGACGGTTCGAGGTCGGTGCCGAGGCATCCGCCATCAGCTCTGCAGCCATTCGAAGTAGAACGCGCCGACGCCGGCGGCGACGAAGAGTCCGCCGATGATCCAGAAGCGCACGACGATCGTGACCTCGGCCCAGCCCTTCAGCTCGAAGTGATGGTGGATCGGACTCATCAGGAAGATGCGTTTGCCGTGCGTCACCTTGAAGTAGGCCCGCTGCAGGATGACCGAGCCGGTCTCGATGACGAAGAGGCCGCCGATGATGATGACGAGGAGCTCGGTGTGGCTCACCACCGCGAGCGCCGCGAGCGCGCCGCCGAGGCCGAGCGAGCCGGTGTCGCCCATGTAGATCTTGGCGGGGTTCGTGTTCCACCAGAGGAAGCCGATGAGGCCGCCGACGATCGCGGCCGAGACGATCGCGATGTCGAGCGGATCGCGCACGTTGTAGCAGCGGTACTCGTCGTTCTCGTTCAGGCCCACCGCGGCGCACGCCTGGTTGAACTGCCAGAAGCCGATGAACACGAAGGAGCCGATCGCGAGGATCGAGGCGCCGCCGGCGAGGCCGTCGAGCCCGTCGGTCACGTTGACGCCGTTCGAGGTCGACGCCGCGATCAGGCAGATCCAGACGACGTAGAGGATGATGCCGAAGAACGTGCCGAACACCATGAAGTCGAGCGGCAGATCGCGGATGAACGAGATCTTCGTGTTCGCCGGCGTCACGCCCTGGTCGTTCGGGAACTGCAGCGCGAGCAGCGCGAACAGCGCCGCGACGATCACCTGCCCGGCGACCTTCGCCCAGCCGCCGAGCCCGAGGCTCTGCTTCTTGCGGGTCTTCAGGAAGTCGTCGACGAATCCGACGAGGCCGAGGCCGACCATCATGAGGAGCACCAGCATGCCCGACGCCGTCGGCCGCTCGTTCGAGACGAGCAGCGTCGCGACGAAGTATCCGAACAGGGTGCCGAGGATGAAGATGATGCCGCCCATGGTCGGCGTGCCGCGCTTGACGTGATGGCTCTGCGGCCCGTCGTCACGGATGAACTGGCCCCAGCCGATCCGCGTGAACAGGCGGATGAACAGCGGGGTCAGGAACAGCGTGAAGGCGAGCGACAACGCTCCGGCGGTCAGCAGTGCTCTCACGCGAACCATTCTCCCAGTCGGTCGCCGAGCAGGCAGGTCGACTGCCAAGCCTCGCCGAGATGATGCACTGCGCTCACGCGAACCATTCTCCCAGTCGGTCGCCGAGCAGGCGGAGACCCGCCGAGTTCGACGATTTCACCAATATCGTGTCGCCGGGGCGGGCGCCCGCGGTGACGAGTTCGAAGGCCTCATCGGCGGTCTCGACGTACGCCGATTCGCCGTCCCACGATCCTTCGTTGATCGCGGAGATGTGCAGTCGGCGGGCGGCCTGGCCGACGACGACGAGCTGCGAGATCCCGAGGCGCACGGCGAGCAGGCCGATGCGGTCGTGCTCCTCCCCCGAGAACTCGCCGAGCTCGCTCATCTCGCCGAGGACGGCGATCGTGCGGCTGCCCGGCTCACGCACCTGGGCGAGCGTCTTGAGCGCGGCCGACATCGAATCGGGGCTCGCGTTGTACGCGTCGTTGATGACGGTGATGCCGTTGCGGCCGCCCATGAGCTGCATGCGCCAGCGTTCGGCGAGGGTCACCTGCTCGAGGGCGGCGACCACGTCGGCGAGGAGCACGCCGAGTTCGACGGATGCCGCGATCGCGGCCAGCGCGTTCATGACGTGATGCTCGCCGAGCACCCCGAAGTGCACCCGCGCCTGCTCGCCGCCGGGCACCGTCACGGTGAAGTCGGTGCCGCGCGAGTGGGCGCGGAGCTCGGTCGCGCGCACCTCGGCGGTGTCGCCCAGCCCGAACCAGACGACGCGGGCGTCCGTGAGCCCGGCCATCGGCACGACGCGCGGGTCGTCGGCGTTGAGCACCGCGACGTCGCCGGGGAGGAGGTCGGTGACCATCTCGGACTTCGCCTGCACGGTCTTCTCGATGCCGCCGAACTCGCCGGCGTGGGCGAGGCCGACCTTCAGCACGATGCCGACGTCGGGGCGGGCCATGCGGATGAGCCGGGCGATCTCGCCGACCCCCGAGGCGCCCATCTCGGCGACGAGGAACTCGGTGTCCTCGGCCAGCTCGAGCATCGTGACGGGGGCGCCGACCTCGTTGTTGTACGAGGCACGTGCGGCGACGGTCGGACCGACCTTCTCGAGCACGGCGCGCAGCAGGTTCTTCGTCGTGGTCTTGCCGTTCGACCCCGTGACGCCGACGATGCGCAGCCGGCCGAGCGCGCGCACCCGGCGCACGGCCTCGGTCGCGAGCGCGCCGAGCGCGTCGATCGAGTCGGCCACCACGATCTGGGGCACGGGCAGTTCGAGCGTGTGCTCGACGATGAGCACGGCGGCGCCGCGCTCGACGGCCGACGGGGCGAAGCGGTGGCCGTCGTCGAACTCGCCGCGCTTGGCGACGAAGACGTCGCCCGCACCGATCTCGCGCGAGTCGGTCGTGACGGCGCCCGTGACGACGCTCTCGGCCGTCGCGGTCGTTCCCTCGAGGTGGAGCGTGCCGCCCGCGGCCGCCGCGATCTCGGCGAGCGTGAGCGCGATCATTCGAGCCACCCCGCTTCGCGGAGCGCCTGCTTGGAGTCTTCGCGTGCCGAGTACGGGATCTTCACGCCTTTCACCTCGTGGTAGTCCTCATGGCCGGGGCCGGCGTAGAGGATGGCGTCGCCGTCGTCGGCGAGGGCCAGTGCGGCGCGGAACGCCGCCTTCGGGTCGGCGATCTCGTGGATCTCGCGCTCGGGCACGGCGGCGCGTGCACCGGCGATGAGCGCGGAGCGGATCGCCGCGGGATCCTCGAATCGCGGGTGGAAGTCGGTGATGACGACGACGTCGGCGCCGCGTGCGGCGATCGCCCCCATCTCGGCGCGCTTCGTCGTGTCGCGGTCGCCGTCGGCGCCGAACACCATGATGACGCGGCCCCGGGTCGAGCGACGGATCGCACCGAGCGTCTGGAGGAACGCGTCGGGGCTGTGCCCGTAGTCGATGTACACGATGGGGCCGCGATCGCCCGAGATGCGTTCGGCACGGCCCGGGATGTACGCGTCGATGCCGCCGTCGCGCTCGAGCGCGGCGGAGATGCGGTCGAGGTCGTAGCCCGCTTCGGTGAGCATGACGATCGCGAGGGCCGCGTTCGCCGCCATGTACCAGCCGAGGAGCGGCACGCGGGTCTCGAGGCGACGGCCGTCGGGAGCCTCGAGCGCGAAGGCCGTGTACGCCGCCGCCTCCTCGAGGATGGTGAGGCGCCAGTCGGCGGGCACGTCGGCCTCGCTCGTCAGCGTCGTCACCGGGATGCGCGACTCGGCGACCAGCCGGCGACCCCATTCGGAGTCGACGGTGACGACGCCGCGTCGCGCGCGGTCGGGCGCGAAGAGCTCGCGCTTCGCCTCGAAGTACTCGTCCATGTCGGCGTAGTCGTCGAGGTGGTCGTGCGTGAGGTTCGTGAAGCCCGCGACGTCGAAGACGAGTCCGTCGACGCGATGGCGCGAGAGCGCCTGCGCCGACACCTCGATGCCGACCGCCCGCACCTCGACCTCACGCATGCGGGCGAGGAGCGCGTGCAGCTCGCTCGCCTCGGGCGTCGTCAGCGAGCTCGTGACGGCCTCGTCGCCGATGCGGCGCTCGGCCGTCGAGGTGAGGCCGGCGACGACGCCGAGCTGGCGGAGGATGCCGTAGAGCAGGTACACGACGCTGGTCTTGCCGTTGGTGCCGGTCACGGCGAACGTCGTCGCCGGGTTCTCCGCCGTGCGGTGGATCCAGGCGGCGACCTCGCCGAGCGCGGCGCGCGCGTCGGGCGTCACGAGGATCGGCAGCCCCGATTCGGCGGCGAGGGTCGCGCCGGCCTCGTCGGTCAGCACGGCGACGGCGCCCGCGTCGCGGGCGGCGACGGCGTACTTCGCCCCGTGCGCGTTGCGCCCGGGGACGCCGACGTAGAGGTCGCCGGGGCGCACCGCGCCCGAGGCGAGACCCGCACCGGTGACTTCGAGGTCGCCGAGCTCGCCGCGCACGTCGAACCCGAACTCCTCGGCGAGGCCGCGGAGCGATCGGGGGCTCGGGTGCTGCGGCCGGAGGGCCGTTGGAGGCGATCCGGTCACGAACCCAACTTTCTCACCAGGTAGCTGGCAGATCGGGCGCCGGAGCGCCGGATGGAACGGTCCGATACTTCTTCAGCACCTGGCTCATCACCTCTTGGAAGACGGGAGCGGATGCGGCGGACGAGTTCATCTTAACGGCATTCTGGAAGCTCACCGAAACGACGAACTCGGGATCGTCGGCGGGAGCGAAGCCCGAGACGGAGACGAGGTAGCCCGGCAGGTAGTGCCCGTCGGGGCCCGCCACCTGCGCCGTGCCCGTCTTCGCCGCGACCCGGTAGCCGGGGATCTCCCACTGGTCGGCGAGCCAGCCGTCGGCGTAGACGCGCTCGAGCATCGCGCTCGTCTCGTCGGCCGCCTTCTCGGAGACGACGCGGGTGCCCTGGGCGGGCGGCGAGGTGGTCTCGCCGTCCGCGGTGGTGCACCCGTCGACGAGCGTGACGGGCATCCGAACGCCGCCGTTCGCCAAGGTCTGGTAGACGCTCGCGATCTGCACGGCGGTCGTGGTGAGGCCCTGGCCGAACATGGTCGCGTACTTCGTCTGGTTGTCCCAGTCGTCGGGGTCGCCGTGCAGGTCGCCGGCCGCCTCCTGGGGGAATCCGACCTCCGTCTGCTCGCCCAGGCCGAAGTCGAGCATGTCCTCGTAGCGCTGCCGGTCGCTGAGCCGCTCGCCGAACTTCGACATCCCCGTGTTCGACGACTCGACGAGCACCCCGGTGAGGGTCAGCCGCTCGTCGTCGTGGACCGAGCTGTCGTTGATGTTCGCGCCGTTCGGCGGAAGATACCGGTACGGGGCGATGATCTGGTCGACGGGGGTCGCCTTGCCCGCATCGAGCACCGACGCGGCGGTGAGCGCCTTGAAGGTCGAGCCGGGTTCGTACGGCGCGGTGAACGCGCGCGAACCGCGGTCCTCGGCGTCGGTCGCCGAGGGGTCGTTGGGGTCGACGGTCGGCACGTCGGCGATCGCGAGCAGACGCCCGGTCTTCACCTCCATGACCGTCACGGTGGCCCAGTCGGCGCCGACGGCCCGACGCTGCTCCTCCGCGACGCGCTGCACGTAGTACTGCAGGTCGGCGTCGATCGTGAGCTTCAGCGTGCCGCCGTCCTTCGCCTGCTTGTGCACGATCTCGCTGCCGGGGATGGGCACCCAGTCGGCCGCGCTGTGGAGGTAGCTCACCTCGCCGTCGGTGCCCGCGAGGCACTGGTCCTCGGCGAGTTCGAGGCCTTGGAGCGGGGTGCCGTCGTCTTCCTGCACGAAACCGAGCAGGTTGCCGCCGACCGCCCCGTTCGGGTACGTGCGGCTCGGGTGCTTCTCGGCGTACACCCATGGGATGTCGAGGGCCTTCACCGCGTCGTAGGCCGTCGTGTCGACCTGCTTCGCGAGGAACGCGTAGTCGGAGTCGGGGTCCTCGGCGAGCTTCGAGGTGATGACGCCGACCACCTGGTCGCCGGTGAGGCCGACGGCCGGGCCGAGCTCGGCTGCGGCCGGGGCGAGCTCCGCGACGAGTTCCGCCGCCGTGACCTCGACCTTCTGGCCGGGATGCTCCTTCTGCTTCCGCTCGAGCACCGAAAGCTGCGCCTGCTTCGGCGAGATGACGATGTCGTAGCGCATCACGCTGTCGGCGAGCACCGTGCCGTTGGCGTCGACGATGTCGCCGCGGGCGCCCCAGACCTTGACGGGCTGCGACCTCGCGTCCTGCGACTTCGCGTTCAGGGCCGAGGCGCGCACCACCTGGATGTCGACGAGCTTCACGACGAACACCCCGACCAGCACGACGAGCACCACCGCCGAGGCGAGGATCCTGCGCATCGGGTGTCGACTCGTCCGGTTCATCCGTTGCGGTCCTCGTTCGTGCTCGTCGTGCTGGTGCTAGTGGGTGGCGGGCGTCGGCAGTCCATCGCCCACCGGCGGAGCGACCGGAGCCTCGACGGGCGCCTCGGCCCCCGCCTCGCCTGCCGCCCCCGCTGCGGTCTCACCCTTCGGAGTCTCCCCCGCGGGCTGCTCGGTGACGAGCGGCACGCCGTCGATGAGGGCATTCGGGACGAGCGGCGCGGAGGCCGCGGCTCCCCCGGTCGCGGCGGACGGGTCGCCGCTCACCGTGCCGTCGGAGAGCCGGAGCAGCACCGGGTTCGAGTTCGGCACCATCCCGAGGGCTTCGGCGTTCGCGGCGAGGTACTGCGGCGACTCGACCCGGTCGAGGTCCTCGCGGAGCTGCTGCTCCTGCCGGTCGAGCGTCGACTGCTGCATGGTCGCCGCGTCGATGTCGTAGGCGCCCTGCGTGATGGCGATCGACAGCAGCAGCTGCGCGACCACGATGACCGCGACCCCCGCGACGGCGATGATCGCGTAGGCGAGGCGGGGCTTCGCCCGTCCGGTGCCCGGCTCGGGCGCGGGGCGCAGCCAGCGGGGCCGCTCGGGCGCGCGCCGGGGCGCGGGCAGGGACTGGGCCGGCACAGCGCTCATGACGGCCTCCTCACTCGTTCTGCGGCGCGCAGGCGCACCGGTTTCGCACGCGGGTTCTCCGCCTGCTCGGATTCGCTCGCGAGCTCGGCGCCCCTGACGAGGAGCTTCCACTGCGGGCGGTGCTCGGGCAGCTCCATGGGGAGCCCGGCCGGTGCCGACGAGCTGGATGCGGTCTGCAGCACTCGTTTGACGATGCGGTCCTCGAGCGACTGATACGCGAGCACGACGATCCGGCCGCCGACGGCGATCGAGTCGAGCGCCGCGGGCATCGCACGCTCGAGCACCGAGAGCTCCTCGTTGACCTCGATGCGCAGCGCCTGGAACACCCGCTTCGCGGGATGCCCCTGCCGCTGCACGGCGACCGGGGTCGCCGCCTGGATCACGGCGACGAGTTCGGCCGAACGGGTGATCGGGGCCTCCTCCCGCGCCCTGACGATCGCTCGCGCGTAGCGGGCCGCCAGCTTCTCCTCGCCGTAGTCGAGGAAGATGCGCCGCAGTTCGTCCTCGCTCGACTCGGCGATGACGTCGGCCGCGGTGCGGCCCTTCGTCGAGTCCATCCGCATGTCGAGCGGGGCGTCCTTCGAGTAGGCGAATCCCCGCTCGGCGCGGTCGAGCTGCAGCGAGGAGACGCCGAGGTCGAAGAGCACGCCCTGCACCTCGGTGAATCCCTCGGATCGCACGGCCTTCGCGATGCCGTCGTAGACGGTGTGCACGAAGCGGGCGCGGTCGCCGAACTTCGCGAGCCGCTTGCGGGCGATGCCGAGCGCGTCGGTGTCGCGGTCGAGTCCGATGACCGTGAGCTCGGGGAAGCGCTCGAGGAACGCCGCCGTGTGCCCGCCCATGCCGAGCGTGGCGTCGACCATCACCGCGCCGCGCTGCTCGAGCGCCGGTGCGAGCAGCTCGAGCGTGCGCTCGAGCATGACCGGGGTGTGAATGCGTTCGATGTCCATGATTCCGCCTTGCCTTCCGGGCCTTCGAGCCCTGATCCCCATCCGTTCGTCCTGATGCGGGGAAGTGCACCAGGCCCGGCCGGCTGGGAGTCGGGACCCGTGGATCAGAAGAGTCCGGGGATCACCTCCTCCGCCGTTTCCGCGAAGGCCGCCTCCTGCTCGGCGAGGTAGCTCTGCCACGCCGCCTGATCCCAGATCTCCACCCGGCTGCCCGCGCCGATGACCGTGAGGTCCCGGTCGAGCCCCGCATAGCTGCGGAGCATGGCGGGGATGGTGACCCGGTTCTGCTTGTCGGGGGTCTCCGCGGATGCCCCCGAGAGGAACACGCGCATGTAATCGCGTGCCTGCTTGCTCGTGACCGGGGCTTGGCGGATCTTCTCGCTCATGCTCTCGAACTCGCGGGCGCTGAATACGTAGACGCAGCGCTCCTGCCCGCGCGTGAGCACGAGCCCGTTCGACAGCTCCTCCCGGAATTTCGCCGGAAGAATGACGCGGCCTTTCTCATCGAGCTTTGGTTCGTAACTCCCGAGGAACACCACACCACCCCCTTTCCTCCGGCCAGAATCCAGGTGGCCCCACTTTACTCCACCTCCATCCACTGATCAACGACATTCGCTCGATTTCACGGCTTTACGGCGCCTGAAGGCCCGTCATCACGCGGAATTCCGGGGGTGGAGGGAGGTGGAGGAAAACGACACGCCGGGGAGGAGCAGGGGCGTCGGCCCGCTGCTGGATGCCCCGCCGACGGCATCGGGCGAGCGCGCGAGTGCCCCCGGGGACACGAAAAACGGGCCGATCAGACGATCGGCCCGTTCAGGTGGTGCGAAGTGGAGTGGCTACTCGTGCCCGTCCTGGCGGCGGTCCCAACGCTCGTTCATGCGATCCATGAATCCGGTGCGCGAGCGGGGCTTCGCCCCACCAGAGGACTGCTCGCTCGGCGCGGGCGCGGCGGCGCCGCGCTTCGAGGGCGTGATCGCGACGAGGACGCCGGCGAACATGAGCGCGAAGCCCAGGATGCCGATGATCAGCAGTTGGGTCGCGACACCGATGATCAGCGCACCGACGCCGGCGACGGCGAGCAGCACACCGAGCACGATGGCGCGGTAGTTCGGGCGCCGACCCCGCACGCCGCCGACGGCATGCACGAAATCGGCATCATTGCGATAGAGGTTCCGCTCCATCTCCTCGAGAAGACGTTGCTCCTGCTCTGAAAGCGGCATCTCTTTCCCCTCAGGCTCGGGATCGACGCATCCGAGTCCATTCTAGCCCTGCGCTGCGTCGGTAGGCTAGGCGGGTGGCTCACAGCTCCCGACTGGTCGATATGGTGCACGAACGCATCGAGGATTTCCTCGCCGAACGCACCTCCATTCTCCGCTCGATCAGCGCCGACCTCGAACCGCTCGACGGCTTCTCTCGGCGCTTTCTCAGCGGGGGAAAGCGCTTCCGCGCGCTCTTCTGCTACTGGGGCTGGGAGGCGGTGCGAACCCGCGGCTTCGACCCATACGAGTCGACCGAGGGGCCCGACCGGTTCCCGGTCGTCTCGGCGGCGGCCGCGCTCGAACTCTTCCACGCCGCGGCGCTCGTGCACGACGATCTCATCGACCGATCCGACACCCGCCGCGGCCTCCCCTCGGCCCATCGGCTCTTCGAGGGGCTCCACGCCGAATCAGGCTGGGCCGGCGACGCCGCCGACTTCGGCGTCGACGCGGCGATCCTCCTCGGCGACCTCCTGCTCGGCTGGAGCGACGAGATCCTCGACGAGGGGCTCGACGCCCTCGACGATCGCGCCGCCGCCCGCGCGGCGCGTCGCGAGTTCATGCGGATGCGCACCGAGGTCACGGCCGGCCAGTACCTCGACATCCTCGAGGAGCGGGCCTGGGTCGTGCAGCCCGACGACGAGCAGCGGCTGCGCGCAGAACGGGTCGTCGTCTACAAGTCGGCGAAGTACAGCATCGAGGCCCCCCTCGTGATCGGCGCCTCCATCGCGGGCGCGACCGAGTCGCAGCTCCGCGCGCTCCGCGACTTCGGCCTGCCGCTCGGCATCGCCTACCAGCTCCGCGACGACCTGCTCGGCGTCTTCGGCGACCCCGAGGTCACCGGCAAGCCGAGCGGCGACGACCTCAGGGAGGGCAAGCGCACGGTGCTCGTCGCGATCGCCCGCGAGCGGCTCGCTGCGGGCCAGCGGCGACTCCTCGACGAACTCCTCGGCGATGCGTCACTGAGCGCCGAGCAGGTCCGGATGCTGCAGCGCACGATCTCCGACTGCGGCGCCGTCGACGAGGTCGAGGAGCTCATCGCACGGAACGCGGCCCGCGCGGTCGCCGCCCTCGACGACGCACCGCTCGGGCACGAGGCGCGCAACGAGCTCGCCGCGATGGCGAAGACGGTCACCCGTCGCACGAGCTGAGCGGCGCGGCAGCGTCGACGTCGCGCTCAGGCCAGCGCCTGGGCGATCCGCCGCACCTCGGCCTTCCTGCCGGCGCGCAGGGCGTCGATCGGGGTCGTCCCGAGGCTGTCCTCCTCGGCGAGGAACCATTCGAGCGCCTCGCCGTCGCTGAAGCCGGCATCCGCGAGCACCATCGCGGTGCCGTGGATCTCGGGCATCGGCGCATCGTTCTTGAGGAACACGGACGGCACCTTCAGCACGCCGTCGACGCGAGCGGCCAGCAGGTGCCGGTCGTCGATCATGCGGCGCACGCGGCTGGGGCTCTCGCCCAGCAGCTCGACGAGGTCGGGAACAGTCAGCCAGGTGGTCTCGGCGGCATCGGTCACGTCACCAAGCCTGCCATGTCCCGAGGCGTCGGAAAAGCAGTGCATCGCGAATGCCGTCATGATCGAGGCGCGGCCGCGCCTCGATCCGAACGCGCCGCCCGCACCGAGTCGGCGGACTCGCGGCGGGGTGTTTGACTCGCCCCGATGCCTGTGCGACGGTGACGGGAGTCGGAGCACCAGGCCGGCGAAGGGGGAACCATGGCGTACGACGTCGACGACGCCGGCGGACGCGAGCGGCGCGGATCCGGCGGACGGGGGTCGGCACGCGGCATCCGCGGGCTGCTCACGGTGCCGCTCGCGGTCGTGAGCGCCGTGGCCGTCACCCTCGGCATCGCGCAGCCGGCCGAAGCCGCACCGCAGCCGGTCAAGCGGCAACCGAAGGCGAAGACGGCCGCCCCCGGGGCGATGATGCGCGCCGCCGCCTCGACCGCGGGCGCCGTGCCCGAGGAGGTCGTCGTCGCCGAGGGCGACACGGTCAGCGGCATCGCCGAGCGATTCGGCCTCTCGACCGCCGAGGTGCTCGCGCACAACGGACTCGGCTGGTCCAGCATGATCTTCCCCGGACAGCGCCTGGCGCTGCCCGGCGGACGGGCGGCGCCCGCGGCTCCGCCGCCCCGCGATGCGATCGCGAAGCACCTCGTCGCCGAGGGCGACACGATGAGCGGCATCGCCGAGCGATACGGCGTGGCACTCGACGAGCTCCTCAGAGTCAACGGACTCGGCCGACAGTCGCTCATCTTCCCCGGCGAGGCGATCGTGCTGCCGCCCGACGCCGCCGACCGCCCCGCGCCGGCACCCGTCGCCGCGGCCGTCCCCGACGAGCCGGCCGCACCGTCCCCGGCCGACACCCACGTCGTCGTCGACGGCGACACGGTGTGGGACATCGCCGCGCGCAACGACGTCGAGGTCGCGGCGCTCATCGCGGCGAACGGGCTCGACGCGAACGCGACGATCAGGCCGGGTCAGCGACTCGCGATCCCCCGTCCCGTCGCCGTCGTCACCGTCGCCTCCGTCAGCGTCGTCCTCACCGAGGAGATGCGCGCCAACGCGCAGCTCATCGTCGACGTCGGCCGCGAGCTCGGCGTGCCCGACTCGGGCATCGCCGTCGCACTCGCGGCGGCGGCCCAGGAGTCCGGGCTGAAGAACGTCCGGCACGGCGACCGCGACTCGCAGGGCCTGTTCCAGCAGCGCCCGAGCCAGGGCTGGGGCACCGTCGAGGAGGTGCTCGACCCTGTGCGCGCCGCGAGGGCCTTCTACGGCGGACCGGGCAACCCGAATCCGGGCGTCACCGCCGGGCTGCTCGATATTCCCGGATGGGAATCGATGTCGCTCACCGAGGCCGCCCAGTCCGTGCAGCACAGCGCCCACCCCGACCACTACGCCAAGTGGGAGGCGCAGGCGAAGGCGTGGCTCGCCGAACTCGGCTGAACCTCATCACGATGGGGTTTCGATCGGCGCGTCTGCGGCGTTTGTTCAGATCACGGCATATGCCGTTTCGTAGACTCGAACGGTGACCAGTGCACCTCCCGACCCCATGATCGGCCGTCTCATCGACGGTCGCTATCAGGTGCGCTCCAGGATCGCCCGAGGCGGCATGGCGACCGTCTACCTCGCGACCGACCTCCGTCTCGAGCGGCGGGTCGCGATCAAGATCATGCACGGGCACCTCGCCGACGACAACACCTTCAAGACCCGCTTCGTGCAGGAGGCCCGTTCGGCCGCGCGGCTCGCCCACCCGAACGTGGTGAACGTCTTCGACCAGGGCCAGGACGCCGACATGGCGTACCTCGTCATGGAGTACCTGCCCGGGATCACGCTGCGCGAACTCCTGAAGGACTACAAGAAGCTCACGCCCGAGCAGACCGTCGACATCATGGACGCGGTGCTGTCGGGTCTCGCCGCGGCCCACAAGGCCGGCATCGTGCACCGCGACCTCAAGCCCGAGAACGTGCTCCTCGCCGACGACGGCCGCATCAAGCTCGGCGACTTCGGCCTCGCCCGTGCGGCCAGCGCGAACACCGCGACCGGGCAGGCGCTCCTCGGCACGATCGCCTACCTCTCCCCCGAGCTCGTGACGCGCGGGGTGGCCGACGCGCGCAGCGACATCTACGCCGTCGGCATCATGATGTTCGAGATGCTGACGGGCGAGCAGCCCTACGTCGGCGAGGCGCCCATGGCCATCGCCTACCAGCACGCGAACGACGAGGTCCCGGCGCCCAGCTCGAAGAACCCGGCCGTGCCGTCAGAGCTCGACGAACTCGTCCTGTGGGCGACGCGACGCGACCCCGACGAGCGCCCGCGCGACGCGCGCGAGCTGCTCGACCGGTTGCGCGAGGCCGAGCCGGCGCTCCGCTCCTCGCACGTCCCGCTCACCACGCAGGCGACGATGGTCCTGCCGGCGGCCGGTGAGCTCCTCGGCACCGCAACCGCCGAGACGAGCGTTCTCGGCACGGCCGCGCTCGCTGCTCCTTCGAACATCACGACCGCCGAGGCGGCCGATGGCGACGACGCCGCCGAGCTCGCGACGAGCGCGGCGCGCCGCAAGCGCCGTGGCTACTGGATCCTCGCACTCGTCCTCCTGGTCACCGGTCTCGCAGCAGGCACCGGCTGGTACTTCGGCGCCGGACCCGGCGCCTACGTGACGATTCCGAAGACGGCCACCGAGACTCCCGAGGCGGCGCTCGCGCTCCTCACCGACGCCGGCTTCGAGGTGAAACAGGAGACCCGCACCGATCCCGAGATCCCCGTGGGCGCCGTCATCGACACCGACCCCGCCGGCGGGAGCTCGGTTCGAAACGGCTCGACCGTGACCCTCCTCGTCTCGGAGGGGCCCCGCATCCTCGAGGTGCCCCAGGTCGTCGGCGAACCGGTCGACGCGGCCACCGAGCTGTTGGCCGAGTTCACCCTGCTCGAGCCCATCGAGCAGTTCTCCGCGGAGGTCGCGGCCGGCTCCGTCATCGGTGCGCTCGGCGCCGACGGCGAGGCCCTCCCGGCCAGCTACCCCGAGCGCGGCGAGATCACGCTGATCGTCTCGGTCGGCCCCGTGCCGCCCGTCGAGGGTCTGCCGGTCGCCGACGCCGAGGCGAAGCTGAAGGACGCCGGGCTCGAGGTGAAGTACAAGGATCCGGTCTTCTCGAACGACGTCCCGAAGGACCACGTCGTCACCGCCGATTGGCTGAACGATCCCATGCGACCCGGGTCGACGGTCGAGCTGACCGTGTCGAAGGGCCAGGACCTGGTCGCCGTGCCGAACGTCGTCGGCAAGCCGCTCCAGGACGCGATCGACGAGCTCGAGGCGGCGGGATTCAAGGTCGCCCACAGCTTCCCTGCCGCGTTCATCGCCTTCGCCACGGTGAACGAGCAGAATCCGGTCGCCGACACGCAGGCCGTGCGCGGCAGCACGATCACCCTCGTGGCGACCCTCACCGTCTGAACCGAAGGCCGCCGCCACAGGTGGCGGGGGCGCTGCGCAGTGGCGCGCAGGTCCGCGTCGGCTCTCCCTGCGGCTTCACGACATCGCGTGCCCGGAACGAGATCGGCGCGAGGCATCCGCCCAGAAGGGGATGCCCCGCGCCGAGGCCGGGTGCCGTGCGACTCAGCGCGCCGCGAGCTCCTCTGCCACGAGGAAGGCGAGCTCCAGCGACTGCATGTGGTTCAGGCGCGGGTCGCACAGCGACTCGTAGCGCGTCGCGAGGGTCGCCTCGTCGATCTGCTCTGAGCCGCCGAGGCACTCGGTGACGTCGTCGCCGGTGAGCTCGACGTGGATGCCGCCGGGGTGCGTGCCCGCGGCGCGATGCGCCTCGAAGAAGCCCTTGACCTCGTCGACCACGTCGTCGAAACGACGGGTCTTGTAGCCCGTGGGGGTCGTGATGCCGTTGCCGTGCATCGGGTCGGTCACCCACAGCGGGTTGGCGTCGCTCGCCTTGATCGCCTCGAGCAGCGGCGGCAGCGCCTCGCGGATCTTGCCGGCGCCCATGCGCGTGATGAAGGTGAGTCGGCCCGGCTCGCGGTTCGGGTCGAGCTTCTCGACGAGCTCGAGCATCGTCTCGGGCGTCGTCGTCGGGCCGAGCTTCACGCCGATCGGGTTGCGAACGCGCGAGAGGAAGTCGACGTGCGCGCCGTCGAGCTCGCGGGTGCGCTCACCGATCCAGATGAAGTGACCGCTCGTCACGTACGGCGTGCCCGTGCGCGAGTCGATGCGCGTCATCGGCCGCTCGTAGTCCATGAGCAGGCCCTCGTGGCCGGTGTAGAACTCGGTGTGCTTCAGCGCCTCGAAGTCGGCGCCGCAGGCGTCCATGAACTTCACGGCGCGATCGATCTCGCGAGCCATCGACTCGTAGCGCGAGTTCGCCGGGTTCTTCGCGAAGCCCTGGTTCCACGAATGCACCTGGCGCAGGTCGGCGAAGCCGCCCTGCGTGAAGGCGCGGATGAGGTTCAGCGTCGACGCGGCCGTGTGGTAGCCGCGGATGAGGCGGCCGGGGTCGGCCGCGCGCGACTCGGGCGTGAAGTCGTAGCCGTTGACGATGTCGCCGCGGTAGGCCGGCAGCGTCACGTCGCCGCGGGTCTCGTTGTCGCTCGAGCGGGGCTTCGCGAACTGGCCCGCCATGCGGCCCATCTTCACGACCGGCATCGAGGCGCCGTACGTCAGCACGACGGCCATCTGCAGCACCGTCTTGACGCGGTTGCGGATCTGGTCGGCGGTCGCCCCGGCGAAGGTCTCGGCGCAGTCGCCGCCCTGGAGGAGGAACGCCTCACCGCGCGAGGCGGCCGCGAGGCGATCGCGCATCGTGTCGACCTCGCCCGCGAAGACCAGCGGCGGCAGCGTGGCGAGCTCGGCCGAGGCCGCACGCGCTGCGTCGGCGTCGGGCCACGTCGGCTGCTGCTTGATCGGCAGCTCCCGCCAATAGTCGAGGCCCGCGATCACGGAGGGATCTGCGTTCACGAAGGGCTCGACAAGCTGTACCACGAGTGTGTCCTGAGGGGTGAGGGGCGCTGGTGCGCCGTGATGCGGAACGGCGACGCAGATCGCGCCGCCGTGCCTCGAGCCTACCGCGATTGCGCGGCCCGCTGCTCCTTCACCGAACTCGCGTACACGTCGACGTAGTCCTGGCCGCTCAGCGCCCGGAGCCGGTAGACGAGTTCGTCCGTCACAGAACGCAACACGAAGCGATCCCCCTCGAGCCCCTCGAAGCGCGTGAAGTCGACCGGCTCGCCGACGATGATGCCGATGCGACGCACCTTCGGCAGGCGCTTGCCGATGGGCATGACGTGCTCGGTGCCGATCATCGCCACGGGGATCACTGGGACGCCCGATTCGAGGACCATGCGCGCGACGCCCGTGCGGCCGCGGTAGAGCTTGCCGTCGGGGCTGCGGGTGCCCTCGGGGTAGATGCCGAGGATGCTGCCATCGGCGAGCACCCGGAGCCCCGTGTTGAGGGATGCCTCGGACGCCTTGCCGCCGGAGCGGTCGATCGGGAGCTGGCCGGCCGCCTGGAAGAACACGCGGGTCGCCCAGCCCTTGAGCCCCTTGCCCGTGAAGTAGTCGCTCTTCGCGAGGAAGACCACCGGACGGTCGACGACGAGCGGAAGGAAGATCGAGTCGATGAAGGAGAGGTGGTTCGACGCGAGCACCACGGCGCCCTGCTTGGGCACGTTCTCGAGCCCGACGACCCACGGGCGGAAGATCGAGAGGAGGATCGGCCCGATCACGAGGTTCTTCATGATCCAGTAGAACACCGCAGGGCTCCCTTCTCGTGGCGCATCGATCAGCCTACCGTCGGCCGCTCAGGCGTGCTCGGCGACCCAGACGCGGGCGAGGTCGGCGGCGCCGACGACCCCTGCGTCGTTCTGGAGCTCGGCGACGACGAAGTCGGGCTCGGGGTGGTACCCGCGCGCCGGGAGGTGCTCGAGGTAGGCCTCGCGGATCGGCTCGAGCAGGAGTTCGCCGGCGATCGCCACGCCACCGCCGAAGACGAAGCGCTGCGGGTCGAGCACGGCGGAGAGGCTCGCGGATGCCGCGCCGAGCCAGTGTCCGAGCTGGCGGAGCGCCGCGACCGCGCCGGGGTCGCCGGCCTCGATGAGGCCGCCGACGATCGCGCCGTCGAGTTCGCCGTGCTCGGCACGGGCGCGGGCGAGCGCCTGGCCGATGCCGCCGGCGTCGGCGATCTCGCCCGCCATGCGCAGCAGCGCCCGTCCGGAGCCGTACTGCTCGATGCATCCGCGCTGGCCGCAGCCGCAGGCGAGGCCGTCGGGCACCACGCGGAGGTGGCCGAGCTCGGCGCCGGCCCCGAAGCCGCCGCGGAAGAGGCGGTCCCCCGCGACGATGGCGCCGCCGACGCCCGTACCGATCGTGAGCATCACCATGTCGCTCACGAGGCGACCGGCGCCGAAGCGGAACTCGGCCCAACCGGCCGCGTTCGCGTCGTTGTCGACGACGACCGTGCCGCCCACGCGCGCCTCGAGCTTCGCGCGCAGCGGCTCGTTGCGCCAGTCGATGTTCGGCGCGTAGTAGAGGGTCGACTGGGCGGCGTCGACGAAGCCCGCCGCCGCGACGCCGACGGCGCCGATCTCGTCGCCGCCGCGCAGGCCCTCGATCATCGCGACGACCGCGTCCTCGAGCAGCCGGGGGTCGGCCGGCGTCGGCACCCGGTCGCTGCGGACGATGCCGCCGAGTTCGTCGACGACCGCTCCAGCGATCTTCGTTCCGCCGATGTCGATTCCGATCGCGTGCACGCGGACGCCGCCTTTCGAGCATGAAGAGGTACGAGGCTGATTCGTGCCGGGACCGTGGCCACGCGAGCAACGACTAGAGTGTAATCGACCCCAATGCCGAGGTCGCGCAGGTACCCGAGCCGGGCGCGATCCTCCCGGTGCCGAAGGAGCTACCGTGACCGAATTCTCCACGCCTGCCGTGGTCTCTCCAGACCCCACGGCGAACACCACCGATCTGCTCGTCGACCGGCTCGCTGCGACGCCCGATTCGGTCCTGTTCTCACTGCCCACCGCCGACGGCGGCTGGTCGCCGGTGACGACGCGCGAGTTCTACGACCAGGTCATCGCCCTCGCCAAGGGTCTCGTCGCGGCCGGCATCCAGCCGGGCGACAAGATCGGCCTCATGTGCAAGACGCGCTACGAGTGGACCCTGATCGACTTCGCCACGTGGTTCGCGGGCGCGGTGCTCGTGCCCGTCTACGAGACGAGCTCCCCCGCGCAGGTGCGCTGGAACCTCAGCGACTCGGGCGCCATCGCGATCATCCTCGAGACGCCCGACCACTTCGCGCGCTTCGACGAGGTGCACCCCGACCTCCCCGGCATCCGCAACACCTGGCAGATCGACCTCGGCGACCTCGAGAAGATCGCGGCGGGCGGCACCGAGGTTCCCGACGACGAGATCGAGCGCCGCCGCAAGCTCGCCAACGGCGACGACATCGCGACGCTCATCTACACCTCGGGTTCGACCGGCAAGCCGAAGGGCTGCGTGCTCACGCACTCGAACTTCGTCGAGCTCTCGCGCAACTCGGCCGTGGCCCTCGACGAGGTCGTGCTCGACCCGAACGGCGCCTCGACGCTCCTCTTCATCACCCTCGCGCACGTCTTCGCGCGTTTCATCGCGGTGCTCTGCGTGCACGCCGGTGTGCGCGTCGGCCACCAGCCCGACACGAAGCAGCTGCTCCCCTCGCTCGGCAGCTTCAAGCCGACCTTCCTCCTCGCCGTCCCGCGGGTGTTCGAGAAGGTCTACAACGTGTCTGAGCAGAAGGCCGAAGCCGGCGGCAAGGGCAAGATCTTCCGCTCCGCCGCCGACACCGCGGTCGCGTACTCGATCGCCCTCGAGCAGGGCAAGGTCCCGCTCGGACTGAAGCTCAAGTTCAAGCTGTTCGACGCGCTCGTCTTCTCGAAGCTCCGCGATGCCATGGGCGGCAACGTCAAGTACGCGGTCTCGGGTTCCGCGCCGCTCGGTCCTCGTCTCGGCCACTTCTACCACGCACTCGGCATCACGATCCTCGAGGGCTACGGCCTCACCGAGACGACCGCTCCGGCGAGCGTCAACCTCCCGTCGAAGTCGAAGATCGGCACCGTCGGCCCCGCGCTGCCCGGCAACGCGATCCGCCTCGCCGACGACGGCGAGATCCAGGTCAAGGGCGTCGCCGTCTTCAAGGAGTACTGGAAGAACGCCGAGGCGACCGCCGACACGTTCGACGGCGACTGGTTCAAGACGGGCGACATCGGCTCCTTCGACGCCGACGGCTTCCTCACGATCACCGGCCGCAAGAAGGAGATCATCGTCACGGCCGGCGGCAAGAACGTCGCCCCCGCCGCCCTCGAGGACCCGATTCGCGCGAACCCGCTCGTCGGCCAGGTCGTCGTGGTCGGCGACCAGAAGCCGTTCATCTCGGCGCTCGTCACGCTCGACTCCGAGATGCTCCCGGTCTGGCTCAACAACAACGGCGAAGACGCCGGCATGACGCTCGAAGAGGCCTCGACCAACGCCGCGGTGCTCGCCGAGGTCCAGCGCGCGATCGACGCAGCGAACGAGAACGTCTCGCGGGCCGAGTCGATCCGCAAGTTCACGATCCTCACGAGCGAGCTCACCGAGGAGAGCGGGCACCTCACGCCGAAGCTCAGCATCAAGCGCAACATCATCCTGCAGGACTTCGCCCCGCTCATCGAGGCGATGTACTCGGGCGCACCGGCGACCGAGGGCCACTCGATCGTCAGCTGACGCTCGCCGAGCACGACGAAGCGCCCCACGGGATCTCCCGTGGGGCGCTTCTCGTCGAGGTCGCCGCGCCCGGACCGGTGCGCGTTCAGCAGTCCGTCAGAACCAGTCGGACTCGCGGATCTCCTTCATGGCCGAGCGGCGCTCGTCCTTCTCGAGGCGATCGAGGTAGAGCAGGCCGTCGAGGTGGTCGGTCTCGTGCTGCAGCGCCTGCGCCATGAGCCCCGTGCCCGACACCTCGATCTCCTTGCCGTCGAGGTCGATGCCCCGTACGCGCGCGAACGGGTAGCGCGGGGTCTTCCTCCACAGGCCGGGCACCGAGAGGCAGCCCTCGTCGATGGCCTCCTTCTCGCCCGACACCTCGACGAGCTCGGGGTTCAGGACGTACCCGACCTCGCCGTCGATGTTGTAGCTGAAGGCGCGCAGGTTCACGCCGATCTGGGATGCCGCGACCCCGGCGCGGCCCGGCAGCCGGACACTGTCGAGGAGGTCGGCGACGAGCGCGCGCACACGATCATCGACCTGTTCGACGGGGGCTGAGACGGTCTTCAAGACGGGGTCGCCGAACAGGCGAATGGGACGCTCTGGCAATGTTCTCCGATCAGTGCCCGCGTTCGGCGGGCAGGCCTTCCACCACGAGGGCGGCGAGTTCGCGCGCCGCGTGCTGGGTCACCGGGCGCAGTTCGTGCCAGTTGACCACGGAACCGGCCGCGAGTTGGGGGTCGTACGGGATGCGCACGATCTCGCGGACACGCGACTGGAAGTGCGCCTCGATCTCGTCGACCTTCACGAGGTGCGTTCCCTGCGTCGCGAGATTGATCGCGACGACCGCGTTGCGGACGAGTTCGCCGTAGCCGTTCGCCTCGAGCCAGGTGAGGGTCTCGGAGGCGAGGCGGGCCTCGTCGACGCTGCCGCCCGACACGATCACGATCGAGTCGGCGCGCTGCAGCGTCGCGCGCATCACGGAGTGGACGATGCCGGTGCCGCAGTCGGTCAGGACGAGCGAGTAGTACCGGGCCGCGAGCCCCGCGACGACGTTGTAGTCGTTGTCGTCGAACGCCTCGGAGAGGGTCGGGTCGGTGTCGGAGGCCAGGATGTCGAGCCGGGTCTCGTCACGCGAGACGAACCGGGAGAAGTCGGTGTAGCCGCCGATCGACGACGCCTTGGACACGACGTCCCGCACGGTCTCGCGGGTCTGCCGGTCGACGCGTTCTGCGAGGGTGCCTCGGTCGGGGTTCGCATCGATCGCGATGACCCGGTCGTCGCGGGCGTCGGCGAGAGCCATGCCGAGCAGCGCCGTGATCGTCGTCTTGCCGACGCCGCCCTTTCGGGTGAGCACCGGCACGAACCGAGCGCCGCCCTCGAAGCGCTTCTGGATGCGCTGGTTCATCGCCTTGTGCGCACGCGCCTTCGCCGAGTCGCCGAGGTTCACGAGATGCAGGGATGCCTCGTAGAGGAACCGGTTGAACCCGCCCTGCGGGGCGGGGCGCGTCGTGCGGTTGAGGTCGATCAGCCGATCGGCCGTCAGCGACTCGGGCGCCTCGGGCACCTCGGACGGGAGGGCCACCTCGTGGCCGCCGTCGACGGCCACCGCGACCTGGGTCGTGCCGGCCGCAGGCGTGTCGGCTCGGTCGAGCTCACGGGCCGCCTTCGCGTCGGCGGCGAGCAGCGCGCTGTAGGGCGACGACTCGCGACGTGTCGAACTGCGGTAGGCGCCGACCGCGAGCCCCGCGGGAAGGACGTCGACCGAACGCGTGCTCGTGTCGCCGCCGGCGCCGATCGCACCGGGATTCACCGAGACGTCGTCGATCGCCACGGCGACCTCGTCTTCGGGCACCTCGCGCACGGGCGCGGGCGGAAGGTCGACCCGGAGGTCGAGGTCGGGTGCGGGCACCGCCGCGTGGGCGCCGGTGGAGGTCGACGGGCTGATCCGATCGACCGGACCCGTGCGTACCCCCACTCCGCGCCGTGTCACCGGCCCGGTCTCGTGCGTCTCTTCAGCCACCGAATCCCCTCCTCATCAGTGCCCATCCACGCCAAGCCTAGCGCGGACGCACGACGACGAGCAGATCACCGGCCTCCACCTGCTGGGTCTTCGGGATCGCGACGCGCTCGACGACGCCCGCGACGGGCGAGGTGATGGCGGCCTCCATCTTCATCGCCTCGATCGATGCGACGCTCTGTCCGGCCGCGATCTCGGTGCCCGCCTCGACCTGCAGCGTGACCACGCCCGAGAACGGGGCCGCGATCTGGCCGGGCTGCGAGGCATCCGCCTTCTCGGCCGCCCGCGTGTCGACCGTGATGCTGCGGTCGCGCACGAAGACCGGGCGGAGCTGCCCGTTGAGGATCGTCATGACGGTGCGCATGCCCTTGTCGTCGGCCTCGCCGATCGCCTCGAGCCCAGCGTAGAGCTTGACGCCCTTCGCGATCTCGACGACGTGCTCGGCGCCGGGGCGCAGACCGTAGAGGTAGTCGGCGGTGTCGACGACCGAGAGGTCGCCGAAGAGCTCGCGGATCTGCTCGAACTGGCGGGTCGGCGCCGGGAAGAGGAGCGCGTTGAGGGTCGCACGGCGGGTCGCGCTGTCGGCCTCGAGCGCAGCGCGCTGCTCGGGCGTGAGCTCGGTCACGCCGATGCGCACGTCCTTGCCGGCGAGCACCTTCGTGCGGAAGGGCTCGGGCCAGCCGCCCGGCAGGTCGCCGAGCTCGCCGGCCATGAAGCCGATCACCGAGTCGGGGACGTCGTACTTCTCGGGGTTCGCCGCGAAGTCGGCCGGGTCGGCCTTGACGGCCGCGAGGTGCAGAGCCAGGTCACCGACGACCTTCGACGACGGCGTGACCTTCGGCACGCGGCCGAGGATCGAGTCGGCGGCGGCGTACATGTCCTCGATGAGCTCGAAGTCGTCGGCGAGGCCGAGCGCGATGGCCTGCTGGCGCAGGTTCGAGAGCTGACCGCCGGGGATCTCGTGGTGGTAGACGCGACCGGTGGGGCCGGGCAGGCCCGACTCGAACGGCTTGTAGAGGCGGCGCACCGCCTCCCAGTAGGGCTCGAGGTCGCTCACCGCGTCGAGCGAGATGCCCGTGTCGCGCTCGGTGTGCGCGAGCGCGGCCACGAGCGAGGACGCCGAGGGCTGGCTCGTCGTGCCGGCCATCGGGGCGCTCGCCACGTCGACGGCGTCGACACCGGCGTTGCTCGCGGCGAGGAGCGTCGCGAGCTGGCCGCCCGCGGTGTCGTGGGTGTGCAGGTGCACCGGCACGTCGAAGCGCTCGCGGAGGGCGCTCACGAGCTTCGCCGCCGCCGCGGGACGGAGCAGGCCCGCCATGTCCTTGATGGCGAGCACGTGCGCGCCGGCGTCGACGATCTGGTCGGCGAGCCGCAGGTAGTAGTCGAGCGTGTAGAGGTCTTCGGCCGGGTCGAGCAGGTCGCCGGTGTAGCAGAGGGCGACCTCGGCGATGCTGTGCCCGGTCGCGAGGACCGAGTCGATCGCCGGACGCATCTGCGAAACGTCGTTCAGCGCGTCGAAGATGCGGAAGATGTCGACGCCCGTCGCCGCCGCCTCACGCACGAACGCGTCGGTGACCTCGGTCGGGTACGGCGTGTAGCCGACCGTGTTGCGCCCGCGGAGCAGCATCTGGATGTTCACGTTCGGCAGCGCCTCGCGGAGGGCCGCCAGGCGGTCCCACGGGTCTTCGCCGAGGAAGCGCAGCGCGACGTCGTAGGTGGCGCCGCCCCACGCCTCGACCGAGAGCAGCTCGGGCGTCAGGCGGGCGACGTACGGTGCGACGGCGACCAGGTCCTTGGTGCGAACGCGGGTCGCGAGCAGCGACTGGTGGGCGTCGCGGAACGTCGTCTCCGTGACCGCGAGCGGCGTCTGGGCGCGGAGCGCCGCGGCGAAGCCGACCGGGCCGAGCTCGAGCAGGCGCTGGCGCGAGCCGTCGGGAGCGGGCGTCGTGAGGTCGAGCGGGGGCAGCTTCTCGACCGGGCTGACGCTGATCGGGGCGGGGCCGTTCGGCTGGTTCACGGTGACGTCGGCGAGCCAGTTGAGGATCTTCGTGCCGCGGTCCTTCGAGACGCGGCCTCGGAGGAGCTGCGGACGCTCGTCGATGAACGAGGTGCTGAGGTCGCCGGCGACGAACGCCGGGTCTTCGAGCACGGCCTGCAGGAAGGGGATGTTCGTCGAGACGCCGCGGATGCGGAACTCGGCGAGGGCGCGCTTGGCCCGCGCGACGGCGGCGACGTGGTCGCGGCCCCGGCAGGTGAGCTTCGCGAGCATCGAGTCGAAATGCGGGCTGATCTGGGCGCCCGGGTTGATCGTTCCGCCGTCGAGTCGGATGCCGGCGCCGCCGGGCGAACGGTAGGTCGTGATCTTGCCCGTGTCGGGTCGGAATCCGGCGGTCGGGTCCTCCGTCGTGATGCGGCACTGGAGCGCCGCGCCGCGCAGGCGGATCTGGTCCTGTTCGAGACCGAGCTCGGCGAGCGAGGCCCCGGCGGCGATGCGCATCTGGGCGACGACGAGGTCGACGTCCGTCACCTCCTCGGTGACGGTGTGCTCAACCTGGATGCGGGGGTTCATCTCGATGAAGACGTGCTGGCCGGCCCGCTCGCCCGCGGTGTCGAGGAGGAACTCGACCGTTCCCGCGTTGACGTAGCCGATCGAACGCGCGAACGCGATGGCGTCACGGTAGAGCGACTGGCGGACCTCGTCGGAGAGGTTCGGCGCCGGGGCGATCTCGATGACCTTCTGGTGGCGCCGCTGCACCGAGCAGTCGCGCTCGAAGAGGTGCACGGTCTCGCCGTTCGAGTCGGCCAGCACCTGCACCTCGATGTGACGGGGGCGGAGCACGGCCTGCTCGAGGAACATGGTCGGGTCGCCGAAGGCGCTGTCGGCCTCGCGCATCGCCTCTTCGAGGGCGGCGCGCAGCTCGGGCTTGGCATCGACGCGGCGCATGCCTCGCCCGCCGCCGCCCGCGACGGCCTTGGCGAAGATCGGGAACCCGACCTCGTCGGCCTGCGCGAGGAGCGCCTCGATGTCGCGTGAGGGCGGGGTCGACTTCAGCACGGGGACGCCCGCGGCGATCGCGTGCTCCTTCGCGGTCACCTTGTTGCCGGCCATCTCGAGCACGTGCTTCGGCGGGCCGATGAAGGCGATGCCGGCCTCGGCCGCCGCCTGGGCGAGCTCGGGGTTCTCGGAGAGGAACCCGTATCCGGGGTAGATCGCGTCGGCGCCCGACTCCTTCGCCACGCGGATGATCTCCGACACGTCGAGGTAGGCGCGCACGGGGTGGCCCGGCTCGCCGATCTGGTACGCCTCATCGGCCTTCAGGCGGTGCAGGGAGTTGCGGTCCTCGAACGGGTAGACCGCGACCGTCTTCGCACCGAGCTCGACTGCGGCACGGAACGCACGGATGGCGATCTCACCGCGATTGGCAACCAGGATCTTCGTGAACATGCAAGCCTTTCCGAACGGAATCCGCACAGCGAACGTTTAGGTATCGCCCGAGTAGTAAAGGTAACGTATCGGTCGTGCACGTTCTCTCCGTCAGCTCCCTGAAAGGCGGCGTCGGCAAGACCACCGTCACGCTCGGACTCGCGTCGGCGGCCTTCGCCCGCGGCGTCCGGACTCTCGTCGTCGACCTCGATCCGCAATCCGATGTCTCGACCGGCATGGACATCCAGATGGCCGGTCACCTGAACGTCGCCGACGTCCTGGCCTCGCCGAAGGAGAAGATCGTCCGTTCGGCGATCGCCCCCAGCGGGTGGTCGCGGCAGAACCCGCAGTCGACGATCGACGTCATGATCGGCAGCCCGTCCGCCATCAACTTCGACGGGCCGCACCCGTCGATCCGTGACATCTGGAAGCTCGAGGAGGCGCTCGCCAACGTCGAGGCCGACTACGAGCTCGTGCTCATCGACTGCGCACCCTCGCTCAACGCGCTCACCCGCACCGCCTGGGCGGCGAGCGACCGCGTGGCCGTCGTCACCGAGCCCGGCCTGTTCTCGGTCGCCGCAGCCGATCGCGCCCTCCGCGCCATCGAGGAGATCCGACGCGGGCTCTCCCCCAGACTCCAGCCGCTCGGCATCATCGTGAACCGCGCGCGCGTGCAGTCGCTCGAGCACCAGTTCCGCATCAAGGAGCTCCGTGACATGTTCGGCCCGCTGGTGCTGTCGCCCCAGCTGCCCGAGCGCACCTCGCTGCAGCAGGCGCAGGGCGCCGCGAAGCCGCTTCACATGTGGCCCGGCGAGAGCGCCGAGGAGATGTCGGCGAACTTCGACCAGCTGCTCGACCGGGTGCTCCGCACCGCACGCATCGGCGACTACGCCGGGCTGCCCGCCGAGATCGAGTCGCACGCGATCTGACGCGTGCGCGGCCGCGCCCGAGACTGCGGAATCCGCCGTCGAATGTGACGCCGTGTGACGAAGGAGCCGGGCCGAGCCCGGTTCAGGAGATCTTGCGCGACTTCGCGCCGCGACGTGCGGCCAGCTCGTCCATCGGGTCGGCCGGCTGCGTGTCGAGTTCGACGAGCGTCGACTCGACCTCGCGGAGCACCTTGCCCACGGCGATGCCGAACACACCCTGGCCGCGGTTCACGAGGTCGATGACCTCGTCGTCCGACGTGCAGAGGTAGACGCTCGCACCGTCGCTCATCAACGTGGTCTGCGCCAGGTCTTCGACGCCGGCCTCGCGGAGCTGGGTCACGGCGGTGCGGATCTGCTGCAGCGAGATGCCGGTGTCGAGCAGTCGCTTGACGAGCTTCAGCACCAGGATGTCGCGGAAGCCGTAGAGCCGCTGCGAACCCGACCCGGCGGCGCCGCGAACGGTCGGTTCGACGAGTTGGGTGCGAGCCCAGTAGTCGAGCTGGCGGTAGCTGATGCCGGCCGCGCGGGCGGCGACCGCACCGCGGTAACCGGTGCCGTCGTCGTGCTCGGGCATCCCGTCGGTGAACAGCAGGCCGAGGTCGTAACGCGAGCGCACGGTCTCACTCATCGAATCGCCCCTCTTCTGCTCCGTCACCCCGACGACGCGAGTTCCACGCTACCGAGGCCGAGGGCGTCCGCCAAACATATCGGGCCGATCGGCACGGCGTGTCGCGCGATCAGCGAGCGAGTCCGTCGAGCGTCGCGCGCACGACGCTCGAGTGCACCGCCGCGAGGTGGCCGGCGAGTTCGCGCCCGCGTTCGGCCGCCCGGGCCTTGTCGGCGGCATCGGCACGCCGCGACGGCGCGATCGCGCGCTCGACGAGCGCCGCCTCGCGTTCGGCCGCCGCACGGAGTCCGCGCAGATGCCGCGGCTCGATGCCCACCCCTCGCAGGGCGACGAGCGAACGCAGCACGCCGAGCGCCTCATCGCCGTAGTGGTCGGCCGCCGGCAGCAACGACGCCGAGACGGCGTCGTCGAGCAGGCCCGCGGTCGCCCCCGCCTCGGCGATGAGCTCGCTGCGGCCGTAGCGCTTGGCGGCACCGAGGAAGGCGCTCGCCCTCGTCGCGCCGGGCAGCGCCGGCGTCTCGCCGGCGTCGATCGCCTCGAGGTGGGAACGGATCACCTTGAGCGGCAGGTAGTGGTCGCGCTGCATCGAGAGCACGACCGTGATGCGCTCGACGTCGGCGGTCGAGAACTTGCGGTACCCGGCTGCAGTCCGCGCCGGTGCGACGAGCCGCTGCTCCTCGAGGAACCGCAGCTTCGACGGCGTCAGCTCGGGGAACTCGGGCTGAAGCCTGGCGAGGACCTGGCCGATGCCGAGAAGTGGTGCCTGGCCGCTCGCGCGCGACGACGCAGCGGTGCTCGCCACTAGTCGCTCGCCACCGGAGCCAGGTCGCGTCGGGAGGCGTAGAACGTGAGTCGGAACTTGCCGATCTGCACCTCGGCGCCGTCGGACAGGAGCGCTGTCTCGATGCGGACCCCGTCGAAGTAGGTGCCGTTCAGCGAGCTCAGGTCTTTCACCTCGAATGCGGTGCGGTGACGGACGAACTCGGCGTGCTTGCGCGACACGGTGACGTCGTCGAGGAAGATCTCGGCGTCGGGGTGACGCCCGACCACCGTGACGTCGGTGTCGAGGAGGAAGCGGGCGCCGGTGTTCGGGCCGCGGCGAACGATCAGCAGCGCGGACCCGGAGGGCAGCGCGGCGATCGCCTCGTGCTCCTCGGCCGTGATGTCGGCGTCGATCGCGCCGAGCTGCGCAGCCGCCTCGCGGCTGAACCCGATGGTCGCGTCGCCGACGCCGTCGACGACGGGTTGCGACGACGTGTGCGCCTGCTCGGGCACCTCGTTCGCCCCGTCGGCCTGAGTGTTGTCGGAATCAACCACGGCTAACCTCCCTCTTCAAGCGTATCGGATCGAGCGTCGCCTGCCACCCGCGGCATACGAATCACCCGCGCGGTCTCGATCGCGTAGATGACCCCCGCCCACCAGTAGAGGAACGCGCCCCACAGGGTGATGGCCCAGCCGACGGGTTCGCTCACCGGGGCGACCGCGGGGAACGCGAGTCCCAGCATGATCACGGGCAGCCCGAAGAAGAGCGCGAAGGTCGCGACCTTGCCGAGCTGGTGCACCGGGAGCGGGCCGAATCCGTGGTTCGCGAGCACGATGCCGAGGGCGAGGAGGTACACGTCGCGGGCGACGATGACGACGACGATCCACCACGGCACCAGCTCCTGCGCGGCGAGCCCGACGAGCGCGGCGAAGATGTACAGCCGGTCGGCCGCGGGGTCGAGGAGCTGCCCGAGACGGGTGATCTGGTCGAGCCGCCGCGCGAGATAGCCGTCGAGGAGGTCGGTGAGGCTCGCGACGACGAGCACCACGAGTGCGAGCACGTAGTCGCCGGCGACGATGAGGACGAGGAAGACCGGCACCAGCGCCAGCCTGAGCATGCTGAGGATGTTCGGGATCGTCCAGATCTCCGAACCGCCGCCCCCAGCGCGCTCCCCAGCCACGCTGTCGATCCTATCCGTCGGCGGGGATGCCTCGCGGTCGCAGTCGCTCGGCCAGTCGGGGCCAGGACTCGGAGAATCTCGGGTGCAGCGGCATCCGGCCGACCTCGTCGACGGGCACCCAGCGCAGCTCGATGCTCTCGGGGTCGCTCACCACCGGCTCGAACCGGACGAGCGCGTCGGCGACGACCGTGGTGTACGACCAGTAGCCGAGGTCGAGCACGCTCGTGAAGCGCACCGCGAGCGACTCGGGCGGGACACCCGCCTCCTCCTGGGCTTCGCGCACGGCGGCATCGACCGCGGACTCCCCTTGGTGCCGGGCTCCGCCCGGCAGGCCCCAGGTGCCGCCGAAATGGCTCCACACGGCGCGATGCTGCAGCAGGACCTCGGCACCTGGACTGAGCGCGAGCAGCCCGGCCGCGCCGAATCGACCCCAGTACCGCTCCCCGCCGGGGCCCTCGACCCAGGCATCACCGTTCGCTCCGACCATGAGACCAGCATGACGCACCCGCGCCCGGGTGTCGCCACGGCCGTAGGCTTGGCGCATGGAGGAACAGGCCCCGGTGCGCGTCGACGCCTGGCTGTGGGCGGTTCGACGCTTCAAGACGCGGTCGGCCGCGACGGCGGCATGCCGGGCCGGGCATGTTCGGGTCAACGGCGAGCGGGTGAAGGCGGCACAGCCGGTGCGGCCCGGCGACGAGGTCCGCGTCCGGGTCGCGGGTTTCGACCAGCAGCTCGTCGTGCGGCGCACGATCGCCAAGCGGGTCTCGGCGACGCTGGCCGCCGAGGCCGCCGAGGACCGAACGCCCGCCCCGCCCCCGCGCGAGGAGGTCGCGGCGGTCGTCGTGCGCGACCGCGGCGCGGGCCGCCCGACCAAGCGAGAGCGGCGCGACATCGAGCGCCTCCGCGGACGATGACTCCCCCGCCGCGTGTCGCGGCGGGTCGCCGCGGCCGTCGGCGCCTGCGCCGGGCGTAGCCTGAGGTCGTGCCGCAGGAACTCAGCCATGAACCCGACGCCCGACGATACGTGCTCCGCATCGACGGCACGATCGCGAGCGTGCTCGACTACCGGGTGCTCGGCGATGCGGTCGCCTTCACCCGCACGTTCACGAACCCCAGCTACCGCGGCAGCGGACTGGCCGCAGAGGTCGTGCGGTTCGCGGTCGACGACGTCGAGGCGAACTCCGACCGGCACATCGTGCCGAGCTGCTGGTACGTGGGCGAGTGGTTCGACCGGCATCCAGAACGACGGGCCCTGCTCGACCCGCGGCTCGACTGACGCTCATCGGCGATCGCGGGCCGCTCGGCGAAGCCCGGAGGACGGCGCGAGCCCGACGCGAGGTGCGTCGGGCTCGCGGACGAGGTCGGCTCAGGCGCTCAGTACCAGTTGACCGACTGGGAGTGTCCCCACGCGCTGCACGGGCTGCCGTAGCCGCGCGCGATGTAGTCGAGGCCCCAGGCGACCTGGGTGGCGGCGTTGGTCTGCCAGTCCGCGCCGGCGCTGGCCATCTTGCTGCCGGGGAGCGACTGCGGGATGCCCGTCGCACCGCTCGAGGCGTTGTAGGCGGTGTACGACCAGCCCGACTCCTTCTGCCAGAGCTGCACGAGGCACTGGAACTCGCCCTCGCCCCAGCCGTAACTCGACGAAGCCATCTCGCGTGCGATCGCCTGGGCGCCCTCGGGCGTGTTGGCACGAGCGCGCGCCTCGGCGGCCTCCTGCGCTTTCACGGCCTGGACCCGGTCGTACTCGGCTGCGGCGGCGGTGGCCTTGGCGGCTTCCGAACGGGTCTGCTTGGCGAGGTCGACGATCTCGTCGACCTCGAGCACCTCGTAGTCGCCGAGCGAAGCCACCGAGGCGGCGAGCCCGGCGGTGTCGGTCTTGCCGTCGACCGCGGCGAGCGTCGCATTGGCCGCGGAGATCGTGTCCTCCGCGTCGGCGCGGGTGCGCGCCTCGGCGATCGCGCTGTACGCGCCGAGCTGCTCGGAGTGGACGCCGCTGCCCTGGGTGAGGGCGGTGGTCGCATCGATGCTCGCCTGCGTGGCGACAGCCGACTGGACGGTGAATCCGGTGCCGATCAGCAGCGCGATGCCGGCGACGGCGCCGCCGGCGAGCAGTCGGCGACGTGAGACGCGGCGGCGACGGTTCGCTCGGCGGGCGTGCTCGGGGAGTTCGGCGGCGGTGTTCTCGGGCGTGGGGGAAGTCTGGTTTCGCATAAGTTCTGGAGGCTGCTCGGCATCTGGCTTTCGTTCAGGGGACGGCCCCGAGCACAGGCACAAGTCAGACACTCTGCCTGTCGAATCTGAACAGATCCTCATTTCCACCTGTGCGCTTCATGGGTGGACCTCGGCGAGCGCGGGCCCTCGCACGCGATACTGGGTGGATGCCAGAGGCAGTCCCCGCCCGTTTCCCGTCGCCCGATCCGGGTGAGCGCTGCCCGTGCCTCAGCGGCCTGACGTTCGGCGAATGCTGCCGGCGCCACCTCACCGGGGCGTCGCCCGCACCCACCGCGGTGCAGCTGATGCGCTCCCGCTACACCGCGTTCGCGACCGGCGACGCGGACTATCTCCTGGCCACGTGGCATCCGTCGACGCGGCCGACCGAGCTCGAGCTCGACCCCTCGATCCGGTGGTACCGGCTCGACGTCCTCCGCAGCGAGCGCGGGGGGCCGCTCGACCGCGACGGAGTCGTCGAGTTCGCCGCGTTCTACCGCCACGAGGGCGAGCGAGGCGAGCAGCACGAGGTGAGCCGCTTCGAGCGCACCGACGGAGGCTGGCGGTACGTCGACGCCGTGGCGTGAACCCGCTCCTCCGCTCCCGGCGAACGTCGTCGGGAATCAAAGGGAATGCAGAGTTTCACCGCCTACGGTGAGACACGTGACTCCGCTCGACGGCACTCGTCCCACGAGGCATCCCGACTCCCCCTCCATGCTGACCGCCCGCGCGCAGCGAACGCTCGAGACGATCGACGGCCAGACGCTCGACGAGATGCGGGCGCTGCGCGACGAGACGGAGCGCTTCATGCTGCGCTACAAGTTCGGCATGGACGAGGTGATCACGAAGCTCTCCATCCTCCGGGAGGAGTTCAGCCAGACGCACGACTACAACCCCATCGAGCACATCTCGAGCCGGCTGAAGAGCCTCGACAGCGTGATCGAGAAGATGTCGCGCAAGGGCGTCGAGCCGAGCTTCGACTCGATCCGCGACACGGTGACCGACATCGCGGGCGTGCGGGTCACGTGCAGCTTCGTCTCGGACGCGTACCGCATCTTCGAGCTGCTGACCGCCCAGCGCGACATCCGCGTGCTCAAGGTCAAGGACTACATCAAGGATCCGAAGCCGAACGGCTACCAGAGCCTGCACGTCATCGTCGAGGTGCCCGTGTTCCTCTCGACGGGGCCGCACCCGGTCGCCGTCGAGGTGCAGATCCGCACGATCGCCATGGACTTCTGGGCGAGCCTCGAGCACAAGATCTACTACAAGTACGACCGCCGTGTGCCGCAGGAGCTCCTGGACGGCCTCACGGACGCCGCGCACACCGCCGCGGAGCTCGACGTGCGCATGGAGCGCCTGCACCGCGAGGTGCACGGGGCGCCTCGTCCGGCGCGCGTCCTGCGCGACATCGAAGTCTGATCGGTCGCGGCGCGGCTCCTCGGCTGCCGGTCCGGGCGTCGGCGTGCGCCCCCGTACTGCGGGTCAGCTCTCGAGCGTCGCCCGCAGCTCGTCGCTGACGAGCAGCGATCGGTCTCCCGGTACCCGGGAGACCCATCCGCCGTCGAGCAGTACCTCGAGCACGTGCGCCCCGAGCGAGCCGGCGAGGTGGGGTCGCCGCTCGGTCCAGTCGAGGCATCCCCGCACGGCCGGGCGGCGACCCGCGGCGGGCGCTTCGTCGAGGCGCAGCCGTCGGGCGAGCGGTCCGTCGGTCGCGAGGACCGCGCCGGGCGCACCGGCCTCGAGCGGCGCGATCGCCCGCTCCGCGACGAGTCGGTCGGCGAGGCCGAGCGCGAGCCGACCGGCCAGGTGGTCGTAGCACGACCGGGCCTCGGCGAGCCGCCGGGCGGTGGCGGACTGCGCGTAGGAGGTCACCGGCCGACGCGGCCCGAGCCGCTGGAGCGCCTCGACCGCGTCGGCGACCTCGGACCCCGCGAGCTCGAAGTAGCGGTGGCGGCCGAGCGAGCGGGCCCGCAGGAGCCCGCCGTCGACGAGCCGGGCCAGGTGCGCGCTCGCGGTCGCCGCCGACACCCGCGCGATCTTCGCGAGCTCGCCCGCCGGCAGTGCGCGGCCGTCGAGCAGGGCGACGAGCATCGCCGCGCGCGCCGGTTCGCCCATCAACCGGGCCGGGATCGAGAGATCGGCGTCACCGTCCATGCCTTCACGATACGACGACGACACTTCGACGCCCGACGAACGATCGGCGCCGTAGCGTCGGAGCATGTCCGTCATCCACGATCGTGCCGACGTCGCGCGAATCCTCCACGACCCCGCCTGGCTCGTCCCGGAGGCCGAGCCCGGCGCGAACGCCTTCGAGCGGCTGCGGAGCGGGGCATCCCGGTTCGTCAACGGGCCCGTGCACGACGAGCGCCGCACCTCGATCGAATCACGCCTCGCGGAGCTCGATCCCGCGCGACTCGCCCGCGACGCGGGAGCGCGGGCGCGGGCGGCCCGTGCCGACGGTCGCGACGCCTCCGAGATCGCGCGCCGCATCCCCGTGCTCACGCTCGCCGCCGCGCTGGGCGTCGCCGACGGCGCCGCCGCCCCCGAGGATGCCGCGACCGTGGCGGTGCCCTACGCGGTCGGCGTCGTCGACGACGCGGACGCCGCCGTCGTGAACGCGGCGGCGGAGCGGCTGCTCTGCGCGGTTCCGGCGGGACGCCGTGCGGCGCTCGACGCGCAGCTGCTCGTGCAGGCCCACGCTGCGACCGGCGGGCTCATCGCCGCGGTGCTGCACCGGGCCGCCGAGTCGCCGGAGGCGACGACCGGGCAGCTCATCGACGACGTCCTCCGCCACGCGCCGCCCGTCGTCGCCACCCGCCGCGTCGCACCGACGAACGGAGGCGAGACGCCCGGCGATGACGGCGCGGCTCCCCTCGTCGAGCTCCGACTCGACGGCCCCGATCGCGACGCGACCGAGGGGTCGCCGGCCCGCGTGCTCGCCTTCGGTGCCGGCCCGCGCCGCTGCCCGGCGTCGCCGCACGCTGTCGCGATCGCCGCCGCGGTCGTCGACGCGCTCCGGGAGCCGGCGTGCTGAGCCCGGCCGGGTTCGCGGCGCTGCACCGCGCGGGCGATCCGCTGCTGCTGCCGAACGCCTGGGATCTCGCCTCCGCACGATGGCTCGTCGAGCAGGGGGCCGCGGTCGTCGGGACGACGAGCCTCGGCGTCGCCGTCGCGGCCGGCGAGGAGGACGGAGCCGGCGCGACGCTCGTCCCGACGATCGAGCTCGCCCGTCGCCTCACCGCGGTGGGGATCACCGTGACCGTCGACCTGGAGTCGGGGTTCTCTGACGATCCCGTCGCGGTCGCCGAACTCGTCGCCGAGCTCGCCGGCCTCGGCGTGGTCGGGGTGAACCTCGAGGACTCGACCGCCGACGGCCGGTTCGTCGCTCCCGCGGTCTTCGCCGCGAAGGTCGCCGCCGTCGCCGCTGCCGCGCCCGGGGTGTACCTCAATGCGCGCACCGACGGATTCTGGGTCGACGCCCCCGCCGATGCGGGCGCCGTCGCGGAACGGGCGACGGCGAGCCTCGAGCGGGCACGACGCTACCTCGATGCCGGCGCCTCGGGGATCTTCGTGCCGGGCGCCCTCGACGACCGCACCGTCGCCGAACTCGCGGAGGGCGTCGCCGCTCCCCTGAACGTGCTCGCGCAGCCCGGCCGCAGCGTCCGTGCGCTCGGCGAGCTCGGGGTCGCCCGGGTGAGCACGGGGTCCCTGCTGTTCCGGGCGGCGCTCGCCGCGCTCGGATCCGTGCTGGAAGAGGTCCGCCGAGGCATCCCGCCGGGGTCGACGGCGCTCACGATCCCCGGCTACGCGGCGGTGGCGGAGCTCGGCGGCGGCACCGGCGCCCCGTCAGTCGGCTGAGTCGCCGTCGGGCTTCTTCGCCCGGCTCGGCTGCACCCGCATCGGCTCCCCCGGCATCTTCGGGAAGTCGGGCGGGAACGGCAGCTCGCCGAGCCCGTCGTCGAGGTCGCGCCGCCACCACTCGAGCAGGGTGTCGATGCGCCCCGGCTTGTCGTGCATGCCCGCCCACGGGTCGCCCTGCTCGGCGAGGCGGGCCGGCACGGTGCGGACGGTGTGCACGGTGGGATCGGTGCGCTCGAGCTCGCTCCACTCGAGCGGGCAGGAGACGGTCGCCGCGGGCGTCGGTCGCGGGCTGTAGGCCCCCGCCATCGTGCGGTCGCGGTTCGCCTGGTTGTAGTCGATGAAGATGCGGTCGCCCCGCTCCTCCTTCCACCAGTTCGTCGTCACCTCGTCGGGCAGGCGGCGCTCGAGCTCGCGGCCGAGGGCGATCACCGCGTGACGCACGTCGAGGAACTCGTGCTCGGGCTCGATGGGCGCGAAGACGTGGATGCCGCGACTCCCCGAGCTCTTGACGTACCCCGTGAGCCCGACCTCCTCGAGGAGCTCTCGGAGGGCGAGCGCGACCGGCACGGCCTCCGTGAAGCCGGTGCCGGGCTGCGGGTCGAGGTCGATGCGGAGCTCGTCGGGGAGGTCCGAGCGGTCGGCGCGCGACGCCCAGGGGTGGAAGACGATCGTGTTCATCTGCGCCGCCCAGACCGCGGCGGCGGGCTCATCGAGCACGAGCTGCGGATGCCGGCGCCCGCTCGGGTAGGTGACCGTGACGGATCGCACCCACTCGGGTGCGCCCTTCGGCGGGTTCTTGGAGAAGAACTGCTCGCCGTCGATGCCTCCGGGGAAGCGCTGGAGCGAGACCGGCCGGTCGCCGTTCGCCTCGACGAAGGCGTCGCCCACGGCGACGAGGTACTCGGCGAGTTCGCGTTTCGTGACGCCGGCCTCGGGCCAGATCACGCGCGTCGGACTCGACAGGCGCACCGTGCGGTCGCCGTGCGGTCCTGGGACAGTGAGCTCGATCGCGTCGCCGGCCATGGCTGCGACGCTACTCCGTCGCGGCGGGGAGCGCAGCAGGCGCGCGCAGCGCTCAGGCGGGCACGCGCTGGTACCTGACGGCGGCTCTGGCCCGCGCCTTCGCCGCCTCGACCTCACGATCCTTCGGCGGCGCTTGTGTGACGAGGTCGTCGAGCAGGTGTCTCGTGATGTGGGCGATCTCGACGACGGCCCGGTCGAACGCCTCCGCGTTGGCCTTGGAGGGCTTCGTCGAACCGCTCACCTTGCGGACGAACTGCAGCGCGGCGGCGTGCACCTCGTCGTCGGTCGCGGCCGGCTCGAAATTGTGAAGGGTGTGGATGTTCCTGCACATGGCTCGAGCCTACGCCCTGCTCTCGAGGCTCGCTCAGCTTCGGGACTCGGGGGCCGGGGCTTCGAGACTCGGCGACCGGGGCCCCGAGGGTCGCTCAGCTTCGGGGATCGGCGAGCGGCTGCAGTCGGAACAGGCGCACCACCCGGCCCGACTCGCGCTCGTAGCCTCGGTAGCCCGGCCACTGCGCCTCGATGCGCGCCCAGGCGGTGTCGCGCTCGTCGTCGCCGATGAGGCTCGCCCGGACCCGCATCCGGCGACCGCGCACCGTGATCGCGGCGTCGGGGTCCGCGAGCAGGTTGTACGTCCAGGCGGGATGGCGGTCGCGGGCGAAGCTCGTGCCGGCGACGATGGCCCTCCCGACGCCGTCGGGGGTGTACATGAGCGCCGTCTCGCGCGGCTCGCCCGATCGCGCGCCCGTGGTGTGCAGGACGAGCGACGGCACGAGCAGGGCGCTCAACTGCACCCTGCCGCCGCTCAGTGCCGCGACGACGCGCTCGATCGGCGGCAGCAGCCACGGGGCCGCCCAGCGGAAGGCACGGGTGCGGGTGATCGGCGAGACCACGGAGCGGACGATCTGGAGCACGGACGGCATGCGCCCCATTCTGCAGGGGCGCCGACTCGGACGTCGAGATCGAACCGCGTCGCCGAACGCCGCGACTCAGGACTCGCCCGCGCGCGCGGTGACGACGCGGTGGTCGGCGACGATGTAGGCCCCCGCGATCAGGATGACCTGACTCGAGAGGTTGAGCCAGATGAGGAGGGCGATGAGCGTGGCGAAGGAGGCGAGCAGCGGGTTGGCCATCGCTCCCCCGACGAACAGGCCCGAGAGCACTTGGAGGCCGGTGAGGCCGAGCCCGCCGACGAGCGCGCCCCGCCAGAGCGAGCGGGCGCGCACGCGGATCCCGGACAGCAGCCGGAACATCGCCGCGATCGCGCAGGAGTCGATGGCGAACGCCAGCATCACCGACACGGTGCGCGTGAGCGCATCGAACCAGGGCGATCTCGTCGAGACCCCCAGCCAGTCGAACATCGTGCCGAGGGCCGCGGTGCTGGCCACCATGATGATCGCCGAGACGGCGAACGCGGCGCCGAAGGCGATCGCGAACACGAAGTCGCGGAACATCAGCCAGCCGAAGAACCTCGGATCGTCGGGCTGCTCGGCGAGCTCGCGGAACGCGACCCGGAGCGACCCGATCGCGCCGATCGCCGCGCCGACGAGGCCGCCGAGCGCGAGGACGCTTGCGACGCTCAACGTCACGGGCTGTACGAGCTGGTCGGGGGTGATCAGGCCGTCTTCGCCCACGAGCCCGGGGATCACCGCGTCGAGGGCCTCGACGAGCGCCTCGATGGCCTCGGGCCGACCGGCGAGCCAGACCCCCGCGACGGCGAATCCGAGGAAGACGCCCGCGAACACGGAGAACAACGCACGGTAGGTCACGCTGTCGGCGAGCATCGGGCCGTGGAGGCTGAAGTACCGGACGATCGCCTGCACCGGCGTGAGCCGGAGTGCCCATTGCCAGACGCGTTCGCCCCGGCGGACCACCGCCTGCCAGAATGAACCGGACTCTCGCGCCATCACTATGTCAGGCTAGCGAGTGCTGCGGAACAGCGGCCACCCCGCCGTTGTTGCAGATGATGGCCGCGGACGCGGCCGGAGAGACCAGGAGAGACCATGAGCGAACGTACCGAGACCGCCATCCTCGCCGGCGGGTGCTTCTGGGGTGTGGAGGATCTGATCCGCAAGCGCCCCGGAGTGCTCGACACCCGCGTGGGCTACACCGGCGGCGACGTGCCGAACGCGACCTACCGCAATCACGGCACGCACGCCGAGGCGATCGAGATCGTGTTCGACCCCGAGACGGTGAGCTACCGCGAGCTGCTCGAGTTCTTCTTCCAGATCCACGATCCGTCGACGAAGAACCGCCAGGGCAACGACATCGGCACGAGCTACCGTTCGGCGATCTTCCCGACGAACGAGGAGCAGGACCGCGTCGCGCGCGACACGATCGCCGACGTCGACGCCTCCGGGCTCTGGCCGGGGCCGGCGACCACCGAGGTGTCGCCCGCCGGGCCGTTCTGGGAGGCCGAGCCCGAGCATCAGGACTACCTCGAGCGCTACCCGAACGGGTACACGTGCCACTTCGTGCGCCCCGGCTGGAAGCTTCCGAAGCGCGACGCGGAGACCGTGGCGTAGTCCCACCGATACGCCGAAGGGCCGCGGCAGACGTGAGTCTGCCGCGGCCCTTTCGTGCGTCAGCGGGTCTCCGCGATGCGGGTCAGTACCAGCCGTTCGCCTCCGAGTGGTCCCACGCGCCGCACGGGCTGCCGTAGCGGTCGGAGATGTAGCCGAGGCCCCAGGCGATCTGCGTGGCGGCGTTCGTCGCCCAGTCGGCACCGGCCGAGCCCATCTTCGAGCCGGGCAGTGCCTGCGGGATGCCGTAGGCGCCGCTCGAGGGGTTCTCGGCGTAGACGTTCCAGCCGGACTCACGGTCCCAGAGGGACACGAGGCATCCGAACTGGTCGTCGCCCCAGCCGCGGGCCGCGAGCATGTCGCGGGCGATCGCCTGCGCGCCGCTCGGGTTGGCGGGGCCGCTCGGACGCGACCCGCCGCCCGACGACTCCGACTCCTCGGCGGCCGCTTCGGCTGCGGCGGCCTCGGCGGCGGCACGGGCGGCGGCCTCGGCGGCGGCCTTCTTCTCGGCCTCGACGCGGTCGGCGGTGGCGATGGCCTTCTTCACCGTGGTGGTGTGCGCGACGGTCGTCTCGGCGAGTTCGAAGACCCGCTCCGGCGCGAGCAGGCGGTAGTCGGCGAGCGCGGCGACCGACGAGGCCAGCGCGGTGGCGTCGGCCTTGCCCTTGGCGGCGGAGAGGGTGTCCTGGGCGCCGCTCAAGGTGTCTTCGGCGGTCTTGACCGCGCGCGCCTCGAGGATGTTGGCGTGGGAGCCGAGCTGCTCGACGCGCAGGTCGGTGGCGGCGCTGAGCTCGGCCGTCGCGGCGATGCTGTCGTTCTGCGCGGCCACGGCCGACTGCACGGCGAAGCCCGAGCCGACCAGGGCGCCGACGGCGACGACGGCCCCGGCGGCGATGATCGGGCCCCGGCGCCAGCGGCGGCGCACTCGGCGCTCACGGCGGCTCATGCCGGATTCGGGGGTGGGGAGGTCGGGGGTGTTCGAAGAAGAAGACTGGTTCTGCATGACTTTCACATGGGCGGCCTGCCTGCGCGGACACGGGCTGGCCTTCGGTCGACGTTCCTCGGACGCGGGGGCGCCCGGGCGAAGTGGCCAGTCTGCCGAGAGGTTCTGGACGGAACCTCACTTCTTCCTGTGAAAGTCATCCGAACGACGTGCCGCATCTGGACGATCGGGCACCCGATGTGAGCCCTTCCGCCGACGCTCCTCGACCGACGAATCCGGGCGAGAATTGTGCAGAGTGCTGCATTCGTCGCGCGATTGATGCAATCTGCACATTGGCGCGGCCGAGGCCCCTGACTACCGTGAGCGGAAACCCTCCCCCACGCAGAAGGACCCTCATGGCTCGCATGGCTCACGCAGACGACTTCGCTCTCTCCCGTGTCACCCCATCGGCGCAGAAACCCTGGTTCGGCATCGCAGTGCAGCGATTCGGGCAGGTCTCCGCACTCTCCCAGTTCCTCCTCGGCGCGACGCTCGGCTACAGCATGACGTTCGGGGAGGCGGCACTGGCGCTCCTCCTCGGCTCGATCATCCTCGAGGTGATCATGTGCATCGTCGGCATCATCGGACAGAAGGAGGGCCTCAACACCGCACTCCTCGCCCGGTGGACCGGCTTCGGCGAGATCGGCGCCTCGCTCGTCGGCCTCGCGATCGGCATCAGCCTCATCGGCTGGTTCGGCATCCAGAGCGCAATCTCGGCGGAGTCGCTCGACGTCCTGATGCCGGGCGTGATGCCCACGTGGGCGTGGAGCCTCATCTTCGGCCTCGCCGTGACCGCGATCGTGGCCTTCGGGTTCAAGGGCATGCAGTGGCTCGCGAACATCACGGTGCCGCTCTTCCTCATCCTCGTCGGCTGGTCGGTGATCAGCGAGCTCGCGAACCACGACCTCGTCGAGCTCCTCACGGGACCCGCCCCCGGACCGACCATGACCGTCTGGCAGGGCACCGGCATCGTCGCCGGCGGCCTCATCGTCGGCGCGATCATCACGGCCGACATGACGCGCTTCAACCGCTCGAAGGCGGACGTCATCAAGCAGACCGTGGTCGGTGTCTCCCTCGGCGAGTTCGTCATCGGCCTCGCCGGCGTCCTGCTGGCCCACGCCGCGGCATCCGGCAACATCGTCGCGATCGTGACCTCCTCGATCGGCTTCGTCGGGCTCATCATCGTCATCACCGGCACCCTGAAGATCAACGACTGGAACCTCTACTCGTCGACCCTCGGCCTCGTGAACTTCATCTCCACGGCGTTCAACAAGAACCTGCACCGCGTCACCACCACGATCGTGCTCGGCGTCGTCGGCTCCGTGCTCGCGGCCGTCGGCATCCTCGGCCAGTTCACCGAGTTCCTCATCATCCTGGGCGTCGCGTTCCCGCCGATCGCGGGCATCATGGTCGCCGAGTACTTCGTGGTCAAGCGCTGGCGCGGCGAGCTCGACGAGACGCGCGAGTCGGGTCGCCTGCCCTCGACGGCACCGCGCATCGTCCCCGCGACGATCGTGATCTGGCTCGTCTCCGCCCTCGTCGGCTACTTCGTCACCTGGGGCATCCCGCCGGTGCTCTCGCTCATCGTGTCGATGGTGCTCTACATCATCGCCGGCCGGCTCGGCTGGGTGAAGGGCATCGGCACCGCCCGCACCCAGCAGGACGAGGCTCCCGTCGAGCAGCTCACCGTCTGACGACCTCCTTCTCCTCCGCATCGCACGCACCACCCAGAAAGCGAGAACCATGCATATCGGCATCGACGTCGGCGGCACCAACACCGACGCAGTGCTCATGGACGGCACGCGAGTACTCGCGGGCGTCAAGCACTCCACCACCCCCGACGTCACGAGCGGGATCGTCCAGGCGATCGAGGACCTGCGATCGGGCCACGACTTCGCCGGCGCCGACATCGACGCCGTGATGATCGGCACGACCCACTTCATCAACGCGCTCGTCCAGGCCAAGCGGCTCGCGCCGACCGCCGCGCTGCGGCTGGGCCTCCCAGCCACGAAGGCGCTGCCGCCCCTCGTCGACTGGCCCGAACCGCTCACCGAGGCGATCAGCGCCAAGAGCTACCTCGCGCACGGCGGCTACGAGTTCGACGGACGCCCGATCTCCCCGCTCGACCCCGAGGAGCTCCGCGGGCATGCCGCGGACATGAAGGCGAACGGCATCCGCTCGGTCGCGATCTCCTCCGTGTTCAGCCCGGTCAACCACGACCTGGAGGTCGAGGCGGGGCGCATCCTCGCCGAGGAGCTCGGTCCTGACGTGGCGATCTCGCTGTCGCACGAGATCGGCCGCATCGGCCTGCTCGAGCGCGAGAACGCCACCATCATCAACGCGGCGCTCCGCGAGCTCGCCTCGGAGATCGTGGACGGCCTCACCGCCGCCGTGCGCAAGCAGGGCATCGAGGCGCCGATCTTCCTCAGCCAGAACGACGGCACCCTGATGGACGAGGACTACGTGCGCCTCTACCCCGTCGCCACCTTCGCCTCGGGGCCGACGAACTCGATGCGCGGTGCCGCGGTCACCAGCGGCCTCGCGACCTGCGCGGTCGTCGATGTCGGCGGCACCACCGCCGACATCGGCCTGCTGATCAACGGCTTCCCCCGCGAGACGGCGAACGAGGTGAAGGTCGCGGGAATCCGCACGAACTTCCGCATGCCCGACGTGCTCTCGCTCGGCATCGGCGGCGGCAGCATCGTCGACGTCGAGACCGGAGAGGTCGGCCCCGAGTCGGTGGGCTACCGACTCACGAGCGAGGCGCTCGTGTTCGGCGGCTCGACGCTCACGGCGACCGACATCGCGGTCGCCGCAGGCCGGGCCGAGGTCGGCGATCCGGCGAAGGTCGCCCATCTCGACCCGGCGCTCATCGAGCGAGTGCTCGCGCGCATCGCCGAGCGGGTCGCCGAGGCGGTCGATCGGATGCGCACCTCCCCCGAGCCGATCGCGGTCGCCGCCGTCGGCGGCGGCTCGATCCTGCTGCCCGACGAGCTCATGCTCTTCGGCACCGTCCACCGGCCCGAGAACTACGCCGTCGCGAACGCGATCGGCGCCTCGATCGCCCAGGTCGGCGGCGAGATCGACAAGGTCTACGCGATCGAGCCCGGTCGCCGCGAGCAGGCCATCGCCGAGGTGCGCGCCGAGGCGATCGACAAGGCGGTCGCCGCCGGCGCCGCCCCGCGCACGGTCTCGATCGTCGACTTCGACGAGGTGCCGATCCCGTACCTCCCCGGCAACGCCACGCGCATCCGCGTCAAGGCGGTCGGCGACCTCGACATGGGGGCGTGAGATGAGCTGGACGATCACCGCCGGGGACATCCCCGGCCTCGCGCGCGGCGCCGCCGTGCTCGGCACCGGCGGCGGCGGCGACCCCTACATCGGCGCACTCCTCGCGACGCAGGCGTTGCGCGCCCACGGCGACGTCACGGTCGTCGGGCTCGACGAGCTGCCCGACGACGCGGTCGTGCTCACCGTCGCGATGATGGGGGCGCCGACCGTCATGGTCGAGAAGCTCCCGAGCCTCGACGAGGTCACCGCACCCGTGCACGCGCTCGGCGCGTACCTCCGCCGGCCGGTGACGCACATCGCCTGCGCCGAGGTCGGCGGGGTGAACTCGACGATCCCGATCGCCGCCGCCGCAGCGCTCGGGCTCCCGCTCCTCGATGCCGACGGCATGGGCCGGGCGTTCCCCGAGCTGCAGATGGTGCTGCCCACCCTCTCCGGCATCACCGCCTCGCCGCTCGCCTTCAGCGACGAGAAGGGCAACGTCGGCGTGCTGCACACGGTCGACAACGGGTGGACGGAGCGGATCGCGCGCGTCGCCTGCGTCGAGATGGGCTGCTCGGTGATGATCTCGGGATTCTCGATGTCGGGCGTGCAGGCCCGCGAGGCGCTCGTCCCCGACTCCCTCTCGCTCTGCGTGGAGATCGGCCGCACGATCGCGTCGGCCCGCGACGAGAAGGTCGACCCCGTCGACGCGGTCGTCGCCCTCCTCGGCGGGCGCGAGCTCTTCGCCGGCAAGGTCGTCGACGTGCAACGGGCGACGACGACCGGTTTCGCCCGCGGCCGGGCGCGCATCGACGGGGCGGATGCCTCGCTCGAGCTCTCGTTCCAGAACGAGCACCTGATCGCCGAGCTCGACGGACGCGCGCTGGCGACGACGCCCGACCTCATCATGGTGCTCGAGCACGACACGGGCGAGCCCATCACCACCGAGGCGCTGCGCTACGGCCAGCGCGTGCGGGTGATCAGCGCGCCCAGCGACGAGCGCTGGCACTCGGCCGAGGCGCTCGCCATGGTCGGTCCCGGGTACTTCGGCTACGAGCTGCCTGCCCACCGCTTCGACGGCAGCGTCGACGCGATCGAGGAGGCGGCGGCGTGAGCTGGCAGCTGACGGCCGCCGACCTGCCCGACCTCGCGCGCGGGGCGACCCTGCTCGGCACGGGCGGCGGCGGCGACCCCTACATCGGCAAGATGCTCGTCGAACGGGTGCTCGGCGACGGCGCGATCACAATCCTCGACCCCGACGAGCTCGCGGACGACCTCTTCGTGATCCCGACCGCGCAGATGGGCGCCCCGACCGTCATGGTCGAGAAGATCCCGGCGGGCACCGAGCCGAGCCTCGCGCTGCGCACGCTCGAGGAGCACCTCGGCCGGCGGGCGGATGCCACGATGCCGATCGAGTGCGGCGGCATCAACTCGATGATCCCGCTCGTGGTCGCCGCCGAGACGGGGCTCCCTGTGGTCGACGCCGACGGCATGGGCCGCGCGTTCCCCGAGCTGTCGATGGAGACCTTCGCGGTCTACGGGGTGCACGGCTCGCCCCTGGCGCTCGCGGGCGAACGCGGCGAGCAGGTCATCATCGACACCGGTGACGACGACCGGCAGATGGAATGGCTCGCCCGGGGCATCACGATCCGCCTCGGCGGCGTCGGGCACATCGCCGAGTACGCGATGAGCGGCGCCGACGTGAAGCGCACCGCGGTGCCGCGCACCATCTCGATGGCGCTGGCGCTCGGACGGAGCATCCGGCTCGCCCGGGAGGAGCACCGCTCGCCGTTCGACGCGATCGCGGCGACCCTCGCCCCGACGCTGTACTCGGAGGTGCGCGAGCTCTTCGTCGGCAAGGTGACCGACGTCGAACGGCGAACGACCGAGGGCTTCGCCAAGGGGCGCGCCCTGATCTCGCCGCTCGACCCGGCCGACGACGAGGTGTTCGAGATCTCCTTCCAGAACGAGAACCTCATCGCGCGGCGCGGCGGCGAGGTCGTCGCCATCGTCCCCGACCTCATCTGCGTCGTCGACCACGAGACGGCCGAGCCCATCACGACCGAGGGACTGCGCTACGGCCAGCGCGTGCGCGTGCTCGGCATCTCGACGCCGGGGATGATGCGGACGCCGGAGGCGCTGGCCGCGTTCGGCCCCGCGGCCTTCGGCCTCGACGAGCCCTTCGTCCCCGTCGAGGCCGAGCGGGTCGGCGCCGCCCGAGCCTAGGCTTGGGGCATGGCGACGACCCTCGAGCTGGCGCAGCTGCCCGCGCTCGCGCGGGGGTTCGCGCTGCTCGGCTCGGGTGGGGGCGGCACCACGACGATGCTCGAGCTGGCGCTGGCCGCGCCCGAGCGCTGGCCGATCACGCTGCACGACGTCGACGAGCTCGACCCGAGCACGCCCTGCCTCGGTGCGGCCTTCGTGGGGTCGACCATGCTGCTCGGCGAGCGGCTGCCGGGTGAGGCGCCGTTCGCCCCGCTCGTCGCAGCGGTCGAACGGTGGCTCGGTGTGCGGGTGCCGGCGGTGTGCTCGCTCGAGGGCGGGGGCCTCAACGGGCTCACGCCCCTCGCCCTCGCCGACGAGCGCGTCGTCGTCGACGCCGATCTCACCGGGCGCGCGGTGCCCGGCCTCGACCAGATGTCGCTGCTCGTCGATCGCGTGCCCGGCATCGTCGCCGCGTGCGACACGGGCGCCGGCGGCGTCGCACTCGTGCAGACCGATCGCGCCGTCGACCTCGAACGGGTCATCCGCTCGGCGACGATCCAGGCCGGCGGTGCGGGCGGCACGGTCTTCGCCGGGTTCATGGTCGGCGACCTCGTCGAGCACTCGGTGCTCGGCGGCACGCGGCGCGCGCTCGAGCTCGGGCTCGCGTTCCAGGCGGCCGTGTCGGCTCCGCTCGAGCAGCTCGCCGCGAGCCTCGGCGGCCGGGTGCTCGGCGAGGGGCGGATCACCGCCGTCGACGCCGATGCCCGTGACCCGCACGTGAACTCGGTCGAGATCGCGGGGCTCGGCGGCGAGGTGCAGCGGGTGATCACGAGGTCGGAGTCGCTGGCCTTCGTCTCCGACGGCCGCCTCGAATCGTCGGCCCCGGCGATCATCGTCGTGCTCGACGCGCTCTCCCGCGACATCCTCGAGGTCACCGACCTGATGCTCGCCCGCAACGTGGCCGTGCTCGAACTGCCGGCACCCGAGTGGTGGCATGCCTCCCCCGAGCGGCTCGCGCGCGTCATGCCCTCGGTCTACGGCCTCGCCGAACTGGACGGGGCGCGATGAGCGAACGACTGCGCATGTCCGCGCTCCTCGCGCATCCCGGCGCCGGCGGCGTGCGGGTCGTCGCCGGCGACGAGGATCGCGAGTGGCACGGCGTCGACATCGAGTCCCTCGAGTCGGAGCTTTCGCCCGACGGCACCGACCGGATCGCGATCCTGACGGCGGCGCCCGCGACGACGCCGTGGCAGCAGGACGCGCTGGTGCGGCGCGTGCACGATCGCGGGTACGTCGCCCTCGCGGTCATCGACGCCGAGCGCTTCGGCGCCGGCACGATCCGGCTCGCCGAGCGGATCGGCCTCGTGCTGCTCCACGTCGACCGCCCGGTCGCGCTGGCCAAGGCCTGCTGGCAGCTGCTCGAGGCGCGCGACGCGCTCACGCTCGGCTACGTGCGCAAGGTCGCGCAGTCGATCGAGTACCACGCCGAGGGCCTTCCCGACCTGCTGCGGCACCTCTCCTCGAGCGTGGGCCACGGCATCGCGCTCATCGATTCCGAGGGGGTGCTGCTCGAGGCGGGCGGCTCGCTCCGCCCCGAGGTGCACGCGGCGATCGACTTCGCGCCGTGGGTCGACCTCGCCCGTGCGGGCCGCGGCACCGCGGCCTCGGTGCGGGTCGACAGCCCGAGCCGGGCGGGTCTCCGGGTCGCGTTCTTCGGCGACGGCCTGAGCGATCCCCAACTGGGTGCGCTCGGCGTCGCCGCCGAGGTGGCGATGCCCGCGGTGGCCGCGCGCATCATGATCGACGAGGTCGCCGCCGTCAACGACGTCGCGGTCTCCTCGGGGGTGCTGCGCGACTTCGTCGACCTGCGGGGCGCCCCCGACGCGGACGTCGAGCGGCGAATGCTCGAACGCGGCTGGCGCACGAGCGGCTACCACCTGGCGTTCCGCATGGTGGGCCGGTCCCGAGTGGAGCCGTTCCAGCTGCTGCGCACGGTCACCGGCGAGCTCGGCCGCATCGCCGGCGACTCGCACGCCACCACGACGGGGCGCGGCGTGAGCGGCTGGCTGAGCTTCACCGAGGCGCCGACGCCGTCGCAGATCGAGACGCACGTCGCGGCCCTCCGCGAGCTGCACGCCGCGGTCCGCCGCGGCTTCAACGTCGCGACGGGCGTCGGCTCCCTCGAGAGCGGCGCGGCCGGGCTCACGGTCTCGCTGAGCGAGGCGGCGGATGCCGCACGGATCGCCGTCAACCGCTCGGCGACGGGCTGGTTCGTCCGCGTCGACGGCCTCGGCCTCGAGCAGCTCCTGCTCGCCTGGACGGGCAACGACACCTTCGTGCCCGCCGCGCGGTCGCTGCTGGCCCCGCTCGAGGGGGCCGGGGGCGAGCTGCTGGCCACGCTGTCGAGCTACCTCGACCACGAGTCGGGCATCGCGCCGACCGCGGCGGCGCTGGGCCTGCACCGCAACACGGTGTCGATGCGCATTCAGCGCGTGCAGGAGCTGCTCGGCGTCGACATGGGCGACCCCGAGGTCCGTCTCGCCCTGCACCTCGCCTGCCGCGCGGTGGGTTCCTGACCGTCAGGGCTGCTCGTGATCGCCCTCGGGCACGTCCAGCCGTCGCGGGCCGGCGCCGTCGTCGCCCAGGGCGTCGTCGGGGTTGAGGAGGCCGCAGGCCTTCATCGAGAGGCATCCGCAGCCGATGCAGCCCGTGAGCTCGCGTTCGAGCCGTTCGATGCCGAGGCGACGCTCCTCGAGCCGTCGCTTCCACCTTCGGGAGGCCCGCTGCCAGTCCTCGTGGCTCGGCGTGCGATCGAGCGGGACGTGCTCGAAGGCCTGCTGGACGTCGCCGAGCGGGATCCCGAGGCGCTTCGCGACGACGACGAGCGAGACCCGGCGCAGCATGTGCCGCGGGTAGCGGCGCTGGTTGCCGGCCGTGCGCCGGGAGGCGATGAGGCCGAGCTCCTCGTAGAAGCGCAGCGCCGAGGGCGCGACGCCCGTCCGCCGGCTCATCTCGCCGACGGTGAGGAGCTCGTCGGGCGCGTGCTTCGGGTGGACGGGATCGGCGGGATCGACCGCGTCGATCGACCCGGTCGCGTCTTCGGCGAGCGCGGCGGATGCCTCGACCTCGCCCCTCACCTCGTGCTCCGCCATGCCGTGATTCCCCTCGATTGGACTTCAAGGCTACTTGAGGTTTTAGGCTGGTCGCATGCGTTCCATCCCCGGAGTGATCCTGTGACCTACGTGATCGCCCTCCCCTGCGTCGACCTCAAGGACAAGGCGTGCATCGACGAATGCCCCGTCGACTGCATCTACGAGGGTGAGCGGTCGCTCTACATCCACCCCGACGAGTGCGTCGACTGCGGCGCCTGCGAACCCGTCTGCCCCGTCGAGGCGATCTACTACGAGGACGACCTGCCCGGCGAGTGGGCCGACTACTACAAGGCCAACGTCGAGTTCTTCGAGATCTCGGTCGACGGCCGCGCACCCCTCGGTTCGCCGGGCGGCGCCGCGAAGACGGGACCGTTGCCCTACGACCACCCGATCGTCGCCGCACTGGCGCCGCAGGGCGGGCACGAGTGAACCCCGCCCGGCACACCGCGCTCACCGAACCGGTCGATCCCGCGATCGCCGCGCGGGGCGACGACTTCAAGGCCGCGTTCCGCGTGCATCCGGCCGGGGTCGCCCTCGTCTCCGCGGCGAGCGCGACGGGCCCCGTCGGCCTCACCGCATCGAGTCTCGCGTCGGTCGCGGCCGACCCGCCCGTGCTCTCGTTCTCGGTGACCCGTGCGACGGGGTCTGCGGGTGCGCTGCTCGGTGCGGACACCTTCGTCGTGCAGCTCCTCGCCGACCACCAGGTCGACGTGGCGCGGGCGTTCGCCCGCTCGGGCGCGCCGCGCTTCACGCCCGAGCAGGGGTGGACCCGACTGCCGACGGGCGAGCCCGTGCTCGCTGACGCCCGGGCGGCGTTCCGCTGCCGCGCGCTGCAGCTCGTGCCGGTCGGCAGCTCGACCCTCGTGGTCGCCGAGGTGCTCGAAGTGATCCCCGGCCCGGCCGCTCCCCCGCTCGTCTACCACGACCGCCGCTTCCTCAGCCTCGACCCCGGGGCATCCGAACTCTGAATCACGGCCGCGTGCACCCGCGCGCGGCCATCCCGCGAAAAGGAGACGACTCTCATGTCGACGTACACCCTGCCCGACCTGCCGTACGACTACGCGGCGCTCGCCCCGCACATCTCGGCGACCATCATGGAGCTGCACCACTCGAAGCACCACCAGGCGTACGTGACGGGCGCGAACACCGCGCTCGAGCAGCTCGCCGAGGCGCGGGCGACGGGCAACCTGGCGAACGTGAACAAGCTCGAGAAGGACCTCGCGTTCAACCTCGGCGGCCACATCAACCACAGCGTCTTCTGGCAGAACATGTCGCCCGACGGCGGCGGCGCCCCCGAGGGCGAGCTCGCGGCCGCCCTGGAGGACGCCTTCGGCTCGCTCGACGCGTTCCGCGCGCACTTCGGTGCGACCGCCCTCGGCGTGCAGGGCTCCGGCTGGTCGGTGCTCGCGTGGGATTCCGTGGGCGCACGCCCGGTCGTGTTCCAGCTCTTCGACCAGCAGGGCAACGCGCCCCTGGGCGTCACCCCGCTGCTGCAGCTCGACGTGTGGGAGCACGCCTACTACCTCGACTACAAGAACGTCCGCGCCGACTACGTGAAGGCGTTCTGGGAGGTCGTGAACTGGGCCGACGTCGCCGCCCGCTTCGAGCGCGCCCGCACGGCCACGAGCGGCCTGATCGTGCCCGGTATCGTCTGAGTATGTCCACTGAGCGTGCGAAGAGGCGCCGGCGTCCGCGTCGGCGCCTCTCGCACGCCCTCCTGGCGGTGCAGATCCGCCGTTGGGGCCTCGTCGCGATCATCGCCCTCGTGGCGCTCGGCGCGGTGATCGCCGCCCTGCAGCGCTGAGTCGCCCCGCGCGGGCGGCCCTGGCGCTAGCGTGGGAGCATGTCCCGCCCGTCGGAAGCACCCGCGCGGTGAGCGCCGCCGCACTCGACCTCGACGAGTACCGCGAGCACGTCGCGTCGCGACTGCCGGTGCTCGAGACGGTGCGCCTGCCGCTCGACGAGGCGCTCGGCGCCGTGCTCGCCGAGACGGTCGTCACGCGGTGGCCGATTCCGCTGTTCGACAACTCGGCGATGGACGGGTACGCGGTGCGCGCCGCCGACGCGCAGGCGGGTGCCAGGCTCAGGGTCGTCGCCGACGTCGCCGCCGGCTCCGCCGACGACCCGCCGCTCGCGCCCGGCGAGGCCGTCCGCATCATGACGGGCGCCCCGATGCCGTCGCAGGCCGACACCGTCGTGCCCCTCGAGCACACCGAGCTCGGGCTCGCCGGAGCGCTGCCGGGCAGCGCACCGCCCGCGTGGGTGACGATCACGCGCGCACCGCTCGTCGGCGCGAACGTCCGCAGGGCCGGTGAGGATGCCTCGGTCGGCGACCCCGCGGTCGTGGCGGGCCGTGAACTCGGCCCGTGGCAGCTCGCCGCGATCGCCTCCGCCGGACACGACCACGTCGTCGCCAGGCGGATGCCCCGGGTCGCCGTGCTCTCGACGGGTTCCGAGCTGGTGGCGCCCGGAGCCGACCCCAGGCGCGGTCAGGTCCCCGAGTCGAACTCGGTGCTCGTGACGGCGGCCCTGCGCGCCGCCGGTGCTGCCGTGCTGAGCGCGACCGTCGTGCCCGACGACGAGGACGCGCTCAGGGTCGAGGTCGAGCGGACGCTCGGCGATGCGACCGCACTCGACGGTGAGCGGCTCGGCGACGCGGCGACCGCACTCGACGGCGAGCGGCTCGGTGTGGATGCCGTGGTGCTCACCGGCGGGGCCGCGGTCGGCGCCTTCGACCCCGTGCGCGCGGTGCTCGGCGCGGACGGTTCGGTGCGGTTCGACGCGGTCGCGATGCAGCCCGGCCGTCATCAGGGCTTCGGGATGATCGGCGGAACCCCCGTCTTCTGCCTGCCCGGCAACCCCGTCGCCGTCGCCGTCTCGCTCGAGCTGATCGTGCGCCCGGCCCTGCGCGCGATGGCGGGGCACGCCCAGCCCGAGCGAGCGCGCTTCCGGCTGCCCGCCGTCACCGGGTGGGCGTCGCCCGCCGGTCGCACCCAGGTGGTGCCGGTCGTGGCCGAGGCGCACGGCGTCGCCCCGGTCGCCGGCCGTGCGGGCGGCTCGCACCGGGTGCGCTCGCTCGCCGAGGCGACCGCGTTCGCCATCGTGCCACCCGAGGTCGAGCGGGTCGAGACCGGCGACCTCGTCGAGGTGATCCTGTGCGGATGAACGACGGGCCCAGCGAGGCGAGCAGCCCGCGGGCGGCGATCGTGCTCGCGGGCGGCAGGGCCTCGCGGCTCGGCGGCGCCGACAAGGCCTCGGTCGTGGTCGACGGCCGTGCGCTCGTCGACCACGTGCTGGCCGCACTCGAGGGCTGCCCGCGGCTCGTCGTCGTGGGTCCGCCGGCGCTCGCGCGCCCGGGCATCGAACTGGTGCGGGAGGACCCGCCCTTCGGCGGCCCCGTCGCCGCGATCGCGGCGGCACTCGGCGTGCTCGAGGCATCCGTCGACGAGGTGTGGCTGCTCGCCTGCGACCTGCCGCGCGCCGCGCGAATCGTCGAACTCCTGGCCGACCGGCCGCTGGCGGGCGGTGTCGACGGCCTCGCCCTCGTCGACGCCGAGGGGCGCACCCAATGGCTCGCCGGGCGCTACCGGGTCGCCGCGCTGCGCGACGCGGCCGCCGCGCTCCCGACGGTCGACGGCGCCTCGATGCGCGCGCTCCTCGCCCCGCTGCGGATCGAGACCCTTCCCGACCCCGACGGCGCCGCGCTCGACCTTGATACCTGGGCGGCCATCGAGCACTATCGGAGCATGACCGACACCCCCGAAGGGCTCGACACCTGGGTCGCCGACCTCGCCGCGGAACTGGGGCTCGGCGAGCCCGACGTGCCGACGGCGCTGCTGCTCGATCTCACCCGCGAGGCGGCGCACGGCGTCACCCGTCCGGCCGGGCCGCTCACGACCTACCTCATCGGCCTCGCCGTCGCGAGCGGCATGAGCCCGGCCGACGCCGCCGCGGCGACGCGCCGGGCGATCGCAGACCGCACCGGCTGACGGTCAGCCATCGGCGGCGGCGAGCTGCCCGCAGGCCCCGTCGATCTCCTTGCCGCGGGTGTCGCGGATGGTGGTCGGGATGCCGGCCGCCTCGAGGCGGCGCACGAACTCCTGCTGCACGTCCTTCTCGGACGCGGTCCAGATCGAACCGGGCGTCGGGTTCAGCGGGATCGGGTTCACGTGCACCCAGCCGTGGCCGCGCTCGTTGAGCTTCTCGGCGAGCAGGTCGGCGCGCCAGCCGTGGTCGTTCATGTCCTTGATGAGCGCGTACTCGATCGACACGCGACGCCCGGTCTTGTCGAAGTAGGCGCGGGCGGCGTCGAGCGCCTCGTCGACCTTCCACCGCGAGTTCACCGGGATGAGCTCGTCGCGCAGCTGGTCGTCGGGCGCGTGCAGGCTGAGCGCGAAGGTGACCGGAATGTCCTCGTCGGCGAGCTTCTTGATCGCGGGCACGAGGCCGACGGTCGACACCGTGATGCCGCGGGCCGACATGCCGAGCCCGTCGGGCGCGGGGGCGAGCATCGTGCGCACGGCCGACATCAGCCGGGCGTAGTTCGCGAGCGGCTCCCCCATGCCCATGAACACGATGTTCGAGACGCGGTCGGGCGTGTGGTCGCCCTTCTTGCGCCCGCCGAGCTCGCCGCGGGCGAGTGCCGCGTTCGCCATGACGACCTGCTCGATGATCTCGGCCGCCGACATGTTGCGGGTGAGGCCCGCCTGTCCGGTCGCGCAGAACGGGCAGTTCATGCCGCAGCCCGCCTGGCTCGAGACGCAGAGCGTGATGCGGCCCGGGTAGCGCATGAGCACCGACTCGACGAGGGCGCCGTCGTGCAGCTTCCAGAGGAACTTGATCGTGTCGCCGTTGTCGGTCGCGAAGCGGCGCACCTCGGTGAGGAGCGGCGGCAGCACCGCCGCGACGAGCCCGTCGCGGGAGGCCGCGGGCAGGTCGCTCATCTCGGCGGCGTCGTTCGTGTGGTGCACGAAGTAGTGGGTGGCGAGCTGCGCGGCTCGATAGCCGGGGAACCCGAGCTCGGCGACGTGCGCCTTCCGGTCGGCGGGCGCGATGTCGGCGAGGTGCACGGGCGGCTTGCCGCGCTTCGGCGAGGCGAACTGCAGCATCGGCCGGCCGTCGGGGCCCTTCTTCTGCTCCCAGCCCTCGGTCGCGGGGCGGACCTGGCGGGGTTTGGTGCGGCGCACCGCGTCGGCGGCGGTCTGATCGGTCGAGTTCGTCACCTTGCAAGGGTACGCGGCCCGGCCGTGTGAATGCCGGATGCCGCGTACGGACCGGGACGGAGGGCCCCAACCTCCCGGTCGAATGGGGGCACGGGTGCCACACTTGAGGCATGGCCGATGTCATCGCCGTCCACGGCGACCTGACCGAGCAGCGCGTCGACGCGATCGTCAACGCCGCGAACAACGCCATGCGCGGCGGGGGCGGCGTCGACGGCGCGATCCACCGTGCGGGCGGCCCCGCGATCCTCGACGACTGCGTCGCCCGATTCCCCTACGGCCTCGCGACCGGCGACGCCGGCTGGACGGTGTCGGGCGAGCTGCCCGCCACCTGGGTCATCCACACCGTCGGACCGAACTACGCCGCCGGCGAGCGCGACCGCTCGCTCCTCGTCTCCTGCTACCGGCGATCGCTTGCGGTCGCCGACGAGCTCGGCGTGCGGAGCATCGCCTTCCCGCTCGTGAGCGCCGGGGTGTACGGGTGGCCGCTGCACGACGCGATCGCGGTCGCGATCGAGACGATCCGGGATGCCGACACGCGCGTCGAGCAGGCCGCGATCGTCGCGCGCGACGCGGCGATCTTCGCCGAGGTCGAGGCGGCCCTGCGCGCCGGCGCGTAGGGCTCAGTCGCTCGTGAGGATGACGAGCTCCCGGGTCGCGCGCGTCATCGCGACGTAGCGGTCGACGGCGCCCTCGACGCCGTCGGCGCCGCCCGCGCGGTCGTCCTCGCCGAAGCGCTCGGGGTCGACGAGCACGACGAGGTCGAACTCGAGGCCCTTGGAGAGCTCGGGCGTGAGCGAGCGGACCCGCGCGGTTCCGGCGAATTCGGGATCGCCGATGACGCAGGCGGTGCCCTCGGCGTGCTCGGCGAGCCACGCGTCGAGGATCTCGGGCAACCAGGCCCTCGCACCGTGTCGAACCGGCACGCCGCTGCTCCTGATCGAGGTCGGCACGTTCGCGTCGGGCAGCGCCACCCGGATCACTGGCTCGGCCACCGCCATGACCTCCTCGGGCGTTCGGTAGTTGATGCCGAGCGTCGCGATACTGGTGTTCACGAGGCCGATGCGGGCGAGCCGCTCCTGCCACGACTCGGCGAAGCCGTGCCTGGCCTGGGCGCGGTCGCCGACGATCGTGAAGCTGCGCGAGGGGCAGCGGGCGAGCAGCATCGTCCATTCGGCGTCGCTGAGCTCCTGCGCCTCGTCGACGATGACGTGGGCGAAGGGTCCGGCCAGCAGTTCGGGGTCGGTGCGCGGAGCCGTGATCTCCTCGGCGAGGGTGTTGCGGAAGTCCTGTCCGCCGAGCATCGACATGATCGCCATCTCCGAGTCGTCGGCGGCGACGAGTTCCTCCCTGACCCGTTCGCGCTGCTCCTGCTCGGCGGCGGCCTCCAGTCGCTGCCGACGGCGGCGCCGGGTCGCCTGCGGGTCGCCGATGCGGCGACGCGCGGCATCGAGCATCGGCAGGTCGGCGCTCGTCCACGCGCGCGCGTCGGCCCGCTGCAGCGTCGCGAGGTCGTCGGGGGCGAGCCCGGGCGCACACCGTCCCAGGTAGGCGGGCACGGACCAGAGGTCCGCGACGACGCCGGCCGGGTCGAGCAGCGGCCAGGCCCGGTTGAAGGTGCTGACGAGCTCCTCGTGCTGCTCGAGGGCGCGGCGCAACAGCCCGGGAGGGACCTCGTCGTCATCGTGCTGGTCGATGAGGATCGCGAGCAGCGCCTCCCACACCTCCTCGCGGGCGTCGTTGTGGGGCGTGCCGGGTTCGGGCGACTCGAAGGCCTCGACCCAGTCGGCCGGGCCCAGCAGGAGCTCGCCCGAGGAGGTCTCGACGAGGAGCTCGTCGCGCGGCGGGTTCTCGTACGCCGCCACCGCCCGCTCGACGGCGTCGACGAGCTCGGTCGAGGCCTTCAACCGGGCGACGGCCGGGTCGGGCTCGGGGCGCGCATCGGCTCCCTCGTCGACGAGGTCGCGGAGGGTCGCCATCTGCACCCCGTCCTCGCCGAGGCTCGGCAGCACGTCGTCGACGTAGGCCATGTAGGCGTGGCTCGGGCCGACGAACAGCACGCCGCCACGTCGTGCGTCGAGCCGACGATCGGAGTAGAGCAGGTACGCGGCGCGGTGCAGGGCGACGACCGTCTTGCCGGTGCCCGGTCCCCCGTCCACGACGAGGGCACCGCGGGAACCCGCGCGGATGATCGCGTCCTGGTCCGCCTGGATGGTGCCCAACACGTCGCGCATGCGCGGCGAACGGCTCGAGCCGAGGCTCGCGATGAACGCCGACTGGTCGTCGAGCGCGACGCCGCCGTCGACGGCGTCGGCCGTGAACACCTCGTCCCAGTAGTCGGTGATGCGGCCACGGGTCCAGCGATATCGCCGCCGGCTGACTATCCCCATCGGGTCGGCGTGGGTGGCCCCGAAGAACGGCTCCGCGGCGGGGGCGCGCCAGTCGATGAGCAGCGGTTCGCCGTCGCCATCGCTCAGGCCGACGCGGCCGATGTAGACGATCCCGTCGCCGTTCGCGCCGCCCTCGGCGTCGGTCTCGGGCGCGGCGACCATGCGGCCGAGGCAGAGGTCGAGCCCGAAGCGGCGCAGCAGCCGCAGCCGGGCGGTGAGCCGGTGGATCTCGAGGTCGCGCTCGAGCGCCGCCTGCCCGCCGACGCCCCGCGCCCTGCGCTGCTCGTCGAGGCGGGTCGTCAGCTCGGTGATCTGGCCGTCGAGGCTCGCGGCGATCGCCGCGAAGTGCCGCTCGTCGGCGGCGATCAACGCGGGCTCCGCCTTCGCGGCGAGGCGCTCGGGCAGGGCGAAGGCGGTGGTGCGCAGTGGGGTCAAACGATCAGCTCCAGTCGACGGAAGCGTCAATTCTGCGCCCGTCGGGGGCCCTTGCCGCAAGCCCCCCACCCCGCGATATCATGGAAGTGGCGGGAGGGGTTCCCGCCTTTCGCATGTCCGGGCAGGCGTTCGACGCGTGCTGGCTCGTGCGGCGGGGCCATCCGGGTGCCGATGCGCCGTAGATTCGGATGATGCCGAACCTCGACGCGGAACTCGCCCTGCGCGGCGTCGCCCTGCACTACGCCGACTCGGACGGTGACGGCGAACCGGTGGTCTTCCTGCACGGCGCCGGGGCCGACCGCTCGATGTTCGCGGCGCAGCGCGATGCCCTGGTCGGAGCCGGGTACCGGGTCGTGCTCGTCGACCTCCGCGGACACGGCGCCTCGCGCCCGAACACGGCGCAGCTCACCGCCGAACTGCTCACGAGCGACGTCGAGTCGCTCGTAGCGCACCTCGGCCTGCAGCGGCCCACGCTGGTCGGGCATTCGCTCGGCGGCAACCTCGCGCAGCGGCTCGTGCGCCGTGCGCCCGAGCGCTGGGCGGCGCTCGCGGTGCTCGACTCGACCTGGAACGCCGGTCCGCTCACGCGCCTCGAGCGGCTCGCACTGCGCTCCGCAGCGCCGCTGCTGCAGCTCGTCCCGGCGCGAACGCTGCCACGCATGATGGCGGATGCCTCGGCGGTCACGCCGGCCGCTCGCGCCGAGCTCGCCGGGGTGTTCGCCGAGCAGTCCAAGGCGGAGTTCATCGCAGTCTGGCGGGCGACGGCCGAGTTCGTCGAGCCCGATCCCGGGTACCGCACGCCGCTCCCGCTCCTCCTGCTCCGCGGGGCGGCCGACCGCACGGGCAACATCGCCACGGCGATGCCCCGCTGGGCCGACGCCGAAGCGATCGACGAGGTCGTGATCGACGGCGCCGGGCATGTGGTCACGCTCGACACTCCTGACGCGGTGAACGCGGCGCTCCGCCGATTCCTCGATGGGGTGCCGCGCGCGCCGTCGGGCGGCACCTGAGTTCAGCGCCGCCCGGGCGGGCCGCTCAGCCGAGCAGACTGCCCATCTGCTTCGCGATGAGCGTCGTTGCGTACTTCGGGTTGATGCGAGAGATGCGGTCCATCGCCGCGGCGTCAGGGCCGATCGTGGCGCGGAACCGGCCTTTCACGAGCGCGTCGACGACGACCCTGCCCGCGACCTCGGGGCTCGTCATCTTGTACGAGGAGGACTCGGCGGCCGACTCCTTCGTCTCGCCGCCGGCGAGCGTGACGCCCGAGTTCGCGGCGATGTCGGTGCCGATCGCACCGGGGAAGACGACGGTCACCTGCACGTTCGTGTCGAGGAGCTCGGCGTAGAGCGCCTCGGTGACGAGCTTCACCGCGGCCTTCGATGCGCCGTAGACCGCCTGGCCGGGCACCGGCGCGTACGCGCCCATGCTCGCGACGTTCAGGATCGCCGCCTCGGGACGAGTCAGCAGCACCGGCAGGAACGCCTTGCACATGTTCATGACCCCGCCGAAGTTGACGGCCATGACCTTGTCGATCTCGGAGAACGGCAGCTCGTTCACCTTCACGAACTTCTGGATCACGCCCGCGATGTTCAGGATACCGTCGACCTGGCCGTGCGCCGCTTCGACCGCGGCCGGCAGCGCTGCGACGGCCTCGCGATCGGTGATGTTCACGAGGTGCTGCGAGAACCGGTCGCCGGCGTCGGCCAGACGCGCGGTCTCGGCGAGCCCGGCCTCGCTCAGGTCGACGCCGGCGACCGAGGCGCCGCGGGCGAGCAGCTGGAGGGTGACTTCACGGGCGATGCCGTTGCCGGCGCCGGTGACGACGAAGACCTTGCCGTCGATGTTCATGGGGATGCTCCTTGCCGGCCGGGGCCGTCGAGTGAGGGAAAGCGTGCGGCGGTGGGGATTCGCCGTTGAGCGATCGTATCCGTCGAGGTCGCACGACGCATCACCTCAGTTCGAGGCACGAGCCCGCCGGGCGCCGCAGATCAGAATGCGGTCGACGCCCACCAGACGATGATGAACAGGCCCATCGCGACGAAGACCAGGCCGACGGTGAGGAACATCATCGGGCTCGGGCCGCGGGCTCCCGCCCGCCCGGCACCCGCCTGGCGCTCTGCCGTGATGGCGTCCGCGAGCCACCGGCGACGCGCGACGAGCACGGAGCCTCCGACGAGGGCGATGACAGCCCAGGCGAGGGCGAAGATGAGGCCGGGTTCCACCCGACCAGCCTACCGGCGGCCCGCTGGCTACACTCGCAGCATGCGCATCGTCGTGTCCGGCACCCACGCGAGCGGAAAGAGCACCCTGATCTCGGACTTCGTCCTCGCACATCCCGAGTTCGCGGTGCTGCCCGACCCGTTCGAACTCATCGACGAGACCTGGGATGCCCCGAACACGGCGATGCTCACCGCCCAACTGCGGATCGCGGCGGACCGCCTCCTCAGCGACGAGCACGGCGAGCGGATCATCGCGGAGCGGGGCCCCGTCGACTTCCTCGCCTACATCCTGGCGCTGGCCGAGGTGACCGGCAGGACCTCGGACGACGAGCGCATCGAACGGGCGATGGCGATCACGGCCGACGCACTCCGCGGGGTCGACGTACTGGTGGTCCTCCCGCTCTCTGCGGGCGACCCGATCCACGTCGGACACGATGAGGACCTCGAACTCCGAGAGGCCATGGACCGGATCCTCCTCGAGCTCATCGACGATCCCGACCTCGTCGGCGAGCACCTCAGGGTGGCCGAGATCACCGGAGACCCCGCCGCGCGACTGGCCGAACTCGAGGCCCTGGCCGGGGTGGCGTGAGGCGATCACGAGCCCCGAAGACGACGAAAGCCCCGGCAGATCTTGCGATCTACCGGAGCTTTCTCTGGTCGGGCTGACAGGATTTGAACCTGCGACCCCTTGACCCCCAGTCAAGTGCGCTACCAAGCTGCGCCACAGCCCGATGCTCCGGTGTCTGTCCGAGGCAACTTGACCATCATAGCGGTATCCGGAGGGGTGCTTTTGCACACACGGCGTCGACGGGGTCTCGAAACGCTCCGCTACTCGCGCACCGGCGCGAGATGACGCCGAACCTCGTCCATGAAGGCCGCCGAGTCGTCGACCCAGATCCGCACGGCGGTCACCTCCTGCGCTCCCCCGGACGCGCCATGGCCGGGCAGCCGGACCACGGTGGGCCGCTCGAGTTCGATCTCGATGTCGGTCTCGTTGTTCAGGCGCACGAAGAGCGTGCGCGAGGCATCCTGCTCGACGATCTTCGGCGACTTGGGTTCGTCGACCTGCAGGCGGCGACTGACCGAGGCGATGTCGTCCCAGCTGAGCGCGAGGTCGGTCTCGAGTCCGGCGCGCACGCGGATCCCCTCCGGACCGACCGCGTGCGGCCGCATGAGGTACGCGCACAACAGGCCCAGCATCCACGTCAGCCCCCAGATGCCGAGCACGAGCATCGAGATACGCACCGCCGGCCACCGGTGCACGATGAGATCGATGATCGGGATCTCGACGGCCGACAGCACGATGAAGATCACGAGGATCGTCAGCACCGGCCTGTGGTAGCCGAACCCGACCGCGCCGCGCGGGATCGCCGGCCGCCGCGAGAGGAACCGCCCGATGCTCGCGTAGACCGCGAGCTCCATCGCGAGCGCGCGCTTCGCGACGCGACCGAGACGAACCCAGGCGGATGCCTCCGCGGGGGCGCGCGTCGTCGTGCTCATGTCTCGGCGCCTTCCTCTGCGCCTTCCACGAGCACAGTGAGGCGGTCGGCGATCGCGCCGATGCCGCGTTCGACGGCGGCGCGGTCGGCGGGTGCCACCGCGTCGAGCAGGGTCGCCGAGAGCTCCTCGTGCTCGCGCTGCATCCGCGACATGATGCGGGCGGTGCGCGGCGTGAGCTCGACGAGCACCGCGCGCCGGTCGCTCGGGTGCGGCCCGCGTCGCACATGACCGGATGCCTCGAGCGCATCGACGAGCCCGCTGACGTTGCGCGGGGTGACGTCGAGTTCGACCGCGAGCGCCTGCTGCGTCATCGCACCGTCGTGCTGGAGCACCCACAGCACGCGAAGCCTGGCCGGGGTGAAGCCGGTGCCGGCGAAGGCGCGCGCCATGTCGCGCTGGAAGAGTTCGCCGATCTGCAGCAGCCGGTCGAGGAGGGTCACATCCATATCATGATGATACTTCATTGTTACCTTCATTCATTATTCGCCGGCTGCGAGCGACCGTTCCGCCGCACGCGCCCATTCGCCGCCGGCGCCGCGATGTCAGTGGTCGGCGATACGGTTGGCCCATGATCACCGAGCTCACCGACGATCTCGAGCCCGCTCCGCTGCGGGTCGTCTCCGCCGCCGATGCGCCCTTCGCCGATGTCGAGGCGGTGTTCGGCACGAAGGGCGATCCCGCCCACTGCTGGTGCCAGTGGTACAAGATCCCGGGCAGAGACTGGCGCGGCATCGGCGACGAGGGCCTGCGCGATCGCCTGCACGAGCAGATCGACTCCCCCGGCGCGGGGCCGGGGCTGCTCGCCTACGACGGCGAGGTGCCGGTCGGCTGGTGCGCCGTCGAGCCGCGCGCGAACCTCGTCCGCCTGCAGCAGAGCCGGCTCGTGAGCGGTTCGACGCCGAACCCCGATCTGTCCGATCCGGGCGTCTGGGCGGTCTCGTGCTTCGTGGTGCCGCGCGCCTACCGCAAGCGCGGCGTCGGCAAGGCCCTCGCCGAGGCTGCCGTCGAGTTCGCGCGAGCGAACGGCGCCCGCCTCGTCGAGGGGTACGCCATCGATCCGACCGCGCACCCGAAGATCCCCGCCGCCGACCTCTTCCACGGCACGGTCTCGATGTTCGTGGGCGCCGGCTTCACCGAGGTCGCCCGCCCCAACGCCGACCGTGCGATCATGCAGCGGCGCCTCTCCGACTGACGGGGCTACACTCGCCTCATGCATTCGGGGTTCGTCAGCTGGCACTTCCTCGCCATCATCGGCGTGCTGCTGCTGTTCGCACTCATCATCGCCGCGATCGTCGTGCCGGTCGTGCTCGTCACCCGTCGCTCGACGCCACCCGCCGTGCCGCAGGCCCCTCACGAGGCCGCACCGGCGGTCGGGCATGCGGGCGCGCCCGAGGCACCGCGCACGATCGAAGCACGCCTCCGCGAACTCGACGATCTGCGCGACCGCGGGGTCATCACCGCTGCCGAGCACGAGGCGCAGCGCCAGGCGATCATCCGCGACGTCTGAGCCGGGCGCAGAGCGACCGGCGCGGTTGCCGCCGACGCTCACGCGACCGCCGTCGATCACACGCCGTCGATCACACGCCGTCGATCACACGCCGTCGATCACACGCCGTCGATGCCCTCGACCCGCACGCGCTTCACCCGCGAAGTCAGCCCCCGCAGGATCTCGACGTCGCGACGTGGTACGCCGAAATGCGCCGCGACCGCAGCCACGACGCCGGCGTTCGCCGCGCCGTCGACCGCACGCTCACGCACGAACACCGTCAACGACGCCGCCGGATCATCGGGCGTCGCTTCGACGAGCGGCCCCTTGCGACTGCCGGGCTTCACCCGGATCGTGATCTCCATCGGCGACTCCGAATCGGCGGGCGAGCTCGTCAGCCGGTCGCTGCGGCCAACAGAAGACGAAAGCGGGCGGGCGATCACTCGCCCGCCCGCTTCGAGCGGTCAGCGCTGGCGCTTCTCGCGCACGCGCATGTTGACCACGATGGGCGAACCCTCGAAGCCGTAGATCTCGCGCAGGCGCCGCTGGATGAAGCGGCGGTAGCCCGGGTCGAGGAACCCGGTCGTGAAGAGCACGAATGTCGGCGGGCGGCTCGCCGCCTGCGTGCCGAACAGGATGCGGGGCTGCTTGCCGCCGCGCACGGGGTGCGGGTGCTCCTGGGTGAGCTCGGTGAGGAAGGCGTTGAACTTGCCCGTCGGGATGCGGGTGTCCCACGACTCGAGGGCGGTCTCGAGGGCGGGCACGAGCTTCTCGAGGTGACGGCCGGTGCGAGCCGAGATGTTCACGCGCGGCGCCCAGGCGACGTGGTGCAGATCCTTCTCGATCTCGCGCTCGAGGTAGCGACGGCGGTCGTCGTCGAGCAGGTCCCACTTGTTGTACGCGAGCACGAGCGCGCGGCCCGACTCGAGCACGAGGTCGATGATGCGCACGTCCTGCTCGGAGATCGGCTGCGAGACATCCAGCAGCACGACCGCGACCTCGGCCTTCTCGAGCGCTGCCTGCGTGCGCAGCGACGCGTAGAAGTCGGCGCCCTGCTGCAGGTGCACGCGACGACGGATGCCGGCGGTGTCGACGAAGCGCCAGATCTTGCCGCCGAGCTCGATCTGCTCGTCCACCGGGTCGCGGGTGGTGCCCGCGAGCTCGTTCACGACGACGCGCTCCTCGCCGGCGGCCTTGTTGAGCAGCGAGCTCTTGCCGACGTTCGGGCGGCCGAGGATGGCGACTCGGCGGGGTCCGCCGAACTCCTCCTTGGCGACGGCGGAGACCTGCGGGAGCTTCTCGAAGACGGCCTCGAGCATGTCGGCGACGCCACGACCGTGCAGCGCGGAGACGGGGTGCGGCTCGCCGAGCCCGAGATTCCAGAGCGCGGTGGCCTCGGACTCCTGGCGGGCGTCGTCGACCTTGTTGGCGACGAGGAACACCGGCTTGTTCGTCTTGCGGAGCAGGCGCACGACGTGCTCGTCGGTCGACGTGGCGCCGACGGTCGCGTCGACGACGAAGAGCACGACGTCGCTGAGGTCGATCGCGACCTCGGCCTGTGCGGCCACCGACGCGTCGATGCCCTTGGCGTCGGGCTCCCAACCGCCGGTGTCGACGAGCGTGAAGCGGCGGTCGAGCCACTCGCCCTTGTACGAGACGCGGTCGCGCGTCACGCCGGGGGTGTCCTCGACGACGGCCTCGCGACGGCCGAGGATGCGGTTCACGAGCGCCGACTTGCCGACGTTCGGGCGACCGACGATCGCGATCACCGGCAGGGCGGGGAGGTAGCGGATACCCTCTTCGCCGCCCTCGGAGATCTCGAGGACCTCGAGGTCGTCGTCGTCGAGTTCGTAGTCGCTGAGGCCGGAGCGGAGCGCTGCGGCCCGCTGCTCGGCGAGTTCGTCGTCGACGACCGAGAGGCGCTCGGCCAGGTCGTCGGCGACGTCGTCGTACTCGTCGCGCTGGTCGGTCATGAATATCTCCTGCAGAAAGTCGTGGGCGCGAATGCGCGCGACTCCCAGTCTGCCGTATGAATGCTGAGAACATCGGATGCCGCCGCCCTCGCCGCCCGCCGTCGGACGCCGTCCATGGGATCGGCGGAGCGACTCACGGGCGATCCGGCTCGTCCCCGCGCGCGATCGCGACCGCGTGGGTCCGGCTTCGCGCGCCGAGCTTCGCGAGCACGTTCGAGACGTGCGTTTTCGCCGTCGGCACCGCGATGCCGAGCCGGTCGGCGAGTTCGGCGTTCGACCAGCCCTGCGCCATCGCGACGAGCACGTCGCGTTCGCGAGCGGTCAACCGCGAGATCGCCGCGCCGTCCTGCTCCCCCGACCCGTCAGTCACGAGGTCCACCGCCTCGCCAACCGGCCCGGGTGCACCATCGGCGAGTGCGGCGAGCGCGCGCCGGGTCACCCGAGGATCGAGCACGCCCTCGCCGGCCGCGACACGGTGCACGGCGTCGACGAGCGTGACGGCGTCGGTCGTCTTCAGCAGGAATCCCGCGGCTCCCGCGCGGATCGCGCCGAACACGAGCTCGTCCTCGTCGAAGCTCGTGAGCACGAGCACGTCGCCGAGACCGCGATCGCGGATCTCGCGCGTCGCCGCGACGCCGTCCACTCCGGGCATCCGCAGGTCCATCAGCACGACGTCGGGTCGGAGAGCCATGGCGTTGCGGACCGCAGCGGCGCCGTCAGCTGCCTCACCCACCACGAGGATGCCGTGCGACTCGAGCATGATCCGCAGCGCCTCGCGGATCGCGCCGTGGTCGTCGGCGAGCAGCACCCGCGGCGCACTCATGCGTCCACCGGGAGGCTTGCACGCACCGACCATCCCGCACCGACCGGGCCCGCGTCGAATCGTCCGCCGAGCGCACGCACGCGTTCGCCGAGCATGACGAGACCGGAGCCGTTGCCGGGCAGCTCGGGCCGCTCGAGGGGGCGGCCGTCCCGGGAGTCGACGCGCACCACGAGGGTCTCGTCGTCGAGCCCGATCTCGATCGCGACGCGGCCGCCGGCGGCGTGACGCACGCAGTTCGCGAGCGACTCCTGCACGACGCTCGTCGCCAGCTGCTCGACCGCCACGGGAACCGGCGCCGCCGGCGTCCCGGCGAAGCTCACCTCCAGGCCCGCGCGCCGCGCCTCGTCGATGTAGCCCGGAACCCGATCGAGCCTGGGCGGCACGACGAGCTCGCCGCCGCCCGCCCGCAGCACCCGGATCATCGACCGCAGGGCCTCGTGCGCCTCGAGGCTCGAATCGCGCACGGCGCGCAGCGCGGCGCCGTCGGCGACCGGGTCGCGCCCGTTCGACAACGCCGCCTCGGCCCTGATCGCCATCGCCGAGACGTGGCCGGCGACGAGATCGTGCAGCTCGCGGGCCATCCCGTCCCGTTCGCGCTGCAGCGCGGCATCCCGGTCGCGCTCGGCGAGCCGCACGACCTCGCGCGCCTCGCGGCGATGCAGCTCGGCGAGCTCGTTCGCCTGGGCGACGGCCGTCGCCCACCAGTAGTCGGCGCCGAGGAGCGCACCGAGCTGCAGCCCGATCAGCACCGCGATGCGCAGTTCCCCGGTGACCGCGACGGTCAGGGCGAAGACGGCGGCCGTCGCCGCGGCGCACCCGGCGAGGATGCGACGACGCCCTCCGGGCGAGGCACCGAGCGTGACCGTCCAGAGCAGGTCGAGGAGGGCCACCAGCGTGCCGATGCCGCCGACGGTGAACAGCGCCGTGACCGCGAGCACGGTCGTAACGGCGAGCCCGGTGCGTGGGTATCGACGCTTCAGCGCGACGCAGACGATGGCGGGCATCGCGATCACGACGCCCCACCACGGCGAGACGGGTTCGGGCAGCACGGAGAGGACGTCCCAGATCTCGCCGAGTCCGGCAGCGGCGGAGATCGCACTCACGGCCGCGATCCCGGCGGCGTCGAGGAGCGGGCGGTGCTGCTGCACCCATCCCGCGTCGGCGGCCTCCCGCGCCGTTGCCCCGCTCGCCATCGCCATGCCCTCCATCGAACCATGCACCCGACGGCCGGGGCCTACGCCGAAAGGACGAGTCGGCATGCCGGCCATCTCGTTCATCCGCCCGATCCGCTCCCGCGCTCCCCTCGGCAGACTGCAGGCATGAACCTCCCGACCGGCGCGCCGCTCGAGCTCTCGCTCGCGGTGCTCGCCCTCCTCGACGGACTCAGCATCGGCACCCTGCTCATCCCGGTGTTCCTCCTCCTCGCTCCGCGCGTGCGCGGAGGTCGGATCCTGCTCTACCTCGTCACGATCGCGGGCTTCTACCTCGTCGTCGGGGTGCTCGTGACCCTCGGAATGGTCAACTTCATCGAGGCCGGGCAGGTGTTCCTGAACTCGACCGCCGGGCTCGTCGCACGGCTCGCCGTCGGCGTCGCCCTGCTGCTCATCGGCATCGCGATGCCGACGCGCGAGAAGGCGCGGGCGCGGGTCGACTCCGAGATGGTCGGAGTCACGTCGATCGGGGCGCAGTCGGGCGGCGCCACGGAGTCGCCGGGCGGCCCGGGCGGCGGCGCCTCGAACCCCCATCCGGGCACTGGCCCGAACGCCCCCGGCGGCCGCGTCTCGCGATGGCGCGACCGCCTGCTCTCCGACGCGGTCTCCCCCGCGACCGTGATGGCGGTCGCAGTGGCCGCCGGACTCATCGAGGTCGCGACGATGCTGCCCTACCTCGTCGCGATGGGCATGGTCGCCGAAGCCGAACTCGAACTCTGGATGCGGATCGCGGCCCTGGCAGGCTACTGCGTGCTCATGATCGCGCCCGCGCTCGTGCTGCTCGGGCTCCGCCTGGTCGCCGCGCCGATCGTGACGCGTCCGCTCGAACGCCTCGGTGCCTGGCTCGAGCGCACCGCGGCCGAGAACACCGCCTGGATCCTCGGGATCGTCGGGTTCCTCGTCGCGCGGAGCGCCGCGAGCGAACTCGGCATCTTCACGGCGCTCGAAGAGCTGACCAAGCGCTGACGAGGGCCTCACCAGCACCCATCGGGCACCGACCGAACGCGGTCGTCCCCGCTACGCGGCCGACACCGACTCGACGACCGCGATCACCGCGTCGACGGTCTGGTCGAAGTCGAGCTCGGTCGAGTCGACCACGGTGACCCCCTCGGCGGCGTTCGTGAAGTCGACCACCTTCGAGTCGGCCCGGTCGCGGGCGCGCAGCTGTTCGCCGGTCTTGCCCGCGTCGTGGCCGGTGAGTTCGGCGGCACGCCGAGACATCCGCACCTCTTCGGAGGCGGTGAGCAGGATGCGCACCGGTGCATCGGGGGCGACGACCGTCGTGATGTCGCGCCCCTCGACGACGATGCCCGGGCGCTGCTCGGCAGCGATGATCGAGCGGAACAGCTCGATGAGGTGCGTCCGCACCTCGGGCACCCGCGCGACGAGGCTCACGATCGAGGAGATCTGCGGATCGCGGATCGCGTCGGTGACGTCGGTCGGCCCGACGTGCACGCGATAGCCCGAGGGGTCGGTGCCGATGCCGTAGTCGAAGCTCGCCAGGCACGAGATCACCGAAGCGGCGTCCTCGGGCTCGACGCCGCCGGCTTCGACGTGCCACGCCAGCGCGCGGTACGCGGCGCCGGTGTCGAGGAATCCGTAGTCGAGGCGCCGGGCGACGGCCTTCGACACGCTCGACTTGCCGCTGCCGGCGGGACCGTCGACGGCCACGACGAAGGGGAACTGCACAGATGCCTCCAGATGTTCGAGAGTTCGGGCCGGCTCAGCCGGCGATGCGCCAGCCGCGTTCGGCCAGCTCGTTGGTCAGTCGTTCGGCGGCCTCGGGCACGACCTGCACCTCGGCGAGGCCGACCTGGCGGCCGGGCGAGTGCTCGAGCCGCAGGTCTTCGAGGTTGACGCCGATCTCGCCGATCTCGGCAAGCAGGCGGGCGAGCTGCCCGGGCCGGTCGTCGACCATGACGATGACGGTCGTGAAGCGCTTGTCGGTGCCGTGCTTGCCGGGCAGCCGGGCGACGCCGGTGTTGCCGCCGGTGAGCTCCTCGGCGACTCGGCGGCGGGCACCGGGCGCGACCGGGTCGCCGAGCGCGTCGATGAAACGGTCGAGGTCGTCGCGCAGGGCGACGAGGATGTCGCGCACGGGCGCCGCGTTCGCCCCGAGGATCTGCACCCACAGGTCGGGATCGCTCGCCGCGATGCGGGTGACGTCGCGCACGCCCTGTCCGGCGAGGCCGAGGGCGGCGTTCGGGGCATCGATGAAGCGGCGCGCCATGACGCTCGACACGACCTGCGGCACGTGCGAGATGAGCGCGACGCCCCGGTCGTGCTCGTCGGGGGTCATCTCGACGAGGGTGGCGCCGAGATCGAGGATGAGGTCGTCGATCGCACCCGCCCGCTGGTAGCTGATCGCGTCGTGGGCGGCGACCACCCAGGGGCGACCGGCGAAGAGGTCGGCGCGCGCGGCGAGCGGGCCGCCGCGCTCGCGCCCGGCGAGCGGGTGCGAACCGATGTAGCGTGCGACGTCGGCACCGGCGGCCTCGAGTTCGGCGAGAATGCCGGCCTTCACGCTCGCGACGTCGGTCACGATCGCGTCGGGGAACGACGCGAGCTCCTCGGCGACGACGCGGGCGGTCACGTCGGGCGGCACGGCCACCACGACGAGCTGGGGTGCGTCGCCCGGCTCGGCGGGCCGGCCGGCGCCGAGGTCGACGGCGAGCGCGACGTGGGTGGGCGAGGCATCCGCCAGGATCACATCGATGCCGCGAGCCCGCAGCCCGAGCGCGACGCTCGTGCCGAGCAGTCCCGCCCCGACGACGCGCACCGGGCCGGTGAGCCGTGACTCGACGACCATCAGTTCTCCTCGTCCGCTCGGGACTCACCCCGGGCGGCCCTCGCCTCGCGGGCGATCGTGAGCAGCAGGCCGCGCTCGGTCTTCGTCAGCTCACGCAGCTGACCGGCCCTCAGTGTACCGAGGTGCAGCGGCCCGAACTGGCGGCGCACGAGCTCGACGACGGGGTGGCCGACGGCCTGCAGCATGCGGCGCACGATGCGGTTCTTGCCCGAGTGCAGGGTGAGCTGAACCATCGAGTGACGGGAGTCGCCCTGCGCCTGGAGCAGTCGGGCCCGATCGGCCTTGATGGGGCCGTCGTCGAGCACGATGCCGTTCTTCAGCTGCTGGAGTGTCTGCGGGGTCACGCGCCCGCGCACCTTCGCGATGTAGGTCTTCTCGACGCCGAACGACGGGTGCGCGAGCACGTGGGCGAGCTCGCCGTCGTTGGTGAGCACGAGCAGCCCGCTCGTCTCCGCGTCGAGCCGGCCCACGTTGTAGACGCGCTCGTCGAGCTCGTCGGTGAAGCGGCGCAGGTCGGGCCGGCCCTGCTCGTCGCGCATGGACGAGACCACGCCGACCGGCTTGTTCAGCATGTAGTAGCGCTTCGCAGTGTCGAGCTGCACCGCGACGCCGTCGACCGACACGAGGTCGGTCTCAGGGTCGACGCGGGTACCGAGCTCGGTCACGACCTCGCCGTTCACCTCGATACGGCCCTGCACGATGTACTCCTCGACGACGCGGCGCGAGGCCACGCCCGCCGCGGCGAGCACCTTCTGCAGGCGTTGACGGTTTCCGTCCGGGCCGTCGTTCACGGGGCCTCGTTCATCGGTCAAGGTCGAATCCTTCCTGGCCGTCGTCGAGCAACGGTGAGATCGGCGGCAGTTCGTCGAGCGAGTTGATGCCGAGGTTCGTGAGCAGCAGCTCGGTGGTTCCGTACAGGATCGCGCCCGTCTCGGGGTCGCTCGACACCTCGGTGACGAGGCCCCGGCCGAGCAGCGTGCGCACGACCGAGTCGACGTTCACGGCACGGATCGAGGCGACCTGCGAACGCGAGATCGGCTGCTTGTAGGCGATCACCGACAGCGTCTCGAGCGCGGCCTGCGAGAGTCTCGTCGACGATTGCGTGACGACGAACGAGGTGACGAGCGCGTCGTAGTCGGCGCGCACGTAGAAGCGCCAGCCGCCGCCGACCTCGCGAAGCTCGAAACCACGTCGGATGCTGCGTGCCGCGCCTTCGTCGGCGGGCACATCGGTGCGGGGCTCCCCCGAGACGGCCTCGCCGTCGTAGTCGGCACGCAGGCGGGCGATCGAGGCCCGCACCTCGGCGACCGGGCGGGCGACCGCCGCCGCGAGGTGCACGACGCTCTGGGGCTCGTCGGCGATGAAGAGGATCGCCTCGATCGCGCGGTCGAGGTCGAGGTGGGGCTGCCCGGGTACGTCGAGCGGCGTCGCCACCGAGAGCTCGGGGCCGGCGCCTGCGGCTTTGTCGGGCACGGTCACTGCGTCGTGGTCATCGGGTTCGGCGACATCGACCGCCTCAGCGGCCCCGTCGATCGGCTCGAACGCCTCCACGGTGTCGGCGTCATTCGTCATAGTCGGCCCCCAGGCTCTCGAGGTTCGCGTCGGACCAGCTCTCGGCGGCCCAGTGCAGGGTCAGCTCGCCGAGCGGTTCGAGCTGGTCGAAGCCGATCGCGGCATGCCGGTACAGTTCGAGCACCGCGAGGAAGCGGGCGACCACGACGCCCGGCTGCCCCACTCCGGCGATCAGCTGTCGGAAGGTCACCGGCTCGCCCCGGCGCAGGATCGCGACGACCTGCGCCGCCTGCTCGCGGATCGACACGAGCGGCGCGTGCAGGTGATCGAGCCCGACCACGGGGATCTCTCGCGGCGTGAGCGCGAGCGTCGCGAGTGCGGCGAAGTCCTCGGCCGAGAGCGACCACACGAGTTCGGGCGCGCGCTGGCGGAACTGCGCTTCGAGCCGCACCGTCCGTGCATGGCGCGACGCCTCGGCGTCGAGGTTGCCGCTGAACCAGCGCGCCGCCTCCTTGAAGGCGCGATACTGCAGCAGGCGGGCGAAGAGCAGGTCGCGCGCCTCGAGGAGTGCGACGTCCTCGGCGTCGACGAGCTCGCCCTGCGGCAGGAGCCCGGCGACCTTGAGGTCGAGGAGGGTCGCCGCGACCACGAGGAACTCGCTCGCGCGGTCGAGCTCCTCTTCCGAGTCGAGGCCCTTCAGGTACGAGATGAACTCGTCGGTCACCTTCGACAGCGACACCTCGGTGATGTCGAGCTCGTGCTTCGCGATGAGCGAGAGCAGCAGGTCGAACGGGCCCTCGAAGTTGGTGAGCGCAACGCGGAACCCCGGCTCCGAGCCGCCCTCCGGGGCATCCGTCGCCGGCTCGTGCGCTGAGGCCGACGCCTCAGGCGACCGCGCCACGGAACACCAGCTCCCTGGCGAGCTGCCGGTACGCCTTCGACGCCTGGTGCTCGGGAGCGAACTCGGTGATCGGCGTCGCCGCGACCGTCGCATCGGGGAACTTCACCGTGCGCGTGATGACGGTCTCGAGCACCTTGTCGCCGAATGCGTCGACGACGCGCTCGAGCACCTCGCGCGAGTGCAGCGTGCGCGAGTCGTACATCGTGGCGAGGATGCCGTCGAGCTCGATCGCCGGGTTGAGACGGTCGCGCACCTTGTCGATGGTCTCGATGAGCAGCGCCACACCGCGCAGGGCGAAGAACTCGCACTCGAGCGGGATGATGACGCCGTGGCTCGCCGTCAGGGCGTTGACGGTGAGGAGGCCGAGCGAGGGCTGGCAGTCGATGAGGATGACGTCGTAGTCGGCGGAGACGCGGCGGAGCACGCTCGCGAGGATCTGCTCGCGCGCGACCTCGGTCACGAGATGCACTTCAGCGGCCGAGAGGTCGATGTTCGCGGGGATCACGTCGAGGCCCTCGACGCTCGTGTGCTGGATCGCGTCCTTCGGTTCGAACTGACGCGAGAGCAGCAGGTCGTAGATCGTCGGCACGTCATGCGTCTGCACGCCGAGTCCCGCCGACAGCGCACCCTGCGGGTCGAAGTCGATCGCGAGCACGCGGCGGCCGTACTCGGCGAGCGTCGCGCCGAGGTTGATCGTGGTGGTCGTCTTGCCCACGCCGCCCTTCTGGTTGCAGAGGGCGATGATGCGCGCCGGGCCGTGCGAGGCGAGCGCCGCAGGATCGGGGAATTCGCGAGACGGCCGACCCGTCGGACCGAGCTCGGGCTCGGGCGAGGTGGTTCCGACCGCCGAGTCCTGCTGGTGCTGCGTCACGTGTCGTCTTCTCTCCTCGGGCGGCGCGGTGCCTGTTCGGTCTGGGCTTGGTCGATTCTAGCGAGCACGCGGGTGTGCTGCCGTGTACATCTCCCGGAGTGTATCGGCTGTGACCAGCGTGTAGATCTGCGTCGTCGCGACCGAGGAGTGCCCGAGGAGCTCCTGCACGACGCGAACGTCGGCGCCGCCCTCGAGGAGGTGCGTCGCGAACGAGTGCCGCAGCGTATGCGGCGAGACGGATGCCTCGAGGCCCGCCTTCTCGGCGGCCGCGGTGATCGCGTCCCACGCCGCCTGCCTCGACATGCGACGGCCGCGGACCCCGAGGAAGAGCGCCGGCGTCGCCTGGCCGCGAGCGGAGAAGATCGGCCGCGCCCGCACGAGGTAGGCGTCGATCGCCCGGCGGGCGTAGCTGCCGAGCGGCACGATGCGCTGCTTGCCGCCCTTGCCGAAGAGCCGCACGACCTCCTCGTCGATGAGGTCGTCGACGTTCAGCGAGACCGCCTCGGAGACGCGCGCACCCGTCGCGTAGAGGAGCTCGAGGAGGGCCTGGTCACGGAGCTCGACGGGCTCCTCCCCGCCGGCGGCGGCGATGAGCGCCTCGACGTCCTCGACGGGGATCGCCTTGGGCAGCCTGGTCGGCAGCTTCGGCGGCCGGAGCTCCTTCGACACGTCGGAGGCGATCTCGCCCTCCTCGACGAGGAAGCGGTGGAGTCCGCGCACCGCCGAGAGGACCCGGGCGATCGACGACGTCGCGAGCACGGGCTCGCGGTCGGCGCCGAGGAAGCGCACGAAGTCGGCGAGGTCGCCCTCACTCACCCCACCGGGATCGGCGACCCCGCGGGTGTCGAGCCAGTCGGCGTAGATCGCGAGATCGCGTCGGTACGAGGCGATCGTGTTGCGCGAGAGTCCGCGCTCGACGGTCAGGTGCCGCAGGTACCCGTCGACGAGCGCGGCCGTCGTCATGAGTCCGTCGCGCCTCGGACCGGCGGCGTGCGGTTCGGCCACGGGGCATCCGCCTCGCCGAGCCCCTGCCAGCCGCGAGCGCGCGCAGCCTGCGCCGCGAGCACGGCGATCGAGAGCGGGCCGTTGTGGATGCGCCGGGCGAGCACGGCGTCGACGCAGTCGTCGAGCGGCACCCAGCGCACCTCGATGCCGGCCTCCTCCGCCTCGCGCGCGTGCACCTCGGGCGCAGCGCGCAGGCCGCGGGCCAGGTACACGCGGATCACCTCGTCGCTGCCGCCCGGCGAGGTCGCGAAGTCGGCGAGCACCGCCCACTCGGATGCCTCGAGGTCGGCCTCTTCGGCCAGCTCGCGCTGCGCGCCGAGGAGCGGGGCCTCTCCGGCGACGTCGAGCAGCCCGGCGGGGATCTCCCAGTCGCGCATACGGATCGGGTGCCGGTACTGCTTGATCAGCAGCACCCGATCGTGCTCGTCGAGGGCGAGCACGCCGACGGCGCCGGTGTGGTCCATGAACTCGCGGACGATCTCGTCGCCGTCGAGTTCGAAGCTCTCGCGCCGGATGCTCCAGACCCGGCCCTCGAACACGCGTTCGCTCGAGACGAGCGGGAGCTCGACGCGGTCGTCGGCGAGCAGGTCTCCCTGATCGCCGACGACCGCGTCAGTGGCTTCAGCCATTGTTGACGTCGAACAGCCGGCTCGCCTGCTGGCGCTCGATCGCCGCGCCGACGAGGCCGCGGAACAGCGGGTGCGCGTCGTTCGGGCGGCTGCGCAGCTCGGGGTGCGCCTGGGTGCCGACGTAGAACGGGTGCACCTCGCGCGGCAGCTCGACGAACTCGACGAGGTTGCGGTCGGGCGAGAGGCCCGAGAAGACGAGGCCGGCCTCGGCGATGCGGTCGCGGTACGCGTTGTTCACCTCGTAGCGGTGGCGGTGACGCTCGCTGACATCGGTCGAGCCGTAGAGCTCGGCGGCGATGGTGCCCTCGCCGAGCGTCGCGGGGTAGAGACCGAGGCGCATCGTGCCGCCGAGGTCGCCGCCGGCGATGATCTCGACCTGCTCCTCCATCGTCGCGATGACGGGGAACTGCGTGTCGGGGTCGAACTCGCTCGACGAGGCACCGGGCAGCCCGGCCATGTTGCGCGAGTACTCGATGACCATGCACTGCAGGCCGAGGCAGAGGCCGAGCACCGGCAGCCCGTTCTCACGCGCGAAGTGCAGCGCACCGAGCTTGCCCTCGATGCCGCGCACGCCGAAGCCGCCGGGCACGCAGATGCCGTCGAGGTGGGCGAGGTGCTTCTGCGCCCCCTCGGGCGTCTTGCACTCGTCCGACGGGATCCATTCGATCTTGACCTTCGCATCGTTCGCGAAGCCGCCGGCGCGAAGCGCCTCGGTGACCGAGAGGTAGGCGTCGGGCAGGTCGATGTACTTGCCGACGAGGCCGATCGTGACCTCGTGCTTCGGGTCGTGCACGACGCGGAGCAGGTCGCTCCAGCCCGACCAGTCGACCGCATCCGACTTCTCGTCGAGGCCGAGCGAGTCGATGATGTAGGCGTCGAGGCCCTGATCGTGCAGCATCGTCGGGATCTCGTAGATCGACGGCACGTCGACCGCGTTCACCACGGCGCCCTCGTCGACGTCGCACATGAGCGCGATCTTGCGCTTGTTCGCCTCGGTGACGGGCCGGTCGCTCCGGAGCACGAGCGCGTCAGGCTGGATGCCGATCGAACGGAGCGCGGCGACGGAGTGCTGCGTCGGCTTCGTCTTCTGCTCACCCGAGGCGCCCATGAACGGCACCAGCGACACGTGCACGAAGAACACGTTCTTGCGGCCGAGCTCGTGACGGACCTGACGGGCCGACTCGATGAACGGCTGCGATTCGATGTCGCCCACCGTGCCGCCGATCTCGGTGATGATCACGTCGGGCTTCGGAGTCTCGGTCGCCTGCAGGCGCATGCGTCGCTTGATCTCGTCGGTGATGTGCGGGATCACCTGCACTGTGTCGCCGAGGTACTCGCCACGGCGCTCCTTCGCGATCACCGTCGAGTAGATCTGGCCGGTCGTGACGTTCGCCGCCTGGCTCAGGTCGATGTCGAGGAACCGCTCGTAGTGCCCGATGTCGAGGTCGGTCTCGGCGCCGTCGTCGGTCACGAAGACCTCGCCGTGCTGGAACGGGTTCATCGTTCCGGGATCGACGTTCAGATAGGGGTCGAGCTTCTGCATGACCACTCGGAGTCCCCGAGCCGTCAGAAGATTGCCCAGGCTCGCTGCCGTGAGGCCCTTGCCCAACGAAGAAACGACACCACCGGTCACGAAAATGTGCTTGGTCATGTCGTTCGAAATGTCTGCGCTGTTCAGCGCGCTGCCGCGTTCATCCACCACGGGCTTATATTCTAAGCCACGTTCCTGACCGGTCGTCCCGACATGCCCCACGCGTTCCCCCTTCGTTCGTTCGAGACCTCTCCGGTCTCGTCGTTCCCGGCCTTCGGCCGCCCTCGTCAGGCCGCGCGCTCCGACGCGATCTCGAGCAGTTCGCGTGCGTGTGCGAGTCCGCTCTCGGAGTCGGCGAGACCCGAGAGCAGGCGCGCCATCTCCGCCTCGCGTTCGGCGCCGACCAGTTGCTTGACGCTCGATGCGGTCACCGCACCGTCGGTGCCCTTCACCACGCTCAAGTGGTTCGAGGCGAACGCGGCGACCTGCGCGAGATGCGTGACGACGATGACCTGCGAGCGCTCGGCGAGTCGTGCGAGGCGTCGGCCGATCTCGATCGCCGCGGCGCCGCCGACACCCGCGTCGACCTCGTCGAAGACGAAGGTCGGCACCGGATCGGTGCCGGCGATGACGACCTCGATTGCGAGCATGACCCGCGAGAGCTCACCGCCGGACGCACCGCGCGAGACCGAGCGCGGCTCGGCGCCGGGATGCGGGCTCAGGAGGATCGCGACCTGGTCGCGACCGTGCACGGACGGCTCGGCACCCGGGTCGACGCTCACCGTGAGCACGGCGTCGGGCATGGCGAGGGCGGCGAGCTCATGGGTGACCGCCTCGGCGAGGCGGGCCGCGGCCTCCGTGCGCTGTTCGGTGATGCGGGTCGCGAGCCGGTCGACCTCGGCGGCTGCGGCCTCGACCGCGGCTTCGAGGACCGTGATGCGGTCGTCGTCGCCGTCGAGCTCGACGAGCCGCAACCCGCCGTCGCGACGGAACGCCAGCACCTCGTCGAGTTCGCCGCCATGACGCCTGATGAGCGCACCGAGCAGCGCCCGTCGCTCCTGCACGACCTCGAGTTCGCGGGCGCCGTCGGCGTCGAGACCGGTGAGGTACCCGGCGAGTTCGGCGGCCGCATCGGCCAGGAGGAAGCCCGCGTTCGTCAAGATCTCGGCGATCGGTGCGAGGCTCGCATCGTGCGCGACGACCCGCTCGAGGTGACGGCGGGCCGCCTCGACGAGCGTCACCGCGTCGGGTGCATCGTCCACGACCTCGTCGGCGGAGAGGAGGGCGCGCGCCTGCGCCGCCTCGATCCGGAGCTCTTCGAGGTTCGAGAGCCGATCGGCGCGCTCGGCGAGCTCGGCGTCCTCGCCGGGCTGCGGATCGGCCGCCTCGACCTCGTCGAGCTCGGCGCGCAGTGTCTCGGCCTCGCGCGCCCGGGCCTCGTGGTCGTCCCGGAGACGGGTGAGCTCAGTCGAATCGGCACGCCACGCCTCGAACACCGCGCGGTACTCGTCGAGGGTCGCCGCAAGCGCCGAGCCCGCGAATCGGTCGAGGGCTTCTCGCTGGGCGACGGCCGACCGCAGTCGCTGCTGGTCGGCCTGGCCGTGCACGACGACGAGTTCGTCGCCGAGGTCGGCCAGCACGCCGACGGGCGCGCTGCGGCCGCCCACGACGGCACGGCTGCGCCCCTCTGACGACACGGAGCGGCCGAGCAGCAGTTCGCCGGCCTCGATCTCTCCCCCGGTGTCGGCGACGCGTTCGGCGATCGCACCCTCGTCGGCAACGAGCCAGCGCCCTTCGACCCAGGCCTGCTTCGCGCCGGAGCGAACGGCCCCTGCATCGGATCGGGCGCCGAGCAGCAGACCGAGCGCGGTGACCACCATGGTCTTGCCCGCGCCGGTCTCCCCGGTGACCGCGGTGAAGCCCGCCCCGAGCGGCAGTGTCGCCTCGGCGATCACGCCGAGGTCGCGAATGCCCAGTTCTTCGATCATCGGGCTCCCTCGCTCTTCGAAAACTCACTCACGGCCGGCGGGCCCCCTCCAGCCCGTCACGGGCAGCTGGAACTTGTTCACGAGCCGGTCGGTGAACGGCGCCTCGTGGAGGCGCGCAAGGCGCACCGGCACATCGGACTTGCGGACGATCACCCGCGCCCCGGCCGGCAGGTCGAAGGTGCGTCGGCCGTCGCACCAGATGACCGCCGAGGTCTCGGTGCGCTGCAGGATCTCGACGGCGAGCGAGGACTCGGGTCCGACCACGAGGGGGCGGGCGAAGAGCGCGTGCGCGCTGAGCGGCACGAGCAGCAGCGCCTCGAGGCTCGGCCACACGACGGGGCCGCCTGCGGAGAACGAGTACGCCGTCGACCCGGTCGGCGTGGACATCACCACGCCGTCGCAGCCGAACGACGAGAGCGGCCGGCGATCGACCTCGATGACGACCTCGAGCATGCGCTCGCGCTCGGCCTTCTCGACCGTCGCCTCGTTGAGCGCCCAACTCTCGTAGACGACGTCGTCGCCCACCTTGGCGCGCACCGACAGCGTCATGCGCTCTTCGACGCTGTAGTCGCGGGCGAGCGCCCGCGAGACGGTGTAGCCGAGGTCGTCGCGTTCGCTCTCGGCGAGGAAGCCGACGTGCCCCAGGTTGACCCCGAGCAGCGCGACCGGGAAGTCGCGCATCAGTTCGGCCGCGCGCAGGATGGTGCCGTCGCCGCCGAGGACGATGACGAGCTCGATGAGGCCCGGATCGATGTCTTCGAAGCGGACCACGCCGCCGTTGAGCCCGGGGACGAACGAGTGCACGTCGTCCCAGTGCTCGGCGGCGATCACGGGGATCGCGCCGGCGTCGAGCAACTGCGTGCAGACCTCGCCGGTGGCCTCGAGGGCGGCCTGCCGCCCGGTGTGGGAGACCACGAGGAAATGCCGTGCGTCGTTCACCCGTGCCCCCCTCCCGTCAGTTCGTCGACCCGCCTCGACCATTCTGACGGATCGGACCCGGCCGACGCGCTGAGATGCACGAGGAACTCGCGGTTGCCGTGCGAGCCGGCGATTGGGGAGGACGAGACGCCCGCCGTGCGCAGCCCGAGATCGTGCGCCGCCCACAGCACGTTCATCACGGCCTCCGAGCGCAGCGAAGCGTCGTGGACGATGCCCTCGCGCACTCCCCCGCGACCGACCTCGAACTGCGGCTTCACGAGCAGTACGAAGTCGGCCTCGGGCACGGCCGTCTCGCGGAGCGCAGGAAGTACGGTCGTGAGCGAGATGAACGAGAGGTCGGCCGTGACGAGCGACGGCCGCTCCGCGACGCCCGTCGACGCCGCGAGCGACTCGGCGGTCAGATGACGTACGTTGCAGCCCTCGACGAGCACGAGCCCCGGTGCATCCGCGAGCTCTGGCGCGAGCTGACCGTGCCCGACGTCGACGGCGAGCACCGTGCTCGCGCCGCGCTCGAGCAGCACCTGGCTGAACCCGCCGGTCGACGCGCCGGCGTCGAGCGCCACGCGGCCGCCGGGATCGACCCCGAACTCGTCGAGCGCCGCGATCAGCTTGTGCGCGGCACGGCTCACATAGTGATCGGATGCCGCGACCGCGAGTTCGGCGTCGGGTGCGACCTTCGTGGAGGGCTTCACCACGGGCTTGCCGTCGACCGTGACGATCCCGCCCGCGATGAGCGTCGCCGCATGAGTGCGAGATCGGGCGAGACCCCGGCTCGCGAGTGCGGCATCGAGTCGCTGTTCGGCCATCACCGGGGCGCGACGCGCGACGGGTCGGACTGCTCGAGCTCCTCACGCAGGCGCGCGACGAGCGCGTCGTAGGCGGGGGCTCGTTCGGCGAGCGGCAGGTCGTCGATCTCGGCCAGCGCGACGCGCGCCTCGTCGCCGAGGTCGGGCCCCGCGTCGTCGGCGCCGAAATCGGTGTCGTCGTCAGTGCTCACGAGTCCACGGTACCCCGGGCCGCCCACACCGGCGCGACCATCACGAATACAGGCGCGTCGGCACGTCGAGCGCGTGGATCGCGGTGCCCGAGCTCCAGATCGCCGCGCACGCCGCCCGCAGCAGGTCGAGCGCATCGCCGCCCTCGGACAGGATCTCGACGCGGTTGGCCTCGACCACGACCTTCGCCTCGCGCACGCGGATCGCGCCGCCGCGACGCTGCTCGACGACCGGGTACGGCTCGTGCAGCCCCCGGAGGTCGGCGAGGATGAAGTCGGGACGGCTCTTGGCATCGGCGGCGAGCAGCTGCTTCGCACGATCGATGCCGGTCAGCACGATGGCGCTCGCCATGCCGGCGCGGTTCGCCCCGAGGATGTCGGTGTCGAGCCGGTCACCCACGACGAGCGGGGTCGTCGCCGCGAAGCGACGGCGCGCCTCCTCGAAGATCGGCGTCTCCGGCTTTCCGGCGACGAGCGGGAACCGCCCGACCGCGGTGTGCACCGCCGAGACCAGGGTGCCGTTGCCGGGCGCGATGCCGCGTGCCACCGGAATCGTCCAGTCCATGTTGGTCGCGATCCACGGGATGCCCGGCGTCGAGGCATCCGGGCCGCCGTGCGCATTGAGCGCGAAGGCCGCCTCGGCCAGGTCCTTCCAGCCGATCTCGGGCGTGAAGCCCTGCACCACCGCGTCGGGTGCGTCGTCGGCCGACCGGGTCACGCGGTACCCGCGCTTGCGCAGCTCGACCTCGATGCCCTCGCCGCCCACGACCATCACGAGCGCGCCCGGAGCGACCTGGCCCTCGAGGAGCTGCATCGCCGCCTGCGGCGAGGTCACGACCTCCTCGGGCACGACGTCGAGCCCCAGCTCCGCGAGATGCCCCGCGACGGAGGCGTCGCTGCGCGACGCGTTGTTCGTGATGTAGCCGAGCGAACGATCGGGCTTGATCTGGTTGAGGCTCTCCACCGCGTGCGGGATCGCACCGGCGCCGGCGTAGACGACCCCGTCGAGGTCGGCGAAGACCGCGTCGACGCCGTCGAGCGGGGTCGACGGCTCAGTCTTCGTGCGGAACAGCGCCATCGGCGTCGTCCTCATCCGACTTCGCTGCGGCCTCGGCCTCGAGCGCCTCGCCCTCGGCGAGCACTGCGGCCACATCGTCCTCGAGCACGGCGCCCGGGTCCTCGAGTTCGGCGAACTCGGGCGTCTCGTCGACCGAGTCCACGACGTCGTCCGTTGCCGCATCCACGGTTGCAGCCTCGGCTGCCGCGGTCTCGGGGGCCTCGCCGGCGACCTCGGTCGCCACCTCCTCACCCTCGATCTCGATCTCGAAGATCTCGACGAGCTCCGCCTCGGCGGGACCGCCGAGCGCAGCCTCCGCGCGCGCCGCACGGGCGCGCCAGTCGGCGGCCTCGGTGTCGCGGCCGAGCTCCTCGAGCACCTCGGCGTAGGCGGAGAAGAGCGCGGGGCTGTACGAGAAGGCACGGTCGGGATCGAGCTGCGGGATCTCGAGCTCGGAGAGCGCGAGTTCGGGCTGCTCGAGGTCGAGCCGCGCACCGGACATCGCGATCGCCAGGGCGACCTGCACCGCCGCGGGCAGCTCGTTGCGGTCGACAGCGCGGCCGACCTCGAGCGCCCGATCGGGCCGCCCGACGCCGCGCTCGCTGTCGACCATCAGCGGCAGCTGGTCGTTGCTGCCCGAGATGCGTCGGTAGGTGCGGAGCTCACGGAGCGCCAGTGCGAAGTCGCCGGTCGCGTACGCGGTGATCGCGAGCGTCTCGCGCACGACCGCGATGCGGCCGGCGCGTCGAGCAGCCGACATCGCGTGACGGTGCGCCAGTTCGGGGTCGGTCTCGAGCAGCTCGGATGCCGCGACGAGGTGCCGTGCAACCCAGTCGGCATTCTCCTTGCTGAGCGTCTTCAGCTCGGCGCGTGCACCCTTGTCGAGGTCGCGCGGGTCGATGCGCTCGGGAATGAAGGGGTCGTCGTGACGGGGACGAACGGCGAGGTCGGCCGCGCCGTAACGCTCGCGCGGCGCTTCTTCGTCGTGTCGACCACCCGAGCGCGGAGCGTCCCGGCGGTCCCCATAGGGCTTGCGGTCGCCGCGATCGCCGTACGGCTTGCGGTCGTCGCGAGCACCATAGGGCTTGCGGTCGGTGCGGTCGCCATACGGCTTGCGGTCGTCACGAGCACCATAGGGCTTGCGCTCTCCACGGTCACCATAGGGCTTCCGGTCATCGCGAGCACCGTGCGAGCGCTGACCATCGCGGTCGCCGTAGGGCTTGCGATCGCCGCGATCGCCGTACGGCTTGCGGTCGTCACGATCGCCGTACGGCTTGCGGTCGTCGCGAGCACCATAGGGCTTGCGGTCGGTGCGGTCGCCATAGGGCTTGCGGTCACCACGGTCGCCATACGGCTTCCGGTCATCGCGAGCACCGTGCGAGCGCTGACCATCGCGGTCGCCGTAGGGCTTGCGGTCATCGCGAGCACCATAGGGCTTGCGGTCACCACGGTCGCCATACGGCTTCCGGTCATCGCGAGCACCGTGCGAGCGCTGACCATCGCGGTCGCCATACGGCTTCCGGTCATCGCGAGCACCGTGCGAGCGCTGACCATCGCGGTCGCCGTAGGGCTTGCGGTCATCGCGAGCACCATAGGGC
>NZ_JBHVTS010000003.1:0-571 GCF_042884595.1 Agromyces sp. NPDC058126 | reverse complement strand
CTTGCGATCTCCACGGTCGCCATAGGGCTTCCGGTCGTCACGAGCACCGTGCGAGCGCTGACCATCGCGGTCGCCGTACGGTTTCCGGTCGCTTCGGTCGCCGTACGGCTTCCGATCGTCGCGTGAACCATACGAACGCTTCTGGTCGCCGTCGCCGTAGGACTTGCGATCGCTGCGCTGCTCGTACGGGCGCTTCGCGCCTCGATCGCCGCTCGATGGCCGGTCGCCCGAAGACCTCGTCGTCTTCCGCGCACCTGCGCCACCGCGGGCGCTGTCGCCCTGCTTCGCCCGATCGGGTCGGTTCTGGTCGGCCGAGTCCTGGCTCGAATCGCTCACGCTGTTCCTGTCATTGGGAGTCTCGTCAGACTCAACCGTACTGCGGGTCTCCGCCCGCGGACCTGTTCACCCAGGACGAGCGGCCAGCGCTCGCGTTCGAGGCGCCGCTCATCAGTGCGACGAGCCACCTTTCCGTGGTGGTTCGTGTTAAAGGCGAAGAGCCGCCCACGTGGTGGGCGGCTCTTCGTAATGTTTGTCCGGCGGTGTCCTACTCTCCCACAGGGTCCCCCCTGCA
>NZ_JBHVTS010000002.1:698136-801082 GCF_042884595.1 Agromyces sp. NPDC058126 | reverse complement strand
GGCTTTTTTATTTTCCCCCAAGGGGCCCGGCGCGGGGGCGGGGGGGGGGGGGGGGGGGGGGGGGGGGCGGGGGGGGGGGGGGGGGCCCCCCCCCCCCCCCCCCCCGACCCGCTCATGACGAAGGGGGCGGATGCCGATGCATCCGCCCCCTTCGTCTGCGCGCTACTTCTCGGTGCCGACGGCCCCGTCGATGTTGCCGCGAACGTCGTCGATCTTGTCGTGGTGCTCTTCACCGACGACCTTCTTCGCCGCGTCGCTCACGCCGTCGAGGATCTTGTCGCTGATGTCCTCGGCCTGCTCGCTGTTCAGCGCCTCGTCGATCTTGTCCTTGTTCTCCTCGATGAAGTCCTGTGCCTTCTTCGTGATGTCGTCCAGAGCGCCCATCGCCCCCCGCCTTTCGTGTCTGTTCGGTCGTGCTCTCGTCATCGTATGTGGCGGACGACGCAGGGGGAAGGGGGGCCGATGCGGCTCGTCCGTCCCGCCATCCGGCCGTCGTCGGCGGTTCACCCGCGCATGGCAGACTCGACGGGTGCCCGCGATCATTCCCGCCGAGACCGAACTCCGGGGGCGCCACGTGCGCCTCACCCCGCTCGCCGTCGACGACTTCCCCGAGCTGTACGAGGCGCTCGCCAGGCCCGAGGTGTTCGCCGGCGGATTCGGCGGCGGCCCCGCCGGGCGGCCCGAAGGGCGGGCAGCCTTCGACGACTGGGCGCACGCGTACTACTTCGGTCGTGGCGGCGACGCCGCCCTGCCGTTCGCGGTACGCCTCGAGGGCGGCCCCGACGCCGGGCGGATCGTCGGCGCGACGAAGCTCGCCGACTTCGACACCGCGAACGAGTCGACCCACATCGGCTGGACCGGCTACCACCCAGATGTCTGGGGCACTGCCGTGAACCCCGAGACGAAGCTGCTGCTGCTCGACCTCGCCTTCTCGCACGGCTTCGGCCGGGTGAAGATCCAGGCCGATTCCGTGAACGCCCACTCGCGTGCGGCGATCGAGAAGCTCGGTGCGAAGCTCGACGGCGTCATGCGCCGCGACAAGCGCCGCGCCGACGGCAGCTGGCGCGACAGCGCCGTCTACTCGGTGATCATCGACGAGTGGCCCGAGGTGCGGGCCGGGCTCGAAGCTCGAGTCGCCCGCTTCACGGCCGACTCGAACGCGTAGCTCGGCGCGTTCGCGTACGAGCCCCGTTTCCGGTGTGAGTCCGGTTTCCGCCTGCGAGCTCCGGATGCGTCGGGTTCGGTCGCGGAGATCGGGTTCAGTGCGGGCGGGAGGTCACGACAGCAGGTCGATCGCGCCGTCGACGAGGGCGGCCGCGCCGCCGAGGTAGGCGATGACGATGACCGCGGCGCGCGCGGCACGATGGCCGACGCGAGGGGCGAGCCACTCGCCGGCGACGAGCCCGACGAGCAGCGCGCCGACGATGAAGGGCCAGGCTCCGGCGTCGAGCGCCGGCCACGCCCACCCCGTCGCCGCCAGCTTGCCCGTGAGGGCGGCCGCACCGATCGCGACGAAGTACGCCTGCGCCGTCGCCGCGAACGCCGTCTGCGACCAGCGGGTCGCGACGGCGTACACGCTGAGCGCGGGTCCGCCGACGCCCGCTGAGGCGTTCATGAAGCCCGAGGCGGTGCCCGCGATGATCGCGGGCGCGGGGCCGCTCGCCGTGTGCTCGGTCCGGGTCACGAGCAGCGTCACCGTGAGGGCGACGATCACGAGAACGCCGACGCCGAGCTGCAGCACCGGGCCCGGCACCAGGGTCGCGACGAGGGCGCCCGCCGCGGTGCCGACGAACGCGGGAAGCACGAGCCACGTGAAACGGCGCCATTCGACGTCGCGCCACACCCGCGGCAGGATCAGCAGCGACGAGAGCACCGCGCAGAGGTTCACGACGATGACGCCGTCGAAGGGCCCCAGCAGGATCACGAGGGCGGGGGAGGCGATGAGCGCGAAGCCCATGCCGGTCACCCGCTGGGCCGCCGCACCCACGAGCACGGAGACGGCGATGGCGAGGAGCACCGGGACAGCCTAGTTCAGCGCCGCCATCGTGCCGCTCGGCTCATGGTCGCTCGGGCACGTGCAGCCGGCGAAGATAAGCCTCGGTGCCGGTCGGGGCGCCGCGGCGGTCGAGCCGCGAGACGACGATCGTGACGAGCACGGCGACCGGCACGGTCCACGCGGCCGGCTGCTCGAGGAACGGGCGCAGTGCCGGCACTGCCGCACCGAGCGCCCCGCCCCCGAGGATCGCGGCGCCCGAGAGCGCCGCCCCGGTGAGCATGCCCGAGATCGCACCGCGCGCGGTGAGCCCGCGCCACCAGATCCCGAGCACGAGCATCGGGCAGAGGGTCGACGCGGTGAACGCGAAGACGAGGCCGACGCTGCCGGCGAGCCCGGCCGACTCCGTCGCGAGGGCGACGGCGAGGGGCACGACGGTCGAGACGACCGCGGCGATCCGGAAGCCGCGCACGCTGCCGCCCAGCAGGTCCTGGCTGATCACGCCGGCGAGCGAGACGACGAGCCCCGACGACGTCGAGAGGAACGCGGCGAAGGCTCCCGCGATGACGAGCGCCGTCAGCAGCTCGCCGGCGAGGCCGGGCACGAGCCGATCCGGCAGCAGCAGGATCAGCGCATCGGCGTCGCCCGGCGCCGCGAGGTCGGGGGCGAACGCCCGCCCGAGGAACCCGAAGGCGGTCGGGAACAGGTAGAAGACGCTGAGCAGCACGAGCACGATGACGGTCGTGCGGCGCGCGGCGACGCCGTCGGGGTTCGTGTAGAAGCGCACCAGCACGTGGGGGAGTCCGAGGGTGCCGAAGAGCAGCGCGACCATGAGCGACACGGTGCGGTACACCTCGAGGTCGCCGGGGCCCGCCTCGGGCGGGAACGCGGCGACGGGCGGCAGCTCGGCCGCGACATCCCCGCCCCCGACGACGAGGAGCAGGGCGATCACCGGCACCGCGAGCGCCGTGAGCTTGAGCCAGAACTGGAACGCCTGCACGAAGGTGATCGAGCGCATGCCGCCCGCCGCGACCACGACCGCGACGATCACCGCGACCGCGACCGACCCCGCCCAGGCGGGCAGCCCCGTCGTGATGCGCACCGTGAGGGCCGCGCCCTGCAGCTGCGGCACGATGTAGAACCAGCCGACCACGATGACGAGGAGGCTCGTCACCCGCCGGGCCGCGAGCGACTCGAGGCGCGCCTCGGTGAAGTCGGGGATCGTGTACGCGCCGCTCCGCCGCAGCGGTGCCGCGACGAAGAGCAGCAGCATGAGGTATCCCGCCGTGTACCCGATGGGGAACCACAGCGCCGACGCGCCCGTGAGCAGGATGAGCCCCGCGATGCCGAGGAACGACGCCGCCGAGAGGTACTCGCCGCCGATCGCCGACGCGTTCCACCACGGGCGCACCGTGCGGCTCGCGACGTAGAAGTCGCTCGTCGTGCGCGAGACCCGCAGGCCGTAGAAGCCGATGACCGCCGAGGCGAGCGCGACGGCGACGATCGCGGTGTAGCCGACGGCGGGGTTCACGAGTCCTCGTCCTCCGCCAGCGCACGGTAGCGGGCCTCGTTGCGCGACGCGGCCCGCACGTAGAGCACGCCGACGGTGATCGCGAGCGGGTACACGCCGAAGCCGAGCAGCAGCCACGAGGCGGGTACCCCGAGCACGAAGGTGCGGTCGAGGTCGGGCACGAGGGCGATCGCGACGACGAACAGCACGGTCGCGACGACGAAGCCGGCCGCGACCGTGAGCGCCAGCCGCAACTGCGAGCGGATGAGCGAGCGCACGTAGACGCCCTGCACGTCGCTCGGCTCGCGTCGTCCGGGTCGGCCGGGCGGCCGGGCGGATGCCTCGCCCGCGCCCCGTCGCGGCGCGGTCACCCGCACCCGCTGCGGCCGCTCCTCGCTCATGGCCGCGCCCGCAGGGTCGCCTGCTCGAGCCGGTCGCGCAGCCCGGGCAGCAGCCGCCGGCTCACGGGCAGCTCGGCCTGTCCGACCACGACGCTCGGGTGGTCGGCGCCGAGTCGCACCCGGGAGACGTGCGCGAGCGACACGAGGTACGAGCGGTGCACCCTGACGAAGCCCGCCTCGGCCCACTGCCGCTCGAGGTCGGCCATCGGCACGCGCACGAGGTAGCTCGCCTCCTCGGTGTGCAGGCGCGCGTAGTCGCCCTGCGCCTGCACGTAGCGCACGTCGTCGCGGCGGATCATGCGAGTGGTGCCGCCGAGCGTCACCGCGATCATCTCGGGCGGTGCGGATGCCTCGGGCGCGCCCCGGCCCGCGGCGCTCGCGCTCGCCGCGGCGATCGCCTCGACCACCCGCCCGATCGAGCGGTGCAGCCGCTCGGTGCGCACCGGCTTCAGGAGGTAGTCGACGGCGGCGAGGTCGAAGGCCTCGAGCGCGCCCTCCTCGTCGGCGGTGACGAAGACGAGCACCGGGCGGTGCTCGAACCGGCCGAGGGCGCGCGCGAGGTCGAAGCCCGTGAGCCCGGGCATGTGGATGTCGAGGAATGCTGCGTCGACCGGCTCGCGGGTGAGCAGGCGGATGGCCTCGGCGCCGGAGGAAGCCTGGTGGATGACGCCGATGCGCGGGTCCTGGCGGAGCAGGAACGCCAGCTCGTCGATGGCCGGCTGCTCGTCGTCGGCGATGAGCACGGAGATCATGGGGTGATCCTCCCATCTCGGCGGGGGCCCGCCTTGGGCACGCGCATGCGCACGAGGGTGCCGGCGCCGAGGTTCGTCTCGACCACGAGCCCGTGCTCCTCGCCGTACACCTGGCGGAGCCGCGCGTCGACGTTGCGGAGGCCGACGTGCTCGCCGCTCGCCGTGCCGCCCGCGAGCGCGAGGGCCAGCGTCTCGGGGTCGATGCCCACGCCGTCGTCCTCGACGCTGAGCTCGGCGAAGGCGCCCGAGTCGGACGCCTCGATCGTGATGCGCCCGCCGCCCTCCTTCGACTCGAGCCCGTGCCGCACCGCGTTCTCGACGAGCGGCTGGATCGAGAGGAACGGCACCACCGTCGAGAGCACCTCGGGGGCGATCTGCAGCGTCACCTTCAGCCGGTCGCCGAAGCGGGCGCGTTCGAGCTTCAGGTAGCTGTCGATCGAGCGCAGCTCCTCCGCGACGGTCGTGAAGTCGCCGTGCCGGCGGAACGAGTAGCGGGTGAAGTCGGCGAACTCGAGCACGAGCTCGCGGGCCTTCTGCGGGTCGGTGTTGATGAAGGAGGCGATGGCGTTGAGCGAGTTGTAGATGAAGTGCGGGCTGATCTGGGCGCGGAGCGCACGCACCTCGGCCTCGGCGAGGGCGGCTCGCGAGGCATCCAGCTCGCCCAGCTCGACCTGCGCGGCCACCCAGTCGGCGACCTCCCCGGTGGCGCGCACGAGCCCTGCCCGAACCGGCGAGGCGAAGGCGACGATCGCGCCGACCGGGCCCGTTCCGCCGACGATGGGCGCGGCGACGGCGTCGGTCTCCCACGCGCCGACGGGGATGCGGCGCTGCACCTGGGCGCGGCCGCCGGCCAGCACCTCGGCGACGAGCCGCTCGGCGACCTGCCGCACGGCGTCGTCGCCGTCGATCGCGATGGTGCCCGCCCGGTCGGCGATCGCGAGGCTGTCGGCGCCGAGGAGGGCGCGCAGGTGCTTGCCCGCCCGCTGCGCATCGGGGCCGTCGATGCCGCCCCGCAGGTGCTTCGCCGCCCGCGAGGCGAGGTGCAGCGTCTGGTAGGTGGCCTGCTCGGCGTCGGTGCCGAGCTCCTTCGACGCGAGCACCAGCCGGCGGAGGAACAGCACGAGCCCGACCGCGAGCGCCCCGCCGATCGCGCCGAGGACGGCGGCGAGCAGCATCGACTCGGGCATGGAGGCCAGCGTAATCGCTCGGCCGCCGAGCCACCCGTCGCTCGTCGAACCCGCTCCGCCGTTCGTCGCACGGTCGATGCCGTTCGGCGACGACGAACGGCGACCGCCCCACGCGGCGGGCGGGGCGTACGAGAGTGGGCGCACGCAACGCAGCGAAGGCGACTCTCGCCGACGCCCGGTGCAGATCACCCCCGAAGGAAGATCACCCCCGATGAAGGAGACGCCATGGGCAACGAGGCCCTGAGCGCGGAGAACGAGACGGCCAGGCCCGTCGACTACCGCGCGGTGCAACAATCCCCCGAGTTCCAGCAGCTGCGTTCGAGGCACCGGAGGTTCGTCTTCCCGGTGCTCGGTGCATGCCTCGCCTGGTATCTCGCCTACGTGCTGCTCGCGAGCTACGCCCACGACTTCATGTCGACGCCCGTGTGGGGCAACGTGAACGTCGCGATGCTGCTCGGCCTGGCGCAGGTCGTCACGACCTTCGCCGTCACCACCTGGTACGTCAGCTACGCCAACCGCCGCCTCGACCCGCTCGCCGGTGAGATCCGCGACGAGATCGAGACCGCGCAGTTCGCTCCCGAGGGGGTGGCCCGATGAGCCTCGACACCATCGTGCGCGCGGCGGACGCCGCCCCGGCCGCCGCCCCCGGCGAGCCCTGGCTCAACATCGCGATCTTCGGCGCCTTCGTCGCGATCACGATGATCATCGTGTTTCGCGCGAGCCGCAACAACAAGACCGCCGCCGACTACTACGCCGCCGGCCGTTCGTTCACGGGCGGCCAGAACGGTTCGGCGATCGCGGGCGACTACCTCTCGGCGGCGTCGTTCCTCGGCATCGTCGGCGCGATCGCGATCACCGGGTACGACGGGTTCCTCTACTCGATCGGGTTCCTCGTGGCGTGGCTCGTCGCGCTGCTGCTCGTCGCCGAGCTGCTGCGCAACACCGGCAAGTTCACGATGGCCGACGTGCTCTCGTTCCGGTTGAAGCAGAAGCCGGTGCGCATCGCCGCCGCGACGACGACGCTCGTCGTCTGCTTCTTCTACCTGCTCGCCCAGATGGCTGGCGCCGGCGGGCTCGTCTCGCTGCTGCTCGGCATCGGCGACCAGGTCGGCCAGGCAGTCGTCATCACCGTGGTCGGCGCGCTCATGATCCTCTACGTGCTCATCGGCGGCATGAAGGGCACCACCTGGGTGCAGATCATCAAGGCGATCCTGCTCATCGCGGGCGCCGGCGTGATGACGGTCTGGGTGCTCGCGCTCAACGGGTTCAACTTCTCGACCCTGCTCGAGAACGCGGTCGCGACCGCAGGCAACCCTGAGATCCTGAACCCGGGCCTGAAGTACGGCGTCTCCGACATCGCGAAGGTCGACTTCCTCTCGCTGGGCCTCGCGCTGGTGCTCGGCACGGCGGCGCTGCCGCACGTGCTCATGCGGTTCTACACGGTGCCCACCGCGAAGGAGGCCCGCAAGTCGGTCGTCTGGGCGATCTGGCTCATCGGCATCTTCTACGTGTTCACGCTCGTCCTCGGCTACGGCGCCGCCGCCCTCGTGGGTGCCGACGTCATCGCCGCGGCCCCCGGCGGCCCGAACTCGGCGGCCCCGCTGCTCGCGTTCGAGCTCGGCGGCCCGCTGCTGCTCGGCCTGATCTCGGCGATCGCGTTCGCGACGATCCTCGCGGTCGTCGCCGGCCTCACGATCACCGCGGCGGCCTCCTTCGCGCACGACATCTACGCGTCGGTCGTGAAGAAGGGCAAGCCCGAGCCCGGCGCCGAGGTGAAGGTCGCGCGCCGCACGGTCGTCATCATCGGCATCGTGGCGATCATCGGCGGCATCGGGGCGAACGGCCAGAACGTCGCGTTCCTCGTGGCGCTCGCCTTCGCGGTCGCGGCCTCGGCCAACCTGCCGACGATCGTGTACTCGCTCTTCTGGAAGCGCTTCACCACGAAGGGTGCCCTCTGGAGCATGTACGGCGGCCTCGCCTCGGCGATCCTGCTCATCATCTTCTCGCCGGTCGTCTCGGGCTCCGAGACGTCGATGCTGAAGACCGAGGCGATCGACTTCGCGTTCTTCCCGCTGTCGAACCCCGGCATCGTGTCCATCCCGCTCGCCTTCTTCCTCGGCTGGCTCGGCACGGTGCTCGACAAGGGCACGGAGGACCCGCTCAAGCAGTCCGAGATGGAGGTTCGCTCGCTCACCGGCGTCGGCGCCGAGAAGGCGTCGCAGCACTAGGGTTCCGGCGGCGGGTGGAGGCCCGCCGCCGGGCAGTACTCGACACGGCGGCACCGCCTGTCCCAACCGTGTCGAAACCGATCGGGCGGATGCCCCGGGGCCAGCCCCGAGGCATCCGCCCGCTTCGGTTCACGAAGGCGAGCCGCGGCGGCGCAGGCGGGCGATCGCCCAGCCGATGAGGCCGAGCCCCACGGCGGCGACGAGCGCGCCGATGATCAACCAGAGCGTCGAGCCGGACATCACGGAGCCCGGCAGCAGTCCGAGGCCCTGAAACAGCCAGACGCCGCCGATGACGGTCAGCAGCGCGCCGACGACGATGATGAGCCAGTTCATTGGTTCCGCCTTCCACTCGTTCTCGGGGTCTAGATACGCTTCGCTGCTCGACCGGCTGAAGCGCTACATGTTGATCATGTGGCTACTGCCCCGGAATCACAAGGAAGTAGCGGCCTCGGTCCGCGAGGAGTCCGCAAGGCGCTCGCGGAGTACCGCGCCGATGGCCGCTCGGCCGGTCTCGTCGCGGTCGGGCCAGAGGTGCCCGTAGACGTTCAGGGTGATGGCCGGGTTGGCGTGGCGCACGAGGACGGAAACGGTCTTGACGTCGAGGCCGGACGCGATGAGCAGGCTCGCGTAGTAGTGCCGTAGGTCATGGAGTCGGAAGCCCTCGGGCAGCCCGTCGACGGTCTCGCGGGCGGCTTGAACTGGTCGTTGAGCATCGTCGCTGATACCTGGCGGCCCCACGGGTTGACGACGATGTGATCGCTCGAGAACTTCGCCGGCATGCGACTCAGCTCGAGCGCGAGCTCCTGCGGGATCGGGATCGGTTTGAGCGATTGCTCGGTCTTGAGGGGCTCGCCGTCATTCTGGAACTCCGGTGTGATGAGCCCACGCATGAAGTCGACGTCCTGCACGCGCAGCGCGATGATCTCGGCTCGGCGGAGGCCAGCGAAGGCGCCGAGCAAGATCGCCGGCCGCAGCCCCTCAGACATGGCGTCGTGCAGCGCCCACACCTGCGCCGTTGACGCACGCGCAGTTGACACCTGACCAGGCGCGTTCCCTCGCGGTCGCGCTGATCGAGGCAGCGCAGGGGGCTGAGCGCACGGGCAGCGACGATTGGCCGTAGTCGCGGTCGGGTTCGAGCGGAGAGCGTCCGAGGCGCTCTCCTCTCGGCGACTCCGACGTAGCATCACATCGATTTGGAGAGCTCATGTCTGAACGGCTGCCGATCGAAGCGCGCACTGGCGTCCGCCTCTTCTGCGAGGGTCCCACCGGCGCGTTTGCTTGAGCTTCGAGCGACCTTACGCGATTCAGAGGAACTGCTGCCACGTCGCGACCTCGCCGTTGGGGAGCTCGTACGTGAAGACAACTGTGATGATCGCGGGGCCACCGAGCACGTGATGCACCCTGAATTCGTAGCCCTCGCCCGGGTGGACTGTGAGCGGCCAGCTGAAGAGGGTGGTGATGTTGGCCGGCGATTCCGACGCCATCTCGAGCAGCGTGACAGGATGATCGGTGGCATTCCTGAGGATGTAGTGGCCCCGGCGTAGGGTGCGGATCTCCCAGGGTGAAGCGGGCGTCTGTCGACGGTAGGTCGAGGTCGTGCGCAGTGGGTGCACAGGTTCGTCTTGGGTGTCGCGCCATTCGGCTGCCTCTTGAGCAGCCTGACCCATCGCCACGACGGCCGAGTGCGGATCGCCGAGGTCGCTCTTGTTGGCCTCGCGGGCGATCTCGGTCAAGCCCTTCCTCGTCCCGATCTCGCGGATGAGGGCCCACGCTGCCACGCCGCTCGAGACAATCGCGCCGACTGCGCCGAGATAAGCGGGGAAGACGACGCCCCAGAAATCAGTCGGCGATTCCGGCGCCAGCACCTCGAGCATGCCCGCACTCTATCGGGTACTGCGAGGGCAGCCGACTTCGACGAGTTCGGGCAGGTCGCATTTGAAATGCGGCTGGTTACCGCAACGCTCAGGTACGCATCGCATCGCTGAGCGGGCAGCATGCCTTGCTCCGGATGAGGTATCAGCGGATCACCGATACTGACAGCGTTGAGTGCGAGCTACTGCTGCGTGTCGGCCTCTCGGTCACGCAGGCGGCAAGAGCCCGAGCTCGCGGCATCGTGTGGCCCGACGGTTCGCCGTTGCGCGGCTGATGCTCAGAACCTTCGCGGTCGCCGTCATCGCGCGGTGAGCGTTGCGAACGCGCTGCTCGGCGTAGACCTTCGCGAACTCGACGAGTTCGTCGGGCGCTGCGCCTCGCGATGCCGCGCGGCTTGGCATTGGCAGATGTGGGGCCTGACGGACGTATTACTCGTGCATGAGGCCCCATTCGATCTGCTCGGCGAGATCCTCATAGTCGGGGTACCCGCGTCCTGTGTACGCTCGCGCATGTCACTGGCAACTCGGCCGGGGCAGAACGAAGGAGCGTTTCATGGGCCACATCGAAATACGGGCGCGTGGTGAAGGCTTCGCGGTCCGCGTGGTGCGCGGCGACGACGTACGCGATTCGTACGTGACGAACACGCTCGGCATCAGTGCCGTCTTCGAGGAGTACGGCGTTGGCGAAATCGGGCCAGTCGAGGATGTCACGGACGAGAACGGCGAGGTCTACCGGCGAGCACCATTCATCGGTTGACCGGGGGCGTTCCACTCCAGGCAACGCGGCGAACCTCGCCCCTGGCCCCGCATCATCTTCGGGACCTCCCGATAGTGGTCTGCGGGCCATCGCCACTCAGTCGAACGTTCGACTCCTGTTCCGATCCGTCCACCGCCCTACCCCGCAGCCTTGCCGCACGCGCGCACACGCAACGCGCGCACGCGCATAGGTGTGACCGGTGCTTTCAGCCAAGAAGGTGAGGGGGGATCGCCCCGATGTCGGGCGCGGTGCCGGGGGATGTGCGGGGCAGCACCTCGGGGGCGTCTCCTGCGCCGATGCTGTGGAGCTTCCACCCTCCGAGTTCTGGGCGCCATATCCAGGTGAAGGTGTGTGGAACCACAACGGTCTCGGGCGTCGTGATCATCCGGGCGTCGGGCGAGTACTCCATGAGCCAGACATAGGCGACATCTGGTGCGCTCGGGTACGACCGCGCAACGGAGTTGATCCCGTACTGTGCCTCAAGAGCGCGTGCGGCCGCCGTAAAGTCGCCCCAGGCCGGCAGTGACTCGGGGGTGACAACAAGGCGGAGAAATTCGTGCGACTGGTCGAGGGCTGTGAGCGCCGCGTAGACCGCGGCTGTCAGCTTCACCGGATGTTCGGGCGGGATCGATTCGAACGCAACCGAGGCGTCGTCCGCATCCGACCAGGTTTCTGTGCTCATCGTTGTCCTCCGTTGTATGCACGGCTACCGCCTTCACGATACCCAGCACCTCCGACAGCAGGGGTCAGGCGTGGTGCCGGTGAATGTCGTACAGCTGGTAGCTGATGCGACGGTAGGCCTTGGTTGCTTTGCCGTCGCGTTGCCGTGTCGTTTGGGGCAGGTGGAGTAGCTCGCCGATGAGCTCTTCCTCGCGAGTGAGGCGTGCGAGCGCGGCGTCGACGCGGTGAGCTTCGGTCGCGGTGGCTGTGCGCCAGTCGTCGTCGAACGAGAGCCTATACTCGCGGGCGATCTTCGAAACGGACCCCGATGAGACGCCGAAGCTGCGTGCGATCTGGTTGCGCCCCTCGCCGGCGCGGATCGCATCGGCGACGGCGTCGTGGGTGCTGCCGGGGCGCGGTAGGCGCTTCGGCATGCTTCGACGGTACGCCTCGGTGGGGATTCCGAGGGAAGCGTCAGTACCACTCGCGACGAGCTCGCCCTCTGGCGTGCTTGACCCATCCGGCTTTGGCTTCGATCGTGGTGCGACTGCCCTTCCCGCGACGTCCGCAACTGCAGACCCAGACCGCGGTCGAGTATCCGTCGCGATCAACACCTTCGTAGAAGTCGAGTAACTCGTGCATGGCGTTACGGTAAGGCGAACCGCTGACACTCGACACACCCGGCATGGACATGCCATGACCGGATGTCCCTCGTCGTGGGGGTCGCGTACCCCCCGAAAAGGCCGTAACTGGGGCTAACGTGCCACGCGCGGCAATCCTAGGCTCGACGGCATGAACGTTGGCGAGATGATGTGGCAGGTGATGCTTGCAGTACCGGGGTACCTGATTCAGGCGGTGCAGCAGAACCCGGGGCAGTGGATTGCGATCGGCGCAACCATCGCGGTGCTTGCTTTCGTCGCCCTGGCGGCTCGGCGACTTGCAGTGCGACGAGGATGAGGGAACGTCGATGAGCGTACATGCGGTGGGAGCAGCAATGCCCACGCGTGAGGAAGCTACTCGCGCCGCTGCGCGAGTCGCATCAGAGGGCTATCGGGTGCTTTTCCTGATCCCGCTCGACGAGGCTGCCCGCCGCTGCACGCGGCCAGGCGGCCCATCGGTCGAGGAGATGCACGAACGCATCGCGGAGAAGCGGCGCACGCGATTACGCCCGCAGTCGACCGGCGGCCACGCGGCGGACGAGCCCGTCTAGTCCGGACGTGAGCTAGCTGAGCACCCAGGATTCGAGGGCGCTTCCCTCGACTGCCCCCAGCGACTCGAATCCGAAACGTGCAAAGAGTCGCTTGCTTGGTTCGTTGTCCTGATGGATTCGAGCCCAGATGCCGCAATCCATGCCGTTGTCGGCCTTCGTCCGATGGAGGGTAGTCAGTCCTGCCTCGAGGGCCTCATTCCCGATGCCTTGGCCTCGAAGGTCGACCCGCACAGCGACAGCCAAGACCATGAGCTGCTCACCGTCGGAGTCGAACGACACCCTCGTCACGGCCGCGAGGTCTCCGGCGTCATCCTGAGCTAAGAGCAGCGCCTCGGATTCAGGGACTGGCGGGTGGAGGGTTCGGAGCCCAGACTGGACCTCCAGCTCCCAAAGTCTCGGGTGAAAATTACCGCGATGCAGCTCGTACTGCAGCCGCGGCGGCTCTGCGCACACGAACCGCTGGAGCGCGATTCGGTGGGTTCGATTCGCGGAGTGCCAGGTGAGCAATTTCTACGAGCGCTGCTTCAACGCCGCGAAGGCGTCCTTCTCTGACTGGCTCAGCGTCTTGTTGCCGATTCCATCGTGGTAGGCGTCAGCCAGTTCGGCTCGCTTCATGTCCGTCATACCGTCATTGCCGACCTCGACCTGGGCTTGCGCCTCGGGTCGTACGAGTGTCAGTGCCGGAGTCATAACCAGATGCTACCGGACATGGGTAGATTGCGCCCCAAGTCCGCAGCTAGTCCGCAAGGATCTCGAAACAGCCCAATCCCAACCAATCGGGTGCAATCATGAAATAGCTGGTGAAAGGACGTATTCAAGGAGAGCCAACGCTGGCCGATCACGCTCAACTACATGTTGATCATGTGGCCGGCCAGGCCGTGGAACGCCTCCTGCAGCGCCTCCGACAGGGTGGGGTGGGTGTGCACGTTGCGGGCCAGTTCGAGCGCGCCGAGGTCCCACTTCTGGGCGAGCGTGAGCTCGGGCAGCAGCTCCGACACGTCGGGCCCGATGAGGTGGCCGCCGAGCAGCTCGAGGTGCTTCGCATCGGCGACGAGCTTCACGAAGCCCACGGGGTCGCCGAGGCCGTTCGCCTTGCCGTTCGCGGTGAACGGGAACTTGGCGACGACCACGTCGTAGCCCTCGTCGCGGGCCTGCTGCTCGGTGAGCCCGAAGCTCGCGACCTGGGGCGAGCAGAACGTCGCGCGCGGCATCATCCGGTAGTCGCCGAGCTCCATCGTCTCGGCGTCGCCGATGGTCTCGGCCGCGACGACGCCCTGGGCCTCGGCGACGTGCGCGAGCATGAGCTTCGCGGTCACGTCGCCGATGGCGTAGATGTGCGGCACGTTCGTGCGCATCCGCTCGTCGATGGCGATCGCGCCGCGCTCGGTGAGTTCGACGCCCGCGTTCTCGAGCCCGAAGCCCTCGACATTCGGGGCGAAGCCGACCGAGATGAGCGCCTTGTCGGCGACGAGCGAGTCCGGCTGCCCGTCGGCGCCGGTGTACGACACGGTGACCGAGGTGCCGTCGTCGACGACCTGCTCGACCTTCGTCGACGAGAGGATCGGGACGCCGAGGTTGCGGTACTGCCGGGTGATCTCCTTCGAGACCTCCGCGTCTTCGTTGGGCAGCGCCCGGTCGAGGAACTCGATCACGGTGACCTCGACGCCGTAGTTGCGCAGCACGTAGGCGAACTCCATGCCGATGGCGCCGGCGCCGACGATCGCGATCGAGCGGGGCAGGTCGCGGGTGAGGATCTGCGTCTCGTAGGTGACGACGTTCTGCGACAGCTGCACGCCGGGCAGGAGCCGCACCCGCGAGCCGGTCGCGATGATCGCGTTGCGGAACGAGACCTGCTCGACCGAGCCGTCGGCCTTCGTCACGTCGATCGTGTTCGCGTCGCGGAACGACCCGCGCCCGTCGAACTCGGTGATGCCGTTCTTCTTCATCAGGAAGTGCACGCCCTTGACGTGCTTCTCCGAGACCTGGCGGCTGCGGTCGAACGCGGCGCCGAAGTCGAAGTGCACGTCGCCCGAGATGCCGAAGGTCGCGGCCTGGTCGTGGAAGATGTGCGCGAGCTCCGCGTTGCGCAGCAGCGCCTTCGATGGGATGCAGCCGACGTTGAGGCACACGCCGCCCCAGTAGCGCTCCTCGATGACCGCGACCTTCAGGCCGAGTTGTGCGGCGCGGATCGCGGCGACGTAGCCGCCGGGGCCCGCGCCGAGGACGACGACGTCGAATTCGCTCATGGGCGTCAGCATATGCCTGTGCGCTGTCGGTATCGAGGGCGGCGGGATGTCGCGCCCTGCCGTTCTTCGGCGGATTCCGGACACCGAGTTCCCAGACGGTTCCGGGCGGGGGAGGGCCGCCGTAGCCTCGGTGGGTGAGCAGCACCGAGCAGATCGAAGCCCCCGCGGGGGCATCCGGGTCATCCGCGTCGCCGACGCCGAAGCGGCTGTCGACGTGGCTGCAGTTCCTCGCGATGGGGCTCGTGTGGGGTGCCAGCTTCCTCTTCATGAAGGTCGCGCTCGACGGGGTGTCGTTCGGGCAGGTCGCGTGGTCGCGCACCCTGCTCGGCGCCCTCGCGCTCGGGGCCATCGTGCTCGTGACGCGGCCGCGGGTGACGGCCCCTGACGGAACGCCGGGGCCGGTGCTGCCGCGCGAACCGGCGGTGTGGGGGCACTTCCTCGTGGTGTCGCTCACGACCTGCGTGATCCCGTACCTCTGCTTCGCCTGGGCCGAGCAGTACGTGTCGTCGAGCCTCGCCTCGATCTACAACGCGACGACCCCGATCATGACGGCGCTCATGGCGACGCTCGTGTTCCGCGTCGAGCGGCTCGGGCTGAGCCGTTGGGCGGGCGTCGGCGTCGGCATCCTCGGGGTGCTCGTCGTGATCGGCCCGTGGCAGATCACGGCGCTCACCGGCAGCGTCGCGGGCCAGCTCGCCTGCCTCGTCGCGACCGCCTGCTACGGCTTCACCTTCGGGTACCAGCGCCGGTTCCTGAGCGGCCGCCCGATCGCGCCGGCGACCTTCGCGTTCCTCTCGATCGGGGTGTCGGCCGTTGTCATGCTCGTGCTGACGCCCGTGGTCGCGATCGGCCCGGTCGCGCTCGACTGGCCCATCGCGCTGTCGCTCGTCGCGCTCGGTGTGCTCGGCACCGGCCTCGCCTACATCTGGAACATCAACGTGCTGCGCGCGTGGGGACCGACCGGCACCTCGACGGTCACCTACGTGACGCCCGTCGTCGGCGTCGCCCTCGGGGTCGTGCTCCTCGGCGAGCGGTTCTCGTGGCACGAGCCGCTCGGCGCGGCGCTCGTGCTCGTCGGCATCCTGCTGACGCAGGGGCGGTTGCGGTTCGGTCGGCGCCGCCGGGCGGGCGCATAGCGCGTTCACGCCTTCTCGACCGACTGGGGGGTTGACAACCGCGCCCGAGGGTGGTTGGTTAGTTGGTGAAGTAACTAACCAACTTGCGAAGCTTTCGCATCGTCGCACCAGAGATAGGCGGGCATGGACGACTCGCGGCCGATCTTCATCCAGATCGCGGAACAGCTCGAGAACGACATCATCGACGGGGCGCTGCCCGAGGGTTCGCAGATCCCGTCGATCAACGAGTTCGCCGCGTTCCTCAGGGTGAACCCGGCGACGGCACTGAAGGGGGTGGGTCGTCTTGTCGACGACGGATTCGTGGAGAAACGACGGGGGATCGGCATGTTCGTGACCGTGGGCGCCCGCGACCGGCTCATCGAGCGGCGGCGGGCCGAGTTCAGCACCCAGTACCTCAGACCACTTCTCGTCGAGGCCGACAAGCTCGGCATCGACGTCGACGACCTGGCGGGCATGCTCGTCGCACTCCGATCCGAGAGGACCGCATCATGACCACCACCGTGGCCCGCGTATCCGGGCTCACCAAGCGCTACGGCGACTTCACCGCGGTCGACGGCGTCGACTTCACGCTCGAGGAGAACCGCATCTACGGGCTCCTCGGCCGCAACGGCGCCGGCAAGACCACGATCATGCAGCTGCTCACCGGGCAGCTCTTCCCGAACGGCGGCGAGATCGAGGTGTTCGGGCGCACCCCGGCCGAGCACGCCGACGTGCTGCGCCGCCTCTGCTTCATCGCCGAGTCGCAGCGCTACCCCGAGGACTTCGGTCCGAGGCACGTCTTCAAGGCGGCGCCGTGGTTCTTCGAGAACTGGGACCAGGAGTTCGCCGACCGGCTCGTCGCCGACTTCCGGCTCCCGCTCAAGCGCCCCATCAAGAAGCTCAGCCGAGGGCAGCTCTCGGCGGTCGGCGTCATCGTCGGTCTCGCCTCCCGGGCCCCGCTCACCTTCTTCGACGAGCCGTACCTGGGTCTCGACGCCGTCGCTCGCCACATCTTCTACGACCGGCTGCTCGAGGACTACGTCGCGCACCCCCGCACGATCGTGCTCTCGACGCACCTGATCGACGAGGTCGCGAACCTGCTCGAGCACGTCATCCTGATCGACCAGGGCCGGATCCTCCTCGACCGCGACGCCGACGAGGTGCGCGGCTCGGCGACGACGATCGCGGGGGCCCGTGCGGCCGTCGAGCAGTTCGTTGCCGACCGACCGGTGATCGGCCGCGAAGGGCTCGGCGGGCTCGCCTCCGTCACCATCGACGGACGGCTCGACCAGGCCGAACGCGTGCGTGCGGCCGAGCTCGGGCTCGAGCTCGCACCCGTGTCGCTCCAGCAGCTCATCGTCCACCTCACCGGCACCGACCTCGCCGGTTCGACCGAACAGGAGGCCGCAGCATGACCACCGTCACCACCACCGCCGGCACCGCCGAACGCGAGGCCGCCGCGCCGAGCCGGGTCCGAGTCGGCGAGATCTGGCGCATCGTGCGTCTGCTCGCGGTGAATCCCGCGATCTTCTTCGGCGTCCCCTGGCTCATCCTCGGCGGCGCGTGGGCCGTCACGATGGTCATCGCGCTCATCATCCAGGGCGCGGGCGCCTCGACCGCCGACATGCAGGAGGGGTTCCGCTACAGCTGGGCGGTGCTCTCGCCGCAGTGGTACCTCGTCGCCGTCGGCGTGCAGGCCGTCGCGTTCACCTTCTCGTTCGCGCTCGGCTTCGGCTCGACGCGTCGCGACTACTGGCTGGGTCTGAGCGCGATGTTCGTGTTCGTCGCCGCCGAGATGGCCGTGGCCATCGCGACCCTCGTGCAGATCGAGAAGGCGACGGGCGGCTGGTGGATCGGGGCCGGCATGTTCGACACGCTCTGGTACGGGCAGTCGGGGTGGGCGTTCGACTTCTTCAGCACCTTCTCGTTGCAGCTGTTCGTGCTCTTCGTCGGCGCCGGTGCGACGACGGTGTACATGCGCTGGCGGGTGCGCGGCATGATGATCCTCTTCTTCAGCTTCGTCGCCCTCGTGCTCGCCCTCATCGCCGGGTTCACCTTCACGAACACGTGGCCGGCGGTGATGAGCTGGTTCGCCGCCATCGGACTGCTCGGCGTGTTCACCCTGACGCTCGTGGCCGCGGTCGTCGCCGCCGTGGCGGGGTTCCTGGTCATCAGGCGGGCCACGCCCCGGTGATGGCCACGGGTCATTCGGGGGGATGACCCCGTCGGGCGGGAGATACCTCTCCCGCCCGACGCGTGCGCGGCACCTGCCCCGGCAGGCTCGAAGCATGAGTTCCTTCGTGCTCGAGGCATCCGGCCTCGTCAAGTCCTTCGGCCAGACGCACGCGCTCGCGGGCGTCGACCTCCGTGTCCGCACCGGCGAGTCGCTCGCCATCATGGGAGCCTCCGGCTCGGGCAAGACGACGTTGCTGCACTGCCTCGCCGGCATCGTCGCCTCCGACGCCGGCAGCGTCTCGTTCCAGTCGGGCGCCGGGCGGGTCGAGGTCACGGGGCTCGGCGAGCGCGAGCGCTCGCGCCTCCGTCGTGAGGCCTTCGGGTTCGTGTTCCAGCAGGGGCTGCTGATCCCCGAGCTCACCGCGGTCGAGAACGTCGCGCTCGCGCTGATGCTGAACGGGATGCCGCGCGCCCGGGCCGAGGAGTACGGCCGCGGCTGGCTCGCCGCCCTGGGGCTCGCGGGCATGGAGGATCGCCGCATCGGGCAGCTCTCGGGCGGCCAGGCGCAGCGCGTCGCCATCGCGCGGGCGCAGGTCACCGGTGCAGCCGTGGTGTTCGCCGACGAGCCCACCGGCGCGCTCGACTCGACCACGTCGGCCGAGGTGATGCGGGCGCTGCTCGACTCGACCACGGGCCAGGGCCGCACGCTCGTCGTCGTCACGCACGACGCGGACGTCGCCGGGCTCTGCTCCCGCATCGTCGACATGCGCGACGGGCGCATCGTCGGCGAGCGGGTGCCCGCGGGCGCGGTCCCGACCGCGGCGGCGACCACTCCCGAGAGCGCGGAGGCCGGCGCGTGATCGCCCGCGTCGCCTGGCTGCTCGCCCGGCCGGGAACCGGCGGCCTCGCCCCGCTCGCGCTGCCGGTCACGGCATTCGCCATCGTCACGGCGCTGCTGCTCACCGTGCTCGGCGGCGCCCAGTCGTTCTGGAGCTGGACCGACGACATGGGCGTCACCTACCAGGCGCTCGCGGTGATCGCCCTCGTACTCCTCGTGGTGCCGCTCGCCTCGCTCGGCGGCGCCGCGGCACGGCTCTCCGCCCGTCGGCGCGACGACCGGCTCGCGACCCTGCGCCTGCTCGGCGCGACGCCCGCCGCGGTCTCCGCGCTCGCCGTGCTCGAATCGGTCGTGCTGGCGGTCGTCGGCGCCCTCGCCGGGGTCGTGCTCTACTTCCTGCTCGCGCCGCTCGTCGCACTCATCCCGTTCCGCGGCGAGCCGCTCGGTCTCGACGGCGTGCTGCTCGGTCTGCCGGCGCTCGCGGGCGTGGTCGCCGGCGTCGGGCTGCTCGCCGCCGCGAGCGCGGTGCTCGGGCTCCGCCAGGTCGTCATCTCGCCGCTCGGCGTGCGCACGAAGCAGGACGCCCCGAAGCTGCACTGGGTGCGCATCGTCGCGGGTCTCGCGGTCATCGCGGTCGCGTTCCTCATGATGAGCGCACTGCAGGTCGCCGGCTCGATGATGGCCATCCTCGCGATGCTCGGCGCGGCCTTCGGCGGCACGATCGCCGTGCTCAACCTCATCGGGCCTTGGGTGATCCGCATCGTCGCGCAGTCGCAGGCACGGCGTGCGAAGACGCCCCAGCGGCTGCTCGCCGCCCGCGCCGTGCTCGAGTCGCCCAAGGCGGCCTGGCGGCAGGTCTCCGGCGTCGCCATGACGAGCTTCATGGCCGTGTTCGCGGGCACCGGCATCGCGCTGCTCGGATCGTTCGGGGAGGCCGCCGACACCGAGTCGATGCTGCTGTTCGCCGACATCCGAACCGGCATCCTCATCACCGTCGTCGGCTCGTTCCTCATGGTCGCCTGCTCGGTCGGCGTCAACCAGGCCGCGGGCATCCTCGACCGGGCGGAGATCTCCCGGTCGCTCGGGATGCTCGGCATGCCGACCCCGACGATGGAGGCCGCGCGGCGCCGTGCGGTGATGTCGCCGCTGCGCATCACCGCGATCGGCTCGGCGGTGACGGCGGCCGTGGTGATGCTGCCGCTCACCGGGATCACGATCATCGTCGCCCCGCTCTCGCTCGCGGTCATCGCGGCCGTGCTCGCCGGCGGGATCGGCGTGGTCTGGCTCGGCCTCCTCGCGACGAAGCCGATGCTCGATCGGGCCGCGGCCGTGGGGTGATCACCCGGCGTCATGCTTCGCGCGAGCCGACCGTTGCGAAGTACGCTCGAAGCATGACCAACCCGCCCGCCTTCGACGACCGCGACGCTGCGATGAGCGAACTGCTCGGCATCCGCTCGAGCATCGACAACATCGACGCGGCGCTCATCCACCTGCTCGCCGAACGCTTCAAGTTCACGCAGCAGGTCGGTCGGCTGAAGGCGAAGCACGGCCTGCCGCCGAGCGATCCGGGCCGGGAGCAGCGCCAGATCGCCCGTCTGCGGGCGCTCGCGATCGACGCCCACCTCGACCCCGCCTTCGCCGAGAAGTGGTTCAACTTCGTCGTCGCCGAGGTGATCCAGCACCACGAAGAGCTCGCCAACGGCGGCGGCACCGCCGGCGAGCTGTGAGCCGCGCCGCCCGCCGGGGCTGGTACCCGCTCGAGCTGCCCCCGCAGGCGGGCAAGCGGTACCTCGTCACGGGGGCGAACGCCGGGCTCGGCTTCTTCACCGCCGCCCGCCTCGCCGGCGCCGGTGCGCACGTGGTGCTCAGCGGGCGCAGCCCCGAGCGGCTCGAGGCCGCGATGGCCGCGATCCGCGGCGCGCGCCCCGAGGCATCCATCGAACCGATCGTGATCGACCAGGCCTCGCTCGACTCGGTGCGGGCGGGGGTCGCACGGCTGCGGCATCGCCCGGCCTTCGACGGCATCGTGACGAACGCGGGCATGGTGCACACGCCGGGCGAGCGCCTCGAGTCGCCCGACGGCAACGAGCTCGTGCTCGCGACGAACGTGCTCGGCCACTTCGCGCTGCTCGCCGGGCTACTGCCCCACCTCGCGCCGGGTGCCCGGGTGGTGGCTCTCGGCTCGCTCTCGAGCCGGCTGTCGACGTTCCGCGTCGACGACCTGCAGCTCGAGCGCGGCTACGACTTCTGGCGCGCCTACGCCCAGTCGAAGATCGCGACGCAGGTCTTCGCCTTCGAGCTCGACCGGCGGCTGCGGGCGGCGGGCAGCAGCGTGTCGAGCCTCGTGGCGCACCCCGGCTACTCGATCAGCGGACGCACCCCTCGCGTGCCCGGCGTGAACGAGCCGAGCGCGGGCAGCCGTTTCGCCGATGCGCTGCAGGCGGCCTGGGCCCAGGGCAAGCACCGCGGCGCCGAGATCACGCTGCACGCGCTCACCGCGCCCGAGGCCGAAGGCGGCCAGTTCTGGGGGCCGCGCTGGTCGACGAAGGGCGACCCGACCCTGCAGAAGCCCACGCGCACCTCGATCGACCCCGCGATCGGGGTTCGCTTCTGGTCGTTCGCCGAAGCGGCGACCGGCACCGCGTTCCCGGTCGCGGCATGAACGAGCCGGCCGGGCGCCCGCGGCTCTTCGCCCGGCCCGGGTTCCGGCGCGTCCTCTCGCGCGTCGTCGTCGTCATCGGCATCGTGCTGGCCCTGATCGGCGTGGTCACGGCCCGCTACGGCTGGCTCTTCGCGGGGATCGTCGTCGTCGGCCTCGGCGCCGCGATGGGGCCCGGTCGCATCCGGCGATAGGTCCGCTCGGCGGCCCGGCTCGGCCCTCTCCGGCCGGTCGGCGCGCTCTCGCGCGCACGCGCCGCGCGGGGTTCACCTCCCGGTAACCGTGCCGCCGCCGGGTGTTGGCGGCCGCTGCCTACGTTGAGCCATCGGAACACACAGCATGCGCCTGCACCGGGCGCAGCGGTCACGAAAGGTTTCCGATGAAGCTCAGCACCAAGACCTGGCCCGCACTCGCCGCGGCCGCCATGCTCGCCGTCGGCCTCGCAGCCTGCGCGTCGCCCTCCGCGGCCGAGGACACCGCGGCCGGCGACTCGGCAGTGAAGTTCGCGGTCGACGAGAACACGCTCGTCTTCGGCGTCGTGCCCGACTCGGTCGACACCGAGACGAACTACCAGCCGCTCATGGACTACATCGCCGCCGAGACCGGCAAGACGGTCGAGTACCACGAGTCCACCGACTACGCCGCCCTCATCGAGGCCGCGGTCGCGGGCAAGATCGACGTCGCGAGCTTCTCGGGATTCACCTACGTCACGGCGACGAACAACGGCGCCGCGATCACCCCGATCTCCTCGATCATCACCGAGGAGGGCCAGGAGCCCGGCTACTACTCGCAGGCGATCGTGCCCAAGGGCTCCGGCATCACCGACCTCGCCGGCTTCAAGGGCAAGAAGGTCTGCTTCGTCGACCCGTCGTCGACTTCGGGCTACCTGTTCCCGAGCTACAACCTGCTGAACGAGGGCATCGACCCGAAGACCGACGTCACCCCGGTGTTCGCGGGCAAGCACGACGTCTCGGTCACGAAGACCGGCGAGGGCGTCGAGTGCGAGGCGGGCTTCGCCGAGGACAGCGAGGTCGCCAAGAGCGACAAGGTCGAGGTCATCGCCGAGACCATGGTGCCGGGTGCCCCGATCGTCGTCTCCGACACGCTCCCCGAGGAGCTCAAGACCCAGCTGACCGAGATCCTCGGCGAGGTCACGATCGACCAGATCATCGAGTCCGGCGTCGAGTCGGCCGACAGCGACGCCTTCCGCAGCGTGTTCTACGCGACGCTGCCGGTCGACGACGAGTACTACGACACCATCCGCGACATCTGCGAGAAGACCGAAGCGGAGCAGTGCCAGGGCTGAGCCACCGGCACTGAACGCGCACGGACCACGGAACGGACACGAGGCCTGAGATGAACGAGACCAACCCAGCCGACGCCGACGTCGTCATCGACGTCGAGCGGCTCACGAAGGAGTTCGGCTCGACCGTCGCACTGCGGGATGCCGCGCTGCGGGTCGAGCGGGGGGAGATCGTCGTGCTGCTCGGCCTCTCGGGCTCGGGCAAGTCGACGCTGCTGCGTCACCTCGACGGCCTCGAGATCCCGACCGCCGGATCCGTGCGCGTGCTCGGCCAGGAGGTGCCGCGCCTGACCGGCCGGCGCCTCCGGGCCCTGCGCAGCCGCATCGGCTTCGTCTTCCAGCAGTTCGAACTGGTGCCGTCGCTGACGGTGCTCGAGAACGTGCTCACGGGTGCGCTCGCCGAGCTCCGCGGGCCTCGCCTCGGGCTCTGGAGCTACCCGAAGCGGCTGAAGCTCGCCGCGCTCGGTCACCTCGACCGGGTGGGCCTGCTCGACCGTGCGTACCAGCGCGCGGACACGCTCTCGGGCGGGCAGCAGCAGCGCGTCGCGATCGCCCGCGCCCTCATGCAGGACCCCGAGATCCTGCTCGCCGACGAGCCCGTCGCCTCGCTCGACCCCGAGTCGAGCGAGCAGGTCATGGCGCTCATCCGCGAGATCGCCATGGACGCCGGGCTCACCGTCGTCTGTAGCCTGCATCAGGTCGACCTCGCCCTCTCGTGGGGCGACCGCATCGTCGGCCTCCGCCACGGCGAGGTCGTGCTCGACACCCCGGCCGAGGGACTCTCGAAGGCCGAGGTCATGGAGATCTACGGTCGCGTCGCGACCGCCACCGCCGAGCTCGAGGCCATCGAACGCGAGCTCGTCGACGAGCTCGGCGCTGCGGATGCCACGGCGCACGAGCCCTCCGCTGCGACCGAGCCGCTCGTGGCCGCAGGCCCGAACCGGGTGCGCTGATGTCGACCCTCGTCGCACCGTCGCGACGGCCGGCCGAGGCATCCGACGCCCGTTCGATCGCCGAGCGCACGCCGAAGCGCCGCCGCTCGCCCGAGCGGATCGCCGCGTCGCTCACCCTCGTGGCGATCGTCGTCGCCGCGATCGTCGCGCTCGCCGACTCGGGCATCTCGATCCCGAGCATGGTCGAGAGCTGGGGCAACGCCGAGCGCTTCTTCGCGCGCGTCGGCCCGATCAGCTTCCCCGAGCCCGCGCAGCTGCTCTACCTGACCGCGCTCACCGTCGGGCTCGTGCTCTGCGGCACGCTGCTCGCCGCGGCGATCTCGGTGCCGGTCGCGTACCTCGCCGCGTCGAACACGACGCCGGGGGCGGGCTGGCAGGCGTTCGGACGCTTCGTCACGGTGCTGACCCGTGCGATCCCCGACGTCGTGCTCGCGATGGTCTTCGTGCTCATGTTCTCGCTCGGCGCGCTGCCCGGCATCCTCGCCATCGGCATCCACTCGATCGGCATGATCTCGAAGCTCTTCGCCGACGCGATCGAGCAGATCGACGAGGGGCCGAGGCTCGCGATCCGAGCCGCCGGCGGCTCGAAGTGGCAGGAGTTCACGAGCGGGATCCTGCCGCAGGTGCTGCCGTCGTGGGTCGCGACCGTGCTGCACCGCAACGACATCAACCTGCGCGGCTCGGTCGTGCTCGGCTACGTCGGCGTGGTCGGCCTCGGCATGGAGATGTCGTTCGCGTTCAAGTCGCTGAACTACTCGCTCGGCCTCGGCATCGCCCTCGTCATGTTCGCGCTCTGCATCGTGATGGAGGTCGTGTCGAGCGTGGTCAGGTCGGCCATGCTCGGCGTGACGCCGACGGGGCGCAGCCTCGGCGCGCGGCTCGCGCGTCGGATGCGCCCCTCGCCCTCGTCGCGTGACCTCGACACGACTCCGTCGTCGGCAGCTCGGCCGGCGCTGTCGCTCGAGGCGGCGCTCCGTCGCCCCTGGGATGCGGTGCGGATCCGCAACACCGTCTGGGGCTGGGTGGCGCTCGCGGTCGTCGTCGGCAGCGTGCTCGTCTGCAACATCCAGTGGGGCGACCTCGTGACCTTCTGGGCGAAGGTGCCCGCCATCGCGGTGCAGTTCTGGCCGCCGGACTTCGGCAACTACGACGCCGCGACGATGTTCGGCGCGATGGGGCAGACGATCGGCATCGCGCTCGCCGCGACGCTGCTCGCGATCGTCGTCTCGGTGTTCGTCGGCTCGCTCGCCGCCCGCAACGTCGCGCCGAACGGCACGGTGCGCACCTCGATGCGGCTGCTGCTCGTCGTCATCCGCGGCATCCCCGAGGTGATCCTCGCGATCGTGCTCATCGTCATCACCGGACTCGGTGCGCGGGCGGGCACCCTCGCGCTCGCCTTCGGCGGCATCGGCCTCGCCGGCAAGCTCATCGCCGACTCCTTCGAAGAGGTCAAGTCGGGGCCCGAGCGCGCGCTCCGTGCGACCGGTGCGAGCCGCTCGCAGGTGTACGCCTCGGCGACCCTGCCGCAGGGCACGCGGGCGCTCATCGGCCACAGCTTCTACCTGCTCGACACGAACATCCGGGCCGCGACCATCCTCGGCATCGTCGGCGGCGGCGGCATCGGCTACTACCTGCTGAACGCAGGCCAGGGCTCGAACTACCAGGTGGTCACCGCGATCGTGCTCATGATCCTCGCGACGGTGCTCGTGGTCGAGAGCCTCGCGATGTGGATGCGACGGGTGTTCCGATGAGCGGCTACGACGTCGCCGTCGTCGGCTCGGGCGTCGTCGGGCTCGGCGCCGCGCTCGCCGCGCACCGCCGGGGCCTGCGCGTCGTGGTGCTCGAGCGCGGCAGCGAGCCGAGCGGCGCCTCGATCCGAAACTTCGGGCACCTCTGCTTCACGCCGCAGCACGGCGCCGCCCGCGAACTCGCGCTCGCCTCGCGCGAGGTCTGGCTCCGGCTCGCCCGCGACGCCGACGTCTGGCTGCGGGAGTCGGGCACGCTCGTCGCCGCCCGCCACGACGACGAGCTCGAGGTGCTCGCCGAGCTCGCCGCGCTGCGCGGCGACGACGAGGTGGTGCTGCTCGACGAGCACGACGCCGCGGCACGGATCCCGCTCGCCCCCGGCACCGCGGTCGGCGGGGCGTTCCTGCCGCGCGACCTGCAGGCGAGTCCGCGGCAGGCGCTCGGCGCGATCGCCGGGCACCTCGAACGCGAGGGGGTCGAGTTCCGCCGCCGCACCGCGGTCGGCCGGGTCGGCAGCGGCCGGGTCGAGACGAGCCGCGGGCCGATCGACGCAGGCGAGATCGTCGTCGCCGTGAACCACGACCTCGACCAGCTGTTCCCCGATCTGGCCGAGGAGCGCGGGATCGTGCGCTGCGCACTCGACATGCTGCGCGTCGACGCCGGTCTCGCCGCGCCGCTCGCCGCGCCCGTGCTCACCGGCTGGTCGCTCGTGCGCTACGGCGCCTTCGCGGCGACCGAGGCCGCCCGCCGCCTGCGCGAGCGGCTGCACGCCGAGCGCCCCGACCTCGCCGCCCTCGACCTCAACCAGATGTACACCCAGCTGCCCGACGGCTCGCTCATCGTCGGCGACACCCATTTCCGGGGCGCCACGGTCGCGCCGTTCCAGAGCGAGGCCGCCTTCGAGGCGCTGCTCGCGGAGGCCGGCTCGTTCTTCGGCGTGCCGCGCCCGCGCGTCATCGAGCGCTGGCAGGGCGTCTACGCGAGCGGACCGGAGGAGTTCCTCGTCGAGCGCCCCGAACCCGGTGTCCATCTCGCCGCCGCGACGACCGGCATCGGCATGACCTGCGGGCTCGGACTCGCCGAGCGGGTCGTCGGCCGCGCCCTCGAGTCGCCCGAGCCCGCTCCGGCTCCGGCTCCCATACCCGTCCACCGATGACCGACCAGCGGTCCACCACGCGACCCCGAACCACCTCACCGAAAGGCCGATCATGACCATCGACACCGACATCTCCGCAGACGAACTGGCCGAGTTCGACGAGTTCGCCGAGCTCGCCGACCCCGACGACGTCGACGAGGAGGGCGAGATCGAGCTCATCGTGCTCGACATGGCCGGCACGACGGTCGCCGACGACGGCGTGGTCGAGCGGGCGTTCGCGCTCGCCGCCGAGCGCAGCGGCATCGCCGCGGGCGATGGCTTCGCCGAGGCGCTCGACTACGTGCGCGAGACGATGGGCCAGTCGAAGATCGAGGTGTTCCGCGTGCTCGCGAACGGCGACGAGGATGCCGCGCAGCACGCGAACGCCGAGTTCGAGGGCGCGTACGCCGAGCTCGTGGCGAGCGAGGGCGTCGCCGAGATCCCGGGCGCCGCGCGCGTCATCGAGCGCCTGCGCGAGGCCGGGGCATCCGTCGTGCTCACGACCGGGTTCTCGCCCGTCACCCGCGATGCGATCCTCGACGCGCTCGACTGGCACGGCCTCGCCGACCTCGCCCTCTCGCCGGCCGACGCCGGCCGCGGGCGCCCGCACCCCGACCTGCCGCTCACGGCACTGCTCCGCACGGAGACGAGCGCGGTCGAGGCGATGGTCGTCGTCGGCGACACGGTGAGCGACATCGAGTCGGGGACAGCGGCGGGCGCCGGGCTCGTCGTCGGGGTGCTCACGGGAGCGCACGACCGCGACGCACTCGAAGCGGCCGGCGCCGACGCCGTCATCGAGAGCATCGCCGAGCTGCCCGGGCTGCTCGGCCTGCACGGCGAGTAGGCGCGCGATGCACACCGTGGTGCGAGTCGCCGGGCCCGACCTCATCCTCCGGCCGGCCCCCGTCGCGATGGTCTGGTACGAGCCGGGCCGACCGCACGAGGCGCTCGCGGCGCCGGGGGTGCACCTCTCGCCGGGGGAGGCCCTCGTCGAGGTCGAGCTCGCCACCGTCTGCGGCTCGGACGTGCACACCGTCCGCGGCGACCGCCCCGCGCCGGCGCCGCTCGTGCTCGGGCACGAGCAGGTCGGGCGGGTCGTCGCCGTCGGCGACGGGGCGGTGCGCGCCGACGGCGACCCGCTCGAGCTCGGCGACCGCGTCGTCTGGTCGGTCGCGGTGAGCTGCGGCGAGTGCGACCGCTGTCGCCGGGGTCTCAGCCAGAAGTGCCGCTCGCTCGCCAAGTACGGGCACGAGCGGGTACACCGCGGCTGGGAGCTCTCGGGCGGCTTCGCCACGCACGTGCAGCTTCGGGCGGGCACCGCGGTGGTGCGCGTCAGCGAGGAGCTGCCGGCGCTCGTCGCCGCGCCCGCGTCGTGCGCGACCGCGACGGCGGTGGCCGCGCTCGATGCGGCCGCGGCGCACGTGCCGCTCGCGGGTGCGCCGCTGCTCGTCACCGGCGGCGGCATGATCGGCCTCAGCGTCGCCGCGATCGCGAGCCAGGCCGGCGCCGAGGTCGTCGTCTCCGATCCGGATGCCTCGCGGCGGGTGCTCGCCCGCAGGTTCGGCGCGCGAGCGGTCGACCCCGCCGCGACGCCGGGCGACGGCGAGCACCTCGACACCGTGCTCGCGGAGTTCGCCGCGCAGGGACGCCCCGAGCTGCTGATCGCCGTCGAGGCTTCGGGTGCGGCGCCCGCCGTGCGCACCGCGATCGCCGCGCTCGGCGTCGGCGGGGTCGCGGTGCTCGTCGGCAGCGTCTCGCCCGGCACCGAGGTGCGGCTCGACCCCGAGACGGTCGTGCGACGCCTCGTCACCGTGACGGGGGTGCACAACTACACGCCCGATCAGCTCGCCCGCGCGGTCGCGTTCCTCGAGCGCTCGTGGAGGTCGACGCCGCTCGACGAACTCGTCGGTGCGACGCACGCGCTCGACGAGCTCGACCTCGCGCTCGCCGAGGCGGCGACGGGCGAGCACGTGCGCGTCGGGGTCGCACCGGGGCGCCGGCCGCTCCACTGAGCACGGGGGATTTCCGCTCGGACGGCGATCGCGGGAACATGGGGGCATGACCGCCCGCGTTCCCGCGATCGCGCCCGCCCGTCCGGGCGGTGCACGATGACGGATGCCACGGGCCCGGCCCCCGACCCGCTCGAGCAGCTTCGTGCGATGCTCGCCGACGCGGCCGCCCGCCTCGCCGCCGCGCACGCCCGTGACGAGGTGCTCGCCGAGCTCGTGCAGCCGAAAGCGGTGCTCGGCATCGCCCGGGCGGTGCGCATGGCGGACCGCGGTCGCGTCTGGCGGCTCGGCGTGCTGCTGCTCGCCGCCGACGGCGGGCTGCACGCGACCGGCCACGTCGTGCGCGCCGAACGCCCCGCACGTCGCAGCGTGCTCGCGGCGAGCGTCGCCGAGCACCGCGCCTGGCAGGCGGCCGCGGTGAAGGGCGGCATCGCCGAGGGCGAGACCGTCAACTTCGATGCGCCCCCGGTCGACCTCGCCGAGCTCGCGCGCGACGGGGCATCCGGGCCGGTCGTATTCGACGGCGAGGTCGTGCGGGTGCGCTGGAACCCCCGTCAGCCGAGCGCCCTCGCCGAGCTCGACCGCTATCTCGACGACCGCGTCGGGCTGCTCGTCGATCCGCCGGGCGGCAGCAGCTGATAGCGTCGATCCTCGTGTGTAGCCAATTCGCCACGATGATGATCGCGCGGCCCCGCACCGCCTAGAGGCGGAGCGACCCGATCATCCACGTCACTCCGCCTCGGCCATGACCATGGCCGCGGTGCGATCTCGCGTACCCGGCCGACCATCTTCGGCAGCGGAGCAGACTCTTGCGCACACGCGAACACCCGTCCACCCCTCGTCCCACCCCGACCCGCCACGGCGGCCGTCAGGAGCTGGGGCAGAACTTCCTCGTCGATCGCGCCGCGATCGACCGACTCGTCGGCCTCGCCGCCGCGACCCGGGGCCCGATCGTCGAGCTGGGCGCCGGCGGCGGCGCCCTCACCGATCCGCTGGCGCGCCTCGGCCGGCCGCTCACGGCGCTCGAGCTCGACCCCGGTCGCGCCGAGTCGCTGCGGCGCCGGTTCGGTGCCCGCGTCACCGTCGAACAGGCCGACGTGCTTCGCTGGCGGTATCCGGCCACGCCGCATGTGGTCGTCGGCAACGTCCCGTTCCACCTCACGACGGCGATCCTGCGCTCGCTCCTCGAACGGCCCGGCTGGACCGACGCGGTGCTGCTCACCCAGTGGGAGGTCGCCCGCCGCCGCTGCGGGGTCGGCGGCTCGAGCCTGCTCACCGCGCAGTCGGCGCCGTGGTTCGAGTTCCGGCTCGACGGGCGGGTGCCGGCGCGGGCCTTCCGGCCGATGCCGGCGGTCGACGGCGGGCTCTTCAGCGTGCAGCGCCGGGCGACCCCGCTCGTGGCACCGGTCGAGCGGCGCGGCTACTGCGGATTCGTGGCCGCGGTGTTCCGCGGGCGAGGGCGCGGCATGGGGCAGATCCTCACCCGGACCCCGCGGCCCATGAGCGGAGGGCAGGCGCGCTCGTGGCTCGCGCGGCGCGGCCTCGCCCGCGACGTGCTGCCCGGGCGGCTCACCGCCGAGGACTGGGCCTCGCTCTGGCAGGAGGTGCGGCGGCGCTGAGCGGGCTCAGCGGCGCCAGTCGCGTCGATCGTCGTCAGCCGGCGGGCGCAGGCGGAACGCCTCGCGCATGCGCTCGCCGGGCGGCGCCTTGATCGCGCGGATCACGACGCCGATGAGGATGATGACGGCGAAGAGCGCGATCGCCCCGCCGAGGAGCATGCCGTAGAAGGCGAAGTCGTTCATCTCGTGTGCTTCCTGTCGTTCGTCGTCTGCCCGCCGTGCTCCTGCTCCTGGATGGACTCGATGATCGAGTCCTGCAGGCCCCGCTGGCCGGTGTGCAGCTCTTGGTACACCTCGCCGGCGCCGGCGAGCGGGCCGAAGGCCCCGCGCATCCGCTGCCCTCGGGGCGCTCGCACCGCGCGCACGACCATGCCGACCACGAGGGCGACCGCGAACAGCGCGATCGCGCCGCCCATGATCAGGCCGGGGACTCCGAGTGCATCGGCCATTTCGTCGCCGGGCTCAGAATCCGAAGAGCGTGACCGGCCCGAGGCGCTCGTCGCGCAGCGCCTCGAGCACGCGCAGCTCGTGCGGCACGACGGGCTCGGGCAGCGCGTCGAGCGGGAACCACTCGAGCGCCGCCGCCTTCTGCGTCTCGAGGAGCCGCGGCTCGCCCGTCCACTCGCCGACCTCGAAGAACACGTCGAAGCGCTGCTCGATCGGGCGGCCGCTGCCGTCGGTGCGGTGCATGAGCGTCAGCAGCCCGAGTGCGTCGGCCGAGACCTCGACGCCGAGCTCCTCGCGAGCCTCGCGCGCCGCGCCCGCGAGCAACGACTCGCCGGCCTCGACGTGACCCGCGGCGCCGAACGCCCAGTGCTCGTCGTAGTACCCGGTGCCGCGGCGCAGCTGCAGGAGCACCTCGTCGCCGCGGCGCAGCAGCACGTACGCCGCCGGCACGACCGTGAATCGCCCGTGGGTCGACGCGTACGCGTCGGTGTACCGCTCGGTCTCGGTCATGGGGCCTCGATGCGCTTCGCTGCTCGACCGCCGGTCAGTAGCCGACGACCGGCCCGAACGCGTCGGCGAGCGGGGCGCGGTTGACGGTGCGGAGCTCGTCGATCGAGACCGTGAACGCGTCCTGCACCTCGAGGGTGCCGGAGGCGGCGTCGGTCACGCCGATGCGGCGGACCGGGTAGCCCCGGCCCTCGCAGAGCCCGCGGAACTTGACGTCGTCTTCACGGGGGACCGTGACGATGACCCGACCGGTCGACTCGCTGAACAGCGCGGTCGCGAGGTCGATGCCGGCATCGGCGACGACCTCGCCGAGGAACACGCGGGCGCCGACGCCGAAGCGCGACACCGCCTCGGAGAGGGCGATCGCGAGGCCGCCGTCGGAGAGGTCGTGCGCCGAGTCGATGAGGCCCTCGATCGCCGCCGCGTTGAGCAGCTCGGCGAGCGTCTTCTCGGCGGCGAGGTCGACGGCCGGCGGGCGACCGCCGAGGTGGCCGTGCACGACGCCGGCCCAGGCGGAGCCGTCGAGCTCGGCCGCGGTGTCGCCGAGCAGGTAGATGTTGTGACCCTCGTCCTGCCATCCGCTCGGGATGCGGCGGGCGACGTCGTCGATCACGCCGAGCACGGCGATGACGGGCGTCGGGTGGATCGGGACGTCACCGGTCTGGTTGTAGAAGCTGACGTTGCCGCCGGTGACGGGGATGCCCAGCTCGAGGCATCCGTCGCTGAGGCCCTCGACGGTCTCGGAGAACTGCCACATGACCTCGGGGTTCTCGGGCGAGCCGAAGTTCAGGCAGTCGCTGACGCCCATCGGCACGGCGCCCGTCACGGCGACGTTGCGGTACGCCTCGGCGAGGGCGAGCTTCGCGCCCTGGCGCGGGTCGAGCTGCGAGTAGCGGCCGTTCGCGTCGGTCGCGACCGAGACGCCGAGGCCCGACTCCTCGTCGACGCGCACCATGCCGGCGTCGTCGGGGTAGCTGAGCGCGGTGTTGCCGAGCACGTAGTTGTCGTACTGGTTGGTCACCCACGCGGCATCCGCCTGGTTCGCCGAGCCGACGAGCTTCAGGAACTGCTCGCGGATCTCCTCGGGCGTCGCCGGGCGGTCGAGCTTCGCGGCCGTGTCGGCCTGCAGTGCGTCGATCCAGGTCGGGTAGGCGACCGGGCGCTCGTAGACCGGGCCGTCGACGGCGACGGTGCGCGGGTCGACGTTCACGATCTCCTGGCCGTGCCACATGATCGACAGGCGGCCGGTGTCGGTGACCTCGCCGAGCACGCTCGTCTCGACGTCCCACTTCTCGACGACCTTCAGGAAGCCTTCGAGCTTCTCGGGCTTCACGATCGCCATCATGCGCTCCTGGCTCTCCGACATGAGGATCTCCTCAGGGGTGAGCGTGGGGTCGCGGAGGAGCACGTCGTCGAGCACGATCGACATGCCGCCGTCGCCGTTCGACGCGAGCTCGGAGGTCGCGCACGAGATGCCGGCGGCGCCAAGGTCTTGAATGCCCTCGACGAGGTCGTTCTGGAAGAGCTCGAGGCAGCACTCGATGAGCACCTTCTCGGCGAAGGGGTCGCCGACCTGGACCGCGGGGCGCTTCGTCGGGCCGCCCTCGGCGAAGGTGTCGGACGCGAGGATCGACGCACCGCCGATGCCGTCGCCGCCCGTGCGGGCGCCGAACAGCACGACCTTGTTGCCCGCACCCTTCGCGTTCGCGAGGTGCAGGTCTTCGTGGCGGAGCACGCCGACCGCGAGCGCGTTGACGAGCGGGTTCGCCTGGTAGACGCCGTCGAACCAGGTCTCGCCGCCGATGTTCGGCAGGCCGAGGCAGTTGCCGTAGAAGCTGATGCCCGAGACGACGCCGTGCACGACGCGCGCGGTGTCGGGGTGGTTGATGTCGCCGAAGCGCAGCGCGTCCATCACGGCGACCGGGCGGGCGCCCATCGAGATGATGTCGCGCACGATGCCGCCGACGCCGGTCGCGGCGCCCTGGAACGGCTCGATGTACGAGGGGTGGTTGTGCGACTCGATCTTGAAGGTGACGGCCCAGCCCTCACCGATGTCGAGCACGCCGGCGTTCTCGCCCATGCCGACCATGAGGTGCTTCTTCATGTCGGGCGTGACCTTCTTGCCGAACTGGCGCAGGTAGATCTTCGACGACTTGTACGAGCAGTGCTCGCTCCACATGACCGAGTACATCGCGAGCTCGGCGCTCGTGGGGCGGCGGCCCAGGATGTTGCGGATGCGCTCGTACTCGTCGGGCTTCAGGCCCAGCGCCGCGTACGGCTGCTCCTTCTCGGGGGTCGTGGCCGCGACCTCGACGGTGTCGAGCACCGCGGTCGTCGGTGCAGCGATGTTTGCGGGGGTGTTGATGGTCACGAGTGGCGAGCTCCAGAAGACGGCGGCGAGGCGGATGCCGCGGGGCGAATGCCTGACCCCTGCAGTCTACCGGCCGTGCTCGGGTGAGCAGGCCGGGCGGCCGAGCGGGCGGCCGCCCGGGTGCGGAGGCGAGCTCAGCTCCCCGTCGAGTTCGTCCCGGCCGGCTGCGTTCCGCTCTTCGACGGCGGGGTCGGCAGCGGCTTCTTCGTCTGGCCGCCCGACTGCGCCTTGGTCGGCGGTGTCGGCAGCGGTTTGGCCGCCGCCTTCGCCGTACCGCCGGCGCCGCCGGACGTGGCCGAGGCGTTCGAGGGCTGGCTGCTGTTCACGGACGGGGTGCCGCCCGAGGTCGCGTTGGCGCCGCCGCCCGGCGAGGCGGCCGTCGTCGCGGCCTTGTCGCCGCCGAACTTCGCCCGCTTGCCGTACGGGGCGCCGAGCTTCACGGTGCCCTCCGCCGGGTCGATGTCGATGAGCGGGTTCGGCTCGCCGATCTCGGCCGTGTCCTGCCACTTCTTCGCGGCATCCCGGTCCATGCCGACGCCGAGCCGGACGAACGCCTTCGGGAGGTGGTTCGCCTTGCCGGCATCCATCGCCTGGCCCAGCGGACCGAGCCCTGCGAAGCCCGACATCTGCGCGGCCGCGTCGCTCTTGTCCCACGCCGCCCGCACGACGTCGTTGGCCTTCGCGATCGTGAACAGGGCGCCGCTCGGGTCGTCGTACCTGATCGCGTTCGATCCCGCGTAGGCGTACGAGGCCTGCAGCTCGGGTGAACCGACGAGGCTGAACGGATCGCTGAGGGCCGGATCGACCGTGAGGAACATCTCGCGCCTCGCGTCGTACCAGCGCTCGCCGAAGTCCATGAGGCTGCGCCGCTCGTCGGTGTAGGCGCCCGCGTACTGGTACGGCGTGCGGTACACCGTCGAGTGCTCGTCGATCCACACCTCACCGGTGGGGAAGTACTCCTGGTGCTGGAAGGTCTGCCCCGTCGCGTCCGTGACGACGTTGGTGCTGCCCTGCAGGTCCTTGTGCACGAAGTACCGCTGCCCCTCGGGCGCGTACGGGTCGTCGCCGGGATCGCGCTGCTGGGCGATCAGCTCGTCGTCGACCCAGATCTGCTTCATCAGCTCGTTGCCGTTGCGCACCGTGACCCACGGGTTGATGAACGCCGACTCGCCGTTCGGGCCGCGCTCGATGACCCTGCGGCCCTCGTCGTCGTAGGCGTACTCGGTGGTCTGGCCGTACTCGTCGACGAGCACCATCCGCCCGGCCCAGTCCCAGGTGATCTCGCGGGCGATCTTCGCCTTCTTGCCGGTGCCGCTCACGATCTGGATGAGCTCGCCGTCGGCGTCGTAGTGGAACGTGTCCTGACCCTGCGTGCTCACCTGGTGCGGGCCGCCGGCCGAGTAGGTGCGGTTGAACGAGTACGAGGTGTCGGACTGCACCTTGCTGCCGAGCTTGTCGACCTGCGACTTCGTCACGACGTTGCCGTCGCCGTCGAAGCCGAGGTCGAAGGCGAAGGTGCGGGTGTTCTTCCACACCTTCGCGGTTCCGGCGGCGTGCACGAGCCGGTCGTAGGGGTCGTAGTCGTACGTCATCGACACGGGGCTGCCGAACAGGTTCGACACGGTCGCCGGCACGTTGTTCGTCGCGGTCTTCGGGTTGCCGACCTTGTCGTAGGTGTACGTCTGGTCCTGCACCTCGGTGTACTGCGCAGGGTTGCCCTTGAGCGGCCGGTTCGCCGAGACGGTGCGCACGTTCTCGAGCCAGCGCGTCTCGTCGTCGTAGTTCCACGTCGTCGTCGCCCCGTTGCCGTAGTCGATCGCGGCGGGCACGAGGAACTCGTCGTAGCGGCGGTCGTTCACGTAGTCGTAGTGCCACGTCGTCGGCTCGTCGGTGAACGTCGGGTTCCCGTCGGCGTCGAGCACGGGGTTGCCGTTCGCGTCGAGCACGGGCACCCGCTTGAGGCCCGGCTCGTCGCCCACGACCGACTTCGTCAGCCCGCCCGCGTCGTAGTCGTAGGTCAGCACCTCGCCGTCGGGGTAGGTCATCGTCTTGATCCGGCTGAGGCCGTCGTAGACCCATTCCGTCGTCCACTGGAACCTCGGGTCGCCCGGCTTCCAGTTGTGCAGCTTGATCTCGCTGAGCTGGCTCGTGGTGTTGCCGAGCGCGTCGTACCCCAGCGTGACCACGCGCGCGGCGTCGTCGATCTCCACGATGCGGCCGGCGCCGTTGTCGGGCGCTCCCGCGGTGCCGTACGTGTAGGTCACGTCGGGGGTGTCCTCGGGGTAGACGATCTTCACGAGGTTCTGCAGCTCGTAGTGGTAGGTGGTCTCGACCTCCTCCTCGCGGAGCGTCCCCGAGACCTCCTTGATCACCTTGCCCTCGGCGTCGTACCACGTCTCGACGAGGCCGCCGTCGGGGGTGTCGGTGCTGAGCTTGTTGCCGACCCCGTCGTAGGTGTGGGTGGTCTCGTCTCCGGCGATGTCGACGACCCGCAGCAGCTGGCCGAGCGGGTCGTACGCGTACGTCGCGGTCTTGGGGGCGAGCAGGTCGCTCGGGTTCGGCGTGACCGGGTTGAGCGGCTGGTCGTCCATCCGCACCTCGTTGCCGCGGATGTCGGTGAAGGTCGTCGTCACCCGGCCCCGCGGGTCGGTGCTGACGGCCTTCATCACGGATGCCGCGTGGCCGGCGACCTGGGCCTGGCCGAAGCCGTACGCCGTGGTCGTGGTGCGCGCGCCGGGCTCCGTCTGCTTGGTCTCCTGGTCGAGCAGGTTGAACTCGCGGACCGTCTTCGTCGAGGCGGCCGAGGTGGCCGTCGCGTAGGCGGTCTGGGCGACCGTGTCGAACGTCGGCCGGTAGGTCTCGACCGCATGGCCGAAGACGTCGTAGACGACGGCGCCGCTGACGACGCGGCCGTCGGCAGGCACGCCCTGGGCGTTCACCACCCTCGCGTCGCGCTTCTGCTGCGTGATGCGCCCGATACCGTCGGCGAACTGCACGGTCTCGATGGGATCGTCGTTGAAGGCGTCGGCGTGCCGGGCGATCGCATAGCCGTAGCCCGGCGCGTTCGGGTGGTACTCGAACGTGACGGCGTCGGCCTGCAGCGCGTTGCCGATCGAGGCGAGCCGCGCGAGGTCGTCGTAGGCGTACGAGGTCGTGTTGTCGTTCGCGTCGGTGCGGCTCTCGACCTTGCCCGATCGCCAGTCGAACGTCGCGGTCGAGGTGAGGCCGGTGCGCAGCGGCGCGGGATCGGTGTCGGCCTCGTAGTCGAGGAAGACGTCGACCTCCGACTGGCTGTCGAAGTCGTACTCGCTCACCTCCGCGATGTTCGCGTGCCCGACGTTCGTGTCGTAGACGTACTCCACGGCGTAGCGCACGCCGCCCTCGCCCTCGGGGTAGACGATCCGGTTGTAGCTGCCCCACGAGTCGTACTGCAGTTCGGTGACCGCCTTCTCGCCGTCGCTGATGCGCTCCTCGAGGTGGGTGACCGACTGGTTGTCGCACACCGCGTCGCGACCGTCGCGCTGCCGCAGGACGTCGCCGTTCGCGTCGGTCACGGTGATGACCGCCGGAACGCTCACCCAGGTCGGGCAGACGTCGGGGGAGAAGATCGGCGAGGCCTGCTCGTCGCTCGGCATCGGGTAGTACGGGGTGTCGCCGAAGCAGCCGAGCCCGGCGTCGTAGTCGCCCTGGTCGTCGAGCTCGACCTCGGAGGCCGAGATGCGGCAGTCGGCGTAGTCGATGACGGTGCGCACGTCGTCGGCGTCGGTCTCGAGCTCGCCCTCGTCGAGCTGCTCGAGCACGTTGCCGAGGCCGTCGTAGCTGAAGCTCGTGCTCGTCTCGTTCCCGACGGTCGTGCCGTCGGCGGCGAAGTATCGCTCCTCGCTGTCGACCACGAGCGGCGCGTACGACCAGGTGAGCGACTCGGTGCCGGTCAGTGCGGGGATCGCCGTGTCGACGTCCACGAGCTCGGCCTCGGCGAGCGGGTCGAACCCGGCCCCCACGCCCTGCACGTCGCGGATGCCCCAGTCGAGCGTCGCGGCTCGCAGCTTCTTGCCGCTCACGGCGTCGCTGACGACCATCGAGGTCTGCAGGCCGGCCACGAACACGTCGTCGTTGAGGTACTCGGTCTCGGTGGTGCGCTTCGCGATGCCCTGCTCGTCCTGCTCGTGCTCGGTGACCTTGCCGAAGCCGAGCGACTGGCGGAACAGGCGGTCGAACCGCAGCTCGTCGTACGAGAACGTCGAGGTCGAGACATCCGCGCCGTCGCCCGGCCGCCCGTCGTCGACGGCGACGCGGCTGAGCGCCCAGGCCGAGCCGGGGTGCTCGACGGTGTTGCCGTAGCGCTCGTAGTCGAGGCCGACGGTCCCGCCGAGCGGGTTCGTGAACGACGAGAGCAGGTTGGTGCGGCCCGTCGTGTTGCGCTGCACCCGCACCTCGTGGTCGTCGGTCGAGGCGAGCGAGTCGACGAAGCCGTCGCCGTCGATGTCCTCGAGCGTGACCTCCGAGAAGCTCACCGAGTTCTGGTACGAGGCGCCGGGGTTGATGACGAGGTAGCAGGCGACGAGGCACAGCGGCCCCGCGTAGACGGTGAAGTCGACGCCGCCGCCCATGCCCTGCGAGCGGTCGTACGACACCTGCGGTGCGGCGCCGAGGTCGGCGACGCCGACGCCCGCGGCCCGGGCGAAGTCGCCGAAGTCGACGGCGGGGGCGAGGCCCGAACCGGTGCCGAACTCGACGGTGGGCTGCTCGCCGGCCGACGGCTTGTGCAGGCGATCGGGGATGCCGTCGCCGTTCACGTCGACCCAGGCGAACCGCGCCATGTCGTAGTTCCAGTTGAACGAGAGGCCGCCCGAGAACTCGCCCCAGGGAGTGGCGAAGCCCGCCGAGGCGTGGCCGCCGATCGACTCCTGGGTGTTGAACCCGCCCGTGGCGAGCGGCAGCTCCGCCTCGGCGAACGAGTAACCCAGGTTGTAGCGCACGAAGACGCCGCTCGGGTTCGTGTACACGACATCGGGCAGGCCGTCGCCGTTGACGTCGGCGAGCTCCTGCGACATCTGCGCCCCGTCGCCGCCGCTCGTCGGGATGTCGGACATCGCGTCGGGCGGACCGTAGTCGGCCGAGAGCGGTCCGCCGGAGGGGCCGGACTCGTTCGGGTTCGTGAACGAGGTGTCGAACCCGCCCCCGATGCTGATGCCGAAGCCGGCGCCGAGGCCCGGATCGCTGTCGGCGGCCTTGCCGCCCTTGGATGCCGCGTTGCCCTGCGTGGTGTTCGTCTTGCCCTTGTTGTTCGCCGCGATGTCGACGAGGCCGGCGTCGAGGCCGCCGGACGCGTTCACCGTGAAGTCCTGGTTGACCAGTCCCTTCCGCGGCCCCGGGTCGTCGATGGTCTTGTGGAAGATGCCGCGCTGGCTCGTGTACTGCACGTTGCCGGGGGTGATGACGTCGGGGTAGCCGTCGCCGTTGAGGTCCTCGTAGTCGACAAGGCTCCAGCTCGGGCCGACGCCGACCGATCCGCCGAACGGGCCGAAGCCGAAGGCGAGCGAGAGGCTCGGGCCGGTGACGGAGATGCGGGTCACGCCGCTGCTCGACCCGCCTTCGTCGATCCCGAGCGAGACCGTGTCGCTCGACAGGCGCGACGAGCGCATCCGCTCGGCCGAGGCCGCGAGGTTGTCGCGCGTGCCCCGCCACTGCGGCGCGTCGAGCGCCTTGGACTCGGCGCCGAGCGAGTCGGGGTTCAGGAGCGGCAGGAACGCGTAGGACGGGTCGATGTCGGGCTCGGCCTCGCACTCGGTCACGGGGCCGGTGCAGAGGTCCTCGAATCCGTCGGCGGGCTCTGCCGACTGGGCGGCGGACTCGTCGATCACGAACGCGTCCTCGTCGATGGGGGTGGTCGCCGTCTCGCCGCTCGCCGTGTAGCCGGCGACGCCCCAGCCGCGGTATGCGAGCGGGAAGATGCCCTGCCGGCCGGTCCAGGTGCGGACGACCGGCGGAGTCACCTCCTCGGGGACGACCTCGTCGGTGCGCAGTGTCACCGAGAACTCGTCGGCCGAGAGCGCGTCGGCGAGCGCCGGCTCGCGCACGCTGAGCTCGAACCAGTACTCCTCGCCGTCGACGAGTTCGAACGTCTGGTCGGGCGGTGTCGCGGTCGGGTCGGACAGGTCGACCGTGGTCTGGTCGACCGAGGCGCCGAGCGTCACCTGCTTCTTCCAGACGAGGCCGTTCCGGCTCTTGATGCTCAGCACGACGTCGCGGTTCGGCAGCTCGTCGGCGATCGGCGACAGCGTGGCGTGCTCGATCCGGACCTCGCCGTAGTCCTCGGTGTCGTCGGCCGTCCACGGCACGAGCGCCTCGGCGGTCGAACGGTTCGGGTACTGCTCGATCTCGGGCGCGAGCTCGACGCGCTTCGTGTCGGTGAGCACGCCGTCGATCACCTGCTGCACCTCGATCGGGTCGCCGTTCTCGTCGGTCGCCGCGGTGTAGTGGATCGCGGGGTTCCACGAGATCGCGGTGAGGTCGATCGACGAGTCGACGCCGAGGTGCGCGTGCACGGTGTCGGTCTCGGGCTGGTCGGCTGCGTCGTCGGGATCGGCCGCGACCGGACCCGACACCGCGACCTCCGCGGCGAATGCGATGGTGCCGACGAAGTCGGCCGGGATCACGCCGTCGGTGATCGTGACGTCGGCACCGCCGCCGTCGGGTGTGCCGACCGCGTCGGGGATCGCGACGGGGAGGATCGTCTCCGGGTCGGCGTCGGTGCGGTCGACGACGAGCGTCAGCTCGTCGCTCGTCGCCCTCGACTTCACGACCGTCGCGGTGAAGCGCACGGTCCCGTCGTAGGGCATCACGACCCGGGTGTTCGGGCGGCCGGCGAGCGTGAAGTCGTCGGCGATCGAGTAGATCGTCTGCGAGAGGCCGTTGACGTCGAGCGGCACCTCGGTCGTGCCGTCGGGCACGGGATCGACCGAGCCCTCGTCGACGACCGCGTCGCCGCCGATCTCGGTGTAGGTGACGGTCGGCGCCCACGCCACCTCGTCGTGCGCGCCGTCGTCGATCGAGCCGACCCGGAAGTAGACGCGGTCGCCCGCCTGCACCACGAGCTCGGTCGGCGCATCGAACGCGACCGACTCGTCGTCGGGGGTGGCCGGGTCGTCCGCGACGAGGGTCTCCGGGATCTCGCTCGCCTCGTTCAGCTGGATCGCCACGCGAACGCCGTCGTCGCTGGTCGCGGCCTCGGGGGAGTCGAGCACCGCGGAGCCCTCGATCGAGACGGTGCCGTCGAACGGGGCGATCCAGCGCCGGACCGTGTCGACCGGCGGCGAGGCCGCCTGCAGCCGCTGCTGCAGGGCGTCGAGTTCGGCGCTGTCGACCTGGGGCGGCGGCCCGCCCGTCGCCAGCGGCACCGGCGTGCCCGTGCTGCCGGCCTCGAAGGTCGGCACCCCGTTCGTCAGGCGATTGAAGTAGACCGATCCCTCGTGCACGAGGTCGGGCAGGCCGTCGGCGTTGACGTCGGTGAAGTAGACGTCGCCCCACGCGACCGCACCGCCGACGCCGAACGAGGCGGTGACGACGATGTGCGATTCGACGGCGACCTGCAGCTGGAACTCGTGGTCGCGCGAGAGCCCTTTGCCGGAGAGCGTCGTGAGCGCCACCGGATCGCTGAACTTCTGCTGGCCGCGGGGCCCGCCGAGGTTGAGCCGGTACGACACGGTCGACGAGGTCGCCTGCCCGTCCTCCTTGAAGACCTTGTCGGGCAGGCCGTCGCCGTTGAGGTCGATGAACTCCTCGATGCCGTCGGTCTGGCCGCCGCCGATCTGGATCGATGCGCCGAACGAGCCGACCTTCTGCGGAATGGCGGGGTTGAAGCCGATGTACGCGTGGCCCTCGGCCGAGTTCGACTCGGCGCCGCCGAGGGCACCGGCCGTCACGTTCTCGTCGAGGAACGCGCGGTCGCCCATGTCGTCGCCCTCGCCGGTCTCGCCCGTGCTCCAGGTCGGGTCGGTCGCGAACCCGGTGTATCCGGCGGTCGAGTACTGCACGTCGTTGAAGTACTCGAAGGTGTGGCTGACCGCGTCCGCCGTGCCGGCGCCCTGCGTCACCGTCGACAGCAGGGTCTTGCCGAACGGCCCGGTCTCGTAGCCGAGGTCGTAGCGCGTCGCGAGCTGGTCGTAGACCCGCCCGCCGTCGACCTCGAGCTCGCCGTACCAGACCTCGACGCTCGCCAGCCGCTCGGCGAGCAGGTCGAGGTACCGGCCCGTGCCGTCGAGTGTCGAATCGGCGCGCAGACCGTAGTGGGCGCCCGTCTCCGACTCGGGGTCGACGTGCTCGGTCTGCCGGACGAAGCGGATCTCGTAGGGCGGCTGCTCGTGGTAGCCCTCGACGGGGTGGTTCTCGTCGGAGGCCTCGGCGGCCTCGGTGTAGAAGATGCTCCGCAGGTAGGTGTGGCGGGCGCACAGGGTGTCGCCGTCGTCGTCGCACGAGGCATCCGCGACCCAACCGCCGTCGACCGCGGCGTCGTACCGGTACCGCAGCGTGTCGTAGTCGTAGCGGAACATGTTGACGCCGACGTCGCGCTGCGCCGAGAGCAGCCACTTGACGATGTTGCCGTCGTCGTCCTTCACGATCGACTCGGCGTCGAGCGCGCCGACGTTCGGCCCCGGCTCGACGAAGCCGCGGGTGACCCCGAGCGGGCCGCCCATCGGGCCGCCGGCATCGGGCTTCGCGCCGTACCAGCGGATGCCGCCCATCTTGTCGCGGACCTCCCACCAGTAGTTCTTCGGGCTGTCGCCGTGGCGGATGATCTGCTCGTACTCGGTCTCGACCTGCCGGGTGAAGTCCTGCCGGTCGGCGATGCGGTCCTGCCAGGCGTCGCCGAGCGCGTTCGGCACGAGCATCGCCCCGTCGAGCGAGTACGACTCCGACTCCTTCGCCGGGTCGAAGTACGGCACGCCGTAGCTCGTGTCGACCTCGACGGTGCCGACGCCGAGGTCCCAGCCGAGGCCGGCCCAGCTCGACTCGGTCGCCGAGGTGTAGTCGAGCGAGAGCTCCGGCGTCATCCCGCGTCCCTGCGGCACGATCAGCGGGTACGACAGCTGCACGCTGCCGTCGTTGGAGGCCGCGGGCGCGTCGATGAGCGAGAGCCCCTCGGCGGGGTCGGCGTACTGCAGCCCGTCGAACGAGCCGTCGCCGAGGTCGTCGGGCGTGAGCATCGGTTCCCGGGCGAGCGGTTCGCCGGGCTGGGCACCGCCGCCGAACCCTCCGGTGGCGGCGAACGCCCCGGTCGCCAGGAGGCCCAGGACGGCGATCGCCGCCGCCGTCTTCACCGTTGCACGCTTCGCAGACATCGTCGTCCTCCGTCGTCAACCGCCGTCGGCCCTGCGCGGGTGACGCGACGGGCCAATGACTACTCGACCCCACAACTGGAGGCGTGTCCTGAAGGAATCCTTCAACTACCCTTCAAGCAGCGTCGTCGACGCGCGGCGTAGCGGGGTTCGGTCGGAAGAACGGATGACGCATGGCTGCACGACCGGGTGGTTCGATCTCGTTCGCCGCGCCGACGAGCTACTACTTCGGCGGACACCGGTTCGAACCGTCGACGGGGCTCCTGGTGAGCGGCGGCGTCGAGCAGCGGCTCAGGCCGAAGACGGCCGCGGTGCTCGCGATGCTGCTCGCGCGCGACGGGGAGCTCGTGACGAAGGCCGACCTCGTCGACGGGGTCTGGGACGGTTCGACCGGCGATGAGTCCCTCGCGGTGTGCGTGGCCGAGCTGCGCCGCGCGCTCGGCGAGCACCCGCAGGATGCGAGGTGCATCGCGACGCTGCACCGACGCGGCTACCGCATCATCACGCCGGTCGCGACCGCGCCGCTTCACCTCGACGATCCGTCGATGCAGCCCGTCGGGCGCGAGCGCGAACTCGCCGAGCTCGCGGAGTGGTGGGCGCGTGCGTGCGCCGGAACCCGCGTGTTCGGATTCGTGGCGGGGGAGGCCGGATCCGGCAAGTCCGCGCTCGTCCACGGCTTCCTCGGCCGGCTCCGCGCGGGCGCGCACTTCGCCCTCGGCGAGGGGCGCTGCGTCGACGGCGTCGGCGGTGCGCCGTACCTGCCCTTCCTCGACGCGTTCGCCGCCGTCTGCCACGGGCCGAACGGAGCGCGGTTCCGCGAGATCCTCTGGGAGACCGCCCCGAACTGGCTGCTGCTGCTGCCGGGGCTCGTCGGTTCCGACGCGGTCGCGGAGCTCCGCCTCCGCGCGGCCGAACCGTCGCCGGCGCGCATGCTGCGCGAGGCCGCCGACGCGCTCGATGCGATGTCGGCCGTCGCGCCGGTGCTCCTCGTCGTCGAGGACGTCCACGCGGGCGACCCTGCGAGCCTCGAACTCCTCGCGCACCTGGCGCAGCGACCGACGAGTGCCAGGCTCCTGGTACTGGCGAGCTACCGCCCCGATGGCGAGCAGGGTCGAGGCCACCGGCTCGGCGAGGTGATCGGGGCCCTGAGCGCTCTCCGGCGTTGCGAGCTCCTCGAGCTCCCGCCGCTCGACGGGGCGGCGGTCGCGCTGCTCCTCGCGGCCCGGGCCCCCGCCGGGGTGCCGTCGACCGGACTGGTCGACGAGGTGCTCGCACGGACCGAGGGCAACGCGCTCTTCGTCACCGCGCTCATCGACCGCCTGATCGCCGACGGCCTGCGGCCCGACGACGCCGGGGTGCTGCACACCGCGGTGCCCGTCGACCGGGTCGAGATCCCCGTCGAGGCGCGCCGGCTCATCGCCGGGACGGTCGCCCGCCTCGACTCGGCCGACCGGGAGCTGCTCACGATCGCCGCGGCCGCCGGCATCGAGTTCGGCGTCGACGAGGTGGTCGCCGGCCTCGCGGCGTTCGCGAACGGGTCGCGGGTCGAGGTCGTGCCCGACCCCGATGCGGTCGCTCGTGAGCTCATGCGCCTCGCCGAGCAGACCGGCATGCTGGCGGAGGTCGAGCCGACGGCTCGGCGCGACGGGGGCCTCGGCATGCGATTCCGCTTCGCCCACGGCCTCGAGCGGGACGCCCTGCACGAGGGCCTCCGCGGCGCCCGTCGCGTCGCCGTTCATCGCGCGATCGGCGAACTGCTCGAGGAGGCGGCCGTGTGACGGCTCCGGGTTCCTTCGCGATCCTCGTGGTCGACGCCGCGGGCACCTCGCGTCGCGAGTAGAGTCCGATCCGAGCACCGACCCCGTTCGTCTGGCCGAGGGGAGCCGCGATGAACACCATCCGCACGCCGGTTCAGCGAGTCCTGTCGACCTTCCGCACCGAGCACGCGATCCACGGCACGGTGCTCGTGAGCGCCGTCATCGCCGTCGGCTGGAACGACGACACCGACCTCGAGGTGCTGCTCTTCGTGCTCGGCTCGGTCGGCGTCTTCTGGCTCGCGCACGTGTACTCGGGCATCCTCGCACGCGAGGGCGACCGTGAGCCGCGACTCCGCGCAGTCGTCGTCGCGGCCCGCCGGTCGATGAGCCACACGACCGGGCTCATCGCCTCGATGGTGCTGCCGCTGGCCTTCCTCCTGCTCGCCGTCGTCGGGGTGCTCGACGAGTACGTGGCCTACTACGCGGCACTCTGGGTCGGCGTCGCCGTGCTCGCGGTGCTCGGCTACGCGGCCTCGGCCCGCCGAGGCAGCCCGTGGTACCTGCGCCTGCTGAGCGCCGTGATCACGTCGAGCCTCGGGCTGCTCATCATCTGGTTGAGCTCGCTCGTGCGCTGATCTCGTCGGCCGCTCAGGACGATGTCGCGCACCGCATCGTAGAATGGACGGCGGTCGGCGCATTCTCGTCGGCCCTGGGCGCGCACATCAGCGCGCAGTCGACCCGCCGCCGGCACTCGCGAAGCCTCGCACGCCGCCGCTCCGCGGGGTACGCCATCCATTCCCGGATACTTCTATGACCTCGTCGATTCCCACGGTGCATCCTGCGCCGCCGTTCCCGTGGCTCGGGCTCACCGTGCTCGCTTCCGCCGTCTTCCTCTCGGTCACGATCGAGATGCTCCCGACCGGCCTCCTCCCCGACATGAGCCGCGAGCTCGGCGTGGGCGAGCCCCTCATCGGCCTCCTCGTCACCGTGTTCGCGGCGACCGTGGTCGTCCTGACCGTGCCGCTCGCCGCGCTCACCCGCCGGGTCGGCCGCCGTCGGCTCATCGTCATCACCCTCGTGCTGCTGGCCGTGAGCTGCGTGCTCAGCGCGATCGCGCCGAACTACCCGACGGTCGTCGCCACGCGTGTCCTCGGCGGTGCGGCGCACGGGCTCTTCTGGGCGGTCGTCGGCGCCTACGCCGGCCACCTCGTGCCCAAGGAGCAGCTCGCCCGCGCCGTCTCGATCTCGGTCGCGGGCGGTTCTGCGGCGTTCGTGCTGGGCGTGCCGCTCAGCACGGCCCTCGGGCAGGCGCTCGGCTGGCGGTTCGCGTTCGCCGCCATGGGCGGCCTCACGCTGCTCGGCGCCGTGCTGGTCTGGCGGTTCCTGCCGCCGGTGCGTCACCACGCCGGCGAGGCGGATGCCGCGCCGGTGCGTGTGCGCAAGGACCCGACCTTCGTGCCGGTGATCGTCGTGTGCCTCATCACGGCCGTGACCATGATCGGCATGTACACCTTCTACACGTACATCGCGCCCTACATGACCGACGTCATGGGCCTGCCGTCGAGTGCGATCAGCCCCATGCTGCTCGCCTACGGCATCGCCGGCGCGGTGGGGCTCGTGCTCGCCGGCGCCGTGCTCGGACGACGGCCGACGGTCGGGCTCGTCGTCGCGATGGTCGCCACCGGACTCGGCGCGGCCGGGCTCGCGGCGTTCCCCGAGGTGCCGGTGGCGTCGATCGCGAGCTTCCTGCTGTTCGGCACGGCGTTCGGCGCACTGCCGACGATGCTCAACACCCGCCTGCTGCACTCGGCGTCCGCGAAGATCCGCGACGCCGCCGCGTCGTTCTACACGACGGCGTTCAACACGGGCATCGGCGGCGGTGCGCTGCTCGGCGCGGCGCTCTACGGCGTGATCGGGCTGGCGGCGCTGCCGTGGGTGTTCGTGGGCCTGCTCGCGTGCGCGACCGCGGCCCTCGTGTGGACCGCGCTCGTCAACCGCGTTCGCCGCTGACGCGGGAGCGGGTCTATTCGGCCCGCGAGAACGCGGCCGCCCTGGCGATCTGCTCGGGCGTGATCGACACCCCGGTGTAGCGCTCGAACTGCCGGGCCGCCTGCAGGGCGTGCACCTCGGCGCCGGTGATGACGGTTTTGCCCGCGGCGCGGGCGGCGAGGATGAGCGGCGTCTCCGCGGGGAACGCGACCACGTCGAAGACCACGGATGCCGCCGCGATGTGCTCGTCCGAGAAGGACAGCGCCGAGGCATCCGCCCCCTGCATGCCGAGGGGGGTCACGTTGACGATCAGGTCCGCCGAACCCGGGGCGGGGTCGTCGGCGATCCAGGCGTAGCCGTACTGCTCGGCGAGCGCCGAGCCGAGCGCCGCGTTGCGGGCGAGCACGGTGAGGTGCGCGAAGCCCGCGTCGCGGAAGGCAGCGACGACGGCCTTCGCCATGCCGCCCGATCCGCGCACGAGCACGCGCAGCTCGGGGTCGAGCTCGTTGTCGGCGATGAGCTGGGCGATCGCCTCGAAGTCGGTGTTCGACCCGGTGAGCACGCCGCCGTCGTTGACGATCGTGTTGACCGACTCGATCGCCGCGGCCGAGGGCTCGACGACGTCGATGAGCGGGATGACCGCCTCCTTGAACGGCATCGACACGGAGCATCCGCGCAGCCCGAGCGCCCGGATGCCGCGCACGGCGCCCTCGATGTCGTCGGTCGTGAACGCCTTGTAGACGAAGTTCAGGCCGAGCTCGTCGTAGAGGAAGTTGTGGAACCTCGTGCCGAGGTTCGACGGGCGTCCGGCGAGCGAGATGCAGAGCTGCATGTCCTTGTTGAGGATGGGCATGCGTCCATCATGCTCCGCCGGGGAGCGGTCTCGGTACGCGGGGCTCCTCGACCGACCGGGCCCACCGGGCGGATCAGCCGATCTTGGGCGGCCCGATCATGAGGAGCGCCGCGAAGAGCGCCGCGATCCCGACGACGGCGAGCACGGTCAGCAGCAGGGGCCGGGCGAGGAACCAGCGCAGCAGCCGGTTGACCCAGTTGCCGTCGGCGGGGTGGTCGGTGGCCTCGAACCGCCAGTCGCCCTCGAGGTGGCCCTTGCGGACGAGCCAGAGGTCGAACGGCACGGTGGCGTAGGGCACGATCGCGGTCAGCACGGCGAAGGCGATGCGGCCGACGTTCCAGCGCTGGTTGACGCCGACGAGCACTGACTGGAAGGCGTAGGCGAGGAACACGAATCCGTGGATCGATCCGCCGACGAGCACCGCCCACTCGATGCCGGCCGCGTACTTGAGGATCATCGCGACGATCAGGATCGTCCAGGTGACGGCCTCGGCGAAGGCGAGCGCGCGGTACAGGCCCTTCGGGGTGAGCCGGCTCGCGGGGGCGGTGCCGGCGTCGGTCGCGGTCGTGGTGGGGGAGGTGGTCATCTCGGTCGTGGCTCCAGTGGTCGGGATGCTTCCATCGTGTCAAACGGAGATGTGCGCGGCATCCGTCGAAGGTTTGAACTCAGGCCGGGCGGGCAGTGCCAGGCGGAGTAGGCTGCCACGGTGAACGCGCAAGACACCCGTGCCCTCGTCGAGTCCCAGCTCGCCGTCATCCCCGACTTCCCCGAGCCCGGGGTGCTCTTCCGCGACCTCACGCCCGTCTTCGCCGACGGCGAGGCGTTCCATGCCCTCGCCGAGTCGCTGACGGCGCCGTTCGTCGGCCGGTTCGACGTGCTCGCCGGGGTCGAGGCCCGGGGCTTCCTGCTCGCGGCGGCCGCCTCGGTCGCGGCCGGGGTCGGCGTGCTGCCCATCCGCAAGGCGGGCAAGCTGCCGCGCGCCGTGCTCACTGAGGAGTATGCGCTCGAGTACGGCACCGCGGCGCTCGAGGTGCACGAGGGCGAACTGCCGCCCGGCACCCGCGTGCTCATCGTCGACGACGTGCTCGCCACGGGCGGCACGGTCGGCGCAGCCGCCCGACTCGTCGAGCGGGCCGGGTGGCAGGTGGCCGGCGTCTCGGTCGCGATCGAGCTCGACGGGCTCGGCGGCCGCGCCGCGCTGCCCGACTCGTTCGAGACGTACAGCCTGCTGCAGTACTGAGCCGATCGCCCCCGGGGGCTCCGGTCGCCTCGTGCGGTCCGCCGGCGCGGTCGGTACCGTGGCCACATCGGAACGAGGAGGTCCTGATGGATGCGACGCCGAAGCGAACGCTGTGGTGGGGGATCGGCCTGGCGGGCGGGGGCGCCCTCCTGCTCGTGCTCATCCCGAGCGTGATCTCCGCCGTGTTCCCGACCCTCGACGGAGTGGGCCAGACCTTCTTCGATGCGCTCAACGTCGTGGTGAACCTCGTGCAGCAGCTCGCGATCCCGCTCGGCAGCGCGCTCATCGCGGCGGCGATCGTCATGCACCACCTCGGGGGTCGTCGAGTCGGCACCGCGCTCGGCGAGGTGCCGCACGCCGGGGCCGACCGGGCAGGCTGAATCGGCGGTCGCGGCGGTCGCGGCGTCGCGGTGTCGCGGCGGCCCGGGCGGTGAGGCTCAGGCGCGCGCCGACTCCCGCGCCCGCAGGTCCTTCCGCAGGATCTTGCCCGACGCCGACTTGGGCACCTGCTCGATGAACTCGACGACGCGCACCTTCTCGTGCGGAGCGACGTGCTCGGCCACGTGTGCCATCACGGCGCCGCCGTCGAGCTCGGCGCCCGGTTGCAGCACCACGAAGGCCTTCGGCACCTCCTGACCGTCGGCGTCGTTCACGCCGATGACGGCGGCGTCGGCGATCGACGGGTGCTCGAGCAGTACCGCCTCGAGCACGGCCGGCGCGACCTGGTAGCCCTTGTACTTGATGAGCTCCTTGAGGCGGTCGACGATGCGGAACACCCCGTCGGCCGTCACCGTCGCGACGTCGCCCGTGTGCAGCCAGCCGTCGGCGTCGAGCATCTCGGCCGTCGCGTCGGGCCGGTTGAGGTAGCCCGCCATGACCTGCGGCCCGCGGATGAGCAGCTCGCCCGGCGCGCTCGCCTCGTCGCCCGCCGGCACCGCGACGTCCTGCCCCGACTCGTCGAGGAGGCGCGCCTCCGTGTTCGCGAGCAGCAGGCCGATCGTCGACCGGTCGAGATCGTCTCGGTCGATCGGGATGACATGCGTGACGGGGCTCGTCTCGGTCATGCCGTAGCCCTGGCACACGATGCAGCCGAGCCGCTTCGCGACGAGTTCGGCGAGCGCCCCGTCGAGCGGGGCGGCCCCCGAGAACACGACCTTCACGCTCGACAGGTCGTACTGGTCGACGAGGGGATGCTTCGCGAGCGCCACCGCGATCGGCGGCGCGATGAACACCCAGCTCGCCCGGTGCTCGCTCACCACCCGGAGGAACTCGGTGAGGTCGAACCTCGGCATCGTGACGAGCGCGGCGCGCTGGCGCAGCGCGAAGTTGAGCAGCACCGTCATGCCGTAGATGTGGAAGAACGGCAGCACGGCGAGCACGCGGTCGCCGTCGGTGAGTGAGATCGTGTCACGGCACTGCGCGACGTTCGCGACGAGGTTGCGGTGGGTGAGCATGACGCCCTTCGGCCGCCCCGTCGTGCCGGAGGAGTACGGCAGCACGGCGAGGTGCGTCGCCGGGTCGAAGCTCACCTCGGGCGCGAGGCGCCCCTCGCCGAGCAGTTCGGCGAGCGAGGGATGCCCCGGCGCGCCGTCGAGCACGATGATCTGCTCGCTCGGGATGCCGAGCCCCGTCGCCGCGGCGGCCGCACCCGGCAGCAGCGGGCTCACCGTCACGATCCACCGCGCGCCTGCATCGGCGAGCTGGTTCGAGATCTCGTCGGGGGTGTAGAGCGAGTTGATCGTGGTCGCCGTCGCGCCCGCCTTGAGGATGCCGTGGAACACCGTCGCGAAGGCCGGCACGTTCGGGCAGAGCACGCCGACGACGTCGCCGACGCCGATGCCGCGTGCCGCCAGCGCGCCCGCGAAGAGGCCGATGTGGGCGACGAGCTGCCGGTAGGTCGTCGTCTGCCCGTTCGATCCGTCGATGATCGCGATCTCGTCGAGCCGCGATTCGTCGAGCGCTCCGAAGAGGTAGTCGTACACGGGGACATCCGGAATGACGACGTCGGGCCGGGCGCTCGAAACCATGCGATCTCCTTCGATCAACGGGTGGCACCCATCATGCCCCGCCGGGGGCCGCAGCGACAGTGGCGGGCGAGGCGGATCAGTCGATCAGCGCAGGGTCGACCTGGATGCCGGTGATGGTGTTGATCGCGAGCACGATGATGAGCGCGTTGAAGAAGAAGCTGAGGGTGGTGTGCCAGACGACGCTCCACCGCATCCGGGTGGTCGTGACGACGACGTCGGAGACCGAGAAGTTCGTGGCGTTGGTGAAGGCGAAGTACACGAAGTCGATCAGCGTGGGCTCGGGCGTGCGCGGGAACTCGAGCGGCGCCCGGCCCTCCGCGGTGTGCTGGCGGGAGTAGTAGATGCGCGCCCAGCCCCAGTGGAACAGGCACCAGGCCACCAGCATGGCCCACACCGCGAACAGCTCGACGAACGGACCCCACTCGGGGTCGTTGCGCAGCACGATGAGCTCGATCGCGGCGAACACGCCGACGGTGCTCGACGAGAACATGAGCACGCTCGCGACCGTGCGCATCACGGGGTGGGCGAGGAACCGCCGGGTGCGCCGGCGACCGGCGAGCCGTGGACGGCGCACCGCGAGATTGAGGGCGAGCATCGTGGCGCCGAGGTAGGTGGTGCCGATGAGGCACCAGGCGACGAGCGCATCGACGTTCTCGTCGTCGACGATGAACCAGATGCCGAGCGTCACGAGCCCCAGCTGGACGGCGAGCCCGATCGACTCGGCGACGATCGCGACGACGTCGTGCGCGCGCTCGTCGGTGGATGCCTTCGTCACGGTCCCTCCCGTCCGCGCGACCTGCGATGCCCTCAGCATGCCAGAGCGCTCGGCGGGAACGTCGGCACGAGCCGCCCGACTCGCCGCAGTTGATTTGAATCATTCAAAACAACTCGCTACGGTCGAAGCATGGACACCGCGACCGAGCACGACGCCGCTGCGCGCATCCGCGCCGCCGGGCTCAAGGTGACCGCACCGCGGCTCGCCGTGCTCGAGGCGCTCTCGGGCCACGGCCACCTCGACGCCGAGACCGTCTTCGAGCGGGTGCGCGGCGACCTGCCGACGACCTCGCTGCAGGCCGTCTACGGGGTGCTCGCGGCGCTCTCGGGTGCGGGTCTGCTGCGCCGCATCGAGCCCGCCGGGTCGCCCGCGCTCTACGAGGGCCGCACGGGCGACAACCACCACCACCTCGTGTGCACGAGGTGCCACACCGTCGCCGACGTCGACTGCGTCGTCGGGCAGCCGCCCTGCCTCGAGCCGGGCGACGCCGGCGGCTTCGCGATCCACACCGCCGAGGTCACGTTCTGGGGCCTCTGCGCCGACTGCCGATCATCGGAGCCGGCGGCCTAGCCGCGGCATCCCACCACCGCTTCCGCCGGCCCTACCCGGCGGAAGGCGAACGCGCACCCTCGGGGCGCGCTCGTCGCCGCGCCCTGCCGCGGCATCGTCACCCGCCCGCCACCGAAACAGAAGGACGAACGAATGACGAACACCACCACCACCCAGACCGGAACCCCGGTCGCGAGCGACGCCCACTCGCTCACCGTCGGCGCCGACGGTGCGACGGTGCTGCACGACCGCTACCTCGTCGAGAAGCTCGCGCAGTTCAACCGCGAGCGCATCCCCGAGCGCATCGTGCACGCGAAGGGCGGCGGCGCGTTCGGTCGCTTCGAGGTCACGGCGGATGTCTCTCGCTATACCCGCGCCGCGCTCTTCCAGCCCGGAGCGAGCGTCGAGACGCTGCTGCGCTTCTCGTCGGTGGCCGGCGAGCAGGGCTCGCCCGACACCTGGCGCGACGTGCGCGGCTTCTCGCTGAAGTTCTACACGTCCGAGGGCAACTACGACCTCGTCGGCAACAACACCCCGGTGTTCTTCATCCGCGACGGCATCAAGTTCCCCGACTTCATCCACTCGCAGAAGCGCCTGCCGGGCTCGGGCCTCCGCGACGCCGACATGCAGTGGGACTTCTGGACCCTCTCGCCCGAGTCGGCCCACCAGGTGACCTACCTCATGGGCGACCGCGGCCTGCCGACGTCGTGGCGCGAGATGCAGGGCTACGGCTCGCACACCTACCAGTGGATCAACGCCGAGGGCGAGCGGTTCTGGGTCAAGTACCACTTCCGTTCGCGGCAGGGCGACCTGCACCTCGACGCCGCCGAGGCCGAGGCGATCGCCGGGGCCGACGCCGACTACTACCGTCGCGACCTCCACGAGGCGATCGAGCGCGGCGACTTCCCGCAGTGGGACGTGTTCGTGCAGGTCATGCCCTACGAGGAGGCGAAGAGCTACCGCTTCAACCCCTTCGACCTCACGAAGGTGTGGCCGCACGCCGACTACCCGCTCATCGAGGTGGGTGTGCTCACGCTCGACCGCAACCCGCAGAACTTCTTCGCCGAGATCGAGCAGGCGGCGTTCTCGCCGGCGAACACGGTGCCGGGCATCGGCATCAGCCCGGACAAGATGCTGATGGCGCGTGTGTTCAGCTACCCCGACGCGCAGCGCTACCGGGTCGGCACGAACTACAACCAGCTGCCGGTGAACGCCCCGCACGCCGCCCCCGTCGCGAACTACTCGCAGGACGGCGCGCAGCGCCATCACTACAACGCGCCGTCAGTGCCGGTGTACGCGCCGAACTCCTTCGGCGGGCCGACCGCTTCGGCCGACGCCGCAGGCGAGGGCTCGTGGGAGGACGACGGCGAGCTCGTGCGCACGGCGTACACGCTGCGCGCCGACGACAGCGACTTCGGTCAGGCCGGCACCCTCTACCGCGACGTCTACTCGGTCGAGGCGAAGCAGCGCCTGCAGGCGACCCTGCTCGGCCAGGCGCAGGCGATCACGGTCGACGAGATCCGCGAGCGCTTCTTCCAGTACTGGACGAACGTCGACGCCGGGCTCGGCGAGGCGCTCCGCGCGGCGTATGCGACGGTCGCCGCGGACGGCGCGGCCGCCTAACCCGCCTCACCGCGAACACGAAGGCGGATGCCTCGGGGTCGGCCCCGAGGCATCCGCTCGTTCGTGCTGAGGGCCGTCGAACCGTCGCGAATCGCGACGTCGGGGCCGGGAGGTCGACAGTCGCGACGGTTCGACGGCGCCTGGGCGGCGACTGGGCGCGCGGGGATGACGGGAGCTGCGGTCAGGCGAGGCGGGCGAGGCCCTCGTCGACGAGCTCGGCGACCGCGTTCTGCGCGCGCTCGCGGTCGGCGGTCACGAGGCCGATGCGGGTGCGGCGGTCGAGCACGTCGTCGACGTCGAGCGCGCCCTCGGCGCGCACCGCGAACTCGATCTCGGCGCGGGTCACGTCGAGGCCGTCGGCGATCTGCGCGGCCGGGTCGACGCAGCGCGCGAGACCGAGCACGGTGGATGCCTCGGCCCCGAAGCGGGCCGTGAGCGAGGCGGGCGGCTCGTGGTCGCCGGGCCCGGAGCGCGCGCCGTGCGTGCCCGGGGTCGCGAAGGGCGCCGCCGAGCCCGCCGCCCCGACGAGCGCGAGCTCCGCCGTGCGGCAGCCGGGGTCGTCGAGGCCGGCGTGCCGGCACGCGAGGTCGACCGCGTCGCGGGCCATCGCCCGGTAGGTCGTGAGCTTGCCGCCGAGCACGTTGACGACGCCCGAACCTGAGACGGCGACATGGTGCCGGCGGGAGATGTCGGCGGTCGACCCGTCGCCGCCCGTGTCGATGAGGGGTCGGAGCCCCGCGAACGCCCCGAGCACATCGCCCCGGCCGAGGGGTCGCTCGAGCGCCGACGACACCGTGCGCAGCAGGAAGTCGATCTCCTCGTCGTGGGGCTGCGGCACGTCGGGCACGGGGCCCGGGGCATCCTCGTCGGTGAGCCCGACGACGACGCGGCCGAGCTGCTGGGGCAGCGCGAAGACGAAGCGACTGATCGAGTCGGGGTGCGGCACGGTGAGTGCCGCGCTCGGGTGGCCGAGGGCGGCCGCGTCGAGCACGAGGTGGGTGCCGCGGCTCGGGCGCATGCGGATGCCGGGGTCGATCTCGCCCGCCCACACGCCCGCCGCGTTCACCACGGCGCGCGCGTCGACGCGCAGCGAGCCGCCGCCGAGCGCGTCGGTGAGGGTCGCGCCGCCGCCGTAGGCCTCGGACACCCGCACCCGGGTCAGCACCGTGGCGCCGTGCGCGGCCGCGGTGCGCGCCAGGGCGACGACGAGCCGGGCATCGTCGACGAGCTGCCCGTCGTGGGCGAGCACGCCGCCGCGCAGGCCCTCGCGCCGGAGGGCGGGTGCGAGGCGCAGCGCCTCCTCGCGGCCGATGCGCCGGGGGTGCGCGAGCACCGAGGCCGGGGTGCGGGCGAGCATGCGCAGCCCGTCGCCGAGGCCCATGCCGAGCCCGCCGAAGACACGCTGCTTCGTCGACACGGAGGGGACGAAGGGCAGCAGCTGCGGCAGGCTCCGCACGAGGTGCGGGGCGATGCGGGTCATCAGCAGGTGCCGTTCGTCGGCGCTCTCGCGGGCGACCGCGACGTCGCCGGTTGCGAGGTAGCGGAGACCGCCGTGCACGAGCTTCGAGCTCCAGCGGCTCGTGCCGAAGGCGAGGTCGTGGGCTTCGGCGAGCACGACCGAGAGGCCGCGGCTCGCGGCATCCAGCGCGACGCCCGCGCCCGTGACGCCGCCGCCGATGACGAGCAGGTCGACCGGCTCGGTGCGGGCGGCGAGGGCGTCGAGCTCGCGCGTGCGGCGGCTCGCGTTCAGAGCCGAGGAGTGCCCGGCGTGCACCGGGGCCGCCGAGGGGTTCAGGGGCGCAGGTGCCCGTCGAGTGCGTGCCAAAGTTCGCTGCTCCAATGCGGCTCGTCGATGAGGGTGGAGACGGTGTTGTGCGAGAGGATCGCCGACTGCGCGATGAGCAGGAGCATCACCGCGAGATCGTTCGGATTGCCGGCGCGCACCGTGCCGCCGCGCTGGGCGTTCTGGATCGCCGCGGCGATCCACTGCAGGATCACCCGCTGGCTCGAGCCGATGCGCTGCAGGGTGTAGCGGGTGAACACCTCGGGCTCGCGCTCGAGCAGGCGCCCGTAGAGCGGGTCGGTGCGGAACAGTTCGGAGAAGCGCAGCACGTCGCGCACGATCTCGTCGCGCGTTCGCGCGGGCTCGGGGAACTGCGCGATGAGCGAGACGGTCTGGCGGTGCAGCACGGCACGCACGATTTCGTCGGCGCTCGACCAGCGGCGGTACACGGTCGGCCGGCTCACCCCGGCGTCGCGGGCGACCTCGGCGACGGTGACGCCGCCGACCCCGCGTGCGGCGATGAGTGCCGCGGCCGCGTCGAGCATGCGCGTCTCGGCCTCGCTCCACGTGGGGCGGTCGAGCTCGAGTGCTTGACGATCTTCCATGATGTGTCACACTGTAACGCATGGTCGACGAAGACGGCACCGCCCCCTCCGCCACGACGCCGGGCGACGAGACATCCGCCCCGATGCGCTGGAACGGCTGGGGCGACCCAGCGAAGGCGAAGGAGCTGCCGCTCGCGGTGCGCACCCTGCTGCCGATGCTGCTCGGTCGCACGCCGAAGCCGGCTCCGGCCGCCGCCCTCGACGAGGTCGCGCTCGCGCCCTCGCGCCTCGGCGATGACGATCGCGCCGCGCTCGCCGCGATCGTCGGCGACCCGCACCTCACCGTCGACGCCGAGGCCCGCGTGCGCCACGCAGGCGGCAAGTCGACGCCCGACCTCCTGCGTCGGCGCGCGCAGCATCAGGATGCCCCCGACGCCGTCGTCTCGCCCGCCGATCACGCACAGGTGCTCGCGGTGCTGCGGCTCGCGAGCGAACGCGGCATCGCGGTCGTGCCCTTCGGAGGCGGCACGAGCGTCGTCGGCGGACTCGACCCCGAGCGGGGGACGCATGACGAGGTGATCGCGCTCGACCTGCGCCGCCTCACGGGGCTCGTCTCGCTCGACGAGACGAGCGGCGAGGCCGTGCTCGGCGCCGGCACGACCGGCCCCGAGGCCGAACGCCTGCTCGGCGCCCACGGCTTCGAGCTCGGCCACTTCCCGCAGAGCTTCCGCTACGCGACCCTCGGCGGTTTCGCCGCCGCCCGCTCCTCGGGCCAGAACTCAGCCGGCAACGGCCGCTTCGACGCAATGGTCACGGGCCTGCGCGTCGCGACGCCGACCGGTGAGCTCGAACTCGGCCGGGCGCCGGGCTCGGCCGCGGGCCCCGACCTCCTGCGCCTCTTCCTCGGTTCCGAGGGCGCCTTCGGCGTCATCACCGAGGTGCGGCTGCGCGTGCACCCGGTGCCCGCCGTGCGCCTCGCCGAGGCGTGGACCTTCCCCGACTTCGCCACCGGCGCCGCGGCGCTGCGACGCGTCGCCCAGCTCGGCACCGGGCCCACCGTCATCCGCCTCTCCGACGAGGCCGAGACGGGCGTCTCGCTCGCCCAGGTCGGCCGCATCGGCAAGGCGCTCGCGAAGGGCGCGAGCGCGATCACCGTGTTCGAGGGCGACGCCGAGCTCGCCGCCGACCGGCACGCCCGCACCGCGCAGGTGCTGCGCGAGGCCGGCGGCACCTCGGCCGGGCCCGCCGCCGCCGAGGAATGGGTGCACGGCCGCTTCAACGCCCCGTACCTGCGCGACGCGCTGCTCGACCACGGCGTGTTCTGCGAGACCCTCGAGACGGCGACGACCTGGTCGAACCTCGAACGGCTGAAGCGCGAGGTCACCGCCGCCATCTCCGACGGCTTCACCGCGCGGGGCGCGAAGTCGCTCGTGCTGTGCCACGTCTCGCACGTCTACCCGACGGGTGCCGCCCTCTACTTCACGATCCTCGCGGGCGTGAAGGGCGAGCAGCTCACCGAGTGGGAGCCCGTGAAGGCCGCGGTGAACGACGCGATCATCGCGGGCGGCGGCACGATCAGCCACCACCACGGCGTCGGCCGCGACCACGCCCCGTGGCTCGAGCGTGAGATCGGCCCCGTGGGCGTCCGCCTGCTGCGCGCCGTGAAGGCCGAGCTCGACCCGGCCGGCGTCATGAACCCGGGGGCGCTCGTCGCGACGGGCGAACGCTCCGAAGCCGGGAGCCGCTGACATGACCGGGCACATCGTCGTGCTCGTGAACCCGAGCTCGGGCCGCGGCCGCGGCGCCGAGGCCGCGCAGCGCGCCGTCGCCCGGCTCCGCGAACTCGAGGCGCACGGCGCGCACGCCGCCGAGCTCCGCGTGCTCTCGGGCGACTCGGTCGACGACACCCGTCGGCTGGCCGGTGAGGCGGTGGCCTCGAAGCCGCGCGCGCTCGTCATCGTGGGCGGCGACGGCACCCTCTCCTCGGTGCTCGACGCCGTCGTCGGCTCGGGTGTGCCGATCGCCCTCGTCCCCGCGGGCACCGGCAACGACCTCGCCCGCGCGCTCGGCCTGCCCTTCGACGCAGCCGACGCCGCGGCGGAGGCGGCCGAGCTCGCCGTGCACGGCACGCCCCGAGCGATCGACGTCGGCGAGGTCGAGTCGGCGACGGGCACGAGGCGCTTCCTCACCGTCGCGGCACTCGGCTTCGACGCGCACGTCAGCGAGCGCACGAATCGGCTGCGCTGGCCGAGCGGCCGTGCCCGCTACTACCTGGCCCTCGTCATCGAGCTCGCGCGCCTGCGCCCGATGCCCTTCGAGTACGGCCTCGATGGGCAGGCGCTGCGCGCGGCGCCGGGCACCCTGATCGCCGTCGGCAGCACCCGCAGCTACGGCGGCGGCATGCCGGTGTGCCCGGCGGCGGTGCCCGACGACGGGCTGCTCGACGTCACGCACGTCGGCCCGCTCGGGAGAGCGAAGCTCGCCCGGCTCTTCCCGCTGCTGCTGCGCGGCGCCCACGTCGAGCGGCCCGAGGTCGCGACCGCGCAGGCGAAGCTCGTCGAGGTGGATGCCCCGGGGCTCGTCGTCTACGCCGACGGCGAGCGGGTCGGGTCGGGGCGGGCGCGGATCAGGGTCGTGCCGGGCGCGCTCACCGTGCTCGTGCCCGCCGCGAGCGGCGGCGTCGTCACTGCAGAGGCCGGCCGCGAGGCATCCGCATGACCGCCTTCGACCACGACGTCGTCATCGTCGGCTCGGGCTTCGGCGGCTCGGTCGCGGCCCTCCGGCTCGCGTCGAAGGGCTACGGCGTGCACGTGTACGAGGCGGGGCGGCGCTTCGCCGACGAGGACTTCGCGAAGACCTCGTGGAACCTCAGGCGGTACCTCTGGGCGCCCGCGATCGGATGCTACGGCGTGCAGCGCATCCACAAGCTGCCGCACGTCATGATCCTCGCCGGGGCGGGCGTCGGCGGCGGATCGCTGAACTACGCGAACACGCTCTACGAGCCGGGGCCGGCGTTCTTCGCCGACCCGCAGTGGGGCGCGCTCGCCGACTGGCAGCACGAGCTCGCGCCGCACTACGCGACGGCGAAGCGCATGCTCGGCGTCGTGCCGCAGTACCCGCACGACGGGCCGGTCGAGCGCATCATGGCCGATGCCGCGAACGACCTCGGCGTCGGCGACACCTTCCGGAGGGCGCCCGTCGGCGTGTTCTTCGGCAAGCCCGGTGAGACCGTGCCCGACCCGTTCTTCGGCGGCGAGGGCCCCGATCGCACCGGGTGCACGCTCTGCGGCAACTGCATGGTGGGCTGCCGCGTCGGCGCGAAGAACACGCTCGCGAAGAACTACCTCCCGCTCGCCGAACGCCTGGGCGCGACGATCGAGCCGCTGCGCACGGTCACCGAGGTGCGCGCGCTCGACGGCGGCGGGTACGCCGTGACGACCGAGCGCAGCGGGGCGATGCTGCGTCGCGCACGCCGCACCGTCACCGCCGAGCAGGTCGTGTTCGCCGCCGGCACCTGGGGCACCCAGCGGCTGCTGCACCGCATGAAGGACTCGGGCGCGCTGCCCGGCCTCTCCGACGCGCTCGGCCGGCTCACCCGCACGAACTCCGAGGCGCTCGACGGCGCCGTCGCCGTGTCGGTGCCCGAAGAGCTCGGCCTCGCGCGCGGCGTCGCGATCACGACCTCGTTCCACGTCGACGAGCGCACGCACGTCGAGAACGTCCGGTACGGCCCGGGGTCGAACCTCATGGGCGCCCTCGCGACCGGGCTCGTGCCCGGCGGCCGCCCCCTCCACGTGCGGCTCGGCGCCCTCCTCGGCGGTGCGCTGCGGCATCCGGTCACGACCCTGCGACTGAGCTCGCTCCGGCGATGGAGCGAACGCGGCATCATCGCCCTCGTCATGCAGACCGCCGACAACTCGCTCACGCTCTCGCTGAAGCACCGGTTCGGGCGACGGGTGCTCACGAGCGCCCAGGGGGAGGGCGAGCCGAACCCGAGCCACCTGCCCGGCGCGCACCTCGCGGCGCAGGCGATCGCGGCGCGCATGCAGTCGGCCGGCGGAGTGCCCGCCGAGGCGCGCGGTTCGTGGCCCGAGGTGTTCGGCATTCCGCTGACGGCGCACTTCCTCGGCGGCGCGGTCGTCTCGGGCTCGCCCGAGCATGGGGTCGTCGATCCGTACCACCGCGTCTGGGGGCACCCCGGGCTGCACGTCGTCGACGGGGCCGCGATGCCCGCGAACCCCGGCGTCAACCCCTCGCTCACGATCACGGCGATGGCAGAGCGGGCGCTGTCGTACTGGCCGCGGAGCAGCGCGGCCGACGCCCGGCCGGCCCAGGAGGAGCTGCTCGTCTGACGCTGCTTCTGCAGGAGATCTGCGCTCGCACGCCCGGCGGGAGCGTCTCAGCGCACATCTCCTGCAGACGCGGGCGGCGGATCAGCCCAGCGTGACCGTCGTCGGTACCGGGTTCTGGAAGAGGTCGAGCACGGGGCAGTGCGCGTCGACCGCGGCCTGCAGCTCGGCGTAGCGCTCGGCCGATTCGGGCCCGCGCAGCTTCACGTTCAGTCGCACCGCCGAGAACCCGGCGCGACCCGACTCGTCGATGCCGAACAGCTTCCGCACGTCGAGGTCGCCCTCGGCGTCGATCTCGACGTCGTCGAGCACGATGCCGAGCGCCTGCGCGTAGAGCCGGTAGACGACGACCTGGCACGAGATGAGGGCGCCGAGCGCGAACTCGACGGGGCTCGCAGCGAGGTCGTCGCCCGCGAGCGCGTCGGGCTCGTCGACGAGGAAGCGGTGCCGGCCCGCGGTGATCTCGGTCGCGACCGAGCCCGTGCCCCGGCCCGACACCCGATAGCTCAGCTGCGCCGAGCTCGGGGCCGACGCGATGCGCTCGCTCCATGCGGTGCCGGCGGCGGTGAGGCGCGCGGCCCGTTCGGCGGCGAGGTCGGCGGTGGTGGGGGAATCGTCGATGAGGGTCATGTCCGGAGCGTAGGGGCGGCCGCCGCCCCGTCGCGAACCGCCCCCGTCACACCCCGTCACCGGGTGTCGCACGACGCAATGGCATGCACTCGAGACATCCGCGACCCCCTGTCGGCGCCGTCTCGTCGCGAGTACCATCGCGCCCATGGCCGAGCTGCCGGACTTCTCAGACCTCCGCGCCCTCTTCGTGAACTGCACGCTGAAGCGAAGTCCCGAGGTGGGCCACACGCAGGGCCTCATCGACGCGAGCGTCGCGCTGATGCGCGAGCACCGCGTGCGGGTCGACGACCTGCGGTTCGTCGACCTGGACGTCGCGACCGGCGTCTATCCCGACATGCGCGAGCACGGATGGCCCGCCGACGACTGGGCCGACGAGGTCTGGCCGCGCGTCGAGGCCGCCGACATCCTCGTGGTGGGCGGGCCGATCTGGCTCGGCGACAACTCGTCGATCACGAAGAAGTTCATCGAGCGGCTCTACGCGATGAGCGCGCTCGTGAACGATCGCGGGCAGTACGTCTACTACGGCAAGGTGGGCGGTGCGATCATCACCGGCAACGAAGACGGCATCAAGCACTGCGCGCAGAACATCCTGTACAGCCTGCAGCACATCGGCTACTCGATCCCACCGGGTGCCGACGCCGGGTGGATCGGCGAAGCGGGCCCGGGCCCGAGCTACCTCGACCCGGGATCGGGCGGGCCCGAGAACGACTTCACCAACCGCAACACGACGTTTATGACGTACAACCTGCTGCACCTCGCGCGCCTGCTGAAGGACGCGGGCGGCTTTCCCGTCGGCGGCAACGTCCGCTCGGAGTGGGACCGCGGCGAGCACTTCGGCTTCGAGGCGAACCCCGAGTACCGCTGAGCGGCGTCCAGCGTACCGGCTGTCCGAGGCCGGCGGGAGGGCCCGCGCGAAGCAGGGACGAACGGGTGCAGATCGTTGAACAATCCGGACGCCCGTCTCTTGAGAAGCGGTGACGGCGCTCCATAGGCTGCCAATACGTCTCGGGGGAAGCGGTTGCACCGACTCCCTCGGATTCGTGTCGCAGAAGCGCCATGCCCATCTCGAAGAGGAGAAGTATGACCAACGGCTCGAAGTCCCAACCGCGCACCCGACGCTCGATCACGCTCGCCGCCACGGCAGCGCTCGCGCTCGCCGCCCCGCTCGCCGCGGGGTCCCCCGCCCTCGCCGACGCGAACTTCCCGTCGCCGAACGGCAACACCAACCTCTCGAGCATGCTCGACTACGCCGACCTCGTGTCCGAGCTCGAGAAGCTCGAGAAGACCTCGCGCTTCGGGCTCGACGCCTTCACGCTCGCCGAGGCGGGCACGGCGGTGAACACCTCCGAGACGGGTCGCGACCTCTACGTCGCGACCGTGGGCAACGGGCCCGAGGCCGTCTGGCTTCAGGGTCGGATCCACGGCAACGAGCCCTACGGTACCGACTCCCTGCTCGCCGTGCTGAAGGAGCTCGGCACCAACGGCTCGCCCGAGTGGAAGCTGCTGCGCGAGAGCTACACCTTCCACGTCATCCCGATGTACAACCCCGACGGCTCCGAGCTGAACATCCGCCACACGGTGCTGCAGGACGGCACGGAGAAGCGGATCGACCTCAACCGCGACTGGGGCGTCGGCAAGTTCGAGGCGGCCGAGTCGGAGGGCTACTACGAGTACTGGACGATGGTCGACCCGGCGTTCGCCGTCGACGTCCACCACCAGGGACTCAAGACCGAGCGCGGCGACGGCGACGAGGTCACCCTCTCGCTCGGCGTCTCGCTGGCGCCGGGCGGTCCGACGCTGCCGGGCATCCAGGGCGGTGCCTACGACGTGCTCACGCGTCAGATGCAGGTGCACGTCTACGACGAGCTCTCGAAGTACGGCTTCATCAACATCGACCGCTACGACGTCGGCCGCGGCGTCGAGATCGACATCAAGGGCGGTGTCGTCTCGGCGATGATGCTCGGCCTGAACCACGACGGGCTGAACCCCGAGGGCCACAGCAACCCGGCGATCTTCTTCGAGACGAGCGGCAACACGAGCGACGGCAGCCTCGGCCAGAAGGCGCGCGGCAAGTCGATCAAGCAGAACGTGCTCGCGCTGCAGGAGCTGCTCGTCGGCATGGCGACCGGCGAGGTGCAGCAGGAGGACCCGGCCCGTTGGGACGAGATCCCGCACGCGCCGGTGACCGCCTACCAGACCGACTCCGGGGTGATCCCGGCGTCCTTCTGACGCAGCGCGTCTCCGACGCATGATCCGGCGGCGGCCGGTCCCTCGGGACCGGCCGCCGTTCGCGTGCGTGCGCAGGTGTGCGCCGGCCGCGTCGTGCGTCGCGGTGCCGCCCGCTCGCTCAGTGCCGGGCGTCGCGCCCGGCGAGGAACGCGGCGTTGCCGCGGAGCGCCGCCTCGTAGCGCAGCAGCTCGTCGGTGCGAAGCCGGTCGGCCACGAGCTCGAGCATGATCGCGAAGGCGGCGTCGTTGCGCCCCGCCTCGTGCAGGCTCGTCGCGTGCCACACCTTCAGGGAGTCGGACTCGGGGAACTCGCCGCGCGCACGTTCCAGCACGTCGAGGGAGTCGTCGAGCCGGCCGAGGTTGCGCAGCGTGCTGCCGTACTGCAGCAGGCACCGCCGGAGCGCGTCGCCCGAGAGGCCCGCCGCCATCGCCCGCTCGTAGTAGCCGGCGGCGACGGCCTCCTCGCCGGCCGTGTCGTAGGCGCCGCCGACCTCGTAGAGCACCTCGGGCTCCTCGGGGTGCTCGGCGAGTACCTCGAGGAAGGCAGCGATCGTGGGCTGCATGTTCGCACGGTCGCGCGCGGCGAAGACGGCGGCGAGGCGGGCCTGGAGTTCGTGCGGCGTCTGGTGGGGCATCCGACCATCATGCCGGTCTGGCGCACCGGCGAACGACCCCGGTTCGTGACGGGGTCGTTCGTGTCAGCTCACGCCTCGACGAGCGCCCGCTTCACGACGCTCGTGAAGAAGCCGAGTCCGTCGACGCCCGACCGCATCGCGGCCGCGGTGTCGGGGCCGAAGCCGGGCTCGACCGCGTGCTCGGGGTGCGGCATGAGGCCGACGACGTTGCCCCGGGCGTTCGAGATGCCGGCGATGTCGCGGAGCGACCCGTTCGGGTTCACGTCGACGTAGCGGAACACCACGCGACCCTCGCCCTCGAGGCGGTCGAGCGTCTCGTCGGAGGCGATGAACCCGCCCTCGCCGTTCTTCAGCGGGATCGTGATCTGCTGGCCGGCCTCGAACTCGGCGGTCCACGCGGTCGAGGTGTTCTCGACGGTGAGCACCTGGTCGCGGCAGATGAACGAGCCGTGGTCGTTGCGGATGAGCCCGCCTTCGAGCAGGCCCGCCTCGGTCAGCATCTGGAAGCCGTTGCAGATGCCGAGCACCGGCATGCCGGCGTTCGCGGCCGCGACGACCTCGGTCATGATCGGCGAGAGCGAGGCGATGGCGCCGCAGCGCAGGTAGTCGCCGTAGCTGAACCCGCCGGGCAGGATGAGCGCGTCGACGCCCTCGAGGTCGTGCGAGCCGTGCCAGAGGGCGACGGGCTCGCCGCCCGCGAGTCGCACCGCGCGCTGCGCGTCGCGGTCGTCGAGCGAGCCGGGGAAGGTGATGACGCCGATGCGCATGCGATCGCTCCCGGAGCTCAGTGGGTCTCGCCGGCGGGGGCGCCGAAGCCGTCGCCCGCGACCGACGCGGCCGAGGAGGCCTCTTCGGCGAGTTCGGCGTTGGTCACCTCGTAGTGGATGCCCACGACGTCCTCGATGACCTGGTTCGAGAGGATCTCCTCCGCGATCTGCTGCACGTTCGCGCGGAGCGCGTCGTCGACGGGTCCGTCGACGGTGAGTTCGAATCGCTTGCCGATGCGCACGCCGCTGAACGCGGTGTGGCCGGTGCGGGCGAGGGCGCCGGCGACGGCCTTCCCCTGGGGGTCGAGCAGTTCGGCCTTGGGCATCACGTCGACGACGATGGTGGGCACCGCGGTTCTCCGTCCGGTGTCGAGGGTGTGGATGCCTCGATTCTAGCCTGCGGTCGACCGCCTCCCGGTTGCGGGCTGTCCACACCCCCGGGGGTGGGGGAGGCCCCGATGCGGCCGGCACCGGGAGCGACGAGAATCCGCCCATGAAACCCGTCGCGCAGGTGCTCGCAGGCCTCGAGGCGCTGACGCTCGTCACCGTCGGCGTGCTCGAATCGTTCTTCTTCCGCAGCCCCGAGCTGTATCCCATCTTCCTCATCGAGGCCGACGAGTACGAGGCCGTCGCGCTGTGGACGCGCAACGTCGGCGTCTACAACATGCTCATGGGCCTCGCCATCGTCGTGGCACTCGTCCTCGTGCATCGCTCCCAGGAGGTCGCGGGTCGCGCGATCATCCTGACGATCTCCGCGATGCACCTCGTGCTCGGCGTCTCGCTCGTGATCACGGCGCCCGAGCTGTGGCTCTCCGCCGTGTTCGAGTTCGGGCTCGCGCTCGCGGTCGTCCTCGCGATCGTGCTCGGTGGACGGCGGCACGCATCCGAGTCGCACGCCGCCGCGATGTAGGGGCGACTCGCACGACGCGGTGTGCCGCATGCGCCCCGCCGCGAGCGGTCCGGCGGGGCATCCGTGGGGCTCAGTGCCGCGTGAGCGCCCTGATGACGAGGCAGACGCCGACGACGGCGGCCGCGGCGATCGCGATGACGACGGCGGGGTGCTCGCGGTACCGCGCGCTGACGTACGCGACCCCGTCGTCGAGCGCTTCGCGTGCTTCGCCGGCGGCGGCGCCCGCCTGGGCGGTGATGGTCTCGACGGCGTCGGCCGCGGTCTCGCGCGCGTCGCGGAGGACCTCGCCCACCGCGTCGGCGGCATCCTCGACCCGGTCGCTCAGGTCGTCGAGGTGCTCACCCGCCTCGTCGGCGAGGTCGTCGGCCAGGTCTTCGGCGCGATCGGCGGCGCGCTCCGCCGCGCGTCGGGCGGCGACGACCGCCTCATCGAGGTTGCTCTCGGTGCCGGACATGGGGGCTCCTTTCGCGAGATGTTGCGCCATCGTACGCTCGCGGTCGGCGAGCGCCCTGAATCGGGCGAGGGGGTTGCCCCCGGCCGAATCGCTTGCTATCGCCGGTGAGCGGCGTCGACGACGGGCGGGTTGCGGCAGGGATATTCCGGACGTATTATTCCGGGCGGAATAGTTGGATGCCTCGGAGGAACGACATGGCCACGCTCTCGCCGCTCGGCGTCTCGGTGCTCGCGCTGCTCGCCGAACGCGACATGCACGCCTACGAGATGTACCAGCTCATGCTCGAGCGCTCGGAGGACAAGGTCGTCAAGGTCTCGCCCGGCTCGCTGTACCGGGCCGTCGAGCGCTTCGCTGCGGACGGCCTCATCGCGGAGGTGGCCGTCGAGCGGCAGGGAAATCGCCCTGAGCGCACCGTGTACGCGATCACCGACGACGGGCGCGAGCAGTTGCGTTCCACGATCGCGGGGATGCTCCGTCGCTACGTGAACGAGTACCCCGAGTTCCCCGTCGCCATCGGCGAGGCGCACCACCTTCCGGCCGCCGAGGTCGCCGAGCTGCTCGGAGAGCGGCTCGCATCGATCCGCGAGCTCCTCGGTTTCATCGACGGCGCGCTCGAGAAGATCGCCGCCCGCAGCCTGCCGACGGCGTACATCCTGAACGTCCACTACACCCGAACACTGCTCGTCGCCGAGGCGACGTGGCTCGACCAGACCATCGGCGACCTCCGGTCGGGCGAACTCGCCTGGCCCGAGGCATCCGCCCGTTGACCGGGGCGACCGCCCCACCGACCGGAAGGTTCCACCCATGGAACGCACCCTGAAGCCATGGCCCGCCCTGTGGGCGCTCGTCATCGGGTTCTTCATGATCCTCGTCGACTCGACGATCGTGTCGATCGCGAACCCCGCCATCCTCGAGGACCTCGACACCGACCTCACGGCCGTCATCTGGGTCACGAGCGCCTACCTGCTCGCGTACGCCGTGCCGCTGCTCATCACCGGGCGCCTCGGCGACCGCTTCGGCCCGAAGCGCGTCTACATGATCGGCCTCGTCGTCTTCACGCTGGCCTCGCTCTGGTGCGGCCTGTCCGACGACATCACCATGCTCATCGCCGCCCGCGCGGTGCAGGGCCTCGGCGCCGCGCTCATGACGCCGCAGACCATGGCCGTGATCACCCGCATCTTCCCGCCGAACCAGCGCGGCAAGGCGATGGGCCTCTGGGGCGCCGTCGCCGGCGTCGCGACCCTCGTCGGCCCGATCCTCGGCGGCGTGCTCGTCGACTCGCTCGGCTGGGAGTGGATCTTCTTCGTCAACTTGCCCGTCGGCGTCATCGCCTTCGTCGCCGCGTGGCGGCTCGTGCCGAACCTCGAGACCCACTCGCACCGCTTCGACTGGCTCGGCGTGGTGCTGAGCGCCGTCGGCATGTTCCTCGTCGTCTTCGGCATCCAGGAGGGCGAGACCTACGACTGGGGCACGATCACCGGCCCGATCACGGTCTGGGGCATCATCATCACGGGCCTCGTCGTGCTCGCCGGGTTCGTCGTCTGGCAGGCGCTCAACAAGGCCGAGCCGCTGCTGCCGCTCGGGCTCTTCCGCGACCGCAACTTCTCGCTCTCGAACGTCGCGATCACCTTCGTCGGCCTCGCGATCGTGGCGATGCCGCTGCCCCTCGCGTTCTACTACCAGATCGCCCGCGGGCTGACCCCGACGCAGGCGGCGCTCATGCTCATCCCGATGGCCGTCGTCACGGGTGCGATGGCGCCGATCGTCGGCCGGCTCGTCGACCGCGTCGACCCCAAGTGGATCGCCGTCACCGGATTCGCGATCACCGCGGCGGCCCTCGCCTGGACGGCGACGCTGCTCCGGCCCGACACCGAGCTCTGGGTGCTGCTCATCCCCTCGGGGCTGCTCGGACTCGGCCTCTCCGGCGTCTGGGCGCCGCTCGCATCCTCGGCGACGCGCAACCTGCCGCAGTCGCAGGCCGGCGCGGGCTCGGGCGTCTACAACATGACCCGCCAGGTGGGTTCGGTGCTCGGCTCCGCGGCGATCGCGGCGCTCATGAACGCGCGCCTGACCGCCGAGCTGCCCGGGTTCGACACGAGTGCCGTCGAACAGGCCGGCGGCGGGTCCGGCGGCATGCCGCCGCAGGTCCTCGACGGCTTCACCGCGGCCATGTCGCAGTCGATGCTGCTGCCCATCATCGGCTTCGCCGCGGGCGCCATCGTCGTGCTCTTCTTCGCCAAGCCGAAGGTCACGGTCGCGTGGGGTGCGAGCGGTTCGGCACCGGCGGCCGCCGCCGATTCGACGAGCGGGGATGCCGCGGCCGACGCTGCTCGACAGCCGGCGGAGTAGCCCGGCAGCGGGTCGGCGTCGGTTCGCGAGAACCTACGCCAGCCCCGCCCGCTCGGTGAGTACCTCGCGCAGCACCTCGCGCGTGGCATCCAGACCGCGGTGCACCTCTTCGAAGCTCGTCGACAGCGGCGAGAGGCCGATGCGGAGGCCCCCCGGGTCGCGGTAGTCGGGGATGACGTCGCGCTGCCAGAGCCGGGCGGTGACCTCGCGCATCGCGTCGTGGTGCAGGGTGACATGTCCGCCCCGCTCCTCGGCGTCGGCTGGCGAGGCGAGCGTCACGCCGAGCGGGGCGAGCCACTCGTCGGCGAGGGCGATCGCGAACTCGGTCAGGGCGACCGACTTCGTTCGCAGCGCCGGCATCCCGGCCTCTTCGATCATCGCGAGGGTCTCCTCCATCGCGAGCATCCCGACGATGGGCGCCGTGCCGCTGATGAACCGGCGGATGTCGGGCACCGGCTGGTACTCGGGTCCCATCGTGAACATGTCCTTCGTGCCCCACCAGCCCTGGATCGGCTGCTCGAGCACGCCCTGCAGGTCGTCGCGCACGTAGGCGAACGCGGGCGAGCCGGGGCCGCCGTTGAGGTACTTGTACGTGCAGCCGACGGCGAGGTCGAAGCCCCAGGCGTCGGCCTTCACCTCGACCGAGCCTGCCGAGTGGCAGAGGTCCCAGAGGATGAGCGCGCCGGCGTCGTGCGCGATGCGGGTGAGCTCGGGCGCGTCGGCGAGGTACGCCGAGCGGTAGGCGACGTGCGAGACGACGACGAGCGCGGTCTCGGGGCCGACGGCCTCGGCGAGCTGCTCGGGCGTGACGCCCGAGGAGGTGTCGACGTCGATCCAGCGCAGGCGCATGCCCTTCTCGCGGGCGATGCCGTCGACGATGTAGCGGTCGGTCGGGAAGTTGTCGGTGTCGATGACGATCTCGCGACGGGCGGGGTCGCGGGCGAGCTGCGCGTCGACGGCGGCGCGGGCGAGCTTGTAGAGCAGCACCGTCGTCGAGTCGCCGATGATCGTCTGGCCGGCCTTCGCCTCGATGACCGCGCGGCCGATGCGGTCGCCGATCTCGGTGGGCAGCTGCAGCCACGACTCGTCCCAGCCGCGGATGAGGCGCCCGCCCCAGTCCTGGCGGAGGAACCGCTCGACCCGCTCGACGGCCGAGACGGGCGGGCGGCCGAGCGAGTTGCCGTCGAAGTACACGAGGTCGGTGTCGGCCCCGACGAAGCGTTTGCGGTAGTGGGCGAGCCCGTCGGCGCGGTCCATGCGGCGGGCGAAGGCGAGGTTCGGGTCGAGGGTCACAACAGCTCCAGGTCGTCGTCGGGCACGACACGCGCGTGCGCGAGCCAGTCGGGCAGGGATTCGTCGGCGGTCGGAGGTTCGCCGGGCACGAAGCTCGCGACGCCGTCGAGGGCCCAGTCGTCGCGCGCGGCGTGCGGCCACGGGTCGGTCAGGGCCGCGATGAGGTCGGATGCCCCGAGCCCGGCCTCGACCAGCGCGGCGAGTTCGGCGGCGTGCACGCCGAGCCCCGCGCCGGGCTCGCGTTCGCCGTTGCCGAGGTCGGTGCCGTAGAGCACCCGCCCGCCTGCGGCGCGGAAGCGTCGCAGGTTGTCGACGGCGCAGTCGAACTCCGCGCCGCCGGCGCCGTAGCCGTTGATCCAGAGCGTCGAGATCCAGACCTGCCCCGCCGCGACGGCGCGGGCGATGAGCGCGTCGTCGACCCGCTCGGTGAACGGGGTGTGCGCGAGCGCGTCGATGCCGGCGTCGATCGCGAGCGCGGCCATGCCGGCGCCCTCGACGTGCGCGACGACCGGCAGGCCCGCGGCGTGCGCCTCGGCGACGAGCTCGTCGAGCGCCTCGGGGTCGAGCACCGGCCCGTGTTCGGCGTGCAGGGTGGTCTTGATGAGGGATGCCCCGAACGCGAGCTGCTCCTGCACTGCCGAGGCGACGGGGCTGGGCAGCGCGCGGTGCGTGTCGGCGACGGGCCCGGCTGCCGGGGCGGAATCCCGCTCGACCTCGCGCACGCTGCCGGGTGCCGCCCAGGGCCGCCCGCTCGGGTAACCGCCTCGGGCGGTGACAAATGCGCCGGCATGCGCGATGCGGGGGAGGCCCTCGCGCTCGGCGGCATGCGCGACGAACTCGGGCGGCGCGCCGAGGTCGACGACCCCCGCGAGGTCGCGGCCCGCGAGCGACTCGGCGCCGACGAGCATCAGGTGCACGTGGTGGTCGATGAGGGGCGGCAGCACGACGCCGACCTCGCCGGCGTGGTCGCCGTTCAGCGATCGCCGTGCTCGGCGCGCGAGCGGGCCGAGGCCGAGGTCGTGCGGGGCGGTGCTCATCTCAGCCCGGGATCTCGGTGCGCACCGCGTACAGCTCGGGGAAGAAGGTCAGCTCGAGCGCCCGCTTGAGGAACGGCGCCCCGCTCGACCCGCCGGTGCCCGTCTTCGAGCCGATGATGCGCTCGACCGTCTTCAGGTGGCGGAAGCGCCAGAGCTGGAAGTTGTCCTCGAGGTCGACGAGCTCCTCGCACGTCTCGTACGCCGACCAGTTCTCGGCGGTGTCGCCGTAGATCTGCGCGAACACAGGCACGAGCTCGGGCGTGAAGGTCCACGCGAGGGTCACGTCGCGCTCGAGCACGGAGGCCGGGATCGGGTAACCCGCCCGAGCGAGCAGCCGCAGGAACTCGTCGTAGAGGCTCGGCGACTCGAGGGCGTGGCGCAGCAGGGCCGTGGCCGCGCCATCCGCCTCGAAGATCTGCAGCATCTTCGCGTTCTTGTTGCCGAGCACGAACTCGACCGCGCGGTACTGGTACGACTGGAACCCGCTCGCATTGCCGAGCACCCCGCGGAACTGCGCGTACTCGGCAGGCGTCAGGGTCGCGAGCACCGACCACTGCTCGGTGAGCGTCTTCTGGATGTGCTTGACCCGGGCGATGCACTTCAGCGCCTGGCCGAGCTCGTCGGCGCGCAGCAGGTCGCGGGCTGTCTCGAGCTCGTGCAGCACGAGCTTCAGCCAGAGCTCGGTCGTCTGGTGCTGGATGATGAACAGCAGCTCGTCGTGGTGCTCGGGTCGCGAGATCGGGCGCTGCGCGCTGAGCAGGGTCGGCAGGTCGAGGTAGCCGCCGTAGCTCATGCGATCGCTGAAGTCGGTGACGACGGATGCCTCGATGGTGCGGGTGTTGGCTTCGATGCCGGCGTCGCCGCCCTCGTGTTCAGTCACGGCTCAAGCCTAACCACGCGCGGTCGTTCCGCCGCCGTCGCACGGGGTGACCGGCGCGACGGGCGCCCCCGCCCCGGTCGAACCGGCTCGTGCCCGTCGCGCCGCGATCCTTCTTCCCCCGAAGGAACGTCGATCCGCTTCGGGTAAACGGAGGCGACTCTCCGAATCATACGCGATGATTCCGCGTACAGTGAAGCGATGACGTCGTCGGTGTCGTCGCGCCGTGACGCGCGGCGCAATCACGAGAAACTGCTCCGCGAAGCGCGGAGGCTCTTCGCCGAGCGCGGGATCGATGCGCCGCTCGACGAGCTCGCCGCGCGCGCGGGGGTCGGCGCCGGCACCGTGTACCGGCATTTCCCGAACCGTGATGCGCTCGTGCGCGAGATCTACGACACCGCGGTCGCCGAACTGCACGACTTCGCACCCGAGATCCTCGGCGCCGAGACGGGGTGGCGGTCGGTCGAGCTCTACATCGAGCGGCTCGGCGGCTGGGTCGCCGACTCACCGTACCTGCCCGCCGTCATGCGGCGAGTCGCCGAGGTCGATCCGTCGCATCGGCCGGGCATCGAGTTCGAACCGCTGGTCAACGGCATGATCGAGCGCGCCCAGGCCGAGGGTTCCCTGCGCGCCGACGTCACGGCGGTCGACCTCAGCATCCTCGTCGACATGCTCGGCTCGCTCGGTCAGTACGGCGGCGAGTACCTGCCGTTCTGGCGCCGCCAGCTCACGATCGTGCTCGACGGGCTCCGGGCCGGGCCCGGTACGACGCCGATGCCGGGGCCGGGTCAGGAATTCGCGGCCTTCCACGACATGTCGCACGCGAAGGGGCCGAAGCCCGGCTCCCACTGAGTCGCAGGCGACCGGGCGCTACACGACCACCCCGCTGGCGCGTGCCCGGTTCACCGCCTCGAGCCTCGAACTTGCCCCGAGCCGGGCGAAGATGTCGCGCACGTGCTGCTTGACGGTCGGCAGGCTGATGACGAGCTCTCGCCGGATCTCGTCGTTCGAGTACCCCCGTGCCACGAGCGCGAGCACCTCGATCTGCCGCGGGGTGAGGCAGGGCAGTCGGTGCGCGCCCCGGCCGGTGCAGAGGGCCTGCACGGCGTTCGCGAGCTCGGCCGGCGAGGCGTCGGGGTCGAGCAGCAGGACGCCGCGGTCGCGGCCGGTCTCGCCGGGGGCGGAACCGCGGTGCAGTGCGAGCACCCGCGGGTTGCCGCCCGTCGCCCGGAGCTCGTGCAGGAACCCCGCGCCGTGCTCGGTCGAGAGCTCGAGATCGACGACGACGAGCTGCGCGCGATCGGCGTCGGCGGCGATGATCGCCTCGGTGTACCCGGCGGCTTCGCCGACCGAGCTGATGCCCTGCGCCCGCAGCAGGTTCGAGAGCGCGATGCGCATCAGGCGGCGCGGCGACACGACCACCGCTCGTACGTCGCTCCGGTCGTGGTGCATGTCGGGCTCCCTCGCAGCGGCCGTCGGGTACGGCCTCTGTAAGGAATATGTCCGGAATGCCCGTCTTGGTTCCAGATTTCCCAGATCGCTCGGCGAATCAGCCCCGCGCGACCCGGTCGCCGACGCGGATGACGCCGGGCTCGACGACGTCGGCGTAGACGGCGAGCGACATGTCCCGCGCCTTGGTGAGCGGCTTCAGCAGGCGGCCCTCGGCCGCCGTTCCGTCCTGGGCGACGTCGACGGTGCGGCACCGTTCGACGCGTTCGACGAGTTCGAGTCGGGTGTCGCCGACCGTGATGACGCCGCCGAGCCAGGTCTCCTCGATGAACGGCTCATCGGTCTCGACGACGAGATTGACGCGCAGCCGTCGGGGGTCGGCGTCGATGCCGAAGTGCTCGGCGCACCACGCGAGCGACGCGGTGCCGACGATCGAGACCTGCCCGCCGTCCTGCAGGGAGACGTCGCCCTCGCGGATGATGCGCACGCTCGCGCCCATGCGCTCGGTGAGGTCGGCGTCGAGGTCGTCGTCGCCGACGAGCCAGAGCCCGTGGTCGCCGCGCTGCACCTGCACCGAGCCGTCCGCCGTCGTCGAGGCCGAGTACTCGAAGACCGCGTCGCGCCGCCGGAACCGCCGGGTGTTCTTGCCCGAGGCGAACCTGCCGTCGTCGTCGGCCACGGCGAAGCCGCGGTCACCCGTGAGCCCGCGCGCATCGAGCTGCACCTCGGTCAGCGCCTCGCCGCCCATCGCCTTGACGGGGTAGCGGCGGATCGAAGTCAGGGTGAAGCTCATCGCGGCAGCCTATCGGCCGGCACCGTTCATTCGGCTGTGCGCACCTCGACGAGGTTCGCCCACGGGTCGTCGAACGCGAGGGTGCGGCCGTCGTCGCGGGCGCCGACCCCGTAGTGCGCCATGCGCTCGCCGAGTTCGCCGAGGTCGTCGGCGGTCGGAACGACGATCTCGACCTTGCCGAGGCCGAGCGCGAGTCCGCGGCGGCCCGCGCCGCGGCTGTTCCACGTGTTCATCGCCATGTGGTGGTGGTAGCCGCCGGCCGAGACGAAGAGCGCCTGGTCGCCCATCTCGGCGGTCGTCTCGAAGCCGAGCCGCTCGACGTAGAACTCGCGCGCGCTCGCGACGTCGCCGACCGAGAGGTGCACGTGCCCGACGACCGCGTCGCCGAGCTTCGCGCCGCTCGCGACCGCCGCAGTGCCGGCTTCGCCGAGGTGGTCGCGCAGGTAACCGTTGGGGTCGAGGTAGATGGTCGCCATCTCGACGGTGCCGTGCACCCAGCTCCACGTCGAGCGGTCGCGGTCGAAGTACAGTTCGACGCCGTTGCCCTCGGGGTCGGTGAAGTAGAAGGCCTCGCTCACGAGGTGGTCGGCGCTGCCGGTGAAGGTGCCGGGGTAGCGGGTCGCGACCGAGGCGATCGCAGTCGCGAGCGCCTCGCGGGTGTCGAAGAGGATGGCGGTGTGGAAGAGCCCCGCGTCGCGCGGCGACGCGTGCTTCAGCTCGGGCGCGTGCTGCAGGATGACGATCGGCGTCGTTCCGCGGCCGAGCACCGCGACGGGGCCGTCGTGGCTCAGCAGTTCGAGCGTCACGCCGTCGCGGTAGTAGCGGATCATGCCGTCGAGGTCGGCGACGCGCAGCGTCACCGCGCCCATGCCGGTGTCGGCCGCGAGGAGTCCGGCGCCCTCGGGCGCCCCATTGGTTGTAAGCACAACTAATCATAACGGATGCCTCGGCGAATGTATTCCGACCGGCTCGCCACAGTGCACTATCATGCACTCATGGATGACGAGACGGAATCGCTCGCTCTCGCGATCGGCCACCGCGTGCGCGAGCAGCGGCAGGCGCGCGAGTGGACCCTCGATCGGCTCGCGGCCGAGGCCGGGGTGAGCCGTCGCATGATCGTCAACGTCGAGCAGGGCGCCGTGAACCCGAGCGTCGGCACGCTGCTGCGGCTCAGCGACGCCCTCGGCGTGCGCCTGCCCGCGCTCGTGCACACGCGAGGCGCGGCATCCGACCTCGTCGAGGTCACTCGGCGGGGCGAGGGCGCCGTCCTCTGGACGGGCGAGCACGGCGGCCGCGGCGTGCTCGTCGCGGGCATCGAGTCGCCCGACGTGGTCGAGCTCTGGGACTGGACCCTCGAGGCCGGCGAGCGCCACGCGAGCGAGGCGCACTCCACTGGCACGCGCGAGCTGCTGCACGTGATCGACGGCGAGGTCGTCATCGAGGTCGCGGGGGTCGCCCACGGGCTCGCCGCCGGCGACGCGCTCACCTTCGCGGCCGACGTCGACCACGCCTACGCGAACCGGTCGTCGAGCACCGCCCGATTCTCGCTCGCGGTGTTCGAGCTCGGCGTCGGCTCGTCGCATCGGACGGCTGGCTCGTGAACCGCGCGATCGACCGGGTGCCGCCGTGGACGTTGGCGGTCGCCTCGATGCTCCTGATCCAGGCGGGCGCCGCCCTGTCGGTGCCGCTCGTCGAGGAGCTCGGTGCCGGCGGCACCGCCTGGCTGCGGCTGGCGTTCGGCGCGATCTTCTTCATCGCGATCGCGCGGCCCCCGCTGCGCCGCATCCGGCGCGTCGACGTGCTGCCACTCCTCGGGCTCGGTGTCGCCACCGGCGTGATGATGGTGGCGTTCCTCTCGGCCGTCGAGCGCATCCCGCTCGGCACCGCCGTCGCCATCGAGTTCCTCGGCCCGCTCACCGTGGCGGCGATCCGCAGCCACAGCCGCCGCATGCTCGTCTGGCCGGTGCTCGCGCTCGCCGGGGTGGTCCTCCTCACCGAGCCGTGGCACGGCGAGGTCGACCTCCTCGGCGTCGGCTTCGCCGCGCTCGCCGGCGTCGGATGGGGCGTCTACATCCTGCTTACGCAGCGGGTGGGCGACCGCTTCTCGGGCATCAGCGGACTGTCGATCACGATCCCGATCGCCGCGGTCGTGACGGCGTTCGTCGGCGTTCCGCAGGTGATCGGCGAGCTCGATTGGCGGGTGCTGCTCACGGCTGCGGCACTCGCGCTGCTCGCCCCAGTGATCCCCTTCGGCCTCGAGATGCTGGCGCTGCGCCGCATGACCCACACGGCCTTCGGCACGCTCATGGCGCTCGAGCCCGCCTTCGGTGTGCTGCTCGGCCTCATCGTGCTCGCGCAGATTCCGTCGGCGGTACAGGTGGCCGGCATCGTGCTCGTCGTGCTCGCGGGGGCGGGCGCGCAGCGTGGAGGGATCCGCGCACGCCCGAACGACGACCCCGATCTCGCGCCCCTGGAGGAACGGGTCTGAGGCCGGCCCGCGGGAGGGCGGCGCCCCCGAGGGGCTCCCGTGCAGGTTCGAGGGTGCGCATTCGGCAGCGCATGCTTGCGCGTGCGTCGCCCGGGAGCGGGTGCTGCTCCTCACCGGGCGACCACATGGCCACATGACCACACCTCGGTCGGCCGCATGGCCACTCGACCACACTTGGGTGGGCGACATGACCACATGGCCACACCTCGTGCGGCCGCACCGCCACATGGCCACACCTTCGGCGGCCACATGGCCACACCCTCAGCAGAGCGGACGTCGCCCGCCGGCGGAATCGCGCCCGGCGGACGTCGGACGCGATTCGGTACCGGGGCTCGCGGTGGCGTGTTCGACTCGCGTCGGCACGGCCCGCACGACCCGCACGACCCGCACGGCCCCCGCGGCGCGAGCCGGACTACGCGCGCGGCTGGCTGAAGCGCAGCATGTTGCCCGCCGGGTCGCGGAAGGCGCAGTCGCGGACCCCGTAGAACTGGTCCATCGGCTCCTGCAGCACGTCGGCGCCCGCGGCGCGGATCGTCTCGAACGTCGCGTCGACGTCGGAGGTCATGAAGTTCACGCCGCGCAGCAGCCCCTTGGCCAGCAGCTGCGCCGCGGCATCCTTGTCGGCCTGGGTGGCGTTGGGGTCGGCGATCGGCGGTTCGAGCACGATGTTCACGTCGGGCTGCGAGGGTGAGCCGACCGTGACCCACCGCATGCCCTCGTAGGCGATGTCGTTGCGAACCTCGAGGCCGAGCACGTCGCGGTAGAACGGGATCGCCGTCTCGTGGTCGTCGACGGCGATGAAGCACTGGGAGAGTGAGATGTCCATGACCCCGACGCTACCGAGGCGCGATCTTGCCCGCTTCTCCATTTCTGACGGGTCGCGTCTGGATCTTCACGATGCACGCCGGGATGGGCGCCGCGACGTCGTGCGAGCGGGCCCGGTAGGCGCTCGGGCTCTCGCCGACGAGCTCGGTGAACCGCGAGCTGAACGAGCCGAGCGAGGTACAGCCGACCGCGAAGCAGACCTCGGTGACGCTGAGGTCGCCCCGGCGCAGTAGCGCCTTCGCCCGCTCGATGCGTCGGGTCATCAGATAGCCGTAGGGCGTCTCGCCGTATGCCTCGCGGAAGCTGCGCGAGAAGTGCCCCGACGACATCAGCGCGACGCGCGCAAGCGCCTCGACGTCGAGCGGCTGCTCGTAGTCGCGGTCCATCGTGTCGCGGGCCCGGCGCAGGCGCACCAGATCGTCGAGGTTCACGTCACCACTCTGGCACAGGGCGGCGCGAACCGGTCGGGATGCCCCGTCAGCCGCCGGTCGGCTGCTCGAGCCGCTCGAGCAGCTCGCGGTAGCGCGCCGCGGTCTGCTCGACGATCTCGTGGGGGAGGGTCGGCGGCGTCTCCGAGACGTCCTGGTCCCAGTTGGCGCTCAGCCAGTCGCGCACGATCTGCTTGTCGAAGCTCGCCATGCGCAGCTCGGGCGTCGCCGCCGAGGCGAACGCCGCGGCATCCCAGTAGCGACTCGAATCGCTCGTGAGCACCTCGTCGGCGAGCGTCACGATGCCCGTCGCGCGGTCGGCGCCGAACTCGAACTTCGTGTCGGCAAGGATCACGCCGCGGGCCTCGGCGATCGCCGAGGCGCGGGCGAAGATGTCGAGCGAGAGGGCCCGCAGCTGCTCGGCGACGACCTCGCCGACGAGTTCGACCGTGCGCTCGTACGTGATGTTCTCGTCGTGCTCGCCGAGCGGGGCCTTCCACGCGGGGGTGTAGATCGGCTCGGGCAGGCGGTCGCCGTTCTCGAGGCCCTCGGGCAGCGGGATGCCGCCGATCGCGCCCGTCTCGACGTACTCCTTGTAGCCGCCGCCGGTGAGGTAGCCGCGCACGACGCACTCGATCGGGAACATGTCGAGCGTGCGGCACAGGGTCGCCCGATCGGCGACCTCGGCCGGGACCTCGGGCAGCTCGAGCGCCTCGAGCCGGTCGTCGAGCGGGTGCGCCAGGTGGTTCGGCACCTCGGGCAGCTGGTCGAACCACCAGTGGGTGAGCGAGGTGAGCAGCGCCCCCTTGCCGGGGATCGCGGGCTCAAGCAGGTGGTCGTACGCGCTGACCCGATCGCTCGCGACGACGAGCACGACGGGCGAGACGGCGAGCGGGTCGCCCGTCCAGCTGTCGTCGTCGGTCATCAGCTTCGTCGGCACGTAGAGGTCGCGCACCTTGCCCGAATAGACGTGGGTCCAGCCGGTCAGTTCACCGGTCTCGCTCATGCTCGCTCCTCGTGCTGGATCACTCGGCGACGCGCGCCGCGATGTCGGTGCGGTACTGGCCGCCGTCGAGGCGGATTCGCCCGAGCGCCTCGTAGGCGCGGCGCCGGGCGTCGGCGAATCCGTCGCCCACGGCCACGACGTTGAGCACGCGGCCGCCCGTCGAGAGCAGCGGAGCCTCGTCGCCGGCCTGGGCGTCGTCGGCCAGTGCGCCGACAGCGGTGGCGGCGTGCGCGAGGTGCACCCCGGGCACGGATGCCGCGGCATCGAGCCCGTCGATGACCCGGCCCGTCTCGGGGGACTCGGGATAGCCCTCGCTCGCGAGCACCACGGTCACGGCGGCCTCGTCGCTGAACACGGGGCGGTCGAGCTCGCCGAGCCCGCCCGTCGCCGCCGCGAGCAGCAGGCCCGAGAGCGGGGTCTCGAGGCGGGGCAGCACGACCTGCGTCTCGGGGTCGCCGAAGCGCGCGTTGAACTCGATCACGCGGATGCCGCGCGAGGTGAGGATGAGCCCCGCGTAGAGCAGGCCGATGAACGGGGTCTGCTCGTCGGCGAGCTGCCGCACCGTCGGCAGGGCGATGGTCTCGATGACCTCGTCGACGAAGGCCTGCTCGCTGCCGAAACGGCCGCCGCGGCCGTCGACCGCGTCACCGAGCCATGGCAGCGGCGAGTACGCCCCCATGCCGCCGGTGTTGGGGCCGGCGTCGCCGTCGAGGAGGCGCTTGAAGTCCTGCGCGGGCGAGAGCGGCAGCACGTTCGTGCCGTCGGAGAGGAGGAACAGCGAGACCTCCTGGCCGTCGAGGAACTCCTCGACGAGCACGGGGCCCTGCTGCAGGTAGTGGACGGCGTGCGCGAGCGCGGCGTCGCGGTCGTCGGTGACGAGCACGCCCTTGCCCGCCGCGAGGCCGTCGGCCTTCACGACGTACGGGGCGCCGAACTCGTCGAGCGTCGTCGCGACCTCGTCGAGCGTCGTCGCGAGGGTCGCGCGCCCGGTCGGCACGTTCGCGGCCTCCATGATGCGCTTGGCGAAGGTCTTCGAGCCCTCGAGTGCGGCGGCCTGCCGGCCCGGGCCGAACACGGGGATGCCACGGGCGCGAAGTGCATCGGCGACGCCGGCGACGAGCGGCGCTTCGGGACCGACGACGACGAGCTCGATGCCGTTGTCTGCGGCGTAGCCGGTGACGAGCGCGGCGTCGGTCGCGTCGAGGCCGACGGTCGTCACGCTGCCGCGGGCCGAGGAGGTCGGCGAGGCCGCGATGCCGGCGTTGCCGGGGGCCGCGACGATCTCGTGCCCGGCCTCCTCATCGAGGAGCGCGAGGATGATGGCGTGCTCGCGCGCGCCCGAGCCGAGGACGAGGATTCTCACCGCATCAGGCTACCCCGTTCGGCCGGCCCGGCTCGTCGGTGCCCCCTGAGAGGATGGAGGCATGGCACGAGCGAGGATCGGCGACGACATCGGACAGGCGGCGCTCGCCACGGTGCGCGCGGTGACGGCCGACGGCGGCGACGCCGCGGCATCCGTCGACCGCTCGACCCTCGCGCTCGCGGTGCGCTATTCGCTGCAGCTGCTCGCCGAGCGCGCCCCCGGCGGCACCCTCGAGGTGCGCGTGCCGCCGTACGCGGCCGTGCAGTGCGTCGAAGGCCCGAAGCACACGCGCGGCACGCCGCCGAACGTCATCGAGACGGATGCCTCGACCTGGCTCGCGCTCGCGACCGGCCGCCTGTCGTGGGCCGACGCGCGGGCGAGCGGGCGGGTGCACGCCTCGGGCCAGCGCGCCGAGCTCGACGGGCTGCTGCCCGTCGTCTGATCCGTCGGCGGCGCGCCGTAGCATCCGAGGATGGAACCCTTCACCATCTCCGTCCGACCCGACGAGCTCGACGAGCTGCGGGCGCGCCTCGAGCGCTCGCGATTCACCGCACCGAGCGCACCCGGGTGGGAGGCCGGCGCCGATCCCGAGTTCCTCCGAACGCTCGTCGACCACTGGGCGCACCGCTTCGACTGGCGCGCCGCCGAGGCGCGGCTGAACGCCTACCCGCAGTTCATCGACCGTGGGCAGCACTTCGTGCACCTGCGCCGCGACGCGAACCGCCCGCCCGTGCTGCTCGCGCACGGCTGGCCGAGCAGCTTCCTCGAGATGCTGCCGCTCGCCGAGCTGCTCAACGTCGACGTCGTCATTCCCTCGCTGCCCGGGTTCCTCTGGTCCGAGCTCCCCGAGGGGCCGTTGACGCGCGCCGCGATGGCCGAGCGGTATCACTCGCTCATGACCGAGACCCTCGGATACTCGCGGTACTTCGTGTTCGGCGGCGACATCGGCGGTGTCGTCGCCGGCTGGCTCGGTGCGATCCATCCCGACGAGGTCGCCGGCGTGCACATGATCCACGGGCCGTTCCCCGCCGACTTCGACGCGTCGCCGATCACGCCCGAGGAGCAGGCCTTCCTCGACGCCGATGACGAGCGCGACGAGACCGACTCGGGCTACAGCGACATCATGGGCACGCGCCCCGATACGATCGCGGCCGCGCTCATCGACTCGCCGGTCGGGCTCGCCGCCTGGATCGTCGACAAGCTGCGCGCCTGGAGCGACTGCGGCGGCGACCTCGAGTCGCGCTTCGATCGCGACGCGCTGTGCGAGCTGCTCACCCTGTACTGGGTGACGGGGTCGATCGGCACGTCGTTCCGCCAGTACTTCGACTACTCCGAGAACACCCCGCGCCCGACGATCACGGCGCCGGTCGCGGTCACACTGAGCAGCGAACCGCCGTTCGAGCTCTTCCCGCGGTCGATCGCCGAGCGGGCCGCGAGCGACCTCCGGCAGTACTCGACGCCGGGGCGCGGCGGTCACTTCCTCGCCTTCGAGGAGCCGCAGCTCGTCGCCGATGAGCTCGGCGCGTTCATGCGGTCGGTCGGGTAGTCCGCGCCCTTCGTCGTCCCGGGGCGATCGCACAGCACGATGCGGGACAATGGAAGGGTGAGCGACACCCACGATCAGCCCGAGACCCCCGAGCCCGCCGGGCAGGTGCCGGCCGAGGCATCCGCGACGCCGACCGAGTCGGCGCCCGAGCCGCAGTACCGCACCGAGGCGAGCCGCGACGAGGTCGTCGTTCGCCGTTCCCCCCGTTACGCCGCGTTCATGCTCGCGGGCGCCGTCGTCGGCGCGATCGTCGCCCTCGTGCTCTCGTTCTCGTTCGCCCCCAGCGACGCCGAGCTCGCGAGGCGCGTGGCCGACGACTTCACCTACAGCCAGGGCCAGGTGTTCGGCTTCCTGCTCGTCTGCGGCGTGGTGGTCGGCGGCGGCCTCGGCGCGCTCGTCGCGCTCGTCGTCGACCGGTCGATGTCGCGACGGACCACCCGTGCGCTCGCCGAGCACGACGAGACGCACCGCGTCGACGGCTAGGACCGAGACGAGCCGGGGCGCCTCTCGGCTCGGGCACCACGTCACTGATACCTGAGACGGATCAGTGACGTAGCAGCGCGACGGGCACACCCCCGGGGGCGTGCCCATGCGCCGATCAGCTCAGCTGCGTGCGCTCCACCCAGCCGAGGTACTCCTCGGTGACCGTGCCGGTGACGTACTCGCCGGTGAAGCACGAGAGATCGAGCTGCTCGATCGAGGTGCCCTCGGTGATCGCGGCCTGGAGGTCGGCGACCTCCTGGTAGATCATGTGGTCGGCGCCGAGCTCGGCCGCGATCTCGGGGATCTTGCGGCCGTGCGCGATGAGCTCCTGCCGGCTCGGCATGTTGATGCCGTAGACGTGCGGGTAGCGCACGGGCGGAGCCGCCGAGGCGAAGGTCACCTTGTTGGCGCCGGCGTCGCGGGCCATCTGCACGATCTGCTGCGACGTCGTGCCGCGCACGATCGAGTCGTCGACGATGAGGATGTTCTTGCCGCGGAACTCGGTGCCCATCGCGTTCAGCTTCTGGCGCACCGAACGCTTGCGCTCGGCCTGGCCCGGCATGATGAAGGTGCGGCCGACGTAGCGGTTCTTGTAGAAGCCCTCGCGGTACTCGATGCCGAGCTTCTGCGCGACCTGCATCGCCGAGGGGCGCGACGAGTCGGGGATCGGCATGACCACGTCGATGTCGCCGAGCGGCATGTGCGTCGCGACCGTGTCGGCCAGCCGGTCGCCCATGCGCAGGCGCGACTCGTAGACCGAGATGCCGTTCATGACCGAGTCGGGGCGGGCGAGGTAGACGTACTCGAACGAGCACGGCACGAGGGTCGGGTTCTTCGCGCACTGGCGCGAGATCATCTCGCCGTCGAGGGTGATGAAGATCGCCTCGCCGGGCTCGACGTCGCGCACGATCTCGTAGTCGCCGTTCTCGAGCACGAGCGACTCGGAGGCGACGATCCACTCGTCGCGCCCGGCGTCGGTCACGCGCTTGCCGAGGATGAGCGGACGGATGCCGAAGGGGTCGCGGAACGCGAGCAGGCCGTAGCCGGCGATCAGCGAGATGACGGCGTACGAGCCCTCGACGCGCTCGTGCACGTTCGCGACGGCCTGGAAGATCTGGTCGGGGTCGAGCTCGAGGCCCTTGATCTGCCCCTGCAGCTCGGTCGCGAGCACGTTGAGCAGCATCTCGGTGTCGCTCGTCGAGTTCACGTGGCGGCGGTCGATCGAGAACAGCTCGCTCGAGAGCTCGCGCGTGTTCGTGAGGTTGCCGTTGTGCACGAGGATGATGCCGTACGGCGCGTTCACGTAGAACGGCTGCGCCTCCTCCTCGCGCTCGGCGGCGCCCTTCGTCGTGTAGCGCACGTGGCCGAGGCCCATGTTGCCGATGAGCGAACGCATGTCGCGGGTGCGGAACGCCTCGCGCACCTGCCCCCGCGCCTTCGCCATGTGGAAGACGGGGCCGTCGGCGGTGGCGATGCCCGTCGAGTCCTGCCCGCGGTGCTGCAGGAGGAGCAGGCTGTCGTAGATCTGCTGGTTGACGGGCTCGGTGGAGACGATGCCGACGATGCCGCACATGCGAGCGATGGCTCCTCGTGGGGGTGTGGTGAGCGACCGGATCCGGCCTCGTCGATTCTCCCACACTGCGCGGGTGAGCCCGCCGTGCGCGGGCGGTCGCTCAGATGCGCAGCTTCGGCCGCCAGCCGCGGGTCGAGACCGCGAGCTCGTTCCACGCGTTGACCGACACGATGAGCGCGAGCAGCGCCGCCAGCTCGTCGTCGGAGAAGGCGCCGGATGCCTCGTGCCAGACGTCGTCGGGAACGTGCGTCTCGGACAGCCGGGTGACGGCGTCGACGAGGGTGAACGCCGCCCGCTCGCGCCCCGTGAAGAAGTTCGACTCGGGCCAGACCGCGACGGCGTAGAGCCGCTGCACGGGCTCGCCGGCCGTCACCGCGTCGCGCGAGTGCAGGTCGACGCAGTAGGAGCAGCCGTTGAGCTGCGAGGCGCGCAGCCGCACGAGCTCGCGCAGGCCCTTCTCGATGCCCGCGCGGTCGGCCTCGGCTTCGGCCGCCTCGTCGAGTGCGGTCACGGCGCGCACGAACGCGGGGGCGACCCCGTCGAGGTCGAGGCGGCGAGCCGGCGCGACGGGGGCGGCGGGAGGGGCGGAATCGGTGATCGTCGTGGTCATGGGAATCACGCTACGGCGGGCTCGTCGCGCTGGTAACGTCCAATCCCATGGCACAGGACTGGGCCGATTCCGGATTGGATCTCCACGTCGAGCTCGACCCCCGGCGCAAGGTCGCCTCGCTCGAGGAGGCGCTGCGCGCCGCGGTCGTCGACGGCCGGCTCGAACCGGGCACCCGGCTGCCGCCGACCCGCACGCTCGCGGTCGACCTCGGCATCGCCCGCAACAGCGTCGCCGAGGTGTACGCGCGGCTGGTCGGCGAGGGCCGCCTCGAGGCCCGCGTCGGATCGGGCACCTGGGTGCGCGAGGTCTCCGCGCCGGCACCCGGCGCGCCGGTCGACCGTTCGACCCGGTTCGACCTCGACCTGCGGGGCGGGCTCCCCGATTCGTCGGGCTTCGCCCGCTCGGCGTGGGCGCGGGCCGTCGCGCGGTCGATCGCCGATGCACCGGCGGCCGCCTTCGCCTACGGAGCGCCCGAGGGGGCCGTCGAACTGCGCCGGCCGCTCGCCGAGTACCTCGCCCGCACCCGCGGTGTGGTCGCCGGCGCGGACGACGTCGTGGTCACCCACGGCTTCGGCGAACTGCTCTCGCTCGTGGCCCGGGCGATCGCCGCCCGTGGAGGCCGGCGCATCGCCGTCGAGGCCTACGGTCACGCCTCGCACCGCGCGGTGCTCGCCGCCGCCGGGCTCGAACCCGTGCCGGTCCCGCTCGACGCGGACGGCCTCGTGGTCGGGCGTCTCGACGGCCTCGGCGTCGACGCCGTGCTCGTGACTCCCGCCCACCAGTTCCCCACCGGGGTGCCGCTCTCGGCTCCGCGCCGTGGGTCGCTCGCCGAGTGGGCGCGTGCGGCCGGGGCGATCGTGATCGAAGACGACTACGACGGCGAGTTCCGGTTCGACGGGCGGGCGATCGGGGCGCTCCAGGCGATCGCGCCCGAGCAGACCGTCTACGGCGGCACCGCGAGCAAGTCGCTCTCGCCGGCGCTCGGCATCGGCTGGGGCGTCGTGCCGACGGGGCTGCGCGACGAGGTGCTCGAGCAGCGACGGCTGAGCGGCGCGGCGACCGACGCGATCTCGCAGCTCGCGCTCGCCGCGCTCATCGCCGCGGGCGACCTCGACCGGGCGGTGCGCGGGGCGCGCCTGCGGTACCGGGCGCGGCGCGAGCGGTTCGAGCGTCTCATCGCCGAGGGGCTGCCCGGCACCCGGGTGGCCGGCCTCGAGGCTGGCCTCCACTGTCTGCTCGAGCTGCCCGCCGGAGTCGGCGAGCTCGACGTCGAGCGGGCCGGCGCGGCCATCGGCCTGCGCTACGGAGGCCTGGCCGGGTACGCCGCGGATGCCGTGACGGCGGACTCTCGGCCGCCGACGATGGTCGTCGGCTACGGCGCGCCGCCCGAGCACCGCTTCGACCGGGCGGTCGCCGCGGTGGTCGCGTCGGTCGAGGGCGCTCGCGGGTCGAGGTCGTCGGGGTGAACGGATGCCTCGGCTCGCCGCCGAGGCATCCGCCCATCGCCAGCCGGGGTCAGTACTCCGAGGGCTTGGGCAGCACCGCCATCGTGCAGCGCGAGATGCAGACGAGCTTGCCGTCCTCCTGCGTGATCCTGATCTCCCACACCTGGGTCGTCCGCCCGCGCGTCAACGGCGTCGCCTCGCCGTAGACCCAGCCGTCGGCGATGGGGCGCACGTGGTTCGCGTTGATCTCCATGCCGACGCAGTAGAACTGCGCGGGGTCGACGGTGAAGGTCGCGCCCCAGCTCGCCAGCGTCTCGGCGAGGGCGACGGATGCCCCGCCGTGCAGCACCCCGCCGGGCTGGCGCGTGCGCCCGTCGACCGGCATGCGGCCCTTCAGGGAGGTCTCGGTGATCTCGGTCATCTCGATGCCGAGCGCGCGGAGGGCCGTGCCCTCGCTGCGGGTGTTCGCCCACTCGACCTGCGGTTCGCCGTGCCAGATGCTCATGCCCCCGAGTCTGTCACCGGCACCCGATCTCAGGCGAGTTCGGCGATGATCGGGTGGATGGCGTCGTCGAACGCCGAAGCATCCGATCGCAGCGTGTCGGTGACCGCGACGGTCATCGCCCCGATCCACCAGACCCCGACCCCCGCGAGCGGCAGCACCTCGACGTTGAGTTCGAAGGAGTGCGCCCGCCGGCCCACCTCGCGCTCGTGCTCGGCGATCGTGCCGGCGTACGCACGGTACGAGTTGCCGAGTCGCGCGGCCGAGACGCTGCGGTAGTTCTCGTGCGCCCACTCGGCCCAGGCCCTGGCCGCCTCGGCGTGCGGCACCACCGCGGACGCGAGCACCTCGGCGCCCGACGTGGGCAGCGCCATCTCGGTGTCGAACGCCGGCACCAGTTCGAGCGGCACGGGCGAGGGATGCCCCTCGGGCTCGACCGTCATCGCCCACCAGGCGCGCCACTGGCGCTCGAGCAGGTCGTGCTGGTCGATCTCGAGCCGCTCGCCGACTGCGCCGACATCGCGCAGCCGCGGCAACTCCACGGGCGAGGCGATCGCGAGCACCTCGCGCAGGTAGAGGGCGAGGAGTACCGGGCGACTCGCGTTCTCACGGATCACCCACGATGGTGTGGCCCCCGGTGCCATGGTCGAATTCTACGCTCGCGTGCTGCGCCGCGGCCCGGTGCGACGGGGCGACACGCCGTCGTCCCAGCACGGGTACCCTTGACGGGTGAGCGCGAACTCGTCATATGCCGCTGCCGGAGTCGACACCCGGGCGGGGGATCTCGCCGTCGAACTCATGAAGGAGGCGGTCGCCGCCACCCACGGGCCCAACGTGCTCGGCGGGGTCGGCGGCTTCGCGGGCCTCTTCGACCTCTCGTTCGTCAAGGACTACGAGAAGCCGCTGCTCGCCACCTCGACCGACGGCGTCGGCACGAAGATCGCGATCGCGCAGGCGCTCGACAAGCACGACACCATCGGCCAGGACCTGGTCGGCATGGTCGTCGACGACATTGTCGTCGTCGGTGCGAAGCCGCTGTTCATGACCGACTACATCGCGTGCGGCAAGGTCGTGCCCGAGCGCATCGCCGCGATCGTGACCGGCATCGCCCGTGCGTGCGCCGACACCGGCACCGCGCTCGTCGGCGGCGAGACCGCCGAGCACCCGGGCCTCATGGGCCGTGACGACTACGATGTCGCGGGCGCAGCGGTCGGCGTGGTCGAGGCCGACCGCCTGCTCGGCGCCGAGCGCGTCGTCGACGGCGACGTCGTCATCGCGATCGAGTCGAGCGGCCTGCACTCCAACGGCTTCTCGCTCGTGCGCCACATCCTCGCGAACGCGGGCCTGCACTACGGCGACACCGCGGCCGAGCTCGGCACGACGTGGGGCGAGGCCCTGCTCGAACCGACCCGCCTCTACACCGGTCCGCTCGTGCAGCTGCTCGCCGGTGCGAACGGCACCGCGGTGCACTCCCTCTCGCACGTCACGGGCGGCGGCATCGCCGCGAACCTCGCCCGCGTGCTCCCGATCGGGTCGCGCGTCGAGCTCGACCGCGCGACCTGGTCGCCGGCGCCCGTGTTCCGCGTGCTCAACGAGCTCGCCGGCACCACGCTCGAGTCGACCGAGGGCACCTGGAACCTCGGCATCGGCTTCTTCGCCGTCGTCGACGCCGGGTCCGCGGCCGCGATCATCGCCGAGCTCGAGACCCTCGGGCTTCCCGCATGGCAGGCCGGCACGGTCGCCTTCGGTGACGCGGCCACCGCCGCGGCCGACGGCTGGGAGCAGGGCGCCAAGGGCGTCGACGGCGGCGCGGTGCGCCTGGTCGGTTCGTACGCGAGCTGAGCCGTCGCATGCGCGCGCGGGTCTCGTTCGGCATCATCGGCACGACGGAGGTCGGCGCCGTCGCCGCGCTCGCCCCGCGCCTCGAACGGCTCGGCTTCGAGACCCTGTGGGTGAACGACGTGCCCGGGGGAGACTCCCTCGCACGCCTGCGAGCGGCCGCCGAGGTCACCGAACGCCTGCGCCTCGCCACGGGGATCATCCCGATCGACCGGCGCCCGGTGGCGACGCTCGACCTCGCGGGCATCCCCGCCGAGCGCACGGCGCTCGGCATCGGGTCGGGGCGTGCCGAGAGGCCCCTCGGCCTGATGCGAGCGGGGATCGCCGAACTCCGGGGGCGGAGCGAGGCATCCATCGTGCTTGGCGCCCTCGGACCGCGGATGCGCCGCCTCGGCGCCGAGCTCGCCGACGGCGTGCTGCTCAACTGGCTGACGCCCGCCGCCGCGGTGGCCGCGACCGCCGAGCAGCGCGCCGCCGCAGCGCTGGCCGGCCGCTCGCCCGAGGACGGGCGCGTCGTGACGTACGTGCGCACCATCGCCGACGAGGCGGCCCGCCCGGCCCTCGAGATCGAGGCGCACAAGTACGAGCAGGTGCCCGCGTACGCCGCGAACTTCGCGCGGCTCGGCACGGGCGCGCTCGACGCCACCATCTCGTCGGCCGCGAGGCTCGCCGACTATCTCGCCGACGGCGTCGCCGACGAGGTCGTCGTGCGAGCGATCACGCCGACGAACTCACTCGCCGAACTCGAACGGTTCGCCGAGACGACGGCCGGATGGGTCGACGACGCGGTCGCGGACGCACGCTTCAGCGAGGAGTGACGAGAGTCGATGAGGTGCGTCGGTGACCGTGACGGTGGCGACTACGCGCGCTGCTCGCGCTGTTCGTCGCCCGCGACATAGGTGTCGTCGTCATCGGCGTACTCCGCCCACTTCGACGCCTCATCGCTGTAATCGTCATGCTGCGAGCTGGTGAGCTCGCGCTCAAGCGCGTTGTAGTCGGTGTTCGGGCTGAAGTACTTCAGCTCCCGAGCGACCTTGGTGTGCTTGGCTTTCTGACGGCCGCGCCCCATGCGTGACCCCCTTACGACATCTGGCCGGGTGGGATTTGGTCTTCACCCGGCGCTCATCTGATAAATGAATTCGTCCAGCCGCCAGTTTAGCACCGGCCGATCGCACCCGACGGCGGTCTCCACAGCGCGGCTGTATGCCTTCAGCGGACATGCTGCGAGCACACAGCCAGACATGCTGAGATTGGGGTGTGAACACGAGCCCCGAACGCGTCAAGGTGGTCGTGATCGGGGCCGGTCAAGCGGGTCTCTCGGTCGCGTACTACCTCCGTCGCTTCGAGCTCGTCGCCGGGCAGGACTTCGTCATGCTCGATCGCGCGCCCGGCCCCGGTGGCGCCTGGCAGCACCGCTGGTCGTCGCTCCGGCTCGGCACCGCGCACCGGGTGAACGACCTGCCCGGGCTCGGCGAGCTCGGCCTCAGCTTCGACACCGCCGACCGCGCGCTCCCGGCGAAAGACGTCGTCGCCGACTACTACGGTCGCTTCGAGGAGCATTTCGACCTGCAGGTGCGCCGACCGATGAACGTGCGTTCCGTCTCGAACGAGGGCGTCGATCTCCTCGTCCGCTACGAGGACCTGAGCCCGCAGCCCGTCGAGGAGCTGAAGACCCGCGGGCTCTTCGGCCGCCGGCGCAAGACCTTCGAGGCGCCGCAGACCGTCGGGGCGCCGCAGCTCGAGCTCTCGACCCAGTTCCTCGTCAACGCCACAGGCACGTGGGGCTCGCCGTTCGTGCCGTTCTACCCGGGCATGGGCGAGTTCGCCGGGCGCCACCTCCACACCTCCGACTTCAGCTCGGCCGAGGACTTCCGCGACCAGCACGTCGTCGTCGTCGGCGGCGGCACGAGTGCGATCGGGTTCATGCTCGAACTCGAAGACGTCGCCGCGGGCCTCACCTGGGTGTCGCGTCGACCCATCGACTGGATCGATCGCCAGGAGCTCGACCTCGAGGGCGCCTCTGCGGCCGTCGCCATGCAGGACGAGGCGGCGCGCTCGGGGCGAGCGCTGCCGTCGATCGTGAGCGGCACCGGCGTGCCGAAGAGCCGTCGCATCGCCGCCGGCATCGAGCGGGGTCTGCTCGTGGCCCGGCCCATGTTCGACCGCATCGAGGGCGACCGCATCGTCTGGGACGGCGAGCAGCAGGGCACCGCCCGTGCCGACGCGATCATCTGGGCGACGGGGTTCCGGCCCGAGCTGCGCCACCTCGCGCCGCTGAAGCTCCGCGAGAAGGCCGGTGGCGTGACGGTCGGGCAGGGCGCGGCGTGGAGCGACCCGCGCGTCTTCCTCGCCGGTTACGGGCCGCAGGCCTCGACGATCGGTGCGAGCCGGGCCGGCCGCATGATCGCCCGCCAGATCATGGCGATGCTCTAGCGCGAGACGCTCGCGCCGCCCGCTACTCGGCCGAGGCGTCAGGCGGGGTGACGGCCTCGTACGACTCGCGCACGAGAGCCTCGAGCACCCCGAGGTCGACGTCCTCGAGGTTCTTCATGTAGAGGCATCCGACGCCCGTCGAGTGCGGGCCGAGCCGCTCGAGCAGTTCGGGATGCTCGGTGAGCCCGGGCACGAGGTACACCGTCATGGCCGTCTTGCGCGGCGAGAACGCCGCAGCCGGGGTCACGCCCTCACGGCCGCTGTCGTACGTGTAGTGGTACTCGCCGAACCCGACGATCGACGGGCCCCACATGTAGGCGGTCTCCCCGGTCACGCGTTCCATGAGGGCGAGGAGCGTCGCGGCGTCGCGGCGTCGCACCCGATGCGTCACCCCGTCGAGGAACACCTCCACCGGGACATCCGTGCGCCCTGTCGCCATGCGTGCAGCCTACCGCCCGCGCTTCGACTCGCTCTCGGCGAGCGGGCGGCGCGGCACCGGTCGGCGCGGCTCGCCGCGGCGGTCCTGGCCCGGCAGCGGGCGCGAACGTCGACCGTACAGCAGGTCGGAGGAGTCGAGCAGCCAGGGCACGAGCGCGACTGTGACGCCGTGCACGAGCATGACCTTCTGCCGGATGCGACGGGCCTTGTGGTTGTGCAGGATGTTCTCCCACCAGTGCCCGACGATGTACTGCGGCATGTAGACCGTGATCACCTCGGAGCCGTGCTCCTCGCGGTGCTGCTTGATGTACTGGATGAGCGGGTGGCTGAGGTCGCGGTACGGCGACGACAGGATGCGCAGCTTCACATGGATGTTCATCTTCACCCACTCCTTCTTGAGCTGCTTCGTCTGCGCCTCGTCGATCGAGACGTGCACGGCCTCGATCGAGTCGTGGCGCGCGGCGATCGCGTAGTCGAGCGCCTTCAGCGTGGGCTTCTGCATGCGGCCCACCAGCACGATGGCGTGGTCGCCCGCCGATCCGAACGTCGTCGTCGGGTCGACCTCGATCTCCTTCTCGACGTCGCGGTAGTAGCGGTGCACGCCCATCATGAGGAAGAACAGGATCGGCATGAGCACGAACACGATCCAGGCGCCGTGCGTGAACTTCGTGACCGTGACCACGATGAGCACGACTGCGGTCATCGCCGCACCGATGGCGTTGATCACGAGCGCGCGCCAGATCGCGCCGCGGGTGAGGGACTTCGAGCCCTCGGCCTGCGCCTGGGCGTGTGCCTGGGTGGCGGCATGCGGTTTCCCGCCGCGCGAGGGGTGCGAGCGGTCGGGCGCGCGCAGCGCGCGCAGCCAGTGGCGGACCATGCCGGTCTGCCCGAGCGTGAACGACACGAACACGCCGATGATGTAGAGCTGGATGAGCACGGTCAGGTTCGCCTGGAACACGATCAGGATGACCGAGGCCGCCAGCGCGAGAATGAGCACGCCGTTCGAGTAGATCAGGCGGTCGCCACGGGTCGAGAGCGACTTCGGCGCATAGCTGTCGCGGGCGAGCACCGAGCCGAGCAACGGGAAGCCGTTGAAGGCGGTGTTCGCCGCGAGCAGCAGCACGAGCGCCGTGGCCGCTTGGATCACGTAGAAGAACAGGGTCGAATCGCCGAAGGTCGCCGCCGCCACCTGGGCGATGAGACTGCGCTGCGGTTCGGTGGCGCACTCGGTCCAGCCGATGAGGTGGCACGGATCCTCGGCGTAGTGGACCTGCGAGATGATCGCGAGCGCGGTGAGGCCCGCGAACAGCACGATCGCGATGCCGCCCATGAGGACGAGGGTGCGTTGCGCGTTGCGCACCTTCGGCACCCGGAACGCGGGGACGCCGTTGGAGATCGCCTCGACGCCGGTGAGGGCGGAGCATCCGCTCGCGAAGGAGCGCAGCAGCAGGAGGATCATCGCCGCCTGTGTCATCTGCTCGGCCTGCACGCCGAAGGCGGCCGACTCGGCGACCGGCGGATCGCCGAGCAGCGTGCGGCCGAGCCCGACGACGACCATGACGAACACGCTGCCGATGAAGAGGTACGTCGGGATCGCGAAGGCCTTCGACGACTCGGAGACGCCGCGCAGGTTGATCGCCGCGAGGATCACGACGAAGAGCACCGCGAGCTCGACGCGGAACGGGTTCAGTTCGGGGATCGCGGAGATGATGTTGTCGACGCCGGAGGCCACCGACACGACCACCGTCATGACGTAGTCGACGAGGAGCGCTGAGGCGACCACGAGGCCCGCCTTCTCGCCGAGGTTGCGATGGGCGACCTCGTAGTCGCCGCCGCCTGAGGGATAGGCGCGGATCAGCTGCCGGTAGCTCGCCACGACGGTCACGAGCAGCACGATGACCGCGAGCGCCACCCACGGCGCGAAGCTGAGGAATGCGAGGCCGCCGACCATCAGGATCATCAGCAGCTCCTGCGGGGCGTACGCCACGGAGGAGAGCGGGTCGCTCGCGAAGATCGGCAGCGCGAGGTGCTTCGGAAGGAGCTGCCCCTCGAGCTTCTCGGTGGGCAGGGGGTCGCCGATGATCCAGTGCTTCGGCGACTTCAGTTCTGCAGGCGGTTCGCCCGCTTCGTTCGTCACGGCGGATGACACTACTCCTGCGCGGGCGCATGTCAAGACAGGCTTGCTACAGTTGAGGCGCTCTGCCCTGAACACCGACCACCAGGAGCCCGATGTGAACCGTGCGACGCAGCTCGCGCGCGGCGCCGCGACGGCCTCGGTCGCGTTGTTCCTCGCGGCGTTCTCGCACGGCGTCGCCGGTGGCGAAGCCCCCGGCGGGGTCGGTCTCGCGCTCGCCGGCATCGTGGCGCTCGGCGCCTCGGTCGCGTTCGTCGGCCGGCGCACCTCGCCCGTCCGCACGGCGCTCGCGGTGCTCGTGAGCCAGGGCGCGTTCCACCTGCTCTTCGGGGTGGGCGCGGGCTCGAGCACCGGGCAGTTCGTCGTGAGCGGCCACGGGCACCACGAGACGGTCTCGTTCGTCGACGCGGGCGGCGCGGCCGCCTCCTCGGCGCTGCACGCCGGGCACGGCGACACGGCGATGCTCGCCGGGCACGCGCTCGCCGCCGCGCTCACGATCGTGTACCTCCTCATCATCGAGCGGGCCGCCTGGTCGGCGCTCGCCGCCGCGACCCGGCGCTTCGTCCTCGTGCTGAGCGGCCGTGCGGCAGAGCCGGTTCCGGTCGCCGCTCCTTCCCGCCTTCTCGGTCTCGGCGCCTCGGCGGTGCCGCGACTGCGCTCGCGTCTTCGCTTCGCCGCCCTCCGCTACCGCGGCCCGCCGTCCCTCCTCGCCTTCGTCTGACCCTCCGCCGTTCGGCGGAACATCACGAAGCCTCCGGATGCCTCGCGCCCCACTCGGCGCGACTCGGCACGCCGTCCGTCCGGAGCACGAGGAGAGAGACTCCCGAATGAACCAACGCACCACCGCCGCGACCGTCGCGGCCCCTGCCAACCGCCTCCGCACCGCACTCGTCGCAGCTGCCGCCGTCACGTTCGCCGCCGCCCTCGCCCTCACCGGCGGCACCGCCGCGCAGGCGCACGACGAGCTCATCGGCTCGAGCCCCGAGCCCGGCCAGGTGTTCGACACCGCACCGACCGAGGTCTCGCTCGAGTTCTCGAACGACATCATCGAGGTCGGCACCGCGGTCGTCGTGGTCGACCACCACGGCGAGGAGATCGAGGTCGGCGACCCCGTCATCGCCGGGGCGAACGTCACCGCGAGCCTGCCGGCCGACCTCTCGGGCGACTACCAGGCGCGCTGGCGCGCGGTGTCGAGCGACGGCCACCCCATCGAGGGCACGATCGACTTCGGCGTCGGCGCCGACGCGACCGGCACCTGGACCGAGGAGGCCCCGCACGACGACGCTGCGAGCAGCGACGCCGACGGCGAGCACGCCGGCGGCGACCACGCCGAGGACACTACGGCGAGCGGCCCCGACGGCTGGGCCGTCGCCGGGTTCGTGGTCGGCGGCCTCGGGGTCATCGCCCTCATCGTCGCGGTCATCGTGAACGCACGTCGCAAGAGCGCCGGTCCCGGTGCGGGCAACGGCACGGACGCCGGCAACGGCCCGACCGCCTGAGCGCGAGGACACGATCATGCAGCGACACCCCGCGATCACCCCTGCCCTCGGGGCGGCCCTCGCCGCCCTCCTGCTCCTCTCGGGATGCGCCGGCACCGCCGGCGCCGCCACGGGCGAGACCGCCGCACCGACGGCCGCGGCCGAGGCCGCGGCATCCGTCACCGTCGAGGAGGCCTGGGTCAAGGCCGCCGATGACGGCATGACCGCCCTCTTCGGCAACGTCGTGAACGACGGCCCCGACGCCACTCTCGTCGGCGCCTCGACCGATGCCGCCGAGATGGCCGAACTGCACGAGACCGTCGAGTCCGACGGCACCATGCAGATGCGCCAGAAGGAGGGCGGCTTCGAGCTGCCCGCGGGCGAGACCCTCGCGCTCGAGCCGGGCGCGAACCACGTCATGCTCATGGGGCTCACCGGCCCCGTGCAGGCGGGCGACGAGGTCACCGTCACCCTCGAGTTCGACGACGGCTCGACGCTCGAGGTCACCGCGCCCGTGAAGGACTACGCGGGCGCCAACGAGCAGTACGACGACGGGCACGAGGCGCACTGATGGCCGGCGAACCCGGCGGTTCCGGGTTCTCGCGGCGGCAGCTCCTGTTCGGAGGTGCCGCCGCGGCCGGAGCCGGTGCGGTGAGCGTGCTCGGGGCGCAGACGATCGGCGGCGCGCTCGCGGCTGCCGCGAACGCCGACGCCGCGGCGACCGCTGCGGCGGAGGCGGCCTCGGCGCTCGAGACGGCCGTCGGTGAGGCGATCGTGCCGTTCCACGGCGCCCGCCAGGCCGGCATCGAGACCCCGCCGCAGGCGCACGCACGGTTCATCGCGCTCGACCTCGTCTCCGAGGTCGACGCCGCGGCGATCCGCCGCATGCTCCGAGTGCTGAGCGACGACGCGGCGCGCATCACGCAGGGGCGCGCGCCGCTCGCCGACACCGAGCCCGAGCTCGCGCTCATGCCCGCCCGGCTCACCGTCACCTTCGGATTCGGCCCGGGGCTCGTCGAGCGCGCAGGCGGCACGGCGCCCGAGTGGCTGCGCCCGCTGCCCGCCTTCGGCATCGACCGGCTGCGGCCCGAGTTGAGCGGCGGCGACCTGCTGCTCCATCTCGGCGCCGACGACCCGGTGACCATCGCCCACGCCGCCCGCATGCTGCTGAAGGACGCCCGCTCGTTCGCGAGCGTGCGCTGGTCGCAGCAGGGATTCCGCCGGGCGGCGGGCGCCGAGGCATCCGGTTCGACGATGCGGAACCTGTTCGGGCAGCTCGACGGCACCGTCAACCCGGTGCCGGGCACCGCCGACTTCGACGAGCTCGTGTGGCACGCCGGCGACCCCGACTGGCTCGCCGGCGGCACCTCGATGGTGCTGCGCCGCATCGCGATGGACCTCGACGGCTGGGACCGCGTCGACCGGCCCGGCCGCGAGGCCTCGGTCGGTCGCAAGCTCGGCAGCGGCGCGCCGCTCACCGGGGAGCACGAGCACGACGAGCCCGACTTCGAGGCGCTGACCCCGGTCGGCTTCCCCGTGATCGGCGACTTCTCGCACCTGCGTCGCTCGCGCACGGACGTGCCCGGCGAGCGCATCTTCCGGCGCGGCTACAACTACGACGAGTCGCCCGCCGACGGTGCGGTCTCGGACGCGGGGCTGCTGTTCGCCTCGTACCAGGCCGACGTCGACCGGCAGTTCGTGCCCATCCAGCGCCGGCTCGACGAGCTCGACCTGCTCAACGAGTGGACGACGCCGATCGGCTCGGCGGTCTTCGCCATCCCGCCGGGCTGCGCCGAGGGCGGGTACGTCGGCGAGACGCTCGTCTGACGCACGAGGCGAGTGGATGCCACGGGCGCGCGCCGCTGCTCGTGCAGGAGAATCGCACTGAACTGCTCTGTCGGGCAGTGATTGGGACCCATTCTCCTGCACGAGCAGCAGGAGGGGCTCGAGGGTCAGCGGAACGCGAGGTACGCGGCCGCGGCCGCACCGAGGCCGAGCACGAGCGTCACGACGACGTTGAGCACCGCCGCGCGCCACCGGCCGCCCGCGGCGAGCTCGACCGTCTCGACGCTCCAGGTACTGAACGTCGTGAGGCCGCCGCAGAACCCGGTGACGAGCACGAGTCGCAGGTCGCCGTCGAGCGCCGCCCGTTCTGCGAGACCGATGAGCGCTCCGGCGACGCCCGAACCGATGACGTTGACGATGAGGATGCCGCCCGGCAGGTGCCCCGGTCGCACCGGGAAGGCCTTCGAAAGCAGGTAGCGCAGCACGGCGCCCACGGCGCCCGCGCCCAGCACCGCCGCGACCACGAGCGGACTCAGCGAACCGCTCACAGCGTGGACCCCGCGTCGCTGACCTCGTGCGGCATCGGGCGGTGCGCGAGGCGCGAGCCCAGCTTCAGGCCGAGGGCCGCGAGCAGCAGCCCGCCGACCACTGACACGAGCAGATAGAGGGCGCCGAGCCACGCCTCGCCTTCACGGGTGAGCACGAGGAGCGACGCCATCACGGCCGAGAGCGTGGTGAACGAGCCGATGAGCCCCGAACCGAGCCCGGCCTTGAGCCAGGTGGGCGTCGTCGGCCTCGTCCAGAGCCCGCCGACGAGCCAGCCGAGCGCGAGCGTGCCGAGCAGGTTCACGACGAGCGTCTCGAGCGGGAACTCGGCGTCGCCGTGCGGGAACGCGAGATCGAAGCCGAGCCGCAGGCCCGTGCCGACCACGCCGCCGACCGCGACGGCGACGAGCGTCAGGGCGGGGGAGGAGCGCACGAGTCGAGGTTACGCCCCGCGGTCGTCGCCGGGCGGCCGCCGGGGGGCGTGTGCGAGCTCGGCGACCCAGTCGTTGGTGCGCAGCACCCCGCCGCCGACCTCGAAGTCCTCCTCGCCGAGGAGCGTGAAGCCCGCCTTTCGGCAGACGGCGTTCGAGGCGGGGTTGTCGATGCTCGGGTACGCGTGCACAGGCAGCGTCGCGCCGGCAGTGCGCGCCGCCTCGAGCATCAGTCGCACGGCCACCGGCGCGATGCCCCGGCCTCGATACGCCGACTCGACCGACCACCCGCTCTCGAGGGCGGGCGCGCCCTTCCATTCGTGCTGCCAGTAGCCGACGATGCCGACGCCCTCGGGGTGTCCGGCGATCGTGATGCGGAACTGCTGCCCCCGCCCCTCGCCGGCGAGGCGCAGGTAGCGCTCGTGCCGGGCCTGCACCTGCTCGTCGGTCTCGACGCCGCCGACCCAGTCCATGAGCTCGGGCGTGTTCGCCCGGCGCAGCAGGTCGAGGTCGCCTTCGGACCACGGGTGCAGTTCGACGTCGTCCATGCGGACATCGAATCACGGCCCTCCGACAGCGACAACGGGAGCACGACGGGAGGAGATCGCACGATCGGGAGGACCCCTCGCGGGATCCGCTCCTCCCGATCGTGCGATCTCCTCCCGAGCCGCAGAGCGGCAGCGCCGCAGCGCGGCAGCGCGGCAGCGCTGCAGCGCTGCAGCGCCGCAGCGTGTCAGCGGTCGAGCGTGGCGACCACGTCGGCGTGCACCTGGGCGAGGCGAGCCTTCAGCAGGGTGACCGTCTCCTGCGGCACGAGCCCGCGGTGGGCCTGCGTGCGCAGCTCGGTGCGCACGCGCTGGCGGAACTCATTGAGCACGAGATCGGCCTCGTGCACCGCCCGCGTCGACTCGACCCGGGCGTCGACGCCGGCGGCCCGGGAGTCGTCGGCGTCGCCCACGGTGGTCGTCGAGCCGGCGCCGGAGTCGGACGCCGACCCCGCCCCGGAAGCCGTCGTGGTGTTCGCGGCGCGCTTGGCCTCGCGCGCGGCGCTCGCGAGCTCGGCGCGCAGCGAGCGCATCGCGTCGTTGACCTCGGCGCGCACGCCCTCGGCGAGGCGCCTGACCGAGTCGGTCACTTCGTCCTCGATGGCGTCGAGCTCGTGCCGGCGGGCGTCGAGCTCGGTGCGCCCGGCGTCGGTGATCTCGTACACGGTCTTGCGGCCGTCGCTCGACTTGGTGACGAGCCCCTCCTCCTCGAGCTTCGAGAGCCGGGGGTAGATCGTGCCGGCGCTCGGCGAGTACGTGCCGCCGAAGCGGTCGGAGAGCGCCTGGATCAGCTCGTAGCCGTGCCGCGGCCGCTCCTCGAGCAGGGCGAGCAGGTAGAGGCGCAGGCTGCCGTGGGCGAAGACGGGCGGGGTCATGCGGAGGCCTCGTCGCCCGATTCGCTCGACGACCCGGCGCCGGCCGCCGCTGCACCGGCAGTGGCCGAGGTCGGCTGAGAGGCCGGCTGCGCGGCGGGCTCGCGGCGGATCACCGAGATCGAACCCGAGACGCTGTTCGCGCCGAGGTCGAGCCAGCGGCCCGCGAGCTCGCCGGTGACCCGCTCGAAGCCCTTGCCGAGCACGCCCTTGATGGTGGTGTCGTCGATGAGCACGGTGCCGCCGACGGTGTTGACCCGGTACCGGGCGCCGCTGCCGCCCTCGAAGCGCACGGTGAGGTCGCCCGCGACCGTGTTGGTGTCGATGCGGTCGGGCGTGCCGAACGCGTCGAGCATCATGTTGCCCGAGACGGTGTCGACGTTGAACGACCGCACGTCGCCCGTTGCGACGATGTCGCCCGAGACCGTGTGGCCGGTGATGCGGCCGGTGTGGTTGCCCGCCGAGATCTCGCCCGAGACGCTCGAGAGCTCGACGTCGCCCTCGTGGTTGTCGAGCACGAGCTCGCCCGAGACGGTGCTGAGCTTGGCGTCGGTCGTGAAGCCCGAGACGAGCGCGTCGCCCGACACGACGCCGAGCTTCAGTGCCACGTCGTGCGGCGCGAGGATCGAGACCTGCGCCTTCGCGTTGCCGGCCCAGCCCTTGAACGCCTCGATGAAGTTGTCCCATCGGAGCTGCGGGTGGTCGATCTCGAGGGCGTCGCCGTCGATGCGCACCATCAGGTCCTTGCCGGTGACGCCGGAGATCTCGACGCGGGCGCCGGGCTCGTCGTGGGCGATGACGTCGACCTTGCCGCCGATGAGGCTGACCTTGAGCTTGCGGACGAGCTCGAGGTCGATGACCCGTGATTGCCCGGGGGTGATGACCCACTTCTCGATCGTCATGTCGTGTGCTCCTTCGTGTTCGAGGGGATGCCCGCGGCATCCGACCCTCTGAAATCCCTGTATCGCGATATATCGCGTTCGCGACAATCTCACGATATATCGCGTTTGCTCGAGATGCAAGCGCAATCGGATGCTCCGTGCTTGACATTGACGCAACGTCAAGTTCTACCGTGGAGAACACGAGAGAGAGGAGGCCGCACATGGACTGGTCGATCCAGGAGATCGCGAAGCTCGCCGGCACGACGAGCCGGACGCTGCGTCACTACGACGACCTCGGCCTGCTCGCGCCGAGCCGCATCGCGGCGAACGGGTACCGCCACTACGACGAGCGCGCGCTCGTGCGCCTGCAGCGCATCCTGTTGCTGCGCGAGCTCGGGCTCGGGCTGCCCGCCATCGGCGAGGTGCTCGAGGGCGACGCCGTCGAGGCGCACGCCCTGACGGCCCATCTCGGCTGGCTCCGCCAGGAGCAGCAGCGGCTGGCGCGGCAGATCGCGTCGGTCGAGACGACCATCGAACGACTGGAAGGAGGTGAACGACTCATGGCAGAGGAGATGTTCGACGGATTCGACCACACCGAGTACAAGCAGGAGGTGGAGGAGCGCTGGGGCACGGAGGCCTACGCGTCCGGCGATCGCTGGTGGCGCGGCCTCGGCGAGGCCGGACAGCGCGAGTGGAAGGCCCGGCTGGCTGAGCTCAATCGCGACTGGATCGCGGCCGCGGAGTCGGGCGTCGCGCCCGACGGCCCCGAGGGGCAGGCGCTCGCGAAGCGCCACGTCGAGTGGCTGACCGCGGTGCCCGGCACGCCCACGGCGGTGCCCGTCGGCGACGTCAAGGCGTACGTCGTCGGTCTCGGCGAGATGTACGTGGCCGACCCGCGCTTCGGCGCGAACTACGGCGGTGCAGAGGGTGCCGAGTTCGTGCGCGACGCACTGCGCGTGTACGCCGAGCGCGAGCTCTAGGCGAGAGTGCTGCGGCTCCCGAGGTGTCCCTCCCTCGGGAGCCGCAGCCGTCGGTGCGACCCAATCAGGCGGTGGATGCCACGGGGTCGGGCTCGGCCGCGACCTCGTCGCGCGGCATCCGCTTCGCCTTCTCGGGCACCGCGAAGAACGGCAGCGTGAAGCCGCAGAGCGGGCCGATGAGCAGCGCGAATGCGAGGGTGCCGAAGCCGACGTCGCCGCCGAGCACCCAGCCGATCGCGAGCACGGTGACCTCCACGATCGTGCGGCCGACCCAGATCGGCCAGCCGGTGCGTGCGTGGATGCCCGTCATGAGGCCGTCGCGCGGGCCGGGGCCGAAGCGGCTGCCGATGTAGAGGCCGCTCGCGACGGCGAGCAGCAGCAGGCCGCCGGTGAAGAGCAGGATCTGCTGCCAGAGCTCGGGCGGCGTCTGGATGAACCAGAGGCCGAGCTCGATGCTCGGCCCGATGAGCAGGATGTTGAGCACGGTGCCGACGCCGGGCTTCTGCTTCAGGGGGATCCAGAGCAGGAGGACCGCGAGGCCGATGAGGTTGGTGAGCCAGCCGATGCCGATGCCCGTGAGGTTCGAGAATCCCTGGGCGAAGACCGTCCACGGGTCGACGCCGAGGGCGGCGCGGATCAGCATCGCGTCGGCGATGCCGTAGAGCACGAGCCCGATGAGCAGTTGGGGGATACGGCGGAGCATAGAGACATCCAATTTCACGATTGGACTGTTGGCAAGTAGCCAATTCATCTAAAGTGGCTCGCATGTCGGATGCCACGCTCAGCGCCCGTGCGCTCGAGAACCTCCTCGGCGACTGGCGCGGCGCTGCCCGCGGCGCCGCCTACCTCGCGCTCGCGGAGCGGGTGCGCCTCCTCATCCTCGACGGGCGGGTGAGCGTCGAGACGCGCCTCCCGGCCGAGCGCGAGCTGGCCGACCGGCTGGGTCTCAGCCGCACCACCGTCACCGCCGCCTATCGTCACCTGCGCGAGCAGGGCCTGCTCAGGAGCCTTCGCGGCTCGGGCAGCGTCGCCCGCCTGCCCGGGGCGCCCGCCGCGATGCCGGCGCCGCCCGCCGCCCTCCAGCTCGACCTCTCGAAGGCGGCCCCGGCCGCGCTGCCCTGGCTCGCGGAGGTCGCCCGCGAGGCCGCCGAGGAGCTGCCCGCCCACCTCGGGGACTCGGGCTTCGACCCCATCGGCACCCCGGCCCTGCGGCAGGCGATCGCCGACCGCTACGCCCTTCGCGGCCTGCCGACCTCGCCCGACCAGATCATGGTCACGATCGGCGCCCAGCACGCGATCGCCCTGCTCTCCCGGGTGCTCGTCGGCCGCGGCGATCGCGCGGTCATCGAGGCGCCGACCTACCCGCACGCCTACGAGGCCCTGCGAGTCGCCGGTGCCCGCCTCGTGCCGGTGCCGGTCAGCCCGCACGACGCGATCGACACGCTGACGTCCGCCGACGACGAGGTCGAGGCGCTCGAGCGGGCCTTCGTCCGGGCGAACCCCTCGACCGCGTACCTGATGCCCGACTTCCAGAACCCCACCGGCCGCAGTTTCGACGAGGCGGGTCGCGAGCGCGTGCTCGACGCCGCCGCACGGCAGGGCACGGTGGTCATCGCCGACGAGACGACCGCCGAGCTCGACATCGATCGGCCGTTCGCCCCGCTCCCGCTGGCGGCCTACGGCCCGCCCGGAACGGCCGTGCTCATCGGCTCGGTCGGCAAGACCGTCTGGGGCGGCGTCAGGATCGGGTGGATCCGCGCCGAGCCGACGCTCATCCGCAAGCTCGTGGCGGTGCGCGCGCCGGGCGACCTCGGCACGCCCATCCTCGAGCAGCTCCTCGTCACGCGGCTGATGCCGCGCATGGACGAGATCCTCGCGCTGCGTCGCGCCGAGCTGCGCGCCGGTCGCGACCGCCTCGAGGAGCTCATCGCGGAGGCGTTCCCCGAGTGGCACGTGCCCCATGTCGACGGCGGCATCGCGACCTGGATCGGCATCGGCGCGCCCGTGAGCTCGCAGCTCGCCCTCGCGGCACGCTCGCAGGGGCTGCTCATCGCCGCAGGTCCCAGGTTCGGCATCGACGGCGCCTTCGAGCGCTTCCTGCGCCTGCCCATCTGCCAGCCAGTCGCGGAGACCGAAGCGGCCGTGCAGGCGCTGCGGGTCGCCTGGGAGTCGATGGCGGGGATGCCGGCGGTCGACGCCGGCCTGCTGCCCGCCGTGGTGTAACCGGGGCTCCGGGCGCGCGAGTGCGGGGCGGCGGACGACAGCGCGCGTCCGCCGCCCCCACCCGCCCCCCCCGGGCACGCGCGGCCACACCGGGGCCCCCGGGGGGGGGGGGCCGGGGGCGGGTGGTCCAACGACGCCCCCCGGGGCCGG
>NZ_JBHVTS010000002.1:0-698126 GCF_042884595.1 Agromyces sp. NPDC058126 | reverse complement strand
GGTGTGGTGGGGGGGGTGGCCGGGGGCCCCCGCGGGCGGGCGCCCGGCGGGGGTTCCCGGGGGGCGCGGGGGGGGGGGGGGGGGGGGGGCGCCCCCCGGCGCCCCCCCCCCCCCCCGACCGGCCGCGCCGGGAACGGCGCGGCCTCACCGTGCCGCACGGGTCTGCGGCACGGGGTCCGGTTCGACCAGCTCGACCCGCTGAGCAGGTCGGGCCCCGGCGCCGGTAGGGCGGCGCCGGGAATCCCGGCTATCGGCGCATCGCGAACCGCCGGAATCCGACGAGCACGAGACCGCCGACGAGGGCGAGCGCGGCCAGGCCGAGGCCAGAGGCGTCGGCACCCGTCGAGGCGAGCGACGCGTCGGCCGCCACGATCGTCGTGCCGCCCGATGAGGCGACGGTGGAGCCGTCGCCGTCGCCGTCACCCTCGCTGCCACCCGGGTTCGTGGGGTCGACCGGGTCGACCGGGTCCACGGGATCGACCGGGTCGACCGGGTCCACGGGATCGACCGGATCCACCGGGTCGACCGGATCCACCGGGTCGACCGGATCCACCGGGTCCACGATCGTCGACGAACCGGCGGTCTCGCTGTCGCCGATCACGGAGATCGCGTTGCCGCCGATCGTGATGGGCAGGGACAGTTCCGGCAGCAGCTGTGTTCCCCCGAGCAGCCCGCCATCGCCATCCGTCGTCGCCGAACCGCCCCCGGTTCCTGGCTGAACGACCGTCTCGGCGCCGGTCGACGTGGCGTCGCCGATCACCGAGATCGCATTGCCGCCGATCGTCACCGGCAGCCCGAGCTCGGGCAGCAGCTGCGTGCCGCCGAGGATCGAGTCGTCGCCCGACGTGCTCGCGTCGCCGCTGCCGGAGTCTCCGGTGCCGACCTCGGTGGCCGCCCCGTCGCTCGTCGAGTCGCCGATCACCGAGACGGCGTTGCCGCCGAGGGTGATCGGGATCTCGATCCCGCCGAGGATCTGCGTGCCGCCGAGCAGGCTGTCGTCGCCCGACGTCACCGCCTCGCCGGTACCCGAATCGCCCGAGTCGCCGGTGCCGGCCGTAGTGGCCGCTCCGTCGCTCGTCGAGTCGCCGATCACCGAGATGGCGTTGCCGCCGAGGGTGATCGGGACGTCGAGGTCGATCAGGGCCTGCGAGCCGCCGAGCAGCGAGTCGGTCCCGCTGGTCTCGGCGCCCGATGCGTCGCCGGAACCAGTGCTCGGTGTGGGCGCCGGCGCGGGTGCCGGTGCGCTCGACGTGCCGGCGTCCTCGCTCGAGGAGTCGCCGATCACCGAGATCGCGTTGCCGCCGACCGTGATCGGCACCTCGACGTCGATGAGCGCCTGGGTTCCCGAGCCGATGCCGTCGTCACCGGAGGTGACTGCGGCCGGCACCGGGGCGTCATCGGCCGCGACGTCCGTCGCGGTATCCGACGACGACGAGTCCCCGATGAGGGAGATCGCGTTGCCGCCGAGCGTGATGGGCAGGTCGATCGAGATCCCGGCTTGGGTCCCCGACACGATGCCGTCGTCGCCGCCCGTTTCGGACGCGTGGGCGACACCGGCTCCGAGGAGCGTGAGCCCCCCGGCGAAGAGGGTCGCGTACAGCGCCCTCAAGGCCATTCTCTTCATGATCCAGTCCTCCTGACTGATGCGGGATGTCGCTCCCGGGCAGGGAGCGATGACCATGTCCGCGAGGGCACGCGGGCGCGTGCGAGCGGACCGGTTCCCGGTCAGTCAGGGGTGGAGTCGGTGTCGTACACCGGCGACGACGGCAGTTCGTCGTCGACGGAGTTGAGCGCGAGCGACGCGAGCGCGTCGAGTTCGAGGGCGGCGAAGGCCGCGTCCGAGGCGCTGGATGCCGCGCCCGCACCGGCGCCCGCGGCGCCCGTGCCCGGGGCACCCGAGCTGCCGCCGGGGGCGGCCGGGGTGCTCGGCGCGGGCGCGCCGTCGTGCGGGGTTCCCCGCTCGGCGGGCGACACGGAGGCGGCGCCCATCGACGCGGCCCCGTCGAGGGCCCGGGGCGGGCCGGAACCGGGAGGCCCGGCATCGCCGTTCGCCGGTGGCGCGGCGGGCTCGCCCGGGGGTGCCCCGGGTTCTCCGGGCGCCGCGGGATCGACCGGGTTCTCGCCCGGTCCGCCCGGGAGGCCGGGATCGACCGGATCGACCGGATCGACCGGAAGCAGCGGGATCGACGGGATCTGGGGGAGTACGCCCGAACCGTCGGTCGGCAGCTCGCCGAAGTCGCCGACGACCGTGCCGAGGGTTGTGTCGACCACGTCGACCACGGGGTCGAGGACCCCGCCGAGCGTGTCGTCGCCGAGCAGCGAACCCAGCACCGGAAGCGAGCCGACGAGGTCGTCGACGCCCCCGGTGATCGGGGTGGTGATCGCGCCGACCGTGCCGCCGCCCGCAAGGTCGGAGACGGTGCCGGTGACCTCGTTCGCGACCTCGCCGACCGTGGAGTTTGCGTCGCCGATCACGGTGTTCGTCGTCTCGGTGACGGTGTCGACCACCTCGGGCACGACGGTCTCGACCGTGTCGGCCACGGGCTCGGGTGCGACCTCGACCACGGGGTCGAGCAGTTCGTTCACGGGGTCGACGACCGTGTCGACGACCCCGTCGAGGGTGTCGCCGACGGCGCCGGTGATCTGCGTCACCCCGCCGACCAGCGAGCCGACGCCGCCGAGCAGCCCGCTCGGCTCCTGCTCGTCGGCCGAGGCGCTCGCGCCGCTCGAGAAGAGCGAGACCGCGAGCCACGCGGCCGCGAAGGCGGTGCCGAGCACGGCGTAGCGGAGCCACGGCACCTGCCGTGCGCCGTCGTCGCCGATCCGCGCGCCCCCCACGAGGGTCACCATAGCGTGCAGGGTGCGCTTCGGTCGAGGAATTCCCGCAACGGATTCCGACACTCGGTGACATCCCGCGCCACCCGCCTGCGAGAATCGAGCAATGCACCTGCTCGCTGCGCTCAGCATGAAGAACCGCGCGCTCATCGCGCTCGTCACGATCGTCGTCGCGATCTTCGGCGGCATCTCGCTCACGAGCCTGAAGCAGGAGCTCGCGCCGTCGATCGAGTTCCCGCAGCTCTCGATCGTGTCGAGCTACCCCGGAGCTTCGCCCGACATCGTCAACACCGACGTGTCGACCCCCATCGAGACGGCGATCCAGGGCATCACGGGGCTCGAGTCGACGTCGACGACGAGCTCGACCGGGCTGTCGCGGGTGACCGCGAGCTTCACCTACGGCACCGACCTCGCCTTCGCCGAGCAGAAGCTGCTGTCGGCGGTCAACCGCATCCAGAGCCAGCTGCCCGACGACGTCGACCCGCAGGTGATCGCGCTCAGTCTCGACGACTTCCCGGTGCTGCAGATCGCGGTCACCGGCGCTGACGACATGAGCGCCCTCTCCGACGAGATCGAGCGCACCACCCTCGGCGAGATCACCGACGTCGACGGCGTGCGCGACGCGACCCTCGTCGGCGAGATCGGCCAGCGGGTCACGATCACGCCCGACCCCGCGAAGCTCGCCGAGTTCGGCATCACCCAGCAGGCCATCCGCGACGCACTGCAGCAGAACGGGCTCCTCGTGCCCGCCGGCACCATCACCGAGGGCGACTCGACCTTCGCGGTGCAGACCGGCACCCGCATCGGCAGCGTCGACGAGATCGCCGCGCTGCCCGTGCTCGGCGCCACCGAGGCGCCCGCGATCCCGGATGCCTCGGAGGAGGGCTCGGGCGACGGCGCCGGGCTGCCGACCGACGGCACGGAACTGCCGAGCGACGGCACCGAGACCGGCACGGGGGCCGACGGTCTCCCCGCCGCGGTGCGAGTGCCCGCCGAGGTGACCATCTCGGACGTGGCCGCGGTCGAGCTCACCGACAACCCGGTCACGAGCATCTCGCGCGTCGACGGCGAGCCGGCGCTCACGATCTCGGTCACGAAGTTGCCCGCGGCCAACACCGTCGAGGTGTCGAACGCCGTGACGGCGCTGCTTCCCGACCTCGAGGCCTCGCTCGACACGACGAACCCCGGTGCCACGTTCACCGTCGTCTTCGACCAGGCGCCGTACATCGAGCAGTCGATCGAGTCGCTCGCGACCGAGGGCCTGCTCGGCCTCGCGTTCGCGGTGATCGTGATCCTGATCTTCCTGCTCTCGGTGCGGGCCACCCTCGTCACCGCCATCTCGATCCCGACGTCGGTGCTGATCACCTTCATCGGGCTGCAGGCCGCCGACTACACGCTGAACATCCTCACGCTCGGTGCCCTCACGATCGCGATCGGCCGCGTGGTCGACGACTCGATCGTCGTCATCGAGAACATCAAGCGCCACCTCGTCGAGGGCGTCGACAAGGCGGCCACGATCGTGCACGCGGTGCGCGAGGTCGCGGGCGCGATCACCGCCTCGACGATCACGACCGTCGCGGTGTTCCTGCCGATCGCGCTCGTCGAGGGCGTGACGGGCGAGCTGTTCCGCCCGTTCTCGCTGACCGTGACGATCGCGCTCCTCGCTTCGCTCCTCGTCTCGCTCACGATCGTGCCCGTGCTCGCCTACTGGTTCCTGAAGCCGGCGAAGCTGCACGTCGAGCAGGGCGCCGAGGAGGTCGAGGCCGAAGTGGCCGCGGCCGCGTTCGTCGACGACGTCTGGCTCGCGCCCGAGCTGCGCGACGAGAGCGGCGCCACCGGGCTTCCCGTTGCGGGAGGCGGGCGCGAGGCATCCACCCGAACCGCCGTGAAGCCGGTCGCGCCCGACGAGCTCGAGCACCCCTCGCGCCTCCAGCGCGGCTACCTGCCGATCATCGGATGGACGCTGAAGCACGGCGTGATCACGCTCATGATCGCCGTGCTGGTGCTCGTCGGCACGGGCGCGATGATCCCGCTGATGAAGACCAACTTCCTCGGCTCCTCGGGGCAGAACACCTTCCGCGTCACGCAGGAGCTGCCGATCGGCACGAGCCTCGAGGCGCTCGACGAGGCGTCGAAGCCGGTCGAGCAGGTCATCCGCGACACCGAGGGCGTCGAGACGGTGCAGACGTCGATCGGCTCGGGCTCGAACCCGCTCGCCGCGGCGTTCGGCGGCGGCGGCGCGACCGTCACCTACTCGGTGACGACCGATGAGGATGCCGACCAGGACGCCCTGCAGGCGGAGGTGCGCGAGGAGCTCGACGGCCTCGACGACGTCGGCGAGGTCTCGATCGCCGCCTCGAGCGGCTTCGGCGCCTCGAACGACATCGAGGTCGATATCACCGCCTCGAACGCCGAAGACCTGCAAGCCGCGACCGACGCGGTCGTCGACGAGCTCGAGGGCGTGGACTCGGTGTCGCAGGTCACCTCGAACCTGTCGGAGTCGCGACCGTACGTCGCGGTCGAGGTGAACCGGGCGGATGCCGCGGCGGCGGGCTACTCGGAGGTCGCCCTCGGCGGCTTCGTCTCGGCGGCGATGCAGCCGCAGAACGCCGGCTCGGTCGTGATCGACGAGAAGACCCTCACGATCTACCTCGCGAGCGAGAACCCGCCCGTGTCGGTCGAGGAGCTCTCGGCGCTCGAGGTGCCGACGCCGGCCGGGGTCGTGCGACTCGACACCCTCGCGACCGTCGAGCAGGTCGACGGGCCGGCCTCGGTCACGACCGTGCAGGGCCTGCGCAGCTCGACCGTCGCGGCGACGCCCGCGGGCGACGACCTCGGCACGGCGAGCGGCGAGGTGCAGGCCGCGGTGAGCGCGGTCGACCTGCCCGAGGGCACGACGGCCTCGCTCGGCGGCGTCACCGCCGACCAGCAGGAGTCGTTCTCGCAGCTGGGCCTCGCGCTGCTCGCCGCGATCCTGATCGTCTACATCGTGATGGTGGCGACGTTCCGCTCGCTGCTGCAGCCGCTGCTGCTGCTCGTGTCGGTGCCGTTCGCGGCGACCGGTGCGATCGCGCTCCAGGTGATCACCGGCATCCCGCTCGGCGTCGCCTCGCTCGTCGGCGTGCTCATGCTCGTGGGCATCGTCGTGACGAACGCGATCGTGCTCGTCGACCTCGTGAACCAGTACCGCGACCGGGGCATGAACGTGCGCGACGCGCTCGTGCACGGTGCCTCCCGACGACTCCGCCCGATCCTCATGACGGCGCTCGCGACGATCTTCGCCCTCCTGCCGATGGCGCTCGGCATCACCGGGCACGGCGGGTTCATCTCGCAGCCGCTCGCGATCGTGGTGATCGGCGGTCTGCTCTCGTCGACGCTGCTCACGCTCGTCGTGCTGCCCGTGCTCTACGACCTCGTCGAGGGCGGGCGCGAACGACGCCGGGACAAGCGTGCGGCGAAGGCCGCGGGCCGTCCGGACGACACGGCTCCGGTGCCCGCGGCGGTGGCGACCGCAGCGGCGGACGCTGCGCGCGCGGCTCCTGCTGCGCCCGAGGCTCCTGCTGCGTCCGAGGCTCCCGCGTCGCCCGAGGCTCCCGCAGGGTCCACTCCTGCGACCTCGACGGCGGCCGGGCCGGTCGCGCCGTGGCCGGATGCCGCGCCGAGCGAGCCCACCGAGTCGGTCGAACCGGCAGAGTCGGCCGAGCCGAGCGAACCGGTCGAGCCGGCCGAGCCGAGCACGGCCGAGGAGCCGGGCAGTCCGAGCGAGTCGGCCGGGCCCACCGAGACCCGCGACGACGACGAGCCCGGAAGCCCGCAGCCCCGCTGACCCCGTCGGCGGTCGCCCGAGCGACCGCCGACGGCGGTGCGTCCGTCAGCCGGCCAGCTTGGCGGCCTTCGCCAGGAGCGCGTCGCGCTCGCGCTCGTTGCCCGTGAGCCGGGCGGCGGTCTCGAGCTCGGCGCGCGCCTCGTCGGTGCGTCCGAGCCGCGCGAGCAGCTCTCCGCGCACGGCGGGCAGCGCCGGGTAGCCCGCGAGCCGGCCCGTTGCGACGAGTTCGTCGACGACCCGCAGCGCCGAGGCGGGCCCGGTCGCCATCGCGATCGCCGCGGCGCGGTTGAGGTCGACGACGGGGGAGGGGGCGATGCGTCCGAGCGCCTCGTACAGCACCACGATCTGCGCCCAGTCGGTGTCGTCGGCGGTCGGGGCGACGGCGTGGCATCCGGCGATCGCGGCCTGCAGCCCGTAGGCCGCACGACCACGGCCGATGCGGTCGGCGCGGGCGAGCGCCTCCTGCCCGCGCGCGATCTGCGCGCGGTCCCAGCGGGAGCGGTCCTGCTGGTCGAGCGGGATCGCGCTGCCGTCGCGGGCGGTGCGCGCCGGGAAGCGGGCGGCAGTGAACTCCATCAGCGCCACGAGCGACTGCGCCTCGGGCTCGCGAGGCATGAGCCCCGCCACCATGCGGGCGAGCCGCAGGGCCTCGGCCGAGACATCCGCTCGCACCCATTCGCCGCCCGAGGCGGGCAGGTAGCCCTCGTTGAAGATCAGGTAGAGCACGTGCAGCACCGACGCGAGGCGCTCGGGGTACTCGTTCGGCTCGGGCACCGCGAACGGCACGTTCGCCGCGGCGAGGGTCTTCTTCGCGCGCACGATGCGCTGCTGGATCGTCGCGGTCGGCACGAGGAACGCGCGCGCGACCTCCTCGCTCGAGAGGCCGCCGACGATGCGCAGGGTGAGGGCGATCTGCGCCTCGCGCGAGAGCACGGGGTGGCACGAGACGAAGACGAGCCGCAGCACGTCGTCGTCGATCGTGTCCGGGTCCCAGAAGGTGTCGGATGCCTCGCCGTCGTGCTGCTCGAGGTCGCGCGCCATGGCCGCGTACCGTTCGTCGAGCCGCTCGCGGCGGCGCCAGCCGTCGATCGCCCGGCGCTTCGCGACGGCCGTGAGCCACGCGCCGGGATTGTTCGGCACGCCCTCGTCGGGCCACTGCTTGAGCGCTTCGAGGAGCGCCTCCTGCGCGAGGTCCTCGGCCTGGCCGACGTCGCCGGTGAATCGGGCGAGCGTCGCGACGATGCGGGCCGATTCGATGCGCCACACCGCCGCGACGGCGCGCCGGGCACGGTCGGCGTCGGCGTTGGCCGGCCCGGCCGTGCCCGAGGCATCCGCTGCGGTCATCTCAGCCGACCTTGCCCTCGAGCTCGTCGCGCCAGCCGGCCTCCTTCTGGATCCACTCGTTGTCCTGCGGGAAGTCCTCGAGCTCGTTGACGCGGCGCACCTCGAGCTTCGCGCCCGGCCCGAGCGGGCAGCGCTTCGCCCACTCCGCCGCCTCCTCGGGGCTCTGCGCCTGGATGATCCAGAAGCCGTTGAACAGCTCCTTCGTCTCACCGTACGGGCCGTCGGTCACGACCGGGGGAGTCGTCTCGAAGTCGACGACGAAGCCCTCCTTGGCGTCGGCCAGGCCCTCGCCGGCGAGCAGCACGCCGGCCTTGATGAGCGACTCGTTGTAGGCGCCCATCGCGGCGATGACCTCGTTGAAGTCGAGCTGCTCGTAGGCCTCGACGGCGGCGTCGTTCGATCGCATGATCAGCATGTACTTCACGGTGTTCTCCTCGTTCGGGATTCGTGTTCGGGTCGGGCCGAAGTGCCCGCCTCACTCATGCGTCGAACGGGCGACGGCGAGATCGACACCACGGCGGAACTTTCTTCGCCCATGTTGTCAGGCGGCGCCGACGAGGTCACCCGCCGGACCGGATCGTTTGCACCCTAATACCCCACCGGGGTATAGTTTCCATCGAACCGACGGAAGGACGCCCCATGACCACCGAGAACTTCGCCACCGCCATGCCCGCGGGCGCCACCGAACTCGCCCTCGCCGATTCGAGCGGTGCGGACGCCTCGTGCTCGTGCTGCGCGATCCCCGACTCCTCGGCGACGAAGACCGAGGGCGCGGCCGTGGCATCCGGCCTCGCCGAGCTCGTGAGCGCCGACTACGCCGTCGCCGGCATGACCTGCGGCAGCTGCGTGCGTCACGTGAGCGCGGAGCTCGGCGCGCTCGAGGGCGTCGACTCGGTCGACGTCGCGCTCGTCGCGGGCGGCGTCTCGACCGTCACGGTGCGCAGCAGCGCCCCGCTCGCCGATGCGGCCGTCGCCGCGGCCGTCGAGGAGGCCGGGTACGAGGTCGTCGCGGGCTGAGTCGTCGTCGCGCCCGGCCGGCGCGGAATCGATCCCGTTCGAGCACTGCTCGAACGGTGATCGAAGGGCTACGGTCGAGGTGGGGGTGCGGCGAAGCGACGACCGTTCGCCCGGCCCCCGCCGAGACCGACCGTGTTCGGAGGGCCCATGGAACGCACCGAGACCGACGTCGACCGCTTCCTCGCCGTCATCCGCGAGCTCCCGCCGGAGGCCTCGTGAGCGCCGACCGGACGGACCGCCCGGCCAGGTCGGGCCGGGCGCCCCAGATGCAGGGCGCCGTCGCCCGGTCGCCCTTCCCGCCGATCGCCTCGTTCGCGTTCCTCTCCGATTGCCATACCGGCGCGCTCGTCGCCCCCGACGGGGCGATCGCGTGGCTCTGCCCGCCCCGATTCGATGCGCCCAGTGTCTTCGCCACGATCCTCGACCGGCAGGCCGGGTACTTCAGATTCGGGCCGTTCGACGTCAACGCCCCGTCGGCGCGGAACTACGAACCCGGCACCAACGTGCTCGTCACGACGTGGAAGACCCCGACGGGCTGGGCCGAGGTGCGCGACGCACTCACGATCCTGCCCCGATCCGAGCCCGACACGACCACCCCGCACACCCGTGCCCCGGCCGACGACGACGCCGGGCACTGCCTCGTGCGCACCGTGACCTGCCTCGACGGGCACGTCGAGCTCGAGCTCATCTGCGAGCCGGTGTTCGACTACGGCAGGACCGAGGCCGACTGGGTGTCGACCGACGTGCACTGTGCCACGGCGAGCGGCGCCGGCACCGAGCTGCGGCTGCGATCGGATCTCCCGCTGGGCGTCCAGGGCGGTCACGTGCGCGCACGGCACACGCTGCGCGCCGGCGAACGCGCCTTCTGCTCGCTGTCGTGGGCCGACGACCTCGCCGGGCCGGAGACCGTCGAGGAGGCGGCGGCCCAGCTCGAGACGACGGTCGCCTACTGGCGCGACTGGCTCGCCGATGCGACGATCCCCGACCACCCGTGGCGCGAGGCACTCGAGCGTTCGGCGCTCACGATCAAGGGGCTCACCTACATGCCGACGGGAGCGACCGTCGCCGCCCTCACGACCTCACTGCCCGAGACACCGGGTGGCGAGCGCAACTGGGATTACCGCTACAACTGGATCCGCGACTCGTCGTTCACGGTGCAGGCGCTGCACTACCTCGACCTCGACTGGGAGGCCGACGAGTTCGTCGAGTTCCTCTCCGGGCTCGAGCCGAACGGCGACGGTTCGCTGCAGATCATGTACGGCATCGACGGACGCCGCGATCTCACCGAGACGACGCTCGATCACCTGACGGGTCACCGCGGCGCCCGCCCGGTGCGCATCGGCAACGGGGCGTTCGCCCAGCGCCAGAACGACCTGTACGGCGCGGTGCTCGACGCGATCCTCATGCACGCCCGGCAGAGCCAGCGCGTGCCGCGCACGCTCTGGCCGGTCATCCGGTCGCAGGCCGAGTGCGCGACGGCGGTCTGGCGCGAGCCCGATCAGGGCATCTGGGAGGCGCGGGGCGAACCGCAGCATTACGTGTCGTCGAAGATCATGTGCTGGGTCGCGCTCGACCGGGCGTCGAAGCTCGCAGAGCTCGTCGGTGCCGATGAGGACGTCGTGCGCTGGCGTGCCGTCGCCGACGAGATCGCCGCCGACCTCCTCGCCGAGGGGGTGAGTGGACGCGGCGTGCTGCGCCAGCACTACGGCACCGACGCACTGGACGCCTCCGCGCTCCTCGCGGCGATCTACGGGTTCCTTGCGCCCGACGACGAGCGGCTGCGGGCGACGGTGCTCGCGATCGCCGACGAGCTGACCGCCGACGGGTTCGTGCTCAGGTATCGCACGGAGGAGACCGACGACGGGCTGTCGGGGCGCGAGGGCACGTTCCTCATCTGCTCGTTCTGGCTCGTCTCGGCGCTGACCATCATCGGCGAGGGCGCACGCGCGAAGGCGCTCATGGAGAAGCTGCTGCGCATCGTCTCGCCGTTGGGCCTCCTCGCCGAGGAGCTCGACACCGAGACGGGGCAGCACCTCGGCAACTTCCCGCAGGCGTTCTCGCACCTCGCGCTCATCGAGGCGGCCCGGCGCATCATCATGATCGAGCGGCTGCTCGAGTTCGTGTGACGCGCGCGGCACACCTCATCCGAGCGTCGATGCCTCCTCGATCTCGGTCATCTGCCGTTCGGGCGAGAAGGCGTAGACCCAGCCGTCGGCTTCGGCGACCCACCAGGTCGCACCGCAGACCAGCGACGCGGAGCGCTCGATGCCGTCTGCCCACCACGTGGCCCGCATCGTCGGTGCGTCGCGGTACGTGATCTCTTCGCCGAAGGTGTTCTGCTCGTCCGCTCGCTGCGGAGGCGTACCGACGGGCCACGCCTCGCACTGCTCGGCGAGCATCGACGCATCGGCCTTCAGTCGGAGGAGGCGTTCGCTGCCGGTGGTGCGCACCTTCTCGGTGATCTCGGATGCCTCGGCCGGCACCCAGTCCGGAAGCTGCACGCGCTCGTCGGCGAGCCCCTCGGCGCCGGTCTCGTAGGCCACCTCGACGGTGTGCCCGGCGCCGCGCTCGTCGAGCGAGCGGTCGACGTCGCCGAGCTCGCTGCATCCGGTGAGCCCGACGACGGCGGTGACGAGCACGGCCGCGCCGAGCAGGGTCGTGGTGGTCGTGTTCATGGTCCTGGTGGTCATGTGCATCCGTTCTCTCGTGCCACCCGCTGGAGGGCGGCGCACCGAGGCTACGGGGGAGCCGGCTGCCTGAACCTGAGAATGAGTTCGGCTGAAATTACCGCTGACCAGCGGTTCTACTTCGCACATGGCCGCAGCCCGGGCTGAAGATCCATCCTCCGGCGTACGCTCGGTCAGCCCGAGTCATCCCGTGGGCGGACCTGAGCGGGGGCGCCTCTCAGAGGACGCCCCGCTTCGCGGAGGTTCGGCGGGGCTCAGCCCACCGGCTCGCGCACCGGTTCGGGGGCCCGGCTCGTCGACCGTCCGAGGACCGCTCGCGCCGACGCCTCGGGGCGCAGGTCGAGGCGACGCAGCAGCTGCGCATTCGCGGCGACGATGACCGTCGACAGGCTCATCAGGATCGCCCCGACCGACATCGGCATCACGAACCCGATGGGCGCGAGGATGCCTGCCGCGAGCGGCACCGAGACGAGGTTGTAGCCGGCGGCCCACCAGAGGTTCTGGCTCATCTTGCGGTAGCTCGCGCGCGACAGCTCGATCACCGAGATCACCGAGCGAGGGTCGCTCGAGGCGAGGATCACGCCGGCCGAGGCGATCGCCACGTCGGTTCCGGCGCCGATCGCGATGCCGACGTCGGCCTGCGCGAGCGCCGGGGCGTCGTTGACGCCGTCGCCGACCATCGCGACCGAGAGGCCCTCGTGCTGCAGCTCCTGCACCTTCGCGGCCTTGTCTTCGGGGCGCACGCCCGCATAGACGCGGTCGATGCCGAGCTCGGCGGCGACCGTGCGGGCCACCGGTTCCGCGTCGCCCGTGATCATCACGACCTGCACGCCGAGCGCGTGCAGCGCGTCGACCGCTTCGCGCGACTCGGGCCTGATCTCGTCGGCCAGCGCGATCGCACCGGCGACCCGCCCGTCGATGACGACGTGCAGCACCGTCGATCCGGCCTCGGCCCAGGGGGCCGATGCCTCGAGCACGTCGAGTCCCTCGCGGGCGAGCAGCCCGGGGCCGCCCACCTGCACGATGCGGTCGCCGACCTTCGCGCGCACACCGATCGCGGCGGACGCCTCGAACTCGGTGGCGCCGTACACCGCGAGGCCGCGGTGCGCCGCGTCGGCGACGATGGCTTTCGCGAGCGGGTGCTCGCTGTCGGCTTCGGCGGAGGCCGCGTCGGCCAGGACGGCGTCGAGGTCGAAGCCGGGTGCGGCCGCGGCATCCGTCACCGCCGGCTCGCCCTTCGTGAGGGTGCCCGTCTTGTCGAAGAGAACCGCGCCGACCGTGCGCATCGTCTCGAGGGCGAGGCGGTCGGTCACGAGCACGCCGCCGCGGGCGGCCCGCTCGGTCGCGATCGAGACGACGAGCGGGATGGCGAGGCCCAGGGCGTGGGGGCAGGCGATCACGAGCACGGTGATGGTGCGGACGACCGCATCGTCGGGGTTGCCGAGCATGGTCCAGGCGATGGCCGTGATCACCGCGGCGCCGAGCGCGAACCAGAAGAGCCAGCCGGCGGCGCGATCGGCGAGGCGCTGGGCGCGCGAACTCGAGGCCTGCGCCTGGGCGACGAGCCGCTGGATGCCGGCGAGCGCCGTGTCGTCGCCGACGGCACCGACCCGTACGCGGATCGCGGTGTCGGTCGCGACGGTGCCCGCGACGACCTGGTCGCCCGGGCCGCGGCCGACGGCGACCGACTCGCCGGTGATCATCGACTCGTCCATGGCGGCGGTGCCCTCGACGACCTCGCCGTCGGCCGGCACGCGCCCGCCCGGGCGGACGACCACGAGGTCGCCGACCGTGAGCTCGGCGGGCGAGACCGTCTCGGTGACGGGTGCGCCGTCGGGGCCGTCGATCACGCGCTCGGCCTCGTCGGGCAGGAGCGCGGCGAGCGCGTCGAGCGCGCTCGAGGCCTGCATGATCGAGCGCATCTCGATCCAGTGGCCGAGCAGCATGATCACGATGAGGAGCGCGAGCTCCCACCAGAAGTCGAGGTGGTGGCTGAGCAGCATGAGGCTCGCGCCGAGGCTCGCGAAGTACGCGACCGTGATCGCCAGGCCGATGAGCAGCATCATGCCGGGCTTGCGCGTCTTGAGCTCCGACCAGGCGCCGGTGAGGAACGGCTTGCCGCCCCAGAAGTACATGACCGTGCCGAGCACCGGCGAGATCCACGGGACGATCGCGTTGTCGGGCAGGGTGTAGCCGAGGATCGACGCGAACATCGGGCTGAACGCGATCGTCGGGATCGCGATGACGAGCATGATCCAGAACAGACGCCGGAACTGGCCGACGTGGTCGCCGTGACCCGCATGCCCGCCGTGGCCGCTCATGTCGTGCCCGGCGTGCTCGTCGCCGCTCATGTCGTGGCCGGCGTGGGGATCGTGCCCGGCGTGGCCGCTCATGTCGTGCCCGGCGTGCGGGTCGTGCCCGGCGTCCGGGTGGGCGGATGCCTCGTGGTGGGCGTGGGCGGCCGGCGTAGTGGCGGCGTGGGCGTGGGCCTGCGGCCCATGCTCGGGCTGCGCGCCGTGGCCCGCATGGTCGTGCCCGGTGTGCCCCGAGTGATCGTGCCCCGTGTGCGTCTCGTTCCTGCCGGTGCTCATTGCGCCCGCCCTCCTGCGTCTCTGGCCTCAGGTTAATACCCCAGTGGGGTATTCACAAGGGAGAAACTCCGATGTCCTCGACGCTATTCCGAGGTGGCACCCTGACGCGAGCGATCCGCGCTCGGCGAACAGCTCTCCCGCGCACCGGCGACATCTGCTGGGATGGCCGGATGGACATCCTGATTCTCGGCGGCACGCAATGGCTCGGACGCGAACTCGCCCGGGAGGCGCTGCGGCGCGGGCACGACGTGACGTGCCTCGCCCGGGGTGAGACGGGAGAGGTGGCGCCCGGTGCGCGGCTCGTGATCGGCGACCGCTCGCAGCCGGAGGCCTACGACGCGGTACTCGACCGCGAATGGGACGCGGTGATCGACGTGACGAGACAGCCCGGCTTCGCCCGGCGCGCCGCCGAGGCGCTCGCCCCGCACGCCCGCCACTGGACCTTCATCTCCTCGGGCAACGTCTACGCGCGCCATGACGAGCCCGGAGCCGACGAGTCGGCCGAGCTCCTTCCGCCCCTCGAGTCCGACGACTCGACGCCCGAGAGCTACGGCGAGGCGAAGTCCGCGATCGAGCAGGCCTACCGCGAGGCGCTCGACGATCGGCTGCTCGTCATCAGGCCCGGACTCATCGGCGGCCCCGGCGACGCCTCGGGCCGGAGCGGGTACTGGGTCGCGCGCGCCGCCCGTGACGGCGAGCCGATGCTCGTTCCCGACATCCCCGACGCCGCCGCCCAACTCATCGACGTGCGCGACCTCGTGACGTGGACCCTCGACGCCGTCGAGCGTCGACTCACCGGGGCGTTCAACGCCGTCGGCGACCGGTCGACCTTCGGCGCCTACCTCGCGCTCGCGCGAGCGGTCGGCGGGCACGACCGCGACGTGCGGCTCGCGTCGCCCGAGTGGCTGGTCGACCACGGCGTCGCCGAATGGTCGGGGCCCGACTCGTTGCCGCTCTGGATCGTCGATCCGACGTGGGCGGCCTTCCAGGACCGCTCGAACGCGGCGGCCCGCGCAGAGGGGTTCGTGCCCCGCCCCCTCGTCGAGACGCTCACCGATCTCCTCGGTTGGGAGCGCGAGCAGGGGCTCGAGCGTCCGCGCGGCGCCGGACTCGGCGCGGAACGCGAGCGCGAGCTCGTCGAGCGGCTCGACGAGAGCGCCACGCTCGCCGGGTGACCGGAGCGCTGCACTTCTCAGGATGACGCGGGCTCGGGCCCGCATGCGGGGCGTGTCCGCGTTCGTCCTGAAGAGCGCGGGGCAGGTGCTCCGGTATGCGGTCGACGTCCGGGATCGCAGACGCGGAGCCCGCGCGAGGGCTGGGCGCGCGTGGCGGCGCCTCGTAGCGTGGGGGCATGGCCGACGTCGCACTCTCGCATGATCCCCTCTGGCCCCGCGCAGGCGGCTGGCCCGCGCCCGAGGCGCTCGGCCCCGAGGCATCCGCCGCGCTCGCGCTGCTCGGCGTGCCCGCCTGGCGCACCTCGCTCTCGCCCACGAACGCGCACACGACGCCTGCGGCGATCCGCGCGGCGCTGCGCCGCTACAGCCCGGCCCTGGTTCCGAGCCGGCAGGAGGGCCGTGACGCCGTCGACCTCGGCGAGCTCGCCGTCGTCGACGCGGGCGACATCGTCGAGCCCGACGGCCCCGAGGGCGAGGCGCGCACGCGCGCCCGGGTCGCCGGTCTGCTCGAGCGCGCCGAGACCGTGATGGCGCTCGGCGGCGATAACTCGCTCACGGTCGCGACGGCCCTCGGCGCCTACGGCGACCGGCTGGCCACCGCCGGTCTCGTCACCATCGACGCCCACTACGACCTGCGCGACGGCGTCTCGAACGGCTCGCCCGTGCGCCGCCTCGTCGAGGCCGGCCTCGACCCCCGCCGCATCGTGCAGATCGGCATCGCCGACTTCGCCAACTCGGCCGAGTACGCCCGGCGGGCCGCCGAGCTCGGCATCACCGTGATCCACCGCGACGAGCTGCACGGCCGCCGCCCCGCCGAGGTCATGGCCGAGGCGCTCGAGATCGCCGGCGCGGCCGGCGGCCCCGTGCACCTCGACATCGACGTCGACGCCTGCGACCGCGCGGTCGTGCCCGGATGCCCCGCCTCGATGCCCGGCGGTCTCGCCGCCTGGGAGCTCCGTGCCCTCGTGCGGGCTGCGGCGGGCGACGCGCGGGTCGTGAGCGCCGACCTCGCCGAGGTCGACGCGAGCGCCGACGCCCCCGACGGACGCACGGTACGTCTCGCCGCGCTCTGCGTGCTCGAGTTCCTCGCGGGGGTCGCCGCGCGCTGAGCCGTGTCGCGCGCCGAGTCGTGCCCCGTCGCGGCGTTGTGGCCCGCCGCGAACGGTGCCACGCTGGAGGGGTGAAGACGCTCTACCTCGTGCGGCACGCGAAGTCGGACTGGGGCGATCCGATGCTCGACGACCACGATCGCCCGTTGAACGACCGCGGCCTGCGCGACGCCCCGGCGATGGGGCACCGGCTCGCCGAACGCGGAGTCCGACCCGATCGCATCGTGACGAGCACGGCGGTGCGGGCGCGCAGCACGGCGCGGCTGCTGGCGCGTACCCTCGGCATCGGCGATGATCACGTCGTCGAGGAGCGCAAGCTCTACGCGGCCTCGGATCGGAGCATCCTCGCCGTCGCCGCGGGCCTCGACGATGCGCTCGAGGTCGCCATGCTCGTCGGCCACAACCCCGGCATGAGCGACGCCGTCGGCGAGCTCACCGGCGAATGGGTCGAGCTGCCGACCTGCGCCGTCGTCGAGTGCCGGGTCGGCGTCGACTCGTGGGCCGAGCTCGTCGAGGGCACCGGCGAACTCCTCGGGGTCGACACCCCCAAGCACTGACGCCACGGGGTCAGCGGTCGACCGGCTGCCAGGGTCTCGGATCGCTGCGGACCAGCCCGAACAGGTCGACGTCGTGATTCGTGCCGCTGTTGAAGAAGGCGCCACGCAGCCGCCCCTCGTACGTGAACCCGCACTTCTCGGCGACGCGCCTGCTTGCCGCGTTCTCAGGCACGATCACGAGCTGGATGCGGTGCTGCTTCTTGGACCCGAACAGGTAGTCGACGAGCAGCTGCACCGCCTCGGTCGTGTAGCCGTGACCCGCGTGGGCGTCGCCGTGGAGCTGGTACGAGAGCTCGAAGGCGTCCCAGTAGTTCACGGGCGTGAAGAACTCGATGTGGCCGACGATCCGCCCGCCCCGATCGTGGATGAGCAGCGTGCCCTCGTCGCGCTCCCAGAACCCGTGCTCCGCGAACCGCGCTCGCAGCACCGATTCGGAGACCACGCCGAGCGGGAAGTAGGCACCCCGCGTGCGGATGTCGACGTGCGCCGCGCAGAACGCGTCGAGCTCGTCGGCACGCACCGGGGCGAGGGCGACCAGTTCGCCGCTCAGCATGTGATCGTCTCCGGATGCCGCCATCCGTTCATGCCCGCAGCGTACACCTCGTCGCGATCGCGACGCAGGGGCGTCGAGCCGCCCGGCGATCGCGGTCGCGGTCGCGGTCGATGCTACGCCCTCGTCACGCCGCCCGCGATGACGCGCCGCACGAGCGGCACGCCCGGGCGGTAGGCCAGGTGCAGGTGGCTCGGTGCGTCGAGCTCGACGAGGTCGGCGCGCAGCCCGGGGCGGATCGCACCGACGTCGTCACGACGGAGGGCCAGCGCCCCGCCCGCCGTCGACGCCCAGAGCGCCTCGGCCGGGGTCATGCCCATGTCGCGCACGGCCACCGCGATGCAGAACGGCATCGAGCTCGTGAAGCTCGACCCCGGGTTGCAGTCGCTCGCGAGCGCGACGGTGACGCCCGCGTCGATCAGCCGGCGCGCGTCGGGGTAGGGCTGGCGGGTCGAGAACTCGACCCCCGGCAGGAGCGTCGCGACCGTGTCGGACGAGGCGAGGGCCGAGACATCCGCGTCGCTGAGGAAGGTGCAGTGGTCGACCGAGGCGGCGCCGAGCTCGACCGCGAGGCGGACGCCCTCGCCCTCGCCGAGCTGGTTGCCGTGCACGCGTACGCCGAGGCCCACGGCCGCGCCGGCCTCGAGCACCCGGCGTGACTGCTCGGCGGTGAACGCACCCCGCTCGCAGAACGCGTCGACCCAGCGCGAGTGCGGGGCGCACGCGGCGAGCATCTCGCCGATCACCACGTCGACGTACGCGTCGCCCGCCGCGGCCTGGTCGCCGTCGAAGCGGGGGTCCTCGCGGAACTCGAACGGCACGACGTGCGCGCCGAGGAAGGTGACCTCCTCGGTCACCTCGCGGGCGAGGCGCACGAGCCGCTCCTCGTCGGCGACGCTCAGGCCGTAGCCCGACTTGATCTCGAAGGTCGTCGTGCCCTGCGCGTGCAGCTCGGCGACGAAGCCCGCGAGGCGCGCCCGCAGCTCGTCGTCGGTTGCGGCGCGCGTCGCGGCCACGGTCGAACGGATGCCGCCCGCCTCGTAGCGGTTGCCCGCCATGCGTGCGGCGAACTCCTCGGCGCGGTCGCCGCCGAACACCAGGTGGGTGTGGCTGTCGACGAACCCGGGGATGACCGCGCGGCCGCCGGCGTCGAGGAGCTCGACGCCGGCGTCGGCGGTCTGCGCGGGGGCGTCGGATGCCGGGCCGACCCAGGTCACGAGGCCGTCGTCGATCAGCACCGCGGCATCGCGCACGATGCCGAGCCGACCGCCTTCGCGGCCGGGCTGCTCGTCGTTCGTGACGAGTTCGCCGATGTTCGTGATGAGGGTGGCGCGAGGCATCCGGGTCGCCTTTCGATCGTCGGGGTGGGTCGCTCAGGCGTCGAGCATCGGTACGTCGACGCCGCGCTCGCGCGCCACCTCGATCGCCCGCTCGTATCCCGCGTCGACGTGACGGATGACGCCCATGCCGGGGTCGTTCGTGAGCAGCGCCGTGAGCTTCGCCGCGGCGAGCTCGGTGCCGTCGGCGACGGAGACCTGGCCCGCGTGGATGGAGCGGCCGATGCCGACGCCGCCGCCGTGGTGGATCGACACCCACGTCGCACCCGACGATGCCGCCGTGAGCGCGTTGAGCAGGGGCCAGTCGGCGATCGCGTCGGACCCGTCCCTCATCGCCTCGGTCTCGCGGTACGGGCTCGCGACCGAGCCCGAGTCGAGGTGGTCGCGGCCGATCACGATCGGCGCCTTCAACTTGCCCTCGGCGACGAGTTCGTTGAATCGGAGGCCGGCCTTGTGCCGCTCGCCGTAGCCGAGCCAGCAGATGCGGGCGGGCAGGCCCTCGAACTCGACGCGCTCGGCGGCGGCGTCGAGCCACTTGTGCAGGTGCTTCTTCTCGGGGAAGAGCTCCTTGATGGCCTCGTCGGTGACGCGGATGTCTTCGGGGTCGCCCGAGAGCGCGACCCAGCGGAACGGCCCGAGGCCCTCGCAGAAGAGCGGGCGGATGTACGCGGGCACGAAGCCCGGGAACTCGAAGGCCCGGTCGTAGCCGCCCTTGCGGGCCTCGTCGCGGATCGAGTTGCCGTAGTCGAACACCTCGGCGCCCTCGTCCTGGAACTCGACCATCGCCTGCACGTGGTGCGCCATCGACGCCTGCGCCTTGCGCGTGAAGCCCTCGGGGTCGGCGGCCGCGGCCTGCTTCCACTCGGAGACCGAGACGCCCTCGGGCAGGTAGGCCAGCGGGTCGTGCGCACTCGTCTGGTCGGTGACGACGTCGACGGTCAGCTCGCCGGCGCGGTGGCGGCGCAGGATCTCGGGGAAGACCTCGGCGGCGTTGCCGACGACGCCGACCGACCAGCCGCGCCGCTCCTCCTTGGCCTTGAGGACCTTGGCGATCGCGGTGTCGAGGTCGGTCTCGACCTCGTCGAGGTAGCGCTTGCCGACGCGGCGGCGCAGACGCGTCTCGTCCACGTCGACGATGAGGCAGGCGCCGTCGTTGAGGGTGACGGCGAGGGGCTGCGCGCCGCCCATGCCGCCGCAGCCGCCCGTGAGCGTGAGGGTGCCGGCGAGCGGGCCCTCGCTCTCGCTGCGCGCTTCGCCGAGCGCGCTCCCGCGTCCCTCGGCGATGAGCTTGCGGCCCACCGCGGCGAAGGTCTCGTACGTGCCCTGCAGGATGCCCTGCGAGCCGATGTAGATCCACGAACCGGCCGTCATCTGGCCGTACATCATGAGGCCCTCGGCCTCGAGCTTGCGGAACTCGGGCCACGTCGCCCAGTCGCCCACGAGGTTCGAGTTCGCGATGAGCACGCGCGGTGCCCACACGTTCGTGCGGAAGACGCCCACCGGCTTGCCCGACTGCACGAGGAGGGTCTCGTCGGGCTCGAGGCGTTCGAGGGTCTTCGTGATGGCGTCGAACGCCTCCCAGTTCCGGGCGGCCTTGCCGGTGCCGCCGTACACGACGAGGTCTTCGGGGTGCTCGGCGACCTCGGGGTCGAGGTTGTTCATGAGCATGCGCAGCGGCGCCTCGGTCTGCCAGCTCTTCGCGGTGAGTTCGGTACCGCGGGCGGCGCGAACGGTGCGGGGGCCTGCGGGGGCGGCGGTGGGTGCATCGGTCATGGTTCGATGCTCGCTCACGCGATGCCGTGCGGCAACGGATGCCACGTGGTGGTCGTCTGGGATCCCAGAAATCAGCGCCGGGCGGGCGTGGCTACGACCCGGCCCGCGGGGCGAGAACAGCCCCCGCGTCTGGTCGGCTCGGGGGCTGTTCTCGGGTGTGCAGGATGCCGCGAACCCGCAGTGGCGGCATCCCCTGCGTCTATCGCCCGGGGACCGCGGTGCCCGGCTCGACCAGGCCGGTACCCGCCGTGCTCTCGCCGACCTTCCCGCGGATGAAGATGAGCAGCACGAGGCCCGTGACGATGACCACGGGGTTGCCCAGCGCCGCGAACGCGGTGAGCGGGCCCTCGGCCGGGTGCAGGGTCTGCAGGAAGATCGACGGGTCGGTCGTCGCGTGCAGCAGGATCGGCCAGATCAGGTGGCCGGTGACGCGCAGGGCGAGGTACATGCAGATGCCGAACGCGAACGTGTAGACGAGCTGCAGCAGGGTCGGGACGAGTGCCTGACCCGTGAGCAGGTTGCCCGAGTGCAGCAGCGCGAAGAGCGCCGCGGAGACGAGGGCCACCGTGATCTCGCGGTACCCGCCCTTGCGCATCAGGTTCACCACGAAGCCGCGGGTGAGGGTCTCCTCGGCGAATCCGACGAACAGACCAGCCACCAGCCAGGCGACCACGATGCCGGCTCCGGCCTCGCCGTAGTCGATCGTCGCGAAGCGCAGCACGTTGAAGAGCAGCACGGCGACGACCGCGATCCACATCCACCCGCTCCCGCGGATGGGCTGCGGGCCGAAGAGTTCACGCAGCCAGCCGAGCGACCAGGCGAGCACGACGAGGACGAGGCCGCCGAACGCGACCGGGATCGCCGTGAAGATCCAGACGATCGCGGCCTCGTCGGTCTCGCCGGCCGGGAACAGCGGCGCGAACAGCAGCGGGACGCCCTGGTACACCGCGTAGTACGCGACGACGACGAGCAGCGACCGCCACCATCCTCCGTGCTCCCAGAACCGTCGCCAGGGCGACCGCGCGGTCGCGGCGGCGGTCATGCGAGGCTCGCGGCGCTCGCAGCCGGAAGCGGTGCGTCGGTGCGCTCGTCGGCGCCGCGGATGACGAAGGCGACGACGATGAGGCCGAGCGCGCCGGCGAGCATGAAGACGGGGGAGGCGAGCGCGGCGAGCGGGCCGGGGGTGCCGTGGCCGACGGCGAAGGTCGAGAAGTCCCACAGCCCGTGCAGCACCATTGCCCAGATCAGGGTGCCGGTCGAGCGGCGCAGGATGTAGAAGATCGTGCCGCCGAGGAACGCCATGCCGACCTGTGTCATCGTGAGGCCGATGTCCTGCCCGGAGAGGGCGTTCGTGAGGTGCATGAGGGCGAACGCGGCCGAGCTGATGAACCACACCCAGCCCTCGTGGAGACGGCTGCGAAGGCCCACGAGCAGCAGGCCGCGGGTCGCCATCTCCTCCGTGAAGCCGACGAGCATGAGCACGATCGACGCGGCGAAGAAGCCGAGGTCGTACGAGCCCCAGTCGGTGCTGGCGAGGTTGATCACGAGCGCGACCGCCATGATCACGGGCACGAAGATCGGCCAGCGGGCGCTGTGCTTGCGGTCGAAGAGGGCGGGTCGCCACCAGCCGAGCAGGCTCGCGGTGATCGCGAGCAGGATCGCGCCCACGATGAGCATGAGCCCCGCGCCGAGGAAGAGCGTGCCGCCGTCGCGGCCCATCTCGGTGTACGGCACGCCCGAGAGCTTGCCGACGATGAAGACGACGATGACGTAGCCGAGCCAGATCGCGAGACCGATCCAGACTCGGGGACGAACGCGGAGGACCGGTGCCGGCTGCGGGGATGTCATGATCCGAACGTATTGGATCGAGGAGGTCCGGCACTCGTCGACGCGAGGCGGTGGCGCGAATTCACCTGGGCACTCGGCCGCGGCACACTGCGCCGGCCTCATCGCCTGAGGCGGTCGGTGGCCCGGAGGCCTCGCCGTCAGCCGAGGTCGATGCCGCGGGCCGCCATGAACGGGATCGCGTCGATCGCCGAGCCGTCGAGCCGCACTTCGTAGTGCAGGTGGCAGCCGGTCGAGGCGCCCGTCGAGCCGACCGCTCCGATGAGCTCGCCGGCCGAGACCTTCTGGCCGGGCGCGACGAGGATGCCGCCGTCGATGAGGTGGGCGTACCCGGTCGAGACGCCCGAGCCGTGATCGATGAGGATCCAGTTGCCGTACGAGCCGTTCGCGCTGGCCTCGACGACGGTACCGGCGGTCGCGGCGAACACCGGGTTGCGGCAGCCGGTGGCGAGGTCGGTGCCGCGGTGGAAGTCGTTGACGCCCGGCAGCGGCTTGTTGGGTCGGGGGCCGAAGCCGTCGGTGAGGCTGCCGTTCTCGACGGGATTCGACCAGCCCTGGTCGCTGAGCTGCCCGGAGTCCTGCGGAAGCGTCTCGAGGAAGGCGACGCTCGTCGACGCCACGCGCGTCTTCAGCCCGGACAGGGCCGAGCGGGCCTTGTTCACCGCGCGCTCGGCGTCGGCGACCTTCTCTTCGGCGGCGTCGACGTCGATCTCGTCGACCGCGGCCCAGGCCTCCTCGGCACGGGCCTCGGCCGATTCGGCCTCGGCAGCGCGCTTCGCGGTGATCTCGAGCAGTTGGTCGGCGTCGCCGGCGATGTCGGAGATGCGCGCCACTCCGCCGAGCCCGGCGAGCAGGTCGCGCCCGGAGCCGAACGCGGCGCCCATCGAGTTGAGGGAGGCGTTGCCGCCCTTCGATGCGGCGAGGTACCCCGCTGCGGCGACTTCGGCGTCATGGCGCGCGTCGTCGGCGAGCGACTGCATGCGCTCCGCGATGTCGCGGGCGACCTCGCGCGTCGACCTCAGGGCCTCGAGTTCGGCCTCGGCGTCGCGCAGCGCTGCGACTGCTCGTTCGAGCCGCGCCCGTGCCTTCAGCAGGGGGCCGACGTTCGAGTCGGTCGTGGTCGAGATCCGAGCGAACGGACCGTCTCCGACGAGCACCACCGGCGCCCGGGGAGCCGTGGTCGGCTTCGGAGCGGGCTGCGGGGTTCCCGGCGTCGGAGTGGGCTCGGGAGTCGGCGTCGGGGTCGGCGTCGGCGTGGGAGTGGGAGTGGGAGTCGGGGTCGGCGTCGGAGTGGGCTCGGGCGTCGGGGTCGGCGTCGGGGTCGGCGTGGGCTCGGGCGTCGGAGTGGGCTCCTCCGTCGGAGTGGGTTCCTCCGTCGGGGTCGGCTCCTCGCTCGGCGTCGGCTCTTCGGCGGGCGTCTCGACCGTCACCGGATCGCTCGGCGCGGGTTCGGTGGCCGACGTGTCGCTCGTCGTCGTGTCGGTCGCCTCGACCGGTGCCGTCTCCTCGGCCACCGCCGGCGGGACCACGCTCATGCCGATCAGCACCGCGATCGCGGCGGCCGCCACCGCAGTTCCGCTCGGCCGGGCGCGACGCGCTCGGAAGGGGTCTCTCGCGGTGACTCTGAAGCGGTGCGGCATTGGTTTCCGTTCGGGTTGCCGGGCTTTCGGGCCGACGTACCTCAGTCTTGCATCCGCCTGAGCGAGGCACAACATCTCGAATCGTCGCGATCGTGCCCTCTTCGGGGGAGCCGATGCAGGCCGCAGCGGGGCCCGGACGACGACCGACGAGGGGCGGCCCGCTGCGCGAGCCGCCCCTCGAATCCTCGGAGATCGGTGCCGGAACCCGGCGACGGAACCTCAGTCGAGCGAGCCGACGTGCGCCGCCGCACGTGCGGCGACCTCGCCCGACAGCACCGCGGCGGTGATCGCCTCGATCTCGGGCGAGAGGAAGCGGTCGGGACCGGGGCCCGCGCCGAGCGACTCGGTGAGGGCGACGACGGCACCCGTCGGGGCGCCGGGCTCGAGGGGGGCGCGCAGTGCGAGTCCGCGGGCGGCCGTCATGACCTCGATCGCGAGCACGCGCGCGAGCCCGTCGACGGAACGGCGGAGCTTCCGGGCGGCGGCCCAGCCCATCGAGACGTGGTCCTCCTGCATGGCCGACGAGGGGATCGAGTCGACCGAGGCCGGCACCGCGAGGCGCTTGAGCTCCGAGACGATGCCCGCCGCGGTGTACTGGGCGATCATGAGGCCCGAGTCGACACCGACCTCGTGCGCGAGGAACGGCGGCAGGCCCTGGTTGCGAGCCCGGTCGAGGAAGCGGTCGGTGCGGCGCTCCGACATCGACGCGACATCCGCCGCGGCGATGGCGAGGAAGTCGAGCACGTAGGCGACGGGGGCGCCGTGGAAGTTGCCGTTCGACTCGACCCGGCCGTCCTTCGTGAGCACCGGGTTGTCGACGGCGCTCGCGAGCTCGGCCTCGGCGACGCCGACCGCGTGCGCGACCGTGTCGCGGGCGGCGCCGTGCACGATCGGGGCGCAGCGCAGCGAGTACGCGTCCTGCACGCGGCCGTCCTCGGGGCCCTTGTGCGAGTGGATGATCGGCGAGTCGCCGAGCAGCTTGCGGAAGTTCGAGGCCGAGATCGCCTGGCCGCGCTGCGGGCGGAGCGCCTGCAGGTCGGCGGCGAAGACGGCGTCGGTGCCCATGAGGCCCTCGACGCTCATCGAGGCGGAGATGTCGGCCGTCGTGAGCAGCAGCTGGAGGTCGGTGATGGCGAGGGCGAGCATGCCGAGCATGCCGTCGGTGCCGTTGATGAGGGCGAGGCCCTCCTTCTCGCCGAGTTGGAGCGGCGCGATGCCGGCGGCCGAGAGCGCGGCCGCGGCATCCGTGAGCTCGCCGGAGGCGTCGCGGACCTCGCCCTCGCCCATCGCGACGAGCGCGCAGTGGGCGAGCGGGGCCAGGTCGCCCGAGCAGCCGAGCGAGCCGTACTCGCGCACGACGGGCGTGATGCCCGCGTTGAGGATCGCCGCGTAGGTCTCGGCGGTCTCGCGGCGCACGCCGGTGCGGCCGGTCATAAGGGTCGAGAGGCGCAGCAGCATGAGGGCGCGCACGACCTCGCGCTCGACCTCGGCGCCCGAGCCGGCCGCGTGCGAGCGCACGAGGCTCGCCTGCAGCTGCGCGCGGCGGTCCTCCGCGATGAAGGTCGTCGCGAGCGCGCCGAAGCCCGTCGAGATGCCGTAGTGCGGGTTCGGGTCGGCGGCGAGGCCGTCGATGATCTCGCGGCTCGCGGCGACCTCGGCGAGGGCGGCGTCGTCGAGCACGACGGAGGCCCCGTGGCGGGCCACCGCGACGACGTCGTCGATGCTCAGGCCGGCGATGCCGACCGTGACGGCAGAGGGGGTCGAGGTCACGTTGCTGCTCATGTCTGATATTCCACCGCGTGGATGCCTCGCGCGGGAGGCCCGATCGACCGTGGCCGTCTGGCATCCCGGACGATAGTCTCGCGGGTATGGCGACATCGAAGGTGCCGGCGGCCGATCAGACGCTCGCGATCCTCGCGCATCTCGCCGCGCAGCGCGGGCCGGTGCCGGCCGCGACGATCGCGCAGGCGCTCGAGCTGCCGCGCTCGACCGTCTACCACCTGCTCGCCGTCATGCAGGAGCGCGGATTCGTCGTGCACCTGCCCGAGGAGCGGCGCTACGGCCTCGGCATCGCCGCCTTCGAGCTCTCGAGCGGGTTCAGCCGTCAGCAGCCGCTCGCGCGGCTCGGCGGCCCGCTCGTCGCGGGCCTCGTCGACCGCATCGGCGAGAGCGGCCACCTCGCCGTGCTGCACGGTCGCGACGTGCTCTACCTCGTCGAGGAGCGCGCCCCGCGTCGCCCCTCGCTCGTCACCGACGTCGGGGTGCGCCTGCCCGCGCACCTCACTGCGACCGGTCGCGCGATGCTCGCCGCGCTGCCGCCCGCGCAGCTGCGCGCGCTCTACCCCGACCGGGCCGCGTTCGCCTGGCGCGGGGCGCCGAGCGACGCCGGCGAGTGGCGGTACGGCCGGCTCAAGCAGGTGCTGCAGCGGGTGCGCGAGACCGGCTGGGCCGGCGAGGACGGCGAGGTCACCGAGGGCCTCGCCTCGGTCGGCGCGGTCGTGCTCGACCACGTGGGGTGGCCGGCCGCCGCGATCGCGGTCACGTATCGGGGCGACTCGGATGCCGCGGCGCACCCCGAGGAGATCGCCGCGGCCGTGCGCTCGGCGGCCGCCGAGCTCTCGCGTCGCATCGGCGCTGCGCGCTGAGGGCCGACGCTGTCGGGATCTCGACGGAGATCGTCGGTTTCCGACGAGTCGAGCGTCGGGGCACGCCGGTAGCTTGGCCCTATGACGGCATACGAGGTACTCGAGATCGGCGCGCAGGGCGACTGGCGCGCACACCACGGCGGATTCCGCCCCGACAGCTCGCGCGACGGTCGACGCGTCGTCGACCACGATCTCGCCATGCAGTACATCGGCCTCACCGCGAACGCGCTCGAACCGGGTGAGGAGGCCGGCTACTGGCACACCCACTCGCGCATCGAGGAGCTCTACGTGTTCCTCTCGGGGCGCGGGCAGATGGGCCTCGACGACGAGGTGGTCGAGGTCGGCCCCGGCACCGTCGTGCGGGTCGGCCAGGACGTCGCGCGCACCTGGCGCTGCGCGCCCGACGGCACCGAGCAGCTGCGCTGGCTCTGCATCAGGGCCGGCGGCGGCGAGCTGCCGCACCTCCCCGACGACTCGGCGCGCGTGCCCGAGCGGCCGATGCCCTGGTAGCTACGCGCGGGGCGTGAGCCAGCGGTGCAGCCTGCGGGTGACCCACGGCAGCACCCAGTAGGTCATGATCGGCGTGAGGATGAGCGTCGTCACGAGCGCCCGCAGCCAGATCGGCAGCTCGCCGAAGCCCGGCACCGGTGACACGAGGTACGAGAACGCGAGGTTCACGGGGAAGAAGCCGAGCCAGATGGTGACGGCCTGCTTCCACCGCGGCGGCGCGGGCGGGGGGGATGCCTCGGAGAGGGGTGCGCCCGTGGCATCCGCCGCAGGAATCGACCCGGTGGCCGGGTCGTCGAACCAGCCCTCGATGCCGGTGCGCCGCTTGCTGCGCTCGGAGCGCACGAACCCCTCGCCCATCGACAGCCACCACGTGCGCTCGCCCGAGCGCTCCCAGGCCTCGAGGGCCTCCTCGCTCGCGAAGCGGTAGAGCATGTGCCACACCTGCGACGACTCGCCGGCGCGCACCCAGCCCGAGCCGAGGAAGCCCGGGTACTTGTTCGCGAGGTTGACGCCCGTCTGCACCCAGGCGGTCGCCTCGGCGATGTGCGCGGGGTCGACCTCGCGGCGGATCGAGACGGTGATGGGTTCGGACATGCGTGTTCCTCGGGTTCCGGGCGCTTGTGGCGGGGGAAGCGGGTGGGGGAGGCGCCGCAGGGTGGTGCGCGCCGACTGTCGAGTGTAGTTCGAGGATGTTTCGCGTTCGTGACAGCGGGCCCGGCGGGCTACGAGGCGGAGGACGGTGCGGGCTGATCGGCGGGATCGGGCATGAGCACGGTCGAGAGCATCACCGTGCGGCGAGCGCTCGCCGGATCACCCTCGTCGTCGCCCGGGGGAGTCAGGTAGGGCGCGAGCAGTTCGCCGAGGCCCGCCTGGATGCGCGCCAGGTCGTCGGCGCCGACGTGCAGGCGCACCTGTCCGAAGCCGAGATACTCGCGGAAGCCCTGACTCGCTGAGGCGCGATCGAAGTCCTCGCCGAGGTGGGCGAGGAAGGTGAGGAACGACTGCTGCAGCTCGCGGTCGCCCATCTCACGGAGCTCCTCGTGGTCGACGTGGGCCATGCGCTCGCCGAGGGCGAATGTGCGTTCGACGGCGCCGCGGATGCGCCGCTCGTCGACGACGGCGATGAGCCCGGCGTCCACGAGGGCGGCGACATGGCGGTACAGCGTCGCCTGCGCGATGTCGGGCAGGGCGTTGCGCAGGTCGGAGGTCGTGACCCGGCGGCCGTCGCCGAGCTGCTGGATGATCCGCAGCCGGACCGGGTGCATGACGACGTCGGCGATCGGCGAGACCTTGCGCACGGAGTGCTCCTCCCATTATTCTCACGATGAGAACATTCTCAATCCCTGAATGAAGTATTCCACCGAAGGGTGTCCCATGAACTCCACCGCCATCGAGGTCGCCGGATTGTCGAAGCGCTTCGGCGACGTCGACGCCGTGCGCGAAGCGAGCTTCCGCGCCGAGCCCGGGCGCGTCACCGGATTCCTCGGTCCGAACGGCGCGGGCAAGTCGACGACGCTCGCCATGCTGCTCGGGTTGAGCCGGCCCGATGCGGGCTCGGCGCGCATCGGGGGTGCCGCCTACCGTGAGCTCGCCGACCCGAGTGGCACGGTGGGTGCCGTGCTCGACGCCGCCGGGGCGCACCCCGCGATGACCGGCCGCGGTCACCTGCGTGCGTACGCCGAGCTCGGCGGACACGCGCAGGCGCGAGTCGCCGAGGTCGCGGCGACGACGGGGATCGGCGAGTACCTCGATCGCCGTGTCCGCGGATACTCGACCGGCATGCGCCGACGCCTCGCGCTTGCGACGGCGCTGCTCGGCGACCCGTCGGTGCTGGTGCTCGACGAGCCCTCGAACGGCCTCGACCCGGCGGGCATCGTGTGGCTGCGCGAGTTCCTCCGCGCCTTCGCAGCGCACGGCGGCACCGTGCTGCTCTCGAGCCATGTGCTGACCGAACTCCAGCACGGAATCGACGACCTGGTGCTCATCGACCGGGGGCGCGTGGCCTGGTCGGGCCCGCTCGATGAGTTCACCGGCTCCGCCCCGAGCCTCGAGGCGGCGTTCCTCGCCCACACCACGGAGGTGCACTCGTGATCGCACTCGTTCGCGGCGAACTCGCCAAGCTGTTCGCGACCCGCCTGCCGTTCGCCGCCCTGCTCACGGCGCTCGGCTGCGGCTTCGGGTTCACCGCGCTGCTCGCGCTCGTCGGGCCCGGCGACTCGACCCCGCCGCTGCCCGGCATCGAGACGGCCGACGGCGTCGGCCTCGTCGTCGGCATGGGCGGCCTGCTGCTCTTCGTGCCCGCGCTCATCGGCACCGTCGCCGTGACCGGCGAGTATCGTCACCGCACGATCGGCGCCACGTTCCTGACCGTCCCGCGGCGGGGTCGGGTGCTCGTGGCGAAGGTGCTCGTCTTCGGCGGGCTCGGGCTCGCGTACGGCGCCGCCGCGGCCGCCGGAACCGCAGTGGCGCTGCTCGTCGCGGCCGCCCTGCGCGGGGTCGAGCTCGGTGTGCCCGCCTCGGCGCTCGCCCTGATGCTCGTCCAGCTCGCGCTGGCCGCCGCGGTCTACGCGGTGCTCGGCGTCGCGATCGGCGCACTCGCCCGCAACCAGCTGCTCGCGGCCGGCATCGTGCTCGGCTACTTCTACTTCCTCGAGCATGTGCTGCTGCTCATTCCCGGCGTCAACGTCATCCACCCGTTCCTCCCGGGCGGTGCGACGGCGGCGCTCACCGACTTCACCTTCCTCAGCGAGGCGATCGGCGCGCAGATCCCGGTCTCGATGCCCGCGGCGACCTCGCCCGCGGTCGGCGCCCTCGTCCTGCTCGGCTACGCCGCGGTCGCCGCGCTGGTCGCGGTCGCCGTACCGCTCCGGCGCGACGTACGGTAGCGGGCGGCGGTCAGCCGCCGAGCTGGCCGAGCATGGCGGCGGCGGGCGCCGACAGCGGCTCCCCGGCGCGCCACACGGCCCTGAGCCGCCGGCGGAGGTCGAGCCCGTCGACCGGCACCTCGACGAGCTCGCCGCGCGCGATCCACGGCCGTGCGGCGAGCTCGCTGAGCACCGCGGGGCCCGCGCCCGACGCCGCCGAGATGAGCACGGCCGCGTTGCTCGAGAGCACCATCGCCGGTGTGGCGAGCTCATGCCCCTCGGCGCCGCTCGTCGCCGGGCCGAGCGCCTCCGCGAGCGTCGAGCGGGTGCCCGATCCGGCCTCGCGGGTGACGAGCGGCGTGGCGGCGAGCTCGGCGGCGGTGACGTGGGTGCGTCTCGTCCAGGGGTGGGTGGGGGCGACGACCACCACGAGGCGATCGCGCGCGACGATGCGGCTGTGCGGCCCGCGCGGCACCGAGGGCGACTCGACGAAGCCGAGCTCGATCTCGCGGGCGGCGAGCAGCTCGAACACGTGGGTCGAGTTCTCGACGCGCACCCTGACGTCCAGCTCGGGGTGCACGTGCCGGAGCCCGGCGATCCAGGCGGGCAGCAGGTACTCGGCGACGGTGAGGCTCGCCGCGAGGTCGAGGCGAGCCTCGTGTCGTTCGCGCAGCGCCGTGGCCGTCGCGAGCAGCTCGGCGGCGCCGTCGACGAGGCGCCCGGCGAGCTCGGCGACGACGAGTCCGTCGGCGGTGAGCCGCGAACCGCGCGGGTGGCGCTCGACGAGCGTGAGCCCGAGATTGCGTTCGAGGTTCGCGATCGAGCGGCTGGCGTTGGGCTGCGCCATGCCGACGGCCCGGGCCGCGGCGCCGAGGCTGCCGTGCACGCCCACGGCGGCGAGCAGTTCGAGCACGGGGAGCTCCGGCCAGCGAATGGGCATATCTGAATGATATGCCTCGATGCCTGAACGACGGCTACTGCGCACCGCACGGTGCTGCGAGGGTGAATGGATGCTCCGCCCTGCCCCTGCCCCCACCCCCGTCCCGAAGCGCCCGCTCGCCGGACGGGTCGTCGCCCGATTCCGCGTGCTCGCCCCGGGGCTCGCGGTCGCGGCGGGCGCCGCGGGGCTCGCGCTCGCCGCGACCCTGGTCGTGCCGACGCTCAGCGCGCTGCTCACCGCGATCGTGCTCGGCGTGCTCGTGCGCAACCTCGTGCCCCTCTCGCCGCGACTCGAGCCCGGCCTCGCGTTCGCGGCGAAGCCGCTGCTCCGCCTCGGGATCGTGCTGCTGGGCCTGCAGCTCGTGCTCGGCGACATCCTCGCCCTCGGGCCCGGCATGATCGCCGTCGTGATCGCCATCGTCGCGGGCGGCATCGGCGCGACGCTCCTCATCGGCCGCTGGCTCGGCATCGGCGCGACCCAGCGACTCCTGATCGCCTGCGGGTTCTCGATCTGCGGCGCCGCCGCCGTCGCCGCCGTCGACGGGGTCGTCGACGCCGAGGAGGAGGAGGTCGTCACCGCCGTGGCCCTCGTCGTCATCTTCGGCACGCTCATGATCCCGCTCGTGCCGTTCGTCGCGGGCCTCCTCGGCCTCGACGACCGGCAGGCCGGCATGTGGGCGGGCGGGTCGATCCACGAGGTCGCGCAGGTCGTCGCCGTCGGCGGGGCGCTCGGCGGCACCGCGCTCGGCGTCGCGGTCGTCGTGAAGCTCGCCCGCGTGCTCATGCTGGCCCCCGTGATGGCCGTCATCGGCCTGCAGCGGCGCCGGGAGCTCGCGAAGGCCGAGCTCGAGACCGGTGCGGATGCCCCGGGCGGCCGTCGGGCCGCGATGCAGCCGCCGCTCGTGCCGCTCTTCGTCGTCGGCTTCGTCGTGATGGTCGCGATCCGCTCGCTCGGCATCGTGCCGCCCGCGGTCGTCGCCGGTGCGGGTGTCGTGCAGACCGTCCTGCTCGCCGCCGCGATGTTCGCGCTCGGCACGGGGGTGCGGTTCAGCATGTTCAAGCGGGTCGGGGTGCGTCCGTTCGCGCTCGCCGGCGCGTCGACCGTCGTCGTCGGCGGCATCGCGCTCGCCGGGGTCGCGCTCGTCGCCTGAGCGGAGGGCGGGCCGCGGCCCCGCGGTTCAGTCCTCGAGGCGCAGGTGGCGCGAGGCCTGCTCGTCGCGTTGGCGCTGCTCGCGATTCTTCGCGATCATGCGATCGTCGCGGAGCGGCAGCTGCACCCGCTCCTCGGCGATGATGCCCGCCCGCAATTGACGTGCGCGCTCGACCTCGGTATCGAGCACGCCGCCGAACAGCAGCGCGAGGTTCGACAGCCACACCCAGAGCAGGAACGCGATCGCCCCGCCCAGGGCGCCGTAGTTGCGCTGGTATGCGCCGATGCCGAAGGCGTACAGGCCGAACAGCGCGGTGACGATCACCCAGGCCAGCAGCGCGCCGACCGCGCCGACGCTGAACCAGCGCAGGTGGCGGCGCTTCACGTTCGGGGCGGCCCAGTAGAGGAGCGCGATGAGGGCGATGCCGATCGCCGCGAGCACTGGGATCTTGCCGAGATCCCACCAGAAGGCGACCCCCTCGTCGAGGCCGAGCACGCGGGCGAGCGCCTCGGCCACCGGCCCGGACACGACGAGCCCGATCGCCGCGAGCGTGGCGAGCACCACGACGACGGCCGAGACGGCGAGCATCGCCGGTCGCATCGCCCAGAACGGGCGACCCTCCTCGACCTCGTAGATGCGGTTCAGGCCCCGCCCGAGCGATCCGACGTAGCCCGACGTCGCCCAGAGCAGGCCGACGAGACCCGTCGCGAAGGCGAGGCCCGCATGCGAGGCATCCAGCAGCTGCTCGAGGGGCGTGCGCAGCGCGGCGGCCGTCTCGTCGCCGCCGAGCTCGCCGACGACGTCGAGGAACACGCCGACCGCGGTCTCGGCGCTGCCGAAGATGCCGATCGCGGCGAGCACCGCGAGGAGGCCGGGCAGGGTCGCGAGCACGGCGTAGAAGGTGAGGGCCGCCGCGATGTCCTGCACCTGGTTGATGCGGTACTCGTGCGCGGTGCGGGTGAGGATGACCCGCCAGTCCTCGCGCGACAGCCGCACCGGTGAGTCGTGGTCGGGCATGCGGGTCTCCGATCGGGGGCAGTGCCGAGCCTAGGGCGTGCGACCCCGGCGTGGGAGGGGGTTGCGGGCCGCGCGCGTTCGACACCGCGTCGCTCGTGGGCGAAGATATGCCGACGGCCACCGCCGCACGCGACCGACGCCCACTCGACTCGAACCCGAACGACACACCGGAGCCGCAGCCATGTACGACGCCCCACGCCCCGACCGGCCGCCGGCCTACCAGCTGAACCCGCTGCGGGTGCGCCGCGCCTCGCTGAAGGTCGCCTTCGTGCTGCTCACCGGCGGTCTGGTGCTCGCCCTCATCGCGGGGCTCTCGGGCGCAGGACTCGGCGGAACGATCACGCAGGTCGCGCTCGAGGCCGCCTGGTGGATCATGCTCGCACGGTGCCTGCGATCCGAGGAGGAGGAGCTCGATCCGTCCCGGCCATGGTGGCAGGCGACCTACCGGCCGACGGCGAGCTTCGCGATCACGGCCTACTTCGCCTTCGGCGTCACCTTCGCGACCATCAACTTCATGCCGCTCGCCGCGCACCTGCCGACCGACGACGTGCTGGGCTTCGCCATCCGCCAGATCGTGAACGTCGCGCTCGGGCTGTTCTACCTGCACTCGGCCGTGCGGCTGAAGATCCGCGAGCTGCGCCGACGGGCCGACGGCGCCGGGCGCTGACGGGCCCGCGACGGGTCAGCGCAACCGCAGGACGAGTGCGCCGCGCACCCGCCGGGCGAGCCACGGCCGCAGCCGCGGGCCGGTGAGCGCGAACCCCAGCAGGGCGAGCGCGATGCCCGCCTGCACCGGGCCGAAGCCCGCGACGAGCAGCACGACGACGCCGCCCGCGGCGCAGACCGACTCGAGCGCCGTCATCGCGCGGCCGGCGCGGTCGGCGGCTGCCGTCCCGGCAGTGCGACCGCGGAGACCACCTGATCGCTCGAACCGGGCGAACACGAGCACGACCGCCGCCACGACGACCGCGGAGACCACGAGCCAGATCGGGCGGCTCGCCCACCATCCGGCGCTGAGCGGCTCGGGCAGCGGCAGCCCGAGCACCGCGTTCGCGGCGAGCGCCGCACCGGCGAGTCCCACGAGCACGGGCATGTGCCAGAGGTACACCGTCATCGCCCGTTCGCCGAGGAACGAGATCGCGCGCGAGGCATCCCGCTCGTCGACCCAGGCGCGGATGCGCGGGCGGGCGAGCTGGAACAGCGCGAGCTGCGCGACGCCGAGCACGACGAGGCAGAGCGTCGGAGGGTTGAGGTTCACCAGCATGTCGACCGGGTACGGCCCGGCGAGCGTGATCACGGCGAGCAGCAGCAGGGATGCGCCGGCGAGGCCCCAGAGCGTGCGACGGGCGAGCCCATCGAGGGCGCCGTCGGCGAGATGGAAGCCGAGCTGGTGCACGAGCAGCCAGACGAGCAGCAGGTTGAGGTAGCCGATCGGCTCGACCCCCGTCGACAGCCGGAGCAGGTCGATCGCGACGACGCCGCCGAGGAGCGCCAGCGGAGTGAGCACCGGGGCCCGCTCGTGCAGGCGCACGAGGAACGGCACGAGCGCCGAGAGCCCGAGGTAGACCGCGAGGAACCAGAGCGGCTGCCCGATGCGGAACCCCGCGATGCCGACGATCTCGGCCGGGACGCCCGCGAGCGACAGCGCGACGAGCGAGACCGCGACGACGGCGACGAGGGCGATCGCCGGTCGGACGAGCCGTTCGATGCGGGCCCGGACGTACTCCGCGGGCGTCGCGCCGCGGGCGCGCATCGATCGCCAGTGCGTGATGCTCGAGAACCCGCCGACGATGAAGAAGAGCGGCATGATCTGCACGACCCAGCTCACCGGCCCGAACCACGCCTGGTGCTCGAGGGCGTTCTCGAGCACCGGCCCCTCGGGGCCGAGGCTCACGCCGACCATCATCGCGTGCAGCGCGAACACGACGACGAGCAGCACCACGCGGATCGCGTCGACGCTCTGGTCGCGTCGCACGCCGGTGCGTGCACGAACGGATGCCTCAGCGCGAGCCGCGAGCCGCGGGCGTTCGAGTGTCTCGGTCATGGCGAGAGGCTACGAACGCGATCACGCGGACGGCATCACCCCGTCGAGCGGTTCGGCGACGGTACCCCGGTACTGGCCGAATCGGATCCCTCAGCCGGAGGAGGGAGTGACGAGCCCCGTGTCGTACGCGAGCACCACCGCATGCACACGGTCGCGCAGGCCGAGCTTCTGCAGGATCTTCGAGACGTGCGTCTTCACCGTCTGCTCGGCGATGAAGAGCGCCGCCGCGATCTCGGAGTTCGACATGCCGCGGCCGACGAGTGTCAGCACCTCGAGCTCGCGCTCGGTGAGGTCGGCGAGGCGGTTGCCCGTGGGCTTCGGCGGCGGGCCCGATCGGGCGAAGTCCTCGATGAGGCGCCGGGTCACGCTCGGCGCGAGCAGCGCGTCGCCGCCGGCGACGACGCGCACCGCCTGCACGAGTTCGTCGGGCGTGGCATCCTTCAGCAGGAACCCGCTCGCGCCGGCCCGCAGCGCGTCGTAGACGTACTCGTCGATGTCGAAGGTCGTGAGCATCAGCACCCGCGGCACGTAGTCCGAGCTGCGGGGCGGCGTCTGCAGGGCGCGCGTCGCCTCGATGCCGTTCTGCTGCGGCATGCGCACGTCCATCAGGACGACGTCGGGCCGCAGCTCGTGCGCGAGCGAGACGGCCTCGAGCCCGTCGGCCGCCTGGCCCACGACCTCGATGCCGGGCTGCGCGCCGAGCACGGCCGCGAAACCGGCGCGGACCATCGCCTGGTCGTCGGCGATGAGCACCGTGATCGTCACCATTCGCCTCCGTCCGACCCGAGCGGAAGGGTCGCGAGTACACGGTATCCGCCACGGGGGCGGGGCCCGTGCTCGGCACGCCCGCCCAGGAGCGCCGCGCGCTCGTCGATGCCGACGAGGCCGTGCCCGCCGCCCGTGCGCTCGGCCGGCTCGGGTCCGGGGGCCGGCTCGCCCTCGGCCGGGGCGGGCGGGGGTTCGTTCTCGACGGCGACGACGAGGTCGTCGCCGAGCATCTCGACCGACACGTGCGTCGCCGCACCGGGCGCGTGGCGCACGACGTTGCTCAGCGCCTCCTGCACGATCCGGTAGGCGGCCGTGACCGCCAGTCCGCCGGCGGGAACGGCTGCGTCGACCTCGAGCGTCACCGGGACACCGGCACGCTCGACCGAGCCGACGAGGGCGGGCAGGTCTTCGAGGCCGGGCTGCGGGGCGGTCTCGGCCTCGGCCTCGGCGCTCCGCAGGACGCTCAGCAGCTGCCGCATCTCGGTCATCGCGGTGCGGGCCGAGTCGGCGATCTCGGCGAACTCGGTGCGAGCCGCGTCGCTCAACCCCTCCACCCGGTACGGCGCGCTCGTCGCCTGCACGTGGATGATCGAGAGGCCGTGCGCGACGACGTCGTGCAGCTCGCGGGCGATGCGGTTGCGCTCCTCGACGAGTACCCGTCGCTCCTGCTCGGCGGCCGAGACGGCGCGCTCGCGGAACAGCTCGCCCGCGATCACCCGCCATTGCACGACCAGGAACGAGACCGGCAGCGCGATCGCCGTGAGCGAGGCTGCCGCGATCTCGTTCGCGGTCGCCCCGGCATCGGTGAACGCGAACGGCAGCGTGACCACGACCGCCGCGAGCCAGGCGACGAACAGGCCCCGCCAGCTCATGCCCAGCAGTCCGAGCACGAACAGCAGGGCGGCCTGCCCGATGATCGTCGTCACGGGCCACGGCCACGGTGCGCCTTCGGAGCCAGAGGAGAGCAGCGCGAACACGAGGATGCCGGTCGTCGCGATGACGACGGCCGTCTTCGGGAACCGCATCGCGAGCGGCAACGGGATCGCGAGGGCGAGGCCCGTGCCGAACGCGGCGAGGAGGTGCACCTCGTAGATCGTCGCGGCGAGCGGCACCGAGACGACGAACAGCACGACGGCGAACAACGAGGTCGCCACCCAGACCCACGCGAGGAACCGGCGCTCGGGGTCGCGCGGCGTCGACCGCGCGCGCGCCAGCGTCAGCTTCGGCCACTGCCGCGCGCTGGATCGTGCGGGCCGCTCCGCGCCGGTCTGTGCGGACGGCGTGGAGGGCGCAGGAGGCGCGGGTGGGGTGGGTGGCGCGGGCGCCCGCGGCGGCTCGGTCTGGCGACCGGCCGTCGGCTCGGGCTGGATGTGGTCCATGATGCGAGTCAGCCTGTCACGACGCGCCGCCGTGCACATCCCTCCCGAGAGCGATCCGCCGGGGCGTACCTCGGTAGGGGTCAGCCGAGGTGCTCGTGGAGGAACGCGGCGACGCGAAGGCGCAGCGCCTCGTCGAGGATCCCGATCGAGTGTTCGCCGCCCGGCACGACGGCGAACTCGACGGGGACGCCCGCGCTCGCCAGTTCGTCGGCGAGCCGCTGCGACTGGCCGATCGGCACGATCTCGTCTTCGGCGTGCCCGATGAAGACGGGCGGGTCGCTCTCGTCGGCGTGGGTCGCGGGCGAGGCATCCACCGCCTGGGGGCAGGCATCGTCGTCGACCCCGGGTTCGCAGCCGAGGTATGCGGCGATGATGCTGCGCAGCCAGACGGATGCCCCGTCGGCGGCCAGCTCGTCGGCGCCGAGCCCGACGGGGCCCGAGAGTTCGACCACGGCGGCGACCCGCGATCCCTCGTCGTGCGCGCCCTCGCCCGAGGTGCCGAGGAGCGCGGCGAGGCTGCCGCCCGCCGAACCGCCGAATGCGCCGATGCGCGCCGGGTCGATGCCGAACCGCTCGAACTGCTCGGGATCGCGCAGCCACTCGACCGCGAGCGCGACGTCGTCGATCGCCGAGGGGAAGACTGCGTCGGGCACGAGGCGGTAGTTCACCGAGACGGCGACGAACCCCTCGCTCGCGAGCCAGCGGCAGACGTTGCGCCAGTCGGTGTTCGCCTTGTCGCCGCGCTGCCAGCTGCCGCCGTGGATCGAGACGACGGCGGGCAGGGTCGGCGCGGCATCGGCTGCGGCGGCTGCTTCGGCCGGGACCGCCGCGCCGCTGTCCGCTTCGGCCTCCGCATCGGTGGAGACCGCGGCGACCGGGGTCGCCGGGTGGCAGACGTCGAGCGTCAGCAGCGTGCCGTCCTCGCGGACGCCGTACTCGAGGTCGGCGTCGACGACGATCCCCTCGGGCGGGATGAAGGTGCGGATGCCGACGCGGTCGGTGCCGGCGACCTCGCTCGCCGAATCGAAGCCCGGCGGGTCGATCTCGCGCAGCTGCTGGTGGAAGCCCGAGAGCGCGAGGATGCCTGTGAGGGCGGCTGTCACAGCCGTCGCGGCCACCGCGACCCGCCTGCGGCGGGCGCCGGAGCCGCCTGTGCGTCGGGTCGAGTTCACACCGGGCTCCGGGTTCAGGGGTGGAGCGATGCTAACCCACGTGCAGCGACTTCGCCATGCAGACGCTGTACTGCTCGCCCTCGTAGGGCCCGAACAGGGGGATCACCCGGTAGCCGTGCTTCGCGTAGAGGGCCTGCGCCGGGTGGTGCAGGGTGCCCGTCTCGAGGACGATCTCCGAGAGGCCGTGCGTGACGGCGTCCGACTCGATCGACTCGAGGAGGAGCCCGGCCACCCCGAGTCCGCGTGCCGACTCGTCGACGAACATCCGTTTGAGCTCGCCCCGGCCCTCGCCGAGCGAGGGGTGCTCGACGAGTGCGGCGATGCCGACCGCGACCCCCTCCGCGGTGCGCGCCACGTGGAGGCGCACGCCGGGTTGCTCCAGCTGCGAGACGTCCAGCAGGAAGCAGGCCTCGGGCGGGTAGCCGAGCGAGTGCGAATAGCGGGTGCTGCCGTCGAGCAGCCGCTCGATGTCGGGCTGCCGGGGCGACTCGACGGCGACGGTGGCGGATGCTGCGGTGCTCGTGGGTGCGGCGGGCATGGGCCGAGCGTAGGCGGCGTGAGTTTCGTGCACGTTTCAGGTGGTCGCCCCGGCACGCGACAGCGGCCCCGCGATGCCGATCGCGGGGCCGCTGTGCGGTGATCGTGCGAGTTCGGCGTCAGCCGACGATCGCCTCGGGCGTGATGCCGTGTTCGTGGAGACGCTGCACGAGTTCGCGCAGGTAGGGGTGCTCGTCGGCGCTCAACCCGTCGGGGTTCGCGATCGTGAACACCGTCGCGCCCGCCGCGTTCGCCTTCGTCACCTCATCGGTGTACTCGGCGATGAGCGCGGTGACCTGCTTCGCCTCCTTCGGCGCCACCGTGATCGAGATCGGCCGCCATTCGCCGGCGAGATCGGCCGCGACCGGCGCCTTCCGTGCCGCCTCGCGAGCGGCGACGGCCCGGCTCGAGTCCGCCGAAGCCTCGCCCGCCGACCGGAGCAGCGCGTTCGCGACGAGCTGCATGCCCGAGTCGTTGTAGGCGCGGAACAGCGGGTTGAACGCGTAGAGCACCGCGTGGCCCGACCCGACCGGCTCGTCGACGACCGCCGCCGAGCCGCGGAGCGCATCGGCCCCGACCGAGTAGCCGTTCGTCCAGAACGTGTCGCCCGTGGGGTAGGTCACGACGTTCGTGCCCGTCGTCGTCGGCTCGAGGATCGGGTCGCCGTTGTTGAAGGCGAAGTCCTCGCCGGGGCGTCCGAGGCCGATCGCGCTCGAGGCATCCGTGTCGACGCGGAAGTGCGAGCCGACGACCTGGTAGCCGGCGGGCTTCGGTCGCTCGGTCGTGCTCGTGAGCCCGGCCGCGCGCGCCATGCGCGTTCCCTCGTTGCGGAAGCCGAGGTACACGCCGCCGCCGTCGACCCACGCTTTGAGGTTCGCCTGCCCGGCCGGGGTCAGCCCGCCCGTCGCGTTCGATCCGTCGGGCACGACGAGCACCTCGCGGTCGGTGAACGCGGCGGTGTTGTCGTTGATGTCGGCCGTCGTGACGGGCGGCAGCTCGAGGCCCCAGCGCTCGCCGAGCACGAAGCGGGTCTCGCCGTGCGAGCCCGCGGTGAGCGAGATGCCGGTGCCGCCGAACAGGCCGACATCGGGCAGGCGCAGCGCCGTGGCATCCGACGGGGCCTTCGCGTTGGTCAGGCTGATGCCCGACGCACGCGCCAGACGGTCGAGATCGACCGTGCGCATCGCATTCGGCGATACGACGACCAGGCCCTCGGCCGTGCGCTGCAGCGCGACGCCCCGGCCGAGCAGCGCGAAGGTCAGGTCGGCCGCCTTCGACGAGTCGAGCGGGTACGTGTACGACTCGCCCTTCTTCACCGTCTTCGCGATGCCGCCCGCGGTGTCGGTGACGCGCTTCGCCTTCGGCTGCACGTCCTCGCCCGTCGAGAGAGCGTTCATTCCCGCCAGCAGCGGGTTGCTCCACGACGAGACGTCGTAGAAGTACGGGAACGGCACGTACGGGTCTTCGGCCATCGTCGCCTGGATCCAGTGCTTCTGCGGCTGCGCCATCGGGATCCAGTAGGAGCCGGCGGGCACGGTCACGTCGGTCGCGTCGCGGCCGCCGAAGAGGCGCGCCGAGTCGAGCTCGAGCGGCTTCTGCACCTCGTAGACCTCGACATCCATGCGGCGCAGGCGATCGACGAGCTCGCGCACGTCGCCGAGCTGGCGGTCGGGCAGCAGGAAGTAGCTCCGCACCGTCAGGTCGGGCACCGGGAACTGCACGGTGTTCGTCGGCTGCACGACCTCGTTCGGTTCGAGCGTGCCGGCCTCGCCCTCGGCGAGCGCGGTCTTCCAGATCTCGTACCAGCTCGTCAGGATCTCGTGGCGGTTGTCCGCGGCCCAGCCGGTCGTCGCCCACTGGGTGAGGAACTGCTGCTGCACCCGGTCCTCGGTCGCCGACGCGGAGCCCTTCTCGTACGTCATGCCCGCCGCGCCGAACCCGGCTGCGGGAACCGTGTCGCCGTAGCCCATGTAGAACATGTCGTACGAGCGGTAGTTGAAGTAGCACTCGGTCGTGACCGTGTCGGTGCAGATGCCGTTGGCGTTCTCGGTGAACGTCGCGGCGTTCGCCTCGCCGATGCGGTTGATCCAGTCGACCGGCTGGTCGGCGATCTCATGGTGGATCGGGTCGGCGTTCGGCGGGAAGAAGTACTGCCTGCCGCCCATCTCGTGGGCATCGACGAACACCTGCGGAGGGAAGGCCCGCAGCAGCTCGAGCTTCGCGTCGGTCTCGACCTGCGTGCGTGCGAACCAGTCGCGGTTGAGGTCGAAGCCGAAGTCGTTCTGGCGCCGGTTCGCATTGCGGCCGTCGGGGTTCTGCGTCGGCATGATGACCGTGATCAGGTTGTCGAGCCGATTCGCCACGTCGCACGACAGTCCGGAGGACAGCTCGTAGAGCGTCTTGAGCGCGGCGTCGGCGCCCGACTTCTCGCCGCCGTGCACGTTGCCGGCGATCCAGACGATCGCGGGCAGTTCGTCGGCGTACGCGGCCGCCTTCTTGTCGTTCAGGGCCCTGGGGTCGCGCAGCTCCCTGATCTGGCGGGCGATCTTGTCGAGGGCCGGTTTCGTGACGTCGGCCGAGTTCGACACGATCGCGTAGGGCAGCTCCTCGCCGCCGTTGCTCGTCGTCACGGTGCCCGAGACGACCCGGTCGCTCGCCGCGTCGACCGCGGCGACGTACTCCTGGATCTGGTCGACGGTGACCGGTTCGGGCTGGCCGAGGCCCAGCGGCATGCCGAGCGCGTCCTGCGGCGAGGGCACGGAGTCGAGCCGGGCGTTCGGATCGGCGGAGCACTCGGCGGTGGCGGCGAATGCGGCCGCTCGGGGCTGTGCCGCGGCCGCCGTGGCTGGAACCACCGCGGCGGCGGGGATCAGCAGCGCGCTCGCGAGGAGCGCGGTCGTTCGTTTCATGCGGAGTTCGGTGTGCTTCATCGGACAGTGCCCTCCAGAGAACAGGCCGCGGGTGGCGGCAATTGCGGCGAGTCTGCCAGCGCCCCGATGCGACGGGAAGTCCTCCTTTCCACCCACCCGAGGTTCATCCGCTCCGGTTCGACCGGTCATGTGACGTGCGCTGCACGGGGGTTTCCCAGCCGCTTTCCGCTATCGTGGTGGAGTCGGTTCTGGACACCGTGCGCTGCACGGATGGGTTTGTGAGTCTGTAGGGCCGGTTTCGAGACGTTCGGTCTCGAATAGTCACCGTATGTGAACGGCCCCGGTCGACGTTGTTCCGGGTTCTCAGTGTGCTGCGCTCGCAGTGGCGCTGCCATGTACATCGAGTACAACCCAGGAAGTCACCACCATGCCCAAGAACAAGAAGCCCAAGGGCGGCCGACCCGCCGCGAACTTCGACCCGTCGTACGCGAAGGGCGGCAAGGGCCGCGGAGCCCAGAAGGCGGGCTCGCGCAGCCCCGGCCACCGCGGCTACCGCCCCGAGGAGGAGGCGCCCCGCAAGGAGCGCTGGTCGCGCGATGAGCGCGTCGCCTCCGGCCGCACTCCCCACCGCGCCGACCGTGAGGGCCGCGCGGTGAACGACCGCGACGACCGCGCCGCCCGCTCGTACGATCGCGACGACCGCGGCCCCCGCCGCGAGTACGGCGACCGACCCGCCCGCCCGCACTACCGCGAGGACCGTCCCGCGCGTTCGTTCGACCGTGACGACCGTGCTCCCCGTCGCGACCGCGACGACCGCGCTCCCCGCTCCTTCGACCGCAACGACCGCCCGGCTCGTTCCTTCGACCGGAACGACCGCAACGACCGTCCTGCTCGTTCGTACGACCGTGACGACCGTGCGCCGCGTCGTTTCGACCGCGACGAGCGTCCTGCGCGTTCGTTCGACCGCAACGACCGTCCGGCCCGGTCCTTCGATCGCAACGACCGCAACGACCGTCCTGCTCGTTCGTACGACCGTGACGACCGTGCGCCCCGTCGTTTCGACCGCGACGACCGCCCTGCGCGTTCGTTCGATCGCGACGACCGCCCTGCGCGTTCGTTCGATCGCAACGACCGCCCGGCGCGCTCGTTTGACCGCAACGACCGCAACGACCGCGCTCCCCGCTCGTTCGACCGCAACGACCGTCCTGCTCGTTCGTACGACCGTGACGACCGTGCGCCCCGTCGCTTCGACCGCGACGAGCGCCCCGCGCGTTCCTTCGACCGCAACGACCGCGGCCCCCGCCGCGAGTTCGACCGTCCGGGCTTCCAGGACTCGGGCCGTCGCCCGTCGAACTTCTACCCGGCTCGCGACGAGGCCCCCCGCTTCTCGGCGAACGACGACGTCGTGCTCGAGCGCCTCGAGGCCGAGGCCATCCAGGCCGGCGACGTCGACGGCGTGAGCTTCGCCGACCTCGGCCTCGGCGGCAACGTCGTCGCCGCCCTCGGCCAGCTCGGCGCCGTGTCGCCGTTCCCGATCCAGGCCGCGACGATCCCCGTCGTGCTCGAGGGTCGCGACGTGCTCGGCCGCGGCAAGACCGGCTCGGGCAAGACGATCGCGTTCGGCGCGCCCGCCGTCGAGCGCCTCATGCAGCTCTGGGCCGCCTCCGGCAAGGCCGGCGGCCGCCGCCAGATGGGCCGCAAGCCCCGCGCCCTCATCCTCGCGCCGACCCGCGAGCTCGCGCTGCAGATCGACCGCACGGTGCAGCCCATCGCGCAGAGCGTCGGCCTCTTCACCACGCAGATCTACGGCGGCGTGCCCCAGGGCCGTCAGGTCGGCGCGCTGCAGCGCGGCGTCGACATCGTGATCGGCACCCCCGGCCGCATCGAGGATCTCATCGAGCAGGGCCGTCTCGACCTCTCCGAGGTCGTCATCACGGTGCTCGACGAGGCCGACCACATGTGCGACCTCGGCTTCCTCGAGCCGGTGCAGCGCATCATCCGCCGCACCTCCGAGGGCGGCCAGAAGCTGCTCTTCTCGGCGACCCTCGACAAGGGCGTCGCGACGCTCGTCGACGAGTTCCTCGTCGAGCCTGCGGTGCACGAGGTCGCCGGCGAAGACCAGGCCTCCTCGACGATCGACCACCGCGTCTTCGTCATCGAGAACCGCGACAAGCGCGACATCGTCGCCGAGCTCGCGAACCGCGACGGCAAGACGCTCGTCTTCAGCCGCACCCGCGCCTTCGCCGAGGACCTCACCGATCACCTCGAGGACCGCGGCATCCGCGCCGTCGCCCTGCACGGCGACCTCAACCAGTCGCGCCGTACCCGCAACCTGCAGCAGCTCACGAGCGGCCGGGTCGACGTGCTCGTCGCGACCGACGTCGCCGCCCGTGGCATCCACGTCGACGACATCGACCTGGTCATCCAGGCCGACGCACCCGACGAGTACAAGACGTACCTGCACCGCGCCGGCCGCACCGGCCGCGCCGGCAAGCAGGGTCGCGTCGTGACGCTCATCCCGCGCAACCGCCAGCGCCGCCTGAGCGAGCTGCTCGACCGCGCAGAGATCGACGTCGACTTCGTCGACGTGCGCCTCGGCGACGACCTGCACGGCGAGCTCGCCCGCGAAGCGGTCGTCGAGAACCTCGCGGCCGAGACCATCGAGGCAGAGACCATCGAGGTCGAGCCCGCCGAGCTCGACGAGGTCGCGGAGGCGACCGCCGGCTGAGCCGCGACCGACCGAGGCGAGGGCCCGCATCCGATGGATGCGGGCCCTCGTCGTTCGCGGACGGGCGCGCACCTCATGCGTGTCTCTCGGCTGAGGCCGCCGGATCCGTCGCCCCGGAGGCGCGCCGGATCCCCTCCGTCGCGCGGCGGGCCGCGTCGATACGATGAGCGCGACGCGCGGGGTCGTCGGGTCGGCGACCGGGTTCCGGCGTGAGACCTGGAGGTCGAGCATGAGTGATCCCGGCACCCCGCAGGCTCCGGAACCGGCGCCCGAGTCCGCACCCGCCCCGACCGCCGCCCCGCCGGCGACGGTCACCCGCACGATGCTCATCTGGTTCGGCATCGGGATCGTCGTGCTTTCGTTCGTCGCGGCGTTCCTTGGGTCGGCGCTCGCCCGCTCGGCCGACAACGCGGATGCCGCTGCCACGCCGACCCCGACGGTCGACGAGGCCGCCTATGAGGAGGCCCTCGAGGAGATCCTCCCGGCGGGCTCGGCCGTGCGGGCCGGCAGCGGGGTTCCCGAGGCGGGCAAGGGCTACGACGGCGACGTCTACATCGACATCACCACCTCCGACGTCTACCTCTTCGAGGGCGGCGAATGGACGCAGGTCGGCAACATCCGCGAGTCCGCCGCCGAGAACCTCACGGGCGAACAGGGCGCGACGGGCGCGACCGGTGCGCAGGGCGACCAGGGCCAGCAGGGCGAGCAGGGCGAGCAGGGCGAGGCAGGAGCGCCGGGCACCCAGGTGCTCCTCGGCGTCGGCGCACCGGCCGCGGAGACCTGCACGGCGAACGGCGACGTCTACATCGACACCTCGACCGTGCAGTTCTACGAATGCGCCGCCGGCTCGTGGCGGCTCTTCGGCCCGCCGAGCGAGTCGACGCCCGCGCCGTCCGAGCCTCCTGCCGCGAGCGATGCGCCGACCGACGGCGAGGCGCCGTCCGACACGGAGGAGCCCGCCGCGGGCTGACGGCGGCTGACGACGGCTGACGACGGCGCCGATCGTCCCCGGGGACGACGGCGTCGAGTACGCGCAGGCCTGCCGGGTGCCATCGACGGCCTTCCGCGCGGGTCGCCGGATGCGCTACGCTCTCAATTCCCTACCGAACAATCGGTCAGGAAATATGCCGCCCCGCGACGAGTCCCGGTCGCGCCGGCCGTTTCCCCGTCCGCCCCCACAGAACAACGGAGTTCGCATGTCGACCGCTGTCACCGACCCCGCCCCGCCTCGCAGCATCACGGCCGAAGAACGCAAGGTGCTCGCCGGCACCCTCGTCGGCACCTCGATCGAGTGGTACGACTTCTTCATCTACGCGCAGGCCGCCGGCCTCGTGCTCGCACCGCTCTTCCTCGCTCCCGTCGCAGAGTCGAACCCGGGTCTGGCCCAGGTGCTCTCGTTCGCGACCATCGGCATCTCGTTCCTCTTCCGTCCGCTCGGAGCCATCGTCGCCGGGCGCCTCGGCGACAAGCTCGGCCGCAAGAAGATGCTCGTCTTCACGCTCGTCATGATGGGCATCTCGACCGCGCTCATCGGCGTGCTGCCGACGTACGCCGCGATCGGCATCGCCGCGCCGATCCTGCTCATCCTGCTTCGCATCCTGCAGGGCTTCTCGGCCGGCGGCGAATGGGGCGGCGCGGCCCTCATGGCGGTCGAGCATGCGCCGAACGCGAAGCGCGGGTTCTTCGGGGCCTTCCCGCAGATCGGCGTGCCGGTCGGCATGATCCTCGCGACCTTCACGCTCTGGGTGCTCACGAGCTCGATGTCGCCCGAGGCGTTCATGGAGTGGGGCTGGCGCATCCCGTTCCTGCTCTCGATCGTGCTGATCGCCGTCGGCTACGTGATCCGCAAGGCCGTCGAGGAGAGCCCCGTCTTCGAGGAGCTGCTGCGCCGCCGCAAGGAGGCCTCGGCTCCGCTCGGCCAGCTGTTCCGCAAGAACACCAAGCAGGTCATCCTCACCGCGGTCATCTTCATCGCGAACAACGCGGCCGGCTACCTGCTCATCGCGTACTTCGCGACCTACGCGACGACCGCGCTCGGCATGGAGCGCCCGGCGGTGCTGCTCGCCACGACGCTCGCCTCGTTCGGATGGCTCGGCTTCACCCTCTGGGGCGGTCGCGTCTCCGACCGGCTCGGCCGCGTGCGCACGTTCCAGATCGGCTACGTGTTCCTCGCCCTCTGGGCCGTGCCGATGTGGTTCCTCATCGACACCGGCGAGATCCTCTGGTACTTCGTCGCCCTGTTCGTGATGACGTTCGGGCTCGGCCTCTCGTACGGCCCGCAGGCCGCGCTCTACGCCGAGATGTTCCCGGCCAACGTGCGCTACTCGGGCGTCTCGATCGGGTACGCGCTCGGCGCGATCCTCGGTGGGGCGTTCGCCCCGATGATCGCCGAGGCGCTCATGAACCAGTTCCACGCGTCGTGGACGATCGGCGTCTACATCGCGATCGCCGCCGTCATCTCGCTCATCGGCGTCTCGCTTGTGAAAGAGACGAAGGACGTCGACCTGCTCGACTGAGACGAGTACCCCGTTCGCGGATGCCTCGGAGCGACCTCGCTCCGAGGCATCCGCCGTTTGCGGGCTCGCGAGAGACCGGGACGACGATGCGCTCGCCCACCCCCCGGTGCCTGCCCGCCCGTTTCAGGTCTCGATGACCGCGACCGGATCGGTGGTCGGCTGCTCCGAACCGCCGGCGGGTTCGATGGTGAGGCCGACCGCCACCCCCGGCGCGAACTCGCCCTCGAGCAGTCGCCAGGCCTCCTCGCCGTCGACGTCGAAGGTGCCCGCCGACACCGGGCCCGACTCGTCGATGTACCAGAGTTCGTAGGTGCGGTCGTCGCCGACATCGGGCAGGCCCTCGGCGACGATCGCGCTGCGGCCCTGCTCGGCCGACGAGACGAGGGTCACCTGCCCGCCGCCGGCGACCTCGCTCGTCTGCTGCTCGGCATCGGGCGCCGCGGCGAGCGAGGCCATCTCGCGTTGGGCGCCCCAGCCGTTCTGCCCGGCCCAGTTCGTGCCGATGACGACGCCGGCGACGAGCAGCAGGACCGCCGCGGCCGACGACAGCACGACGGCGAGTCGCCGGCGGCGCCGGCGGACGGCGAGTTCATCGACCGGCGGTGCGGGTTCGGCCGGCGCGATCGGAGCTGCGTCGTCCACGGCGGCTCCCGTCCCGTCGACTGGCCGTTCCTGCGGGGCGTCGTCGAGCCGGGCGAACAGCCCGGCCCTCACGCTCGGCGGCGGCGCGACCGGCGGCAGCGCCTCGCCGAGCGAGCTCGCGGCGGCGCGGAACGCCTCGACCTCGGCCTGCAGCTCGGGCGAGCGGGCCAGGGCGTCCTCGAACCGGGCGCGTTCGTCGTCGTCGAGCGCGCCGAGGGCGTACGCGGGCGCCAGCTCGCGCAGCTCGTCCTCGGCTCGTCCGTCGTCGTCCGGGCTCATGTCGTCACCCCCAGCAATGCGCGCAATCGGATCATCCCATCCCGCAACCGGGTCTTCACCGTACCGAGCGGCAGACCGAGGCGCTCGGCGATCTCCGATTGGGTGCATCCGCCGTAGTAGGCCAGGGCGAGGCACTCGCGCTGCGCCGCGCTGAGTTCGGCGAACGCGCCTGAGACGCGCTCGTGCTCGACGGCGATCTCGGCCGCTTCGGCGACCTCGTCGACCGGAACGTCGAGGTCGCGGAGGCCGGCCTTCAGGTCGCGATCGTGGGAGGCCTGGGCCGAGCGCACGCGGTCGACGGCGCGACGGTGGGCGAGGGTGAGGAGCCACGCCGCTGCGGCACCTCTCGCCGGGTCGAACCTGGCCGCGGTCTGCCATGCCTCGAGGAACACGTCCTGCGTCACCTCCTCGGCCTGAGCGGCATCGACGAGCACGCGTCGGACGAGCCCGAACACGCGTGCGGCGGTCTCGTCGTAGAACCGGCCGAAGGCCTCGCGGTCGCCGGACGCGGTCGCGACGAGCAGCTCGTCGAGCGTCGCCGGGTGCGACGCTGGATCCTCCCCGGAGTCGGCCACGCGATCCAGCATGCCAGAACGGCGGTGTGCGAGCCCGTCCCGACGGGACGATGCGTCGTGGGGTGCGATGGCATGGATCATCCGAACGTGAAGGAGAAGGCCTCGACCCCGGCGGGGATCTCGACGGTGAGCGAGCCGGTGCCCGAGGCATCCGATTCGCGCAGTGCATACGACCGCGGCACGCCCGAGACCTCGATCCGTTCCTCGCGATCTCCATCCCGGACGAGGACGACGCCTTCGCCGGCGAGCACCATCCGCACTTCGCGGGCGGTGTACTCCAGGCGTACGGATGCCTCGCCGGCACCGGAGGCGGGCGTGATCGACTGGGTGCCGAGCGCCCAGTCGCCCGCGAGGGCGAAGCTGTCGCGGGGCTGGTCCGCCGGCAGCGCGAAGCTCGTCGTCGCGCGGCGGTAGGCCTCGTCGCCCGCGAAGTTCACCTGCTTGGTCGTGCCGAGGTAGGTCTCGGGGGTGGTCGCCCCCGCTGCGGGGGTCTCGTCGGCGAGATCCGTCGGGGCGGGCAATGCGACGTCGGGCTGCGCGTCCGCGAGGAGTTCGCGGATCAGTCGCTCGGTGCACTCGTAGTGGCCCTCGCCGAACGCGACCTGCCGCACGGTGCCGCTCGCGTCGATCAGGTAGTGGGCGGGCCAGTAGCGGTTGCGGTAGTTCGTCCAGGTCGCGAGCGAGTTGTCGAGCGCGACCGGGTAGTCGATGCCGAACGCCTCGATGCCGGCGGCCACGTTCCGCGGCTCCTTCTCGAAGGCGTACTCGGGCGAGTGGATGCCGACGACTGAGAGCCCGGCGTCGCGGTAGGCCTCGTCCCACGCGACGACGTGGGGGATCGAGCGCTGGCAGTTGATGCAGGAGTAGGCCCAGAAGTCGACGAGCACGACGCGACCGCGAAGCGCCTCGAGGTCGACGGATGCCCCGTCGGTGTTGAACCACTGCTGGATGCCGCGGATCGACGGCGCTGTGCCGCACGACTCGAGTTCGGCCGCACCGTTCGTGCACTTCGACAGCTCCCGGTTCTCGTCGGTGACGAGGCCGCCCAGGTCGAGCGCCTCGGTCACCTCCTCCGAGTCGGCGAGCTGCTGCTGCAGCTCGGCCGTGTAGTCGGGGACGAGTCGCTGCAGGAGCTGCGGAAGGTTGACGGCGAGGCCGACGGCGAGGGCGATCATGACGACGCCGCCCGTGATGCGGATGCCGCGCTGGTGACGACGGAAGGTCGCGAGCCGCTCGGCCATGCCACGCCCCGCGAGCGCGAAGAACAGGAGCGGCGCGGCGGCGCCGACCGCGAACGAGAGGGTCAGCACGACGGTCTCGACGCCGACGCGGCCGGTCGAACCGGCGACGGTGATCGCCGCGAGCACGGGTCCCGCGCACGGCACGTACACCGCGCCGAGCGCGAAGCCGAGGCCGAACCCGCCGCGGTCGGTGCCGACCGCCTTGCGCGGGATCCACGAGAACGGGCGCTCGAGCAGCTCCTCGAAGCGCGGCACGATGAGGCCGATGCCGATGAGGGCGAGCACGACGAGGCCGGCCCAGCGCAGCACGTCCTGCGGGAGGCCCAGCAGGCCGAGCAGCAGCGATCCGACGAGGGTGACGACGCTGAAGCTCACCACGAGGCCGGCGATGACGAGGTAGGGGCGCCAGCGGCTCGGTGAGCGAGGCGCGTCGGCGGACGTGCCTCGCGCGCCGCCGGGTCCCTCGGCGCGTGCGCTCTGGGCGCCGCCGGAGAGGAGGATGACGGGCAGCACCGGCAGGATGCACGGCGAGATGCCGGTGATCAGGCCGCCGGCGAGTCCGATGAGGGCGAGAGCGAGCACGGGTACCTCGTTTCGTGGGTCGAACGTGATTCGGAGCCGTCGGTCGAACCGATTGGCGGAAGGAGTTCCAATCCGCGTCGCCACGGCCTCCGAATCCCTCCTGACGGTCCGCTCGGGGCCGCGCACTCGAAGGAGGAGATCCATGCGATCCATCCGCAGCACTCGCACAGCACTCGCCGTGTTCTCGATCACGGCCGTCGCCGCACTCGGCCTCGCCGGCTGCAGCATGGGCGGCACCGCCACCGAGTCCGAGGAGCCCGCCATGTCGGAGGAGGCGACGCCGAGCGAGGCGCCCATGGAGGCCGACCCGGCCGCCGACCTCGTCGGACCCGGCTGCGCCGGCTACGCCGAACAGGTGCCCGACGGCCCCGGCTCGGTGGTCGGCATGTCCCAGGACCCGGTCGCCGTCGCCGCCTCGAACAACCCGCTCCTGACGACCCTGGTCGCCGCGGTGTCGGGACAGCTCAACCCGGAGGTCGACCTCGTCGACACGCTGAACGGTGACGAGTTCACCGTCTTCGCGCCCGTCGACGACGCCTTCGCGAAGATCGACCCCGCCACGATCGACTCGCTGAAGACCGACGCGGCGACGCTGACGTCGATCCTCACCTACCACGTCGTGCCCGGCCAGCTCTCGCCCGACGAGGTGGTCGGAACGCAGACCACCGTGCAGGGCGGGACGGTCGAGGTCACGGGCTCGGGCGACGAGCTCATGGTGAACGACGCGGCCGTGATCTGCGGCGGCGTGCACACCGCGAACGCGACCGTCTACCTCGTCGACTCGGTGCTGATGCCGGCGATGTGAGGACCCCGGTCGCCGCTCCGGCCGTCCGCCGCCCGACCCGACGGGTGGCGATCCGGTGCGGCGACCGGTTCCGGATCCCATCCGACGCGGCATCCGCCGCCGAACTCCCAGGAGGAATCATGCGCAACTCACCGAACCGAATCGTCGCCACCGTCTTCGGCGCGGTCTACCTGCTCGTCGGCCTGCTCGGCTTCGCCGTCACCGGCGGGATGGACTTCATCTCGACCCAGGGCGGCCTGCTGCTGGGCGTCTTCGCGGTCAACCCGCTGCACAACGTGGCCCACCTGCTGATCGGCGGCGCGCTGCTCATCGCCGGACTCGTGAGCGCCCGCGCCGCGAAGACCGTCAACACCGTCGTCGGCGCGGCCTACCTGCTGCTCGGCATCGTCGGATTCTTCCTCGCGGGCACCGCGGCGAACATCCTCGCGCTGAACACCGCCGACCACTTCCTGCATCTCGCGAGCGCACTGGTGCTGATCGGCGTCGGGCTCGGCACCGAACGCGCGGGGGCGACCCGCGCCGTCACGGCGTAGGACCGTGATGTCGTCGCGGTCGCGGCTGCCCGGCCACGTGCGCGGCTGGCCGATGCTCGCCGCCCTCGGGGCCGGACTCGTGCTGACCGCGACGGCCGCGGGGGCCGTCGCGAGCGCGAGCGGCGCCGCCGGTGATGCAGGGGGAACCGGCATCGGCGGTGCCGCGGCGGGGGCCGTCCTGGCCGGGTGCGGTCTCGCCGCACTCGGCTGGGCCGTGCTCGCGCTGCGCGAGGGGCGCGCGACGGCGCCGCATGCGACCCTCGCCACGGCGATGGGGGTGCTCGCGGCCTCGGGCGCGCTGCTCGCCACGGGGTCGGCCGCTCCGCTCGGCGTCGCCGTGCTGCCGCTCCTCGCCGCAGATCTCTTCATCGTGGTCGTCGCGATCGGCGCCGCGGGCGAGGTGCGTCGGGCTCATCGAGGTGCTCGCAGCAGCGCGCCCGAACGGAGCACGCTCTTGGGGCTCGTCGTGGGCGCGACCCTCGTCGCGGCGCTCGCGACGCCCGCACTCGCCGGCACCGCGGCGGGTGAGCTCGCGGTCCCGCATGGCGAGCTGCACGATCCGGGGCACCGGCACCCGTGAGCTCCCGGCTCCGACCGCCGAGTGGCGGACGGGGCATCCGTTTGCCATAATTACTACCTGAACGGTCGGTCAGGAATTCCGACCGTGCGGATGCCGCGAACCCCTGCCTACGCTGGGAGCAGCGTTCTCGAAGACAGTGCGGTCAGGAGTGAACATGGCAGAGGCCTATCTCGTCGGCGGGGTGCGCACCCCGGTCGGCCGTTACGGCGGCGCGCTCGCGGGCGTGCGACCCGACGACCTCGCGGCGCTCGTCGTCGGCGAGGCCGTGCGGCGCGCAGGACTCGACGTCGCCGGAGAACTCGGCGCGATCGACGAGGTCATCCTCGGCGCAGCGAACCAGGCCGGCGAGGACAACCGCAACGTCGCGCGCATGGCCGTGCTGCTCGCGGGGCTGCCCGACGAGGTGCCCGGGATCACCGTGAACCGCCTCTGCGCATCGGGCATGTCGGCCATCACCATGGCCGCGCAAGCGGTGCGCGCCGGCGACGCCGACCTCGTCCTCGCGGGCGGCGTCGAGTCGATGACCCGTGCGCCCTGGGTGCAGCAGAAGCCCGATCGGGCGTTCGCCAAGCCCGGTGCGCAGTACGACACCTCGATCGGCTGGCGGTTCCCGAACCCGAAGCTCCTCGCCCGCGACAAGGCCACCTTCTCGATGCCCGAGACGGCCGAGGAGGTCGCCCGCGTCGACGGCATCACCCGCGAGGACGCCGACGCCTTCGCGCTGCGCTCCCAGCAGCGGGCGGTCGCCGCCATCGCCGCCGGACGATTCGAGGCCGAGATCGTCGGCGTGCCGACGCATCGCGGCGAGGTGCTCGTCGACGAGGGCCCGCGCCCCGAGACCACCCTCGAGGTGCTCGCCGGGCTCCGGCCGGTCGTCGCGGGCGGTTCGGTGGTGACCGCCGGCAACTCGAGCGCCCTGAACGACGGTGCGAGCGCCATCTTCGTCGCGAGCGCCGCGGCGGTCGAACGCTACGGGCTCACGCCGCGCGCGCGCATCGTCGTCGGCACCTCGGCCGGGCTCGCTCCCGAGATCATGGGCCTCGGGCCCGTCCCTGCGACCGAGAAGGCGCTCGAGCGGGCCGGGCTCGACCTCGACCAGATCGGCTCGGTCGAGCTCAACGAGGCGTTCGCAACGCAGTCGCTCGCCTCGATGCGACGCCTCGGGCTCGACCCCGAGCGGGTGAACGCCGACGGGGGTGCGATCGCCCTGGGGCATCCGCTCGGCTCGTCGGGCTCGCGCCTCGTCGTCACCCTGCTCGGTCGCATGGAGCGCGAGGGCTCGCGCTACGGCCTCGCCACCATGTGCGTCGGCGTCGGCCAGGGCAGCGCCCTCATCGTGGAGCGCGTCTGATGCGGGCGGATGCCACGGGGCCGCTCCTCGTCGAACGGCACGACGACCGCGTCGTCGCCACGCTCAACCGGCCCGACAAGCGCAACGCGATCGACCAGTCGACGATCGACGCCCTGCACGTGCTCTGCGCCGAGCTCGAGGCGATCCCGCGCACGCTCATCCTCACCGGCGCCGGGGGAGTCTTCGCCTCGGGCGCCGACATCGCCCAGCTCCGCGACCGCCGCGCCGACGACGCCCGCGCCGGCATCAACGCGAACGCCTTCGTGCGCATCGCGCTGCTGCCGATGCCCGTGATCGCCGCGCTCGACGGCTACGCGCTCGGGGGCGGCGCCGAACTCGCGTACGCCGCCGACCTCCGCATCGCGACGCCCTCGCTGAAGATCGGCAACCCCGAGACCGGCCTCGGCATCATCGCCGCCGCCGGCGCGAGCTGGCGCCTCAAGGAGATCGTCGGCGACGCCCGGGCGATCGAGCTGCTGCTCACCGGGCGCACGATCGGGGCCGACGAGGCGCAGGAGATCGGGCTCGTGAGCGAGGTGCACCCCGCCGACGAGCTGCTGCCCGCAGCCCACGCGATCGCGGACCGCATCGCCCGCAACGACCGGGCCGCGACGATGGCGACCAAGCGCGTGTTCCGCGCGCCGCGCGAGGCGCACCCCGCGGTCGACCTCGAGGAGCAGGCCGTGCTCTTCGAGAGCCCCGAGAAGATGCGCCGCATGACCGAGTTCCTCGAGAGGAAGCAGAAGTGAGCGACGTGCACGAACAGGGTTCCGCGACGGCGACTGCGACCGGCGCGCCCGCCGCGGTCGGCGTGCTCGGCGGCGGCCGGATGGGCGCGGGGATCGCGCACGCGTTCCTGCTCGCAGGCTCGCGGGTCACGATCGTCGAGCGCGACGCCGACGCCGCCGCGGCGGCCGCCCAGCGCGTGCTCGACTCGGTCGAGGCCTCGGTCGCGCGCGGCACCGCCGACGAGGATGCGGCGGCCTACGCCGCCCGCTTCGCCACGAGCACCGACGTCGCCGACTTCGCGAGCTGCGGGCTCGTCGTCGAGGCCGTGCCCGAGGATCTCGAGCTCAAGATCGACGCCCTCACCCGCGTCGAGCGCGTGCTCGCCCCCGAGGCGGCGCTCGCGTCGAACACCTCGTCGATCTCGATCGACCAGCTGGCCGCCCTGCTCGACCGGCCGGCGCGCTTCGTCGGCATGCACTTCTTCAACCCCGTACCGGCGTCGACCCTCGTCGAGATCGTGCGCGGCGAGGCATCCGACCCGGCGCTCGTCGACGAGGCGCGCGGCTGGGTGCGCGCGATCGGCAAGACCCCCATCGTCGTCGCGGATGCCCCGGGCTTCGCCTCGTCGCGCCTCGGCGTGATGCTCGGGCTCGAGGCCATTCGCATGCTCGAGGAGGGCGTCGCGTCCGCCGAAGACATCGACGCGGCGATGACCCTCGGCTACAAGCACCCCGTCGGTCCGCTGAAGCTGACCGACCTCGTCGGCCTCGACGTGCGGCTCGGCATCGCCGAGTACCTCGCGCAGACGCTCGGCGACCGATTCGAACCGCCCGCCCTGCTGCGACGTATGGTCGCCGAGGGCAAGCTCGGCCGCAAGAGCGGCGAGGGCTTCTACCAGTGGGATGCCTCGTGAGGCATGAAGGGAACACGATGACCGAGATGCTGCCGAGCTACGTCAACGGCGAGTGGTGGACGCCCGAGGCGTCCGCTGCGGCCACCGCGACCGAGGTGCGCGACGCCTCGACCGGCGAGGTCGTCGTGCGCGTCTCGACGGAGGGGCTCGACCTCGGCGCCGCGCTCGAGTTCGCGCGCACCGTGGGCCAGGCGTCGCTCGGCGCGCTCACCTTCCACCAGCGGGCCGTGCTGCTCAAGCAGATGGCCCTCGTGCTCACCGAGCGCAAGGCTGAGCTGTACGCGCTGTCGAGCCGCACCGGTGCCACGAAGTCGGACTCGTGGGTCGACATCGACGGCGGCATCGGCGTGCTCTTCACCTTCTCGGGCAAGGGGCGCCGCGAGATGCCGAACGCGAAGGTCTACCTCGACGGCGCCGTCGAGAACCTCTCGAAGGACGGCTCATTCCTCGGCCGGCATATCTACACCAGCCTGCCCGGTGTCGCCGTGCAGATCAACGCCTTCAACTTCCCCGTGTGGGGCTCGCTCGAGAAGTTCGCGCCCGCGTTCCTCGCCGGCATGCCCACGGTCGTGAAGCCCGCGACCCCGACCGGCTACCTCGCCGAGCACATGGTGCGCATCCTCGTCGAGTCGGGCCTGCTGCCCGAGGGCTCGCTGCAGCTCGTCTCCGGCAGCGTGCCGACGCTCTTCGACCACCTGCGGCTCGGCGACCTCGTCGCGTTCACGGGTTCGGCGTCGACGGCCGAGCGCCTGCGCGCCCACGACGCCGTGCAGACCGGCGGGGTGCGCTTCACGAGCGAGACCGACTCGATCAACGCGTCGATCCTCGGCACCGACGCCGTCGCCGGCACCCCCGAGTTCGACGCGTACGTCAAGCAGCTCGTCGTCGAGATGACGACGAAGGCGGGGCAGAAGTGCACGGCGATCCGCCGCGCGATCGTGCCCGAGGCTTCCGTCGACGCCGTCATCGACGCGGTGCGCGCCCGCATCGCCGAGCGCGTCGTCGTCGGCGACCCGCGCGCCGAGGGCGTCACCATGGGCCCGCTCGCCTCGACCGCCCAGCGCGACGAGGTGCTGCGCCAGGTCGGCCGGCTCACCGCCGCGGGCGGCGAGCTCGTCATCGGGTCGACGGATGCCCCGGAGGTCGCCCTCGCCGACGGCTCGACCGGCACGGCGCCCGACGGCGCGTTCGTCGCGCCGATGCTGCTGCGCTTCGCCGATGCGCAGAGCCCCGCGCTGCACGAGGTCGAGGCCTTCGGCCCCGTCTCGTCGATCGTCGGCTACGGCTCGCTCGCCGAGGCCTCGGCGCTCGTCGCCCGCGGCGGCGGCTCGCTCGTCACGAGCGTCGCGACGTACGACCCCGCGGTCGCCGTGGAGCTGGCCTCGGGGATCGCCGCGTACAACGGCCGGGTGCTCTTCCTCGACCGCGACGACGCCCGCACGTCGACCGGTCATGGCTCGCCGCTGCCGAACCTCGTGCACGGCGGCCCCGGCCGAGCCGGCGGCGGCGAGGAGCTCGGCGGCATCCGTGCGGTGCTGCACCACATGCAGCGCACCGCCGTGCAGGGTTCGCCCGAGATGCTCACGGCGCTCACCGGCGTCTGGCACCAGGGCGCGGCCTCGCAGGCCGACGGCGTGCACCCCTTCCGCAAGTCGCTCGCCGAACTGCGGCTCGGCGACCAGGTCGTGAGCGGCTCGCGCACGGTCACGCTCGAGGACATCGAGACCTTCGCGAACTTCACGGGCGACACCTTCTACGCCCACATGGACGAGGAGGCCGCGGCGGCCAACCCGTTCTTCCCGGGCCGGGTGGCGCACGGCTACCTGCTCGTCTCGTGGGCGGCGGGTCTCTTCGTCGACGCGGCGCCGGGCCCGGTGCTCGCGAACTACGGCCTCGAGAATCTGCGCTTCGTGACGCCGGTCTCGCCGGGCGATGCGATCCGCGTCGAGCTCACCGCCAAGCAGATCACGCCCCGCGAGACCGACGAGTACGGCGAGGTGCGGTGGGACGCGGTGCTGCGCAACCAGAACGACGAGCTGGTGGCGTCGTACGACGTGCTCACGCTCGTCGCGAAGGAGCAGGCGCCCGCAGCATGACGTGCGACGTGGCGGCGGCAGCGACGATGTCGCCGCCCGCCGCCCGCCGCCCGCCGCCCGCCGCCCGCCGCCCGCCGCGTTCGCGCTCAGGGGATTTCCCGTTCGAGGGAGCGGTACCGAAGTACCGAAGTACCGGGGCGCGGGGGTGCGGGAACCCGCGACCGGCGGTCGTGGACGCCGCGCGGGACCGTCTGGTGAGAGCGGACGTCATGTCGTGCGCGTTCGAGCCAGCCGTGATCGGAAGCCGGCCAGGAGCGCGCTCCGGGCTCAGCCGCGCAGGGCGAGCGAGAACGGCAGCACCTCGGCGGCGCCGGCGAGGCGCAGCTCGCGGGCGGCGATCGTGAGGGTCCACCGGCTGTCGGCGAGGTCGTCGACGAGCAGCACCGGCCCGGCCGGCACGTCGAGGCCGGCGGCCGAGAACCGCCCCCAGACGCCGGCGAGGCGGAACGCGCTGTTGCCGCCGGGCTGCCCGCTCGGCCCGCCGTCGACGGGCTCGAGCGCGCCGAGGTAGGGGAGCCGACCGATCTCGGCGAGGCCGCGGGCGAGTGAGTCGACGAGCAGGGGCTTCGAACGCGACGGCATCGCGACGACCGCGACCGGCCGTTCGGCCCAGCCCCAGTCGGCGAGCACCCGCACGCAGGCAGCGAGGAGCTGCGGCGACAACGGCGCATCGGGGGCGCCCGCAGCGAAGACCTCGCGGAGGGTGCCGCCCCAGCCGAGGTCGGTGAGCCGGGCGAGCGCTCGCCCTTCGCCGGCCTGCTCGGCGGGGGAGATGCGGCCCTTCACGGGCACGCCGAGCCGGTCGGCTCCGGTCGGCCATGCGCGCCGGGGTTCGATCGGCACGCCGACCCGGTCGAGGGCCTTCGCCGCGGTCGCCGAGGCCTCGGCGCCGATCGTGGTCGGATACCAGATGCCCGCGCAGTTGTCGCAGCGCCCGCAGGGCGCCGCCGTCGCATCGTCGAGCGAGCGCTGCAGGAACTCCATGCGGCAGCCGTCGGTGGTCTCGTACTCGATCATGTGCTGCTGCTCGGCGAGGCGTTCGGCGGCGATGCGGCGATAGCGCTCCTCGTCGTAGACCCAGGGCTCGCCGGTCGCGACCCAGCCGCCCTGCACGCGCCGCACCGCTCCGTCGACGTCGAGCACCTTCAGCAGCAGCTCGAGCGGAGTACGGCGGATGTCGACCATCGCCTCGAGTGCGGGCGTCGAGACCGGGGCGTCGGAGAGCGCGGCGATCACCCGTTCGGCGCGTTCGCGGTCGGGCATCGAGGCGGTCGCGAAGTAGTGCCAGATCTCGCGGTCCTCGACGCCGGGCAGCAGCAGCACGTCGGCCGATTCGGTCGCGCGCCCCGCACGGCCCACCTGCTGGTAGTACGCGACCGGCGACGACGGCGCCCCGAGGTGCAGCACGAAGCCGAGGTCGGGCTTGTCGAAGCCCATGCCGAGCGCGCTCGTCGCCACCAGCGCCTTGACCTCGTTGCGCTTCAGCATGCCCTCGGACTCGGCCCGCTCGTCGGGGTCGGTCTGCCCGGTGTACGCCCGCACCTCGTGCCCGCGCTCGCGCAGCAGGCGGGCGGTGTCGTTCGCCGCCGCCACCGTCAGCGTGTAGATGATGCCCGAGCCGGGCAGCTCGTCGAGGTGACCGACGAGCCACGCGAGCCGGCTCGCCGAGTCGGGCAGTCGCAGCACGCCGAGCCGCAGCGAGGTGCGCGCGAGTGGCCCGCGAATGGTGACGACGTCGCCGGCGCCGTCCGGCGAACCGGATGCCTCGCCGCCGAGCTGTTCGGCGACGTCGGCCACGACCCGGCTGTTCGCCGTCGCGGTGGTGGCGAGCACGGGCACCTCGGCCGGCATCTGCGCAATGAGCTCGCGCAGGCGCCGGTAGTCGGGGCGGAAGTCGTGCCCCCAGTCGCTGATGCAGTGCGCCTCGTCGACGACGAGCATGCCGATGCGCCGCACGAGGGCGGGCAACTGCTCGTCGCGGAACGCGGGGTTGTTGAGCCGTTCGGGCGAGACGAGCAGCACGTCGACCTCGTCGCGGTCGAGCCGGGCGAGCACCTCGCCCCACTCGTGCGGGTTGGTCGAGTTGATGGCCACGGCCCGCACGCCGGCCCGCTCGGCAGCTGCGATCTGGTCGCGCATGAGCGCGAGCAGCGGCGACACGAGCACCGTGGGCCCGCCGCCCCGGCGGCGCAGCAGCAGGGTCGCGACGAAGTACACGGCCGACTTGCCCCAGCCGGTGCGCTGCACGACGAGGGCGCGGCGCCGGCCCTCGACGAGCGCCTCGATCGCCTCGAACTGCCCGTCGTGGAACTCGGCGTCGTCGCGCCCGACGAGCTCGCGCAGCGCCTCGAGTGCTGCGGTTCGGGTGTCGGTCTCGGCCGGCGACGTCATGCCCTCCAGCCTGCCCGATGCCGCCGACAGCGCGGGTCCAGATCAGGCCGGGCGGCACTCGACGCCGACTGCTCACAGAGGATTCTCAGGGGCATCCGTCGTCTCGCCGCGTCATGAAGCGACCGCCCCGCCGTCTCCTCCATGACGGCGACGACCGCCGTCCGTCCTCACCCGAGGGGACCGTCTGCGGCCGCGCACCCGAAGCCCGGCCGCCGCCGCACGCGTGCGTGTTCCGCGCGCGTGCCGTCCGTCGCGCCTTCCCGGGTCGCGGGATCGTCGCCCGTCGACGCATCCCGTTTCCGGACGCCCGTAACGGAAGGAATGGCCTGTTGACGACCGTCAAGAGTGGAACACCCCCCAATCGCCTCGCTCGCGCACGGACGGCGGTCGCGATGCTCGTCGCGATCCTGCTCGGTATCGCGGCGAACGTGCTCGCCGTCGGCTTCGCGGCGAACGCGGCCGAGGGCTCGCCGATCTCGATCGACGACGTCGCCTTCGTGCACAGCGAGTTCGACGACGGCAGCAGCCAGGAGCTCACGGTGAAGTGGAGCGTGCCGGGCGAAGCGATGAATCCCGTCAGCGTCAGCATGGACCTGCCCGACGGCCTCACCGGCCACGAGGACCGCTTCGCCATGCTCGATCCGGACGGCGAGCCCGCGGGCGAGTGCCTCGTCACCACGTCGAAGATCACCTGCACGGTCGACCCCGACTACGTCGACGGCCACGAGCTCGAGATGAGCGGCGAGTTCACCTTCCGCGCGCAGGTGTGGCTCGAGAACCTCGAGACCGAGGAGCACGTCTTCGAGTTTGGCGACGTCGAGGCGCCCGCCACGGTGCATCCCAACCCCTCGCGCTGCGTCGAGAACTGCGAGTTCGGCGGATGGGGTGCCTGGAAGAGCGGCAGCTACCACAACCTCTCCGACACGATCACCTGGTGGGTCACCCTGCCGACCCCGGCCGACGGCATCCCCGCAGGCCGCCACATCAGCGTCACCGACGCGATCGACGAGACCGTCTTCGAGATCATCGGCGACCCCCAGGTGTACGAGGCCCTTTCGCTCGCCGACGACTCGCTCGGCCGGCAGAACCCGGTCTTCCGGGGCAAGCCCGCCGGTGAGGTCACCGTCTCGGGCGACCGCCGGCGCGTCGACTTCACCTCCGTCGCCGGCCTCGGCGCCGCCGCGCCTGCGGGCGAGCAGGGCATCTCGGGCTCCGTCTACCAGGTCGTCTGGAACGTGCGCGTGCTCGACGAAGGCAAGGCGAAGACCTACTCGAACACCGCGAGCTACGAGATCGAGGGCACCACGCCCGGCACGACGACCGGCACCGCCACCCGCTACTCGGGCTCGGGCACCGTCGTCGGCCGCAACTTCGCCAAGTTCGAGCTGACCAAGGAGCTCGCCGGCGACACGACGCTGACGCCGCGGTTCACGGTGAACTACACGGCCACGCTCGAGGGCGAGGTCACCGAGCAGCGCACCATCGAGCTACGCGCCGGCGAGTCGTTCATGAGCGACGAGCTCTTCAAGGGCACCACGATCACCCTCGACGAGATCACGCCCGTCGAGCCGGCGAACGTCACCTGGGCCGACCCGGTGTTCGTGCTTCCCGACGGCACGGAGTCCGAGCGGCTCGAGCTGACGTTCTCGTCGGCGAACGGCAACCTCGGCAAGGTGACCGAGATCCGCCTCCAGAACCGGGCGACCCTCGACACGGGCTCGCTCGGCGCCCGCAAGGCGGTCGTCAACGCCGACGCCATGCGGATCCCGGAGGACACGACCTTCACGCTGGGCTACCGCTGGGCCGCCGACCTCGCGAAGGGTATCCCCGCCGGCGGCGGTTCGGTGCAGCTGCCGCTCGACGGCGAGCGCGTCGAGATCACCGGGCTGCCGATCGGTGCGGTCGTGACGTTCGACGAGCCGGCCCCCGCGGCGATCCCCGGCGCGAGCTGGCAGGCGCCGGTGATCGAGCCCGCCCAGGTCACGGTCGGTGCGGAGAGCGACGACGTCGAGGTGTCGGTGACGAACACGCTCAGCCGCGACCTCGGATCGTTCGAGATCGTCAAGCGCCTCGACGGCGACGCCGCGGGCCTCGTCGACGACCCCGTCTTCACCGTGAAGTGGTCGTACCCGGCCGACGTCGAGAAGGGCATCTACGAGGGCGCGGAGGGCGCCGTCGAGGTGACCGCGGGCGGCGAGGCCGCGCGCGTCGACGGCCTGCCGGCGGGCGCCGCCGTGACGCTCGAAGAGGTGCTCGAGGAGGTCGAGGGCGGCACCTGGCAGGAGCCCGTGTTCAGCGAGAAGACCTTCACGGTCGTGAAGGACAACCGCATCACGATCGACCTCGACAACGAGCTGACGCTCGACTCGGGGTACTTCTCGGCCGCCAAGGTGCTCGACGGCACGGGCACCTCGCTCGTGCCCGCGACCGACACCTTCACCGTCCGCTACGAGTACGACGCCGGCATCGGCTTCGAGGCCGGCGAGGGCGAACTCGCCGTCTCGGCCGACGGCTCGGTGGCCACGAGCGGGCCGCTGCCGTACGGCGCCGTGCTGCGCCTGAGCGAGGCGGAGCCCGCCCCCGTCGTCGGCGGCACCTGGACGGGGCTCGGCGGCTTCTCGCCCGAGACGGTCACGATCGGCGACGGCACGACGGTGGTCGTCACGGTGACCAACACGATCACGCGCGACGTCGGTTCCTTCACCCTGCAGAAGCGCGTCGAGGGCAGCGGTGCGCACCTCGCGGTGCCCGGCGACGAGTACACCTTCACGTACGAGTACCCCGCCGGCCCGGGCTTCGAGGCCCTCGAACCGACCGAGATCGTCCTGCCCGGCGACGGCAGCACGGTGACGGTCGACGACGTGCCCGCGGGCGCCGTGGTGACGCTCCGCGAGCTCGACCCCGGCGCGGTCACCGGCGGCACCTGGACGACGCCCCGATTCGAGGCGTCGAACACCTTCGTCGTCGCGAAGGACGAGCAGCTCGACGTCGTGGCGGTGAACACGCTCGAACTGAATTCGGGCGCGTTCTCGGTGCGCAAGGACGTCGCCGGCTCGGGCGCGGGCGAGCTGCCGGTCGACGCGCAGTTCACCGTGCACTACGAGTACCCCTCCGGCCCCGGCTTCGAGGGCGGCTCGGGCGTGCTCGTCGTGCGCGCCGACGGTGAGGCCGCGACGAGCGAGCCGATCCCCTTCGGCGCGGTCGTCTCCCTGACCGAGGCCGCTCCGGCCGAGGTCGACGGCGCGAGCTGGACGGGCGCCGAGTTCAGCGACGACACGGTCGTGATCGGTGACGGCACCGTCGTCGAGGTCGTGCTCACGAACACGCTCGAGCTGCCCGCCGCGAAGCGGATCGCCTCGACGGGCGTCGAGGGCCTCGTGCCCGCGCTCGCCGGCGGCGCCCTGGCGATGCTCGGCGGCGCCCTGCTGTTCGTCGTGGCGCGTCGCCGCCGCGCGTAGCGGCACAGGCCGAGCGGGCCGCGCATCCTCCGGGTGCGCGGCCCGCTCCGTCTCGGGCTCAGCGCTGCGTTCGCGAAGTTAAGGCGATCGCCGGATGCCTGGCCCCCACCTCAGAGCGGAGGCTCGAAGTCGACCGAGCAGGAGGAGTCGACATGTTGATCTCGGAGAGCACCTTCCCCCACCTCCGCGCCGCCGAGGAGGCGCGGCTCGCGCACGAGCTCGAGCGCCGCCGCGTTGCGGCCGAACGGCAGGCCGAACCGGCGCCCGCCGAGCCGCGGCGGCACCGCCCCCGTCGTGCACGTCGCACCGCCGCCGAGGGTGGGTGGGCGACGGCCTGATGCCGAGCCTCAGCCGAGCAGTTCCTGGACCCGGTTCGAGGCGGGCATTCGCAGCCCGTCGAGCGCGATCGCGATGACGTCGTCGGCGAGCTTGTCGGCGTCTTCGCGGCCGCCCGGCCGGTACCACTCGACGATCGAGTTGATCATGCCGAAGACGAGCCGCGCGACGACGCTCGCGTCGAGGTCGCTGCGCAGCGTGCCCTCGGCCTGCGCCTCTTCGACGAGGGCCGTGATCGCCCGGTCGAAGGCACGGCGACGGGCGAGGGCGCGGCGTTCGACCTCAGTGTTGCCGCGCACGCGCAGCAGCAGCGTGACGGTCGGCAGCTTCGCGACGAGCACGTGCACCGCACCCCGGAGTGCGAGGTCGAGGCGATCGGCCGGGCGGCCGCCCGAGGCATCCGCGTCGTGGAGCACCCCCTCGAGCGCGCTCAGCGCGTCATCGAGGGCGCGCTCGAGGATCTCGTCCTTCGAGGCGAAGTGATGGTAGATCGCCGACTTCGAGAGGCCGAGCCGGTCGGCGAGCACGCCCATCGAGGTCGCGTCGTAGCCGTACTGGTTGAAGGCGGCGACGGCGACGTCGAGGATGCCCTGCTGGTCGTAGCCCGGGCGGCCCCGTCGGAGTGATCCGTTCTCGCTCATCGCCCCAAGTCTCTCACTCGCCGGTTGCGGTGCCCCGCTGCGCCGCTCGGCGCGCGGCGACCGACCTCACTGACCCCGCAGGTCGTAGACCCGCTTGTACTTGCCCTCGCTGCGCGGCAGCGCGCCGGGCTCCTCGAGCCGCACCTCGACGGTCGAGCCGATGAGCACCTTGATGCGCTTCGCGAGCACCTCGGTCGCCGCCTCGCACACCTCGCGCGAGAGGTCGGGGTGGCGCTCGATGCGCACGGTCATGGCGTCCATGCGGCCCTCGCGGGTGAGCTCGAGGATGAAGTGCGGGGTGAGCTGCTCGATGCCGAGCACGATCTCCTCGATCTGCGTCGGGAAGAGGTTGACCCCGCGCAGGATGATCATGTCGTCGTTGCGGCCGGTGATCTTCTCGATGCGGCGCATCGCGGGGCGGGCGGTGCCGGGCAGCAGGCGCGTGAGGTCGCGCGTGCGGTAGCGGATGACCGGGAACGCCTCCTTCGTGAGCGAGGTGAAGACGAGCTCGCCCATCTCGCCGTCGCCGAGCACGGCACCCGTGTCGCCATCGATGATCTCGGGGAGGAAGTGGTCCTCCCAGATGTGGGGGCCGTCCTTCGTCTCGATGCACTCGTTGCCGACGCCGGGGCCCATGACCTCGCTGAGCCCGTAGATGTCGAGGGCGTCGATGCCGAGCCGCTGCTCGAGCTCGTGGCGCATCTCGTTCGTCCACGGCTCGGCGCCGAGCACCGCCGTCTTGAGCGAGGTCGAGCGCGGGTCGATGCCGGCCGCGACCATGGCGTCGGCGATCGTGAGCAGGTAGCTCGGTGTGCAGAGGATCGCGTCGGGCTCGAAGTCGACGATGAGCTGCACCTGGCGGGCCGTCTGGCCGCCTGACATCGGGATGACGGTGGCGCCGAGCTTCTCGATGCCGGCGTGCGCACCGAGGCCGCCGGTGAACAGACCGTAGCCGTAGGCGTTGTGCACCTTCATGCCGGGGCGCACCCCGCTCGCGCGGAGCGAGCGGGCGACGAGGGTGGCCCAGCGGTCGAGGTCGCCCTTCGTGTAGCCGACGACGGTGGGCCGCCCGGTGGTGCCGCTCGAGGCGTGGATGCGCGCGACCTCGGCCATCGGCACGGCGAACATGCCGAACGGGTAGGTCTGCCGCAGGTCCTCCTTGGTGGTGAAGGGCAGCTTCGCGACGTCGGCGAGGGTCTGGATGTCGCGGGGGTGCACCCCCGCCGCGTCGAACTTCGCCGTGTAGAGGGGCACGTTCGCGTAGGCGTGCGCGACGGTCTGCTGCAGCCGCTCGAGCTGCAAAGCCTCGAGTTCGGCGCGGGTCATCCGCTCCTCGGGGTCGAGCTCGTCGGGGCGAGGGGGCACGAGGCCCGAGACGGTGGGGGAGGTGGTCGTCGTCGACACGTGGGACTCCGTGCTGGTCAGAGGGTGCGGTTGGTGGAGATGGAACGGCCGCGGAACTCGGCGACCGCGTCGCCGTGCTCGTCGACGACCGAGACGTCGTAGAGTCCGGTGCGGCCCGACCGGGTGCGGCGGACGGCGGTCGCGGTGAGGGTCTGCCCCGCGACGGTGGACTTCAGGAAGGTGATGTCGGCGCCCGCGGCGACGGTGACGTTCTCGTCCTCGTTGCAGGCGATCGCGAAGGCGGTGTCGGCGAGGGTGAAGACGAGTCCGCCGTGGGTGATGCCGAAGCCGTTGGTCATGTCGTCGCGCACCTGCATCGAGACGACGGCGTGGCCCGGGTCGTCGTGTTCGACGACCATGCCGAGCGCCGCTGAGGCGAGGTCGCGCTGCATCATCGCGCGGTTCGGGGCGGTCGCGGCATCCGTCATGTTCGACTCCTCTTCGAGTTCGCGCGTCGTTGCTGCGACGCTGACGATGACTATATACTAACTGAACGATCGGTTAGTAATGGCGGATGCCACGTGGCGCCGTCATTCGCGAAACACCCCGATCCCCACGAAGACACAGGAGTCGATGATGACCGCAGCTGCCGAGCTCAGCCTCGCCGGCGCCGAGCCCCAGGACGAGGCGGGCCAGGCCCTCTTCGACGAGCTCATCGCGAAGGACTCGCGCATCGAGCCCCGCGACTGGATGCCCGAGGCCTACCGCAAGACCCTCATCCGCCAGATCAGCCAGCACGCGCACTCCGAGATCATCGGCATGCAGCCCGAGTCGAACTGGATCACGCGCGCGCCGAGCCTCAAGCGCAAGGCCATCCTCATGGCCAAGGTGCAGGACGAAGCGGGCCACGGGCTCTACCTCTACTCGGCCGCGCAGACGCTCGGGATCACGCGCGACGAGATGATGGACCAGCTCCTCGAGGGCCGCGCGCGCTACTCGTCGATCTTCAACTACACGACCCCGACCTGGGCCGACATGGGCGCGATCGGCTGGCTCGTCGACGGGGCCGCGATCTGCAACCAGGTGCCGCTCTGCCGTGCCTCGTACGGCCCCTACGGCCGCGCCATGGTGCGCATCTGCAAGGAGGAGTCGTTCCACCAGCGGCAGGGCTTCGAGATCCTGCTCGAGCTCATGCAGGGCACCCCCGAGCAGCGGCAGATGGCCCAGGACTCGGTGAACCGCTGGTACTGGCCGTCGCTGCAGATGTTCGGCCCGCCCGACGACCAGTCGCCGAACTCGGCGCAGTCGATGGCGTGGAACATCAAGCGCTTCTCGAACGACGAGCTGCGCCAGCGCTTCGTCGGCATGCTCGTGCCGCAGGCCGAGGTGCTCGGCGTCACCCTGCCCGACCCGAACCTCGCCTGGAACGAGGAGACGCAGGCCTACGACATGAGCGAGATCGACTGGACCGAGTTCAACGAGGTGCTCGCCGGACGCGGCCCCGCCAACGCCGAGCGACTGCGCCGCCGTCGCGAGGCCCACGAAGAAGGAGCCTGGGTGCGCGACGCCGCCGCCGAATACGCCCGCAAGCAGTCGCTCAAGCAGAAGGCGGTGGCATGATGTCGACCCCCGGTGAGATCGGAACCGAGCCCTGGCCCCTGTGGGAGGTCTTCGTGCGCGCCAACCGCGGCCTCAGCCACGTCCACGTCGGCTCGCTGCACGCGCCCGACGCCGACATGGCCGTGCGCAACGCCCGCGACCTCTACACGCGCCGCAACGAGGGCGTCTCGATCTGGGTCGTGCCGGCCGACGCCGTCACCACGAGTGACCCCGACGCGAAGGGCGCGTTCTTCGAGAGCCCGGCCGGCAAGAACTACCGGCACGCGGTGTACTACACGAAGAGCGAAGGGGTGAAGCACCTGTGAGCGACGCCGACCTCGACCCGCACGGCGACGTCTCGGTCGACCGCCTCGCGCTCGCCGACGAGCTCGCCGGTGCGAGCGCCGGTGCGGGTGCGATCGCCTCCGAGGATGCCGCGGAGTACGCCCTGCGGCTCGGCGACGACGCGCTCGTGCTCGCCCAGCAGCTCGGTATGTGGATCACCCGCGCGCCCGAGCTCGAGGAGGACATCGCCCTCGGCAACATCGGCCTCGACCTCATCGGGCACGCCCGCTCGCTGCTGCACTACGCCGGCACGGCCACGGGTCGCAGTGAGGACGAGCTCGCCTACTGGCGCGACGAGCCCGAGTGGCGCAACGCCTGGCTCTTCGAGCAGCCGAACGGCGACTTCGCGTGCACGATCGCGCGTCAGCTCGTGGCATCCCTCTACCTCTTCGAGCTCTACGGCGCGCTCGCCGGCTCGACCGACCCGACCCTCGCGGCGATCGCCGCGAAGTCGGTGAAGGAGGTCGACTACCACCGCGACCACGCGACCCAGTGGGTGCTGCGCCTCGCGGGCGGCACCGAGGAGTCGCGCCGCCGCATGATCCGCGCCGTCGACGTCACCTGGCCGTACGTCGACGAGCTGTTCGCCGACGACGAGCTGACCGAGCGGCTCGCGGCCGACGGCGTCGCCGTGCTGCCCTCGACGCTGCGACCCGCGTTCGAGTCGGCCGTCGACGAGATCTTCGCCGAGGCCGCGCTCGAGCGGCCCTCCGGCCGCACCGCGTACACCGCCTCCGGCGGCGGCCGCCGGGGCTCGCACACCGAGCACCTCGGGCCGCTCCTCGCGGAGATGCAGGTGCTCGCCCGCCAGCACCCGGGGGCATCGTGGTGACCGCGACCGTCGAGCGCACCGCGTGGCAGGTCGCGGCGACCGTGACCGACCCCGAGATCCCCGTGCTGACCATCGAAGACCTGGGCGTGCTGCGCACGGTCGAGGTCGCTGACGACGGCGCGGTGCACGTCGAGCTCACCCCCACCTACAGCGGATGCCCCGCGATGGACGCCATGCGCGACGACGTCGTGCTCGCGCTCACCCACGCCGGGTACGACGAGGTGCAGGTCGACCTCGTGCTCGCCCCCGCGTGGACCACCGACTGGATGACCGACGCCGGCAAGGAGAAGCTGCGCCGCTACGGCATCCAGGCGCCCACCGGGCTCGCCGCCGCGCGCGGCGCGGGTCCCGTGCGCGTGCAGCTCGCGGTGAAGTGCCCCCGCTGCGACTCGCTCGACACCCGCGAGATCGCCCGCTTCGGTTCGACCTCGTGCAAGGCGCTCTACGAGTGCCGCGCCTGCCTCGAGCCCTTCGACTACTTCAAGGTGATCTGATGGCGGCGAGAAACCTGGGCTCGACCGAGACGGCAGCCGAGGCGTTCCTCAACGCGACCGTCGGCGGCGAGGCTGCGACCACCGAAGCGGCGACGAAGCGCCGGCGCGCACGATTCCACTCGCTCGAGGTCGCCGAGGTGCGCCCGCTCACGAGCGACGCCGTCGAGGTGACCTTCACCGTGCCGGTCGAGTTGGCCGATGAGTACAGCTACCTGCCCGGGCAGTACGTCGCCCTCCGCAAGGAGCTCGACGGGCACGAGCGCCGCCGCAGCTACTCGATCTGCCGCCCGCCCCGGGTCGCCGACGACGGCACCGGCCTCATCTCGGTCGGCATCAAGCGCGACCTCGGCGGCATCTTCTCGAGCTGGGCGAACAGCGAGCTGCAGGCGGGCGACACGCTCGACGTGATGAGCCCGCAGGGCACCTTCACCTCGACGCTCGACGCCCTCGACGGCAAGCACGTCGTCGCGATCGCGGCGGGCTCGGGCATCACCCCGCTCATGGCGCTCGCCCAGACGGTGCTGGCCCGCTCCGAGACCTCCGAGTTCGAGCTCGTCTACACGAACCGCTCGACGCTCGACGTGATGTTCCTCGAGGAGCTCGCCGAGCTGAAGGACCGCTACCCTTCGCGACTCGCGCTGCACCACGTGCTCTCGCGCGAGCAGCGCACGGCGCCCATCCTGTCGGGCCGCATCGACGCCGAGAAGCTGGAGACGATGCTCGACGTGCTCATCCGGCCCGAGACGGTCGACGAGTGGTTCCTCTGCGGGCCGTTCGAGCTCGTGCAGCTCGCCCGCGACACCCTCGAGGCGCGCGGCGTGCCCGCGGCGCACGTGCGCTACGAGCTGTTCACGACCGACGCCGACCGGGTCGAGCCGCGCCACGGGCGGCCGGTCGAGGTGAAGCAGGGCGAGGACACGGTCGCGATCGAGTTCACCCTCGACGGGCAGTCCTCGACCGTCGAGAGCCCGGTGTCGGCGAACGAGTCGATCCTGAACGCGGCACTGCGGGTGCGTCCCGACGTGCCCTTCGCGTGCGCCGGCGGCGTCTGCGGCACTTGCCGTGCGCGGGTCGTCGAGGGCAGTGTGAACATGACCGAGAACTACGCGCTCGAACCCGACGAACTCGAGCGCGGCTACGTGCTCACCTGCCAGTCGCACCCGAAGTCCGAGCGCGTCGTGGTCGACTACGACGTCTGAGTGAGAGGAACCCGCATGATCGAACTCACCGTGGCCGACGGCGTCGCCGAGGTCGTGCTGAACGCGCCCGAGAAGCTCAACTCGCTCGACGAGGCGGCACTCGCCGAACTCTCGTCGGTGTACGCCGAGGTCGAGCGGCTCGCCGGCAGCGGCGAGGTGCGGGCGCTCGTGCTGCGCGGCGAGGGACGCGCGTTCTGCGCGGGCCGCGACATCTCGGGCGTCGACCCCCGTGAGGACGACGTGCAGGGCTACCTCGGCGGCATCGTCGAGCCGCTCCTGCAGCGCATGGCCGAACTCCCCGTGCCGACGTTCGCCATCGCGCACGGTGCGTGCCTCGGCGTCGGACTCGGCCTCCTCATCGCGAGCGACATCGTCTACGTCGCCGACACCGCGAAGATTGGCTCGCCGTTCGCGAACCTCGGCGCAACGCTCGACTCGGGCGGCCACGCCCTCTTCGTCGAGCGGCTCGGCGCGCACCGCACGATGGACCTCATCGTCAGCGGCCGGCTCATGACGGGTGCCGAGGCGGTCTCGGCGGGCCTGTTCTCGCAGGTCTTCGGCGCCGACGAGGTGCTGGATGCCACCCGCTCCGCGGCGGCCCGGGCGGCGCAGGGAGCGACGCAGGCGTTCGTCGCCTCGAAGCGGCTCGTGGCCTCGCTCCGCGACGAACGCCTCGGCCTCTGGGCCTCGATGGCCGAGGAGAACCGCGCGCAGGCCGCGCTCTGCGACACCGCCGACTACCGCGAGGGCTTCGCGGCCTTCCAGGAGAAGCGCAAGCCCGAGTTCACCGGGCGGGGCTGAGCCCGGGGACCGCGACGAAGCGCGCGATCGCCCCGACGATCACGGGCTGTGGATGACTCGTCGTCGTGCCGCTCGCACCGGCTAGGCTGGCGCGACGTACGTCGAGCTGGGGGGACCGTGGCTGATCTCACGATCGAGCAATCGGCGCTGATCGAGTTGACCGGCGACCTCGAACGCGCGGCCGAGCTCATCGAACACCGTCGGGCGGTCGCCGACTGCGACGGTGCGGCGTTCGGATCCGCGCTCGTCGAGTCGGCCGTCGCTGAGACGGTCTCGCTGCTCGAGGTGCGTCGTGCGGTCGTCGAACGCACGCTGCTCGACCTCGCGGCGCATCCCGCCCGCGTGCTCGACGACTTCGCCGACCTCGACGCGGCGATCGCGGGCGGCGTCTGATGGCGTGGAGCTGGCAGGATCCGGGTGCGGGCGCACCCGAGCGGATCCGCGAGGCCGCGGGCGTTCGAACCGACGCTGCGAGCGATGCCCGCGAGTCCCGGCTGCACCTCACCTCGGCTGAAGGCGTCGCCGACGATGCATGGGCTGGTGCCGCCAAGCGGGCATTCACCACTCGGGTCGTTGCCGCAGCACCGGAGCTGCGGCTCCTCGCAGAGGGGTGGAGCGAACAGGGGAGAGTCCTCGACGGCTATGCCGAAGCGCTCGCCGTGCTGCGCGAGCGGCAGGCCTCGATCGAACGGGAGCGGATCGGCAACGATGACGAGATCGGCCGGCTCTACGTCGAGCTCGCCCAGGCCTCCTCGGATGAGGCCCTCATGCTGAAGGATCCGGTGCTGTACGCCGGCTGGGAGCGCAACCGCGACGACGTCCGGTGGCGTCTCGACCGCGCGGAGGATCGGCATGCCGAGCTCGCGGCGAAGTGGAACCGACTCGTGATCGATCGTGAGGATCTCGACCGCGCGACGGTCGCGGCGCTGACCGCGAGGGAGATCGTCGGCGGACTCTGGGGCTTCGGCGGGACCGCCGCGGCACCGAGGGGCCGAGCACTGCTCGACCGGCTGGCCCGACTGTCGGAGACCGAGCTCAAGATCCTCTTCGAGCGCCACCCCGAACTGCTCGCCGAAGCGGAGCGGAACGATCCCGCGACGGTCGCCGACTGGTGGGGCTCGCTCGATGACGGTCAGCGGACCGCCCTCTTCGCCGGTGCGTCCGTGTTCGTGGGCGCGCTCAACGGGCTGCCCATCCTCGTCCGGGTGGCGGCCAACCGGAGGAACGCCGCGACCATCCTCGACGAGTCGCGACAGCGGCTGGCCGCGTTGGACGAACGGCGCGAGCTGCGCGGGAGAGTGCCGCACGGCGGGCGCAACGAGGAGCGGACGCTGCTGGAGCAGCAGATCGCCTACCTCGAGCAGGTCGTCGCCGGGGACATCCAGCTCTACCTCTACCAGCCGGAGAACGACCGCATCATCGAGATGCTCGGCGACCCGACCACCGCGAGGCGGGTAATGTCGTTCATGCCCGGGACGAATGCCAGCCTCGAGCTGATGTACGCCGGCCTCGTCGACCCGAGCGACCCGTATCGATCCGGATCCCAGCAGGAGTTCGCCGCGTGGCAGGTCGCGAACAGCGGAGGCGACCTTCTCGGGTTCGTGTTCAAGGACGGCACCTTCCCGCAGCTCGAGGGGCTGGCGTGGAACGGCCCGCAGCTGAACGGCGCCGCCGACACGATCGGCGCGAACTACGCCGCGTTCCATCAGGGCCTCGATGCGACCGGGGTCGGCGATCTGCCGGTGGTCAGCATCGAGCACAGCTTCGGCTCCGCGCCCGCGGGCGAAGCCGAGGCGGTGGTCGCGTTCGACACCAGGGTGCTCCTGGCTCCGATCGGGATGAAGGCAGGTTGGGAGGCGAACCCCGAGACGGAGTACTTCGTCTACGCCGCAGAGGACGACATCAACAAGCTGTTCTACGGGGTCCACGTGCCGGTGCCGGTGCTCGACGGACTCGGCTACGGCGTCGCTCCCGACTCGGGTGGAGCCCTCGAGATCCGTGACAGCGGGATCGTCGGCGAGAATGAACTCGGGAAGGTGCTCAGCGGTGGACTCGTGGGCGGCATCTGGGCCGGCGCCGACTCGGTCGCCCATCACAACCAGATCATCTCGTCGGCGAACAACGGTCGGGTCCTCTACGGTGTCGCCGATCACCTGAACGGAGCAAGATGACGAAGGTCCGCCGCACTCGATGGGCGCTCATCCTTTCGGTGCTCACGGTCGTCGTCACCGCGGGCTGCGCGCAGCTCCCGCCGTACGAGACGGCGAGAGACGAGGCGCGCGACGACATGCAGGCCGTGGTCGACCTCCTGCCGGACGGCGCCGTCGAGCGGTTGGAGGATCCGATTCCGAGGGGATTCGTCTCCTGCGGCGACGCCAGGCAGTACACCGGCCGTTGGCTCGTCTACCTCACCGATCCGGCGGGCATCGAGGCCATCGCCCATGACCTGCGCAACGATGTCGGCGCCGCGGGGTTCGTCGAGGACGAGACGCTCGACAACCGTGACGACCGATTCGCGACTCGTCGCGGGGGAGACGACTCCGCCCCGCTCGTCGGTGTGAGCGTCGATGAGGATCTCGACGGGACCAGCTACCTCGAGGTGATGGGGTTCGCCCGGTGCAGCCAAGCCCCCGACGAGGCGGAGTGAGCGCCGATCCGATGTCGGGACCGAGCACTCCCGCATGACCGAGCCCACTGAGCGGATCGGGCCGACGCGCGCGGGCGAGCCGATCGACGGGGGTCGCTTCTCGGTGCCCGCGAAAGCGGGCGTCGATTCGACGTCGAGCCGGAATCGACCGCCGAACGTCGCCGACCTGGTCGTGACCATCGTGCTGCTCGTGCCCTTGGGAATTCTCACCCTCGTCGGCATGCTGTTCGGCCTGCTCATGCTCGGGGCGGCCTCGTGCTACTCGTCGTGCAACCCGGGTCTCGTCGCCGTCGGTGCGCTGTTCGGTGCCGTCGTCCCGATCGTCGTCGGCGTGCTCGGCTTCGTCTTCGCGGTGCGGCGGCTGCGCACGCGGCAGACCGCGTTCTGGGTGCCGCTCGTCGCCCTCACCGGCATCGTGTTCGTCTTCCTGCTCGGCCAGGGCATCGCCGCGGCCGGGGTCGGATAGATCTCGAGCGGTTCGCCGCGGTCGCCCGTCAACCGGCCGGGTGCTCGTCGTGCTCGGCGATGTCGCGCGCGAGGTCGTCCTCGATGAGCAGGTCGCGACGCACGTGATCGGTGCGGTAGGCCGAGCGACCGAGCATGTGGGCGGTCATCGGCTGGGTGAGCAGCTGGAACGTCATGATCACGATGACGGTCGAGATGACGCCCCACGTCGGCGCGCGCAGCGCGATCGCGAGCAGCACGGTCGCAAGGCCCAGCACCTGCGGCTTCGTCGCGGCGTGCAGCCGAGTCAGCACATCGGGGAACCGCACGATGCCGATGCCCGCCGCCATCGACAGGAACGCGCTCACGAGGATGAGCAGACCGACGACGATCTCGGTGGCGCTCACGAGGCATCCTGTTTCGCCATGAAGCGTGCGATGGAGATCGAGCCGACGACCGCGAACATCGCGAGCACGAGCAGCACGACGAGCGTGTCGGTGTGCCGGTTGATCGCCATCTCGGCGCCGAGCGCGCACATCGCGATCGCGAGCAGCACGTCGGTCGCGAGGGCTCGGTCGAGGATCGACGGCCCCTTGATGATGCGCACGACCGCGGCGATCGCGCCGATGCCGAACATGAGGCCGGCGAGGATCGAGACGAGGGTGAGGAAGGTCACGGGGTGCCTCCGTTCTGGTCGGATGGCCCGTGGTGCATGTCGGCGTGGCTCGCCGTGCGCTCGCCCGCGCGACGCGCCCGACGCTCGGCCCGCACCACCTCGGCCTGCTCGTGCGTGCCGATCGCGAGCACGATGCGCTCCTCGGTGCCGAGCACCTGGCGGTGGGTGCGGTCGATGTCGGTCTGCGTGCGCGTCCCGAGCGCGTGCAGGTAGAGCAGGCCGCGCTCGCGGTCGATGTCGACGACGACGGTGCCCGGCACGACCGAGATCGCCTCGGCCGTGAGGGTCGTCACGAGGTCGGAGCGGGTGTGCAGCTGCACGACGATGATCGAGTTCATCGGCTTCCACCACGGCCAGATCGAGAACGCCGCCACCTGGAGCGAGGCGAAGACCACGTCGACCATCATGCGCAGCCCGAGCAGCAGGCCGCGCCACGGGTTGAAGCGGCCGCTGAGCAGCACGGGCGGCAGGTACAGGGCGCGGGTCACCGCGATCGCGAGCACCAGTCCGGTGACGATGCTGAGCGCGTCGATGTGGTCCCAGAGCAGCAGCCAGAGCACGAGCAGGGCGACGAGGAGCGGCAGCTGCCGCCAGACCGAGCGCCACCGCGAGACCGGTTCGGACGTGTGGGTCATCGCACCCCCTCGGGGAAGACGATCGAGACGTACACCGACGGGTCGCTGAGCCCCTCGGCCGCGCGCCCCGCGAGGTCGAACAGGGGGCCTGCGAACACGGTGAGGCACACGGTCACCGCGACGAGCGAGGCGGTCGCGACGACCATGAGCACCGGGGTGGTGCGGGTCGCCGTGACGGTCGCGCCCTCAGGGGCCTCGAGCACCGAGCCGAGCAGCACCGACTCGTAGCCCTCGAGCTCGTCGCGCCCGCGCCAGAACGCCATGTTCCAGAAGCGGGTGAGCGCGTAGAGGGTGATGAGCGAGGTCGCGGCGCCTGCCGCGATGACGACCCAGATGAGCCAGGCGGGGCCCGACGAGGCATCCGCCCCGGTGCCCTGGGCGCCCGCGAGGAAGAGGCCCGCCTTGCCGAGGAACCCCGAGAACGGCGGGATGCCGCCGAGGTTCATCGCCGGGATGAAGAAGAGCACCGCGAGCAGCGGCGAGGCCTTGAGCAGGCCCGCCAGGCGTGTGATCGACGTCGCCCCGCCGAAGCGCTCGATGAGTCCGGTGGTGAGGAACAGCGCGGTCTGCACCGTGATGTGGTGCACGACGTAGTAGATCGTGGCCGTCAGCCCGATCACGCTCGAGAGGCCGATGCCGAAGATCATGTACCCGATGTGGCTCACGAGGGTGAACGAGAGCAGTCGCTTGATGTCGGCCTGGGTCAGCGCGCCGAGGATGCCGATGAGCATCGTCAGCCCGCCGATCACGAGCAGCAGGGTCGAGACGTCGCTCTCGACGAAGAGCACCGTCTCGGTGCGGATGATCGCGTAGACGCCGACCTTCGTGAGCAGGCCCGCGAACACCGCCGTCACGGGGGCGGGCGCCGTCGGGTACGAGTCGGGCAGCCAGAACGACAGCGGGAACACGGCCGCTTTGATGCCGAACGCCATGAGCAGCAGCAGGTGCAGGATGAGCTGCACGTCTTGCGGCAGCTCGGCGAGCCGCACCGAGAGCTGGGCGATGTTGGCCGTGCCCGTCGCGCCGTAGATGAGCGCGATCGCCGAGAGGAAGAACAGCGAGGAGACGAGGCTCGTGATGATGTAGGTGACGCCCGAGCGGATGCGCTCGCCCGTGCCGCCGAGGGTCAGCAGCACGTAGCTCGCCGCGAGCAGGATCTCGAAGCCGACGTAGAGGTTGAACAGGTCGCCCGCGATGAAGGCGTTGAACACGCCCGCCGACAGGATCAGGTAGCTCGGGTGGAAGATCGAGACCGGCGTCTCGCGATGCTGGTCGGCGATGCCCTGGCCGACCGAGTACACGAGCACGACGAGCAGCATGATGGCCGAGATCACGAGCATGATCGCCGACAGCCGGTCGACGACGAGCGTGATGCCCCACGGGGCGTCCCACGCGCCGAGGTAGACGACGGCGGGCCCGGTCGTGTCGACCGCGACGAGCAGCACCGCCGCGATGACGGTGACCGCGGCGAGCACGGTGACGCCGACCGCCATCTGCGCGCGCCGGTGGCGACCGAGGATGAGCGCGGTCGCGGCGCCGAGGAGCGGCAGGAGCACGACGAGGGGGACGAGCACGGCGGTCATCGGCGGGCCTCCTCGTCGTCGGCGTCACGGGTGGATGCCTCGCGCTCGAGTTCGTCGTCGAGCTCGTCGAACTCCTCGTCGCTCGCGTCGATGAGGGACTGGATCGCCTCGTCGTCGGCGGCGGAGGAGCGGATGAGGTCGGCGGTCTCCTCGGCGTCCTCGGCGAGCTCCGCCTCGTCGTCGACGAGGTCGCCCTTCGCCCCGAGCTTCGCGAGCCACCAGGAGCGGTAGATCAGCGCGAGCATGAACGCCGTGATGCCGAGGTTGATGACGATCGCGGTGAGCACGAACGCCTGGGGGAGCGGGTCGGAGATCTCGCCCTCGTCGACGCCCTCGCCGAGGATCGGCGCGAGTCCGGGGGTGCCGCTCATCAGGTACATCAGGATGTTCACCGCGTTGCCGACGAGCAGGAACCCGATGAGCACGCGGGTGAGGCTGCGCTCGAGCATCACCGAGATGCCGGCGCCGAAGAGCACGGCCATGAGGATGACGAGGGTGAGCGATGCGGTCATGCCGGGGCCCCCTCGCGGTCGGCTGCGGTGGGGTCGGCGGCCTCGGGGTCGCCCTCGGTCTCCTCCTGGTGGCGGTCGACCTCGGCACCGAGCGAGCGGAGGATGTCGAGCACGAGGCCCACGACGACGAGGTACACGCCGATGTCGAAGAGCGTCGAGGTGCCGATCGAGAGGTGCCCGAGCACCGGGACGTCGGTCTCGAACCAGGTCGACTCGAAGGCGGTGAGGCCGAACAGCAGCGAGGACGCTGCGGTGCCCGCGGCGAGCAGGAGCCCAGTGCCGAGCAGGCGCCCGGCGTCGACCGGGGCGGCCTCGCCCAGTTCGTACCGACCGCCGGCGAGGTAGCGGGCCACCAGGGCGAGCCCCGCGAGCAGGCCGCCGGCGAAGCCGCCGCCCGGCGCGTTGTGCCCGACGAAGAGCAGGAACACCGACACGATGATCGCCGGGTGGAAGAGGAGGCGCACGAGCACCTCGATGAGGATCGAGCGGTTGCGGGGCGAGAGCGTGCGACCGGCGAGCAGCCAGGTCTGGCGATGCTCGTGGGCCTCGGCTGCGGCATCGGTCTCGTCGTCGACCTCGGCCAGGCGCGGCTTCGCCGCACGGATCGACGAGGCCGGCTCGAGCACGGGCTGCAGCCGGTTGCGGCGGTCGGGCTGTTCGTCGAGTCGCGGGGCGCCGCCGGTGCGGCCGGAGACGAAGATGAGGCTCGCCACACCGGTCGCGACGGCGACGAGCACCGAGATCTCGCCGAGCGTGTCCCACGCGCGGATGTCGACGAGCATGACGTTCACGATGTTCTTGCCGTGGGCCTCGATGCTGAGCGCCGGAAGGCCCTCGGCGATCGTGGGCTCGATGCGGGCGCCGAGCGCGACGAGGCCGATGACGCCCATCACGAGGCCCGCGAGCACGCCGATCACGGCGCGGGTCGCGCGGCCGAGCGCGGTCGGGTGCACGGCGCTCTGCTTCGGCAGACGACGCAGCACGAGCACGAACACGACGATCGTGATCGTCTCGACGAGCGCCTGGGTGAGCGCGAGGTCGGGCGCCCCAGACATGCCGAACAGCAGCACGAGGCCGTAGCCCGTGACGCCGACGAGGAGCACCGAGGTCACGCGGCGGCGCACGATCGCGGCGGCGACGGCGGCGATCGCCATGATGAACGCGATGAACGGCTGGGCGGGGTAGTCCCAGATCCGCACGCCGTCGGGCCAGGAGGCGTTGAGGATCGCAGCGGTGCCGAGCCCGCCGATGAAGACCACCATGATGATCGCGAGGTAGCCCGCGAGCCCGCGCACCTGGAATGCGGTGGTCACCCGGGCGGCGAGGCGGTCGACGAACGACACGATGCCGAGGTACCCGCGCGCCGAGTCGAGCGCGGGCGGCACGGCCGCCTGCATGCGGGCGACCCGCTGCCGGCCCCAGACGAGCAGCGCGGCGAGGGCGAACACGGCGGCCGACAGGGCGAGCGCCGGCTCGAGGCCGTGCCAGAGCGCCAGGTGGTACTCGTGCCCGCCCGGCAGCTCGTCGGCGTAGGCCGCGAGGAGCGGTTCGATGAGCGGCACGGCGAAGGCGAACACGACGGATGCCCCGGCCAGGAGCGCCGGCGCGATGCCGATCGCGGCGCCTTCGCGGTGCAGCGGGGTTGGCGCGACCTCCGCCTTGGTGAAGAACGCGCCCCAGACGAACCGCACCGTGTACGCGACGGTGAGCACCGAGCCGAGGAACGCGGCGACCAGGGCGATCCATCCCCACGTGTCGCCGGCGAGCGCCGCCTCGAGCTCGGCGGTGAAGACCGCCTCCTTCGCGACGAAGCCGAGGAGGGGCGGCAGGCCCGCCATCGAGGCGGCCGCGACGAACGCGATCGTGGCGATCACCGGCATCCGGCGGCCGAGACCCGAGAGCTTGCGCCAGTCGCGGGTGCCCGCCGCGTGGTCGACGATGCCGACGACGAGGAACAGGGTGGCCTTGAACAGGGCGTGCGCGAGCAGCAGCGCGACGCCGGCGAGTGCCGCGTCACGGGTGCCGAAGCCCGTCACCATCACGAGGAAGCCGAGCTGGCTGACCGTGCCGTAGGCGAGCAGGAGTTTGAGGTCGTACTGGCGCAGCGCACGCCAACCGCCGACGAGCATCGTGAGCCCGCCGAGGCCGATGACGATGGGATGCCACACCTCGAGCTCGGCGTAGCCGGGGGCGAGGCGCGCGACGAGGTACACGCCGGCCTTCACCATTGCTGCGGCGTGCAGGTAGGCGCTCACCGGGGTCGGCGCGGCCATCGCGGCCGGCAGCCAGAAGTGGAAGGGCACGAGGGCGCTCTTCGAGACCGCGCCGAGGAGGACGAGGGCGATCGCCCACTCGCCGGCCGCACCCGTCACCGGGTTGGCGACGAGCTCCGCGAGGCTCGTCGTGCCGCCCTCGACGGCGAGGATGACGAGGCCGACCAGCATCGCGAGCCCGCCGAAGGTCGTCACCGTGAGCGCCTGCAGCGCCGCACCGCGGCTCTCCTTCCGGCCCGTGTAGTGGCCGATCAGGAGGTACGAGAGCACGCTCGTCGCCTCCCAGAAGGTGAACATGATGAAGACGTCGTCGGCCGTGACGAGACCGAACATCACCCCGGCGAAGGCGAGCAGCAGCGCGGCGAAGCGGCCGAGCGCGGGCTCGTCGTCGGCGAAGTAGTTCATGCAGTAGAGCAGCACGAGCGCGCCGATGCCGGTCACGATCAGGGCGAGCAGCAGTGCGAGGGCGTCGAGGCGGAAGCTCAGCGCGATGTCGAGCGCGGGGATCCACTCGACGGTCTCGACGACCGGGGTGCCGGCGAGGACGCCGGGGAGCCAGGTGAGGAGGAGGACGAACACCGCGGCCGGGAGCAGGGCGATGACGGCGAAGACGCGTCGGCCGAGGACGCGTGTGAGCAGAGGGGTGACGATGGCGAGGGCGCCGAAGAGGGCGAGGCAGAAGATCATTCACCCTCCTCGCGCTCGCACCGTCCGTCCGCTCAGTTTACTTGGCGTCGCGTTTGCGACGACGGCGCGTCATATGCCGAGAGCGGAATCGGATCTGCGGTGTGGGATGCAGGTCGGGTGGCGTCGACGCGCAGAAGCGGGTTCGCGGCCTGCCTGCTTGTTGCCGCTGCAGTGACGCTGAGCGCTTTATCCCGAACCGCTAAAGCCGAATAAAGCTTGAAAGCGGGCGCCTGCTCCGGCCTGGTTCAGCGTCGGATGATGCGCCGCTCGATCGCCGCGGCCACGGCGCCCGCGCGGGTGTCGACGCCGAGCTTCGTGTAGATGTGCGAGAGGTGCGACTTCACCGTCGCCTCCGAGACGAGCAGTTCCTTCGCCATCTCGCGGTTGCCGAGGCCCTGCGCGAGCAGCTCGAGCACGGCGACCTCGCGCTCGGTGACCACCGGGCCCGGTGAGGCGGCACGACGCACGAGCGTGGCGGCGACCGAGGGGGCGAGCACCGTCTCGCCGCGCGCGGTCGCGCGGATGCCGGCGAACAGCTCGGCCGCCGGGGCATCCTTCAGCAGGTAGCCGCTCGCGCCGGCGTCGAGGGCGCGCAGGATGTCGGACTCGGTCGCGTAGGTGGTGAGCACCAGCACGCGGGGCGGCTCGGCGGCGGCTCGCAGCTCGGCCGTGACCGCGGCGCCGCCGGGGCCGTCGCCGAGGTCGAGGTCCATCAGCACGACGTCGGGGCGCGTGGCCGCGACGACCGATCGCGCGCTCACGAGGTCGCGGGCCTCGCCGACGACCTCGAGGTCGTCGGTGCCCGTGATGAGGGCGGCGAGCCCGGCGCGCACGACGGGATGGTCGTCGACGAGGACGATGCGCACGCTCATGACGCCTCCAGCGGCAGCTCGACCGACACCGTCGTCCCGTCGCCGGGGGCGCTCTCGACCGAGGCCCGGCCGCCGAGACCGGCCGCGCGATCGCGGATGCCCTGCAGTCCCCGACCGCGGCCGCCTCGCGCACGATCCGCGTCTCCGCCCGGCTTGTGCGTCTCGCCCCCGAGCGCCTCCACGTCGAAGCCGAGCCCGTCATCGCGGATGTCGAGCCGGACCTCGTCGGGCAAGTAGGTGAGGCTCACCGCCACGTGGCGGGCCTCGGCGTGCTCGACCGCGTTCGCGAGGGCGCCGCGGGCCGAGCGCAGGAGCGCGCCCGCCACGTCGGCCGGCAGCCGGACGGCGTCGCCGTGCACGTGCAGCCGCACCTCGGGGCCGCCGGCGGGGCCGTTCGTCTCGTCGACGAGGCGGCGGAGCGCCACGGGCAGCGCCTGCCCGGTGCCGTCGTCGGCGAGCTCGACCGGCGGCAGGTCGTGCACGACCCGGCGCACCTCGGCGAGTCCGTCGCGCGCCGTCGCGGCCGCCATCTCGACGTGGTCGTGGGCGAGGTCGGGTCGCCGCTGCCAGTCTTGCTCGGTCGCCGCGAGCAGCAACGTGATGCTCGCGAGCCGCTGCCCGACCGAGTCGTGGATCTCGCGCGAGAGCCGCTCGCGCTCGGCGAGCGCGCCGGCGCGGTGCTGCGCGGCGAGCAGTTCGTCCTGCGCGTCGGTGAGTTCGTCGAGCAGCCGCTGCCGTGCGGCCGACTCGCGCTGGAGCGCCCGGTAGACGAGCACGGTGACGACCGCGATGCCGACGGGGCCCACGATGACCGTCGGGTCGACGCCGTCGGCGATGCGGAGCTCGGCCACCGTGACGAGCGCCGTCATGAGCACGACGACCACCACGGCGCCGCGGAAGGGCAGCACCTGCAGCACGGCGAAGCCGAGCGGCACGGCGCACCAGGCGAACGAGGGCGCCGCGAGGGTGAGCAGCGCCCACAGCACCGTGACCGTCACCACCCACGCGGTCGGCCACCACGAGCGGGTCGGCAGCAGGGGGCGCACCGAGTACGCGACCGCCAGCAGCGCGGCGCCCGCGAGCACGAGCACCCCGTCGGCGCCGAGCCCATGCCGTTCGAGATACCGCACGGCCGAGGTCGCGAGCAGGGCGAGGAACACGATCTGCAACCAGCGGTCGAGGCTGGCGACGGGCGCGAGGATGCCCCGGATGCCGGTGCGGTCGGAGACGGACATGATCGCCAAGCCTAGGCACGGGCCATGTGCGAGGGCATCATCCGATCGGCTATCCAAGTGCAGCCGATCGCCCGACGCCCGCGCCTGGTCGCTCGCCGAGGCTGGAAGCACACGTCGAGAACCGGCGTGCCAGAGACGAGGGAAACCATGAAGCGCACCATCGCCATCGCACTCGCCGCGGCGGGTCTCACCGCCGGCATCACCACGGCGGGCCTCACCACCGCACCCGAGGAGGCCTCGGCCCGCGACCACGGCCGTCCCGACCGCTACACGGTGCCGGGCGACGCCGCGGGCTCGCGGTTCGAGGGCATCGGGGTCGACGAGCGCCGCGGCCTGTTCTACGTCAGCGAGGTCACGGGCGGCGAGATCCACCGCGGCGACGCGAAGCACGCGCAGGCTGAGGAGTGGCTCGCGGGCGACGGCACCGACGGGCGCTACACCGCGCGCGGCGTCACCGTCGACCGGGCCGGCAACGTCTACATCGCCGGCGGCCCGAACGGCATCGGCAACCCCGACCGCCCCGACCTGTGGGTCTACGACGCGGACGGCGAGCTGCTCGCCGCGCTCCGCGTGCCCGGCACGCCCGACGCGTTCCTCAACGACGTCGCGATCGGGGCCGACGGCGCCGCGTACTTCACCAACTCGAACGACCCGCAGATCTTCCGAGTCGCCCAGCAGGGCGGCACCTGGCAGGCCGAGCTGTGGGCCGACGCCACCGGCACCGTCGAGCGCGCGGCCGGGTTCAACCTCGGCGGCATCGTGCTCTCGGCCGACCGCAGCGCCTTCGTCGTGGCGCAGGGCAACACCGGGCAGCTCTGGCGCTTCGGCACCGCCGACGGCTGGGTCTCCGAGATCGACACCCGCGGTGCCGACCTCGTGAACGCCGACGGCCTCGTGCGCCAGGGCAACCGGCTCACGGTCATCCGCAACTTCTCGAAGATGGTCGCGACCATGCGGGTCTCGGCCGACGGCGACGCGGTGCATCGCGTCGAGCAGCGGGCGAGCGACCCCGACCGCGTGTACACGACCGCGAAGATGCTGAACGGCCGCCTGCTCGCCGTCGACAGCAAGTTCGACGAGCAGCCCGCGGCCTCAGGCCCGTACGACATCGTCGGTTCGCCGTGGGGATGACCCGGGGTGGCCGCCGCAGCGCCGTCGCGATCGTCGCGGCGGCGCTGCTGCTCACCGGCTGCGCGAGCGCGGCGGCCGGGCCGAGTGCCGCCGACCCGCCGCGGCCCGGCTCCGCGTCACCGTCCGCCCCGTCACGAGAGGATGTCACCATGACCGAGACCCCCGCCCCCGTGCTCCCCGACCCCGACGGCACCCTGCTCAGCGCCGCGGCCGCCGGCGATGCCGCGACCGTCTCCCTCGCCATCCGGGCGGGCGCCGCGCTCGAGGCGCGCGACGGTCGCGAGCGCACGGCCCTGCTGCTCGCCTCCGCGGCCGATCACGTCGAGGCCGCGAGCGTGCTCGTCGCGGCGGGCGCCGACCCCGATGCGCTCGACGACCAGCGCGACACGCCCTGGCTCGTCACCGGGGTCACCGGAAGCGTCGCGATGGCCGAGGTGCTGCTCGCCGCCGAGCCCGACTTCACGATCGTGAACCGCTACGGCGGCATCTCGATCATCCCCGCAGGCGAGCGCGGCCACGTCGAGTACCTGGAGCGGGTGCTGCAGACCGACATCGACGTCGACCACGTCAACGACCTCGGCTGGACGGCGCTGCTCGAGGCCGTCATCCTCGGCGACGGCGGTCCGCGCCACCAGGAGACCGTACGGGTGCTGCTCGAGGGCGGCGCCGACCGGTCGATCGCCGATCGCAACGGCGTCACCGCGCTCGAGCACGCTCGCGCGAGCGGCTACGACGAGATCGTCGCCCTGCTCGACTGAGACATGAACGGGGCAACAGAGAGGGATGCTGCACGGTCGGCGTCATGCAGGATGGGGTGATGCCGATCCTCATCCAGCACGACGAACTCTTCGACCGCCTCACGGCCGAACGCTTCGCCGCGGATCGCGGGACCACCGCCGCGACCCGCACGGTCGTCCTCGACGTGCGCTGGTCGCTCGCCGAGCCCGACGGCACCGCCGCCTACTGGGACGGCCACATCCCCGGCGCGGTCTACGTCGACCTCGACCGGCAGCTCGCCGACCACGACGTCGTCGGCGAGGGCCGCCACCCGCTGCCGAGCGAGGCCGCGTTCACCGAGGCGATGCGGAGCTGGGGCATCCGCGAGGGCGACACCGTCGTCGTCACCGACGACCTCGGCAACCAGTCGGCCGCGCGGGCCTGGTGGCTGCTGCGTCACGCCGGCGTCGCCGACGTGCGGATGCTCGACGGGGCGCTCGCCGCATGGCGGGCTGCGGGGCATCCCCTCGACAGGGGCTGGGTCTCGCCCGAGCCGGGCGACGTGACCGCGCACTTCGGCGGCATGCCGGTGATCGACGCCGACACGGCGGCCGCGCTGCCCGGCGGGGGAGTGCTGTTCGATGCCCGGGCAGCCGAGCGCTATCGCGGCGAGGTCGAGCCGATCGACCCGCGGGCCGGACACATCCCCGGCGCCCGATCCGCGCCGAGCAGCGGCAACCTCGACGCGAGCGGCCGGTTCCTGCCCGCCGACGCGCTCCGCGAACGCTTCGCGGCACTCGGCGCCGAGCCCGGTACCGCCGTCGGCGCCTACTGCGGATCGGGTGTGACTGCCGCCCACGCCGTCGCCGCGCTCGCGATCGCCGGCATCGACGCCGCGCTCTTCCCGGGCTCGTGGAGCCAGTGGTCGCGCGAGGACGGTCGCCCCGTGGCGACCGGACCCGACGCCTGACTCAGCCCGCCCTGAAGCCGACGGCCACGAGCGTCGTCAGGTCGACCGAACGCACTTCGCGCGCCTCGAGACCCGCGAGGTAGCGGCCGCGCACCGCCTCGAGCTCGTCGTCGTCGAGCCCGACGAGGAACGCGCGCAACCCCGTGCCCGTCACGAGCGACCATGCGAGCCCGTCATCGAGGTCGAGGTGGCGGCGCACGATCTCGGCGCGCACCCGCACGAGGCCGAGCGCCATGAGCCACTGCGCGAGCGCGCCCGGCGTGTCGACGTCGCTGATCGTCGGCGACGCGGCGCCGCCCTGCAGCCGCAGCGCCAGATCGGCGGGCAGCGCCGTCGCGAGCACCTCGGGCACCGGCTCGAGCGCGCCGCGCGCCCACACCGTGACGGCCACGCGCCCGCCCGGCTTCGCCCGCTCGACGAGATGCCGGGCGCCGGCGTCGAGGTCGTCGAAGAAGTGCACGCCGAGCACGCATTGCACGAGGTCGTAGCCCGTCGGCTCCCACTCCGTGGCGTCGGCGACGTGGAGCCGCAGCTGCGGCAGATGATCGCCGGCACGTGCCCGCGCGATCTCGACGAGGCCGGCCGTCAGGTCGACCGCGTCGACGACGCCGCCGGGGCCGACGAGCTCGGCCGTCGGCAGCGCCGAGGCGCCGTCGCCCGAGCACGCGTCGAGCACCAGCTCGTCGAAGCGCGGCCTCGACCGGGCCACCGTCGCCGTCGAGATCGGATTCCAGACCGCCTCGTCGAGTTCGGCGTAGGACTCGGCCCCCGCCGTGAACCCCCCGACGAAATCAGGCTCGCTCGTCGTCTCCCCCATGCGGCCATTCTGGCCCCTGATCGGCCGGAATCGTGGGATTCAGGCAATCGAAAGCCGAACGGTGCAGACTGGGTGCACTGCATCACGTCCTCCGATCGAATCGAGTCACCCCCATGAATCGTGCCCTGCGCCGTGGCGCGCCCCTCGCGCTCGCCACCGCGGCCGCCCTGCTCCTCGCCGGTTGCGCGAGCGGCGGCAGCCCCGAGGCATCCGAGACCCCCGCCGCCGCCGACTGCATGGACGTCGAGTCCGGCGCCCTCAGCGACGGCGTGAAGGTCGAGGGCGAGTTCTCGGGTTCGCCGACCGCGACCTTCACCACGCCGCTCGAGACCGAGGAGCTCCAGCGCTCGATCGCCATCGAGGGCGACGGCGACACGACCGAGGCCGGCCAGAAGATCAACGCCGTCGTGACGCTCTACTCGGGCGCCTCGGGCGACCAGCTCCTCTCCCAGCCGGCCCAGATCACGGCGGGCGACGAGACCGTGTTCGACGCGTTCCGCGTGGGCATCGACTGCGTGCCGCTCGGCTCGCGCACCGTCACGGTCGCTCCCGCATCGGCCCTCTACGACGGCCAGGGCAACGAGCAGATCGGCCTCGCGGCCGACGAGGACGTCGTCATCGTCGTCGACGTCGTCGAGGTGCAGGAGCCGCTGAAGCCCGCCGAGTGGACCGAGAACGTGCCCGAGGTGAAGTTCGGCGCCGAGGGCGAGGCCCCGACGGTCACCCTGCCGAAGGTCGACGCGCCGACCGAGCTGCAGATGAAGGTGCTCGAAGAGGGCGACGGCGCCACCGTCGGCGAGGGCGACAGCGTCACCGTGCAGTACCAGGGCATCAGCTGGGACAGCGGCGAGATCTTCGACCAGAGCTACACCCGCGGCGAGCCCTCGACGTTCACGACCGACGGCGTCATCCAGGGCTTCGGCGCCGCGCTCGTCGGCCAGAAGGTCGGCACGAAGCTCATCGTCGTGATCCCGCCGGAGTACGCCTACGGCACCGACCCCGCCGCGCACGACCTCGGCGGACAGACGCTCGTGTTCCTCGTCGAGATCGAGGACACCGCGCCCGCAGGGCAGTAGTCGACTACGGGAAGGGCCGGATGCCGAGAGGCATCCGGCCCTTCGTCATCGTCGTCGAGTCGCAGGGGGAAGCACTCGAGTGCGCGAAGCCCGTCGGCGTGCCGACCGGATGCTCCGTCGACTCACCGGGCCTGCGTGCCTGCCGGACGGGCGGGCGGTTCAGCGGCCCCAGGTCGCCCAGACGATGATCGCGCTCACCGCGACGAAGCCCGCGACGAACAGCGTGTCGCGCACGCGCCACGGGCTCTGGAACCGCTCGGTGCGGGTGGCGTGGGCGCCGAAGGCGCGGGCATCCATCGCGAGGGCGACCCGTTCGGCGTGCCGGATCGCCGAGGCGAGCAGCGGCACGGCCGTGCCGAACGCCCGGCGGGTGGCCGCGATCGGGCCGCGGCCGCGCACGGTGCCGCGCACGCGGTGCGCCGCCCGGATGATCTCGAGTTCGTGCCCGAACCGCGGCACGAAGCGCAGCGCCGCGAGCGCCGTGTAGCCGATGCGGTACGGCACGCGGAGGTTCTGCACCATCGCGCGCACGAACTCGGGACCGGTCGAGGTCATGCCGGCCATGAGCGAGAGCAGCAGGATGGCGAGGATGCGCAGGCCCGTCGTGAACCCGACGAGGTAGGCGGCGAGCGTGAAGCTCCAGTCGCCGATCGAGAACAGCACGGTGGAGGTCGCCGGGCCCGAGAGGCTCGCGGGGTCGACCCACACGCCGAAGCTGAGGCCGAGCACGACCGCTGCGAGCGGGGTGCCGATGAGGAGCGCCGCGACGACCCGGCCCGGGAGCCGGGCGCCGACGAGCAGCACGAGGAGTGCGAGCACGATGAACGCGAACGGCAGCAGGAGATCGCGGCTGAACACGACCACGAGCATTGCGGGCAGCGGGGCGGCGAGCTTCGCGAGGGGGTTCAGCGTCGCGAGCAGGCCGCGCCGGGGCGCGCTCGGGTCTGCAGGGCGCGTGCCCGTGTTCGTGTTCGTCAGCGGCGCCGTCGCGCCGGCCTTGCCGCTCACCGCGGCCCTCCCGAGGCGACCGGCAGCTGCGACATGCGGGTCACGGCGCGCCACTCGGGGTGGTGCTCGAGGCCGCGCGTCGCACGCGCGAGGGGCGGATGCCGCAGCCCGGCCTGCTCGATGAGGGGGCCGGCGAGCACCTCCGCCGTCGGGCCGGCGCCGAGGAGGCGCCCGCCCTGCATGACCGCGAGCCGCGTCGCGTAGTCGGCAACGAGCTGCAGGTCGTGGGTCACGACGAGCACCGTCGTGCCCTCGTCGTTGAGCGAGCGCAGCATGTCGAGCAGCTCGGCCGCGCGGGCGCGGTCCTGGCCGAACGTGGGTTCGTCGAGGGCGAGCACCGGGGCGCCCGCCACGAGCGCGGTGCCCACCGAGAGTCGGCGCTTCTGCCCGCCCGAGAGCAGGAAGGGGTGCTGCTCGGCGAGCTCCTCGAGGCCGAACCGGCGAAGCATCCGGTCGCACGACTCGGTCACCTCGGCGTCGCCGAGTCCCTGCAGCCTGAGCCCCTGCTCGAGCTCCTCGCGCGCCGAGCCCGCGATGAACTGGTGCTCGGGGTTCTGGAAGACGAAGCCGACTCGGCGCGCGCGTTCGCGAGCGTCGGCTCGGGCCGGGTCGATCCCGAGCGTCTCGATCGTGCCGCGGGGCGCTTCGACGACACCGGCGAGCGCCTGCAGCAGTGAGGTCTTGCCGGCGCCGTTCGTGCCGACGATCGCGAGGAACTCGCCCGCCTGGATCTCGAGGTCGACGTCGCGCACGACCACGGGGCCGCGGCGGCCTCCGCGCCGCACCGAGAGCCCGTGCGCACGGATCACGGGAGCGCCCTGCGCGGGGACCGCGCCCGTGGTGGTCGTGAGCGACGGGGTCGGCGCGAGCGCGGTCGACCGCACGGGGGAGGAGGCGCTGAGCGGCGGCGGCAGGCTCGGCAGGGCGTCGAGCGCGGCCGCGAGCTCGGCAGGGGTGAGCGGGAGGGGTCCGATCGGCACGCCCGCATCGCGCAGGCGCATCGCCGCGAGCGTCGAGACCGGCAGCCAGACGCCGAGGGCGGCGAGCTCGTCGGCGCGCTCGCGCAGCGTCTCGCGGGCGGGCCCGTCGATCACGAGACGGCCTTCGGCGTCGAGCACGATCACCCGGTCGACGAGGTCGACGGCCGCATCGAGGTTGTGCTCGACGAGCACGATCGCGTGATCGTCGTCGTCGGCGAGTTCGCGGAGCACGGCGTACACCTCGTCGATGCCCGCGGGGTCGAGGTTCGCGGTCGGTTCGTCGAGCACGAGCACGGGCGCGGCCATCGCGAGGGCGCACGCGATGGCGAGTCGCTGCCGCCCGCCGCCCGAGAGCGTGTCGGGGTTCTCGGTGCGGCGATCCCAGAGGCCGACGAGCTTCAGCGCGCGTTCGGCGCGCGCGAGCACCTCGGATGCCTCGACGAGCTGGTTCTCGGGCGCGAAGCACACCTCGTCGAGCACGCTGCCGGTGACGATCTGCGAATCCGGGTCCTGGAACACCATCGCCACGTGCTCGCTCAGCACACCGACCGGATGCTCGCGGCTGTCGAGGCCCGCGACCCGCACCGAGCCCTCGAGCTCGGCCGGCACGGCGTGCGGCACGAGGCCGTCGAGCGCGAGCGCCAGCGTCGACTTGCCGCACCCGCTCGGACCCAGGACGAGCAGCACCTCGCCGGGCGCGATGTCGAACGACACCTCGGCGGGCGTCGGCCGGGCGGCGCCCTCGTGGCGGATGCTCACGCGGTCGAGCTCGATGATGGGCGGAGTGGGCATGACAGGCCTGGGTCGTGGGTCGGGCGGACGGCTCGCGACGCGGCATCCGTGGGGCTTAGGAAAGCCTAACCTCGCGAACGGTCGGTTCCCGGCGCCCACGACGGCGACGAGCGGGAATACCCCGGTCAGCCCTGATGTTGTGTCTATGTTCGGGCGTGGAGCCTCCACGCCGGAAGGAGGAGAACGTGGGCATCAGCTATGTCGAGTTCGAGGACGAAGCCGGGATCCTGCGTCGCTATCGCAAGCACGCGAACGGTCGTGGCCTCGTCGCCACCACCGCCAAGGTCGACCCGAGCGCGTTCGTCGACCCGACGGCCTACGTCGATCCCGGCGCCGAAGTGCAACGCGGCGTCCAGATCGGCCCGGGCGGCTGGATCGAGGGCGACGCGATCGTCGCCGAACGCGCCGTGATCGGCGTGAACGCCCACGTCGGGCGACGCGCCGTCGTCGGCCGGAACGCCGTCATCGGGCCGTACGCGACCGTCGGCACCGGCGCGAAGGTGCAGAACGGGGCCCGCGTGCCCCGCGAGACGACCATCGCCGACGGCGACGTCTACCAGGCCTCGACGGAGGACCTGCGCCGGCTCGGCCTCGCGGCCTGAGCCGTTCGCACCCGGAAGCCCGACCGCGCACGCGGCCGGGCTTCTTCGTTCTCCGGAACTACTCGGCGAGTGCGCCCGCCAGCAGCTCGAGCGTCCGCTCGCGACCCGGCGTGCGGTCGAGCGGCTCGGACGCCCATGATCCGGCGATCGGCGCCACCATGATCTCGTCGATGCCGTGGCGGTCGGCGAGCTTCCGCAGCTCCGAGGCCGCGCCCACGGCATCCGCGATCACCCAACGGCGCTCCATCGCGGTGATGAGCTCCGACGCCTGCGTGTCGGCGGGCGCCGCCTGCGCCTCGTCGATCGTCTCGAGCGGCCGCATCGGCCGGCCGAGCTGGAGCCTGGCCATCGAGCGCAGCTGGGGCAGTGCCCGAGCGCGGGCTTCGTCGAGGGTCGGCGCGACCGAGGCGTTCACTGTGAGGAACGTCTCGGGCTCGGGGTGCGCCTCGCTCGGGCGGTAGCCCGTGCGGTAGAGCTCGAGCGCGCGCTCGAGCCCCTGGCCCGAGAAGTGGTTCGCGAAGACGTACGGCAGGCCGAGTTCGGCGGCGAGCTTCGCCGAGTAGTCGCTCGAGCCGAGCAGCCAGAGCGGCGGCACGGCCGAAGCCGCCGGCGTCGCGGTGATCGGGTACTCGCGCCCGCTCGTCAGGCGCAGCGTCGCGCCGTCGGGCGAGAGCAGCGAGAGGATGTCGGCGAGGTGGTCGGGGAAGCGGTCGACCTCGGCCGTCGGGCCAGAGATGCGCAGGAGTTGCGTGATCACCGGGTCGCTGCCGGGTGCGCGGCCGATGCCGAGGTCGATGCGGCCCGGGGCGAGCGCCTCGAGCGCGGCGAACTGCTCGGCGACGACGAGCGGCGCGTGGTTCGGCAGCATCACGCCGCCCGATCCCACGCGGATGCGCTCGGTCTGCGCGGCGATCGACGCGATCAGCACCGGCGGCGTCGTCGAGGCGACAGCCGGCATGTTGTGGTGCTCGGCGAACCAGTAGCGGGTGAAGCCCAGCCGGTCGGCGAGCTGCGCCAGGCGAACGGATGCCGCGACGGCACCTCGACTCGACTGATCACTGCGAACCGGAACGAGGTCGAGCACGGACAGGCGCGGCGAGATGTTCATCCCTTCCGGCAACCGCCGCGCGGCATCCGGTATTCCGTCGGAAGGTCGCGCGGGGGGCGCGCGGAACCCTCGCGACTGAGGGAATCCCCTGAGCCGATCGGAGGGATGGCACGGGTGACCGGGGCTTCTCCGCGTCGTTGGATGGGTTCTCGTCGCGAGTGCTGCATCCATCGATGCGGCCGCCGGGCCGGTTCACGAACCGAGGCAACCGGCCCGCGAGCATCAACCTGAAAGGAACCACCCGTGAACACCCCTGTGCCTTCCGCCGCCGTGGCCGACGCCGCGGTGGCCGACTTCGTGCTCCAGCAGCACGCTCCCGACATCGCCACGCTCTCGCTCCGCGAGGCGCTCGCCCTGCTCGACGAGCAGCTGGCCGGGCGCGTGCACCTGTCGGGCGACCCCGACTGGGACGACGCCCGCGCCGCCTGGAACCTCGACGTCGACCAGCGCCCCGCGGTCGTCGTCACCGCCCGCTCGACCGAGGACCTCGTGCGCACCGTCGGGTTCGGCGCCCGCTACGGGCTCGCCGTCGCCCCGCAGGGCACCGGTCACAACGCCGGACCCCTCGCGGCCGACAACGGGCTCGCCGATGCGATCCTGCTCCGCACCCACGAACTGCGCGGCGTCGAGATCGACGTCGAGCGTCGCACCGCCCGGGTCGAGGCCGGCGCGCTCTGGGGCGACGTGGTCGCCGCCGCGGCACCGCACGGGCTCGCCGCGCTCGCCGGATCGTCGCACGACGTCGGCGTGGTCGGCTACACCCTCGGCGGCGGCGTCAGCTGGCTCGCCCGCACGCACGGACTCGCGGCGAACCAGGTGCTCGCCGTCGAGATCGTGACCGCCGACGGACGGCTCCGCCGCGTCGACGAGGAGCACGACTCGGAGCTGTTCTGGGCGGTGCGCGGCGGGGGTGGCGACTTCGGCGTCGTGACGGCGCTCGAGTTCCGCCTGTTCCCGATCACCGAGGTCGTCGCGGGCATGCTGCTCTGGCCGGCCGAGCGCGCCGACGAGGTCGCCGCGGCCTGGGCCGACTGGACCAACACGGTGCCCGACGCGGTGCAGAGCGTGGTGCGCATCATGCACCTGCCGCCGCTGCCCGAGCTGCCGCCGTTCCTCTCGGGTCGCTCGGTCGTGATCGTCGAGGCCGTCGTGCTCGACTCGCCGGCCCGGGCCGACGAACTGCTCGCCCCGCTGCGGGCGCTGGCCCCCGAGCTCGACACCGTGCACCCGCAGTCGCCCGCCGAACTGCTCGCGCTGCACATGGACCCGCCCGGGCCCGTGCCGGGGCGCGGCGACGGCATGATGCTCCGCGAACTGCCGCCGGCAGCGGTACGCGCCTTCGTCGGGGCGGTCGGTGCCGACTCGGGCACCGCCCTCCTCTCGACCGAGATCCGCCACCTCGGCGGTGCGGTCGAGCCCGACGCGGCCGTGCAGCGCGCGGCGGACCTCGGACTGCCCGTACCCGGGGCCACCGCCGGCTTCGAGGCGAACTACCTCGTGTTCGCCGGGGCCATGGCGATGCCGGGCGCCGACGAGGCGATCGCCCGCTCGCTCGGCCGCCTGTTCTCGCAGATCGAGCCGTGGCGCGCGCCGGAGGAGTACCTGAACTTCGCCGAGCAGCGTCGCGACGCCACGCGGTTCTTCGGCGGCCGGCTGGCCCGCCTGCGGGCGCTGAAGCGGGCGGTCGACCCGACCCGCGTCATCCGCTCGAACCACCCCGTGGGGTGACGGCCCGCTATTCGGGTCCCGACCCGCGGATCTCGCAGATGGGGGTGTCGCTCGCGCCCCGGCCTTCATAGGCTGGGAGCGAGCGACATCGTCGTCGCGCGATCTCGGGGGAGGATACGAATGACCATCCACTACGAATTGCCCACCACAGCCGATTTCGCGGCCCTTGCGGGCGTGCATCATCCCGCGATCACCGTCTACCTCTCGACCTCGCCGGTCGTGAGCGAGCGCGAGCGCTCCGAGGTCGCCGCGCGCAGTGCCTTCGACGAGGCCATCGAGCAGGTGCGCTCCAACGGGGCCTCCTCCGCCGAGGTGGCGGCGCTCCGCGCCGAGCGCGATGCGGTGATCGGCGACCAGCGCCTCTGGGGCGGCCTCGCACGCTCGATGGCGATCTTCGTCGCCCCCGGCTTCAACGAGGTGTTCGTGCTGCCGAACCGGCTCGACGACGCCTGGCACGTCGGCTCGCACTTCACGCTCGGCCAGTTGCTGCGGGCACCCAGTCAAGACCAGGAGGCCTTCGCGCTGACGCTCTCGGCGCACGAGTGGTCGCTCTGGCACGCGACGCCGACCGACCGGGCCGCGAAGCTCGAGATCGACCAGACGGGCGCCGCCAACCTCGACGAGGCCACCAACCGCGAGCCGAACGAAGACAAGCCGCGCGGCGCGAACCGCGGCACCTCGAGCCAGGGCGGCGCGAGCCGCCTGATGGGCGACGAGGGCCGCAAGACCCTGCTCGACCAGTACTCGAAGCGGGTCATCGAGATCGCCCGCCGCGAACTCCTCGCCCGCGACCCCGACGAGCGCGTGCCCGTGTTCGTGTTCGCCGCCGAGCCGCTGCTCAGCCTCTTCCTCGCGAACACCCGCAACTCGCGCCGCGTCATCGCGGTGCCGGGCTCGCCCGACCGGCTCGGCCCCGCCGAGGTCGACGAGGCGCTGCGCCTGCAGCTCGCGAAGCTGAACGTGCACGAGGCCGAGCAGACCCTGCGCGTCCTCACCGAGGGAACCGCCGGCCGGGTCGAGCGCGACCTGGCGGCCATCGGCCGGGAAGCGGCCGACGGTGCGGTCGAGACCCTCTGGTTCGACTTCACCACCTCGGTGAACGGCACGCTCGACCAGGAGTCGGGCGCGATCGAGTTCGCGAGCGACCACGGTTCGGGCGAGACCCTCGTCGACGGCACCCATGCCGGCGACCTGCTTCCCCAGTTGGCGCTGCTCGTCATCTCGAAGGGCGGCAAGGTCGTCACGGTGCGCAGCGACGACCTCGACGGAACGGTGTGGGCGGGGCCGGCGATGGCCGAGCTCCGCTTCGCGCTCGCGTAGCGCTCGCCGAGCGCTCGCGCACACGACGCACGGGTCGCATGACGGATGCCACGGGGCGAACCCCGTGGCATCCGTCATGTCCGCCGGACGTCAGCGGAAGGAGGGCACGCGTTCACGGAGCGGCAGGCGGAAGCCCTCGCGCCAGCGGAAGCGGACGACGATCTCCTGGGCCTGCGAGTCCTCGATGATGGCCTCGACGGGCACTTCGGAGAGCACGCGCGGGCGGGGCTCTTCGGGCGGAGTCTCGCGGATCTCGAGCCAGAGGCTCTCGGGGTGCGGCACGACGCCGGGGTTGGCGGCGACGAGCTCGAGTCGCCAGCCGGCCGACGGGGCGAGCCCGTGACCAGTGACGCGGATGAGGCGTGCGTCGCAGGTCTCGACGACGGTCGCGTCGAAATCGGCGACGGCGAAATCGCAGTGGAGCTGACCGTTCATTCGGCTGAAGCTACGCCCCGCCCCGGAGCCCGGCCTCAGTGCTGACGCTGAAACGCGGTGCGCCGTACGGAGTGGCTCCGCGCACGCTCGCGCAATCCGGACGAGTGCGCGCGGCCGGCAGGGGCCGCTCGCTCTCCTAGGCTGTTCCCCATGCGTTTCGGAATGTTCGTTCCCCAGGGCTGGCGATACGACCTCGTCGGCATCGACCCCGCCGAGCAGTGGGCCGCCATGCGCGGCCTCGCCGAGTTCGCCGATGCGGCGGACTCGCCGTTCGAGTCGATCTGGGTGTACGACCACTTCCACACCACCCCGGTGCCGTCGCCGACCGAGGCGACCCACGAGGCCTGGACCCTCATGGCCGCGTTCGCCGCCTCGACCTCCCGGGTGCGCCTCGGGCAGATGTGCACGTGCATGGGCTACCGCAACCCCGCGTACCTCGCGAAGGTCGCGGCGACCGCCGACGTCATCTCGGGCGGACGCATCGAGATGGGCATCGGCGGCGGCTGGTACGAGCACGAGTGGGAGGCGTACGGCTACGGGTTCCCGACGATCCCCGAGCGGCTCGGCATGCTGCGCGAGGGCGTCGAGATCATGCGCCAGGCGTGGACCACCGGACAGGCGACCCTCGACGGCCGCTACTACCAGGTCGACGGCGCGATCGTGCAGCCGCAACCGCTGCAGGCCGGCGGCATCCCGTTCTGGATCGCGGGCGGCGGCGAGCAGGTGACGCTCAAGATCGCGGCGAAGTACGCCGGCTACACGAACTTCACCGGCACGCTGGAGGAGTTCGCGCACAAGGGCGAGGTGCTCCGCGGCCACTGCGAGGCGATCGGCCGGGATGCCTCGGAGATCACGCGCTCGATGAACTTCAACACCGTGGTCGGCACCTCCGCCGCCGATGTCGAGGCGCGGCTCGCACGCATCGAGGCGCGGGTGGCCCCGCATCTCGGAGCCGAGGGCGCGGCGAAGTACGTCGAGAACTACTTCATCACGCCGCCCGGCGCGCTCGTCGGCACGCCCGACCAGATCGTCGCGAAGCTCGAGGAGCGACGCTCGGCCGGCCTGGACTACGCGATCCTGTACGCGCCGGAGGCGGCGTACGACCGCTCGGGGCTCGAGCTGTTCGCTGCGGAGGTCGCTCCGGCGCTGCGCTGACGCGTTGCGCTGCGCTGACGCGGCGGGCGGGCGGGCGGCGCTCGCCGCGCTGGAGGGTCAGCCGTGCAGGGCGGGCTCGGCGAGCCGAACGGGGCCGATGGGCCGGGCGACGCTGATCGTGACGCGATCCGCCTCGATCGGCACGGCGATGAGGTCGCCCACCGCGAGATCGGCGGGCAGCTCGAGCTGCGCGAGCGCGTGGCATCCGCCGGCCGCGAACCGCACCGACACCGTGACGACCTTCGCGACCGAGACGCGGCCGATGAGGCGCGCCTCCGCCCAGTCGGGCCGAAGCGGGCCGCTCTCGCCGTCGATCGAGACCAGCGGCACGCCCCCGGCGACCGCGACCTCGCGCACGGTCGCGACCGCGACCCCGCGATGGCGCACCCGCACATCGAGCCCACCCGTGGGCGACCGAGCAGGCGTCGGAGCGAGGTGGGCGAGCGGGGTGCCGTCGCGCTCCGCGAGTCGCGTCATCGAGAATCCGCCGACGATGACGTCGGTCGTCGTGACCCGGGTGCCCGCCGGCCAGCGCTCGGGCGCGATCGGATCGGGGATCGAGCGCCGCAGCGTCGGCAGCAGGCGGGTGAGCGTCATGCTGGGCGCCGCGCGATCGAAGGCATGCTTCCGTTCTACGCCGACTCGGGGCCGCGCGCGCGATTGTTACGCGTTCCGAACGGCGGGCCGATGATTCCTCACGGGCTCCCGACGCGGAGCGATGCGGCTACACGAACTCGACCTGCGCGCCGAGCGCTGAGTAGGTGAGGAGCGCACGACGGTCGCACGTGACGAGCGGGAGGCCGGCGTCGATCGCCGCCAGGGCGACGAGGCCGTCGATCACCGCGCCGCCCGTGATGTCGGCTTGGGCGAATCGGGCGACGGCGGTCGCCGCCGCCACGGGATCGAGCTGATGGCTCGCCGAGAAGTCGTCGGTGATGAGCTGCGCGGCCGCAGCGCCCGAAAGGCGATGCTGCGCGGGGAGCCGGGTCAGTGTCGAGTAGGTCTCGATCGCCGCGTGGCCGGCGAGTCCGAGCCGCGACCTGCCGACTCGCGCCGCGATCGCGGCGTGCGCGGCGTGGGACGGCAGGAGGAGCGCCACCGCCGCGCTCGAGTCGAGCAGGAGCTCGGCTCCGGCCTGGTTCGGCACGGCGCACCTCGCCGACTCGTCGCCTCAGTCCTCGATACCGCGGTGCTCGGCCCACGACGCGCCGCCCGAGCCGGCAAGAGTCTCGGCGTACTCGGCCAGGCGTGCCCCCTGCGTCTCGGCGGCGCTCGTGCCCGCCCCCGCGGGCCCGGCGGCCTGCGCCGCCGCCTGCGCGGCGAGGCGCTCCCCCTGCAGATCGGCCGAGCCGCGAGCCGCCGCGGACTGCCTGGTGGTGCGTTCCTGATGGAGCTCGGCCTCGCTCGAGGCGGGGGTTCCGGCGCAACCGGCGAGGGCGACGAGAAGCATCGCACTTGCGGCGACGGCTGCGCCTCTGGTGACGGACGACATGATGGTGCTCCCTTCCGGGCGATGCCGATGGCATCCGAATGCTGCGTACGGCGCTCACGCTAGGCAGCGGCCGGTCGCGCGACATCCGAGGCGACCCCTCAGATGTGCGTGCGAACCCCTCAGATCTCGCGCGCGTCGTGCGACTCGCGCGCCATGCGGGCGAGGTCGACGCGGTTGGCCGCGCCGGTCTTGCGCAGCAGATTCGACACGTGCGAGCTCACCGTCTTCTCGCTGATCGTCAGCAACTCGGCGATCTCGGCGTAGGTGCGCCCGTCGACGAGGTAGGGCAGCAGTTCGCGTTCGCGAGCGGTGAGCGCGGCGCCGGCGATGCGGTCGGGCGCGGTGGCATGCGCCGGGAGCTCGGGGTCCAGCCGGATGCGCGCCCAGCGCGCGAGGGTCTCGAGCTCGTCGGCGAGCCCCTCGGCCTCCGTCCGCCGGGCGATCGCGGCGCCGCGCCGGAGCAGCGCGATCCCGACCCGTCGCCGTGCGCCGCCGTCGATGAGCCCCTGCTCGGCCCCGCGGCGGCAGGCGTACCCCTCCTCCCAGGCCAGCTCGCCGGCGGCCGCGAGGTCGGCCGCGTCCACCCAGCGGTCGAAGGCCTCGGGCAGTCCGCGCGCCCGCGCGCGCTCGGCGACGTAGAGCGCGTCGAGCGCCTCGAGATCGCTCTCGTACGAGATGCCCATCGTCTGGCGGGGCACCCGCGGATGCGTCGCCTCGAGCGCGTCGAGCTCGGCGAGGGCCGCCCCCGGGTCGGTGCCGTCGTCGCGCGCGGTCGCGGCGCGGTCGGCGAGGGCGCGCGCGGCGAGGGGCACGAGCCACTCGGAGCTCCGCCCGCCGGGACCGCGCTCGATCATCGGACGGACCGCGTCGAGCGCCCCGCCGGGATCCCCGGCCACGAGGCTCGCAAGGCCCCCGGCGACGGCGAGCTCGAGCGCCGCGTAGGCAGGCGGCGCCGGGAACCGCTCCCGCGCCCGTTGCAGGTGGGCTTCGGCCTCGTCGACTCGCCCCTGTTGCGCAGTGAACCGGGCGGAGACCGAGCGCATGGCGAGCTCGATGTACTCGGGGGCTCCATCGGCGCGCACGATCCTCAGTGATTCCCGCACCTGGGGGCTGGCGCCGATCGTCACCCACGCGGCCGCTTCGATGCAGGCGACTGCCGCGATCATGAGCCGCGGCGCCCCGGCGGATGCGAGTCGCTCGCGCCAGTCGCGGAGGCGCTCGGCGGCCTGCCGATGCCGGGGCATCGAGTACGCCTCCCAGAGGATCGCGCTCGTCACGGGTTCGAACCGCCGCACCGGCAGCGCGACCGCGAAGGTCTCGTCGGCGAGCCGCGAGGCCGCCGCGACATCGCGCCTCGCGGCGGCGAGTTGCGCGGTGACCGCCAGCGCGTACGCTCTCGCCTCGGGGTCGTCGAGGCGCGTGGCGAGGTCGAGGGCTTCGGCCGCGTGTCCGACACTGCGCGGATCGTGCGCGATGATCTCGGTATGCGCCAGCTCGCTGAGCGCGAGCGCGTACTCCCGGCTGTCCGGTGCGCCGGAGGTCAGCTCGACCACCTCGCGCAGGGCGGCCGACGTGCTCAGTTCGCCGCCGAGGCGGAACTCGAGCTGCTGCCGCCGCAGGAGCAGCTCGGCACGAGCGAGCGGTTCATCGGCGCCGACCGACTCGAGGAGGGCGAGCACGGCCGCGTGCTCGTCGGCGTCGGCGTCGGCGTCGGCGGCTGCGGCGGCCCACTCGGTGAGCAGCGCCCGACGGTCGTCGACGACGGCCGGCTCGTCGCGCTCCAACTCGACGCAGCGACGCACCAGACGCAACGTCGTCGCGGTCTGCTCGAGCCCGTGCAACGCCTGCACCGCCCGTCGACTCGATGCGAAGGAGCCCACCGTGTCGCCCGCCGCTGCGAGGTGATCGGCGAGATCCACGAGCCGGTCGGGGGTCGGGCCGTCGACCTCGATGAGGCGCTCGACGCCGCGCGCGAGGGTCGCGTGCTGCCGCCGCAGCTCGTCGTCGGGCACCGAGGCGACGAGGAGCTCGGCGATCAGGGGGTGGTGGAACCACATACGGCCGCGCTCATCCTGATCGAGCACGTGCGTTGCGAGGGCGGGGTGGAGTTCGTCGACGGCTTCGCGCCAGGCGGGGTCGAGCCCGGCGAGGATGCTCGCTCGGATCGGCTTGCCGTGGATCGCGAGCAGGACGGTGAGCTCGCGGGTGCGGGCGGGCAGTGTCGCCCACGTCTGCAGCAGGGCGGTGCCGAGGTCGCCCGAAGTCGAGGGCGCCGTGGCGGGCGGCGCCGCGAGCGCGTCGGGGTCGACGCCGTCGATGAGGAGCCTGGCGTGATACGGGTTGCCGCCGGTTCGGTCGAGCACGTCGCGCACGAGCGCGTCGTGCGGTGGAGCACCGAGCTGCGCGGCGATCAGGTCGTGCATGCCGAGGCGATCGAGGGGACGCACCTGCAGCGAACGTGCACCCGGGAGCCGGATCAGGTCGGCGCGCCAACGGTCGACGGGGCGCCCGGTGCCCGAGCGAACGGTGGTGAGGATCGCGAGCGGGCGATCCTCTGCGCCGCCCGCGAGGAACATCAGGGCATCGAGCGTGTCGGCGTCGGCCCATTGCAGGTCGTCGACGGTGATGACGACCGGTCCGACGGCCGTGAGCCGTTCGATCGCGGCGTCGAGCCGAAGGGGGAGCGGCGGGCGGACGCCATCCTGCTGCGAGCCGCCCTCCTCCGCCTGGGTGAGCAGGGAGCGGACGGCGAGGTTCGGCATCCTGGTCGTCAGCGGAAGGTTGCGCGCGGTGAGCACCCGTGCGCGCTCGGACGTCGAGCGCGCCGCCGCCTCCATGAGTGCCGTCTTGCCGATGCCGGCCTCGCCGTGCAGCACGACGACGCGCGTCGCACCGTCGAACGCGGCCTCGAGTTCGCGTGAGATCGTGGCCAGTTCGCGGTCTCGCCCATGCAGACGACGGAGGTCGCGTGGCATGCGGCCAGTGTTCCATGCGACGCGCGGAGGCGTCGAGCGAACAGCCCCGTGGGGCTACCCCCAAGTCGAGGGATGGTCCGGGGCGGGCCGTCGCCGAGTGGCGACGACTACGCGGCGAGCGTCGCGTCGAGCTTCGCGCCCAGTTCGTCGTCGGTCGGCTCGGTGAAGTGGGTGCCGTCGGGGAAGACGACGACGGGGATGTTCGTACGCCCGGAGATCGACTTTGCGATGTCGGCGGCCTCGACGTTCACCTCGAGGTCGACGTAGTCGTAGTCGACGCCGCGGCCATCGAGCAGTCGCTTCGAGCGACGGCAGTCGCCGCACCAGGCGGCGCCGTACATCGTGATGCGGTCAGGGGTCGATGCAGAGGAGGAAGTCACACCGATACTGTACGCATTACCGGTCTGGGGTATTCCCGAGTGCGAGTTCGGGGAGACCGGAGCGCGGATTTCCGACATCGTGTGACACCGCGGAATGCGACGGCGTCGACGCAGGTTCGCCCTGACATGACGAAGAACGCCGGGCCTGTGCCGCTCACCGAGACCGAAGCCTCCGACCTGCTCGCCGCCCAGAGCTTCGGCGTGCTCGCCACGCTGAAGCGCGACGGGCAGCCCCACCTGACCACCATGCTCTACGGCTGGGACCCGTCGGAGCGCATCGCCCGGTTCTCGACGACGAGCACGCGTCTGAAGGCGACGCACCTGCAGCGCGACCCGCGGGCGACGCTGCACGTCTCGGCTGACGACCACTGGTCGTTCGCCGCGGTCGAGGGGCTCGCGGAGGTCTCCGCGCCGACCGTCGAGCCCGGCGATGCGGTCGGGGTCGAGCTGCTGTCGCTGGTGCCCGAGGCCGCGCGTCCCGCCGACCCGAGCGCGTTCTTCGCCGATGCGGTGGCCGAGGGCCGGGTGGTCATCCGACTGCGTCCGGAGCGGCTCGGCGGAACCCGTCTCGACTTCGGCGACTGACCGAGTGGGCGGTGTCGCTCTGGGTTCGCGCGCTGCGGCTCAGCTTCGCCGGGCTCGGTGCGGCGAAGTGGGCCTCGTCGAACTCTGCGATGGCCGACTCGCGCGGGCCGGCGGGGCGCGGCGCCGCAGCTCCGACGAGGCGCATGAACGAACTGAGCTGCGCGACGCCTTCAGCACGGTGGGGGAGCCCTTCGAGCAGCCCCGGCGAGTAGACGAGATGCGCGGCCCACTTCGCCCGTGAGATCGCCACGTTGAGCCGGTTCTTCAGCAGCAGGAACTCGAGGCCGCGCGGCGCGGAGTCGGCGGAGGACGCCGCGAGCGAGACGATCGAGACGACCGCCTCCTGGCCCTGGAACTTGTCGACCGTGCCGACGGGGACGTCGGTGAACCCGGCCGCGTCGAGCGCGTCTCGGACGGTGGCGAGCTGTGCGTTGTAGGGGGTCACGACGATGAGGTCGCGCTGCTCGAGGGGCCGTGGTGCCGCGGCGACCGGCCCGGCCGACGAGTCGGAGGCATCGGTCCACTCGCGGCCGATGAGCGAACGCACGAGGTGCACGACCGACTCGGCCTCTTCGGGCGAGAAGGTCGAATTGCCCTCATGCACGACGGGCACCGGGGTCACCCCGGGCGCGACGCCGTCGAGCGCACGGCGCTCGGCGACCGGGTGCGAGCGAAGCTCGCCCTCGTACGAGAGCCGGGAGACCGGGCCGGCGACGGCCGGGTGCATGCGCCGGCTCTCGGCGAGGAAGTAACCGAACTCGGTCGGCAGCACGTCGTGGCCGTCGGCCACCCAGCCGAGCGCCGAGGCGTCGACGGGCTCGGGGTGGAGGGCCTGGCTCACCTGCGGCAGCTGCTGCGGGTCTCCGAGCAGCAGCAGCCGCGTGGCCGACACCGAGACCGCGATCGTCGAGGCCAGCGAGAACTGACCGGCCTCGTCGATGACGAGCAGGTCGAGCGAGCCGCGGGGTACACGGCGGACGTTGCAGAAGTCCCAGGCCGTGCCGCCGACGACGTAGCCGCCCGGGCGGTCGCCCGCGAAGGCGGCGATGTCGTCCTTCCGGGCGAGGGCGGTGAAACCGTGGCGGCCCGCATCGCCCGCGTCCTTCAGGTTCTTCGCGACGAGCCCGCGGTCGAGCCCAGCGTCGACGACCGCATCGAGCACGTTCTCGACGACCGAGTGCGACTGGGCGACGACGCCGATGCGCCAGCCGTGGTCGCGCACGAGCGCGGTGATCACGTGCGCGGCGAGGTAGGTCTTGCCGGTGCCGGGAGGGCCCTGCACCGCGAGATACGAACGATCGAGCCGCCGCACCGACTCGACGACCGCCGGGACGTAGTCGTGGTCGGCGCCGAGGGGCACGAGCCCGCCGACCGCGCGCGGCGGCCTGCGGCGCAGCACGTCCATCGCGGGACCCGCCGGCAGCTCGGGGACGCGGGCGGGAATCGGCGCCGCCCACTCGGCGATCGCCTCGCGCAGGGCGTCGGCACGGGGCGGTGCGCCCGGCGCGATCGCGATGGGGAGCTCGGTCCAGGTGATGCCGGGCTGGCCGCGCTCCTCGACGCGGACGCCCTCGTCGGTGACCTCGACGACGGTCGCGTTCGACCACGCCCGCTGGCCCGGTCGGGTCGACTGCGAGGGGAACGGCGCCGGCCAGTCGTAGAGCAGGAACACGTCGCCCCCGACGCTGAACCGCGAGCCGGGGGCGACCCGGCCGTCGAGCTGCAGCTCGCGCCGTGCGCTCTGCCAACGGGGCTCCTCGTACCACCGGCCCACCGCTCGAGAGCCCGCGGGATCGACGACGAGCACGTCGCGATGCTCCTCCCAGGTCTCGAGCGGCTGATCGCAGCGGAGGTAGTGCGACCACCAGAAGCTCTTCGCCTCTCGGGCGTGGTAGTCGATGGCGGCTGAGGCGAGGGCGAGCGCCTCGGTGTCGGCGTCGCGCGCCGTCGCGCCGACCGCGTGGCTGCCCGGGGTCGCCGCCGCCTGCTCGTCGCGCTCGCGCACGATCGCCCTGAGCTGGAGCGCGAGCGGCGAGGCCTCGTAGACCTTGCCCTCGGCGCGGTCGGCGAGCATCGACGCGGCCACGGGCCGGATGCCTTCGCGTGCGCCGACGGCGAGCAGCCAGTCGCGCAGCCGCAGGGTCGAGACGCAGTCGTAGCGGTTGTAGTCGGCGAGGTCGGCGAGGATGCGGGCGGCCTCGTCGGCTGCCACCTCGTCGCCCGTCGCGGCCGCGGTCGAACGCAGCTCGCTCGCGCGCACGTACTCGGTGATCGAGTCGGCGCCCGACTTCACGTCGGCCTCGCGCAGCTCGGACCCCATGTAGAGCGGTTCGAGCTTCTTGATGGAGTACGAGCGGCTGCCGACCCGCACCGCGCGCTTCACGATCGGGTAGAGGTCGACGAGCACGCCGTCGGCGAGCAGTTGGTCGACCTCGGCCTCGCCGACGCCGTGCCGGGCGGCGATGGCAGTGAGGTGGGTGCGCTCGTAGCTCGCGTAGTGGAAGATGTGCAGCCCGGGGTGCACCTGACGGCGCAGCTTCACGAGTTCGAGGAACTGCAGCAGGGCCTCGCGCTCCTCGGCGAAGGAGTGCGCCCAGAATGCCGTGAAGGTCTCGTCGGTGTCGACCATGCCCCACAGGTAGTCGAGGTTCCAGCTGGTGCCGTCGCCCTCGGTGTAGAGCGGATCACCCTCGAAGTCGAAGAACAGGTCGCCCGGGCTCGGCTCGGGGATCGCCGCGATGGCGCGGGCATCGCGAACGCCGACGGGCGGCGGCAGCGGCGGGTCGCCCTCGCGCCAGGCGCCCGACGCGACGGCAGCGCTCGCCTCGGCCTCGGCCTGCAGCTGCAGCCGCGCCTGGGCGCGCAGGTTGTCGAGCGTCGCCTCCATCACGTGGGGCACCGGCCCGGTCGAGGCCGCGAGCTCGTCGATCGTCGTGATGCCGCCCGCAGCGAGCGGCTCGCGCTGGGTGACCCGCATGCCTCCGACCATGAGCACGTCGCGATGCGCCTGCACCTCGAGCTCGCACGTCGGGCATCGACCGTCGTGGGTGTAGCGCGGGTCGCCCCAGGCGACCGGGCCGTCGTCGGCGGCGCGATCGGCCACGATGCGCTGCAGGCGGCCGGCGCGCTCGCGGTACACGGGCAGGATGTCGTCGAGTCGGTGCGCGCTCACCGAGCCGTCGCCGAGCAGCAGCTCGACGGTGTCGTCGAGCGGCACCTCGAGGCGGCGCAGCTGTTCGGCGTACGCGGCGAGCTGGAGGAGCGCCGTCACCCGTGCCCGGCGCGCGAGCTTCGCATCCTGCACGCGGTACCGCCCGTCGGGCCGCCGCACGATGAAGTCGGCGAAGCCGATGAACCCCTGCCCCGGCACCGGCTCGTCGCTGAAGGTCGCCTGGAAGACCACGGGCGCCCCCGCGCGGAAGGCGGCGATCGTCGCCTCGACGGCGGCGGCCACCGCCTCGTCGTCGCGCACGTCGGGGCGCTCGATCTCGACGACGCCGTCGCCGAACTCGGCGCGGTAGCGCTCGAGAAGATGGAGCTCATGCACGTCGCCGAGTTCGCCGGCACGGCGCAGCATCGGGTCGTCGAGGGGAGCGAACAGCGTGTCGCGCCCGAGCTTGACATCGAGCTCGCGCAGGAACGCGAACTCGCAGTCGCTCGCCTTCTTGAGGTCGCTCGCGCTCGTCACGACGGAGCCGTTCAGCCGATACATCGAGCTCCTCTCGCCGGGCGTGCTCCCACGGTATCGGGAGCGTGCGACATCCATCGGCTTGCGGAGCGACCGAGCGGCGGAGCTCGGGGGCCGGGGATGCCGCGGCCGACGGCGTAGCGTGGCGCCCATGGCCGACTGGGAGCTGCTGCGCAGCCTCGCGCTCGCGCTGCCCGACACGAGTGAAGCGGTGAGCTGGGGCGCGGCGCACTGGCGGGTGCACGGCAAGGGCTTCGTCTGGGAGCGACCGTTGCGGAAGACCGATCTCGCCCACCTCGGCATCGCCGAGCAGCAGGGGCCGATCATGGGCGCCCGCGTCGAGGATGAGCACGAGAAGCTCGCGCTCATCGACGAGGACCCCGAGGTGTTCTTCACGATCCCGCACTTCGACGGGTGGCCGGCGATCCTCGCGCGGCTCGACCGCATCGGCGACGAACGGCTGGCCGAGCTCGTCGAGGAGGCCTGGCTCGTGATGGCTCCGCCGAAGCTCGCGCAGGCCAGGCTCGCCGAGCGCGGGTAGGACGTCTCGCGACGAGCGGCGTGCGCCTAGTCGACCGAGGTCGACGCCGGGGCGTCGAGCGCGCCGCGGGGGAGGCCGAGCATGCCCTCGACGGCGTGCTGGGTGAGCGAGCTGCGGTGGGCGGTGTCGCCCCAGCGCACGAGCGCCTGGGCGTTGAGCCCGTCGACCATGCCGAGGAGCTGCCAGGCGACGCCCGCGGCATCCGTGGTCTCGAAGTCGCCCGAGCGCACGCCGGCTTCGACGACCTCCTGCAGGATCGCCTGCCAGGCGTCCATCTCCGCGCGCACCGCGTGCGCGAGGGTCTCGTTGCGGCGGCCGAGCGCCCAGGCCTCGACCCACACGACGGTGACGTCGTCGCGGGTTCCGTCGAGCACGGTGCGGATGAGTTCGCCGAGCTGCGCGCGCGGCCCGTCGACGGTCGCGAGCATCGCCTCGAACTCGGTGATCTCGGCCGAGACGACGGTCGAGAAGGTGCGGGCGATGAGCGCCTCCATGCTCGGCACGTAGTGGGCGACGAGTGCCGGGGCGACACCGGCTGCGGCGGCCACGGCGCGCAGCGTCACGGCCGACAGGCCCTGCTCGAGGGCGAGGTCGCGGGCGGCGCGGGCGATGTCGTCGGCGCGCTCGGCGGGCGACTTGCGGGCGGCGCGGACACGGGTCGGCGTTGACATGATTCCCCATTGTATGTAGTCTCGCCACATTATTGATCGCATGGTCAATAAATGAGTCCCAAGCCAAACTCTCCTCCCGAGCCCCCACCGAGACGAGCCTCAACGATGAGCAACGACGCCATCCCCGCCCCGATGACCCACCCCGCGGCATCCGATCGTGCGGGTCGCATCGAGACCCGCGGCATCGACGTGGTGCCGGCCGCCGAACGGCATGGCCGCCCCTCCTCGCTCTTCTGGGTGTGGGCGAGCGCGAACGTCAACTACCTCTACTTCGCCTTCGGCGGCATCCTGATCCTCCTCGGCCTCTCGGTGTGGGAGGCGCTCGCGATCACCGTGATCGGCAACCTCTGGTGGATCGCCGTCGGCTGGCTCGCGATCAGCGGCCCCGCCTCGGGCACGCCGAGCGTCACGATCATGCGGGCGATGTTCGGAATCCGCGGCAACCGCATCTTCGGCGGCGGCCTCGGCGTGCTCATCGGCCTCTTCTACGAGATCATCAACATCGCCGTCGCGACCTTCGCCTCGCTCGCACTGCTCGACCTGCTCGGCGTCGCCCTGCCTGTCGGCACCGAATGGGCCGTGCTCGGCGTCGTCGCCGTCGCGAGCTTCATCTTCGGCGTCTACGGCCACGCGACGATCATGAAGCTCGCGCCGTACTTCTCGGCCGCGCTCGCCGTGGCCTTCATCGTGCTCGCTGTGTTCGTGCTGCAGGCCGCCGACTTCGCCTACACGCCGGTCGAGCTGCCGGTCGGCGAGCACTGGGCGATGGCGCTGCTCGGCTACGCGATCGTCTCGTCGGGCCCGCTGTCGTGGGGCACCGGCGCCGACTACGCCCGCTACCTGCCGAACACCGCGTCGAAGCAGGGCATCATCTGGTGGACGGCCCTGGGCGGCTTCATCCCCGCGGTGCTGATCGGCTCGCTCGGCGTGATCGCCGGCACCGCGATCGACATGACCGACCCGCAGCTCACGATCGGCGAGATCGTGCCCGCGTGGTTCACGCCGGTCTTCCTCGGCATCGTCATCCTCGGCTCGATCTCGAACAACGTGCTCGTCGCGTACTCGACCGGCCTCTACGCGCAGGGGCTCGGGTTCAAGGTCCACCGCGCCACCACGGTCGTCGTCACCGGCGCGCTCGCGACCGCGGCCGCAGCCTGGCTCGTGTTCCTCTCGCCCGGATTCCTCGAGACGATGGAGTACGCGCTCGAGCTCAGCGTCACGGTGCTCGGCCCGCTCGTCGCGATCTACGCGGTCGACATCATCGTGCGTCGCAACCAGTACGACGGCATCGCGCTGAACGACGAACGCCCCGGCAGCCCGTTCTGGTACTCGGGCGGCTTCTTCTGGCCGGGCGTCGTCGCCCAGCTCGTCGGCACCGTCGTCGCCGTCATGATGGCGAACACCACGCTCTACGTCGGGCCCATCGCGACCGCACTCGGCGGCGCCGACCTCTCGGCGCTGCTCGCCCCCGTCATCGGCGGCGGCGTGTACGCGCTGCTCTGGACCACGACCACGCCGTTCAAGCACCCGCTGCTGCGCCCCGGAGCAGCACGTGATATCCAGTACTCGGATGCCCGGGCATCCGCACCCGTCGAAATGGAGACCCTCGCATGAGCTGGCGCATGCCCTCTGAAACCGCACCGCACGAGCGCACCTGGATGGCGTTCCCGGTGGCCGACAACGTCGTCGACTCCTCGCCCGAGGAGACGGCTGCGACCTTCGGGGCGTGGGCCGCGGTGGCGAACGCGGTCGTCGAGTTCGAGCCGGTGACGATCCTCGTCGACCAGAGCGCGCTCGAGGCCGCCCGCGAGCTGCTCGACCCGCGGGTCGAGGTCGTCGAGTGCCCCGTCGACGAGTTCTGGATGCGCGACCACGGCCCCACCTTCGTGGTCGACGACGAGCGCCCCGGCGTGCTCGGTGCCGTCGACTGGACCTTCAACGGCTGGGGCGACCGCGGGTGGGCGACCTTCGAGAAGTCGGCCGAGCACGCCCGCTTCGTCGCCGAGCGCGTCGGCGCCGAGGTCGTCTCGAGCGCGCTCGTGAACGAGGGCGGCGGCATCCACGTCGACGGCGAGGGCACGGTGCTGCTCACCGAGACGGTGCAGCTCGACCCGCGCCGCAACCCCTACGCCGACAAGCGCCGCGTCGAGGCCGAGATGGCGCGCACGATCGGCGCGACGAAGGCGATCTGGCTGCCCCGCGGACTCACCCGCGACTACGACGACTTCGGCACGAACGGGCACGTCGACATCGTCGCGACGCTGACCTCGCCCGGCACGGTGCTCGTGCACTCGCAGCGCAACCCCGAGCACCCCGACTTCGAGGTCAGCCGCGAGATCGTCGCGCTGCTCTCGTCGGCGACGGATGCCGCGGGGCGCACCCTCGAGGTCGTCGAGATCCCGGCGCCGTCGACGATCCGCGTCGACGACGAGTTCGTCGACTACAGCTACGTCAACCACCTGGTCGTGAACGGCGGCGTCATCGCGTGCGGTTTCGGCGACGACGAGGCGGATGCCACGGCGCGCGAGATCCTCGAGGCGGTCTACCCGGGCCGGCGTGCCGTGACGGTCGACGCCCGCCAGATCTTCGCCGGCGGCGGCGGCATCCACTGCATCACCCAGCAGCAGCCGGCGGTCGCCCGATGAGCGTCGGGTCGTTCGACGTCGTCGAGGCGTCGATCGCGTCGCTGCGCGCGGCGCTCGAGCGCGGCGAGACCACCTCGGTGGAGCTGCTCGACGCGTACCTCGACCGCATCGCGGCGTACGACGCGCCGGGCACGGCGACGGCGCTCAACGCGCTCGTCGTCATGAACCCCGAGGCGCGGGCCGACGCAGAGGCCTCCGATGCCCGCCGCGCCCGCGGCGAGGGGCTCGGGCCGCTCGACGGGATCCCGTACACCGCGAAGGACAGCTACCTCGCTCGCGGACTGACCGCGGCGTCGGGTTCGCCCGCGTTCAAGGACCTCGTCGCGCAGCGCGACGCGTTCACGATCGAGCGCCTGCGCGCGGCGGGTGCGGTGCTCATCGGGCTCACGAACATGCCCCCGATGGCGAACGGCGGCATGCAGCGGGGCGTCTACGGCCGAGCCGAGAGCCCGTACAACGCCGAGTACCTGACCGCGGCGTTCGGCTCGGGATCGTCGAACGGCTCGGGCACCGCCACGGCGGCGTCGTTCGCGGCGTTCGGGCTCGGCGAGGAGACCTGGTCGAGCGGGCGGGCGCCTGCGTCGAACAACGCGCTGTGCGCGTACACGCCCTCGCGCGGTGTGATCTCGACCCGCGGCAACTGGCCGCTCGTGCCGACGATGGATGTCGTCGTGCCCCACACGCGCAGCATGGCCGACCTGCTCGAAGTGCTCGACGTCATCGTCGCCGACGACGCCGAGACGCGCGGCGACTTCTGGCGCGCGCAGCCGTGGGTGGCGCTGCCGGCGGCGTCGGAGGTGCGGCCCGCGTCGTACCCGGCGCTGAACGCCGCGGATGCCTCGGCCGCGCGCGGCGCGCTCGCCGGCAAGCGGTTCGGGGTGCCCGCGATGTACGTCAACGCCGACCCGCTCGCCGGCACGGGCGAGCACGTCGGCATCGGCGGCCCGACAGGGCAGCGTATCGAGACCCGTGCGTCGGTCATCGCCCTGTGGGAGGCGGCGCGCCGCGACCTCGAGGCGGCCGGTGCCGAGGTGGTCGAGGTCGACTTCCCCGTGGTGTCGAACTACGAGGGCGACCGGCCGGGCGCCCCGACGATCGAGACCCGCGGTCTCGTCTCGCCCGAGTACCTGCACCGCGAGATCATCGACCTCTCGGCGTGGGCGTGGGACGACTTCCTCGCGGCGAACGGCGACCCGAACCTCTCGACGCTCGCCGACGTCGACGGGGCGTCGATCTTCCCGCACCCCGAGGGCGCGCTTCCCGACCGCTACACGGGCTTCGACGACGACATCGTGACGTATCCGGCGCAGGTGCGCGAGCACCCGTACGCGTCCGTCGCCGAGATCCCCGAGCTCGAGGCGGGGCTCCGCGGGCTCGAGGAGACCCGCCGCGTCGACCTCGAAGAGTGGATGGACGGGCTCGGCCTCGACGCGGTCGTCTTCCCGGCCGCGGCCGACGTCGGCCCCGCCGACATGGACGTGAACGAGGCCTCGGCCGACCTGGGCTGGCGCAACGGCGTGTGGGTGTCGAACGGCAACCTGGTGCCGCGCCACCTCGGTATCCCGACGGTGACGGTGCCGATGGGCACGATGGCCGACATCGGGATGCCGGTCGGGCTCACCTTCGCCGGGCGCGCCTACGACGACACCGCGTTGCTGACGCTCGCCGCCGCCTTCGAGGTGACCGGCGCACGCCGCACCGAGCCGCCGCGCACGCCGCGCCTCTCGTAGCCGTCGGACGCGTCTCGTAACCGGGCAGAGGTGCCGTGGGTTGAGGAGCGCCCGACGGAGTCGGACGCGTCTCGAAACCGGGTAGGTCGATCTCGAGACCTGATTGCCCCGGTTTCGAGACGCGTTGTCGCTTCGCGCCGGGCCTCCTCAACCACCGGGGGCACACCTCAACCACCGGGGTGCAGCAACCCGCCTTCGCGTCGGCGTCGCCTCGCCGAGAGCGCCGGCAGGTCGCCGAGGCGACCCTCGATGAGCGCCCGACGCTTCGCACGGCTCCAACCCTGCACACGCTTCTCCATCGCGAAAGCCTCATCGATTCGCGAGCACTCCTGGCTGAAGACGAGACGCACCGGGAGGCGTCGCCGGGTGTACGCCGCTCCTTCGCCACGACGATGCTGCTCGAGGCGACGTTCGAGGTCTGTGGTACTGCCGACGTACGTCGATCCGTCGGCGCATTCCAGGATGTAGACGTGCGGCATCCGAAGATCGTCTCGGACACGGGCGTCTGCGTATGCCTTCGTGCGCCGACCGTGTGCGCGGGTGCGGACGTGCCGTCTGTGGGGGAGTAGTCGTCGTTCGTGGTTTCGAGACGCGTCGTCGCTTCGCGCCGGCGCTCCTCAACCACCGGGGCGGAGTGCTCAGGCGACGTCGAAGGTGATCTCGTGGAGACCGGTGGCGCCGTCGGGCACGACGCCCTGCTCCTTCGACGTCTGCACCTCGCCGTCGGCGCCGGTCGCGCGCACGCGGGCGGTGTGGGTGCCCGGCGTGGCATCCGGCCATTCGTAGTGCCACTGCACCCACGTGTCGTCCGAGATCGCGGTCGCGAGCGTCGCGGGGCGCCACTCGCCGTCGTCGAGCTGCACCTCGACCGCGTCGATGCCGACGTGCTGGTGCCAGGCGACGCCGGCGAGCACGGCCGTGCCGGCCTCCACGGGCTGCCCGCCGCGCGGCACGTCGATGCGCGACGACAGCTTGATCGGGCCGCGGGCGCTCCAGCCGCGGTCGGTCCAGTAGGCGTTGACGGCGTCGAATCGGGTCACCTCGAGCTCGACCACCCACTTCGTCGCCGAGACGTAGCCGTAGAGGCCGGGTACGACCATGCGCACCGGGAACCCGTGCTCGATCGGCAGCGGCTCGCCGTTCATGCCGACCGCGAGGATCGCCGCGCGGTCGTCCTGCAGCACCTCGAGCGGCGTCGACGCGGTGAACCCGTCGGCGCTGCGCGAGAGCACCATGTCGGCGTCCGCGAGCGGGCGGGCACGCGCGAGCAGTTCGCGAATCGGGTGCCCCAGCCACACCGCGTTGCCGATGAGACTGCCGCCCACCTCGTTCGAGACGCACGCGAGCGTCGTGATGCTCTCGTCGAGGGGGAGGGCGAGCAGCTCGTCCCACGTGAGCTCGACCTCTCGCTCGACCATCCCGTGGATGCGCAGGCGCCACTCGGCCGGGTCGACGAGCGGGACCGCGAGGGCGGTGTCGATGCGGTAGAACTCCGCGTTCGGGGTGATGACGGGGGCGAGGCCGTCGATGCCGAGCTCCGCGCCCGCGGGCACCGACGCGGTCGTCGCCGGCGCCGGAAGCCTGATCGCGTCGCGCACGGCGGTCAGCGCACGCCCTCCTGCGCGCAGTGCCGAACCCGCGACCGCCGCGAGCACGCCGATCGCCGCAGCGCCGCCGGCCCACACCAGAAAGCCGCGCCGCGTCGCGCCGGTCGCGGGCTCGCCCGCGGTGTCGGCTCCGGCCCCGGCGCCCGAGTCGTCTCGGTCGGCTGCGTCGCCGTCGGCCGAGGCGCGGGCCCCGGCCGGCGCGTCCGCACCGCGTCGACGCCACCGCCCGATCAGCAGCCGCAGCGCCGCGACGGCTGCCACCCCCGCGACGAGCGACGGCGCCATGGCGAGCATCGCCGCATTCGCCCGTGTCACCGCGGCCAGCGCGCCGGCCACCCCGAACAGTCCGAGCACGACCTGGCCCCACGGCGGTCGCCGCGATTCGAGCACCCCTGCGGCGGCCGAGGCGATGAGCAGCACGAGGCCGATGCCGATGAGCAGCGCCGGCTTGTCGCCGGTGCCGAAGAGTGCGATCGCCGTGTCCTTCGCCCACGGCGGTGCGAGGTCGATGAGCGCCGCGCCGATCACCACGAACGGGCTCGACTCGGGAGCGATGATCGCGGCGGTCAGCTCCCCGAGCCCCGCCCCGAAGACGGCCGCGCCGACGCCGGCGGCGGCCGGGAGCATCCACTGGCCGGTTCGGGAGCGTGCCTCGCTCATGGGTTCAGCGTACGCGCGGGGTGGGCGAGATCAGTGCGCCCGCACGAACTCCGCGGTCGGTGTCGCGAGCCCCGCCCCGATCTCGGCCGCCGGGCGCTTCGCGCCCTTCACCTCGAACGAGTGGTTGCCGCCCTCGACCCACTCGACGACGGCGTTCGGGCCGACCCGAGCGGCCACCTCGTCGAGCTGCTCGTTCGGAATCGCGAACGGGTCGTTGCGCCCCTGCAGGAACAGCATCGGCACGGCGATGCCGGGCAGGTGCTCGTCGCGCGGCTTCTCGGGCTTGCCCGGCGCGTGCAGCGGGTACCCGAGGAAGACGAGGCCCGCGACCTTCATGCCCTCGGCGACCGCCATCGACGCCATGCGCCCGCCGAACGACTTGCCCGCCGCCCAGATCGGCGCGTCGGCGAGACCAGCCTCCGCCGCCCGCGCTGCCGCGACCGCGATGACCTCGCGCCACGCGGCGATCGCGGCCGGCGGCCGGTCGGGGAACTTCCGTCCGGCCTCCCGGTAGGCGAAGTTGAATCGCAGGGTCGCGAAACCGGCGTCATTCAGCGCGCGCGTGTAGCCCGACATGAAGGGATGCTCCATGCCGGCGCCGGCGCCATGCGCGACGACGATCGTGGCCGCGGCCGGCGATGCGCCAGCTGCACGTCCGGCGATCGCCGAGACGGGCCCGCCGTCGAGTTCGACGGTGAGACGCTCCTCCAGATCCGTCAGCACGTCGCTCACGATCCGAACGTCTCGAAGATGCCGCCGACGCCCTCGACGACCGAGCCGGCGCCGTCGACGAGGTCGCCGACGGCTGAGGTCAGCTCGACCACGCTCCCGACGGCGTCGATCGCGATCGCGATGTCGGCGGTCACCTCGACGAGGTCGCCGAGCGTGTCGAGGTTCGTGTGCGAGAGCGTCTCGGCCTCGAGCTTCAGCTTCGCGATCCACTCGCGTTCGAGTCCGAACAGCACCGCGTACGGCAACAGGCGTTCGTTGAGGTGGAACCGCGCGAGCGATGCGGATGTCTCGCCGGCGTCGGCGTACGACGGCGGCACCGCGGCATCCGATCGCAGCTCGGCGCCGCTCGGCGACTGCAGCGCCCGCAGCCGGTCGGCCTCGGCGACCTCGAGGTAGCGGCGCAGCCCGGCGAGGTGCTCGCGGATCGGCGTCGCCGCGGGCAGGTACCTCCGCCACCAGGCCGGGGTGATGAAGATCGTCGCGATCGTCGCGGCGAGGGCGATGAGCGTCGCGATGAGGGCGGACAGCTCGCCGCCGATCAGCGCGAAGACGAGGAACAGCCCCTCGACGAGCATGCCGAGGTAGGCGAGCACGGTCAGCGTCGTGCCCGGCCAGGTCACCCGTCGTTCGGCGATGAGCCCGTCGCGGGCGAGCGCGTGCTCGGTGTTCAGGAGCAGTGTCTTCAGCCGCCCGGCGAGCGCCCGCCGGTCGGCGGAGAAACGCCGCAGCCGGGTGCCGGTGTGCTCGGGGCCGAACAGCATCTCGAGCAGCGCCGTCTCGTCGACGGTGAGCACGGCGCCGTCGACGAGCTCGACGCCGATCGGCTCGCGCGTACCCGGCGCCCCGGCGATGAGCCGCACCTTGCGCTTCACCGCGAGGTCGATGAGGGCCGCCGACGGCGCGCGGCGGTCGGCGTCGACGAGCAGGGCGTCGCGGAAGACCGTCGACCCGCGCGGGGGCGTGTACTGCACGATCGGGGCGTTCACCCGCTGCGCCGCGACCACGCGCGCGACGAGCCCCAGCACCAGGATGATGCCGGCGGGCACGACGGCGAGGAGGACGGCGGCGGTGAGCACGCGCCCATTCTAGGGATCCCGGCGCGGGCGGTCACGGACTCGCCCACGCGGAGACGAACGATGTCGGAGGGGCGGCGTACCTTGGCTGCCATGACGAACCAGGTGCAGTCCGAAGCCCCCATCGAGGTGCTCGACGAGCCCTGTCCGCGGTGCGGCTCGGGCTCGGTGCGAGCGATCGTCTACGGCCCGCTCGACCTCGCGGTCGAGGCAGAGTCGGTCGACCCCTTCCTCTCCGACGACGCCCCGATCTTCGACTGCCGCGAGTGCGGCTTCGAATGGGGGCTCGCGGTCCGCGACCTGCTCGCCTGAGCCGGTCGGCGGCGCCTCACCACCCCTCGGTGAGCACCCGGTCGAGCATCTCGACGAAGAAGTCGGCGGAGCCGGCCTCGATGCAGAGCGGCGGCTTCGTCTTCAGCACGTTCTGGTGATCGCCGGTCGGCTGCATGATCACGCCGAGCTCGAGCAGTCGGTCGCAGATCGCTCGGGTCTCCTCGGTCGCGGGTTCGAGCGTCTCGCGGTCGCGCACGAACTCGACGCCGAGGTAGAGGCCCAGCCCGTGCACCGCGCCGATGAGCGGGTGGCGGCTCGCGAGCTCCTCGAGGTTCTGCTTCAGCTGCCGCCCGACCTCGGCGGCGTGCGCCTGCAGCCCGCCGGCCGCATAGGCGTCGAGCACCGCGAGCCCCGCGACCGACGAGGCGGGGCTGCCGCCCGTCGACGAGAAGAAGTACCCCTGGCTGCGGAACCGCGCCGCGATCTCGCGGGTCGTGATGACCGCGCCGAGCGGGTGCCCGTTGCCCATCGCCTTCGCGACGGCGATGATGTCGGGCACGACGCCCTGCTGCTCGAAGCCCCAGAACCAGTCGCCGAGCCGGCCGTATCCCGCCTGCACCTCGTCGGCGATCGCGAGCCCGCCGGCCGCGCGCACCGCGGCGTACACCTCGGCGAGGTAGCCGTCGGGCAGCGGGATGCCTCCGGCGTTGCCGTAGAAGGTCTCGGCGATGAACGCGGCCGGGGGCCGGCCCGACTCCGCGAGCTCGCGGATCCGCGCGGCGGCCTCGGGCGCGTAGCGCGTGGCATCCGCCCCTCGGTACCGGCCGCGGAACGAGTTCGGCGCCTCGACCGCGTGCACCCAGTCGGGGCGGGTCTCGAGCGCATTGGGGTTGTCGGCGGTCGACGTCGAGACCGCATCGGACGCGTACGTCCACCCGTGGTAGGCCTCGAGCACGCTCACCACGTCGCGCCGGCCGGTCGCCGCGAGCGCGACGCGGATCGCGAGGTCGGCGGCCTCCGAGCCCGAGTTCACGAGGAACACCGTGTCGAGCGGTTCGGGGACGAGGCCGGTGAGGCGCTCGCTGAACTCGACGACGGCCTCGTAATTGAACCGCGAGTTCGTGTTGAGCCGGCGCAGCTGCCGGTTCACCGCGGCGGCGACGCCGAGATGGCCGTGCCCGAGCGGGGTGACGTTGTTCACCATGTCGAGGTACACGCGGCCGTCGGTGTCGGCGAGGTGCTCGCGCCAACCGCGCTCGATCTGCGGCGGAGCGTCGTAGTAGTGCTCCTGCACCTCGGCGAAGGCGGCGTCGCGGCGCTCGAGGAGCGACGGCGCCGCGCGCGGTGCGGCTGCGGGCCCGCGGTCGACCACGCCGAGCTCGAGCATCGGCGCCGGGTCGAGGGTCACCGCGAGCCATCCGGCCGCGTACTCGGGGCGCACGAGGTGGGGCGCGTCGGCACGGCCGAGCCGCGCCCTGATGCGCGTGCGCGCGGGCACGATCCAGACGCCGTCGGCATCCTGCGCGGCACCGTCGATGCTGAGATGCTCGGATGCCTCGAGCCGCTGCGGTTCGGCGTACCAGACGTCGACGCCGAGCGGCACTGTCGCAGGCGAGACGGGGGAGAGCGTGCGGCTCGCCGTGAGGCGGGGTGTGCCGCGCGGAAGCCAGGCCGCAGGGGCGCCGGCGTCGAGCGCCTGCAACGCCAGTCGCTCCTCGAGCGCCTCGTCGTCGAGCCACTCGCCACCGTCGACGTCGTCGGCGAACACCGAGACATCGAGGCGCACCGCCTCGCTGCTCGGCGCGTCCGGCGAAGCCGACCGCTGCGCCTCGCGTGACCCGGTCGCCGGCTCGGTGAGCCCGAGCTCGTCGGCGATCAGGGCGGTCATCACCTCGGCCGGCACCGAGCACGCCTGCTCGAAGATGCGCCACTCGCGGTCGAGCCCCGCCTCGGCGTAGGCGTTCACCCCGCCGTCGAGCTGCACCTGGTGCTCGCCGCTGACGACGAGCACGGCGCCGCGCAGCACGACGAGCGGCCACAGTGCGGCCAGCTCGGCGGGCGCGAGCGGTCGGAGCTCGTGGAACGCCCGCACTGCGGGCAGCACCGACACGGGTTCGGCGCCCGCGTGGTGCAGCACCGACGAGATCGTGATGGCGAGCTCGGAGACGGCCCAGCTGCGGGTGACGTCGCCGAAGTCGATCATGCCGTCGGGCAGGCGCCGGCCGCCCTCGGCGCGGCACACCACGTTGTCGTCGGTGAGGTCGAGGTGCACGGCCTGCTGGGGGAGCTCGTCGGCGAGCGAGGCGACGATCGCCCAGGCCGCCTCGGCCGCCTCGACGACCCGGTCGCGCCGGGCGGGATCGGGATGGTGCGGTGCGAGCAGTTCGACGACGCGGTCGGCGAAGCGGGGATCCCACTGCAGCACGCGGTCGAGCCCCGGGTGCTCGAGCTCCGCGAGCGCGAGGCTCGACTTCGCCGCGAGCTCGCCCAGGCGGGCGACGGCCTGCGGGGCGAGGTGGCCGTCGCCGGTGAGCGTGCCCCCGTCGAGGAAGCTCAGCAGGCGCATCGCGAGCGGCCCTTCGCTCGTCTCGGCGACGATCGATCGAGGGCGGGCGTCCGCTGCGTCGCCCGGCTCGGTCGTCGTCGTGGCGATGCGCAGCTCGGGCCAGGTGGCGGCGATGCGCTCGGCCGCGGCGTCCTGCGCCGCCAGCTCGGTCGCGCTGAAAGCCGGATTCGTGATCTTCACGACCCCGATCGGCCGCTCGTCTCCATCCGCGGCGGAGCGCGCGAGGAAGTTCTGATCCTGCTGGCTGCCGAGCGGCTCGAGCTCGACCTCGAGCCCCCACTCGGCGGCGACGATCGCGGCGACCTCGGGGGCGGGCAGATTCGGTGCGGGCAGCTCGCCGACGGCGAAGAAATCGAACCCGGGCGCGACGGTGCTCATGCTCGGAAGCGTACGCGAGGTGCCCGGCCGGCGCGGCCCGTGGGCGGCGTCGGCCGGGCGGGGTGCGGCCTAGGCCGCCGACCGGGTCCAGACGACGGCGGCGATGACGCGACGGTTCTCGTCGGCGCACTGCAGGAGTCCGAGCTTCACGAAGATCGATCGGACGTGCGACTCGACGGTGCGTTCCGACACGCACAGGGCCGAGGCGATCGCCGTGTTCGACGCGCCCGTTGCGAGGGCGCGCAGGACGGTCGTCTCGCCGGCGCTGAGTGCGGCGAGATCTGGGACCCTGGCGTCGATCCAGTCGAACTCGGTCCGCTCGGGTTGGGGTTGGGGTTGGAGAAGCAGCCGCACTTTCGCCTCCTCATGTGGACGCGGCGATTCCGGGACAAGGCACGACCGTCGGGGAGACGGGGTACGGGGAGCCGGCCTGTCACGGTGCTCGGGGTCATTCTGCACCCGCTCGTGCGCGGCGGTGAGCCCCAATCCGGGGGGAATGGTCGACCGACGACGGGCCGCCCCGCGGCTGCCGCCGAGCCGCCGCCGGGACTACTCGTCGTCGAGCAGTTCGCCGCGGATGCGTCGGAGATCCTCCATGAGCGAGCCGACGAGGATCCAGTGGCCCGAGGCGGGCGGGGCGATGACGAGCGGGGCGGTGAGCGCCGGGATCACCGAGGTCATCGGCTCGGGCTCGGGCTCGATGTCGGCCAGGTGCACCGCGAGGCGCACGTCGTGGGCGGCGCGCCGCAGCTGCTCGGCGATCGCCTGCACGGTCGGCTCGGCCGCGAGGGCGTCGTCGTAGTGGTCGAAGAAGGCGCGGGTCATGCCGATGACCTGGGTGACGATCGGGCTCAGCCGTTCGACGAGCGTGCGCATCTCGGCGAGGTCGGTGCGGTGCGCCGAGCGCCTGGGGTTCAGGGTCAGCGACTCCTCGCCGTCCGAGATCGCCGCGTCCGCGGCATCCCGCATCGGCCGCATGAGGCGCGCCTCGAGCATGAGCTGCTGCAGCTGGGCGGGCGATTGCGGCGTCTCGAGGGCGCTCGCGAGACGGTCGAGGGATGCCGCGAGCTCGCCGCCGAGCAGGGCGAGGTCGCGCCGTGCGGGGGCGACCGCGACGGGCGGCACGATGAGGGTGTTCACGACGATGCCGATCAGCGCGCCGATGAGGGTCTCGAGCACCCGGTCGATGGCGTACTCGGGCGACGAGGCGCCGAGGGCGAGCACGAGCATCGCGCTGATCGCGACCTGGTTCGAGGTGCCGGGCGTCATCTTCAGCGCCCAGGCGACGAGCATCGCCACGACGATCGCGACGAGGATGATGGCGCTGTTCTGCCCGAACGCGAGCGAGATGCCCGTGGCGATGAGCACGCCGAGGATCACGCCGATCGAGCGTTCGATCGCCTTGCCGAACGACTGGTTGACGCTCGGCTGCACGACGAGCAGTGCGGCGATGGCCGCGAACACGGGTAGCTGCCCTGGGATCAGCCAGCCCGCGACGAGCCACGCGGAGATCGTCGCGACCGCCGCCTTCGCGACCTGCAGGATCGGCACCCGCTTCGTCGCCCGGAAGGTCGAGGTGATCCCCATGCGCTCCATTGTGGCCCGGCTACCGGGGGAGCGTGCGCGGGTCGTCCTCGCCGTGCTCGGGGATCTCGGGGTCGTCGCCGCTCGAGAGCGGGTCGTGGTCGACGACCGCGTCGACGTCGTCGGTCGGCACGTTGTCGGGGAGCGCGTTCTCGGCCGCAAGCGCGCGCGTCGAGGCGCGTCGCGTCGACCCCGTGACATCCTCGTGGAGGCCGAGCCGACGCCGCAGCCCGCGCACCCACGCCGGCGGCGCGGCGACGAGGCCGCGCTCGAGCGGCTCCTCGACCTCGAGCCCGTAGTACTCGCCGATGTGGTCGACGAACTGCGCCCGTTCGGCCTTCGCGTAGGCGCGGCGCTCGCGCGTGAACGCGATGATCGTCGACCAGCAGATGAGCAGCATGACGACGCTGAACGGCAGCGCGATGATGATCGCCGCGGTCTGCAGCGCCTTCAGCCCGCCCGACAGCAGCAGCGCGATCGCGAGCGCGGCGGTGATCGCGGTGAAGAAGGTGCGGATCCAGCGCTTCGGGTTGAGCTGGCCGCCGGTCGCGATCATGCCCATCACGAGGGCGCCCGAGTCGGCCGAGGTGACGAAGAAGATGCCGATGAGGATGATCACCCCGACCGTGAGGGCCTGGGTACCGGGGAAGTACTTGACGAGCTCGAACAGCGCGCCCTCGACGTCGACCGAGCCGTCGGGCTGCGTGAGGGCGCCCGGATCGGCCATCTCGATCGCGAGCGCCGAGCCGCCGAGCACCGAGAACCACAGGATGCCGAGCAGGGTCGGCACGAGGATCACGCCCGTCACGAACTGACGCACGGTGCGCCCCTTCGAGACGCGGGCGATGAAGATGCCGACGAACGGGGCCCACGAGATCCACCAGCCCCAGTAGAAGGAGGTCCAGCTCGCCTGCCACTCCTCGCCGGCCACGCCCTGGAACGCGCTCACGTTGAACGACATGCCGATGAAGCCCTGCAGGTAGTTGCCGATCGACTGCACGAACTCGCGCAGCAGGTACTCGGTCGAGCCGAACACCAGCAGGTAGAGCACGAGCAGGCCGGCGAGCACGAGGTTCGCGGTGGAGAGCCACTTCATGCCCTTCGTCACGCCCGAGAGCACCGACATCAGCACGAACACCGAGATGATGAGGATCAGCACGACCTCGGTGGTCTCGTTCGGCTCGACGATGCCGGCCGCGTCGAGGCCGGCGCTGATCTGCAGCACGCCGAGGCCGAGCGAGGTCGCGACGCCGAAGAGGGTGCCGACGAGGGCGATGACGTCGATCGCGTGGCCCCAGCCGCCCTCGACGCGCTTGCCGAGGATGGGCTCGAGGGTCCAGCGGATCGAGATCGGCCGCCTGCGGCGGTGGATCGCGTAGGCGAGGGCGAGCCCGATGACGACGTAGATCGACCACGCGTGCACGCCCCAGTGCAGGTAGGTCTGGCTGAGCGCCGCCTGCGCGAGCTGCGGGGGAGTGCCCTCGACGCCGGGGCGCGGCGACACGAAGTGGCTGAGCGGCTCGCTCACGCCGTAGAAGACGAGGCCGATGCCCATGCCCGCGGCGAAGAGCAGCGAGAACCAGGCGAGCAGCGAGAACTCGGGTTCGTCGTCGTCGCGGCCGAGGCGGATGTCGCCGAAGCGGCTGAAGCCGACGAAGAGGCTGAACGCGACGAAGAACGCGGCGATGAGCACGTAGTACCAGTTGAACGCGTTGACGATGCCCGCCTGGATCGCGCCGAACATCGTCTCGGCCGCCTTGGGGGCGATGAGGGCGAAGGCGACGAACATGGCGATGACGATTGCCGCGGGCCAGAACACCCACCGCTGCACGGGAGGAAGGGTCTTCGGCTTCGCTGGGCTGATCGGACGGTCGTTCGGTGCGCCGCTCATGCGCCCCACGCTATCGAGGATGCCGCAGGTCCGTGCCAAGATCGCGGTGTGGCCGACCGACTGATGCTCCTCGACACCGCCTCGCTCTACTTCCGCGCCTTCTACGGCGTGCCCGATTCGCTGAAACGCGCCGACGGCACGCCCGTCAACGCGGTGCGCGGGCTGCTCGACATGATCGCGAAGCTCGTCGCCGAGTTCGAGCCCACCGAGCTCATCGCCTGCTGGGACGACGACTGGCGCCCGGCCTGGCGGGTCGCGCTCATCCCGAGCTACAAGGGGCACCGGGTCGAACGGGCGGTGCCCGGCGGGGTCGACGTCGAGGAGACGCCGCCCGGGCTGGTGCGCCAGATCCCGCTCATCCGCGAAGCGCTCGGGCTCCTGGGCATTCCCATCGTCGGCGCCGCCGAGCACGAGGCCGACGACGTCATCGGTACTCTCGCGACCGGTGCCGGCAGGCCCGTCGACGTCGTCACGGGCGACCGCGACCTCTTCCAGCTCGTCGACGACGAGGCATCCGTTCGCGTGATCTACACGGCCCGCGGCATGTCGAAGCTCGAGCTCGTGACCGACGCCGTCGTGGTCGGCAAGTACGGCGTGCTGCCGCAGCAGTACGCCGACTTCGCGGCGCTGCGCGGCGACTCCTCCGACGGGCTGCCGGGCGTCGCCGGCGTCGGCGAGAAGACGGCGGCGGGGCTGATCCAGCAGTTCGTCGACCTCGACGGCATCGTCGAAGCGGCATCGGATGCCTCGGCGAAGCTGTCGGCCGGCGTGCGCGCCAAGCTCGCGGCGGCCGCCGACTACCTCGCGGTGGCGCCCACGGTCGTCGAGGTCGTGCGCGACCTCGAGCTGCCCGAGGTCGATGCGCACCTGCACCCGGTCACGGGCGAGCGCCGGGTCGCGCTCGAGGCGCTCGTCGACGAGTGGAACCTCGGCGGTTCGGTGGGGCGGGTGCTCGCGGCACTCGACTCGGTCGAGTCGGTCGAGTAGCGCGAGCGGGCCTCACGACCGCCGTCGTCGAGCGCCTACCTGCGGAGCGCCGTCACCCCGACCGTCGGCGGCTGGGGCGGCAGCCAGTACGGCGGCGCCGGCAGTTCGGTGCCGGTCGAGGCGAGCCAGATGACGAGGAACGCGTAGGCGGCCACGAGCACCGCGAGCCCGCCGAGCACGAACGCCGTGCGCACGACCCACGAGCTGCGAACGCCCGAGCGCCGGTAGCGCGGAATCGCCATCGCGGCGACCCAGATCGCGGCGCACCCGAACCCGGCGATCCAGACCGTGCGCAGTGCCTGGCCCTCGAGCGGTGCGAAGAGGGCGATGACGAGCGCGCCGGCGCCGAGCACGAGGCCGGTCCACGCGAAGAAGCGGGCGAAGCCGAGGCCGCCGATGTCGTCCTCGCCGGTCCACCAGGGGCGCGTGGGGTCGCTCATGCTCCGATCGTAGGGGCATCGTGCGCCAGCCAGGCGTGCATCGGGCCAGCGATGCTGCGAAGCTCGATCCCGTGACGAATGACCTCGACCCCACCGCTGACGCCGCCGAAATGCTGCCGGACGACGCCACCGCCGGAACCCTCGCCGGCCGCGTCTTCGACCCCGTCGCGGGCGGGCCGACCGTCGTCGCGATCCGCGAGGAGGGCGTCGTCGACGTCAGCGCCCGATTCGCCACGATGCGCACCCTCACCGAGTCGCCCGACCCGGCAGCCGCGCTCGCCGCGGCCGACGGCCCCGTGCTCGGCAACCTCGCTGAGATCGTCGCGAACACCCCCGACGACGTGCGCGATCCCGCCCGCCCGTGGCTGCTGTCGCCGATCGACCTGCACGTGGTGAAGGCGGCCGGCGTCACCTTCCCGGTCTCGATGATCGAGCGCATCATCGAGGAGCGCGCCCGCGGCGCCGCGGACTCCGCCGCCGACGTGCGCGACGAGGTGCTCGCCGTCATCGGCGGCTCGCTCGACGACCTCGTGCCGGGCTCGGCCGAGGCGGCGGCGCTCAAGGAGCTGCTCGTCGAGCAGGGCCTCTGGAGCCAGTACCTCGAGGTCGGCATCGGCCCCGACGCCGAGGTGTTCACGAAGGCGCCGGTGCTCTCGACCGTCGGATCGGGCTCCGACGTCGGCGTGCTGTCGACGTCGGTGTGGAACAACCCCGAGCCCGAGCTCGTGCTCGTCGTCGCCTCCGACGGGCGCATCGTCGGCGCGACGCTCGGCAACGACGTGAACCTGCGCGACATCGAGGGCCGCTCGGCGCTGCTGCTCGGCAAGGCCAAGGACAACAACGCCTCAGCGGCGGTCGGCCCGTTCATCCGGCTCTTCGACGACGGCTACGGCCTCGACGATGTCCGCCGCGCGGTCGTCACCCTCGAGGTCGACGGCATCGACGGGTTCCGCCTCGAGGCGACGAGCCCGCTCGAGCGCATCAGCCGCGACCCCGCCGACCTCGTGGCGCAGACCATCGGCGCCCACCACCGCTACCCCGACGGGTTCGTGCTCTACCTCGGCACGCTGTTCGCGCCGATCCAGGATCGCGACGAGGCCGGGCACGGGTTCACGCACCATCTCGACGACGTCGTCACGATCCGCGAGCCTCGGCTCGGCGCCCTCGTCAACCGCGTGCGCCACAGCGAGACGGTCGCGCCGTGGACCCTCGGCGTCGACGAGCTCTACCGCGGCCTCGCCCGGCGCGGCCTGCTCTGATCACCCGGCGGCCGCCTCACGCCTCGGTGGCCTCGTCGCTCATCCGTGCGGAGCGACCGATGAGTGCGCGGCCGATCAGCCCGACGCCGGCGACGCAGACGGCGACGACGAGCGGCGGCCCGACGAGGGCGGGCTCAGTCAGGGCCATCCCGAAGACGCTTCGGCCGTAGTCGAGCATCTCGGCGGGCTCGCGGGCGAGCACCCGCGTGCCCGCGGCGGCCGACACGGCCGTGATCAGTGCCGGCCCGACCCAGAAGATCACGAGGCTCGCGAGCGCGCCGATCACCCGGCCGACCGTGTCGACCCCGCCCCAGGCGATCGCGGCTCCGACGAGCACGGCCGGCACCCAGCGCACCGCTGTCCAGAGCCAGGCGGGTTCGCCGGCGAACACGGGGTCGGGCGCGAGCAGCAGGTGGATCCAACCCGAGACGAGCACGGCGGCGATCGCGAGCCCGATCACCGCGCCCGCCCGCGGCGCCCTCGAGACGAGCCAGAGCACGAGCACAGCGACGAGGAGTGCGAGGATCGCGACGGCGAGCACCGCGGTGAGGTAGAAGGCCGACCAGTCGTCGTCGCGTAGCCCGGCGCCCACGACCGTCGCGGTCTGGACGATCGCGACCACGTCGACGAGGAGCACCCCGAAGACGAGCAGTGCGAAACCGCCGGGAGGAGTCCGGCGGCGCAGCGCACGGGCGGCGATGCCGGCTGCGGCCGCGCCGACGACGAGCAGCGAGGCGATGGTCGACAGCTGGTACTGGCTGAACGGCAGCAGCACGAGCGGCATGTCGTCGGGCATGGTGTCGGCCGCCCAGAGGTTCTGCAGCGGCAGCCGCATGCCGGTGGCGAGCCACGGCAGCAGGCCGATGACCGCCGCGGCGACGCCGATGAGGATGAACGGCCAGCGGGGGAGCGGCGCCGATGGCGCGGGCGCCTCGCCGAGGGCGGAGTCGCCGGGCGCGAAATCGCGCGCGGGGTCGGACGCAGCGGGGGTGGTCGCGGACGGTTGCATGGCACCTCGTCATCGATCGGGTCGACCCTCGACGGCCGACCCGCCCCACCCTACGCCCGGGCCCGGTCGGAGCTCCGGCGCGTCGCCCATTGGCCGAATCCTTGCGAGACATGGCATTCTGGCCGGATGACTCGTCGCCACCATCGCGTCGCCGTGCTCGTGCTGCCGGGGGCGAAACCGCTCGACGTCGGCATCCCCGCGCAGGTGTTCTCGACCAGGGCGAGCATGCCGTACGAGGTGCGCGTGTGCGGCGCGGCGCCCGGGCTCGTGGCGGGCGGCGATGGCCTCTCGTACCACGTGGCCGACGGGCTCGACGCGCTCGCGTGGGCCGAGACGATCTTCATCCCCGGCTATCGCCGTCCCGACCTCGACGACCCGCCCGCCGAGGTGGTCGAGGCCCTGCGTGCCGCGCACGCGCGTGGTGCACGACTTGCCGCGATCTCGACGGGGGCGTTCGCGCTCGCCGCGACGGGGCTGCTCGACGGCCGCCGCGCCACGACCCACTGGCACTACACGCGGGCGCTCGCCACGAGGCATCCGCTCGTGAACGTCGACTCGAACGTGCTCTTCGTCGACGAGGGCTCCGTGCTCACCAGCGCCGGCGCCGCCTCCGGCATCGACCTCTGCCTGCACCTCGTGCGTCGCGACCACGGCGTCGCCGTCGCGAACCACGCGGCCCGGCGCCTCGTCGCCGCGCCGTACCGTTCGGGCGGCCAGGCGCAGTTCGTGCCGCGGAGCCTGCCGCCCGAGCTCGGCGCGGTGTTCGCCGACACCCGCGAGTGGGCGCTGCGCCGGCTCGACGAGCCGCTCACCCTCGACGTGCTCGCCCGGCACGCGAACGTCTCGGCGCGCACCTTCTCGCGCCGCTTCGTCGACGACACCGGGTACACGCCGATGCAGTGGGTGCTGCGCGCCCGGGTCGACATGGCGCGCGAACTGCTCGAACGCAGCGAGCTCGGCATCGACCAGATCGCGGCGCGCGCGGGCCTCGGCACCGGGGCGAACCTTCGGCTGCACTTCAAGCGCATCCTCGGCACCTCGCCGAGCGACTACCGCGAGACCTTCGCCCGCGGCGAGTAGCCACCCCCGCGCGCCCCGCCCGGTCACGCCAGGTCGAGTACCGTCCAGACGATCTCGCCGGCCTGCTCCTCGATCGCCGTGCGATCGCGCCGGAACCCGAGCTTGTCGAGCACCCGGAACGACGGCGCGTTCCAGCTGCCGACCGTCGCCCAGAGGCGCTGCCGCCCGGTCGCCCGCGCCGCCTCGACGACGGCCGCCGCCGCCTCGGTCGCGTAGCCGTGCCCGTGCGCGCTGCGCAGCAGCTCGTACGCGAGCTCGGGCTCGTCGATCGTCGACCGCCCGACGACGAGTCCGCAGTACCCGAGGAACTCGTCGCTGCCGCGGGGGTGCAGGGTCAGCAGGTGGATGCCGCGCGCCGGCGCACTCTCGCGCGCGCCGCGGATGTCGGCGAGCGCCTCGTCGAGGCTCATCGGCTCGTCGACGTGCTGCTCGAGGCCGCCCGTGCGTTCGGCGTGATCGCGCTTGCGCTCGACGACGAGCTGCCGGTAGCCCTCGGCGTCGGACTCCTGCCAGAGCTGCAGGGTGAGGCGTTCGGTCTCGAGGGCGAAGGGCAGCGGTCCGTAGGGCATGCGATCACGCTATCGGCAGCCCGGACCGACGTTGGCGGGATCCTTTCGAGTACTGGCTTGCGTGCCACTCGCGCGCGAGGCATCCCGCAGCGAAGGTGGAACCATCGCGGAATGAAAGGACCCACCCCGCCATGACCACCCGCATCGCCATCAACGGCTTCGGACGCATCGGACGCAACGTCGTGCGCGCACTCGTCGAGCGCGGCGCCGACCTCGAACTGGTCGCCGTCAACGACCTGACGTCCCCGGCCGAGCTCGCCCGTCTGCTCAAGTACGACACCGCGGGTGGCCGCTTCCGCGGCACCGTCGAGGTCGACGGCGACGTCCTCGTCATCGACGGCCGCCGCGTCAAGGTCCTGGCAGAGCGCGAGCCCGCGAAGCTGCCCTGGGGCGAGCTCGGCGTCGACGTCGTGCTCGAGTCGACCGGCCGCTTCACCGACGCCGAGGCCGCGAAGGCGCACATCGCTGCCGGGGCCAAGAAGGTGCTCGTCTCGGCTCCCGCCAAGGGCGCCGACGCGACCCTCGTCTACGGCGTGAACACCGAGGCCTACAACGCCGAGACCGACGTCATCGTCTCGAACGCCTCGTGCACCACGAACGCACTCGCCCCGCTCGCGAAGGTCCTCGACGACCTCGCCGGCATCGAGCACGGCTTCATGACCACGATCCACGCGTACACGCAGGACCAGAACCTGCAGGACGCCCCCCACTCCGACCCGCGCCGCGCCCGCGCCGCCGCCGAGAACATCGTCCCGTCGTCGACCGGCGCCGCGAAGGCCATCGGACTGGTGCTCCCGAACCTCGACGGCAAGCTCAACGGCGACGCCATGCGCGTGCCGATCCCCGTCGGCTCGATCGTCGAGCTCAACGCGACCGTCTCGAAGGACGTCACCCGCGACGAGGTGCTCGCCGCCTACCGGGCCGCAGCCGAGGGCCCCCTCGCGGGCGTGCTCGAGTACTCCGACGAGGCGCTCGTCTCGAGCGACATCGTCGGCAACCCGCACTCGTCGATCTTCGATTCGGAGCTCACCCGCGTCGACGGCAAGCACATCAAGGTCGTCGCCTGGTACGACAACGAGTGGGGCTTCTCGAACCGCGTCATCGACTCGCTGACGCTCCTCGGCGGCTAGTCCCCGCCGACCAGACCCCGCTGCCGCACGCGGTGCGCGGACTGCGACGCACCTCCTGCCCCGCGTCGCAGCAGAACGGGCCCGCCTCCCTCGGAGGCGGGCCCGTTCGCGTTCCGGCTGTCCAGGGATGCTTGCGGCGCCGCCCTGCCCGGGCGTACGTTCGGCCTCGACCCGACCGCACGAGCGGAGGTCTGCCGTGGATGTGTTGATCTGGGGCTTCATCGGAGTCGTCGTACTCCTGTTGATCATCGTGATGGTGCGCGCGCTCCGCGTCCGGCGGGAGCCGCCGGCCGAGGACACTCAGGCCGCGCGGGCCGAACGCGACCGCTTCAGTCGCGAGCGCCGGCTCGAGCGCGAAGCCGACGATCCCGGTCCTCCGATCAGCGGCGCCGGCCTGGGGTGAACGGTCAGCCGGCGACGTCGACGCGCGTCGTCGGCACCCACTCGACGGCGACCGTCGACGGGTCGACGTCGTCCGCCTCGAGGGCCTTCCGCAGCGAGGCGACGTCGGGCATCGCGTCGCCGCCGGTCACGCGCACGACGTAGCCGGGCGACTCGTTCGCGATTTCGATGACCTCGAGGTCTTCATCGTCGGCCCACGATCTCGCGGCGGCATCGACGTCGGACGACGCCATCGTCATCGTGACCGTCCGGTACGTCGAGATGGTCAGCGGAATCGCGATGAGCACGAGCAGCACGGCGATCGTGATGTGCGAGCGGCGCCGGTTGACCGTCGCGAGCGGTCGGGTCGTTCCGGTGGCCGCCTTCCCGGGAGTCGCCCCGCCGCCGGTGAATGACCCCCATCGCTGCACCCGGTAGAAGGCCATCACGACGACCCCGGTGCCGAGGATCGCCGCGACGTTCGCGACGAAGAGCAGCAGCGAGCCGATCGACGCGGCGAAGTCGCCCGATTCCGCGGCGACGCCGACGACGACGAGCGGCGGCACGAGCGAGATCGCGATCGCGACGCCCGGCAGGGTGTCGGAGATGTCCTTCCGGACGAGCGCGATCGAGGCGACGGCGCCGGTCGCGAGCGCCCCGAACAGGCTCATGAGGTCGGGCGTCGCCCGCTCCCCGATCTGCGGGTTCGTCGCCGCGGTCTGGGGAACGACCACGAGCAATCCGACGAGGTAGCCGATCGCGATCGCCGCAACCGCACCCGCGACCATCGTGAAGAAGGAGCGCCCGAAATTCACCCGCTCGCCGAGCACCGTCGCGAGCATCGTGCCCTGGATCGGCAGCATCATCGGGGCGACGATCATGGCGCCGATGACGGTCGCGGTCGAGTCGCCGATCACGCCGCTCGCGGCGATGGCCGACGAGAGCACGAGCAGGATCCAGAATCGTCGCACGCGCTGCACGCGACCCGGCTCGTCGAAGAACACCGCATCGCGCATGTGCTCGATCGTGTTGAGCGCCTCGGACGGCGGCGGCGGGTACACGGGCTCGGCCATCTGCGGCTCCTTCGCGTCGTCAGGGAGAGCGTAGGACCGCGACGGGGCGTTCTCCCGCATCGACGCGGCCGGGCGGAAGCGACCGGGCGCCGTCACCTCGCTGAGCAGGTGACGGCGCCCGGTTCGCGCATCGGATGAACCGCGGCTCAGACCGCCGCGCGGAGCCCGTCGACGAGCGAGGTCGTCGGCCGGCCGATGAGGCGGGCGAGCGTGTCGTCGGCGTTCGCGAGCACGCCGCGGCGGATGCCGTCGTCGATGCCGGCGACGAAGCCCGCCGTGCCGGCATCGAGGCCGGCCGACTCGAGCGCCGCGACGTGCGCCTCGGGGGTGAGCGCCGTGTAGACGACCTCGCGCCCGGTGATCTCGGATGCCGCGGCCGCGAGGTCCTCGAACGACCACGCCGTGTCGCCGGTGAAGTCGTAGGTCTCGCCGAGGTGGCCGTCGTCGGTGAGCAGCGCGGCGAGGCCCGCGGCGAGGTCGGCGCGGGTGGCGCTCGCCACCAGGCCGGCGCCCGCGCTCGCGGCGATCACGCCGGTCTCCGCGGCGCGCGCCACGTCGGGCGTGTAGTTCTCGGTGTACCAGTTGTGCCGCGCGATCACGGCCGGAACGCCGGAGGCGGCGATGGCCTCCTCGGTGGCCTTGTGGTCGGGCGCGAGCACGAACTCGGCGGTCGTCGCCTGGGGCACGCTCGTGTAGACGAGCTTCGCGACGCCCGCCGTGGACGCGGCGTCGATGACGTTGCGGTGGCCCTGCACGCGCGAGCCGGGGGCGTTCCCCGAGATGAGCAGCACCGTGTCGACGCCGTCGAGCGCCGCGGCGATGGTGTCGGGCCGGTCGTAGTCGAGTTCTGCGGTGCGCACGCCCCGCGCCGAGGCATCCGCGAGCTTCGAGGTGTCGCGCGCGGTCGCGACGATCTCGGCAGGGGCGACGCCGCGGTCGAGCAGTGCGTCGACGACGAGGCGGCCGAGCTGGCCCGAGGCGGCGGTGACGAGGATGGTCATGGGGTTCCTTCCGGTGGGGTTCACCGAGGGGTAACCGGATGCCGCGGCCACACCTTCCCTCGAGAAGGTACCCACTTTCGAGTAAGGTACCCACATGACGGTAAGTCTTGCAGAGATCCGGGGGCAGTCGGGCGAGGTTTTCTCCGACGGCTGCCCGACGCGCGTCGTGCTCGACCACATCATGAGCAAGTGGGGCGTGCTCGTGCTGCTCGCCCTCACCGACGGCACGCACCGGTGGGGCGAGCTGCGCCGCGAGGTCGAGGGCATCAGCGAGAAGATGCTCGCCTCGACCCTGCGCACCCTCGAGTCCGACGGGCTCGTGGTGCGCACCGCACATCCCGAGGTGCCGCCGCGCGTCGACTACGCGCTGACCCCGCTCGGCCGCGACCTCATGGAGCACATGCTGCCGCTCGTCGAGTGGGTCGCCCGCGAGTCCGACGGGATCGTCGGCCGCAGCGCGGGCTGAGCGGCCCGCGCAGCCCGATTCGCCCGATCGCGCCCGCGCAGCCCGATTCGCCCGATCGCGCCCGCGCAGCCCGATCGCGTCACGTCACCGGAAAACCCGACTCCCAGCGATTCGCGCACGAGTCGGGGCCTCGTCGCGCCACGATGGTCGCAAGCATGCAAGACCCATGAGGTCTTCGGGGGCAGCGCGATCGGGGGGACTGATCGCCTGAGCGGATGAGGGGTGGGTGTGTTCTCCTCTGCGAGGAACGGGTCTCGGGGCACCCTTCAGACCGATCCGGCCGACATGCGCACGCCCGCGCACTCGGGTCGCGATCCGACCTGAGTCCGAGAGCCCCGCGCGACGACCCCGGTCGTCGACCCAGGCGGGCCGTCACAACGCCCGCGAGCCGCGCAACCCGATCTCATCGCCGGCTCGTCGCGACGGATCCCGTACCAGCCCCCATGACCCCGACACCGCATGACAGCACGATCATCCTTCGAACGATTGGACCGTCAGATGAGATAATTCGCAATCATCGCCGCGCTCGCACTCGGAGCGGCGCTCATGCCGACCGCGAACTCGCTCGCCGCCGACGCGCCGGGCCCCGCCGCAGCCGCCGCGGCGTCCTCGGTCTCGCCGAGCGCGAACCCCGAGCACGACACCGCCGCCTTCCTGGCGGCGGCCGCCGCGGACCGTGACGCGCGCGAGGCTGCGGCGGCGGCGGAAGCCGCGCGCATCGCCGCCGAGGCCGAGGCGGCGCGTCTGGCCGCCGAGCAGGCGGCGGCCGACGCCGCAGCAGCCGAGGCAGCCGAGATCGCCGAGGCCGAGGCCGAGGCCGAGGCCTGGGTCGAGGACGAGCCCGTCGCGGAGGAGGCACCCGCCGCCGAGCCCGTCGTCGAGGCGCCCGCCGAGAGCGCACCCGTGCCGCAGCCGACCGAGGGCCCGCGCGACGACGACGGCTGCGGGCCCTGCCCGGACGAGACGCTCGTCTGGTACGTCTACGAGGGCGAGGGGTATTGGGCGTGCCCGAAGTCGTGATCGCGCTCGCCTCGCGATGAGACGAAGCCCCCGGTCGCAGCGGCCGGGGGCTTCATCGTCGTCGGCCCGACTCGACCTGACCCGGCCGGCCGGGCCGGGCCGGCGGCCCTACTCGCGCGGCGCGATCGCCGTGCCGACGAGGCCGACCACGGCCGCGACGGCCATCATGACGGCGATCGGCCACCAGTGCCCCGACCAGGCGAGCAGCGCGGTCGCCGCGAGCGGCGCGAGTCCGCCGCCGACGATCGCGCCCGCCTCGCGCCCGATCGAGATGCCCGAGTAGCGCACACGGGTGTCGAACATCGCGGTGAAGTACGCCGGCTGCACGCCGTCGGCCGCCGAGTTCACGATGCCGATCGCGGCGACCACGACCCCGATGACGAGGGCCGCCGATCCCGTGTCGAGCACCAGGAAGAGCGGTGCCGCGAGCACGGCGAACGCGAGCAGGCTGCCGACGACGAGCCGGCGCGGGCCGACGCGGTCGCCGAGCGCGCCCCAGAACGGGCACAGCACCGCGGCGACCGCGGCCCCGACGAGCAGCGCGGTGAGGGTGACCTCGCGAGGCATCCCGACGACCGTCGACGCGTAGCTCAGGCAGAACACCGAGACGACGTAGAAGGTCGTGTTCACCCCGACGCGCACGAGGAACACGGCGAGGACGCCGCGCGGACGGCGCAGCACCTCGGCGATCGGCCGCCGGGCCGCTCGGCGCGCCGCGAGCATCGCGGCGAACTCGGGCGACTCGTCGACCCCGCGCCGCAGCCACCAACCGATCGCGACGAGCACGAGGCTCGCCACGAACGGCACCCGCCAGCCCCAGTCGAGCAGCGCTTGCTCGTCGAGCACGGCGACGAGTACCACGAAGGCGAGGTTGCCGAGGATGAGCCCGACATAGACCGCGCTCGAGATGAACGCCCCGCGCAACCCGCGCCGCAACGGCGACTGCTCGAGTGCGAGCAGCACCGCCCCGCTCCACTCGCCGCCGGTCGCGAGGCCCTGCACGAGGCGCAGCGCGACGAGTAGCACCGGGGCTGCCGCGCCGACCTGCGCGTGCGTCGGCAGCAGCCCGATGAGTGCCGTGGCGAGACCCATCGTGAGCAGGGTTGCGACGAGCACCCGGCGCCGTCCGAAACGGTCGCCGAGGTATCCCGAGACGAGGCCGCCGAGCGGGCGGGCGACGAACCCGGTCGCGAACACGGCGAACGAGAGCAGCAGGCTCGTGAGCGGGTCGTCGGCGGGGAAGAAGAGCGTCGGGAAGACGAGCGCCGCCGCCGTGCCGTAGAGGAAGAAGTCGTACCACTCGAGCACGGTGCCGAATGCGGCCGCGGTGAGTGCCCGGCGGCCGCGGCCCGGGCCGGCGGGCGGCGGTGCGTGCTCGCCCGACAGCCCGATGCCGGGTGCGGGTGTCGGGGCCGCGACCGGCGCGCTCGCGCTCATGCGGTCACCGCCGCGGTCTGCGACGCGAGCGGCGCCGCGAAGAACGCGAGCTCGTGCCGCGCCGAGGCGACGAACGCCCGGTGCATCCGCGCGCGGTGCTCGGGCGTCGCGTCGGCCGCAGCCCGGGTCACGAAGCCGATCGCCTCCCGGGTCGCGACGGCGAAGCCGGGATCGCCGTACGTCGCGAGCCACGAGGCGTACGGGTGCGCGGGGTCGAGGGCCGCATCGCCGAACTCGCCTGCGGCGAGGCGTTCGCCGAGGTCGGTGTAGATCCAGAAGCACGGCAGCAGCGCCGCGATGAGCACGGCGTGATCGCCGCGCTGCGCGGTCGCGAGCAGGTGGTCGAGGTACGCCGTCGTCGTCGCGTCGGGCGGTGCGGATGCCGCGGTGCCGGCCTCGCGGCCGAGCCAGCCCGTGTGCAGTTCGAGCTCGCCGATGATCGAGCCGTGCGCCGAGTTCGCCCAGAAGGCCTGCCCCGCGGCATCCGGGGCGAGGCGTGAGGCCTCGGCGAGCACCCGGGCGTAGTCGCGCAGATAGTGCGCGTCCTGCGCGAGGTACCCGAGGAACGGCTCGCGGGCGAGCGTGCCGTCGGCCAGGCTGCGGATGAGCGGCAGTGCGTCGATGCCGTCGCGGATGCCGCGGATCGACGCCCACCACTCGACCTCGACCTCGGCCGGGGTCGGCGCGGTGCGGGTGCCGCCGCGCGACCAGAGCCCGGCGAAGTGGCTGATCGGGCCGTGCCCGCCGCCGACCGCGAGGGCGTCGCCGTGTCGCAGCGACTCGCGTAGCCAACGGCGGGCCTCGGTTACGGCCGCGGGCCACGGGTCGCTTTCGCCGTTGGCTCCGCTCGCGGCGAGCGTCGCGATCGCGGAGGAGAGGGAGCATCCGGTGCCGTGCGTCGCCGTCGTCTCGATGCGCGAGCCTGCGAACTCGACGATCGTCGCACTCGCCGCGTCGACGAGGGCGTCGGGTGCCGTGTCGCCGCCGAGGTGCCCGCCCTTCGCGAGCACGCGCACGCCGAATCGTGCCGAGACGGTCTCGGCCTGGGCGATCGCCTCGGCCCAGGTGGTCGCGACCGGGGGAGCGGTCGGGGCGGCCCCGCCCGGTTCGTCCGGCTCGCCGAGCCCCGCGAGCACCGCGAGCTCGGCGAGGTTCGGCGTCACGAGGTCGGCGAGGGGCAGCAGCTCACACATCGCCTGTTCGGCTTCGAGCGTGAGCAGCCGGTCGCCGCTCGTCGCGACCATGACGGGGTCGAGCACCACGACGGGCGGCCGCACCCGGCCGAGCCACTCGGCGACCACGCCGATCACCTCGGCGTTCGCGAGCATGCCAAGCTTCACCGCGTCGATCGCGATGTCATCGGAGATCGCGTCGAGCTGCTCGGCGAGGAAGGACGCCGGCGGCACGTGCACCGCCCGCACCCCGCGGGTGTTCTGCGCGGTGAGTGCCGTGATCGCGGCCATGCCGTAGCCCCCGACCGCGGCGATCGACTTGAGGTCGGCCTGGATCCCGGCGCCGCCCGAGGGGTCGCTGCCGGCGATGCTGAGCACGCGCGCGGTCATCGGGCGGGCTCCGTCTCGCGGGTCGCCCATTCGGTGGCGAACGCCTCCGCCGCGGCGCGCGGGTCGTCGGCCGCGCAGAGCGCCGACACGACGGCGACGCCCGCGGCGCCCGCCGCGCGGAGCTGGGCGACGTCGGCGAGCCCGATGCCGCCGATCGCGACGCACGGCAGCTCGGTCTCGGCGGCGACCCGGGCGAAGCCGTCGACGCCGAGGGCCGGCGGATGGTCGGGTTTCGTCGCCGTCGGGCGGATCACGCCGACGCCGAGGTAGTCGACGGTGCCGCGCGGCAGCCTGGCGACGGCGTCGAGGTGGGCGCTGCTGTTGGCGGTGAGCCCGATGATGGCGTCGGCCCCGAGCCGCTCGCGCGCAGCCACGACGGTCGCGTCGCCCTGGCCGAGGTGCACCCCGTCGACGCGGATGCGCGCGGCCCGCGCGGCGAGCGCCACGTCGAGCCGGTCGTTCACGAGCAGCGTCGCCCGCCCGTCGATCGCCTCGGCGATCGCCGCGAGCTGCGCGAGCAGCTCGGATGCCTCGGCCTGCTTGTCGCGCAGCTGCACGACCCGCACCCCGCCGTCGACGGCACGGGCGACGATGTCGACGACGCCGCGCTCGCCGCAGAGCACCGGGTCGGTGACGAGATAGAGGGAGAGGTCGAGGGCGGTGCGGGCGGTCATGCGCGGGCTCCTGCGGTCGGGCCAGCGGCGGCGGCGAGTGCGGCGTCGCCGGTGGCCGGCACCGGCGTCGTGGCATCCTCGCGAAGCTCGCCCGAGTCGGTGACGCGTGCCCGCTCGGCGAGCGTCGCCCCATCGACCGCCGCGAGCGCGTCGATGAAGCGCGGGGCGAAGCTGCCGGGGCCGGCCGCGCCCTCGGCCGCGAGCTCGGCCGCGACGGTGTAGACGAGGTTCGCCGCGACCGTCGCCTCGAAGGGGTCGTCGCTCGTCGCGAGGAACGCCGCGGTCACCGCGCCGAGCGCGCAACCGCCGCCCGTGACGCGGGTGAGCAGGGCGTCGCCGTTCGCGATCCGAGCCGTGCGCGTGCCGTCGGTGATGAGGTCGACCGGGCCCGAGACGGCGACGACCGCGCCGAAGCGGGCCGCGAGCTGCGCCGCGGCGCCGGCCGCGGCCTCCGTCGTGTCGGCGGCATCGACGCCGCGACCGCCGGCGCCGCCGCCCGCGAGGGCGAGGATCTCGCTCGCGTTGCCGCGGATCGCCGTCGGCCCGAACTCGACGAGCTCGTGCGCGAGCGCGGTGCGGATCGGCAGCGCGCCGATCGCGACGGGGTCGAGCACCCACGGCGTGCCCGCCTCGCGTGCGGCGGCGACCGCTTCGCGGGCGGCATCCCGCTGCTGCGGATTCGGCGTGCCGAGGTTCACGAGCAGCGCGCTCGCGATGCGCGCGAACGGGCCCGCCTCGCCGACGATGTCGACCATCGCGGGGGCGGCGCCGGTGGCGAGCAGCACGTTCGCCGTGAAGTTCGTCACCACCGTGTTCGTGATGCACTGCACGAGCGGCGGGCTCGTGCGCAGTCGATCGAGCAGCAGTGCGCTCGAGTGGGCAGGGTCGTGCAGGCGCGCGCTCATGGCGACATCCCTTCGCTAGTCCGAACTAGATCAGGTTCGACGGGTGTGATCTCAGCCGCTCACGCGCGGCACCCCGTGTCACTGCGAGCGAGCCTAGTGCAGCCCGAGGATGTTTCGGGGTCGATGTCGATCGCGGCCGTTCCCGTTCGACGTCAGAATGAGACGGAAACTCCGTCGCCACGAAAGGACACGTCATGCGCACCCTCATCGTCAGCGAGTTCATCAGCCTCGACGGCGTCGTCGACTCTCCCGGAGGCGGCTCGCACCCGCGTGCGGGCTGGACCTTCAAGGAGGTCCCGTTCGTCGAGGAGGCGTACGCGATCAAGGGCTCCGAGCAGCTCGAGGCCACGGCGATGCTGCTCGGCCGGGTCAGCTACGACGAGTTCGCCCCGGTCTGGCCGACCATGGTCGACGACTTCGCCGAGTACAACGCGATGCCGAAGTACGTGGTCTCGTCGACCCTCACCGAGGAGGCGCTCCTGCCCGAGTGGCAGAACTGCCACGTGCTGCGCACCCTCGACGACGTCGCCGAGCTCAAGGCCGGCGACGGCGGCCCGATCATCGTGCACGGCAGCGCGACGCTCGCGCAGGGGCTCGCCGCGGCCGGGCTCGTCGACCGCTACCACCTGCTCGTCTTCCCCGTGCTGCTCGGCAGCGGCAAGCGGCTCTTCGGCGACGACCCGGGGCTCACCACCAAGCTCGACCTCGTCGAGCACGAGGCCTACTCGAATGGCATCGTGAAGGCCGTCTACGACGTGGCGCCGTCGGTCTCCTAGCAAGGTCGGAGCATCCCGAGACGCGAGGGCCGGGCGGTGCATCCGGCCCGGCCCTCGCATCGGTTTCGAGATTTCTGCTGCGGCGACCACCCTCTTCTCGCTACGTTGGGGGAATTGGTCGGCCTTCCGGGGCCGCGCGCGAGCACGGGGTTGCGGCCGCGCGTCCATCGGAGGGCTCGATCGTTCTGTTGCAACGACGTAGTTCCAGACGAGATGAGGGCCAGCGATGAGATTCCACCACCGACCCCCGCGAGCGCGAACACGCGCGCTCGCCGCCGCCGGAGCGCTGTTGCTCGGCGCATCCCTGATGACCGCCACCGCGGCGGTCGCCGACGACGACCCCCGTGTCGACCTGCCCGCGGGTCTCTTCGACGCCGGGCTGGCGACGAGCGGCATCGACCTGCTGTCGAGCTCGCCGGGCACCGGCCCGTTCGCCTCGGGCTCCATCAACTCCGATCTCGCATTCACCGGCGACCACGCGATCGTCGGCAGCTACAACGGGTTCCAGGTGTACGACGTCTCCGAGCCGGCGGCGCCCGTGCTTCAGAAGTCGTTCCTCTGCCCGGGCGGCCAGGGCGACGTCTCGGTGTACGGCGACCTGCTGTTCATGTCGGTCGAGCAGACCCTCGGGCGCATCGACTGCGGCACCCAGGGCGCCGCGGGCTCGGTGAACCCCGAGCGATTCCGCGGGGTGCGAATCTTCGACATCAGCGACATCGACAACCCCGTGCAGCTGCCGGGTGTGCAGACCTGTCGCGGATCGCACACGCACACCGTGGTGGCCGACCCCGACGATGCCGAGAACGTCTACATCTACAACTCGGGCACGTCCGGCGTCCGTTCGCCGCTCGAGCTCCCGGGCTGCCAGAACGCGACGCTGACGGCCGACCCGGTGACCACGGGCGACCCGACGCAGTGGCGCATCGACGTCATCAAGGTGCCGCTCGACGCCCCCGAGACGGCCGCGGTCGTCAGCCAGCCGAGGATCTTCACCAACCCCGACACGGGCGCGTACAACGGTCTGCAGAACACCCTCGGCGGGCAGATGCACCCGAGCGGCACGGTCTACAGCCCGACGCCGAACACCAACACCTGCCATGACATCACCGCGTACCCCGAGATCGGGCTCGCGGCGGGCGCGTGCCAGGGCAACGGCATCCTGCTCGACATCAGCGACCCGGTGAACCCGGTTCGCATCGACGCGGTCGCCGACCCGAATTTCTCGTACTGGCACTCGGCGACGTTCAACAACGACGGCACGAAGGTCATCTTCACCGATGAGTGGGGCGGCGGATCCGGCGCTCGTTGCCGTGCGACCGACCAGCCCGAGTGGGGTGCGAACGCGCTGTTCGACATCGTCGACGGCAAGCTGGAGTTCGCGAGCTACTACAAGCTGCCGGTGCCGCAGACAGTGCAGGAGAACTGCGTCGCGCACAACGGCTCGCTCATCCCGGTGCCGGGTCGCGACATCATGGTGCAGGCGTGGTACCAGGGCGGTCTCTCGATCATCGACTTCACCGACACGGCGAACCCGACCGAGATCGCCTACCTCGACCGCGGCCCGATCAACGGGTCGTCGCTGGTGCTCGGCGGCTACTGGTCGACCTACTGGTACAACGGCAACGTGCTCGGCAGCGAGATCGCGCGCGGCTTCGACACCATGGCGCTCACCGCGAGCGACCTGATGAGCGAGAACGAGATCGCGGCCGCCGGTGAGGTGCAGCTCGGTGAGTTCAACGCGCAGGCGCAGATCGCGATCGTGCACGAGCCGAGCTTCGCGGTGGCACGGTCGTACATCGACCAGGCCGAGCGCGACGGCAGCCTGAGCGGCAACGCGCTGGCCGAGGTGCGCAAGCACGTCGACAAGGCCGAGAAGCTGGCGGATGGCCCGGCCGCGGGCCGCGCGGTCGTCGCGCAGCTCGACAACGCGGCGCGCAAGTCCGGTGCTCCGGCCGACTCGAATGTCGTGCAGGGGCTGACCGCGCTCGCGGCGACCTTCGGATGAACCGGTGAGGGGGCCGGGTGACGGCCCCCTCACCCAGAACGAGGCCCGGCGGTCGACGACCGCCGGGCCTCATCGCGTCAGGATCGCGTCAGCCCGCCCGCTCGGCGAGCATCTGCTGCATGCGGGCGATCTCGATGCCCTGGTCGGATTCGACGTGGCGGGCGAACTGGTCGGTCGCCGACTCCTGCCCGCCGCCCGCGGCGTAGAGCTCGTCGACCATCTGCACCGCGCCCTCGTGGTGCTGGATCATGTACACGAGGAACAACTGGTCGAACGCGTCACCGTCGGCCCCCTCGAGTTCGGCCATCTGCTCGTCGCTGAGCATGCCCGGCATCGCGCCCTCGCCGCTCGCGTGCGCGTCATGCCCCTGGTCGTTGACCGGCACCCCGCGGTCCTGCAGCCAGCTCACCATCAGCGTGCGTTCGTCCTGCTGGCTCGCCGACATGCGTTCGGCGAGCAGGCGGATGTCCCGGTCGTCGGTGCGCTGCTCGACGAGGGCGGTCATCTCGATCGCCTGGTCGTGGTGGTGGATCATGTCGAGCATGAAGTCGGCGTCGAGCTCGGTGTGCTCGGGCGCGGTGATCGAGCCGGCCTCGTCAGGCGAGAGCGTGTGGTTCGACTCACCCGGCGCACCGAGCTGCACGACGGGGCTCGTCGGCGCGGGGGAGTCGGGCGTCGTCGTGCACGCGGCCAGTCCGAGCGCGAGCGCGAGCGCCGTTCCGACTCCGAGGGTTCGCCGCATCGCCGTCATCCATCGACCTCGTCTTCTTTGAAGGGCACGTGGGGTCCATCTAACCAGGTGCCTCGCCGATGTCGAGGGTCGAGATCCGGCGAGCTCCGGCTACTCGGCGGCCGCCGCTCGGGTCACCCGCGGCTTCTCGCGCACGTACACCTCGCGGCGCACGCGGGCGACGACGTCGCCGTCGCGGTCGGTGATCTCGGTCTCGAACCACTCGAGCACCTTCGCGCCGCCGCGGGCCCGCTCGCGCAGTTCGTCGGCTTTCGCCTTCGGCACCTCGAAGTGCGCGGTGAGCACGCCCCGGCCGGGCTTCACGAGCTCGATCTCGCCGCAGGTGTCCCACACGACGTAATCGCGTCCGAGCTGGTGCATGATCAGCATGAAGTAGTAGGGGTCGGTCATCGCCGACATCGAACCGCCGAAGGCGGTGCCCACGTAGTTGCGGGTGATCGGGTTCACGTGCAGCTCGACGGTGGCGCTCGTCCAGTCGTCGGCGAAGCGCTTGACGCGGATGCCGCTCCACAGGTTCGGAGCCCACAGGCTCATGCCGATGGCGAGTCGTCGTGGGGTCATGCGCATGCCTCCGATTGTGCGAGAACCGGATGCCTCGGGCGAATCGTTTGTCGGATGTCGCCAGTCTGCTCGCCGGTGCTTCGTGGGGCGTAGGGTGCCGACATGAGCAGTGCAGCAGGAGGCGCCTCGCGCCGGGTACGTCAGCTCCGTCTCGTCGTCGAGGCCGAGGACTGGGAGGCGGCGGTCGCGTTCTACCGCGATGTGCTCGGCCTCACCGAGGAGGAGGCCTACGACGGCGACGACGGCGCCCGGGTGATGATCCTCGATGCGGGGCGTGCGACGCTCGAGCTCTCGAATCCCGCGCAGGTGCGGCTCATCGACCGGGTCGAGACCGACGGCGTGCAGAGTCCGCACTTGCGGGTCGCGTTCGAGGTCGATGACACCGCCGGGGTCACCGATGAGCTCGTCGAGGCCGGCGCCGAGCTGCTCGCCACGCCGCGCGAGACGCCGTGGCGCTCGATCAACTCGCGGCTCGCGGGGCCGGCAGGGCTGCAGCTCACGGTCTTCCAGGAGCCCGGCGAAGGCTGACGCGCCGAGTCGATTCGCACATCCTTCGCCGGGTTCCTCGTTTCCCGGCGACGAACCGCTTAGCATCGGAAGGCGTGCCGCACCCGAGCGCACGCCGACCTCGCCCGCCCCGGCGCCCACCCCCAGGAGCCAGATTGACGATCCCCGCCGACGATCAGTCCATGCCCGGGAGTCCTGCGCCGGCGGCCGAACCCGAGTCGCGCGCGGCGCGCCGCAGCGCCGAAGCCGGCGGAACTCTGCGCCCGCGTCGCATGCCCGATCGTGCGAGCGTATGGGCCCCGCCCCCCGTCGCGCCGGGTGGAGTCGCATCGCCCGCCGCTGCGACGCCCGCACCGGTGCCCGTGGCGCCCGCGCCAGTGGCGCCCGCGCCAGTGGCGCCCGCCGCGCCCGCCGAGGTCGAGCGCTACTACCTCTGCTGCGAGGTGCCGAGCGGCGACTTCGTCGAGGTCATCCTCGCGGTGAGCGACGGCGGTCGTCGCCGCTACTTCACGACCAGCGACGGCGACCGCCTCGCCGAGGTCGACGAGTACTACTTCGTGCGCCGCAGCCTCGGCGACGCCCGCTCGATGCTCGAGCTCGACGCCCGAGAGATGGCCGAGCTCGAGGCCGAGCTGAACTTCGTGCGGCCGCTGCGCGGGCGCGATCCGCTGGCCGAGCTCGCCGCCGAGGCGGCGGGCGCCGCGATCGACGCCGAGACGACGACAGATGCCGCGGTGCCGGCGACGCCCGACGCGGCGGTCGAATCCGTGGTCGTCGACGAGACACCCGTGCCACCCGTCGCTGAGACGCAGGCAGCCGAGCCGGCCCCCGTGGCCAAGCCGGCCCCGGTCGTCGAGCCGACCCCGGTCGTCGAGCCGACCCCGATCGCCGCGCAGACCGCGTTCGTCGAGCCCGTCTCCGTCGAGCCCACCCCGGTCGCGGAGCCCGCGCCGGCGGCCGAGTCCGCGGCCGCCGCCGAGCCGGCTCAGTCGGCCGAGGCGCCGCCGGTCTCGGAGTCCGCGCCGTCCACGGTCGCCTCCGAGGCGACTGCCGCACCCGAGACCGATGCCGAGGCATGGGTCGAACTGCTGCGTCGCGCCGGGTTCGAGCCGCCCGAGCTGGGTCTCGATCAGCTCGATCCCGCGCCGGCCGCCGAGGCCGCCCCGAGCCCGCACCCCGAGTCGCTGATGGTCGAGCCGGTGCTCATGCAGTGGGCGGAGACGATCGACCGCCAGTCCGAGTCCGTGCCCGCGTCGAGCCCGACGGTCGAGCCGGACCCCTCACCGGCTTCGGCGCCGGAACCCGGCCTCGCCCCCGCGCCGGAAGCGGCGCCCGCTCCCGTCACCGGGTCGGAGTCCGCGCCCGCTCCCGCGGCGGAGGCGCCGTCGCAGCCGGGCCTCGACGCCGAGACGGGCATCGAACCGGTGCCGTCGGCACCGCTCGCACCGCCCAAGCTGACGCTTGTGCCCGAGCCGCCCGTCGCGGTGCCCGTGGCGTCGACGCCGAGGCTGACGCTCGTGCCCGGGCCGCCGCCCGAACCGACCACCCCTACTCCCGCGCCGACGTTCCGGTCGGGCGCGGAGGTCATCCCCGAGGCCGTCCCCGCCGCGCATGCGGCGCCGGCCTCCGACCCTGACTCGAACGAGGAGACGAACCCTGTGGCGATGATGACGAACCCGACGGACGCGCTCGCGCCCGCGGCATCCGTGACCCCGATCGCGGCGCCCGCCGCCATGCACTCCGCGCCCGTGGTCGATGCCGACGCGGCGGCGCAGATCGCGCTCGCCAAGGGCATCGCCTTCGTGGCGCACCGCGGCCAGGTCGACCAGGTGGGTGCCGACTACATCGACCACCCCGGTCGCGTGGCCGAGCACTTCGATGCGGCGACCGAGCCGGTCGCGACCGCGGCCGCGTGGCTGCACGATGTGGTCGAGCGCAGTGCGGTCTCCGAGCAGGAGCTGCTCGAGGCGGGCGTGCGACCCGACATCGTCGAGATCGTGGTGCTGCTCACCCGCACCCCCGAGATGAGCGACGACGAGTACTTCGCGCGGATCCGCAGCAACCCGCTCGCACGCCGCGTGAAGCTCGCCGACGTCGCCGACAACTCGTCGCCGTGGCGCGTGCGCAAGCTCGACTACGACGCCCAGCAGCGCCTAGCCGCCAAGTACCGCCACGCCCGCGAGGCGCTCGGGTAGTCGCTCTCGGTCGTGCCCACCGGCACCCCGCGGATGCTCCCAGCAAGGGCAGCACCGAAGTACTGTGCTCCCGCCGCGCACCGCTCCCGTCGTTGCGCCTTGCGGCTTCAGCCGTCACCCGGCGGGAGTTCTCCGTGCATCTTCGGTACCGAAGTACCGAAGTACCGAAGTACCGAAGTGCCGAAGTACCGAAGTACCGGACGTTCGCCGGTGGGATGCCCGCTCGATCCTGCTCGGCGGTGCTGCGTGCGCCGTCGTCGGGATGATGTCGTCGCGCGAGCGGACCCGGGGTGCCGGGGTAGCACTACGTCACTGATGCGCGCTTGGTATCGCCGATACCGGAGGCGGATCAGTGACGTAGTGGTCGTACGGAAGGGCCGAAGTACCGAAGTACCGAAGTACCGGGACCTCGACGGGGGGTGCTTGCCGAGCGATCGCTCGCCCGAGCGATCAGTGCGTCGTCAGGCTTTTCGCGAACCAGTGCTCGGCGTAGGGGCTTTCGTTGAACGGCGTGACCTCGGCGTAGCCGAGCTTCGCGTAGAGCGCGCGGGCCTCGACGAGGTCGTTGCGGGTGTCGAGGCGGATCGTCGTGCGGCCGCTGCGGGTCGCCGCGTCTTCGACCGTTCGGACGAGCACGGCGCCGAGGCCCAGGCCGCGCGCCTCGGGGGCGACGAACACCCGGGTGAGCTCGGCCGTGTCGGCGTCGAGGTAGCGGGCGCCGGCGCATCCGAGCGGCTGCCCCGCCTCTGACGCCACGAAGAAGGCGCCCCGGTCGCCCTGCAGCTCATCGTCGTCGCCCTGGGCGAGCTCCTCGTCGATCTCGGCGTCAGTCGCGGCTCGTCCGTAGTAGCGGGTGATGATGTCGTCGAGGTAGCGGCGGAGGATGACGACGGCCGTCGGGTCGGCGGGGTCGAGTCGGCTGATCACGGGCACCGCCTCACCATACGCGAGGGACCCGCCACCGCCGTCGGATTCGCGGGGATGAGCGCCCCCGGGGTCGCTGCGCGAAGCACTGCGACCCCGGGGCATCCGCCTCGCTACTCGGTCGCGAGCGCGTACTCGCCCTCGGCGCAGCCCGTGACGAGCCAACCGCCATCGACCTGTTCGAGCTCGAGACGGCTGAGCCCGAGCTCCTCGGAGAACTGCGGCTGCGCCTCGCCGGGGATCCACACCTTGAGCCCGCAGAGCGGTTCGTCGACGACGCCGGTGAGCGCGAGCTCGCCGCCGTCGTTACCCGCGACCCCGGCCTTCAGGCTCGTGATCACGCCCGGCGCCTCCTGCGGGTAGGCCCGCGACAGGATGCTCAGCAGATGCTCCTTGCGGGGCGCGTCGTCGCCGGTCGCGCAGTCCTCGGAGAGCAGTGCGTTGCCGAGCTCCTGGATGCCGTTCTGCGGGTCGCCGCAGGCCTGCTTCCACACCCAGTAGGCGCTGCCGAGGACGCGCGCATCCTCTTCGACGGCGTACCGCGAGAGGTGCGCTGCGGTCGACTCCTCGTCGCCCCAGTACCCGTACTCGCCCGACCACATCGGCATGCCGAGTTCGTCGGCCACACGCTGGCCGAGTTCGAACTGGCGCTCGGTGCTGACGATCGTCGGGAGGCCGAGCGAGGCATCCATGGTGATCGACTCGGCGTAGAGGTGCGGCGAGAACGCGACGTTCAGGTCGTCGGTGAAGCCGATCGACGGGCCGCTGTCGAAGCCCAGGCCCGACCAGAGGATGCTCGGCTCGACGAACACGATCTGCGGGGCGCCGGCCTCGCGGATCGCGGCGATCGCCTTCGCCGAGAACTCGCCGTTCTTCTTCGACGTCGTGAGGGGCGCGGTCTCGCCGAAGCCCGGCTCGTTGAGCAGGTCGAAGCCCGCGACCGCCTTCTCGTCGGCGAACTCGCCCGCGAGCTCGCCCCACGTGCGGGCGAGGGCGGTTTGGATGCCGTCGGTGTCGAACCAGAAGTGCTCGAACGCCCGGTCGCCCGCGGGCGAGATGTCGCGGCCCGTGAATGAGCAGCGCGGTGCGCCGTCCCAGTGCGTCGCCCATTCGGGTGCGCCGTCGTAGCCCCACATCGGATCGGTGCCCGGCCGGCACTCGGTGCCCTCGGCGGTGGGCAGGTTCGACCAGCCGTCCTGGTGCATGTCGAGCACGGTGCGGATGCCGTGCTCCTCGCCCCAGGCCACGGCCTGCTTGACCTGCGCGAGGTAGTCGGGGTCGAGCTCGCCCTGCGTCGGCTCGAGCGCCGACCACGACATGCCGAGCCGCACGACGTTGAAGCCGTACGTCGCCATGTCGGCGAAGTCCTGCTCGGTGAGCTCGCGGGTCACGGGCAGGTCGGGGGTCGCCTGGTAGAAGTCGACGAGCTGGTTGACGTTGACGCCGCGCAGCAGCACCTGGTGGCCCTCGCCGTCGGTGAATCGTCCGTCTTCGACCCGCAGGAATCCCGCGGGCACGGAGGCCTCGTTCGCGACGGTCGCGACGGCCGGCGCCGCCGGGGCGAGGAGCGAGGCGGTGATCGCGGTCACCGCGACGACGGCCAGGCCGACGCCGACGGCCGCGGCGACACGTGCGGGCGAGGCATCCTGTTCGTTCGCGGCGTCGCTCGTCGCCTCGCTGCTCGATGAGCTGTCGACGCCGGCGTCGCGCGCCGTGCGCCGCGCGACCACGCGGTCGGCGATGAGGGCGACGACGGCCGCGATCCAGCCGGTGCAGGCGCCGAAGGCGAGCCCGTCGGCGACGTGGATGTAGGTGGCCATGAGCGGCCAGAGGTCGCCGCGGAACCCGCCGTCGACGACGAGGCCGATGACGCCCTGGACGAGGCCGAAGAGGCCGCCCGCGACGAGGGCGCCGAGCCAGGTGCCGAGGAACCCGGGCACGCGCCGGCGCATCCACCGGATGCAGAGCCAGGCGGCGGCGATGAGCAGCGCGATCGCGACGACCATGCCGACGATGCCGAGCGGGTCGGTGCCGGGTCGCGGGGTCGGGATGCCGGGGGCGTACGTCGCGCCGGTCCACCAGGAGCCCGCGAGCAGCGGCGCGATCGCACCGAATGCGACGGCGGCCGGCCAGATCGACCCGCCGTCGGTCGAGTAGCGAGCGCCAGCGAGCGTATCGAGACCCGCGCGCGCCGCGCGCCGCGCCACGATCCGTTCGACGATACGAACGACCCCCGCCACGATCAGCGCCGACGGCACGGCCTTCGCCGCGATGTATCCGGCGGCCCACGCCGACAGCGGGACATCCCCGGTCATCGCGAGGCATGCCGCGAACTGCGCGAGCAGCGCGGCGAGCACGACGCCCGCGGTCAGCGTCCAGAAGCGGTCGCCCGCGCGCACGGCGGCCCACCACACAACGGCGAGCATCACCGGCACGAACACGACGTAGCGGGCGACGGGCCACCACAGGTCGAAGCGCGGCGTGCCGCCGGGCCAGCCGACGAGGGCGAGCAGGCCCGTCGGGTCGATCAGCGCTTGGATCAGCAGGAGGGCGGCGGTCGCGGCGACGGCGACGATCGGGCGGCGGACCTGGGGCATGGCACTCCATCGTGACGAGGTTCGGGTCAGGCAAGCATCCGTACTCAGTACGGCCCCGTCAAGAGAAAAGTGGGACAAGTGACCCAGTTGTGACCTTCGGACTGGGGAGGTCCGGATCCGGCGCCGCGCCACGAGGAGATGGATTCGCTCGGACTTCTGAGCCACGATGGCATCGTGTGCACGCGCGTGATGTGGGAGGAAACCGGGCAGCCGGTCATCGTCGGCCGCAACATGGACTGGAGCCAGCCCATGGGCACGAATCTATGGGTAATGCCCCGGGGTGCCGAACGCGTCGGCATGGGGGTCGACGATCCGAACCCGCTGCGATGGACCGCCCGCTACGGCAGCGTGGTCGCGACAGCCTACGACGCCGCGACCTCCGACGGTCTCAACGAGGCCGGGCTCGGGGCGCACCTGCTCTGGCTGGCCGAGTCTGACTTCGGTGGCCGCGACCCGCGACTGCCGGCGCTGAGCGTCTCACTCTGGACCCAGTACTTCCTCGATCGCTTCGCGACCGTCGCCGAGGCGGTCGCCGCGATCGAGGCCGAGCCGTTCCAAGTGCGTCCCCAGGGCGACCCCAACACGGGTAAGACCGGGACGGTCCACCTGGCGCTGGACGACGCGACCGGCGACTCGGCGATCATCGAGTTCCTCGACGGGAAGCCGTCTGTCCATCACGGACACGAGTATGCCGTGATGACCAACTCCCCGCCGTTCGACCAGCAGTTGACGCACCTTCAGCGATACGCCGGCTTCGGCGGCGAGGAAGCACTGCCGGGCACGACGGAGGCCGCCGATCGATTCGTCCGAGCAAGCTACTACCTTCGCCGCCTTCCGCCCGCGAGCACACCCTCCATCGCCTACGCGGCCCTCCTGAGCGTGATGCGCAACGCCGCGCAGCCGTTCGGAGCGCCGGACCCGGAGCGCCCGAACATCTCGATGACGATCTGGCGGACGCTGAGCGACCTCAGCAACCGCATCTACGCCTTCGAATCCTCGTTCAGCCCCGACATCGTCTGGACTCACCTGGACGGAATCGACTTCACACGATCCGCTCGGCTCGATCTCAGCGCCGGTGGGCTCGTCGGCGATGTCACCGACCGCTTCGTTCCGCAGGAACCGTTCGAGTTCGCCCTGCCGTGACTCGCGCCGGCGATCGTTCTCGTGCGGGCGAACCGGTGCCGGAGCGAATCCTCGGCCCTTGACCCCTGCCCCGAATGCCCGCTAGTGCAGCAAAGCTGCGCCGACCGCGCGGCATCCCCGGAATCTGGAATGGAGGCGGCCGTGAACGTGTATCTGCAGCGCACGAACAAGCCGACCTTCGTCAAGCCCATGAACGAGCCCGCCCAGCGCGGGTTCATCCGTGAACTCGACCAGCTTCTCGACCAGGCACCCTGACGCCCGCGACCATTCGCGAATCCGTCACCCCATGCCGCTCGAGGCCCGCTCGTGACGGGTGCTCATGGGCGGATTCTAGGTGGGCGATGGGTCGGTGCAGGAGCGCATCGAGCCCCGCGCTCAGCGGCGCGGCGATACACGTCGTCTTTCGTTAGTGGCTACCGGATCGGCGAAGGTGTCGATCTCGCCCGCCCCCGTTCGACGCATGAGTAGAAGCACCTGCTTCACGAAGCATCCGAACTCGGCAAGGAGCACGATCATGACCGCACCTCGGGCCCTCCGCCCCCTGCGCAACCCCGCTTACCGGTGGCTCGCCGCCGCACTCGTCGCGTCGATGGTCGGCGCGGGCATCTGGATGGTCGCCCTCGTCTGGCAGATCGTCGCGATCGGCGGGGGAGCGGCCGAGCTGTCGCTCGTCGCCGGCGCGAGTGCCGTCGGGATGCTCCTCACGACGCTCCTCGGCGGCGCGCTCGCCGATCGCATTCCGCAGCGGCGCATCCTCATCACCGTCGAGGTCGTGCGGGCCGCGAGCGTCGGGGCGGTCGCCCTGCTCGCGCTCGCCGGAACCCTCGACGTCTGGCACCTGGCCGTCGTCGCCTTCGTCGGCGGCGTGATGGCCGGCCTCTACTACCCGGCGTACTCGGCGCTGCTGCCGAGCGTCGTGCCAGAAGATGAACTGCTCGCCGCCAACGGATTCGAGGGCATGGCCCGCCCGGTGCTCATGCAAGCCGGCGGCCCGGCGCTCGCGAGCGCGCTCATCGCGATCTCGTCGCCCGGTGCGGCGCTCGCGGTCGCCGCGCTCACCGGAGTGGTCGCGGCGGTGTGCCTGCGACGGGTTCCCGAGCAGCCCCTGCGCCGCGAACCGGCGAGCGGAACGGGGCATCCGGCCGTGGCCTTGCTCGTCGACGTGCGCGAGGGATTCGCCTACATGATGCGCACGCCGTGGCTGCTCGGCACGCTGTCGTTCGCGTCGCTGCTGATCCTGCTCATCATGGGGCCGTTCGAGGTGCTGGTTCCGTTCGTCATCAAGGATGTCGCGGGCGCCGGCCCCGAGGGCCACGCGCTCGTGCTCGCCGCGTTCGGCGTCGGCGGTGCGGTCGGGTCGATGGTCGTGGCATCCATGAGGCTGCCGCGCCGGTACCTCACCGCGATCGTGCTGCTGTGGGGCCTCGGATGCCTCCCGCTCGCCGTCTTCGGACTGACCGACCAGCTGTGGGTGATGGCGCTCGCCGCGTTCGCCGTCGGCGCCGCATTCAACGGCGGCGTCGTGATCTGGGGAACGCTGCTGCAGCGCCGGGTTCCGCCGGAGATGCTCGGACGCGTCTCGAGCCTCGACTTCTTCGTCTCGCTCGCGTTCATGCCCGTGTCGATGGCGATCGCCGGCCCCGCGGGCGAGCTCGTCGGACTGCCCGTCGTCTTCCTCATCGCCGGCATCGCGCCGCTCATGATCGGCGTCGTCGCGATCGTCGCGGCCCGCATGCGCCGCGACGAGGTCGAGCACCCGCTGGATGTCGCGGAGTCGACTGAGGTCGAAACGGTGGATGCCTCGGCGGAGCCGCAGTTCGCGTGAGCTCGTCGGTCGAGTAGGCGCGCAGCGCCGTATCGAGACCACAGCCCCGCGCCCCCTTACGGCATCGTCCAGGAGCTGATACCCATGAACATGCCCACCGACGCCGTGAACGCCGCACCCGCCGAGGCCGCCCGCCGAGTGGTCGAGGCGAACACCTACCTGACCCTCGCGACCGCCGACGCCTCGGGCACGCCCTGGGCGACGCCCGTCTGGTTCGCCGAGCACGAGCTGCGCGAGTACTTCTGGGTCTCGCGCCTCGAGACCCGCCACTCGCAGAACATCGCCGCCCGCCCGGAGGTCGCGCTGGCCGTCTTCGACTCGACGGTCGCCGTCGGCAGCGCGATCGCCGTCTACGTCGAGGGCGTCGCAGGCATCGTGCCCGACGCCGAGCTCGATGCCGCACTCGCCGTGTACGACGGGCGATCGGTCGCGCAGAGCCTGCGCAACTGGACTCGGGCCGACGTGACCGGGTCGGCGCCGTTTCGTCTCTTCCGCACGACGGCGTCGCAGGTCTCCGTGCTCGATGAAGACGAGCGGCGAGTGCCGGTGCTCTAGGAGGCTCCCGCCGCCCGAGTCCGAGGACGAGAGCGAGCCCAGATCGATCGGGCGAGGCATCCCTTCACTCGGGATGTGGAACTGTGGCCGTGTCCACACGGTACGTGTGGATATGTGGAATTGTGGCGGGTCTTCACCCGAGGGCACGCATCGCGGGCACCGGCCGTACGGCGGTGGCATGCAGCACGCCTGGCTCGGCGACATCCGGCGCGCCCAGCACCCTTCAAGCAGCGCCCGTAAGATCAACGGCATGGCTGGATTCTGGGGCAAGCGCAAGCGCGAAAATCTGGAACTGCAGGCCCAGGACGCCGATCTGGCGAAGCGGGCCGGCAGCGCGCTGGTCGCCGCAGACGAGCGGGTGCGCGTCACCACCGATGAGCTCGCCTTCGCCGATGCCGAACTCGGGCACGAGGCGACCGCCGAGCTGAGCGAGGGGCTCGCCGCGGTGCGTGAGCATCTCGGCGAGGCGTTCCGGTTGAACCAGCTGAACTACGACGAGATCCCCGACACCGCCGACGAGCTGCGCACGCGCAACGCGCGCATCGTGCAGCTCTGCGAGTGGGCCGAAGACGTGCTCGACGAGCGCACCGCGGCGCTCGCCGACAAGATCGCGCGTGCGCGCCGGGCTCCCGAGATCATCGCGGGCGTGCGCGCCGACGCCGAGCGTCTGCGCTCGCGCATCCCGCACGCGCGCGAGACCATCGCGCGGCTCGCCGCCCGCTACTCGCACGAGGCGCTCGCGCAGGTCGAGGCCAACCCGGCCGAGGCCGAGCAGTTGCTCGGCTTCGCCGAACACGGCTCCGCCGTGGCCGAACGGCGCCGCGAGGCGGGCCAGCGCGAGCAGGCCAACCTCGCACTCGAGGCGGCGACCGAATCGGTGCGCCGCGCTGCGGCACTGCTCGACGCCGTGGAGACGTTCGAGATCGAGGCGCTGCGCGCAGAGGCGACTCTCGCCGCGATCGTGGAGGACTCGCGGGCCGACATCGCCGTCGCACAGCGCGAGCCCCAGACGCCCGCGGTGACATCCGCGATGGCCGCCCTGCAGGCCGCGTTGGCCGCGCTGCCCGCGGCGGGCGTCAACACCGACCCGTTCAGCCAGCTGAACCGACTGCGCGAGGCGAACGCCGGTCTGGATGCAGCGATCGCGGCAGCCCGCGAACGCGCGGCCCGCCCGATTCCCCCGCTCGAGCACGTGCACAACGCGATCGACGACGCCGACCGGCAGCTCGCCATCGCCCGCGACGTCATCGCCGGCCACCGCGGCTGGATCGGCGCCGACGCCCGCACCCGGCTCGCCGAGTCGGAGCGCATCCGCGCCGACCTCGACCACTTCCTCGGCGCGCCCGCGGCCGCCGTCACCGTCATCGGCGAAGACCACCGCGAGCAGGCGATGGCCATGGCCCGCCGCGTCGCACAGCTCGCCGCCGCGGCGTTGCAGCTCGCCCAGCGCGACATCGACTCGTCCCGTCCGCAGGGCGGCCCCGGCCAGTGGGGCGATCCCGGCTGGGGCGGCGGTCGGCGCGGCAGCGGGAGCTCCGACGTCATGGGCGGCATCCTCGGCGGCCTCGTCATCGGCAGCATCCTCGACGGCTTCTTCGACTGATCTCGGCCGGTCGAGTAGCGAAGCTCCTCGGCCGGTCGAGTGGCGAACCTCCTCAGCCGGTCGAGTAGCGAAGCGTATCGAGACCCCCGCGCGCTGCGCTCGGCCCCTTACGGCTCCCGCTTGACGGCCCGCCGCGCCGCCCGGTTGCGCGCGAGAACCGCGTACCCCCGGAACATCGCCGGCATGACCCAGTACGAGGCGATCGGCACGACGATAAGGGTGATCACGAGTGCCCGCAGCACCGGATGCCACCCCGTCAGCAGTGGTTCGGACAGGACGCCGATGATGGCGACGAGCGGGAAGATCGTGAGCCACACGATGAGCGCCGTGATGTGGATGCCGGGTCGCGGCGGCGGAGCGGGCGGCTGGTGAGGCTCGGGGCCCGGCTCGGGGTCCGGCGCGTGCGCGCCCTGCTCGGGTGGTGTGGTCGTCATCTCGGCCTCCGCGATCGGGGCACGGCCGGAGCGGGTGGGAGGACGCGCGCGGCCGACTCCCGCATTCTCCTCCCGCGTCGCGGCCGCCGCTACGATATCGGCAACGCCGTAGCGGGTTCTGCGCGCCGATCGTAAAATCGCAGCATGGCCGGGTTCCGGGTCAGGCGCCGACTCGGCGCGCACCAACTCGAGGCACACGACGCCGATCTGGCGAAGCGGGCCGGGGCGGCCCTGTTCGCCGCCGATGAGCGCATCCGCGTCGCCGCCGATGAGTTCGGCTTCGCCGAGGCCGAGCTGGGGGCGGGTGCGATCCAGCGGTTGGGCGAGACGCTCGCCGACGCTCGCGGACAGCTGGGCACCGCGTTCCTCTTGAACCGGCTCAATCACGATGCGGTGCCCGGCACGGCCGACGAGGTGCGTGCCCGATACGAGCGCATCGTGCAGCTGTGCGAATCCGCCGAGGACCTGCTCGATGAGCAGCTCGCCGCGATCACCGAGCGCATCGCTCGCGCCCGGCGCGAACCCGAGTTCATCGCCGGTCTGCGAGCCGAGATCGAGCGTCAGCGCGCTCGCGTCCCGCTCGTCGAAGGGGCGATCGGATGCCTCGCCGCCCGCTATGCGCGCGAGGCGCTCGTCACGGTCGAGGCCGACGCAGCAGAGGCCCAGCAACTCCTCGCGTTCGCAGAGCACAGCCTGCGTGTGGCCGAGCGACGTCGCGACGCGGGGGCGCGTGAGCAGGCGCAGCTCGCGCTCGAGGCATCCGCTCAATCCGTGAGCCGCGCCGCCGCGATGCTCGACGCCGTGGAGACCTTCGAAGTCGAGGCGCTGCGCGCGGAGTCCGCCTTGGCTGCAATCGTCGAGGAGTCACGTCGGCACCTCGCCGTGGCGCTCGAGGCGCCCCCATCCCGCAGCCTCGCGACCGCGATCGACCAACTGCGAGCAGCCCTCGCGGGCCTCCCGCCCGGCGTCAACACCGACCCGTTCGCCCACCTGAGCCGAATGCGCACGGCGCACGCGGCGTTGGAGTCGGCGATGGCGGCGGCCCGCGAGCGCGCGATGATGCCGAGCCCGCCCGTCGACCAGGTGAGCCCCGCGATCGAGGCCGCCGACCGGAAGCTCGACGTCGCCCGCGACGCGATCGCCCGCAATCCGGGCCGCATCGGCGCCGAGGCCATGAAGGCGCTGGCCGAGTCCGAGCGCATCCGCATCGACCTCGGCCACTACCTCGGCAGCCCCGCGGTGACGGTCTCGGTGACCGACCAGGATCACCAGGCGCAGGTGGTGGCCATGGCCCGGCGTGCCGCGTTCCTCGCGAGCGAGGCCCTGTTCTTGGCGCGGCGCGACATCGATGCATCCCGACACCGCGGCCTCGGCCGCGGGGCGATGTCGGCGGTCTCGTGACTCCGGTCACGGCGTGTTCGTGAAGACCACGGCTGGGTAGAGGAAGCTCGGCGCCGCTTCGAGCGTGAGCGAAGTCGGGTCGTCGATCGACCAGGCGGCCCGCCAACTGACCGATGCGCCCGGCTCGAGCGTCTTGGCCGGAGGAAAGCCGACGTCATCGCCCGTTGCGAAGACGTCGCTGCCGACGTCGAAGATCTGGCTCACCTCCTGATCGCCCGCAGTGACGGTCGGCAGGGGCAGGAGCGCCACGTCCTGCGTCGAGCCGTTGGTGATCGTGAGGGTGAACACGACGCTGTTCGCTCGCGTCGCACCGACCGCGAGATCGCTCGGCGTGTACGGCTCGGGTGCCGAGACGGTGAGCGCGACACCGTCGTCCCAGGTCATCGTCTCGCCGAAGGCGAGGTCGCCCTGCCCGGGGATCTCGAGCTGCTCGGGTGCGGGCTCCGTGCCTGGGTCGTCGGGCGCGGGTTGCGGAAGCGCGGGCGCATCGGGAAGCGGATCCTCGATTCCGCCGAACACGGTGCCGAGCGACCCGATCAGCGCCGTGACGAGCATCACGAGCCCGACGATCGCGGCGATGATCGACACGACGAGCCCGATGACCGCCGGCCACTTCGCGGCGCGCAGAAACAGGCCGATCAGGGAGAGCACGAACGCGGCGGACACGACGACCCACATGAGCCCGCTCACGGCGGGGGTGAATGCGAGCGCGAGCCCCACGACCGCGGCGACGAGGGCGATGATGCCCACGAAGTTCGGGCCGGGCTTCGAGGGTTCGGTGAACGGATGCCCCGGCAGGGTTGTCAGGGGAACGGCACCGTACTCCTGAGTCGCTGCATCGGGGTTCGTGGCGGTCGCCGCGACGGGCACGGTGGGCGTGGAACCCCAACCCGCGGCATCTTGCCCCTGCGAACCCCAGACGAACGGAATCGTCGGGCTGTCGTCGCCGGTCGGCAGCACCGCCGTCACGGCCGTCACGGTCGCCGGCTCGGCGTCGAGTTGCGCCGTCGGCGCGGTCTCCGAACCCGCCGCGACGTACTGCGTCCAGGCGGCGCCGTCCCAGTACCGCCGTGCGCCGGACCCGTCTTCGTACCACCCGGCGGGCACCCGCATCGGGTCGCTCATACCTCGATGGTACGAGCGCGGGCGCGTGAAGGCACGTCGCGCACCAAGGACGGCGTGCGGCTGCGCGCGAGCTTGAGGTTCAGGCCAGGGCCGACATCACCGACGCCCACGCCGCGAGTGCCGCGAACGGCAGCGCCGCGAAGATTGCGAGCAGAGCGGCGATCGCCCACCCTCGGCGACGCGTGCGGGCACCGTCGACCTCGCGGCGCAGCCTGTCGAACGCCGCGACGTCAGCGGGTTCCAGCGAAGGAGCATCGTGCCAGGTCGACGGTCTCGCCGCAGCATCCGCAAGTTGTTCGATCGCATCGGGCGGCACGACCGCCGGGAGCGTGCACAACCACCTGACCAACTCGCGTTCCCGCAGCACGAAGATCGTGGCCGGGCGCTCGCGCACCGTGATGCGTCGGGCGCCGACGATCACGATGACCGGCGCGACGTCGACGAGCGCGTGCGCCGCGACCGACAGGCGTTGCGACGCCCGCTTCGCCTCGAAGCTCGCGTTGCGCAGGTGGTCGGTGCGCTGCCCGTTGACGAGCAGTCGCTTCGAACCGAGCCAGATGTCGCGGCCCTCGTGGTGCTTCGTGTTGATCGTGAAGACGCCGGGCGGACCGATGACGACGTGGTCGATGTCGCTCGACCCACGTCCGACGGGCACCGAGTGGAACACCCGCCAGGCGGGCCCGAGCGCCTCGAGTCGCCGGGCGACGTCGAGTTCGCCGAGCGCCCCGAGGAACCAGGGTTCCGATTCGGCGCTCAGCGGCGTGCGCCCGAAGATTCGTGCCGCCGCCGAGCGTGGCGGAGCGCTCATCTGGGCACGCAGGCATTCGGTGATCACGGATGCCGCGGCCGCGCGAGCGGCGAGCGTCGAAGTCTCGGGCTGGGTCGAGGTCACGGGGGTTCGAACTCCTGACGTTGCGTCGTTGCACGGTCGGCGGGCCGCTCGGGCAGCGGCTTGATCTCCGACCGTATTGGTCGGCGGTACCGCCGCGTGAGCCCCCGTTCGCGTGTGAAATGCCGAACGAGGTTGGCGCGATCTCGCGCTGATTCGACGGTCTCGCGGGGGTCGCCGACCCCCGCCCGGCGCCAGAATGATCAGGTGACTCGCCGCGGACTGCTCCTCTTCATCGCGCTCGGAATCGCTTGGGGCATCCCATATCTCTTCATCAAGGTCGCCGTGTCGGAGCTCGACCCGGGCATGGTCGTGCTCGCGCGGTCTGGGCTCGCGGCGATCCTGCTGCTGCCGCTCGCGATCTTCCGCCACGAGGTCGGCCCGGTGCTGCGCCGCTGGAAGCCGATGCTCGCGTACACCCTCGTCGAGATCGTGCTGCCGTGGTACTTCCTGAGCTCGGCCGAGCAGACCCTGCCGAGCTCGACCGCCGGCCTGCTGCTCGCCGCGGTGCCGCTCGCGGGCGTCGCCATCGCGTTCCTCATGGGTCGCCCCGAGCGCCTCTCGGGCACGAACTGGATCGGCATCGCCCTCGGCATGCTCGGCGTCGCCGCGCTCGTCGGCTTGGATGTCGCGGGCTCCGACCTCCTCGCCGTCGCCCAGATGGCCGTGGTCGTCGTCGGCTACGCGCTCGGCCCGGCGATCCTCGCGCGCTGGATGCCCGACCTGCCCGGCATCGGCATCGTCGCCGTCTCACTCGCGGGCGCCGCCATCGCGTACGTGCCGTTCGTGCTGCTGACCGGCGGAGTACCGACGGCGTGGCCGTCGCCGCCCGTCATCGTCTCGGTGATCGTGCTCGCTGTGATCTGCAGCGCCCTCGCGTTCCTGCTCATGGTCGGCCTCATCGCCGAGATCGGCCCGGTCAAGGCGACCACGATCACCTACGTGAACCCGGCCGTCGCGATCATCGCCGGCGTCGTCGTGCTGGGGGAGCGGGTGACCGTGTGGACGATCGTCGGCTTCGTGCTCGTGCTGGCCGGGTCGTATCTCGTGACGAGGAAGCACTCCGCCGAGCGGGTTGAGGATCGAGCGCCGGCGAGCGCCTTGAAGTAGACCGGTTGAGCGGATTGAGCGACGACCAAGAAGTGTCAAATCACCGCCGGTCACGTCGAGCCCCGTCCCCCGCGCCCCTGGCGCGGCCGGCCTCAATGGCCTACCACCCTCGATTGTCGAGCACCGAAGCAGCCGTGCCACCGAGCGATTCCCTGCGCGCGCCTCGAACGTCCGTTGAACCTCGGAACCGGGCGCCGAGGGAAGGAACGTTGGCCCTCAACTCCTGAGCCAGGCCGTTCCTCGCCCGCGGTTCGGAATTAGCGGACAGCGCTCTTCAGCTCTCGCGTCCATCGGTCGGTGATATCGTCATCGACCTCAAGGGTCAAGCGCATCTCGATCGTGAGCGACGTCGATTCACCGCTTGCAAGCTGATGGAGACCTCGCTCAAGGTCTTCCACGAATCTGTGTACGAAGTCGCGAACGGCCTGAATCGGCTGGGCGGTCATCGCGACCGCTAGCTCCGCGAGGCCGCTGGCCTTGCTTGGGAGGCGAAGCGATCGAATCTCAGTGGCCCAGTCGATGAGTTGCTCGTAGAGCTGAACTAGTCGGCCAGCCATATGCTCGATCAGCGCAGCATCTCCAGACGCCCCCGGTTCGCCGAACGCTGCCGATTGCGCCTGCAAACTGATCACACGCTCTATGTTCGAGGCGATAAATGTAAGGCGCGACAGCCTTTCTGAGAACTCGGGAGACAGGTTCTCCTGAGCTATCCGGGGCCCCACGGTCATGCTGTAGCCGAGGCTGTAATCTCGCCATTTCGGCTCGATCTCGCCCAACCGCCGGAGTAATTCGGCTCCAAATAGCAGATACTCCCACGCTGGCGGTCTAAGACCAAGAAGCTCCCTCTTTGCGGTCTCGTCCTTCGGAACGACCGTCACCCACGTGCCGTCGGCGTCACTCACCTTCGCTCGATTCAGGTCGATGAAGCGTCCGTTCCAGGTTCGCAGGAAGCATCATGGTCGCAAGTTGAGCAATCTCGGCTCGGACCCGCATCCCCCGGTCCCTTGTCAGAATGGTGATCTGATTTCGCCCGACAGCCTGCAGGTACTCCGCCTGACGAACTATCTCGTCATCGTTTCGGGCAACTCGCTGGTGACCTCGTGGCTCCGTCACAATCTGCAGTCGGACGCCGCTCCTGACGGAGACAGACTGGCTTGCTGCGCCCGAAGTGAGAAGGCGGTCTATTGCCTTTAGTGGCTGTCTTGCTCGCTCCTGACGTCCGTCCTTGAGTTTGTCCAGCTCGTCGATAATGAGGATTGGAAGCAAGATCTTTACCCGCTTCGAGTTGAGCGCGTCATTCCAGCGGACTTCATCAAACGGTCGACCGTGCACGAGCACATTTGTATCGAGAATGACAAGGGCTTCTGATTCATCGACTTCGACGACTCTGCGAGCGCGATCAAGCTCGTCCAAGAGGTCCTTGAACGAATCCAACAAACGCTCGATTTCGAGATGAATTAGCTGAAGCGGTCGTTGCGTGCGCGAGTCGATCTCACGTATGCGCCAGAAACGTTCGGTTCGCACGAGCGAGGTAGCCGTCGGGTTTCCGTAGGCGGTCGTGAGGCCGCGCTCGGCCGATTCTGACCAACGAATGAACTGACTTGCGGCGATCTCAACATCAGCATTAAGCGAACCTCGAAGACTTTCGAGATTCGCAATCTCCTCTGATAGGCGCGAACGCGCATACGCACCGTCGACTCCACGGGCAAAGAAGTGCCACGACATCCAGTCAGCCTATCGAGCAGTCTGCGCCACCACATTCATCGTCTACCAGCACGGCTGTAGCGTCATTCGGGGCAACAATGCGGGTGACGGGAGGGCGCGTCACACACGGGGTCGAGAGTGCCCCGCGTCGGATGCCATGGCAGCACCTCGTTGCCGTGGCAGTCGTTGGGACCACAGCCGAGCCCAGATCTGGATCGAACCTATGCCCTTGACGCCGGCGCCCGTCCGCGGCATCCTCGGGCGCGAGACAGGCGGGGGAGATCGCATGCAGATGCTCAAACCAGGTGACGACGGCTACGACGACGCGCGGCGCGTGTGGAACGCGATGATCGACCGCAGACCCCGCTACATCGTCGCCTGCTCGAGCGCCGAGGAGGTCGCCGAGGCGATCCGCTTCGCGCGGGCGAACGACCTCGAGATCGGCGTGCGCTGCGGCGGGCACAGCATCGTCGGGCACGCCGTGCCCGACGGCGGGCTGATGATCGACCTGCGGCCGATGGGGTCGGTCGAGGTGGATGCCACGGCCCGGCGCGCTCGTGTACAAGGTGGTGCGCTGCTCGGCGCCCTTGACCGGGCCGCGCAGGCGCACGGCCTCGCGACGACCGCGGGCAACGTGTCGCACACCGGCATCGGCGGACTCGCGCTCGGCGGTGGCATGGGCTGGCTCGCCCGCCAGCACCGACTCACCTGCGACAACGTCGTCTCGTTCGAGGTCGTGACCGCCGGCAGTGAGATCCTGCGCGTCGACCGCGACAATCACCCAGACCTGTTCTGGGCGCTGCGCGGCGGCGGCGGCAACTTCGGCGTCGTGACCGAGTTCGAACTGGTGCTTCACCCTGAGCCGGGCGAGGTGCTCTCGGTGGAGTACCTCTACCCCGTGGCATCCGGCGCGGCGGCGATGCGCCGCTGGCGCGATAAGAGCACCCGAGCCGATCGGCGAGCGACCTACAACGCGACCATCTCCGACGGCACGCTGTCACTCGGCTTCGTCTGGGTCGGCGACCCGGTCGACGGCGAGGCTGCGGCAGCCGGACTCGCGACGAGTATCGCCGAGGTCGACGCCGGCTTCGAGCGGGTGATCGTGCCGATGACGTACCTCGAGCTGCAGACCCGCGAGGACGACGTCGAGGCGCACGAGTGGCGCCGCTACTGGAAGGGCCACTACTTCAGTGAGCTGACCGACGACGTCATCGACGCGGTGCTCGCGCGCGACGGCGACGACCTGCCGAACGCCAGCCTGCAGGCGTATGGCGGGGCGATTGCCGATGTAGCGTCGGGTGAGACGGCGTTCTCGCGGCGGGATACGGCGTTCGAGTTCGTGTGTGCGTCGAAGTGGGTCGATTCCGCTGATGATGAGACGCGCATCGCGGGCGCACGCCGGTACGCCGCGGCGATGAACCCGTTCTCTAGCGGCGCGTACGTTAACGCGCTTGCCGACGAGGGCTCAGCGGGAGTTCGGCGGGCGTACGCGCCCGAGCATCTCGCGCGGCTGGCGGCGGTGAAGGGCAAGTACGACCCCGAGAACGTCTTCCACCTGAACCAAAACATCGTGTCGTCAGAGCGATAGGCCCTCGTCGCTCTCGCTCTGCGACCGAGGACAGAATGAGCAGTACACGCGGAATGAGGTGCGCTCGTCCGCAGATCTGGTCGGCCACTCTGAGCCTTCGCCACCATGTCGGGCCGTCGGTGTACGCTCCGACCGTGGTAGATCAACGGGTGGTTCAGGAGCTTCGGGACTTCGTCGAAGAACGTGAGTGGGGCCAGTTTCACTCCCCGGAGAATCTCGCGAAGAGCATCAGCATTGAGGCTGCTGAGCTGCTTGAGTGCTATCAATGGCATGCCGAGGCGCCCGCTGAGCGCGTCGTTGAGGAGCTCGCCGATGTGCTGACATATTGCCTTCTGCTCGCAGACAAGATCGGTGTCGACGCTGACCAGGTTGTGCTCGACAAGCTCCAGCAGACCCGAGCAAAATACCCGGTCGATCGTTCGCGTGGGCGGAGCGCCAAGTATGACCAGCTTTAGGGTAGAGCACTTCCCGTTCAGCAGGCAGTCGATCAAGACCTGGGCCGAGCCCGACGGGCGGCATGCAAATTGGCCGGTGGTCTATACGCTGAGCAGCAACCGCGAGATCTACGTTGGCGAAACGTTGAACGCAGCAGGTCGTCTGCGCCAGCATCTCGACGCTCCGGGCAAGAAGGATCTCAGTGCCGCCCGAATTGTGATCGACGACACCTTCAATAAGTCGGTGTGCCTCGATCTCGAGTCGTACCTCATCCGTCTCTTTGCCGGCGACGGTAAGTTCACCGTGATCAATCGCAACGAGGGCATCACAGATGCCGACTACTTCGAGCGTGTGCGATATCGCGCAACGTTCGACGAGATCTTCGAAGAACTGCGCGAAGCGGGGATGTTCACTCGTGACATCCCCGAAATCGAGAACAACGACCTCTTCAAATTGTCGCCCTTCAAAGCGTTGAACCAGGAGCAGGCGATCACGATGGAGGGCATCCTCGAGGCGCTTTTCGCTGACATTGACTCTGGTGAGCGGGGCACGATCGTCGTGCAGGGTGACCCAGGTACGGGCAAGACGATCGTGGGCATATTCCTCATGAAGCTGCTCAGCGATATCGAGCGCGCTGACCCAACTGAGCGCACCGAGAACGACTCGCTCTTCTCCGACTTCTTTATGGAGGGGTACGTAGAGAAGCTGAAGGACTTCAAGATCGGGATCGTGATTCCGCAGCAGTCGCTACGGAAGTCGGTGCAGAAGGTCTTCGCGAAGACGCCTGGCCTTGAGAAGAGTATGGTGCTGACGCCGTTCCAAGTTGGCGAGTCTGACCACGATTTCGACCTTCTGGTCGTCGACGAAGCCCATCGGCTGAACCAGCGAGCGAATCAACCGTCGGGCGCACTCAACAAGAAGTTCCCCGAGATCAACATGAGGCTCTTTGGTCATGACGACCTCGGCAAGACGCAGCTCGACTGGATTCGCGCGAAGAGCCGGCACCAGGTGCTGCTACTCGACGAGGCACAGAGTGTACGGCCGGCCGACCTGCCGAGCCACGTCGTCGGCCCACTCGTTCGCGATTCAAAGAAGCAGCATCGGTTCTATCCGCTCGTATCGCAGATGCGGGTCGCAGGGGGTGCCGACTACATCGATTTCATCCGACGGATGCTTCGGGCTGAAGCGAAGGAACCGCGCGAGTTCCCCGGGTACGAGCTTCGGATGTTCGACGACCTCGCTGAGATGCACGAGGCGATCCGTGAGCGAGACCGTGAGCACGGTCTCGCGCGGTTGGCGGCCGGCTACGCCTGGCCATGGAAGAGCAAGAATGACGCCTCGGCCGTCGACATCGAGCTCGACGGCATCGGGCTGCGGTGGAACACCACCGCCACGGACTGGGCGAGTTCGACGAACGCTCTCGAAGAGGTCGGGTCGATCCATACACTGCAGGGCTACGACCTGAACTTCGCCGGCGTGATCATCGGCCCCGACCTGCGCCTCGACCCCGTGAGTGGCGAAGTCGTCGCCAATCTCGACAGATACTTCGACAAGAAGGGCAAAGAGCACAACGCCCAACTCGGCATTAGGTATGACGGCGATGACGTGCTTCAGTACATCTTGAACATTTACGCGGTACTGCTGACGCGGGGTATGCGCGGGACGTTTGTCTACATTTCTGACCCGTCCTTGCGTGAGTACGTACGAACGGTGATCCGTGGTGCAGAACCGTGATTGCAGCCATTCCTGGGGGCCTGCGATGGATTAGGTTTCTGCGCGCCAAAGTGACCGATGATAGGCGACGTTGGACAACTCGACGCGATGATTTCTCCGCCAACTCAGTTCGTTCACCACGACACCTGAGTTTGCATCGATGGCGACCAAATCATCAGATATCAGGAGCCCGCCGAGGTCCAACTGTGAATGATGATTTGGGCAGAGGCACAAGAGATTCTCGGCGCGGTCATGACCTAGGTGAGGTCGCCCGAGCGGCCGAACATGTGCGCCCTCCGCATACACACGGCCTTCAAAACCGCCAACTTGGACACCGCATATTTGACATGAGTGGTCGTAGAGCTCTTTGATTTCACGGGACATCGCTGTATCTCGGATTCGTCGACTGACCACCGCTGTGCGGTACGCAGGGTCAAACTCAACTAGGGGTGCTGGCTCGACGGCGGTCTGTTGTTCGATGGCATCAAGCCGAAACTGCACGATCTGAAAGCCGTCTCGCCCAGTCTTGCTCCACCAGGACGTGACGCTGTAGAGGCCTGAATAGACGTAGCCACGAGACGGCGCGAATCGGGAACTACGGTGAGGTCCCCGCACGACGCGGACCGGCAGTCCGGAGATCATGCTCGTGATGAGACCGGCATTGCCGGGGGCATCGGGCGTTTGATCTGCGATTTGACGCCTTGTGTTCGGATCGTTCCCACCGTGCCCCGTGTATATGACGTAGGAGCCGTAGTCCTGGTCATCGACGTAACCGCCGGACATGACGATCGAATCCGCGCCATCTTTTCCAGTTCCGCTAATACCGGCCTGGAGCGGGCGATGGACGAACGCGTCGTGGAGTTCGCGGCGATCAATGAAGAACTGCCCAGGTGTGACACCGTCAGGTGTCCCGAAGAACCGCGCCATGCTTGCACCGTATTGCTCGCAAAGAGCGATCAAGTCAGAACACGCCCGATGCTGCGCTAATGGACTTCTTTGCCAGAGAGCGCTGATACTGCCGGGAGATCAGGAGCGGCCCAGTCGAGCTGCGGGAGCTCAGCGGGTGTGAACCACCCGAGCAAGTCATGATCTGTACTTTGTTCTGGCCGCCGGGTGCGAAGCCGCGCCGCATAGGTGGAGAGATCGATCGTTACCTCGCCGACGCGAGTGCTCGATCGATCGATGAGCTCCAGGATCTCGACTTCTATCCCCAGCTCTTCGCGGAGCTCGCGCACGAGTGCTACTCGAGGCCCCTCACCAGGTTCGACTTTCCCTCCAGGAAACTCCCATTTGCCGGCCGCAGCTCTTCCTGATGCTCGCCGGCAGGCGAGGGTAAGCCCATCGTGCACAACGGCGGCGGCGACAACCCTGAGTGCGCTTGTCATGTTTGGACCCTACCTCCGGGCAGAGGTGGCCAACACAGGCGGATGAGCGCCTGAGTTTCACTCCGGGCTCTGGGACTTCGTCTGACGGCCAAACTGCCTCGGATCAACATTCGGTACCGCTCAGCCCGCCACGGCGACCCCAAGCGACGCCGCCACCCCGAACACCACGCCCCAGATCACGATCGATACGATCTGCCACGCGATCACCGCGTTGCGGTTCGCGCCGAACGAGACCATCGCCGCCGAGGTGAACTGACTGGGCAGCACGAACGGGCCGAGCAGGCTCACGCCGGCGACGCCGTACTTGTCGAATGCGCGGCGCACCTTCTCATTGCGAGACGACGAAGCGTCAGACGACACCGAACCAGCCGAAGCGCCGGCACCAGCCGCAGCCGCCTTTCCCGCAACCACCTTCGACCGCACCCCGTGCGCGGCGAATACGAAGCCGAGCATCGAGATCACGTTGCCGATGACGGCGACCCCGATCGCGACCGCCGGCGGCAGGCCGATCAGCACGCCGACGACCGAGCCGAAGTACGAGTCGACGAACGGGATCGCCGAGATGAGCATCACCCCGAGCCACTGCATGACGCCGGGAAGCGAGCTGGCGAAGTCCTGGAGTGCGTCGATCATGACGAGTCCCTTTCAGTAGGTGAAGCGAGAAGCCGGAGCCGCACGGGGAGCGGCGAGCTGATGCTTCAAGCCTCCGAGAACCGCGCTGTTCGCGTCAGTGCCGTCGCGTCATGCGTTCCCGTGCGAAAGTGCACGCGCCCGGCGTGACAAATGTCACTGGCATAGGCTCGGCCCCATGCCTGCCGAACCAGCCGCCCGCAGCGTGCACACGACCTGGCTGTACACGCTCGCGTCGATCGTGTTCTTCTTCGGGTTCTTCGATTTGATTGTGGTGTTGGCGATGGGGGAGACGGTGATGGGTCTCGAGACGCGTCCGACTGCGTCGGGCGCTCCTCGACCAGCGGACCTCGCGATCGCGGTGCTCTTGCTCACACTCGTCGCCACGGCGACGCAGCTGCGCTATTGCTGGTTCCTCCGCGTCGGACGCGGCGGCGGACTGCCCCACCCCGGCTGGACGGCAGCGCTCATCGCCCCCGCCGTACTCGTCTGGATCCTCGGTCTCGCAGCCCCGGGCGAGGCGCTCACCGCGGCCGTGCCGCTGTGGGCCGCGGCATCCCTCATCGCCGCCCTGTTGCCGAAGACGCCGCGGCGACTGGTGCTGCTCGCAGCCCTCATCCTGACCGTGACGCACGTCGCGATCTTCACCGCGCTGCACGGCGCACCCGCCGGGCCGCAGAGCTCGAACACCTTCATGATCGGCCTCTTCGCCGTGATGCTGCCGATCATGCTGCTCACGAGCCTCTGGTGGTGGGAGGTCGTCGTGCAGCTCGACCGCAACCGGCGCACGGCCGCCGAGCTCGCCGTCACGCAGGAGCGGCTGCGCTTCGCCTCCGACCTGCACGACATCCAGGGGCATCACCTGCAGGTCATCTCGCTGAAGTCCGAGCTCGCCGAGCGCCTGCTCGAGCGCGATCCGGCGGCCGCGCGCGAGCTCGTGCATGAGACCCGCATGATCGCGAAGGAGGCCCTCGAGGAGACCCGCTCGCTCGTCGCCGGCTACCGCAAGGTCGCCTTTGACGACGAGCTCGAGAACGCACGCGAGGTGCTCACCGCCTCGGGCGCTGCGTGCGAGCTGCGGCTCGGCCCGCTTCCGGCGGATGCCGCCGCGCAGAGCGCGCTCGCCTCGGTCGTGCGCGAGGCGACGACGAACATCCTGCGCCACAGCGAGGCGACGGCCGTCACCATCGCGCTCACGACCGACGGTGGGCGCTGCGAGCTGCGCATCGCGAACGACGGCATCACGACCGCGGATGCCTCGGCGCCGCCCACCTCCCGCGGCGCCGGGTCGCGCACGCCCGGGTCGGGACTCGCGGGCCTGCGCGATCGGCTCGCCGCCGTCGGCGGCACGCTCGAGCACGACGAGGACGCCTCGGCCGGCACCTTCGAGCTCCGAGCCACCGTGCCGGTGCGAGCGGGGGTCGTGGCGTGAGCGGCGCACAGGTCGGCGCGGTCGAGAGCGACGCGGCACCTGGCATCCGCCTCATGGTCGCCGACGACGAGCACCTCATTCGCGGCGCCCTCGTCGCCCTGCTGAACCTCGAGCCCGACATCGAGGTCGTCGCGAGCGCCGACAACGGCGTCGCCGCCGTCGAGCAGGCGATCGCGGCGCGGCCCGACGTGTGCCTGCTCGACCTCGAGATGCCCGAGGCCGACGGGCTCGAGGCGGCCGCGCGCATCCTCGCGCAGGTCTCGACGCGGGTCGTCATCGTCACCCGTCACGCGCGCCCGGGCGTGCTGCGGCGGGCGCTCGCGACGAAGGTCTCTGGCTTCGTCCCGAAGTCGACGCCGGCCGAGGAGCTCGCGCACGTCATCCGCGACGTCGCCGGCGGGCGCCGCTACATCGACCCCGAGATCGCCGCGGCCGCCCTCACCGCCGAACGCTGCCCGCTCACCGACCGCGAACTCGACGCGCTGCGTTTCAGTCGTTCGACGATGAGCGTGCAGCAGATCGCCGAGCGCCTGCACCTCGCGCAGGGCACCGTGCGCAACTACCTCTCGTCGGCGATGACGAAGCTCGACGCCACCTCGCGCCACGAGGCCGCCGAGAAGGCGTGGCAGCAGGGGTGGATCTGATGGTTGCGCGCCTGCGCGCCTGCGTGGCCGTCAGGCCGCGGCCGACGCCGGCGCGGGGATCGACGACCGCTGCACGATGCCCTGAGTGATCCCGCGGATGACGAGCCACGCCATCGGTGCGGATGCCAGCATGAGCAGCTCGCCGGCGAGGCTCAACCACATTCCGGCACGGAAGCCTTCGAGGTCCTCGGCGAACAAATAGGCACGGCTGGAGAGCTGGATGGCGTAGTTGCCCACGACCCAGAGCAACCACCAGACGATGAGCCACGAGGGTCGAGTGCGCCCGAGGGCCCGCCAGAGGTCGGAGACGTTCTGGTACGGGAACCAGAAGCTGACGATGGGAATGAACCACGATCCGGCGTGCCAGCCCGGTGAGCGGCGCGTCTGCCCGGTGACCTGCTTGGCGACTCGGAACTGCCAGATGACCCAGATCACGCCCGCGGCGATGATGGCGAGCGACGACAGGATGCTGACCACGGCCGTGCCCTGGTCGTACAGGTCGAGTCGGTCGACCGTCGTGTCGATGCCGCTCAGGTAGTCCGCGACCGCGGTGAGCCCGAAGATCTCGACGCCGATGGTGGCGACCGACGTGACGACCCACACGAGAATGAGCACCTGGGTCGCCGTCGCGAGCTTGGCGATGGCATTGATCGCCGCCGGTGACGGTTCGGGCTGGTACTGCGCTTGCGTCGGCGGCTGCGTCCAGCCGGCGCCGTCCCACCACCACGTCTGCGACGATCCGTCCGGCGCCGGGTACCAGCCGGGAGCGGGGGACGTGGGGGTGTTGGTCATGCGGGCTCCTCGGATGGTCGTCTTCGACACGGCGTGCGATCCGGACGGTTCTCTCCGCTGGATCGGCTGCAACTCTAGCGATCGCGCGGGGCGCTGAGAAGACGTGGCGTCAGGGAGATCAGAGCGCGTGTCCGTCGGCCGCGCGGGTGGGGAGTCCTGCCCATTCCCGGGGCTTCCCGCCGCTGGATACGCTGACCGCGCTCGGCAACTGCGCTGAGCGACCGGCCCGCCGCGGCGTGCCGACGAACACCGAAAGGGAGCGTGCGTTGAAGACACTCAAGAGCCGACTTGCCGGGGGAGCGCTCGCGCTCGCGATCGCCGTGGGCTGCGCCGTCGCGCCGGCCGCCGCGGCCAGCGCCAACACCGGGTCGACCGGCAAGGGCTGCACCGCCTACCAGTACTCCTCGGGCGGCTACGCGACCTGCGTCGGATACATCCAGCGCATGCTGAACGGCATCGCCTACTCGCGCGGCCCGGTCTACGGCGGCTACCAGCTCGCCGTCGACAACAGCTTCGGCGGCAACACGAACACGAACGTGCGCCGCTTCCAGAGCTACGTCGGCCTGACCTCCGACGGCGTCGTCGGCCGCAACACCTGGTACCAGCTCTGCCGCTACGCGGGCACTCGCTCGTTCGCCCTGTCCAACGCGCACGCGCTGCAGAAGTCGGCGTGGAACGCCGCCTACGAGGCCGGATGCTACGTCGACGTGCCCGTGGGCCCGGCCGGCATCAAGGTGATCTCCAAGTACTAGTCGTCCGCGACACTCGTCGCCTCCGCCGGCCAGACCCGAAGGGCGGCGGAGGCGACGAACGCTGCGCTGCACCGGCCACATCGCCACATGGCCACACCGCGCGCGACCACATGGCCCATGGCCACACGCTCTGCGAAGCGATGCTCCCGACCGAGCGGGCTGCTCGAGGATGAACTCGATCGCCGCATCTGGCGCCGTATCCGCGACGGGTGGATCGCCGGGCGGCCGGTCACGGTGGTCGCGCCGCTCGATTGACCGAGTCGCCGTCAGACGGCGACGGGTCGCCTCACGCCGCGGTCGCCTCCGCGATCCACTCGGCCGCGATGCGGTCGTAGGTCTTCGCGCCCTCGGTGCGCTCGGCCGCCGGGTCTTCGGGCCACGCCGCGAGCGGGTGGGCGACGCCGTCGACGAACCGCACCTCGCCGACTCGGAGGCGTTCGAGCTCGCGCACCGCCGCGATGAAGTGCAGTTCGTCGTCGGAGCCCTCGACGATCAGCAGTCGGTCGTGGATGAGCTCGGGCGCGCGGGCGACGAAGTCCATGCGTGCGGCGACGGCGTCGGCCGCAGGGCTCCACGCGTACGGCTCAGGCAGGAACTCTGCCATCGCGTCGATCATCGGCCGCAGCTGCAGCATCGGATTGAGCAGCACGCACGCGACGATTCGGTGCGAGGTGGCATGGGTCGCGAACACCTCGGCAGCCACGGATGCCCCGGCCGAACCGCCGAGCACGGCGAGCGCCGAGGCATCCGATGCACCGAGCGTGCCGCGCAGCTCGTCGAGCGCCGCCGGGAACTCGGCGAGCGCCTGCTCGTGGATCGGGCCGAAGAAGTCGGTGACCATGTCGATGCCGCTCGTGAGCAGCGCCTCGAAGTCGGGGTGGGGCGCGCGCTCGCCGCTGAGCGGCAGGCCGAGGTAGATCACGTGCGCGTCGAGCCCGTCGAGCGGCAGCGCGGCGGCCATCCCGGCGGGCGTCGTCGGCGGGTCGAGCAGGTGCCAGCCGACGACGATCGGGGCCTCGGGGCGGGTCGCGGCGCGGGCGCTGTAGGGCACGCCGGCGGAGGTGGTGCCGTGGATCCAGGTCATGGGCGCGAGGCTAGCGCGTGCGGGGGAGCGCGGCCAGTGCCTGCTGCCGAGGGCAGCGGCGCCGTCGCGCGCGACCGATGTCCCTAGCGATGCACGTGCGACGGCTGCCCGGTGATGCCCGAGATGTCCTTCTCCGTCGTGTGCCGCAGCCGCTCCGAGAGATCGTGCAGCGCGCGGGCGACCGCGAGCTCGTCGCCGATCGCGGGCACGTTCGGATCGAGTGGATTTCGATCGGCCTTGCCGACGCCGGTCACCTCCCGACCGGCGGGCGTGCGCACCGTGGCCTCAGCCCTCGTGGTGTTCTCTTCTTCGTCGATGTCGACGGTGACGCTCCACTGCTTCGTCGCATCCATGGAACTCACCACCTTCCGGTCCGGTTCCACCTCTCAGGGTACCGACCTGCCGCCCGCGCGGCGAGAGAATCCTGCACCCATCCCGCCCCGCCAGAGGCACCTCATTCCCGACCTGAGGTACCTCAGACCGGGTAGCTCTGCCACGCCCCGCGAAGATAGGGCACCCGCCCGATACGCACTCGGTACCTCAGCGACGAGTCTGATCTCAGGCGGCCGGAACATCGGCCGCGAAGCATCCGAAAGGGATCGGAACCATGGACCTCGCAGCCGGCTTCATCGCCACCACCCTCCACCGCAACGACGCCGAGTTCGCCGCCACGGTGAACGAGCGCCGCCGCACCGAGCACGAGCGCCGTGCCGTCGAGCGCGCCGACCGCTCGGCACGCGCCGGCCGCGCGCACCGCCTCGCCGACCGCCTGCACCTGCACGCGGCGCACTGACCGAGGCATCCGGTTCACGATCACGGGTCGGATGCCTCGGCAGCGGGCGGCGGCTCGCGCAGGAGCCGGAACTCGTGGCGCCGCAGCAGCTTCAGCACCCACGACGCCGGCGGGCCGAAGGCGCGCAGGCCCGCGGCCGTCTCGATCGGCTCGACGCCGGCGACCGTGAACTCGCGGCCCCGCCAGATCACGGTCGCCCGGTCGGCCGCCACGACGTTGCGATACCAGTTCACCTCGGGGCCGTAGGTGAGCTCGGCGACGAACCCCTCAGGCACTCGCGCGAGGATGAGCGGCGTCTCGAAGGTGCGCCCGCTCTTGCGCCCCCTGTGCCGGATGAGCGCGAACGGCCCGAGGCCGCGCCGCGCCATTCCGAGCGTGAGCGGGTTGAGCGTGTGCTTGATCAGCGTCAGCCAGCCGCGCTTGAACCACCCCATCGCCATGCTCCGATTCTCGCGAGATCGCGAGGCCGTGTGAAGCCCGGCCGTCGTCGTCGATGGCCGGATGTCGGAGGGCCGGTCTAGCGTCGTGATCTTCGGCTCAGTCCGGAGTCACTTCAGGAGACGACCATGGGGTTCGACTCTTCCCGCACCGTTCCGATGGCGCCGACCACCCGCTCGACCACTCCCGCGATCGAGCTCGCCATCACCTCGGCGCGGCTCGCGGCCGCGGCCCGGGAGCGCCTTGAACACTCGAGGTTACCTCCAGCAGGCGCGACCACATGGCCACATGACCACACCGGCGTCGGCCACATGACCACACGACCACACCGAGGTCGGCCACTCGGCCACATGGCCACACCTTGGCCCGCCACATGGCCACATCGCCACAGGGTCCGCGAAGGAGAACCTCCCCTCGGAGACCTGCAAGGCGAGCGATACGAGGGTCGGCGCAGCCGACACCCCGTCAGTCGCCCAGCACTCCCTCCGGGTCCCGCACCGCGACCCGTGCACGCCCGTCGGGCGCCTGCCCGACGAGCTCGGGTGCGGCGACGAACACCCGCTTCGCGCCGTCGCCGACCCGCGTCACTCCCGAGAAGTCGAGCACGAGGCATCCGTGGTCGCCCACCAGGGGCGCGAGGCGCGTGAGCACCTCCTCGGCCTCCGAGAACAGGATCTCGCCGCGCAGCACCGCGATCGTGTCGCCGGAGTCCTCGCGCGTGAGCGACGCGATCGGCGAGAGCGGCGGGCCGTGGTGCTGCAGCATGTGCAGGCCGTGCCGCTGCGACAGCAGTTCGAGGCTCGCGACGCCGCGCACGCTGTTGCCGCGGTGGTCGAGACGCGGGCTGAAGGTCCCGATGCCGAACTGGCCGGGCTGCACCGCGGCGATGCCGCCGCCGACGCCGCTCTTCGCGGGCAGGCCGACGCGCACCATCCAATCGCCCGACTCGTCGTACATGCCGCAGCTCGTCATGACCGCGGTGGTCCAGCGTGCGGCATCCTCGCTGACGACCCGCTCGTCGGTGACGGGGTTGACGCCGCCGGTCGCGAGCGTCACCGCCATGATCGCGAGGTCGCGCGCGGTCACGATGAGCGAGCACTGGCGGAAGTACGCCGTCGTCGCGACCTCGGCGGTCGACCCGAGGGTGCCCGCCGAGCGGGCCAGGTAGGCGAGCGCGCGGTTGCGATCCCCGGTGGATGCCTCCGAGCCGAACACCTCCTCGTCGACGACGAGGTCGTGGCCGACGAACCGCTCGAGCCCGTCGCGCACGACGGCGAACTTCTCGTCGGCGGTGTCGCCCTTCATGAGCGAGCTCATCACGATGGCGCCCGCGTTGATCATGGGGTTGCGAGGCCGACCGGATGCCTCGTCGAGGCTGATGGCGTTGAACGGCTCGCCGCTCGGCTCGAGGTCAGTGTGCCGGCGCACGACGTCGAGTCCGAGCGCGTCGACCGCGAGCGCGAACACGAACGGCTTCGACACCGACTGGATCGTGAACTCCGCCTCGACGTCGCCGGCCTCGTGCACGACCCCGTGCGTGCTCGCGAGCGCGACGCCGAGCTGCTCGGGGTCAACCGTCGCGAGCTCGGGGATGTACGTCGCGACCGCGCCGTCGGTGCGATCTCGAACGGCCTCGAGCACCGACTCGAGTGCGTGACGGACCGGATCCCCCAGAGCGGCAGCCATGCGGTCAGCCTACGACTCCTGACGCTCGCGCGGCGGTTTCGGCTCGGTGCCCGCCCTGATGCGACGGTGCGCCGTTCGGCGCAGCATCGTGGTGATTCCGTCCACGATGGCCGGCCGCCGTGCGCGGCACTCGTCGCAGTCGCCCGACCGACCTCCCGGCACCGAGAGCGAGCACGATCATGGGCCTCATCGACGGCGAACAGCCGAAGGCGGCACGAACGCCGCGCGTCGAATCACGCATCATCGTCAAGGTGCGCGACGACGCGCGTCGCGACTTCACCGAGCGACGACGAACGGATGCCGCGCCACCGCGCCGAGGCAAGGGCAAAGCGGCTCCCGAACCCGAACCCGGCGATGCCGAACTGCTGGACGCGGCCGCCTACCTCGCCGACGTGCTCGCCGAGCAACAGGATGCGCTCGCGCGCGAGGCGCGCCTCGAACCGCTCGCCGGCGAACTCTCGCTCGGCCGCGCCCGCCGCGAGCGCTTCGCCGGCTACGCCGCGATCGTCGTGCCCGACCAGGTCTCGGCCCGACGGCTCGCGAAAGAGCTCGCGGCGCGCGACGACATCGCGAGCGCCTACGTCGAAGGCGGGCCCACTCCGCCGCCCGTCGACGCGAGCGACGACCCGCGCAGCGATGACCAGGGCTACCTCGACGCCGCTCCCGCCGGGATCGACGCGCGCTGGGCCTGGGGCGCGGCCGACGGCAGCGGCATCGGCTTCGTCGACCTCGAACAGGGCTGGACCCGCAACCACGAAGACCTCGTCGCGGCGAACATCACGATCATCTCGGGTGTGAGTCAGGCCTATCACGGGCACGGCACCGCCGTGCTCGGCGAGGTCGTCGGCGTCGACAACGCGATCGGCGTGGTCGGCATCGCGCCGGGGGCATCCGCTCGGGTGGTGTCGCAGTACCGCACCTCGACCTCGTACCGCACCGCCGAGGCGATCATCTCGGCGACCGACGCCATGTCGCCGGGCGACGTGCTGCTGCTCGAGGCGCAGACCACGATCGGCGACTCGGGCTACCTGCCGGTCGAAGTCGAGGATGCCGTATTCGACGCGATCCGCGACGCCACCGACGCCGGCATCATCGTCGTCGAAGCGGCCGGCAACGGCGGCAACGACCTCGACGACTTCACCGACCCCGACGGCAAGCGCGTGCTGCGCCGCGGGCACGCCGACTTCCGCGACTCGGGCGCGATCATGGTCGGCGCAGGGTCATCGACGGCGCCGCATTCGCGGCTGAGCTTCTCGAACTTCGGCAGCCGCATCGACTGCTACGGCTGGGGGCAGGGCATCACGACCACCGGCGACGGATGGACGGGCACCTCGACCACCCAGTACACGAGCTCGTTCGGCGGCACCTCGGGTGCGAGCCCGATCGTGACGGGCGCCGCGCTGCTGCTGAACAGCTGGCACCGCGCCCGCGAGGGCTGGCCGCTCGGGCCGTCGGCGATGCGCTCGTGGCTGTCGTCGGCGATCAACACCCCGAGCGCGATCCCGACGACCGACCGCATCGGCGTCATGCCGAACCTGCGCGCCATCATCGAGGCGATCATCGAGGACGACAAGTTCCGGGTGAACTTCGACAAGTACGTGCTGTGGGCCTACATCCTCTTCGGCGTGCTGAATGACGCGCCCGGAGTGATCTGGGTTCCTGGCAAGGGTCCGGTGCCGATCGACCCCGAATGGAGGCGCCTCGGCACCGCGCAACGGCGCGAACTGGTGAAGCGGCTCGCGCGACAGGTGCGCGCTCTCGATCGCGCCGGCCTCAAGCTCACCGCGAAAGAGGCCGACCGCATCGCCGAGGTCGCGATCGACGGCACCCTCGAGGCGTTCGCGAAGGAGATCTCGGCGGGCGGGATCGGGTGAGTCGGGGGCGTGGCGCCGGGAACAACTCCCGCCCGCCCACGTTGCACTCCTCATGACCACTCTCGGAATCATCGGTGCAGGACACATCGGCAGCCAGGTCGCACGCGCGGCCGTGAAGAGCGGATACGAGGTGGTGATCGCCAACTCGCGCGGACCCGAGACGCTCGAGGGCCTCATCGCCGAGCTCGGCCCCTCGGCCCGCGCCGCGACCGCCGCCGAGGCCGCGACCGCCGCCGACATCGCCGTCGTGACCGTGCCGTTCAAGGCGTACGCCTCGATTCCGGTCGAACCGCTCGCCGGCAAGATCGTGATCGACACCGACAACTACTACTGGGAGCGCGACGGCCACGTGCCCGCCCTCGACGAGGGCCGCGACACCGTCACCGGCATGCTGCAGAAGCACCTGCCGACGAGCCATGTCGCCAAGGGCTTCAACCACATCGTGGCCGCCGACATCACGACCGACGGCCGCGCGGCGGGCGATCCGGCCCGCCGTGCGCTCGCGACGGCGAGCGACCACGAGGATGCCGCGGCCTTCGTCACCTCGCTCTACGACGAGTTCGGCTTCGACACCGTGAACGTCGGCCCGCTCGACGACAGCTGGCGCGTCGAGCGCGACCAGCCCGCCTACGCGGCCGGGGCGCAGACCCGCGACGAGCTCGTCGCGAACCTCGCGAAGGCGGAGCGCGCCGCGGCGGCGTGACCTCGCAGTGCGGCCCGGAACCCGGTGGGTTCCGGGCCGCTGTCGTGTGCCGCGGCATCCGAAAGGACGGTAAAGATCGGATCTCAGTGGGGCGCTATTCCGTCGAATATCGTCGGAATAAAGGCTCTTACGCGAAGCGGGCGCCGCATCGTTGCTTAAACATCGGATAACTACTACGCTCCCCGGCAGGGCGGCAGTGTCGCTGCCCGCGAGTGATCAGCTACTGGAGTGACGTTGACGATGACCGAGCCGAGTACCACGACCGCACCACGAACACCACGGACCTCACGATCCCGCCGCCGGATCCTCGCCCTCGTCGCCGCCCTCGGCGTGACCCTCACGGGGCTCGCCCCTGCGGGCATCGCGAGCGCCGCCGAGGGCGACGACCTCGACATCCGCTTCGGCGGCTCGCTCGTCGGCACGACCGCGTACACGACGACCGAGGGCGAGTCGATGCGCGGCGTCGTGCGCCGCCTCGCCGGCGGTGAAGAGCAGCTGGCGGCCGGGGGAGTGCGCCTGCACGGCACCACCGAGGGCATCCGCTTCGAGGCGGCCGACTTCTCGTTCGGCGGCGCGACGCCGACACCGGGCTTCCTCGCCGAGGTCGAGTTCACCCCGACCGGCGCCCAGGCCGACATGTCGACCATCCTCTCGGCCGCGGGCAACCTCTACGTGCGCACCCAGGGCGGCAAGCTCGTCTACGGCTTCGACTCGTACGACGGCTCGGACTGGTCGACGCATCGCGCCGAGGCGCCGGCCCCGGCCGTGGGCGTCGCGCACCGGCTCTCGGTGCAGTACGTGACGACCGACGACGGCGCCGAGCTGCACACGTGGCTCGACGGCGTCGAGCTGCAGACCCTCGCCGCCGACGCGGGCGTCGGCGTGCAGTCGGCCTCGACGAACGCCTTCGGATTCGGAAACGAGGTGCACCCCGCCGGCGCCGGCCGCGGCATCGTCGGCGAGCTCGGCCATGTTCGCGTCGTCGGCGATGTCGGCGCCTACGACCCCGAGCTCTTCGAGTTCCAGCCGGCGCCGATCACGACGACGCTGCTCGACGTGCAGTTCGATGGCGGCACGGATGCCTCGGCGTACACGCCGGCCGCCGGCGAGCGCCTCGACGGGGCCCTCTCGCTGCGCAGCACCGCGACGGTCACGGGCGGCGACCTGCAGCTCGGCGGAGCGAACCAGGCCGCCGACTTCACGGCGAGCGAAGAGCTCTTCACCGGGGCATCCCTCGACCGTGCCTTCGTGATCGAGACCGAGTTCACCGCCTCGGGCGCGCAGGCCGACCTCGCGACGGTGGCCGCTGTCGGCGGCAACCTGAGCGCGCGCTACCGCAGCGACGGGCTGCAGTACGGGTTCAGCGCGAACGTCGGCGGCACCTGGCGCGACTACATGGGCAAGGTCGCCCTGCCCGCAGTGGGCCAGGCCCACGTGCTCTCGCTCGCCTACGTGCCCGGCTCCGCCGAGACGAAGGTCATCGCCTGGCTCGACGGCAAGGAGCTGCCCGAGGTCACCGCCCCCGCGCCCTCGACCCGCAATGCGAAGGCGACCCAGACCCTCGCGATCGGCAACGAGGTCGCCGCGATCGGCAACCGCGGCTTCAAGGGCAGTGTCGAGCGCACCCGGTTCGCGCTGCTGAACGGCGCATTCGACGATGGGGCGTTCCGCTACCAGGAGCTCGACGAGCCGATGCCGTGCCTGCCGCTCGGCGAGATCTCGCCGGCGAACTACATCCAGGTGACGAGCGCCGACTGCCCGGCGAACGTGCTCGCGAAGGCCGCGCTCGTGCGCCCGACCGACGCGCAGCTCGACTGGCAGGAGCTCGGCCTCACCGCCTTCGTGCACTTCGGCATCAACACCTTCTACAACCAGGAGTGGGGCCACGGCACCGAGGACCTCGGCCGGTTCCAGCCGACGGGCGAGCTCGACGTCGACGCGTGGGTGAAGTCGCTGCGCGATAGCGGTCACCGCATGGCGATCCTGACGCTGAAGCACCACGACGGGTTCCTCCTCTACCCCTCGCGCTACTCCGACTTCGACGTCGCCTCGACGCCGTGGAAGGACGGGAAGGGCGACATCGTGCGCGACTTCACGACCGCGGCGCACAAGTACGGCATGAAGGTCGGCCTCTACATGTCGCCCGCCGACTCGCACGAGGAGCAGTTCGGGGTGTTCGGCAACGGCAGCGCGAAGACGCCCCGGACGATCCCGACCCTCGTCGACGGCGACGACCGCACCGGCGAGGACCTGCCGACGTTCGAGTACCCGGCGACCGACTACGGCGCCTTCTTCCTCAACACCCTCTACGAGGTGCTCACCCAGTACGGCGAGGTCGACGAGGTCTGGTTCGACGGCGCCCAGGGCAACACGGGCAAGCAGGAGTTCTACGACTACCCCGCCTTCTACGACCTCATCTCGAAGCTGCAGCCGAACGCGGTCGTCGCGGTCGGCGGTCGCGACGTGCGCTGGGTCGGCAACGAGAGCGGCACCGCCCGACAGGACGAATGGGCGCCCGTGCCGATCAGCGACGCCGGCGACGGCGGCAAGATCGGCGTCGTCGGCGGTGGCACCTTCGAGCAGGTCGGCTCGGCCGCGATGCTGCAGTCGGCCGTCGCGAGCGGGGCGAACGCGCTGCACTGGTGGCCGACCGAGTCGGACATGAAGCTCACCCAGGGCTGGTTCGCGCACCCGACCGACACCCCGAAGACCCCGTCGGCGTTGCTCGGGCACTACCTCGGCACGACCGGGCGCAACTCGGTGATGCTGCTGAACACCCCGCCGACGACGACGGGCACCTTCGCGCCCGCCTCGGTCGCCGCGCTCGACGGCTTCGCGGCTGAGCGGCGCAAGGCGCTCACCCTCGACCACGCGCTCGGCGTGCCGGTCGCGGTCGGGACCGAGGGCGAGGCATCCAACGCCCTCACCGACGGTGACAGTCGCTCGTCATGGCTCAGCGCGAGCGCCGAGCCCGGCGACGTGACGATCGACCTCGGCTCGCCGAAGTCGGTGCGGCGCATCGCGCTCGCCGAGGGCGTGCTCGAGCACGGGCAGGTCGTCGAGAAGTTCTCGATCGACGCCGAGGTCGACGGTGCGTGGGTCGAGGTCGCGAAGGCGGGCACGATCGGCGTGAGCCGCATCGTGACGCTGCCGCAGGCGGTCACGGCGCAGAAGTTCCGCGTCTCGATCGACCAGGCGCGGGCACCGTACTCGCTCGCGACGCTCGCCCTGTACGAGCAGCTGGCCGACGACCCGGGCAAGCTCAGCGAGGTCTTCCTCGACTGCGCGGCACCCGCCGCGGGCGACGGCAGCGCCGAGCACCCGTTCACCTCGCTCGAGCAGTTCCGCACCGCGGAGCTCGCCGTCGGCGCGGACGTGCGCGTGAAGTCGGGCAGCGAGTGCGCCGACTCGTCGACGCCGTTCTGGGGCTACGGCACCGCCGACGACCCGATCACCGTGTCGGTGTACGACGGTGTCATCGAGCCGAGCTTCGGCGAGCGCACCCTGGAGGAAGTCTTCGGCGGCCTCGCCGCCCAGGGCTGGGTCGTCGAACTGCCGAACCCGGTCGAGCCCGGCTCGGAGGCGATCACGCTCTCGGTCTGCAAGGCCGCGATCGGCGAGGAGCTCGAGGTCGAGATCGCCGGATTCGCGCGCGGCGCGACCGTCGAGCTCGCCCTCGCCTCGAAGACGCCGAAGCACGGCCTCGCCGTCGAGCTCGGCACCGTCACCGCCGGCGCCGACGGCTCGGGCACGGCGACCGTCACCCTGCCCGCGACGAAGCCCGGCATGCGCACGCTGACGGCGACCGCAGAGGATGCCTCGGCGAGCGCCCGCCTCGTCGTGACGCCCGCTGCGGCGGCCGGGTCGGGAGGCGGCTGCGGCGACTGACCGCGACGCGACATGGGGATGTCCCGGGCTCCGGCCTGGGGCATCCCCATGTGTTTCGGTCTCAGCTGAGTTCGCTCACGAACGCCCGCACGCGGGCCGCGAGGTCGTCGGGCACCTCGGCCGCCGCGAAGTGGCCGCCGGCCTCGAGCCGGTCGAAGACGCGCAGGTCGAGGTAGTGCCGCCGCGCGAGCGACTCGGGGTAGGCGGCCTCGTGCCGCTGGATGAACACCGCCGCCGGCACGCTCGTCGGTGGGATGGGTCCGTCGTCCTGGCCCTCGAAGTACGGCCGGAACGAGGTCGCGATCGACTGGGTGACCCAGTAGATCGTCGCCTCGGTGAGGATGCGGTCGCGGGAGATGCGGCGCTCGACGAGGCGCGGGTCGCCCGGCGGGGTGTCGCTCCAGCCGACGTACTTCTCGGCGATCCATGCGAGCAGGCCCGCGGGGGAGTCGTTGAGCGCCGCGGCGAGCACGTCGGGCCGGGTGGCCTGCACGTGGCCGTACGCGCCGTCGGGCCACTCGCGGTCGGCGAGTGACGCGAAGAACGTCAGCTCGGCCGGGTGCGTGAGGGCGGCGCGTTCGGTGGAGGTCGGGAAGTGCGCGTGCGTCGCCACGATGCCCGCGACCTGCTCGGGGTGGGTGGCGGCGATGAGGTCGCTGACGTTGGCCGAGACATCCTCGCCGTAGGTGACGTAGCGCTCGTAGCCGAGCACTTCGGTCATCAGCGTGTGCATCGTGGCCGCCAGTCGCGCCTCGGAGAGCGGGCCCTCGGCGTACGGCGACGAGAAGGCGAAGCCGGGCAGGCTCGCGACGACGACGTCGAACTCGGCGAGCCGGTCGGCGAAGTCGAGCTGCAGCGCGAAGGTGTGCGGCCATCCGTGCATCACGAGCAGCGCCGGGGCGTCGGGCCGCGCTGAACGCAGGTGGGCGAAATGCACCTGGGCGCCGTCGATCGGGGCGATGAACTGCGGGTGGGTGTTGAGCCAGGCCTCGCGGGACCGCCAGTCCCACGTGATCCAGGAGTCGACGAGTTCGCGGAGGTAGGCCGCGGTGATGCCCGACGGCGGGAGCCGCGGTGAGTCGTCGAGGAGGCGTGTGCGCCCGAGGCGATCACGCAGCTCGTCGAGGACGGCGTCGGAGACGTGGAGTTCGAACCGCTCGAGCGCGCTCATGCGCCGACCGTACCGGGTGCCGGTGACGTCGAGAAGGGGGGCGATGCGCGGGGCCTGCCGGGGCTTCCGTCGCGGAGGTGTCGCGTGGATGTGCGCGGTACTTCGGTACTTCGGTACCGCTCGCGCCGGAGGGAAGGTCGCCGACCGGGGGTCTGAGGTACCTCATCCGGCGATCTGAGGTGCTCGGGCAGGGGATATAGGGCACTCGCCCGATCCGACCGCCCCACCTCAGCGAGGAATCTGAGGGTCAGGCAGCCACCACGGCGCCGCACCGAAGGGAATCGGGACATGAACCTCGCAGTCGGCTACATCGCACAGACGCTCCAGACCGCCGACGAGCGCGAAGCCGCCGTCGTGAACGAGCGCCGCCGTCGCGCCCACGAGCGCCGCCTCGAAGAGGGCGAACGCGCGGAGCGCGCGGCACGCGCCGAACGAGCGGCGGGGCGTCGAGGCAGCCTGCACCGCGGCCGTGGAGCCGCAGCGCCCCGCCCGGCCGCCTGAGCAGCGGCACCGGGGAGCGGCGGGCTCACGGTAGGGTCGTCTCGCCGAATCCGGCGCGACCCGACTGTGACTCCACGACCCGAACAGGACCCTTCCCCCATGACCCAGCTCATCCTCGCTGGCGACGACCAGCTGACCGTGCCCGTCGTCATCTCCATCGCCGAGAGCCTCGGCTACACGGCGACGACCCCGGTCCAGGGCAGCATCAAGGTCGAGCGCGGCAGTCTGCAGAAGACGCTGTGGCTCGGGGCGATGGCGGGCAAGGGCTTCCACGTCTCGTTCACCTTCGCGATCGGCATCGACCAGTACGGCAACACCTGGCTGCGCTTCGACGAGAAGGGCGGCCTCGGCGCGGTCAAGGGCGGCGCCATCGGCTACGCGAAGAGCAAGGCCGCGTTCGAGGAGTTCGTCGGCGCGGTGCGCGCGCAGACCAGCGAGCGCGGCATCCTGATCGGCGAGCAGTAGACCGACCATCCCGATTTCTCCATCGATGTGACAAACTCGATGGAAGGGCGCAGCTGCGCGAAGACGGCGGCGGGAGGGGTCGGCGCATGATCGGTTCGGCACCCCCTGCCCCGCGGCGCGGCACCAACCTCCCGCGCATGGGCGACTTCAACCGCTCGGTCATCTTCGACGCCATCCGACGAGCCCCCGAGGGCCGCAGTCGGGTCGAACTCGTCGAGCTCACCGGGCTCTCGACGCAGACCGTGTCGAACATCGCCCGGCGCCTGCTCGACGACGACTACATCGTCGAGGCCGGCAAGACGAGCGCCGCAGGCCTCGGCAAGCCCCGCACCATCCTGCGGCTGAACCCGGTGGGGCTCTACGCCGCAGGCGTGCACATCGACCCCGCTGTGATGACCTTCGTGCTGCTCGGCCTCACCGGGCACGTCGTCGCGCACGCGCGCCACCGCACCCCCGAGGCGAGCGATCCCGAGCACGTGATGGACCGCATCCGCGACCACGTCGAACAGCTCGTCGCCGACTCGGGCATCGCGCGCAAGAAGCTCGTCGGCCTCGGGCTCGCCGCCCCCGGGCCCATCGACCAGGAGCGCGGCACCATCGTCGACCCGCCGAACCTGCACGGCTGGCACCGCGTCCCGCTGCGCGAGGCGCTCGAGGAGGCCACAGGCCTTCCCGTGCTCGTCGACAAGGACGTGGTCGCCGCCGCCGTCGCCGAGACCTGGGTCGGCGGGGAGGGCGGCACCGGATCCTTCGTCTTCCTCTACCTCGGCACCGGCATCGGCGCGGGGCTCGTGCTCGGCGACGACCTCATGCGCGGGGTCTCCGGCAACGCGGGCGAGATCGGCCACATCGTCGCCGACCCCGACGGCCCGCCCTGCGCGTGCGGGCAGCGCGGCTGCATCGCAGTCACCATCACCCCGCAGGCGATGGTCGAAGAGGCTGAGCGCCTCGGCGTGCTGCGGGCCGAAGCCCCGCACGAGTCGCCGCCCGAGATCGACGCGCAGTTCGACCGGCTGTGCGCGGCCGCCGACGCGGGCGACGCGGTGGCCGGAGGCATCCTCGACCTCGCGGCCGACCGCACCGCGCGCGCCGTCGCGGTGATCACGAACCTGCTCGACGTCGATCGCGTCGTGTTCGGCGGGCCGTTCTGGGCGCGCCTCCAGGCGCGCTACCTCGAACGCATTCCGCCGCGGCTCGCGGAGTACAGCGCGACCAGCGCCCTGCGCGAGCTCGATGTCGTCGGCACCGGCGTCGGCGAGGATGTCGCGGCGATCGGCGCCGCCAGCCTCGTGCTCGAGCGCACCTTCGCGCCGACCGCGAACCGCCTGCTGCTCATCTGAGGCCGGCCCGGCTCTTCGCCGAGGGGAAACTTGGGGGTTGCCGAGTAATTCCATTCGATTTACTATGTGCGAGTGGGGATTGCGATCGCCCCGTGGAGCACGGTTCGGGGGAGCCGGCTTGCTCCCCGGGGCGAATCGCTTTCTGCCCCGCCCGAACCGGAGCATCCGCACTGCAGTACTCGAGCAAGGGAGCCGAGCACCATGCAACGAACCCGCGCCACCCTCACCTTCGCGGTCATCGCCGCGGCATCCGTCTCGCTCGTCGGCTGCAGTGCCGACTCCGGCGGCGACGACCAGACGATCCGCATCGTGTACCAGAAGACCGACGCCTTCGTCGCGCTCGACGACCTCTTCAACACGGTGAAGCCGGCCTTCGAAGACGCGAACCCCGGGATCACCGTCGAGCTCGAACCCATCGTCGCCGACGAGGGGGACTACGCCACGAAGCTCGCCCTCATGCAGCAGAGTCCCGACACCGCGCCCGACGTGTTCTACGAGGACACCTTCAAGGTGCGCAGCGACGTCGACGCCGGCTACCTGCTGAACCTCGACGAATACCTCGCCGACTGGGACGACTGGTCGAAGTTCAACGAGGGCGCGAAGGAGGCCGGCCGCGCCGACGACGGCAGCGTCTACGCCGTGCCGCTCGGCACCGACACCCGCGGCATCTGGTACTCGAAGTCCGTGCTCGAATCGGCCGGCGTCGCGCTGCCGTGGGAGCCGAAGAGCTGGGACGAGATCCTCGAGACGGCGCGGAAGGTGCACGCCGCCCAGCCCGACAAGGTCGCGTTCAACGTGTATTCGGGCAAGCCCGCGGGCGAGGGCTCGGTCATGCAGGGCTTCGGCATGCTGATGTACGGCACCGACGACGTGCTCTACGACGCCGACGCGAAGAAGTGGGTCACGGGCTCGCAGGGCTTCGTCGACTCGCTCGCGTTCATCGAGACGCTCTACTCCGAGGGCCTCGCGCCCGCACCCGACGTCGCGCTCGACGGCTCGATGTGGCAGAAGCTCTTCGGCGAGTGGTTCCCCGGCGGGCAGATCGCCGGGACCATCGAGGGCTCGTGGTCGCCGTCGTTCTGGATGGAGGGCGGCCAGTACGCCTGGCCCGAGTACGTCGACGACATCGGCGTCGCCGCGTTCCCCACCCAGGAGGGGCAGGGCGACGGGGCGGTGAGCCTCTCGGGCGGCTGGACCCTCGCGGTCGGCGCGAACAGCGGCAACCCCGACGCCGCGTTCGACTTCCTCGCGATGGCGCTGAACCAGGAGAACGCGCTGGCGTACAACATCGCGAACTCGCAGATCGCGGTGCGCACGGATGTCGCGGAGGACCCGTCGTACCTCGAGGCGAACCCGTTCATCGGGTTCTTCACCGACCTCGTGACGTACACCCACTTCCGGCCGGCCACGGCCGACTACCCCGAGATCTCGGCTGAGATCCAGGCGGCCACTGAGGCCGTCATGACGGGGCAGATGACGCCGGAGGAGGCCGCCGCCGCCTACGACGAGGCGGTGGTCGGGATCGTCGGCGAAGAGAACGTGACCGGCTAGGAGCATGGTCGCGGTCTCGTCGCCCCCGATCGAAGGCGGCCGGCCGACGCGGGATGACCCGAACTTCCGCGCCGGCCGGCAACCCCCTCGGGCGGGGCGGCGGTCGCTCGTGCGCCTGCTGCCGGTCATCCCGTCGATCCTGCTGCTCGCCCTCTTCATGGCGGGCCCGGTGATCTGGGCCGTCGTCATCTCGTTCACCGACACCGCGCTCACCGGCCGCTCGGCGCGCGAGCCGCAGTGGGTCGGGCTCGACAACTACGTCGAACTCGTCACCGACCGCGACTTCCCCGTCTCGCTCCTGCTCACCGTGGTGTTCGTGCTCGGCTCTGCCGTGATCGGGCAGAACCTCGTGGGGCTCGGTCTGGCGCTCCTCATGTCGAAGGCGAACCGCGCCGTGCGCGGGGTCGTCGGCACGACCGTCGTCGCCGCCTGGGTGCTGCCCGAGATCGTCGCGGCGTTCGCCGCCTACGCCTACTTCGCCGACGACGGCACGCTCAACCAACTGCTCGGTGCGATCGGCATCGACGGGGCGAACTGGCTCTACGACTTCCCGATGCTCGCCGTCATCCTCGCGAACGTGTGGCGCGGCACCGCGTTCTCGATGCTCGTCTACGAGGCCGCGCTCAACGACGTGCCGCCCGAGATCAGCGAGGCCGCGATCGTCGACGGGGCCGGCGGCGCGAAGCGCCTTTGGTGGGTGACGCTGCCGATGATCCGCCCGTCGATCGCCACGAACCTCATGCTCATCACCCTGCAGACCCTCGCCGTGTTCACCCTGATCTGGGTGATGACGAAGGGCGGGCCGGGCATGGCGAGCTCGACCCTTCCGGTGTTCGCCTACCAGGAGGCGTTCAAGTTCCAGCAGATCGGCTACGGTTCGGCGATCGCGGTGGTCATGATCGTCGTCGGCGCGGCCTTCTCGATCGCGTACATCAGGATGCTGCGCCCGGAGCGTCGCTCATGAGCCTCGCGTCGCCACGCCGTGCCGTGGCATCCACCGCTCGAAACCTGGCGCTCGCCCTCATCGGCGTGTGCTTCCTCGTGCCGCTCGCGTGGCTCGTGCTCGCCTCGATCGACACGAACCCGAGCCAGCGCACCGAACTGCCCGAGGGCTTCACGCTCGACCACTTCGCCGCGGTGCTCACCCCCGAGGGCACACTGCTGCCGCTGTGGAACTCGACGCTGCTCTCGACCGGCTCGGCGCTCATCACGGTCGTCGTCGCGGTGCTCGCCGCGTACCCGCTGTCGAGATACCAGTCGCGCTTCAACACGCCGTACCTCTACGCGATCCTGTTCGGCACGTGCCTGCCGATCACGGCCATCATGGTTCCCGTGTACAGCCTCTTCGTCAGGCTCGGCTACCTCGACAACCTCGCCGCGGTGACGTTCTTCATGGCGGCGACGAGCCTGCCGATGGCGATCTGGATGATGAAGAACTTCATGGACTCGGTGCCCGTCTCGCTCGAGGAGGCGGCCTGGGTCGACGGGGCCTCTGCGATGGGCACGCTGCGCCGCATCGTGGTGCCGCTCATGCGGCCGGGCATCGCGGTGGTGTTCATCTTCGTGTTCATCCAGGCATGGGGAAACTTCTTCGTGCCCTTCATCCTGCTGCTGAGCCCGGCGAAGCAGCCGGCCGCGGTCAGCATCTACAGCTTCTTCGGGCAGTACGGCACCGTCGCCTACGGCGAGCTCGCCGCCTTCTCGCTGCTCTACTCGTTGCCGGTCATCGCGCTGTACGTGCTCGTGTCGCGCGGCATCGGCGGTTCGTTCGCGCTGCAGGGCGCGGTCAAGGGATAGGAGCCCCCGATGCACGACGATTCCGCCCTGGTCGAGACCCGCATCGCGCGGTTCGTGCGTGAACGGCTCGAGCCGGCCCGCTACCGCGAGCGGGTGCCCGCGACACTCGAGCGGTGGGAGGCGCCCGGTGAACCCGTGCCGTTCGCCGAGGCGGTGGTGCAACGCTTCGAGCCCGTGTCGGCGGGCACGCCGTGGGGGCGCGCGTGGGGCACGACCTGGTTCAGGGTGTCGGTGCCGCTGGTCGCGGATCTGCTCGGCCGCGCGTCGACCGAGGTCGTCGCGACGCGGGGCGGCGGCGTGGTCTCGATCGACGGAGGCCGCCCCGAGCTCGTCGTCGATCTCGGGTTCTCGTCGGTGACGCCGGGGTTCCAGGCCGAGGCGCTCGTGTGGCGCCCCGACGGCACGATCGTGAAGGCGGTCGAGCCGCGCAACCGGGCGGTGCCGCTGGAGCTCATCGGCGCCGCCGACGGGCAGGCCGTCGTGTACCTCGAGGCCGCGTCGAACCCCGACGTCATGCAGGACTGGACCTTCGCGCCGACCCTCCGCGGCGAGTGGGAGACCGCGGGCGACGAACCCCTCTACGTGCTCGGCGCCGTCGAGCTCGCGCTCCGCGACGAGACCGTCGACGAGCTCCTGCACGACGTGCGGGTGCTCCGCCAGCTCGCCGTCGAGCTGCCCGCCGACTCCACGCGCCGCGCGCAGCTCGTGCGCGCGCTCGAGCGCATGGTCGACGCGATGGACCCCGACGACGTCGCCGGCACCGCGGCGGAGGGGCGGAGCATCCTCGCCCCCGTGCTCGCCGCGCCCGCCTGGGCGAGCTCGCACCGCCTGCACGCCGTCGGCCACGCGCACATCGACAGCGCCTGGCTGTGGCCCGTGCGCGAGACGGTGCGCAAGGTCGCCCGCACGTTCTCGAACGTCGACGCGCTCATCGCGGAGCATCCCGATTTCGTGTTCGCCGCCTCGTCGGCGCAGCAGTACGCGTGGCTCCAGCGCGACTATCCCGAGCTGTTCGAGCGGGTGCGCGCGCGGGTGCGCGAGGGCTCGTTCGTGCCCGTCGGCGGCATGTGGGTCGAGTCCGACACGAACCTGCCGGGCGGCGAGTCGCTCGCGCGGCAGTTCGTCGCCGGCAAGCGCTTCTTCATGGAGGAGCTCGGCGTCGAGCCGCTCGAGGTGTGGCTGCCCGACTCGTTCGGCTACTCGGCCGCGCTGCCGCAGATCGTGCGTGCAGCGGGCTCGCGGTGGTTCCTCACGCAGAAGATCTCGTGGAACGAGACGAACCGCTTCCCCCACCACACGTTCCGCTGGCAGGGGCTCGACGGCACCGAGGTGTTCACGCATTTCCCGCCGGTCGACACGTACAACGCCGAGCTCACCGGCGAGGAGCTCGCCCGCGCCGAGCGCCAGTACGCCGAGAAGGGTGCGGCGAACACCTCGCTCGTGCCCTTCGGCTACGGCGACGGCGGCGGCGGGCCGACCCGCGAGATGCTCGCGTCGGCGCATCGCACGGCCTCGCTCGAGGGATCGCCGCAGGTGCGGTTGTCGTCGCCGCGCGAGTTCTTCGAGGCGGCGGAGGCCGAGTACCCGGCGCCGCCGGTCTGGGCGGGCGAGCTCTACCTCGAGTTCCACCGCGGCACGTACACCTCGCAGGCGCGCACGAAGCGCGGCAATCGGCGCTGCGAGCACCTGCTGCGCGAGGCCGAGCTGTGGGCGGCGACGGCCGCGGTGCGCGGTGCGGCCGAGTACCCGCGCGCCGAGCTCGACGAGGCCTGGCAGACGGTGCTGCTGCAGCAATTCCACGACATCCTGCCCGGCTCGTCGATCGCGTGGGTGCATCGCGAGGCCGAACGCCATTACGCCGAGGTCGCCGAGGTGCTCGAGTCGATCATCGAGCGGTCGGTGCGCGCGCTCGCCGGGCAGGGCGATCGGATGCTGCGCCTGAACGCCGGGCCGTACGCGGTCTCGGGGGTGCCGGCGATGGGCGGTACCCCGGGCGGAACCCGCACGACCCCCGGTGCGATGCTCACTCGTGACGGCGACCACATCACCCTCGAGAACGCCCACCTCGAGGCCGTGCTCGACGCCGACGGGCTGCTCGTCTCCCTGCGGCACCGCGAACCCGACGGGCGCCTCGGCCGCGAGGCGATCGCGCCGGGCCGCGCCGGCAACCTGCTCCAGCTCTTCCGCGACACCCCCAACCAGTGGGACGCCTGGGACATCGACGCCCACTACGCCCGCAACGTCGTCGAGCTGCGCGAGGCCGAATCGGTCGAGGTCGTGCCCACCGCGGCGGGCGGGGCCGATGCCGAGCGAGTCGCCGTGCGCATCACGCGGCGCTTCGGGGCATCCGTCATCGTCGAGACCGTGTCGCTGGGGGCCGACGCGCGCGCCCTCGAGCTCGAGTTCGAGATCGACTGGCACGAGCGGCAGAAGCTGCTGAAGCTCGCCTTCCCGCTCGATGTGCACGCCGAGCGGGCGACGAGCGAGATCCAGTTCGGCCACATCCACCGGCCGACGCACGCGAACACCTCGTGGGACGCCGCCCGCTTCGAGACCCCGGCCCACCGCTGGGTGCACGTCGGCGAGCCCCGCTACGGCGTCGCGATCGCGAACGACTCCACCTACGGGCACGACCTCCGCCGCGACGCCGACCCCGCGCGCCCCGGTGCGACCGTGACGACCGCCCGGCTCTCGCTGCTGCGCGCCCCGCGCTACCCCGACCCCGAGGCCGACCAGGGCGAGCACCGGCTGCGCGTCTCGATCATGCCGGGCGCCGGAATCCCCGACGCGATCGCCGAGGGCTACCGCATGAACCTGCCGCTCCGCGAGATCGGCGGTGTGGATGCCTCGTCGATCGAGCCGCTCGTGAGCGTGACCGGGGCGGTCGTCGAAGCGGTCAAGCTCGCCGAGGATGCCTCGGGCGACGTCATCGTGCGCCTCTACGAGCCGCACGGTGCTCGCGCACGCGCGCGCCTCGAGGCATCCTTCGCGGCCGACGTCGTGGCGACCGACCTGCTCGAGCGCCCGCTCGACGCGGCCGACCCCGCCGGGGGAGGCGTCGGCGTCGCGCTCGCCGCTGCCGGCCCGACTGCGTGGGAGTTCGAGCTTCGCCCGTTCCACATCGTGACGCTGCGGCTCAGCCCCTCGACCGCGGAGGGCGAGTAGGCGCCGTGCAGCAGCCCTCCGCGGTGATCGGGTGACACCGCCAGTCGGCCCCTCTGACACTGACCCGCCCAGCGGGTCAGTGTCAGAGCGAGCGGCAGGAGCAACCTCCGGGTGCCGCCTCGGCCCGATCGAACTCGGAATCGCACAAGGGCAGCCGCTGTTCGCGCGACGACGTCACTGATACGTCAGTGGTATCAGTGACCCAGTGCCGCGGTGATACCACTGACGTATCAGTGACGTAATGCTTCGGCGCAATGATGCCGCGAGCCCCGGCCCCGTCTCATGGGCGTGCCGCGGCGGCGATCACCTCGTGGTGCAGGGCGAGCAGTCCCCCGGTGCGCTCGGCCGGGCCGCGGCCGAAGCCGCACTCGGTGCCGACGCCGAATGAGGCGACGCCCGCTCGGGCGAAGGCCTCGCGGGCCGGGGCGATGCGGGCCAGGGCGCCGTCGACGCCGTCCTCGTGGTGCACAAGACCGAGGTACGGCGTGGTCGCGGTGGGCAGCGTCCAGCCGGCGAGCGGCGCGAAGTAGTCGGCGTCGGTGCGCTCGATCGGCACGGGGAGGTGCACCCAGTCGATCGGGCGCCCGACCTGCGCGGCCAGCGCATTCGCGACGGCGACGAGCCGGCCGGCGTCGGTCGGTTCGACGAAGTGCTTCTCGGCGACGTCGCCGTAGCAGAGGTGGAATCCGAGCTGCGCCCCGTCGGGCACGCGGTCGGCGAGCTCCGCGGCGAGGGAGGCGATCGCCGCCACGAGCGCCGGAGCGCCCGCGCCGCCGTCGGCGAAGAACGCCTCGAGCGGTCCGCCGCCGAGGCTCACGCCCTCGAGGTAGGCGAACTCGGTGGCGAGGTCGATCTGGACGGCGAGGTCGCGGGCGGGAACGAGCTCGGCGATGCGGTCGAGCTCGGCGGCGAGGGCCCCGGCGTACGCCGGGTAGACGGCGGCGCGGTCGGCCGGGGCGACGAACGTCGTGACGGGGGCCAGCGGCGAGGGCAGACAGACCTGGAAGCGGGTGCCGTCGGCGATGAGCCCCTCCTCGCGCAGGCGCACGAAGTCGGCGTAGCTCGCGGCCGCGGCGTCGGCGTAGCCGAGCGGGCCGAACGCGAGGGCTCCGGCGTCGACCGTGCCGTCGAGCACGGTGGGGCGCAGGTCGAACCCGGCGACGATGATCGGGTCGATCGGCACCCGGCTGAGCCCGTCGACCGCGTCGAAGGCCGCGCCCTGGAAGAGGATCCAGTGGAACCGCTCGCCGACCTCGCCGTCGGCGATGCGGGCGAGGTCGTCGCCGAGCTCCGCGGCGACGACGCGGAAGGTCGCCTCCGCGCTCGGCTGGTTGATCGATCCGACGAGGTGCGCGCCGGCGACGCGGGGGAGTTCGGGCATCCCGCAATGCTAGATCGACCGGGCTGTACAGTTCGGTCGTGTTACCCGCTCTGACGCGGGCGCGGCCCGCCCACGTTCAGCCGTCGTGCACGACGAGCGCGACCTCGATCTCGTCGCCCTCGCCGATCTGCTCGGCCTTCAGTACCGCGCGCTTCAGCGGGAGCGCGTAGGTGCCGCCGCCGGGGAAGATCGAGGTGTCCCAGGTCGTTGCGCCGACGGTCGCGGTGACTCGCACCGAGTCGAAGCCCCGAGGCATCCGCGGGCGATCGGAGATGTCGGCGCTCGGCTCGGGCGGCACGTCGACGAAGAACCAGTTGCGCCGGGCCGACCACTCGTAGATCACGGCGGTGAAGTCGACCCGCATGCCGCCGGTCGGGCGAGGATCACGCATGCGGCCATCCTAGGTCGAGCCGCCGTCACGGCTCCGGGGCTCGAGCGGGCCGCCTCCGCGACGACGTCCGATTCCCGCTGCAGAATCGCCCCCTGCGCCCGCCCTTCGGGGGCAGGATGGAGTCATGTCCCGCCGCCACGCCACCCTGTCGACGCCGCTCGGCGAGCTGCTCGTGGTCGCGGACGGCGAGGCGCTCGTCGGCATCTACTTCCCGGGCCACTGGCACCCGCCGGCAGCCGGCACGATCGGCGTCGAGGTCTCCGCCCGCGACGACGCCCTCATCACCCGGCTCGGCGTCGAACTCGACGAGTACCTCGCCGGCACCCGGTCCGCGTTCGATCTGCCGACCGCGCCCGACGGCGACGAGTTCCAGCACCTCGTCTGGGGCATGCTGCGCGAGATCCCGCTCGGCGCGACCGTGACGTACGGCGAGCTCGCGACGCGGCTCGGCGATCGCAACCTGGCGCGCCGCGTGGGCAGCGCCGTCGGCCGCAACCCGCTCAGCATCATCGTGCCGTGCCATCGCGTCGTCGGCGCCGACGGTTCGCTCACGGGCTATGCGGGCGGCCTCGAGCGCAAGCGGTTCCTGCTCGAACTCGAGGGCGCCGCGGTCGTGGCGCAGGCCCGGCTGTTCTGAGCGGCCCCGCACGCCCGCCATGTCGGCAGGTAGTGGCAGCGTGACGTCATGGCGACTCATGACCACCGCATCCCGCTCACCATCGACTACGTCGAGATCTCCGTCACCGATCTCGCGGCCGCGCAGGCCTTCTACGGCACCGCGTTCGGCTGGTCCTTCACCTCGTACGGCGACGAGTACGCCGGCATCCGCACGTCGGCCGAGGCCGACGGCGAGGAGGCGGGCGGCCTCACGCTCGTCGAGGAGGTCGTGGCCGGCGGCCCGTTCGTGCTGCTCTACAGCGACGACCTCGACGGCACCCTCGCCGCGATCGTCTCGGCGGGCGGCACGGTGACGAACGGGCCGTACGAGTTCCCCGGCGGCCGGCGGTTCCACTTCACCGACCCGAGCGGCAACGAGCTCGGCGTCTGGTCCGAGCAGTAGCACGGGGCCGACGAGCCGCCTGATTCCTCCCGACTCCTTCTGTTGTGGAATGCAACGCCGAAGCGTAGCGTTGCATATGACAACAGAAGGAGTCGGCCATGGTGAAGCGCACCGCCCGTGACGATCACGCCGCAGCGATCCTGCGCGAGCTCATCGTCGTCTCCCGCCGCGGCGTCGCCGACGCGCGCACCGCGCCGCTCAGCCTGAGCATGACCGACCAGTCGATCCTCGGCTACATCGTCGACCACCCCGAGTGCCGCTCGGTCGACATCGCCGAGGCGTTCCGACTCAACCGCTCGACCGTGTCGCGCCAGCTCGCGGGCCTCACCCGGCTCGGCGTCGTGCGCGAGATCGCGGATGCCTCTGGCCGAGGCCGTCCGCTCGAACTCACCGAGTCGGGTTGGGCCGCGTACCGCGAGGCGATCGACCTCCTGCAGGCGGTCGTCGACCGGCACCTCGGCGGGTGGCGCGACGACGAGGTCGCGCGATTCGCGACCGACCTCACCCGGTTCAACGATGCCGCGACCGACGGCGACCGGCCGAGGCATCCCGAGACGAACGCGGCGGCCGACGACTGACGCGCGCGAAGCCCCCACGAGGGCACCGACCAGAGGCCCCACGAGGGCACGACAGGAAGAAGGAAGAACCATGACCGCAGTGCAGCACGTGACCGTGCTCGGTACCGGAGTGCTCGGCTCGCAGATCGCGTATCAGACCGCGTTCAGCGGCCTCGAGGTCGTCGCGTACGACCTCGACGACGCCGCGCTCGCCGCCGCGAAGCAGCGCTTCGAGAAGCTCGCCGCGACCTACGTCGAGGAGGGCGTCGCGGGCGCCGCCGACGGCGGTGCGCAGGCCGCCCTCGCGCGCCTCTCGTACTCGGCCGACCTCGCTGAGGCCGTCGCGAACGCCGACCTCGTCATCGAGGCCGTGCCCGAGAGCGTCGACATCAAGCGCGCCACCTACGAGAAGCTCGCCGCCGTCGCCCCCGAGCGCACGATCTTCGCGACCAACTCCTCGACGCTGCTGCCGAGCGCGATCGCCGACGCGACCGGCCGTCCCGACCGGTTCCTCGCCCTGCACTTCGCGAACCGCATCTGGGCGCACAACACCGCCGAGATCATGGGCACGCCCGCGACCGACCCCGCCGTGTACCGCACGGTCGTCGAGTTCGCCGAGGCGATCGGCATGGTGCCGATCGAGATCAAGAAGGAGCAGCCGGGCTACGTGCTCAACTCGCTGCTCGTGCCGTTCCTCTCGGCGGCCGGCCAGCTGCTCGTCGACGGCGTCGCCGAGCCCGAGGCGATCGACGCGACCTGGCGCATCGGCACCGGTGCACCGATGGGGCCGTTCCAGATCTACGACATCGTCGGGCTGACGACCGCGTACAACATCTCGATGATGGGCGGGCCGAAGCAGCAGGAGTTCGCCGCGCTCCTCAAGGAGCGGTACATCGACCAGGGCAAGCTCGGCGTCGCCACCGGCGAGGGCTTCTACCGCTACGACGCCTGAGCCTGGTCGCACCGACCGGGGCGCCCCGCCCCGGTCGTCCTTCGTCGACGAGGTGCACCGGCAGCGTATCGAGTCCTGTCCCAGGGTCTCGATACGCTGCGCCTCTCGACCGCCGAAGCGTCAGTCGAGCAGGTGCTCCAGGGCTCGGCCCATCCAGTCGGCCCGAGTGGCGGCATCGTCGATGCCCTCGAAGCCGAAGCCGGTCATGAGCGAGCCCGGCGTCGCGACGACCGCCGCCTCGGGGAACCCGGCGGCCGTCGTGAAGACGAAGTCGTTCGGGTTCGGTGCGCTGCCGGCGGGCGGGCCGGTGACCTCCCAGCCGCCGGTGTCGCCGCCCTCGAACGACGTCGTTCCCTCGCCGGTCGACACCACGATGTCGTCGACGAAGACGCCCAGCCCCTGTGTCGACCAGTCGCTGATGTACGCGATCGCCACCTCGACCTGGCCGCCCGCGTAGGCATCCAGGTCGACCGACCACTGCTGCCAGCCGCCCGAGTTGCCCGACGCGGCCTGCCAGACGCCCGAGGTCCCGGTCGGCTCGCAACTGGCCGCCGCCTCGTCGTAGGTCTGGTAGTGGTCGAGGTGCGGATGCAGCTCGCGCCACCCGGCCGGGCAGCTCTCGCCGACGCTGTCGGAGGTCGCTCCGCCCAAGTCGGGCAGCGTCGTCCAGTTGTCCTGGCCCGGCGTGTGGGCCTCGACGGCGACGTGATCCCAATCGACCTCGGTGTCGTACGACGTCCAGAACGAGAGATCGGCGCCGCCGGCGGGCACGTCGATCGTGCGGGTCAGCCGCTTGTACGACACGTCGCCGATCTGCGAGTACGCGTAGGCGTCGCCCGTGTGCGGCTCGAACGGACCGCCCTCGCGGTCCCACCGACCCGCGACCCAGCTGTCGAACTGCGGGTACTGCTGCGGATCGAGGATGCCGCTCGTCGTGATGAACGAGTTGCTGTGATCCTGGTTCTGCGCGCTGTCGGCGCCGCCGAAGCCCCAGTCGAGGCCGGTCAACGGGGTGTCCACGCCGAGCACGTCGAGCAGCTCGCCGTCCTCGTTCGTGCCCGCGTCGTCGATCACCAGGTAGGCGCCGAGCCAGTACTGCAGCGTGTCGTTCATGCCGTCGCCGGAGCCGTTGAGCGGGCGGCAGCGCGCTGCCACGGCCGGGTCGGCGCTGCACTGCGCGTTGGCGGCGGTCGGGTCGTACAGCTGCGCGGCCGCGTACTGGGTGCCCGCGTACTTGCCGGTGTAGAGCACCTGCCCGCCCTCGTTGAGGAAGTCGCGCACCTCGAGCGTCTGGTCCATCGCGAGCCGCGAGGCGTTGCCACCGCCCCAGCCGGGTTCGCGAGTGATGATGTCATCGCCCGTGTACCAGACGACGGCCTCGTAGTGCGAGAGCACGCCCAGGGCGTCGGGTGCGGTCCTGCCGCGTGCGTCGACGTCGTAGACGTCGTACCCGGTGCCGTTCGCGTCGAGCGCGTCCTCGTAGTAGGCGAGGTAGTTCGGCCCGCCGGCCTGCACCGGCGAGGCGCCCGTGTAGTCCTCGGACGCGAGGATCAGCACGTCGTCGTCGGACTCCTCGACGGCCTGGTAGGTGAACGAGTCGCTCGTCTCGCCGCCGCCCTCGAACCAGACCTCGACCTCGTCGCCGGGCTCGGTGCCCGTCACGAACCCGCTCATGACCCGGTAGTGCACGCCGGTCGTGCCGCCGTATCGCTCGCCGCCGGTCCATTCCTCGGTCGTGGCGCTCACCGCGGGATCGCCGTTGATCGAGTACTTCAGCGTGACGTCGCCCAGGTTGCGCCGTGCGGTGACGCGCACCTCCTGCGGGTCGCCGTAGGAGTAGTCGAACGTGAAGTTCACGAGCGGCAGGCCGGCCTTGTAGGTGTCATCGCTCTCGAGGTAGAAGGGCTTCGTCTCGAGGCCGAGGTGCGACACCGGTTCGGCGGGGTTCGCCGCCGACTTCGCGACGTCGAGCGCGAACGGCAGTGCGCGCTCGAACTCGGCCTGCACCTGCGCCTCGTCGTCGGGGAACACGAACCCGCCGCCGTCGGAGCCTTCGCCGAGTTCGGGCGTCCAGGCGAGCGTGCCGCGCTGGGAGTGCGCGAAGTCCGTCGTCTCACCGTTGGTCACGTAGAGCACGTCCGACGACAGGCCCGGTTCGAAGTCGTCGATGGCCGGGTTGTCGCGGTTGCCCGAGAGCGCGTAGTAGATCGGGTCGTCGGCCGTCGGCGTGCCGGTCTGCCAGCCCTCGGCATACAGCAGCCACTGACCGAACGAGTGGTAGTTGACCTGGAACGAGAAGTCGGCCCGGTCGAACAGCGACATCATCGCCTGCGTCTCGGGCTCTGATCCGGCCGACGGGCCGCGGTACGTGTCGCTAGAGCTCTGCGACGACGACCCCTCCTCGTCGTAGCCGAAGTGCTCGGGGTAGTTGCGGTTGGGGTCGACGCCGTCGGCCCGCGTGACCTGGCCGTCGCCGTCGTTGTCGCGCAGGTTCTTGCGCCACAGCCGCTCGTGGTCGAACGTGTACTGGTAGCCGTCGGGGTTGGCCACGACGACGAACCACAGCTCGTTGTTCTTGAGGAGGTTCTTGATCTCCTTGTCGTTGTTCTTCCAGCCGTCGATGTAGTAGTTCATCAGCCGCCGGTTGACCTCGGTCGAGATCCATTCGCGTGCGTGCTGGGTCGAGCTGTACAGCACCGCCGGTCGTGCGCCGTCGCGAGTGCCCTTCGCGGCCTGGGTGACCTTCATCGCGATGATCTCGCGACCCTCGTAGGTGTGGCCGAGCACCTCGAGCTTCACCACCTGCGGGTTCTTCTTCGCGAGCTGGTACAGCTCGTCGCGGATGCCTCCGCGCTCGTCCCACGACCGGAAGACCTCGTAGCCCGAGGCGGCTTGCTCGTCCGCGAGCTGCTTGGCCGACTTGCCGTCCTTGTTCTTCTTGACCTTGACGTCGACGCCGCGGGCCTTGAGGGCCTTCGCCTCGTCGGCGGTGAGCACCAGGTCGATGCTCACCCCGGTCTCGGTCACCGTGCGGTTCGCGACATCGAACCCGCCCGCGGCGATCTCGGCGGCTTCGTCGCCGCTGACCTCCGCCGTGTACATGTCGAGGGCGCCGTCGTCCTCGGCGGCATTGGCGCCGACGGGACTCAGTACCGTGAACGTCAGCGCGAGTGCGGCGACGACGACGGCGACGCGAGTGCGAATGGAGCGATTTCCAGCCATGAGCGGACTCCTTCGGCCCGTCCCTCGGCCGAGGTCGGATCGTGACGACGTCGTCATTCGACGGCCTGTTCGTCACGCCTCTGGCGCTCCGCGGACCCTAGGGCATAGCCTTCCGCGACTCGCGCGCGGCTGTCAAGGTGATCTTGAGGATTGCTCGCCGGAACTCGACGGGCGTCAGCTGGGATCTCGGTCGCGCCTGCGCCGGCGCGTGCGCGGCTCGTCGAGCCCCATCCGCACGCGGGTGCGCCGACGCTCGACGACGATGAACGCCGCACCCACGACCCAGAGCGGCACCTGCGTGAGGAACGCGAGGCGGAACGCCTCGAGCGAGTACGTGTCGGGGGTGCCGGCGCCCTGCAGGTCCATCGCGAGGCCGATCAGGAAGATCGCGATGAGGCCCGCGATGAACCCGCCGCCGTTGACGATGCCGGTCGCGGTGCTGAGCCGGTGGCTCGGGTTGTGAGTGCGCGCATGGTCGAACGCGATCATCGACGCCGGGCCGCCCGTCGCGAGAGCGAGGGCGAGGGCGAACAGCAGCCACAGCGGCGCGGGGCCCGGCCAGGCGATGACCACGAGCCACACGACCGCCTGGATCGCGATGGTCGGCAGCACGAGCATGCGCGAGCGGCGCAGGGGATGCCGACTCGAGAGTGCGCCCATCACGGGCCCGACGAGCATGCCGAACACGACGAACGCGCTGAGCACGAGCGACGCCATCGCGGGCGTGAGTCCCTCGCCGGCGGTCAGGAACGGGAAGCCCCAGAGCATCACGAAGGCGGTGCCCGCGAACGGCGTCGTGAAGTGCGACCAGAACGCGAGCCGGGTGCCCGGGTGTCCCCACGACTCGCGGAACCCCTGACGCAGGTCGGCGGAGGAGCGGACGACGGCGATCGCCCCGGTCTCGGTGTTGACCGAGACATCCGCATCGCTCGTCGGCGGGTGGTTGCGCACGATCGCGAACGTCAGGATCGTGAAGAGCACGCCGAGGCCGGCGAGGCTGCCGAACGCGACCGTCCAGCTCGTCGCGTGCAGGAGCGCCGCCATCGGCAGCAGCGCGAGCAGCTGGCCCGTCTGGCCGATGATGCCGGTGAGCTGCACCATGAGCGGCGCGCGCTGCTGCGGGAACCAGGTCGCGACGACGCGCAGCACGCTCGGGAAGATCGCGGCGTCGCCCGCACCGAGCAGCACGCGCGCGATGATCGCCGTGCCGACGTCGGTCGACAGCGCCATCACGAGCTGGCCCGACGCCATGAGCGCCATGCCCGCGGTCACGATGGGGCGGGCGCCGAATCGGTCGAGCAGGAGACCCACGGGGATCTGCATGCCGCCGTAGACGGCCAGCTGGATCACCGCGAACATCGACAGCGTCGAGGCATCCGCGTCGAACCTGACGGCCGCGTCGGCGCCGACGGCCGACAGCGAGGTGCGGTTCGTCACCGACACGATGTACGCGGCGACGCTGACGCCCCAGACCAGCCACAGCCGCCAGGTCGGTGCGAGCTGCGGGGTGCCGGTCACGAGTGCGGAGTCTCCTCGAGGGTTTCGGGCCGATGGCCCATCGCGTTCCAGCGTAGTCGCGTCGCCGCGACCGGGATGCCTCAGACCCAGCTGCGTCGGACCGCCTCCGCGCCGAGCTGGATGCGCGTCGACACCTTCGCGGTCTCCATGAGCTCGGCGATCCGGCGCTGCACGGTACGCACCGAGATCCCGAGCTGCGCGCCGGCGGCGGCGTCCGTGAGGCCGAGGAGCAGGAGCTTCAGCAGATCCCGGTCGATCGCATCGTGCGCGCCGGGGATCTCGCCGGAGGTGAGGAACTCGGTCGACGTCGCCCAGAACTCCTCGAAGATCGCGAGGACGAGGTCGAGCAGCCCGCTCGGGTGGATGAGCAGCGCGCCCGAGGCGCGGGCATCTCCGTGCGATCGCATCGGCAGCAGCGCCATCTGGTCGTCGGCGATGGCGAGCCGGGTCGGGAGGGTCGGCAGCACCCGCACCTCCTCGCCGTACGGGGCGGCCTCACGGGCCGATTCGATGAAGCCCGGCCGTTCGAGCACGCCCTTCTCGACGATCACGCGATAGCGCACGCCGCGGTTGAGCGCCCGATCCTCCTCCTCGTTCTCCTCGGCGCCGAGGAACGCGATCTCGCTCAGCATGAACACGCTCACCTGCTCGGTCGCCGACGCCTGCAGCTGCGCGAATCGCTGCCGCACCGCGTCGGCGCCGACGATGACGTCGACGACGTCGGGCGCGACACGCTGCGCGGCACCCTCGCGGTAGATCTCGCTGAGCTGCAGCAGCGTCTCGTGCGCCTGGGCGAGTCCGCGTTCGCGCTCGAGCAGCATGGGGCGCAGGGCGATCGAGGGTGGGGATGCCACGACGCGATCGGGTGCGGAGGCCTGACGGGCGAGGAGGCCCAGCCGTTCGAGTTCGGCGAGGATGCGCCGGATCCGGGCGCTCGTCGACTCCGCCGCGGCGGCGAGCTCGTCGACGCTCGCAGACGGCCGCTGCAGGATCAGCCGGTAGACCGACGTGTGCTCGTCGTCCAATCCGATCGCCTCGAGCACCCGGGCCCTTCCGTTCTCCGCGGCCCGGTCTCCGCACGCGACCGACCTCACGTCGAGCCGGGTCGACTGCGACCCCGTCGTGGCGGATCGAGGCCATGGCATCTCTCCGCCACCACACTAACCGGCGCCGTGTGGAAGCGTGCTCAGCAAGTCAGATCCGACATGCGAGAGGTATCCCTTACATGCCACGAAGCAACAGAACACCAGCATCGCGCCGTTCCCGTTCGATCGCGGCCGCCATCAGCGGCATCGCGATCGGCGTCGCCGGCATCGGCGCCGCCGCCCTGCCGGCGGTGGCCGATCCCGGCGATCCGGGCGGTGGGGGAGGCGCCCCGAACGCGCCCGCCGCCGCCCCAGCCGACGAGCACGCGGTCACCCTCATCACCGGCGACCGCGTGCGCGTCACCGACCTCGCCGACGGCACGCATGCCGTCGAGATCGAGACCGCGCAGCCGGGCGCCGGCGTGCAGACCATCGAGGTCGACGGAGACCTGCATGTGCTGCCCGCCGCCGCGATGCCCTACCTCGCGTCGGGGGTGCTCGATCGCGATCTCTTCAACGTGTCGCAGCTCATCGAGTTCGGCTACGACGACGCCTCGGTCGATGCGACCCCGATCATCGTCGAGCTCGAGGATGCCGCGGCCGGCCGCCGCTCGGCACCGACTCAGGTTCCCGGCGTCGAGATGGGCGCGCCGCTCGCGAGCATCGGCGGCGCCGCGGCGACCGCCGACCACGCGAGCGCCGCCGACACCTGGGCCGCGTTGACCGAGGCGCCCGCCGCGGGCGCCCGCGCCTTCAGCGCCGACCCGGCCGAGGCGAAGCTCGGCGGCGGCGTCGAGGCCATCCACCTCGACGGCAAGGTCGAGGCGACCCTCGACTCGAGCGTGCCGTACATCGGAGCCCCCGAGGCGTGGGCCGCCGGCTACACCGGCGACGGCGTGACCGTCGCCGTGCTCGACACCGGGTACGACGACACCCACCCCGACCTCGCGGGCCGCGTGCTGGCCGAGTCGACGAGCTTCGTGCCCGGCGAAGAGGTGGCGTGGGACCCGAACGGCCACGGCACCCACGTCGCCTCGACGATCGCCGGCAACGGGGCCGCGAGCGACGGCACGCACCGCGGCGTCGCCGACGGTGCCGACCTGCTCGTGGGCAAGGTGCTCGACGCGGGCGGCTCGGGCCAGGACTCGTGGATCATCTCCGCGATGGAGTGGGCCGCCGAGCGCGCCGACATCGTGTCGATGAGCCTCGGCACCCGCCAGGGCTCCGACGGACTCGACGTGATGTCCGAGGCGCTCAACACCATCTCGGCCGAGACCGACGCGCTCTTCGTCGTCGCGGCGGGCAACTCGTCGTCGCCCGAGACGATCGGCTCGCCCGGCGCCGCCGCGAGCGCGCTCACGATCGGCTCGGTCGACGACCCGAGCGGCGAGCTCTCGTGGTTCTCGAGCCAGGGTCCGCTCGTCCGCTCCGGCGCGCTGAAGCCCGACCTCGCCGGTCCGGGCAACGATGTGACCGCCGCCCGTTCGGCCGACAGCCCCGGTGACGGCGCGTACATCGGCATGAGTGGCACCTCGATGGCCACGCCGCACGTCGCCGGTGCCGCGGCGATCGTCAAGCAGCAGCATCCCGAGTACACCGCGGCCCAGCTGCGCGCGGCGCTCGTGAGCACCGCGACCGACGTCGGACTCACCCCGTACCAAGTCGGTGCCGGCGTGGTCGACGTCGCGAACGCCGTCGACTCGACGATCGTCGCCTCGGGTTCCGGCGACTTCGGCATGCTCTCGTGGGGCGAGGCCGCGGAGCCGGTCGCTCGCACGATCGAGTACACCAACTGCGGCGACGCCGAGGTCGTGCTGACGATCGAGGCCTCCCTCGTCGACACCACCCCCGGCTCGGGCGGCGGCGGCCTCGAGCCGATGTCCGCCCGCGCGGCATCCGACGTGCTCGCGATCGACGCCGATGAGGTGACCATCCCCGCCGGCGAGACCCGCACGGTGACGATGACCGCCGACCCGGCGAAGGTGCCCGCGGGCGCGCAGCTGTCGGGCGCGCTCACCGCCTCGGTCGACGGCGAGATCGCCACCCGTACCGCCCTCGGTGTGATCGCCGAGGCCGAGCGGTATGACCTCACCGTCACGGCGACCGACTTCGATGGCGAGCCGACCGACACCTACGGATGGATCTGGAACGCGGCCACGGGCTGGTACGCCTCGTTCGGGGTCGCCGGCGAGACCACCCTGCGCCTGCCGGCCGGTCTCTACTCGGTGATGTCGTTCATGAACGTCGACCGTGACGCCGACACGGCGGCGATCGCGCTCGTCGGTGACCCCGACGTCGTGCTCGACGGGGCGAAGAACGTCGCGTTCGACGCCCGCGCCGCCAAGCCGGTCACGGTCGATGTGGGCGACGACGAGGTCGAGGCGGTCGTGCGCCGCATGGACTTCAAGGTCGACGGCTTCAGCGGCAGCGCGCTCGCGCCAGTGTGGATCGACGAGCTCTACGCGCAGCCGATGGACGCCCCCGAGGCCGAGAGCTTCGACTTCACGACCCGGTGGCGCCTGCAGGATCCGCTGCTCGCGCTGAAGGCGGGCAAGGAGGAGCTCGACCTCATCGCGCAGGCCGGTTCGACGCTGCTCGACGGCGAGGTCCGCGTCCGCGCGGTCGCAGCCGGACTCGGTAGCGCCGAGGAGTTCGCGGCCGCCGAGGTGAAGGGCAAGGTCGCGGTCGTCACGCGATCCGACACGGTGTCGGCGTCGGCTCGTGCCGCGAACGCGGCCGCGGCCGGAGCGAAGCTGCTCATCGTCGTCAACGACGGCGACGGCGAGCTCAGCGAATGGGTGGGCTCGGAGGACTACACGACCGACGTCGCCATCCCGGTCGCCGCGATCAGCGGTGTGCAGGGGCGGAAGGTGCTCGACGCCATCGCCAAGAAGCCCGTCACCGTCACGGGTGAGGGCATGCCGATCGCTGAGGAAGTGTTCGACATCGCCCGGTACAGCGACGGCTCGGTTCCCGAGAAGCTCGCGTACCGTCCGAAGAAGCTCGCGCGCATCGACACCACGTACTACGGCGAGAAGGGGTCGACCGTCGGCGAGTACCGGTACGACTTCGTGCCGAGCACCGAGTACGGCACCGGATACCCGATGCGGACCTCGCGCGGCATCGAACGCACCGAGTGGGTGAACACCGACCAGGTCGAGTGGTACCAGAACGTCAACTCGGTCGACTGGGGCTGGGACATCCGAGACGTCGTCCGGGCGTACGAGCCGGGCGAACAGACCGAGGCGAGCTACTTCGGTTCCGTCGTGCGCCCCTACGTGGGTCCGGGCTACTGGGCGCCGCTGCGCTCGGGCGACGGGATCCAGCTGAACCTGCCCTCGTGGGCCGACGGCGACTCGGCGCAGCGCACCGGCGGAATCGACATGTACGCCGGCACCCCCGGCATCACGCAGTCGATCGAGCTGCACCTCGACGGTGAGCTCGTGAAGACGTCGGAGTACCAGAGCCTCAACGGCTGGGGCATCCCCGACGGCGAGCACGACGTCCGCGTGGTGAACACGACGACCCAGGACGGCGGCGCCCTGCCGTCATCGACGATGACGCGCACCGAGTGGGCGTTCTCGTCGACCTGGGATTCGAGCGACTACACCCGGCAGATCCTGCCGATGATGCAGGCGTACTACGACGTCGACCTCGACGAGCGCGGACGCGTGGGTGCCGACCGCAAGAAGGGCAAGCCCGTCGAGCTCGGGCTCGAGATCGGCCACATCAGCGGTGCCGTCGGTTCGGCGGCCGTGTCGGGCGCGACCCTCGAGGTGCGCACCGCCGGCGGCGAGTGGCAGCCGGTCGACCTCGAGATCGTCTCCACGGATGACTCGGGCCCGGGTGAGGTGCCCGATGGCGGGTTCCCGGCCGGGCGCTCGTACCTCGTGAGCTACGACGCCGACATCAGCGTGCCGGATGCCGGTGGCTGGGTCGACCTGCGGGTGACGTCGACCGACGAGGCCGGCGGCAGCTTCAGCCAGGAGATCGAGCGGGCCTTCGAGGTCGCCCCCGTGAAGAAGGGCGGTCGCTGAGTCCCGACGCCGCTGAGGCGTGCTGAGACATCCTGAGACGGACTGAGGCCCGGACGACGAAGGTCGTCCGGGCCTCAGCTCTGCGTGCCGCGTGCTCGGCTACTCGATCTCTTCGGCCATCTCGGCTTCGATGCCCTTGAGGAGACCGGCCTGCGGCTCGGCGTCGGAGGCCGTGACGACCGTCGAGTCGCCGAGCGCCTGCTCGGCGTCGAGGTCGGTCGCCGCCTGCTCGAACTGCGAGTTGTAGAGGCGGTAGTACGCGCCCTTCGCGGCGATGAGCTCGTCGTGGTTGCCCTGCTCGACGATGTCGCCGTGCTCCATCACGAGGATGAGGTCGGCGTCGCGGATCGTCGAGAGACGGTGCGCGATCACGAACGAGGTGCGGCCTTCGCGGAGCGCGGCCATCGCGTGCTGCAGCAGCAGCTCGGTGCGGGTGTCGACCGAGCTCGTCGCCTCGTCGAGGATGAGCACGCTCGGCTGGGCCACGAACGCACGGGCGATCGTGATGAGCTGCTTCTCACCCGCCGAGACGTTCGACGCGTCCTCGTCGAGCTTCGTGTCGTAGCCGTCGGGCAGCGAGTGCACGAAGCGGTCGACGTAGGTCGCCTTCGCGGCCGCGAGCACCTCGTCGTCGGTCGCCGTCTGACGGCCGTACCTGATGTTCTCGCGGATCGTGCCGGCGAACAGCCACGGGTCCTGCAGGACCATGCCGGTCTTCGCCCGCACGTCGCGGCGGGTGAGGTCGGCGATGTTCTGGCCGTTGAGCAGGATGCGCCCGCCGTCGAGCTCGTAGAACCGCATGATGAGGTTCACGAGGGTCGTCTTGCCGGCGCCGGTCGGGCCGACGATCGCGACCGTCTGCCCCGGCTCGACCCGGAACGACAGGTCGGTGATCAGCGGGTGCTCGGGCGAGTACGAGAACGCGACGTGGTCGAACACGATGGTGCCGTCACCGTCGACCGGTGCCGGAGCGTCCTTCGCGTCGGGCTCCTGCTCTTCGGCGTCGAGCAGCTCGAAGACGCGCTCGGCCGAGGCGGTGCCCGACTGCACGACCGCCGCCATGCCGCCCAGCTCCGAGAGGGGCTGGGTGAACTGCTGCGAGTACTGGATGAACGCCTGCACGTCACCCAGTCGGAGCTGGCCGCTCGCGACCATCAGGCCGCCGAGCACCGCGATGCCCACGTACGTCAGGTTTCCGATGAACATCATGCCGGGCATGATGATGCCCGAGAGGAACTGCGCCTTGAAGCTGGCTTCGTAGAGCTCCTGGTTCTCGGCCTTGAACGCCGCGCGCGAGCTCTGCTCGCGGCCGTAGACCTTGACGAGCGCGTGGCCCGAGAAGGACTCCTCGACGCGGGCGTTGAGGCGCCCGACCTTGCGCCACTGGATGCCGAAGGCCTTCTGCGACTTCGGCCCGATGACGCCGAAGATCACGCCCATGAGCGGCAGCGACACGAGGGCGACGAGCGAGAGCTGCCACGAGATCGAGAACATCATGATGAGCACGCCGACGACGGTGAGCACCGAGGTGATCACGGTCGAGAGCGACTGCTGCATCGTCTGGGTGATGTTGTCGATGTCGTTCGTCACGCGCGAGATGAGTTCACCGCGCTGCACCTTGTCGAAGTAGCTGAGCGGCAGGCGGTTGATCTTCGCCTCGACCGACTCGCGCAGGCGGTACATCGTCTTCACCATGATGACGTTGATGACGTAGCCCTGCAGCCAGGTGAGCACCGAGGCGAGGAAGTACAGCCCCAGCACGATGATGACGACCTGGCTGAGGCGTACGAAGTCGACGCCCGCGCCGACCTGGAAGTTCTCCATCGCGGCGACCATGTTCGCGAAGTCGGTCTGGCCGGCGGCGCGCAGCGCCTCGACGACCTGCTCCTGCGAGGTGCCGGCGGGGAACTGCTGGCCGAGCGCGGTGGACGCGACGCCTTCGAACAGGATGTTCGTCGCCTCGCCGAGCACCTTCGGTGCGAGCACCGTGAGCACGACGCCGAGCGCGCCGAGGATGGAGACGAACACGAACGCGAAGGCGTGCGGCTTCAGGAGGCCGACGAGGCGCCCGAAGCTCTGGCCGAAGTTCTTCGCCTTGCCCGGGGCGACCGCGCCCGACCAGTCGTCGGCGTTGATGCGCGCCTGCTCGCCGAGCTCGATCTCGAGGCGCTCCTCTTCGGTGAGCTCGGGCTCGGGCTTGGCGTTCTTGCCTGCTTCTGCGGTGCGGGAGCTCATGCGCCGGCCTCCACTCCGAGCTGGGATTCGACGATCTCGCGGTACGTCTCGCTCGTGGCGAGCAGTTCGTCGTGAGTGCCGAGGCCCACGATGCCGCCGTCGTCGAGTACGACGATGCGGTCGGCGTCGGTGATGGTCGAGACGCGCTGCGCGACGACGATCTTCGTCACGTTGGGCAACTCCCTCCAGAGTGCTTGCCTGAGTCTGGCGTCGGTCGTGAGGTCGAGCGCCGAGAACGAGTCGTCGAAGACGAGGATGCCGGGGTTGTGCACGATCGCACGGGCGATCGCGAGGCGCTGCCGCTGGCCGCCCGACACGTTGGTGCCGCCCTGCGAGATCTTCGCGTTGAGCTGGCCGTCCATCTCCTCGACGAAGTCGCGGCCCTGCGCGATCTCGAGCGCGTGCCACAGTTCGTCGTCGGTGGCCTCCTCGCGACCGAATCGCAGGTTGGATGCCACGGTGCCGGTGAACAGGAACGGTCGCTGCGGCACGAGGCCGATGGTCGCCCACAGGTGCTCGAGGTCGATCTCGCGCACGTCGACGCCGCCGACCTTGACGCTGCCGCCGGTCACGTCGAACAGGCGGGGGAGGAGGGAGACCAGCGTGGTCTTGCCTGCACCGGTCGAACCGACGATCGCGACCGTCTCGCCGGGGGCGGCCCCGAAGGTGATGCCCGAGAGCACCGGGTGCTCGGCACCCGGGTACGTGAACTCGGCGTCGGCGAACTCGATCGTGCCGGGCGTCGTGAACTCGGTGATCGGGTTCGCGGGGCGCTCGAGGGAGGTGTTCGCGTCGAGCACCTCGGAGATGCGCTCGGCGGAGACCGCGGCGCGCGGGATCATGATCGTCATGAAGCTCGCCATGAGCACACCCGTGAGGATGAGCATCACGTACTGCATGAAGGCGAACAGCGTGCCGATCTGCACGGTGCCCGCGTCGACCTCGATCGCGCCGAACCAGACGACGCCGACGACGGTGACGTTGAGCACGAGCATGAACAGCGGGAACAGCAGCACGAACAGCGAACCGACCTTGCGGCCGATCACCATGATGTCGGTGTTCGCCTCGCTGAAGCGCTCCTCCTCGATGGGCTCGCGCACGAAGGCGCGCACCACGCGGATGCCGGTGAGCTGCTCGCGCATGATGCGGTTCACGTTGTCGAGCTTGTGCTGGTAGCTGCGGAAGAGCGGCACCATGCGGCTGATGATGACGATCGCGATCACGAGCAGCACGGGCACGGCGACGGCGATGAGCCACGAGAGCTCGACGTTCTGCCGGAGCGCCATGATGATGCCGCCGACCGCGAGGATCGGGGCGGTCACGAGGAACGTGGCGCCCATCATCGCGAGCATCTGCACCTGCTGCACGTCGTTCGTGTTGCGGGTGATGAGCGAGCCGGGGCCGAACTTCGACACCTCGCGCTCGGAGAAGCTCGAGACGCGTTCGAAGACGTCGTCGCGGATGTCGCGGCCGGCCTGCATCGCCGCCTTCGCCGCGAAGTAGGTGGCAATGATCGACGCGGTGATCTGACCGAGCGAGATGGCGAGCATCAGCAGGCCGGTCGACCAGATGTAGTCGGTGTCGCCCTTCGAGACGCCGTTGTCGATGATGTCGGCGTTCAGGCTGGGCAGGTTGAAGGTCGCGATGGCCGAGGCGAACTGGAAGACCAGAACGCCGACGAGGAGCAACCAGTAGGGCTTGAGGTACTTGAGCAGGAGTCTTCCGAGCATGTGATCTCCAGGAATCGGCGAAATGGCGGATGCCTCGACCCCGACGCATTCGTGCGCGCGCGACCGTTGCGGAGCTGGTGGCTCTCCCGCCCGAACTGCATCGTCGCACCCCCGTCCGACATTGCAGCGTTACAGCCAAACACGCTGCTGATCAGGAATCAAGCGCACCGGGTCATCCGACCCATTGCGTTCACCGAGGGCGAAATCGGCGGCCCTGCGGGTGCGATTCAGCGCGCGAAGACGGGATGCCGCGCGCCGTTCTCCGGCCGCCGGTCGAGATGTTTGCCGCGCTCGAGGCCGGTACTTCGGTACTCCGGTACCGTCGCCGTCGAACCGAGGACGCGCCCTGTGGATAACCGGCTCGAACCCGCCCGCGCCTCACCTATCGTGGACGCCATGTCGATCCCGAGCACGCGCGTCGCCGCGCTCGCCGCCGCCGGCGCGCTGGCTCTCGTGCTGAGTGCATGCGCGCCCGAAGCGGATCCGTCGCCAGCGCCGACGCCGACCGCCAGCGGGGCACCGATCTTCGCCTCCGACGAGGAGGCGCTCGCCGCCGCGGTGGAGGCGTACGAGGTGTATCTCGCAGTTGTCGATGAGCTCACCCAGACGGGTGGTGAGAACTCCGAGCGGATTCGCGCATTTGCAGAGAGCGCCTACGCGGCGGAACTCGAGGAGTCACTGGCTCAGCTTCGCTTGAGTGGGAAAAGGACATCTGGCGATTCGAGCGTCGACGGCATCGAACTCATCGAGTACGAAGATAGGAGCGGTGGCGCCGCGGTGTCCGTCTATGCATGCCTGGACGTCTCGGAGGTTCGCGTCCTGGATGCCGACGGCGTCGACGTAACTCCGAGCGACAGGATCGAACGTCGCCCACTTCAGCTCGAGTTTGTCTCGGCACTTGACGACCCTGAACGATTGCTCCCCGCGGGATCTGAGCCTTGGCCCGGCGACGATTTCTGCTAGCGGGTGGCGCCATACTCGTGGCGACCGGACTGCTATTCGTTGGTGGGACTGCCGCGTATGCGGGAAACGAGGTCGACTACTTGACGGGCCAAAACACCGACGGAGCGACTGAGATTGAAGCGGGAATCCGCGGTGAAGGTGCGGACGCGCCTCATGCGGTACCCGCCTTGCCTCACGGCGATGGGGACTCGGGTTCAGGCGACGCCGGGCATAGCCCACCACCCGGCGAAGCCGACGTCTGGTCCGGCGAGGACTGGTCCCGACTCTGCGACGCCAACTTCCAGGCGGCGTGCGCGCGGCCCGAGACGACCCCGCCCCCGCCCGCACCCGGAGCACCCGCGACGGTCACGCTCCGCGACATCGCCTCGTTCCGGCCGGCGAAGCCGGGGAACGAGATGCAGCCCGGCGGATGGGCGGTCGCGGGGCTTCCGGCGAACTTCGTGGCGTCGTCCTCCGTGGAGGTCGTGGCGGGAACGCTGCTCGGCCGGCCCGCGGAGGTGCGGTTCACCCCGGTCGGGTACCGCTGGGTGCACAGCGACGGGGCGACCGTGACGAGCCCGACGGCGGGTGCGAGCTGGGAGGCGCTCGGGCTCCGTGAGTTCAGCCAGACCGGCACGAGCCACGTCTACGCCGAGCCCGGCGAGTACACAGTGACGCTCGAGGTCGCGCTCGCCGCGGAGTACCGCTTCGGCGGGTCGGGCTGGCAGGGCATCGCGGGGACCCTCGCGGTCGCAGGCGATCCGCAGCCGGTGCTCGTGGGCGAGATCGACACCGTGCTCACGAAGGACGACTGCGACGCGGACCCCGACGGTCCCGGCTGCTGAGCGCAGCAGGCGCACGGTGTCGGCGGGGCACGTGAGAATCGCGGCATGACCTTCGCGAATGTCGGGCGGCTCGGCGTGCAGCCGGGTGCCCGCGACCAGGTGATCGAGATCCTCACCCGACCGGGTGCCGAGCTCGGGCAGCACGGCTGCCTCCTCTACGAGGTCGGCTTCAACGACGAGCAGCCCGACTTCGTCTACGTCAGCGAGCTCTGGGAGTCGGCCGAGGCGCATCAGGCCTCACTGGAGCTCCCCGAGGTGCGCGCGTCGATCGCCGAGGTCATGCCGCTCTTGAGCGGCGACCACGACGGGCACCGCTTCCAGGTCGTCGGTTCGCCGCTCCGCGGCTGACCGGGGCAGGGTTGAACAGGATGAGCCTGCTGGCAACGCTGTCGGCGGGCCCGCTGCCGCGCTCATCCTGTTCACGCCATGCCCGGCAGCCGAGGCACGCGCAGCGGCGTGCCGACCGAGCGGGTCAGCGCCAGAGATACGGCGGATGCCCCGCCGGCACCTCGCCGGCGGCGACGAGCCGCGCGAGCCGCACTGCACCGTCGAGCGGTGTCGACCGTGCGACGACGAGCGAGGCGTCGGGGGCGAGCCGGGCGAACTCCGCGGTGAACGCCGCGGTGAACTCGCCGCCGGCGGCGAACACGCCGCCGAGGCCCGCCGCGCGGCGGGGGAGTGCGGGGTCGAGCGCGGCGGCGAGGGTGCGGGCGACGAGGGTGCCCGCGTCCGTCATGATGCGTGCGGCGACGACGTCGCCGACCGCGGCGAGCCCCGCGACATCCGCCGCGAACCCGGCGAGCACCGAGCCCCGGTCGTCGCGCGTGTAGAGCTGGGCGGGCCACGTCGGCGCGGCGCCGAAGCGCGACTCCGCCGCCGAGAGCAGCGCCGAGGCATCCGCGGTGACGCCGTCGTGCGTCTGGATCGCGGCCTTCAGGCCCTCGATGCCGATCCACGCGCCCGAGCCCCGGTCGTCGTAGAGGTGGCCCCAGCCGCCGACGCGTCGCCACACCTCGTGCAGGTCGGTGCCGAGCGCGATCGTGCCCGTGCCGACGGCGACGACCGCACCGGGCTCACCCGCGAGCGCGCCGAGATGCGCCGTCACCGCGTCGATCGCGAGCGCGACGGGCGCACCGCCGGCCGCCTCCGACAGGGCGGCGAGCGACGCGGCCGGATTCGTGACGAGCGAGGCGATCCCGGTCGCGCCGATCGCGACGGCGACGATCCGCGCATCGGGCCACCGCACCTGCAGCGCCGCGCGCGCCTCCTCGATGAGCGCCCCCGTCACGGCGAGCGCCGAGCTCCCGCCCGAGGTGATCGCGACGGGCGGCCCGCTGATCAGCACGCGCTCGTCGCCGAACGCGCCTGCGAGCGGCTCGAGCGCCGCCCGGCCGCCGGTGCCGCCCACGTCGATGCCCAGCACGACTTCCGACCGTTCGGAAGTTTCTTGCAATCTTGGCGCCATTCCCGAATACTACTTCCAGAGAGTCGATCTGTTCGCGGATCACGTCTGTCCAGAGAATCACAGCCAGGGCCCCTGCGCCCACGACCAGTTTCAACGAGGAGACCATCCTGATGAACAAGCGCTTCCTCCCGATCGCCGCGCTCGGCGTCGCCGCCGCGCTCGGCCTGACCGCCTGCTCGGGCGGTTCCGGCGACAACGGCGACGGCGGTACGAACGCCGAAGGCCAGACGCTGACCGTCTGGATCATGGAAGGCACCAACCCCGACTCGGACGCCTACTTCGACGAGGTCGCCGACGCCTTCACCGAGAAGACCGGCGCCGAGCTCGACGTCGAGTTCGTGCAGTGGGCCGACGCCCACGACCGCTTCGTCACGTCGATCGCGGGCGGCACCACGCCCGACGTCGCCGAGACCGGCACGACCTGGACCGCGGAGTTCGCCGACGCCGGCGCACTGGCCTCGATCGACGAGTACGTCGCGGCCGACGACCTGGGCGACGACCTCGTCGAGGGCCTCGTCGCTGCGGGCACCTACGACGACGAGCTCTACGGCATGCCTTGGTACGCCGGCGTCCGTTCGCTCGTCTACCGCTCCGACATCTTCGACGAGCTGGGCCTCGCAGCCCCGACCACGTGGGACGAGATCGTCGCCGCGGGCGACAAGATCAAGGCCGCCCACCCCGAGATGATGCCCTTCGCCGTCCCCGGTGACGCCGAGTTCGGCGTGTACCCCTGGGTCTGGGGTGCGGGCGGCGAGGTCTCGACGCTCGAGGGCGACGAGTGGGTCTCCGGCATGGCGAGCCCCGAGTCGCAGGAGGGCGTCGGCTTCTACACCGGCCTCGCGACCGAGCACGGCTTCTCGTCGGCCGGCGCCACCACGTGGAAGGAGACCGACGTGCTCGACAACTTCGCGCAGGGCAACGTCGCCATGGCCCTCATGGGCTCGTGGACCCCTGCCGCGATCGTCGAGAAGAACGCCGAGCTCGAGGGCAAGTTCGCCGCCACCCCGATCCCCGGCAAGGACGGCGGCATCGCCCCGTCGGTGCTCGGCGGCTCGCACCTCTCGATGTTCGAGACGGCTGAGAACAAGGACCTCGCCTGGGAGTTCATCAAGCTGATGACCACGGGTGACTTCGCCAAGCAGTGGGGCGACGAGACCGGGTACTTCCCCGGCCAGACCTCGCTCCTCGACGAGGCGATCGCCTCCGACGACCCGCTGGTGCGCCCCTTCGCGCAGCAGATGGTCGAGGGCGGCGGCACCCCGCCGGTGACCCCGAAGTTCGGCGCCGTCCAGGCGAAGAAGACCACCAACACCGCCATCCAGGCGATCCTCTCCGGGCAGAAGACGGTCGAGCAGGCGCTCACCGACGCGGCCGCGGAGATGGACGAGATCATGAACGGCTGACCTCGTGTCGAACACCCTTCAGGTTCCGACGGCCGCGCCGGGAGCTTCGGCTCCCCGCGCGGCCGGCGGGGCCGCCCGCAAGAGCCTCCTGACCCGGAGCCGCCCCTGGCTCCTCCTCGCCCCCGCGCTCGCGGTGCTCGCCGTGCTGCTGCTGTGGCCGCTCGTGCGGGTGCTCCTCTTCTCCCTCCAGGACTACGGCCTGCGCGAGATCGTCTCGGGCGAGCCCAACTGGATCGGCCTCGCCAACTACGGCGAGATCTTCACGAGCCCAGAGCTCTACACCGTCGTGCTGCCGAACACGGTCGGCTTCGCGGTGCTGGCCGTCGCCGGCACCGTCGCCCTCGGCACCGCGGTCGCCGTGCTCATGGCGAGCCTCGGCGGCTTCTGGCGCACCGTCGTCGGCAGCGCCATCATGATCGCCTGGGCCATGCCCGCGGTCACCGGCACCTACGTCTGGATCTGGATCTTCGACGCCGACCGCGGCATCGTCAACGAGACCCTCCAGGCCCTCGGCCTCCAGGACGAGCCCGTCAACTGGTTCACCAACCGGTACACCTTCTACGGCATCGTCCTCCTCAACGTCATCCACCACGGCTTCCCGTTCGTCGCCATCACGATCCTCGCCGGCCTCCTCGGGGTGCCGAAGGAGATGCTCGAGGCCGCCGAGATGGACGGCGCCGGCCCCTGGCGCCGCTTCTGGCGCATCATCGTGCCGAACCTCAAGCAGGTCTTCGCGGTCGTCATCATCCTGTCGACGATCTGGGACTTCAAGGTCTTCGCGCAGGTCTACCTCATGCCCGGCGGCGCCGGCTCGAATCGCGAGGCGCTGAACCTCGGCGTCTGGTCGTACGTCGAGTCCTTCGGCCAGAACCGCTACGGCTTCGGCTCGGCGATCGCCGTGCTGCTCACCCTCGTACTGCTCGGCATCACCGTCGTGTACGTGCGCACCATGCTGAAGGAGGAGGAGCTGTGAGCACCACCACCACGAACACGCGGTCGGATGCCTCGCGCAGCACCCGGCCCGAGGCATCCACCGATGTCGCGCAGCTGCGCAAGAGCCGCAAGTCGGCGCGCAAGGCGCGCATCGCGGGCGGCAAGGCCGTGCTCGTCGTGCTGCTGCTCGGCTTCACCCTGTTCCCCGCGTTCTGGATGCTCTCGAGCGCCTTCGACGCCCAGGCCGGCGCGGGCGGGCAGCAGCTCCTGCCCCGTGAGTGGTCGCTCGAGAACTTCGAGTACGTGCTCACCGAGGGCGGGTTCGACGTGTTCCTGCGCAACTCGGCGATCGTCGCCGTCGTGACGGTGCTCGCGAGCGCGCTGCTCGCGCTGCTCGCCTCCGTCGCGGTGGCTCGCTTCCGCTTCAAGTTCCGCACGGCGATGCTCCTCATGATCCTGATCGTGCAGATGGTGCCGCTTGAGGCGCTCGTGATCCCGCTGTTCGTGCAGGTGCGCGACCTGCAGCTGCTCAACACGCTGCTCGGCATCATGGTCGTCTACGTCGCGCTCTCGCTGCCGTTCGGCATCTGGATGCTGCGCGGCTTCGTCGCGGCGGTGCCCGTCGAGCTCGAGGAGGCCGCGTACATCGACGGCGCCAGCTGGGGCCGGATGTTCCGTTCGGTGCTGCTGCCTCTCGTCATGCCCGGCCTCGTCGCGACGAGCGTGTTCTCGTTCATCACCGCCTGGAACGAGTTCATCTTCGCCATGACCCTGCTCGGCGGGGCGACCGAGAACTACACGGTCGCGATCGGCCTCAAGCAGTTCTTCGGCGAGCACTCGAACGAGTGGGGCTACATCATGGCCGCGTCCACGATCATCACGATCCCGGTCATGATCTTCTTCGTCATCGTCCAGCGTCGCTTGTCGAGCGGCCTCGTGGCCGGCGCGGTGAAGGGGTGACCGCCGCGGACGATCCCACCATCAGGTCACAGGTGGGCGGAGTGCTCTGGCCCGGCTTCCTCGGCCGGAGCATTCCGGACTGGCTTCGCCGCGAGCTCGACGCGGGCCTCGCGGGCGCGGTGCTCTTCGCGCACAACCTGCACGACACGGCCGGTCGAGGAGCTCCGACCCTCGCCGCCGAGTTCGCCGCCTACTCCGCGGCGACCCGGCCGCTCCTCGTCGGCATCGACGAGGAGGGCGGCAACGTCACGCGCGTCGACGCGGCGCTCGGTTCGACGCTGCCCGGCGCGGCACAGCTCGGCTTCGTCGACGACCTCGCGGCGACCGAGGCGGTGGGCGAACAGCTCGCTGACCGGTCGCGCGCCGTCGGGGCGAACGTGGTGCTCGGGCCGGTCGCCGACGTGAACACCGACCCGCGCAACCCGGTCATCGGCGTGCGCTCGTTCGGGGCCGACCCCGAGCTCGTCTCGCGGCACGCCGTGGCGCAGCTCCGGGGCATCCAGCGGGCCGGTGCGGCCGCGTGCGTGAAGCACTTCCCTGGGCACGGGGACACGCACCTCGACTCGCACCATGCGATGCCCGAGCTCACGATCTCGCTCGACGAGCTCGAGCGCATGCATCTGCCGCCGTTCCGCGCGGCGATCGCCGCGGGGGTCGCCGCCGTGATGACCGCGCACATCATCGTGCCCGAGTGGGGCGCCGCGCCGGCGACCCTGAACCCGATCGCGCTCGGTCGGCTTCGCGAGCTCGGCTTCGAGGGCGTCATCATCACCGACGCGCTCGACATGGCCGCGGTGCGCGAATCGGTCGGGGCCGGCCCCGGGGCGGTGCAGGCGCTCCGCGCGGGCGCCGACCTGCTCTGCATCTCGAACCCGACGAACCTCGGCGCGGCGGCCGTCGCCGACCAGGACGTGCGCGACTTCCGCGAGGTGCAGCAGGCGATCTTCGCCGCGATCGACGACGGGACGCTCGACGTCGCGATCGTCGAGCGCGCCGCCGATCGGGTGCGACGGCTCGCGGTCTCGCTCGACGAGGCTCCGTCGAACACGCGGATGCCGCTGGACACCCGCCGGGTCGCCCGCGAGGCGATCACGGTGGACGCTGAGATCCCGGCGCTCCCGGGATCCCGTTCGGTGCTCGACGTGCGCGGCCGCTCGACGCTCGCCGTCGACAGCGACGCCGACTACGTCGAGCGGGCGCTCGCGGCCGGCGGCCGGGTGCTGCGCGGAAACGCCGCGGTGCCGGGCGACGGACAGCTGGTCGTGATCGTCGACGCCGTCGGCGCACCGGGACCGCAGCGCGACCGGGTCGAGAACATCGCGGCGATCCGTCCCGATGCCGTCGTGGTCGACACCGGGATGCCGGGCGAGCCGCTGCCGCTGCCGACGCTGCACACGCGCGCTGCGAGCCGGCTCGCCGCCGAGGTCGCGAGCGAACTGCTCGAGTCGGGAGCCGGCGCGTGATCGTGCTCTCGCTCCAGTCGGGCACCTCGGCGGACGGCATCGACGTCGCCGTCGTCGAGATCGAACCTGCGCGAGCCCCCGAGCGAGCGAGTGACGCGACGCCGTTGCGGCTGACGCCGCTGCACACGAGCACCGTCGACTGGGACCCCGCGCTCCGCGCGAGGATCCTGTCGGTCGCGGCCGGCGAGGCGCTCGACGCGGGCGGGTGGAACCGGCTCACCACCGAGCTCGGCCAGGCCTTCGCCGAGGCGGCGGCCGGGGGCATCCGTGCCTCGGGCGCGACGCCCGAGCTCATCGTCTCGCACGGCCAGACCGTGCATCACTGGGTCGAGGACGGGCATGCCCGCGGCACCCTGCAGCTCGGGGAGCCCGCGTGGATCGCCGAGCGCGCGGGCGTGCCCGTCCTGTCCGACGTGCGCATGGCCGACATCGCGGCGGGCGGCGAGGGCGCGCCGCTCATGGCGTTCTTCGACCGGCTCTGGCTGGGAGGCGAGGCCCGCGGCGTCGGGCGCACGATCGCGACCGTGAACCTCGGCGGCATCGCGAACGTGCAGCTCGTCGGCGCCGATGGTTCGGTCGTGGCCTTCGACACCGGCCCCGGCAACTGCCTCATCGACGCCGTGGTCGACCGTCATTCGGCGGGCGCGCAGGGCTACGACGAGGGCGGACGGCTCGCCGCCGCCGGGCGGGTGCACGAGGGACTCCTCGCCGCACTGCTCGCGCATCCGTACTTCGCGGCGCGCGCGCCGAAGTCGACGGGGCGTGAGACCTTCGATCTCGGGGTCGTCGACGCGGCGCTCGCCGCGATGGCTGCGACGGCGGGCGGCGAGACCGGGGCCGACCCCCGGGGCGTGCTGCCCGTCGCCGACCTGGTCGCGACGCTCACCGAGCTCACCGCGCGCACCGTCGTCGACGCACTCGTCGACGACGCACCCGTCGTCCTCGTCTGCTCGGGCGGCGGAGCGTTGAACCCGGTGCTGCTCGCGCGCATCGCCCAGCACGCGACCGCGCGCGGCATCTCCGTCGAGTCGAGCGCCGCCCGCGGCCTCGACCCGGCGTTCAAGGAGTCGCTCATGTTCGCGCTCCTCGGGTACTGCAGCCGGCACGGCGTGCCGATCGAGCTCCGCCCCGACCCTGCGGGCGCGCGCGTGCTCGGGCGGTTCTCGCCCGGGCCCCAGCCGCTCGACCTGCCCGCGCCGCTCGCCGGCGTGGCATCCATCGCCATCGAACACCGCACCATCGAACACCGCACCGACGAACACCGCACCAACGGGGGAGCAACACCATGAGCGGTCACGCACCGCAGCAGTCGTCCGAGCATCACGCACTGCGCGAACTGCTCGGCGAACTCTCGACCGAACAGGTCAACGACGCCCACGCCGGATTCGACCTGCTCTCGACCGAGGCGCAGCTCGCCGCCATGCAGGCCGAGAGCGCCCAGGCCGTCGCGGCCGTCACCGAGGCGACCCCGCAGATCGCCGCGGCCGTCGACGCCATCGTCGCCCGCCTGCGCGGCGGCGGCCGCCTCGTGTACGCCGGGGCCGGCACCGCCGGGCGCATGGGCGTGCTCGACGCGAGCGAGATCCCGCCGACCTTCGGCACCGACCCCGCGCTCGTCGTCGGACTCATCGCCGGCGGCGACGGCGCGCTGCGCACGGCCGTCGAGAACGCGGAGGACGACCCGGCGCTCGGCGCCGCCGACCTCGAGGCGATCGGGCTCGGCCCCGCCGACGCGTTCATCGGCATCTCGGCATCGGGGCGCACCCCGTACGTGCTCGGCGCCATCGAGTACGCGAAGCGCGTCGGGGCGCTCAGCATCGGCTTCGCCTGCAACGAGGACTCCGCGATCGGCGCGGCCGCCGACCTCGCGATCGAGACCGTCGTCGGCCCCGAGATCGTCGCCGGCTCCACGCGGTTGAAGGGCGGCACCGCGCAGAAGCTCGTGCTCAACGCGATCTCGACGATCGCGATGGTGCGCCTCGGCAAGGTGCACGGCAACCTCATGGTCGACGTGCAGGCCACCAACGCGAAGCTGCGTGCGCGCGCCGAACGCATCGTGATGCAGGCGACCGGGGTGGACGCCGCTGCGGCCTCCGCCGCGCTCGCCTCCGTCGACGGGCACGTGAAGGCCGCGATCCTCGTCACCATGACTGGGGTGGATCCGAAACTCGCGCTGGCGCGCCTCGCCGCCGAAGATGGAGTGCTGCGCGATGCTCTCTCCAGCGTGCGCGACACGACCGTCGAATAGGGCGCGCGATCACAAGGAGAAGGAACGGAAGGCTGGAGATGTCGGCGAACGTGCTCTCGACCGTGCGCGAGGCGGTGCCGCGCCTGAGTTCGTCCGAGGCGCGCGTCGCCGAGGCGATCATCGCCGACCCCACGCTCGTGGTCGACCTCACCATCACCGACCTCGCGCGCGTCTGCGGCACCTCGCTGTCGACGGTCGCCCGGTTCTGCCAGACGCTCGGGTACTCGGGCTACCGCGAGTTCCGCATGGAGGTCGCGAGTGCCGTGAGCCGCGAGGCCGCGGAGCGCGACCGCTTCGGCCTCGCGAACGCCGACATCGACCCCGACGACACGGCGTCCGACGTCGTGGCGAAGATCGCCTTCCACGAGGTGCTCGCCATCGAGCAGACGGTGGGCGGACTCGACACGACGGTGCTCGACGGGGTCGTCGATGCGATCGTGGCGGGCGCGCACGTCGATCTCTACGGGTTCGGCTCGAGCGGGCTCACCGCCCAGGACCTGCAGCAGAAGCTCTCGCGCATCGGCATCTCGGCGTTCTGCTCGGTCGACGTGCACCTCGCGCTCGTCTCGGCGGCGCTGCGGAAGCCCGGGGACGTCGCGATCGGCATCTCGCACTCGGGGCTCACGGCCGAGACGAACCACGCGCTCGAGGTCGCCCGCGAGGGCGGGGCGACGACCGTCGCCGTGACGAACTCGCCCGAGTCGCCGATCGCCGAGCTGGCCGAGTTCGTGCTGATGACGCACGCACGCGAGTCGAGCTACCGGGTGGGGGCGATGTCGAGCAGGATCGCGCAGCTCGCCGTCGTCGACTTCCTGTTCGTGCGGCTCGCGCAGCGCCTGGGCGACTCGGTCTCGACCCCGCTGCAGCGCACCTTCGAGGTCACCGCGAGCCACCGGGTCCCGTCTCGGCGGCGTCCGGCCTGAGGCCCGGCCGTACGAGTCGCGCGCCGAGCCGCTCGTGGGAACCGTCGCGCGAGCCGTCGCGCGTACGGCGCCGGCTCAGCGTTCGGCCGTGAACGTCGAGGTGTAGAGCTCCCGCAGCGCAGGCATCCCGCCGGCCGTGAAGGCCGCGCGCTGCCGTGCCCCGCCCGTGCCCTCCTCGCGCAGGCGCGCGAAGCCGGCCGCGACGAGTCCGGCGTCGCCGCTCGCGTCGAGTGCGGGGGCGAGCAGCAACTGCGCGCGATCGAGCACCTCGTCGGCGGGGCGGAGCTCGCCGAGCACGGGGTCGAGCACGAGTGCGTCGAGCCCGCTGTGGGCCGCGTGCAGCAGCGCGGCGTTGAGGAGCTCGGGGCCGGGGGCGGCCTCGGCGCTCGGCACGACCGCGTCCGCGGCGCCGAGCGAGACGTCGATCACGCTGTCGACGAGCGCCCGGTACACGGCGGCGTGCAGCACGGCCGACCAGGCCTCGAGCTGGGCGTCGGCGACCCTGACCTCGACGGTGGGCACGTGGTCCGACAGCCGCGCCGCCCACATGATGATCGCGTGGTCCTTCATCCCGCCGATGCCCACGAGCCGTTCGAGGCGCCGGTCGTAGTCGGCCGCGTCGCGGAACTCCGGCGGGCACCCCGTCGTCGTCCAACGGCGCTGCCCGACGTTGCGCCAGCTCTCGTAGCCGGTGTCGTGGCCGCGCCAGACGGGGGAGTTGCCGGTGAGCGCAGACAGCAGCGGCAACCAGTTGCGGATGGCGTTCAGCGCACGCACGCCGTCGTCGCGATCGTCGATCCCGACGTGCACGTGCAGCCCCTGGATCTGGTGGTCGGCGATCACGCCCGCCATGTCGTCGGCGATGCGCTGGTAGCGGGGGGTGTCGGTGATCGTCGGGAACGGCAGCGCATCGGGCGGGCAGCCGACGCTCGCGGCGATCACGCCGTATCGCTCCGCCTCGGCGGCGACCCCGCGGCGGAATCCGACGAGCGCCTCGTGCGCCTCCGTCATGTCGGTGAAGACGGCCGACGCGTGTTCGACCTGCGCGGCGAGGAACTCGCGGTGGGCGAGGGGCCGCAAGCGGGGGTCGGCGGCGAGGTGCGCGAAGGCGCCGTCGGCCACGTCGGCCGGGCGCAGTGTCTCACGGTCGAGGAAGACGAACTCCTCCTCCACCCCGAAGGTGGTCATCGCGGCTCCCTCTTGATGCTCACACTCTCGTCAGCGAGGCGGCGCGCGTCAAGGGCTTGCCGGCATCGCGGCGTCGGAGCAGCGTCGGGGCGGCGCCGGGTCAGAAGAGCAGCAGCACCGCGACGCTCGACGCGAGGGTGACGACGAGCGACCCGGCCACGAGGGCGGCCACGACGATCAGCGCCACACGCCCCCGCGGGAGGCGGTCGCCCGAGTGCACCGGTCTCGTCGTGAACGGCGACGGGGATGCCACGGCGCCGCCGAGCGGAGTCGGCACGGTCGTGTGCTCGGGTACGAGGCGCATGGTCTGCATGAGGGGGTGGGCCAGTTCGTCGGCGCCGTCGGGGGTCGCGGCGAGTGCGCCGACATGCGCCGGTGTGAACGCGGCGACGAGGGCCGGCTCGGAGATCGGCGCGCCCGGCGTCGCGGGTGACGGCGCGCCCGCCTTGGACGCCGTGTGCGGAGTCCAGCCGCGGCCGTCCCAGTAGCGCAGCCACGCGGCATCCGCCTCGTCGTCGTACCAGCCCGCCGAGCGCTCAGCCATACGCGGCCGCGGCGTCGGGAGAGGTCATCCGCCCACTGTAGAGCCGCGCGTCAGGCCGCGCGATCGGCAGAACTCCCCATGGCGACGAGCAGGTCTTCGTGGTCGCGCGGGGTCGCCTCGGCGCCGAGGTCGTGCAGCGCCTCGGCGCCGAGGGCCGCGGTGGGCGGAACGACCTCGGAGGCGGCCACGGCGCCGGCCCGGCGCACCATGCGGGCGGTCTGGACGAGCACCACGCCGAGCACCGCACCGGCCGTGTTCATGACGAGGTCGCGGGGGTCGGAGATGCGATCGGGCTCGGGCACCTGGATGAGCTCGATCACGGTGGTGAACGCGAGGCCGGCGAGCAGGGCGAGCGGCCAGGCCCGCCGGGGGAGGAGGAGGGCGGCGAGCACGCCCACCGGAACGAACAGTGCGACGTTGAACGCGATCTCGGCCAGGTAGCCGGTGGTCCACGTCACCTGGGCGGTCCAGGCGTCGGGGTTCAGGATGCCGCCGTCGACCTGGTTGCCCGTCGTGGTCCAGGGCGCCGGACCGACGGTCGCCCACAGCACGAGCGCCGCATATGCGGCAGCGACGAGACCGAGGGGGCGGCGATCCATGGCCCGATTCTCCTCCTTCGAGCCTTCGAACGGGCTGGATTCACCCCGGGAGTCCGATCCGAACGTCACAATCCGGTCGCGACCGGTGTGCTGCGGCGAAGAAATCGATAGTGTATCTTCACTGATTCCTCCATCAAGCGGGCGCTTGCCCGCGCCTCCATTCGATTGCCCGGAGGCGGACCGATCCGCGTGGCATGACCCGATACGAGACGGCGGATGCCTGCATGGCACCCCGCCCCTCGCCCCCGCTCCGTCTGGCAACCCGCCGTGCGGGGCAGCGATCGACCGTCGATCGCATCGGGCTTGCACCAGCGGCCCATAAGGACAGAAGGACAGCAGTATGGCAACTGGAACCGTCAAGTGGTTCAACGCCGAAAAGGGCTTCGGCTTCATCGCTCCCGACGACGGCTCGGCCGACGTCTTCGCGCACTTCAGCGCGATCTCGGGCAACGGCTACCGCTCGCTCGAAGAGGGCCAGAAGGTCGAATTCGACGTCGCGCAGGGCCCGAAGGGCCTGCAGGCGGAGAACATCCGCGGCCTCTAAGCCCAAAGGCAGTCGAACGCCGTCGCAGCCTCGTGCTGCGGCGGCGTTCGGCGCATCCGGGCGGTATCACAGCTTCACCGTCTAGTGTGGGGCTCGCGAGCCGTCGTCATCTGCACGAACGGCACGCGAGCTCCCGCCGACGGACATCGTCGCTGGGAACCCGCACGACTTGGAAGTCGTGCACGTCGCAGCCGCTCCGGCGGCTCGGCTCTACAGAAGGAAAAGAATATGGCAACCGGAACCGTCAAGTGGTTCAACGCCGACAAGGGCTTCGGCTTCATCGCTCCCGACGACGGCTCGGCCGATGTCTTCGCGCACTTCAGCGCGATCGCGTCGGGCGGCTACCGCTCGCTCGAGGAGAACCAGAAGGTCGAGTTCGAGACCGCCCGCGGCCCCAAGGGCCTGCAGGCAGAGAACATCACCGTCATCGGTTAAGTTCTCCCAGCGCGTTTCAGACGACGGATGCCTCGGCGCCCTCCCGTTCCCGGGAGATGCGCCGGGGCATCCGTCGTTCGTGTGTTCGGCGCCACCGGGCGTCTTCAAAGCTTCGATGCCTACGATCGGAACACATCGACCCCGGCCCGCGGTCGGCCCCGAAGGAGGAGCCCCCATGCAATGCCCCAGTGACGGAACCGTGCTCGTGATGAGCGAGCGCAGCGGCATCGAGATCGACTACTGCCCGACCTGCCGCGGCGTCTGGCTCGACCGCGGCGAACTCGACAAGATCGTCGAGCGGGCCGGCCGGGAGTTCGGCGGTGCGCAGGCCGCACCCGCCGCCGCACCGCAGGCACCGCCCGCCCCGCCGCAGCAGCCGGCCTACGGTCAGCCGGCGTACCAGCAGCCCTACGACAACCGCGGGTACGACAATCGCGGGTACGACAACCGCGGCTACGGCGACAACGGGTACGGCCGCAAGAAGAAGAAGGAGAGCTGGCTCTCCGAGCTCTTCGACTGAACCGTCGAACCCGCGAATGCCGCGTCGGCCGCCACTCGGGCGGCCGGCGCGGCATTCGTCGTCGGTGCGGCCGGCTCAGGCGGCGTTGAACTCGGCCGGGTGGGGGCCGGTGCGTCCGTCTCGCTCGAGCGCGTCGATCGCGGCGAGATCGGCGTCGGTGAGCTCGAAGCCGAAGACGTCGAGGTTCGCGGCGATCCGCGCCGGCGTCACCGACTTCGGGATCACGACGCGGCCCTGCTGCAGGTGCCACCGCAGCACGACCTGCGCAGGGGTCACGCCGAGGCGCGCGGCGATCGACGTGACGGATGCCTCGCCGAGCACGGCGCCCTGCGCGAGCGGGCTCCACGCCTCGGTGACGACGCCGTGGCGGGTGTTCGCCGCGACGGTCGCGCGGTTCTGCAGTGCAGGGTGCAGCTCGATCTGGTTCACGGCCGGCACGGTGCCGGTCTCGGCGATGAGCCGCTCGAGGTGGGTCGGCTCGAAGTTCGAGACGCCGATGGCGCGCACCCGTCCCTCGTCGAGCAGGCGCTCGAGCGCCCGCCAGGTGTCGACGAAGCGGTCGCGCTCGGGCGTCGGCCAGTGGATCAGGTAGAGGTCGACACGGTCGAGCCCGAGCTTGCCGAGACTTGCGTCGAACGCGCGGAGGGTGGAGTCGAAGCCCTGCTCCGAGTTCCAGACCTTCGTCGTGACGAACAGTTCGTCGCGCTCGATGCACGACTCGGCGAGGGCGCGGCCGACGCCGGACTCGTTGCCGTAGATCGCGGCGGTGTCGATGCTCCGGTAGCCCGCTTCCAGGGCGGCGGCGACCGCCGCGGTCGTCTCGGGGTCGGGGACCTGGAAGACGCCGAAGCCGAGCTGCGGCATCTGCACGCCGTTGTTGAGGGTGACGGTGGGCATGGTGGTGGTGGTCATGGATTCGCTTTCCTGGTCGATCGAGCGGGGTGTGGAGGCGGCGCGCTGCGCCGAGATCATGCGGCGGGGACGGGGGTCGGGGAGGTCGCGGGGAAGGCCGGCGCGGAGGCATCCGCTCGCTGCGAGCGACGCGCCGTCGCGGCGGCGACCGCCATCACGAGGAGGGCGGCGAGCGTGATCCCGGCGCCCACCCAGATCGGCGAGGTGAAACCGAGGCCGGCGGCGATCGTGAGGCCGCCCGCCCAGGCGCCGAGCGCATTGCCGAGGTTGAACGCCGCGATGTTCGCGCCCGAGGCGAGCGTCGGCGCTCCGGCTGCGAAACGCATCACCCGGCTCTGCAGGCCCGGCACCGTGCCGAAGCCGAAGGCGCCCATGAGCACGAGCAGCACCACCGTCGCGATCGGGCCGGTGGCGAGCCATCCGAAGAGGGCGAGCACGACGACGAGCGCGGCGATGAAGGCGAGGAGGGTGCCGTCGATCGAGCGATCGGCGAGGCGCCCGCCGGCCCAGTTGCCGACGACGAGACCGGCGCCGAACAGCACGAGCAGCCACGGCACGGCGGTGGCGGCGAAGCCGCTGACCTCGGTGAGGGTGAAGGCGATGTAGGTGAAGGCGCCGAACATACCGCCGAAGCCGAGCACGGTGACGGCGAGCGAGAGCCAGACCTGACCCGAGCGGAAGGCGCCGAGCTCGCGGCGCAGGCTCGGCGCGGGGCCGGCGGCCTTCAGGCTCGGCACGAGTGCGGCGATGCCGGCCAGGGCCACGACGCCGATCGCGGTGATCGCCCAGAAGGTCGCGCGCCAGCCGAACTGCTGGCCGATGAAGGTGCCGAAGGGCACGCCGAGCACGTTCGCGGCCGTCAGCCCGGTGAACATGATCGCGATGGCGGCCGCGGCCTTCTCGGGGGCGACGAGGTTCGCTGCGACCACCGAGCCGATGCCGAAGAAGGCGCCGTGGCAGAGCGCGGCGATGACGCGGCCGGTCATCATGAGCTCGTAGCTCGGCGCGAGCGCCGAGACGGCGTTGCCGGCGATGAACAGCACGAGCAGGCCCATGAGCACGGGCTTGCGGGGGAGTCGGATGGTGGCGGCCGTGAGCCCGAGTGCGCCGACGACCACCGCGAGGGCGTAGCCCGAGATCAGCCAGCCGGCGGTGGCCTCGCTCACGCCGAAGTCGGTCGCGACCTCGGGAAGGAGTCCCATGATGACGAACTCGGTGAGTCCGATGCCGAATCCGCCGATGGCGAGTGCGATGAGTCCGAGTGGCATGGCGAAGCTCCTGCTAGAGTGGAGGGAATTAGTTGCAAGCGCGTTCTATTGCGCAAGCGACGTTAATACTTGCACACGCAAATACAAAGCGCAAGCAACTAAATTTCGAGGAGGCAGCATGGGGATCGCCGACGACGCCGTCGAAGTGCGCGCACAGGGGTGGCGCACGCTCGCCGCACTGCACGGCCTGATCGAGTCCGAGCTCGAGCGCGCGCTCGGGGCATCCGTCGATCTCTCGGTCGTCGAGTACACCGTGCTCGACGCGCTGAACCGGCAGGACGGCTGGCACATGCGCATGCAGCAGCTCGCCCGCGCGACGGCGCTCAGCCCGAGCGCGACGACCCGGCTCGTCAATCGGCTCGAGGACCGGGCGCTGCTCACGCGCATCCTCTGCGCCGACGACCGGCGCGGCATCTACACCGAGCTCACGCCGGCCGGGCTGGCGCTCTACGAGCAGGCGCGCCCGATCCACGATGAGACGCTCGAGCGCGTGCTCGCCGAGGCGGCCGCACAGCCCGAGCTCGCGCCCGTCGTCGACGCGCTGCACGTCGCGGCGCCCGTCGCCGGCTGAATCCGCCGCGCAACGCCGAGCGCGCCCGGGCATCTCGCCCGGGCGCGCTCCGTGTTCGTGGTGCGGCGGGGATCAGCCCTGCGCCTCGCCGGCGATGTTGACGAGCCAGGTGACGCCGTAGGCGTCGGTGCACATGCCGAACGCGTCGCCCCACGGAGCGACTTCGAGCGGCACGATCTGGGAGCCCGACGCCAGCAGCTTCTCCCAGTAGCCGCGCAGCCTCGCATCGTCGTCGTGGCCGCCCGAGAGTGACACCGAGATGTTGCTGGTCTCCGGCGCGGGCGGCATGTGGCTCGGCGTGTCGGCGACCATGATCCACATGCCGCCGTCGCCCTCGACCTGGCCGTGCATGACCTTGTCGGCGTCGGCGGGGTCGTCGGCCTGCCCGAATTCACCGAAGGTGCTGACGGTGAGCTCGCCGCCGAACACCGAGTGATAGAACTCGAGCGCCTCGCGCGCGTTGTCCTTGAGGTTGATGTAGGGGTTGAGCCGTGCCATGGTGCATTCCCTTCGCCGAGTGAGCGGACAGTGCTGATGATTCTCGTCCGCGCGCCGCGCCGCAAGCCCCGATTCGAACCGCTCCAACGGCCTGAAGCGGCGGGATGCCTCGCGGCCGAGCGGGTCTCGACGCGGGTCTCGACGCGGGTCTTGACCGTGGCATCCGATCGTCGTACTCTGTAATCAACCAAATGGTTGATCAATGAACAGGTTGAGGAGGAGCGATGATCGTGGACCCGAGTTCGGACGACCGGCTCGATCGCGCATTCATGGCCCTCGCCGATCCGGTCCGCCGACGCATCATCGCCCGGCTCAGCCGGGGGCCGGCGACCGTCAACGAGCTCGCCGACCCGTTCGAGATCAGCAAGCAGGCCGTCTCCAAGCACATCCAGGTGCTCGAGCACGCCGGGCTCGTCACGCGAACGCGCGACGCCCAGCGGCGCCCCGTGCACCTCGACCCGGCGGCTCTCGAAGCCCTCACCGCGTGGATCGATCGTTACCGGTTGATCCACGAGCAGCAGTTCCGCTCGCTGGACGCACTGCTCGCCGATGACCGCGGTGCGAACGCCGCGGCATCCACCGCCGACCAGGTCGGCGACCTCTCCGAGCGCGGCCGGCCGGCCGCGCCGCACAGGAAAGAGACAGGACAATGACGAACCCCGTCACCATCACCGCCCCCGAGGGGCTTCCCTTCATCGAGATCGAGCGCGAGTTCGCAGCCCCCGTCGCGGCGCTGTTCAACGCGCACCGCGACCCCGCGCTCGTCAAGCAGTGGCTCGGGCCGAACGGCTACGAGATGGACATCGAGCGCTGGGACTTCGTCTCGCAGGGCGGCTACCGCTACGTGCACACCGACGAGAAGGGCGACGCCTGGGCGTTCAACGGCACGTTCCACTCGGTGCGCGAGAACGAGCTCGCGATCCAGACCTTCGAGTTCGAGGGCTACCCCGACGTGGTGGCCATCGAGTCGATGACCTTCGAAGACCTCGGTGACGGCCGGTCGAAGCTGCGCATCCACTCGGTCTACCCGACGGTCGAAGCCCGCGACGGCATGGTCGCGAGCGGCATGGAGACCGGCCTGACCGAGGGCTACGCCCGGCTCGACGGCCTCGTCGGCTGACCTCACCACCACTCCGGGCCGCCTGCGTCCGCTCGTGGGCGACCCGGACCGACCGAAGCACCGACAAGAAGACCGAAGCACCGACAAGAAACGGAGCGCATCATGGACTGGACCCTGGAAGTGGTCATCGTGCCCGTCAGCGACATCGAGCGGTCGATCGAGTTCTACCGCGATCGCGTCGGGTTCGACCTCGACCATCACACCGTGACCGAGCACCTGGAGATCGCGCAGCTGACCCCGCGCGGTTCGGGCTGCTCGATCGTGATCGGCTCGCTGCCCTCGCAGCAGGAGATGGCGCCCGGCTCGCTGAAGGGCGTGCAGCTCGTCGTCGCCGACGCCGAGGCTGCTCGTGCCGAGCTCGTCGAGCGCGGCGTCGACGCGAGTCCGATCCAGGTGATCGACCCGCGCGACGGCGGCACCTTCTTCGGCTTCGCCGACCCCGACGGCAACACCTGGTCGGTGCAGCAGATCAAGGCCAGGGGCGAGCACCCGCTCATCCCGGTCGAGGCGCGTCAGCGCTTCGGCGCCGAGCAGGAGTACTGAGCGGGCGAGCGGGCCCGGCGGAGAGTGCCGGGCCCGCTCGCGCTAGCGCGCCGAGACCCGGGCGACCGGCTGCCGCAGGATCGTCCGGAGCTTCTCAGGCGCCGAGCGCCGCGGGTCGCCGAAGTAGACCTCGTGGTGCCGTCCGTTGAAGCGCAGGCCTTCGGCGGGCATGAACTCGTCGTGCAGGCGTGCGAGCGTCGGGCCCTCGTCGTCGTAGGCGCCGCGGTGCAGGGTCTGCACGCAGAGCCCTTCGTCGAGCGTCTCGAATCGCAGCCGCGCGACGGCCGGTGCTTTCGCGAGCGCCTTGGCGATCGCGGCCTCCTGCACCTCGGGCGTCAGCCAGTCGGGCTGCCAGATCATCATCGTCCAGCTCCAGGCCGACTTCTCGCGCGTCACGAAGGTCGACGGGTCGTCCGCGCTCCACAGTCCCTCGAGCGGGCCGACGGCGTAGTCGAGCTCGAGCTCGCGCTTGCTCTGGAACTTCGCCGCATACGAGACCGCGTAGAGCGCCTCGACCGCAGCGGCGTACTCGGGCACCGTGTTGGGATCGCCCTCGCCGTCGACCATCGCGTAGCGCAACGGCGGCACCTCGACGAGGTCGAAGCGGCCGTGCGCGGCGGTGTAGCTCGGAATCTCACGTTTCGGATCGAACTTCGTCGTCGCCATCCGGCCATCCTCCCGGGCGCCACCGACACCCGCGGGCGTCTGCGCGCGTCAGGCGTCGACGACGGCGGTCGGCGAGGTCGGCGTCGCCGGCGTCGTCTCGCCGGGGGTCGGCCGACGCCGCGCCTGCCCGGCGACGGCGAGGCTCAGGATGATGACGGCGCCCACCACGAGCAGCGCCGAGCGCGCCCCGACCTCGTCGGCGAGCAGCCCGAAGAGCGGCGGGGCGGCGAGCGACGAGATCGTCGAGAACGAGGTCACGACCGAGACGCGCTGGCCGGCACGATCGGGGTCGTCGGAGGCCGCGGAGATCGCGATCGGGTTGCCGAGTGCGGTGCCGCACCCCCAGAGCACGAGCCCGATCCAGGCCACCGCGAGGTCGGGGCCGAAGACGAAGAGCAGGAGGCCGGCGAGCGAGGAGAGCCCTGAGGCGCGCAGCACCGCGACGCGCCCGAACCGGTCGATGAGCCCGGTGCCGATGAATCGGAACACCGTCATCGCCCCGACGAAGGTGCCGTACGCCATCGCGCCCGTCGCCTCCGCTGCGGCGAAGCCGTCGACGACCGCGAGCGAGATCCAGGTGGTCGCCGCCCCTTCTGCGAGCGAGGCGGCGAGCAGCACCACACCGAGCAGCAGCGTGCGGGGTTCGAGCCATGCGCCCAGCGCCGAGCGCACGGCGCTCCGGTTGCGCTCGCGCGTCGAGAGCGCGTCGACCGATCCTGTGGCCGTGGTGACCGGTGCCTGCGGGGTGAGCGTCGTCGCCGGCGCGACGAGCAGTGCGCGCAGCAGGGTCACGACCGCGGTGACGACGAGGATCTGCATCGCGACGTGGGCCCCGGCGAACGCGAAGCCCGCCGCGACGAGCGCGCCGAGCGCGGCGCCGATCGAGAAGGCCGCGTGGAACTGCGGCAGCACGGCCTTGCCGAGGCGCTGCTCGACGGCGGCCGCGTTGATGTTGATCGGCACGTTCACGAGCGCGCCGCACACGCCGTTGACCGCCATGCCGGCGATGAAGAACCCGAGTCCGAAGCCGAGCAGCCCCGTGGCATCCAGGCCGAAGCCGACGACGTTGCCCACGATGCCCGCGATGAGCACGTTGCGGCTGCCGAATCGCGCGATGACCGCGCCGACCGTGAGTGCGCCGATGAGCGAGCCGAGACCGCCGATGATGAGCAGCGAGCCGAGCTGCAGCGAGGTGAGCTCGAGGGCGTCGCGGATCGACGGCATCCTGCTCATCCAGGAGACCTGGATGAGGCCGAACAGGGCGAACTGGGCCATGAGCGCCCAGCGGGCTGAGGAGACGGTCGGCATCCGTCGAACGTAGCAGTAAGGAATCCTTACCGATGGCGGAATCCGGCCATCGAGGCGGGACATCCTGCCGCAGCGCCCGCCCGCCCGCGGCGACCGTCACCCGCCGCGCTGCAGCTCGAACCGCCAGTCGGTGATCCACGCGGGATCCTCGCCGTGCTCGTAGGCGTACGCGCGAGCCGAGACGCGGGCGGCACGCCACTCCTCCGCGAGCGCTTCCACCCCGGGGCGCTCCGCCAGGCCGGGCACCCGGTGGAGGACGTCGAGCGCGAGCCGGTACCGGTCGAGGTCGTTGAGGAGCAGCATGTCGAACGGCGTCGTCGTCGTGCCGCGCTCCGCGAAGCCGCGCACGTGCAGGTTCGCGTGGTTCGTTCGGCGGTACGTGAGCTGGTGGATGAGCGACGGGTAGCCGTGGAAGGCGAAGACCACCGGGGCCGACGTCGTGAAGATCGCGTCGAACGCGTCGTCGGTCAGCCCGTGCGGGTGCCGCGACCGGTCCTGCAGTCGCATCAGGTCGACGACGTTCACGAGACGCACGCGCAGCTCGGGCAGCCGCTCGCGCAGCAGCTGCGCCGCCGCGATCGCCTCGACGGTGGGCACGTCGCCCGCGCAGGCGAGCACGACGTCGGGCGCGGATGCCGCGGGGTCGTCGGCCTCGAACCCGGGTTCGCCGCCCGCCCAGGCCCACACCCCGAGCCCTGCGGCGACATGGGCGTCGGCCTCGTCGGGGGAGAGCCACTGCTGCTGCGGCTGCTTTCCTGCGACGACGACGTTGATGCGGTTGCGGGTGCCGAAGGCGTGCCGCATCGTCGCGAGAAGGGTGTTCGCGTCGGGCGGCAGCGACACCCGCACGATCTCGGCCTGCTTGTTGACGACGACGTTGAGGAAGCCCGGGTCCTGGTGGGAGAAGCCGTTGTGGTCCTGGCGCCACACATGCGACGAGAGCAGGTAGGTGAGGCTCGCGACGTCTTCGCGCCACGGGACCTCGCGGGCCGATTCGAGCCACTTCGCGTGCTGGTTGAACATCGAGTCGACGATGTGGACGAACGCCTCGTAGCTCGTGATCAGCCCGTGGCGCCCGGTGAGCAGGTACCCCTCGAGCATGCCCTGCATGAGGTGCTCGCTGAGCGCTTCGACGACCCGCCCGCGCCGCGCGAGGTGCTCGTCGAGCGGATGCAGCGCCTCGGCCCAGACGCGATCGGTCATCTCGAACACCGCGCCGAGCCGGTTCGACAGCACCTCGTCGGGCCCGAACAGACGGAACGTGTCGGGGTTCTCGCGCATGACGTCGGCGAGCCACTCCCCGAACACGCGCGTCGCCTCGCCGGTGAGCCCGCGCTCGTCGGCCGGCACGTCGAGTGCGTGCGGCCGGGTCGGCGGCAGCTGGATCGGGCGCACGATGCCGCCGTTCGCGTGCGGGCTCGCGCTCATCCGCAGCTCGCCCGACGGTCGCAGCGCGTCGAGCTCCGCGACCGGGCGCCCGCCATCGTCGAAGAGCTCCTCGGCGCGGTACGAGCGCAGCCAATCGTCGAGCATCGCGAGGTGCTCGGGATTCTCGCGGACGCCCGCGAGCGGCACCTGGTGCGCGTGGAACGTGCCCTCGACCTGTACGCCGTCGACGACGCGCGGCCCCGTCCAGCCCTTCGGGGTGCGCAGCACGATCGCGGGCCACCGGGCCGCGCGCGCCGCGAAGGCCCCCGCCGCGGCATCCGCCCTGATCGCGGCGATGCGGTCGTACGCGACGTCGATCGCGTCGGCCATGCGCGCGTGCACGGCCATCGGGTCCTCGCCGTCGAAGCCGCCCGTCACGAGCAGCGGCTCGTAGCCGTTGCCGCGCAGGAAGTCGACGAGCTCCGACTCGGGGATGCGGGCGAGCAGCGTCGGGTTCGCGATCTTGTAGCCGTTGAGATGCAGGATCGGCAGCACGGCCCCGTCGGTCTCGGGGTCGAGGAAGGCGTGGCCGCGCCAGCTCGCGGCGAGCGGGCCGGTCTCGGCCTCGCCGTCGCCGATCACGCACGCGACGACGAGCCCCGGGTTGTCGAGCGCGGCACCGTAGGCGTGCATGAGCGAGTAGCCGAGCTCGCCGCCCTCGTTGATCGAGCCGGGCGTCTCGGGCGCCGCGTGCGACGGGATGCCGCCCGGGAACGAGAACTGCCGGAACAGCCGCGCCATGCCCTCGCGGTCGGCCGTGACCTCCGGGAAGAGCTCGGAGTAGGTGCCGTCGAGCCAGGTGTTCGCGACCATCGCGGGCCCGCCGTGGCCGGGGCCGCACACGTAGAGCGTCGGGGTGCCGCGCTCGACGATCGCCCGGTTGAGGTGCGCGTAGACGAGGTTGAGCCCGGGCGAGGTGCCCCAGTGCCCGAGCAGCCGCGGCTTGATGTCGTCGCGGGCGAGCGGCTCGTCGAGCAGCGGGTTGCGCATCAGGTAGATCTGCCCGACGCTCAGGTAGTTCGCGGCCCGCCACCACCGGTCCACGAGTTCGATCGGCACCGTGCCGCGAGCCCCGCGATCGGATGCCTCGTGCTCGTCGCCCGCCCCTCGCACTGTTCGTTCGTCAGCTCCGGCCATCGTCCCCACCCCGTTCGATCGTCCGCCACCCCGAGCCTAGGTCGGGCCCACGACGCCTGGCCAGCCTCGGCCCCGGGGCGCGCCGTCATGGCACGGCTAGGCTCGAGGGCGATGGGATCGGTGCTCACGGGATTCGCGGTGATCGCGCTCGCCGTGTTCGCGGGCTGGCTGGCCGGGCGCACCGGGGTCCTCGGGCCCGAGGCCCGCCCCATCCTCGCGCGGCTGACCTTCAACGTGCTCGCGCCGTTCCTGCTCTTCTCGGTGCTCGCGACCGCCGACGTCGGAGCCCTCTTCTCCGTGCTGCTGCCGGTGTCCGCCCTCGCCGCCGTCACGATGATGCTCGTGTTCGGACTGGTCGCGATGCTCCTCTGGCGGCGAGACCTCGCCCGCACCGTGATCGGTTCGCTCGCATCCGGCTACGTGAACGGCAACAACTTCGGCATCCCGATCGCGGTGTACATGCTCGGCGACGCGGCCTACTCGGCGCCGATCGTGCTGTTGCAGCTGCTGCTCTTCGCGCCGGTCGCGCTCGCGATCCTGGGCGCCCGGGTCGAGGGGAGGACCTCGGCCCGGCAGATCGTCCGCGGCACCTTCACCAACCCGATCATCATCGGTTCGCTCGCCGGGGTCGCGGTCGCGGTGTCGGGCGTCGAGCTGCCGCCGATCGTGCTCGAACCGGTCGAGCTGCTCGGCCACGCCGCCGTGCCCCTCATGCTCATCGCCTTCGGCCTCTCACTGAACGGCCAGCGGATGCTCGCCGCCGGCAGCGGTCGCCGCGAGGTCCTGCTGGCCTCGACGCTGAAGCTCATCGCGATGCCCGCGGTCGCGTGGCTGCTCGGCCGCTTCGTGTTCGGGCTCGACGACACGGCGCTGTACGCGGTCACCGTGCTCGCGGCGCTGCCCACGGCGCAGAACGTCTTCAACTTCGCGCAGCGCTACGACACCGCCGAGATCGTGGCGCGCGACACCGTGTTCCTCACGACCGTCGGCTGCCTGCCGGTTCTGCTCGGGCTGGCGTTGCTGCTCGGCTGACGTCGGCAGCACGCGGCATGATGGGTCGCGAGCCGAGGAGGTCGCATGCCGTTCCACGCCGACGACGGCGATCGCCTCGCCGAGCTCGGCCTCGCGCAGCGACCGGCGGATGCCCCGAGCTTCGAGCTCACCGCGGCGATCGTCTACCTCGACCCCGAGACGGGCCGCCGCTACCGGGTTCCCGCTCGCGGCGAGGCATCCGCCGCCCCGACCGACCTCGCCTCGGTGCCGACGCCGCTCTGGGGGCTCATCGCGAGCTACGGGCGGCAGTCGGCCCCAGCCGTGCTGCACGACGCGAGATCCCGCGAGGCGGCCGCGCTCGGCGATCGCCGGGCGGCGCTCGTGCAGCGGCGCGAGGACGACCGCGTGTTCCGCACGGCGCTGCGTGAGCAGGGCGTCCCGCGCCTGCGTGCGCGGCTGATGTGGGCGTGGGTGTCGGCCGATCGCGAGCGCGAGTTCGGCGGCGTTCCGGGATGGCTCGTGATCTTCCAGTCGGCGATCGGGGCGCTCGTGCTCGTGGGCACCCTGATCGCGGCGTTCGCGAATCCGATCTGGCTCGTCGCCTGGCCCCTCGTGGGGCTGGCCTCGCTCGTGCGCGGGCGGCTCGCGCCGCTCGTCGCGACCCTCACCTTCTCGCTCGCGCTTCTCGGGCCGCTCGTGCTCGTGCAGCTCGCCGCCCTCGTGCCGTTCCGGCTCGTCGAGGCGGCGGTCGAACTCGTCACCGGCGGCCGGCCGGGCGAGGTGTGGCGGCCGACGGTGGGCTTCGACCGACGCCGTCGCGGCGAAGATCAGGGTTAACCCTGATCCTCGGGCGGCCACTCGCCCAATACCGTTGTGAGCGATCGCCGCCCGTGCACCGCAGGGGGAACTGTCAGCACGGAACCTCGGTGATCCCAGGCCGGCCAGCACCTCGTACCCGAACACGAGGTGCGGCCGGCTTCCCTGTTCCACCGGGCACGATCCCGGTTCGCGCACGATGCCCGAGCGAACGAGAGGATCGGCGATGGCCGAATGGATGACGGCGCCCGTCCGGGCCGAGCGGGTCCCGAGCGACGACGAGTCTCGGCCGGCCGACCTGTTCCTCGTCGCCGCCGCCGCGATCGGCGCGAAGCGCACCGAGCACGGCTGGCTCGGCGAACCCCGGGGACGGCACGAACGACTCGGCGAAGGCCAGCAGTACCTGCGCCGCTTCGACGGCGGGGCCGTGTGCTGGTCGAGCCGCACCGGTGCGCACGAGGTGCACGGACCCGTCGCCGAATGCTGGGAGGCCCACGGCGCGGAGACGTCGATCCTGGGGTTCCCGATCACCGACTCGGCACCGGTCGCATGGCCCGACGGATCGACCCGGCCCGGCGGGCACGCCCACTTCGAAGGCGGCTCGATCTACTGGAGCCCCGAGCACGGCGCCCGCGTGGTGCGGGGCATGGTGCGCGACATCTGGGCGCTGCTCGGGTGGGAGCGCGGGGCGCTCGGCCTGCCGGTCGGCGACACGGAGCTCGGCGACGAGGGGGTGCTCTCGGCCCGCTTCGAGCACGGCCGCATCGCCTGGTCGTCGGCCGACGGGCCGCTCGTCGAGATCTCGGGCTCCGAGGCATCCGCCCACCGCGCCGGTGCGAGCGACGCGACGAGCGCCCTCGATCCCGCGAGCGAGCGTCTGCTCGGCCGGCTGACGCCGGGGTTCGCGCCGCAGGACTGACTCAGCCCGGCTTGGTGACGCGAGAGTGCGGCCGGTGCCTCGAACTCGCACGAGGCACCGGCCGTGATCTCGTGCCGATCAGCCCTTCGGGCCCGCCTTCCGCTCGAGTTCGAGCGTGCGCTCCGCCTCGGCGTTGCCGGCGGCATCGACCGTCCGGTACGCGATGGTCGTCGCACTCTTCGCCGCCTGGATCGGCCCCGAGTAGACCTGATAGGCGCCGTCCGCGATGCGGTACTCGATTCGTCCGACACCCGACGTCGCATCCGTCGCGGTGAGCGTGACGATGCGCTTCTTCGTGTCGACGCGGGCGGTCGTGACGGGATCGACGGTGTCGCGGCGCACGGTGAGCGTCACCACCTCCGAGACGTTGCCCGCGGCGTCGGTCGCCCGTGCCGTCACCGCGGTCTCGCCGTCGGCGGCGATCTCCAACGGTGACGTGTACGGCTGCCAGCCCGAACCGGTCGAGATCTCGATCGCGGGCGCCTCGTCGACCTCGTCGCTCGCGGTCGCCGTGACCGAGACGGCGCCCGTGAACCAGCCGCCCTCGGGCACCTCGGGCGACGTCGCGAGGGCGACGGTCGGCGCCTCGACGTCGGGGACGAGCGGGTGGGTGCGGAACGCGTCGACGATCATGTAGCTGCCTGACTTCATCGTGCCCGTGATCGTGTGCACGCCGGGCTCGAGATCGTCGATCGAGAGCACCGTCTGCTGGTGCAGCCGTGTGGGGCTCGAGAACGACTGTGTCTTCAGGAATTCGCCGTCGATGCTGATGTCGACATCGCCGAGGTCGCTGTTGATCTGCGAGATCACGTCGACGCCGGTGCCGTGGAAGGTCAGCTCCCACGAGTCGCCGAGGTTCTGCGTCGCGTCGATGTCGTCGAGCCAGGCGCCGCCTCCGCCACGAGCAGCGTCGCGCCAGAGCCACGTCTCACGCGTGGGCGAAGCGGCCGTGCGATAGACGACGCCCGCGGTGTTGTTGAGCAGCTCTGGCTCACTCGGCTTCGTGAGCGCAATGGTGACGTCGGTCGAGGCCCGGCGGACGCCGAGCGTGATCGCCTCGCCGGCCGGCAGAGCGTTGTACGCCTGCCAGAACGAGTTGCGCTGCTCGGTGATCGCAGTGCCGTTGATCGTGCGCACCAGGTCGTCGGTGCGCAGACCCGCGGCCGCCGCGATGCTGCCGTCCGGCACTGCGACGAACTTCACGCCCTTGAAGTCGCTGATCGCATACGACGACTGCTCGGCGGTCGTGGTGATGTTCGCGATGCTGCCGCCCCAGAGCCGCTCGACGTACTTGCGGCGGGCGAGCTCGACGGGGTCGGGGCCGGTCGTGCCGGTCGGCAGCACCGCCGCGGGCGGGAGTGCGCCTCCGGGTGCGCCGAAACCGGTCATCGGGATGTTCTCGTAGCCGAGGGCCAGCGCGGGCGATGAACCGCCGACGGTGAAGTCGTACTCGCCCGCCGGATCGGTGCTCGTGAACAGCGGGTTGCCGACGACGGAGTCGCGGTCGAGCCCGGCCGCGTACCAGCTCGTCGCCGTGTTGAGCGTCGTGCCGTCGACGGAGAGCTTCTCGGCGACGCCCCCGCGCGGCCGGATGTCGATCGCGGCGCCGGCGTTCCAGAACAGGTTCTTCCCGATCGCGTACTGGGCGCGGGTCGGGTCGTTGAGCACGTTGTCGTAGGGGACGCGCCCGAGGGTGATGTTGCGGTCGATCTCGTCGCCGCCGGGCATGTAGCTGACCTGCTCGTACGTCGACCCGTCGAGGATCAGGTTGTTGCGGAGCGTGCGGTCGAATCCGTCGCGCAGCTTCACGCCGCCCTTCAGCAGAACGTTGTTCGTCATGACGAAGTTCGACGAGCCGTCGTCGAGGTCGATGGCCCAGTCTCCGTCGTGCCAGAAGCGGTTGTGGTCGATCGTGATCGGCTCGATGGTGTCGAGCTTCATCATCTCCCTGGCCTGCTCGGCGGTCAGCGCGCCGCCGGTGTTGCCCATGAACTCGACGCCGTCGGCGAGGCTCGCGAAGGCGTTGTTCGCTGCTCCGGTCTTCCAGAACCGACTGCGACCCCAGGCGTTGATCGAGCCGTTGTCGCCCGTCTCGCGGACGCAGTCGAAGATGTCGTTGTCCTGGACGAGGTGCCCGCCCCAGGTCGTGTCGGAGAAGTTCAGGCAGGCGCGCGGGCTGTCGGAGAGCGAGTTGCCGCGAACGGTGACATCGAGCGCCATCGAGATGTTGACCGACGACGTCTGCTTCTCGTATCGCCCGTTGTTGCGCATGACGTTGCCCTCGATGAGCACGTCGCGCGGGTAGTCCTCGGTCTTCGGCCCCGCGGCGAGGTCGGTGATGCGGGGCGTCGTGAAGTAGTTGCCGGCGTAGTCGCGCACCGCGGAAGGCGACCCGACGACATGCACATCGGTGGCGCCGTTGTTCTCGAACCGGCTCGCGGTGATCTCCGTGCCGCTGTTGTAGCCGTCGAGGAAGATGGCGTTGCCGCCGAGATCGGTGAAGGAGGTGCCCGTGAACGAGACGCTCCGGCTGTTCTTGACGGTCGCCGCGCCCTTGCGCACGACGGACCAGTCACCGCGCGAGAGGCTCTCGAAGGTGTTGTCGAAGAGGGTCCGATGGGTGCGCTCGAAGGCGAGGTTCTCGAACTCGATGTCGTGGATCGGGTCGCTCGGCGAGGTGCCGGTGAGGGTCACGAGCTCGTCGAGCTCACCCACCTCGACGGTCGCCGAGGCGAGGTCGACGCCCGCAGCGGGCTTCAGGTAGAGCTTGTTCGTGTCGCGGTCGAGGAACCACTCGTTCGCGGCATCGAGCTCCTCGCGGATGTTCTCGACCATGACGGCGCCGCTGTTCATCGGCAGGCCGGAGCCGCAGTCCTGCGGGCGGTTGTTGTCGCCGACGAACTCGAGCTGCAGGGTGTCGGCACTGCGTCCCTCGATCGTGAACGACACGCTGCCCCAGTCGTGGCAGTGCATCGCCCGGACATAGCCGGTCGTCGGCTTCGACCAGCTCGACGACCGGGAGTTCAGCGTCGCCATGGTGGTCGTGCCCTCGAGGCGCTTGGCGCTGTCGTCCCAGTTCGGGTATCGCGCCATCACCTGGCGGGCGTCGTCGACGAACAGCTCGTCGAAGTCGATGCCGGCCGGGACGTCCGTCACCATGATGCTCGAGTCGGCCCCGGTCGGCGTCCACTCGCCGCTGAGCGTGCGCCCGCCGTTCAGGGTGGCCCCGTCGCCGGCGCCGACCCAGCGCACCGGGGCGGCCGCATCGCCCGAGTCGGCGTTCGTGAGCGCGAGCGTGTCGTCGAGGGAGTACTCGCCCTCGGCGAGCAGCACCGTGATCGGCGCGCCGGCGGGGAGGGCGTCGCGGACGAGCTCCTGCGCACGGGCGAGCGACTTCACCGACGACTCCACCGAGTCGCCGGACGCGGCGTCGTCGCCGTCGGGCGCGACGTGGACGGTGACGGGCTCCGCCGCGTGCGCGGGAAGGGCTGTCAGGGTCGAGAGGGCGAGAGCGGCGAGCCCGGCCATCGCGACCGCGCCGAGGAGATGGCGTGGCCGCTGCCGCGTGAACGATGAGTCGATCTGGTCTGACACGGGTGAACTCCCTTGTTCGTCGTGGTGTCGAGCGCCGAGAATCGGCAGAAACATCCGATCTATCGCGCCCACGCTAGACCGCAATTGGCGATATCGTCAAGGATTGGATCCAGAATATCCGTTGATACCTCCGATGTTCGCGGCGCTGACGAGGGGGATCGGCGGCGCGTGACAGACTCGACGGATGACCCAGCCCCTCCTCGACCGTGCCCCGCGCCCGTACGACGCCGATGCGATGTACGACGCCTTCGTCGAGTGGGCCGACGACCGGGGCTTCGCGCTCTACCCCGCGCAGGACGAGGCGGTCATGGAGATCGTCGCGGGGGCGAACGTCATCCTCTCGACGCCGACGGGCACCGGCAAGTCGCTCGTCGCGGTCGCCGCGCACGCGACGTGCGTCGCGCGCGGCGGTCGCTCGTACTACACGGCGCCCATCAAGGCGCTCGTGAGCGAGAAGTTCTTCCAGCTCGTCGAGGTCTTCGGCGCGCAGAACGTGGGCATGGTCACGGGCGACAGCTCGGTGAACTCCGATGCGCCGATCATCTGCTGCACGGCCGAGATCCTCGCGAACCTCGCGCTGCGGCACGGCGCCGACGCCGAGGTCGACCAGGTCGTGATGGACGAGTTCCACTTCTACGGCGACTCCGACCGCGGCTGGGCCTGGCAGGTGCCGCTCATCACGCTGCCGCGGGTGCAGTTCGTCCTGATGTCGGCGACCCTGGGCGACGTCGACGCGATCGCCGACGACCTCGCCCGTCGCACGGGCCGGCCGACGGCGCAGGTCACGGGCGTCGAGCGGCCGGTGCCGCTGCACTTCTCGTACGCGAAGACGCCGGTGCAGGAGACCGTGGAGGAGTTGCTCGAGACCCGGCAGGCGCCCGTCTACATCGTGCACTTCTCGCAGGCGGCGGCGATGGAGCGCGCGCAGGCGCTCTCCTCGATCCGCGTCGTCACGCGCGAGCAGCGCGACGAGATCGCCGAGGCGATCGGCGGGTTCCGCTTCACGACGGCGTTCGGCAAGACCCTGTCGCGCCTGGTCCGGGCGGGCATCGGCGTGCACCACGCCGGGATGCTCCCGCGCTACCGCCGGCTCGTCGAGACCCTCGCCCAGCGCGGGCTGCTCCGGGTCATCTGCGGCACCGACACCCTGGGCGTCGGCATCAACGTGCCCATCCGCTCGGTGCTCATCACGGCGCTCTCGAAGTTCGACGGGCAGCGGATGCGGCAGCTCAGCGCCCGCGAGTTCCACCAGATCGCGGGGCGGGCCGGCCGCGCCGGGTACGACACCGCCGGCACCGTGGTCGTGCTCGCGCCCGAACACGAGATCGAGAACGAGACGGCCGTGCGCAAGGCCGGCGACGACCCGAAGAAGCTCAAGAAGGTCGTGCGAAAGAAGGCGCCCGCCGGCTTCGTCACGTGGAGCGAGGTCTCGTTCGACCGGCTCATCGCCGCCCAGCCCGAGGCGCTCACGCCGCACCTGCAGCTCACCGCGGCGATGCTCATCAACGTGATCGCGCGAGGCGGCGACGTCGTCGGAGACATCCGCGCCCTCGTGTTCGACAACCACGAGTCGCGGGCGCGACGCTTCGAGCTCGCCCGGAGGGCGCTCGAGATCCTGCGCACCCTCCGCGACGCGGAGGTCGTCGTGATCGCCCCGACCGCGGATGCCGCGGCGCACCCGCTGGGCGTCGAGCTGCACCTCACCGTCGACCTCCAGCCGAACTTCGCCCTCAACCAGCCGCTCTCGCCGTTCGCGCTCGCCGCGATCGAACTGCTCGACCCCGACGCGGCGCCCGGCACCGGCATCGCGACCGGCCACTACGCGCTCGACGTCGTCTCGGTCATCGAGTCGACCCTCGACGACCCGCGGCCGATCCTCTCGCAGCAGCAGTACAAGGCCCGCGGCGAGGCCGTCGCCGCGATGAAGCAGGACGGCGTCGAGTACGAGCAGCGCATGGAGGCCCTCGAGGACGTCACCTGGCCGAAGCCGCTCGACGAGCTGCTGCACCAGGCGTTCGAGACCTTCGCGTCGAGCCAGCCGTGGGTGCGCGACTTCGCGCTCTCGCCGAAGTCGGTCGTGCGCGACATGTTCGAACGCAGCATGTCGTTCGGAGAATACGTCTCGCACTACCAGCTCGCACGCAGCGAGGGCCTCGTGCTGCGCTACCTCTCCGACGCGTTCCGCGCGATCCGCCAGACGGTGCCCGACGACGCGAAGGACGAGGAGCTGCTCGACGTCATCGAGTGGCTCGGCGAGCTCGTGCGCCAGGTCGACTCGAGCCTCGTCGACGAGTGGGCCGAGCTCATCGACCCGTCCGCCCACCTGCCCGAGGACGAGCAGGCCGTCGTGCCGCCCGCGCCGCCGTCGGTCGTCACGAACCGCCGCGCGTTCACCGTGCTCGTGCGCAACGAGCTGTTCCGCCGCGTGCAGCTCGCCGCGCTCGAGCGTGACGACGAGCTCGCCGAGCTCGACCCCGAGGTCGACTGGCCGAGCGCGCTCGACCGCTACTACGACGAGCACGACGAGATCGGCACAGGGCCCGCGGCGCGCTCGCCGCGGATGGTCGCGATCGACGAGTCGGATGCCTCGAGCGGGATCTGGCGCGTCGAGCAGACGATCGACGACCCGGCGGGCGACCACGACTGGCGCATCCGCGCCGAGGTCGACCTCGAGGGTTCGGCCGAGGAGGGGGCGGCGGTCGTCCGCGTGACGGAGGTCGTGCGGCTGTAGTCGCGCGGCGAGCCGGCGGCCGTTCGGGGGGCGCGGAGTCGGCGCCAGCCCCTTCCGCTGTCGGCGACGCGAGCCTATGCTGCTCACATCGTCTGCCCGATACCCGAAGGCGGCGAACGCGAACGCCGGAGCGAGCATCGCGAACTCCGGCATCGTCATGCAGAGGAGATCATGCAATGAAGCAACGTTCCCCCGGCGCAGAACCCGCTCGCGCCGATGCCGTCCGGAGGGCGCCCCGTCGTGCCCTCGCGGTCGCCGCACTCGCCACGGCGTCGGCCGTCGGCCTGTCGCTTCTGGGCGCCGTACCGGCGCACGCCGTCCCCGTCACCCACACCATCGCGCAGGTGCAGGGCACCGGCTCGGCATCGCCGGTCGTCAACACGACCGTGACCGTCGAGGGCGTCGTGACGGCGGATCACCGCGTCGGCGGCTACGCCGGCTTCTATCTCCAGACCCCCGGTCCCGACACCACGCCCGGCGCATCCGACGGCATCTTCGTGTCGGTCGGCGCCGCCTCCACGCCCGCCTTCACGATCGGCGATCTGGTGCGCGTGAGCGGGCTCGTGCAGGAACAGGGAACGGTCACCCGGATCAACGCCTCGGGCGCGGGGGCCTCCTTCGAGGTCGTTCAGGTCGGAGTCGGCTCGCCGGCCCCGACCTCACTGGCCGCGACCGTGCTCGGCAGCTCGCGCGAGGCGTTCGAGGGCATGCTCGTACGACCGACGGGCACGTACCGACTGGTCTCCACGCACAACGCGCAGAACTTCGGCGAGATCTGGACGAGCGCCGGCAGCGCCATGCCGGTCGAGGCGTTCGAGACCGGCGCGCCGGGCTCGACGACGGCCAACGGCGTCACCACGGCGAACAACAATGCGCGGCTCCTCCTCGACGACGGCTACAGCATCCGCGTCGACAACGCGGCGCACCCCGGGGACCAGCCGTACCTCACGAAGAACACGGTCGTGCGCAACGGCGACGCCGTGAACTTCCCGGCCGGCGGCGGCGTGCTGAGCTTCGAGTTCAACCAGTGGCGCGTGCAACCGCCCACACCGCTGAACGACGCGAGCCCGGCGGCGTCCAAGCCGACGTTCACCGCGGGCAACGCGCGCCCGGCCACGGCGCCGGTCGTCGGCGGCGACATCACGGTCGCCGCGTTCAACGTGCTCAACTACTTCACGACCCTCACGACGCAGAACCCCGACGCGCGCGGCGCCACGACGGCTGCGGAGTTCGCGATCCAGAAGTCGAAGATCGTCACGGCCATCAACGGCCTCGACGCCGACGTCGTCGCCCTCCAGGAGATCGAGAACTCGGTCAAGCTCGGCGAGAAGGCCGACGAGGCGCTCGCCGACCTGGTGGCCGGCCTGAACGCCGCCGCGGGCTCGCGGGTGTGGGACTACGTGCGCACCCCCGACGCGCTGAAGGATGCGGCGATCACCGACGTCATCACGAACGCGATCATCTACAAGCGCGACGTCGTGAAGCCGTCGGGCGAGGCCAAGACGGTCGTCGACGAGACCGTGTGGGACATCGCGCGCGAGCCGATCGCGCAGACGTTCAAGTACGGCAAGTCGTTCGTGACGGTCGTCGCGAACCACTTCAAGTCGAAGTCGAACAACCCGGCCGACCCGACGCCCGAGACCGGACAGGACCCGTACAACGGCGAGCGCGTCGAGCAGGCGGAGTCGCTCCTGGCGTTCGCGAACACGCTCTCGGAGGGCCGCAAGAACGCGGTGTACCTCGTCGGCGACTTCAACTCGTACGCCAAGGAGGCCCCGATCAAGGTCTTCACCGACGCCGGCTGGAGCGACCTGCTCTTCACCTCGGCGCGCGGGCAGTACACGTACACGTTCGACGGCGAGCTCGGCTCGCTCGACCACGTGATCGCGTCGCCCGCGGCCGCCGACCGGGTCACCGGCGCCGGGGTCTGGACGATCAACTCGCCCGAGTGGTCGCAGCGCGAGTACTGGGGCACGGCCGCCGAGGCGGGCACGCCCTACCGCTCGAGCGATCACGACCCGATCGTCGTGGGCGTCGGCACCCAGCAGCTGCCCGGCACCGTCGACATCGACCTCGTCACGGTGAACGACTTCCACGGGCGCATCGAGCAGGCCACGCCGTCCGGCGGCATCGCCGCGCTCTCGACCGCGGTCAAGCAGATCCGCGCGGGCAACCCGAACACGATCTTCGCCGCCGCAGGCGACATGATCGGCGCGTCGACGTTCACGTCCTTCATCCAGCAGGACACGCCGACGATCGAGGCGCTGAACGCCGCGGGCCTCGACGTGAGCGCCGTCGGCAACCACGAGTTCGACCAGGGCTTCGCCGACCTCACCGACCGGGTGATGCCGCTCGCGCTCTGGGAGTACCTGGGCGCCAATGTGCGCAACGCCGACGGCTCCGCCGCGCTGCCCGAGTACTACACCCAGACCTACCAGGGTGTGACGATCGGCTTCATCGGCGCGGTGACGGACGAGCTCCCGTCGCTCGTGAGCCCCGCGGGCATCGAGGGCCTCGTCATCGAGGAGCCGACCACCGCGGTCAACCGCGTCGCCGACCAGCTCAGCGACGGCAAGCAGGGGAACGGCGAGGCCGACATCGTGGTGCTGCTCGTGCACGAGGGCGCCGCGACCACGTCGCTCGCGTCCGCGACCGACCCCGCCTCGCGCTTCGGCAAGATCGTGCTCGGCGCGAACGACAACGTCGACGCGATCGTCTCGGGTCACACCCACCTCGCCTACAACCACGTGATCGACGGGCGACCGGTGATCTCGAGCGGGCAGTACGGCGAACGCTTCTCGGTCATGGACATCACGTACGACAAGAAGTCGAAGTCGTTCACGATGAAGAACGAGATCCGCGCCCTCATGGACGGCACCACGGCGCTCTACGCCGACGACCCGGCCGTCAAGCCGATCGTCGACGAGGCCGTGGCGGTGGCCAACGAGCTCGGCAGCGTCGAGCTCGGCACCGCGACCGCCGACTTCGGTCGTGCTGTGGCGGCGAACCCCGTCGGTGCGCCGTCGTTCCCCGAGAACCGTGGCGGCGAGTCGACGCTCGGCAACCTCGTGGCCGACGTGCAGCTCTGGTCGCTCAACTCCGACCAGCCGCGCGGGGTGCAGATCGCGTTCATGAACCCCGGCGGACTGCGGGCCGACCTGGCGAGCGGATCGGTGACCTACCGCGAGGCCGCCGACGTGCAGCCGTTCGCGAACACCCTGGTGACCCTCAAGCTCAAGGGCTCCGAGGTGAAGCAGGTGCTCGAGCAGCAGTGGCAGCCCGCGGGCGCCTCGCGTCCGTTCCTGAAGCTCGGCGTCAACAAGGAGTTCACCTACACCTACAACCCGCTGGGAACGCCGGGCAACCGCATCACCGAGATGTTCCTCGGTGGGCAGCCGATCGACCTGGGCGCAACGTACACGATTGGGGCGAACGCGTTCCTCGCGGCGGGCGGCGACAACTTCACCGCCCTCACGCTGGGCACGGAGAAGGCCGACAGCGGCAAGATCGACCTCGCCGCGATGGTCGACTACTTCGCCGCGGCCCCGGCCAAGACGATCACGCCCGACACGGCGCAGCGCGCGGTCGGCGTGGCGGTCGTCGGAGATGGCACCTACGCGCCCGGCGAGACGGTGACGGTGAACCTGTCGTCGCTCGACTTCAGCCGCACCGAGACGGCCGCGGGCACCGTCGAGGTCCGGCACGGCGCCACCGTGCTCGACACCTCGCCGGTCGACCGGGCCTACACGCCGACGGTCGACGAGATCGGCAAGGCGACGGTCGAGTTCCAGGTTCCCGCGGGGCTCTCGGGCGTGCAGCGGTTCGCCGTGGTCGTTCCGAGCACGGGGACGACGAGCTCGTTCACGCTGAACATCGGCTGACCCCGACCACGACGGCCCCGGGCGCGAGCCCGGTGCCGTCGTGGCGTCCGGTGCCGATGCACGAGGTCATGAGAGTGCGAGCATCGCCGCCGCAGCGAGGGCGAGCACGAGCCCGGCCCACTGCACGGGCGCGATCCGCTCCTTCAGCACGATCGCCGCGAGCAGGATCGTGCCCGCCGGGTACATCGCCCCGAGCACGGCCGCGACGGCGAGGTCGCCGGCGCGGATGCCGAGGAGGAGCAGCGTGTTCGCTGCCGCGTTCACGACGCCGCCGGCGAGGGCGAGCCGGATGCCACGGGCGCGGCCCCGTGCGGCGGCGTCGACCGGTTCGGCGTCGGCCCGCGGCATCCGCTCGCGCTTCGAACGGGCACGCAACGCGAGCCCGCCGGCGACCGCGAACATGACGACGGCGGTGACGACGGAGTTCACGAGCAGCGGCGCCAGCCCGCTCTCGTCGGAGGTCTGGTCGATGATGATGAAGAACGCGCCGATCGCGGTGCCCGAGCCGATGCCCATCGCGATGCCGGCCAGGCTCGGGCGCACCGCGCCCTTCTCGGGCACGAAACCGACGAGCACGACGGCGACGAGGGCGAGTCCGAGCGCCCACGGCGCGAGCGGGCCGAGCACGTCGCCTCTCGCGAGGCCCCACACCATCGGCACGATCGCCGAGACCACGGCGGTGAGGGGTGAGAGGATCGACATCGGGCCGATCGCGAGGCAGGCGTAGAGCAGGCCGATCGCGATCGCCCCGACCGCCCCGGCTGCGGCGCCCCACCAGAGATCGGCCGGGCTCCAGACGCCGCCGACGAGCGGGGTGAGCACGGTGAGGGCGGCGACGCCCGCGAGCGCGGCGACGGCGGTCGAGAGGACGGCGCCGATGCGCTTGGCCGCGAGCCCGCCGAGGAAGTCGGCCGCACCGAACACGAATGCCCCGGTGAGCGAGAGCACGGCGGTCAGCATGGTCGGAACAGCGTATCCGGTGCAGGCGGAGCGTGGATCACGCTCGTTCGCGCGGGCCTGCGGGCGGCTCGTGCTCATCTGAGCAAGACGCGTGAATTCCGCGTGAAATCAGGGCGAGCGGGCGATGGAAACCCCTTGGCAGTGTCACAGGGCGGCCATAGGCTACGGAACATTCGTCCTGCCGCCCGGGCGCGCGCTCGGCGCGATCGCGAGGCGGCAAGGTGGTCGTTCGATGAGGAGAGTCATGCAACGTCGCACAAGAAGCAGCCTGCTCGGGGTGGCCGCCGCCGCCGCGGGCGCGCTCGTCGCCGGCACGCTCGGCGCCGCGCCCGCGTTCGCCGCGGTCGACGGCTCGGGCGTGGTGATCAGCGAGATCTACGCGCGGGGCGGCAGCGCCAACCAGCCGTACACCCACAAGTTCGTCGAGCTGTACAACCCCACCGACTCGGCGGTCTCGCTCGAGGGTTGGTCGGTCCAGTACCGCTCGGCCGCGAGCACCGCCCCGGCGACGGGCGTGGTCGAACTGGGCGGGTCGATCCCCGCGAAGGGCAACTACCTCGTCGCCCTGAACAGCAACGGCTCGATCGGAGCGGCGCTTCCGACCCCCGACGCCTCCGAGGCGGTCGCGATCAGCGGCACCGGCGGTTCGCTCTTCCTCGCGAACGTGACGACGGCACTCAATCCCGGCACCGGCTCCATCATCGGCGCCGCCAACGTGATCGACTACGTCGGCTACGGCACCTCGTCGAACTTCGAGGGCGCGGCGGCTGCGCACCCGAACGCGAACACCGTGCCCGGCAGCATCTCGCGCACGGGCGGCGCCGACACCGACGACAACTCGAAGGACTTCAGCTTCAGCTCGACTCCGACCCCGACGAACTCGGGCGCCGGGCCGGTCGACCCCGAGCCCGACCCCGAGACCGCGTCGATCGCCGAGGTCCAGGGCGACGGTGCGGCGAGCCCGCTCGTCGGCAAGACCGTCACGGTCGAGGGCGTCATCACCGCCGACCACCGCACGGGCGGCTACAACGGCGTGACGATCCAGACCCCCGGCGCCGACACCACGCCCGGCGTCTCCGACGGGATCTTCGTCTTCCAGATGCCCGCCGTCGGCTCGATCGGCGACCTCGTGCGCGTGACCGGCACCGTGAGCGAGTACTTCGGCCTCACCCAGCTCACGACGAGCGCCGGCGGCGCCAAGGTCGTGACGGCCGCGGTCGGGCTCCCCGACGCGGTCGAGCTTCCCGCATCGACCGTCGGCTCGGCCCGCGAGCCGCTCGAGAGCATGCTCGTCGCGCCGACCGGCTCGTACCTCCTCTCGAGCACGCACGAGGCGTACAACTTCGGTTCGCTGTGGATGGCCGCGGGCGACACCCTGCCGGTCAAGAGCACCGAGCAGCTCGACGCCGGCGACAGCGCGAACGCGCAGGCCGCCGCCAACCGCGACCGCCTGCTGATCCTCGACGACGGCTGGGGCAGTGCGGTCACCTCCGCCGCGCACCCCGCCGAGCAGCCGTACCTCACGAAGGACGTGATCGTCCGCAACGGCGATCGCGTCATCCTGCCCGAGACGCCGTACGTGCTGAGCTACGGGTTCAACGCCTGGCGCCTGCAGCCCTCGACGCCGATCGACAGCGCGAGCCCGGCCTCGGTCAAGCCGACCTTCGAGACGCTCAACCCGCGCCCTGAGACGGCGCCGGTCGTCGGCGGCGACCTGCAGGTCGGCGTCTTCAACGTGCTGAACTACTTCACGACGCTCCAGAGCGAGAACGCCGCCGCGCGCGGTGCTGCCACGCCCGCGGAGTTCGCCCTCCAGGAGAAGAAGATCGTCAACGCGATCACCTCGCTCGACGCCGAGGTCGTCGCGCTCCAGGAGATCGAGAACTCCTTCAAGCTGGGCGAGGCCCGCGACGAGGCGACCGCGTCGCTCGTCGCGGCGCTCAACGAGGCCGAGGGCTCCGACATCTGGGCGTACATCCCGACGCCCGCCGCACTGACGGCGGCGACGACCGATGTCATCCAGAGTGCGATCATCTACCAGAAGGCTGCCGTCACCCCGAAGGGCGACGCGCAGACAGTGGTCGACGAGAGCGTCTGGGGCAACGCGCGCGAGCCGATCGCGCAGGTCTTCGAGCTGCCGAACGGCAACGACTTCTCAGTGGTCGCGAACCACTTCAAGTCGAAGAGCGGCACGGGCACGCAGCCGGCCGACGGCCAGGGCTTCTTCAACGCCGACCGCGTCGCGCAGGCCAATTCGCTCCTGACGCTCGCGGACTCGCTCGCGGCCGAAGCGGGCGAGGTCTTCCTCCTCGGCGACTTCAACTCGTACTCCGAGGAGGACCCGATCCAGGTGCTCACCGACGCCGGGTACAGCGACCTGCTGCCCGACCGCACCGACGACCAGTACACCTACACCTTCGACGGTGAACTCGGCTCGCTCGATCACGCGCTCGGCAACGCCGCAGCCGTGCAGGGCGTCACGGGCATCGGCCGCTGGGCGATCAACTCGCCCGAGTGGAGCGACCGCCAGTACGAGAACGGCTCGCCCGACGACGGCTCGGTGTTCCGCTCGAGCGACCACGACCCGCAGGTCATCGGTCTCGACAGCTCGAAGCTCACCGACGTCGTCGACATCAGCGTGATGACGATCAACGACTTCCACGGTCGCCTCGAGCAGGCGGCCCCGGCCGCCGGCGCCGCGGTGCTCGCGGGTGCCGCCGACGCCGTCCGCGCCGAGAACCCGAACACGGTCTTCGCCGCTGCGGGCGACCTCATCGGCGCCTCGACGTTCACCTCCTTCATCCAGAAGGACTCGCCGACGATCGCCGCGCTCAACGCGGCCGGACTCGACGTGAGCGCCGCCGGCAACCACGAGTTCGACCAGGGCTGGGCCGACCTGCGCGACCGCGTGCAGAACGAGGCCGACTTCGAGTACATCAGCTCGAACGTCTTCCTCAAGGGCACCGACGAGACGGCGCTCGCGCCGTACTACACGAAGTCCTTCGAGGGCGTCACGGTGGGCTTCATCGGAGCCGTCACCGAGGAGCTGACCTCGCTCGTCAGCCCGGCGGGCATCGCTGAGCTCGACGTCCGTCCGATCGTCGCCTCGGTCAACGCCCAGGCCGCGAACCTCACCGACGGCGACCCCGCCAACGGCGAGGCCGACGTGCTGATCCTGCTCGTGCACGAGGGTGCGGCGACGGCCGACCTCGCGAGCTCGACCGACGCCTCGGTGTTCGGCAAGCTCGTCGCCGGTGTCGACCCCTCCGTCAACGCCATCGTCTCGGCGCACACCCACCTGCCGTACAACCACGTCGTCGACGGCCGCCCGGTCGTCTCGGCCGGCCAGTACGGCGAGCGCTTCGGCCTCATGAAGATCGAGGTCGACGGCAAGACGAACGACCTCCTGTCGATCAGCAACGAGCTGAAGCCGCTCATGACGACGGCGACGACGAACCCGCCGGTCCCCGCCAAGCCGCTCTACCCGGCTGACGCCGAGGTCGCCGCGATCGTCGCTGCGGCCGCGAACACCGCCAACGAGCTCGGCAAGGTCAAGGTCGGCGACATCACCGCCGACTTCAACCGCGGCCAGATGCCCGGCAAAGACGCGAACGGCAACCCGATCATCGTCGAGGCGCGCGGCGCCGAGTCGACGATCGGCAACTTCGTCGCGGATGTGCAGCTCTGGGCCGCGCAGCAGGACGGCACGGCCGACATCGCGTTCATGAACCCGGGCGGCATGCGCACCGACCTGAAGTTCGCGAGTTCGAACGCGACCGACCCCGACGGCAACGTCACGTACCGCGAGGCGGCGAACGTGCAGCCCTTCGCGAACACGCTGTTCGTGCAGACGCTCACCGGCGCCCAGGTCACGCAGGTGCTCGAGGAGCAGTGGCAGCCCGCATCGGCAGCGCGACCGTTCCTGAAGCTCGGCGTCAGCGCCGGACTCGAGGTCGTCTACGACCCGACCGCGGCGGCAGGGTCGCACGTGACCAGCGTGTCGCTGAACGGCGAAGCGCTCGACCCCGCGGCGGAGTACAAGGTCGTGGCGAACTCCTTCCTCGCTGCGGGCGGTGACAACTTCTTCACCCTCGGCAAGGGCACCGGGCGTGCCGACACCGGCAAGGTCGACCTCGAGGCGATGGTCGACTGGTTCACGGCGAACAAGACCGCGACGCCCGACCAGGCGCAGCGCTCGGTGGGTCTCGTGCTGCCGGCTCCGGCCAACGGAACCGCCTACGTGGCCGGCGAGACGGTCGAGCTCGCGCTGAGCTCGCTCGACTTCAGCACCAACGAGGTCGCCGCGGGCGAGGTCTCGGTATCGATCGGCGGCATCGCCGTGGGCACCGCAGCGGTCGACCGCACCGTCGTCGCCACCACCGACGAGGGCGGCCGCGCGAACCTCACGATCACGATCCCCGAGGGCGTCGGCGGCGCGCAGTCGCTCGCGATCTCGGTGGCCTCGACCGGCACCTCGGTCGAGGTTCCGATCACGATCGAGGAGCCCCCGGTGGTCGAGGAGACCGACACCTTCGTGATCGGTCTGCCGAACAAGCTGATCGCCAAGGCGAACTCGGCGGTGCTGTACAAGGGCCAGGTCTTCGCGCAGGACGGTTCGAAGCCGGTCGGCACGCTGACCGTCTCGGACGGGTCGACCGTGATCGCCACGGTCGAGGTGACCGAGAAGGACAAGGGCCGCTTCAGCGTCAAGCTGCCGAAGCTCTCGCGCGGCGTGCACGTGCTGAGCGCGAGCTTCGACGGGGCGACGCCGTTCGCCGACTCGTCGGCGATCCCGGTGCCGATCCTCATCTGGTAGTCACTACCCCTGGGGTGAGCAGTTCTCCCTGACAATGGGGCGGGCGGAGATTCTCCGCCCGCCCCATTGGCGTCCGGGCTGGGCGTCCGAGGTGCTCAGTAGACTCGTCGGGTGAGCAGGAACGCCGAACCCGATCGGGCCGAAGAGGCCGCGTGGAACCTCGACGAACTCGCTCCGCCGCCCGACGACGAGTGGCCGCCGCCGCCGCCCGACGACTACGCGGGCGGGCCGGTCGACTGGGGTACTCCGACGGGCCGTGTCGTGGCGAGCTCCTCGACCGAGCCGCCCCGCACCGCAGCATCCGGCCTGCAGCGGGCGGCGACCGCCGCGCCGGCCCGCTTCGCGAGCGCACAGGAGGCGCTCCACACCGTCTTCGGCTACGACGCGTTCCGCGGCGAGCAGGCCGAGATCATCGAACAGGTGGCCTCCGGCGGCGATGCGGTCGTGCTCATGCCGACGGGTGGCGGCAAGAGCCTCTGCTACCAGATTCCGGCCCTGCTCCGCGAGGGCACGGGCGTGGTGGTGTCGCCGCTCATCGCGCTCATGCACGACCAGGTCGACGCGCTCGTGCGCAACGGTGTTCGTGCCGCGTACCTGAACTCGAGCCAGCAGGCGGGTGAGCGCGCGGCCGTCGAGCGCGCCTACCTCGACGGCGAGCTCGACCTGCTCTACATCGCCCCCGAACGTCTGAACACCGAGGGCGCCAAGCAACTGCTCGCCCGCGGCACCGTGTCGCTGTTCGCGATCGACGAGGCGCACTGCGTGGCGCAGTGGGGTCACGACTTCCGGCCCGACTACCTCGCCCTCGCCGAACTCGCCGAGCGTTGGCCCGAGGTGCCGCGCATCGCCCTCACCGCGACCGCGACCGAGGCGACGCATCGCGAGATCACCGAGCGGCTCTCGCTCGGCGGCGCGAAGCACTTCGTCTCGAGCTTCGACCGGCCGAACATCCAGTACCGCATCGCGCCGAAGCTCGAGGTGCGCCGCCAGCTTCTCGACTTCGTGCGCAGCGAGGGCGTCGACGCCGAGGGCAAGCCGGTGCCGGGCATCGTGTACGCACTGAGCCGCGCGACCACCGAGAAGATCGCGGCCTTCCTCGCCGCGAACGGCGTCAACGCCCTGCCGTACCACGCCGGTCTCGACCCCGAGCTGCGCCGTTCGACGCAAGACCGCTTCCTCCGCGAAGACGGGGTTGTCGTCGTGGCGACGATCGCCTTCGGCATGGGCATCGACAAGCCCGACGTGCGATTCGTCGCCCACGTCGACCTGCCGAAGTCGGTCGAGGGGTATTACCAGGAGACGGGACGTGCGGGTCGCGACGGCGCCCCCGCGACGGCGTGGCTCGCCTACGGCCTGCAAGACGTGGTGCAGCAGCGCCGCATGATCGACGACAGCCCGGGCGATCTCGCGCATCGGCGTCGTCTGTCGGCGCACCTCGACGCGATGCTCGCCCTCTGCGAGACCGTGCAGTGCCGCAGGCAGAACCTGCTCGCCTATTTCGGCGAGGCGAGCGAACCCTGCGGCAACTGCGACACCTGCCTCGAGCCGCCCGCCTCGTGGGACGGCACGGTGCCGGCGCAGAAGTTCATGTCGACGATCGTCCGACTGCAGCGCGAGCGGCGCCAGAAGTTCGGGGCCGGCCACCTCATCGACATCCTGCGGGGCAAAGAGACGCCGCGCGCGCGCCAGTACGGCCATGACTCGCTCTCGACCTGGGGGCTCGGCGCCGATCTCAGCGATCAGCAGTGGCGCGGCGTCGTGCGCCAGCTGCTCGCCCAGGGGCTGCTCGCGACGCACGGCGAGTACGGCACGCTCACCATCACCGACGCCGCAGGCGAGGTGCTCTCGGGGCGGCGCAGCGTGATGCTGCGCACCGAGGTCGAACGCGCATCCCGCTCGCGCGGCGCCAAGGCGGCTCCGGCTGCGGCCGATCTCGAGCCCGCACAGGCCGAGCTCTTCGAGCAGCTCCGCGCATGGCGCGCGGGGGAGGCGCGTGACCAGGGGGTGCCCGCCTACATCGTGTTCGGCGACGCCACCCTGCGGGCGGTCGCCGTCGCGAAGCCCGCGAGCCTCGGCGAGCTCGACGGCATCACGGGCATCGGCGCCAAGAAGCTCGAGGCCTACGGCGAGGCGCTGCTCGCGGTGGTCTCGGCGGCCTGAGCCCGCCGACGCGCGTCAGCGCGTCCGGTGTCGCTCGGGGTTCCGCCGTCGGTGTCCCGAGCCACGGCGCCCGGCACGAACTCGGGCGTGACGAGCTCGCGGAAGTACTCGCGCAGGTGCGTTCCGACATCGATCGACCGGTCGTACAGCCACTGGATCTGCAGTCCGTCCCACACCGCGGGCAGCCACGCCGATTCGTGACGGGGATCGCGATCATCGCGCAGGGTGCCCTCGTCGCGCATGCGACGGAGGAGGCTCAGGAAGTAGCGCCGACTCTCTCGGAATCGGCGTGCGAAGTAGTCGTGCGCCGGATGACCCGGTGTCGCCCCCTCGCACGAGAGCACCGCGTACAGCTCGATCAGCCCGGGCTCGTCGCGGGCCGTGCGGTCGGCCGTGTCGGCGAGGGCGAACAGGCGGTCGGCCGCGGTGTCCGCGCCGACCGGTTCGGGCGTGATCGTGCGCCGGTCGCGGAGGCGCAGCACCGAGGTGAGCAGTTCGTCCTTCGATCCGATGTGGTGCAGGAGCGTCGACTTCGACATTCCGGCGTGCTCGGCGAGCTCGCGCAGGCTCGTGCCGTGGAAGCCGTCGCGGGCGAAGAGCTCGATCGCGCTCGCGACGATGCTCGCGCGGCGCTCACGGCCGAGCCGGCCCGCGGGTTCCTCGTCGACGATCACCGTCGGTGCGATGGCCTCGGCCGGCGCGGAGCGTTCGCCCGCGTCCACGGGGAGCGGATCGCCGAGGAGTCGCCGCTCGTGCCGCTCGAGGTGGGCGACGAGATCGAGCTCGGGGTCGAAGCGCTGCTGCAACTGGAGGCCGTCCCAGGCGGCGACGACGAGGGTCGCCTCGGTGACCGGATCGAGGCCGCCGCCGAGCGGCAGCGCCGCGAGCTGCTCCGTGATCGCATCGCGTACCTGCGCGTAGCGCTCCCGCAGGTGCTCGTGGGCGGGGTGAGTCGTGCTCGCGGCTTCACCGGCGAGCGCCGTGTACAGCTCGAGGTATCCGGGCGTGCGGGCGTTGCGCTCGGCGAGCGCTGCCATGCCGAGGGTGCCTGGCGCGAGTTCGACCTCATCGATCCACTCGGCGTTCGCGCGGTCGAGACGTTCGACGACGGCACCGAGCAGTGCGTCCTTCGAGGCGAAGTGGCGGAGGAGGCCCGGATGGGTGACGCCGGCGAGGCCCGCCACGTCGCGGAGCGACACAGCCGCGATGCCATCGCTGACGAATGCGGCGGTCGCCGCGTCGAGGATGCGCGTGCGGGTCTCGCCGGATCGCGCCTGCCGGGTCGGTGCGGCGGCGCCGCCGAATCCCGCGGTGCTCATCGGGTCATCCTCATCGTTCTCGAGGCTACCGTCGCGGTCGCAGGAGATTTTGTTACCAAGCGGTCGAATTTCGATTAGGCTCCCTGCAATCGCACCCCCAACCCGATCCGAAAGGTCACCGGACAATGTCGTCTCGTCGTTTCATCCGCCTCGCCGCGGCCGGCACCGTCGCCGTCGCCCTCTGCTCGCTCGCCGCGATGTCGGCGCAGGCCGTCGAGCCCGTCGCGAAGAAGCCCAAGGGCCAGCCCGTCACGATCTACCTCACCCGCCACGGCGAGACCATGCTCAACGCGCTCGAACGCGTGCAGGGTTGGTCGGACTCGCCGCTCACCGACGAGGGGCGCCAGGTCGCCGAGCACCTCGGCGCCGGGCTCGCCGAGGCCGGCATCGACTTCGAGGCCGCCTACTCGGCCGATATGGTCCGGCATTGGGAGACCGTGTCGCTCGCGCTCGACGAGGTGGGCTACCGCGGCGAGGCCGTGCGCGACGAGCGCCTGCGCGAGATCTCGTTCGGCAAGTACGAGGGCGGCGACGGGCTCGAGATGTGGAACGAGATCGCCGTCGAACTCGGCTACGCGCACGTCGGCGAGCTCTTCGAGGACCCTGAGTTCGACATGGGCGAGGCGCTCGACGCGATGGCGCGCCTGAACGAGGGCTCGGGTCTGAAGGCCGAGACATCGGGCGAGGTCGCCGAGCGCGCACTCGCGGCGCTCGAGGAGATCGCGGCGAAGCAGTCGAAGAAGGGCGGCGACGTGCTCGTCGTCTCGAGCGGCATCACGATCATCGCAGCGCTCGACGCGCTCGGCGCCGACCTCAGCGAGGTCGTCGAGGGCATCGAGAACGGCGCCGTGTCGGAACTCGTCTACCAGGGCGGCAAGTGGACCGTGCGGACCGTCAATGATCTGAGCTACGTCGAGGCCGGCTCCGACTGAGTCGTCGGAGAACCCGCTGGAAATCGACCGAGCGGCATTCAATACCGAATGCCGCTCGGTTTATGATCGAAGTGTGCCGCCACCTCGGCGGCCTCCCAGCCCGAAGCATGAAGGAGTGCCGGCATGACCGATCTGCAGAACAGGGATGCCGCGGCATCCGCCGATGACACCGCCCCCATCGACACGCGCTACCTCGACGCGAGCCTGCCGATCGCCGAGCGCGTCGAGATCCTGCTGTCGCAGATGACGCTCGAGGAGAAGGCCGGCCTCTTCTTCCAGACGGTCATCGGCATCAACCCCGACGGTACGCTCGCGGAGGAGCGCGGCATGGCTGGCGGCGGTTCGACCGACGAGTTCGTCAACGGGCTCAAGATGAACCACTTCAACATCCACCAGGCGCCCGCCGACCCTGGCGCCTTCGCCGAGTGGCACAACCGGCTGCAGGAGCTCGCCGCCGCGACGCGGCTCGGCATCCCGGTGACGATCTCGAGCGACCCGCGCAACTCGTACAGCGACAACCCGCTCGCGGCGCTGTTCGCCGGCGCCTTCTCGGTGTGGCCCGAGCCGATGGGCCTCGCGGCGATCGGCGACGAGGCGACGGTCGAGCGCTTCGCCGACATCGCCCGCCAGGAGTACACCGCCGTCGGCATCCGCGTCGCCCTGCACCCGCAGATCGACCTCGCCACCGAGCCGCGCTGGTCGCGGGCACTGCAGACCTTCGGCGAGGACGTCGAGCTCGCCTCGCGGCTCGGCGCCGCCTACATCCGCGGCTTCCAGGGCGAGACCCTCGGCCACGACTCGGTCGCGACGATGACGAAGCACTTCCCGGGCGGCGGCCCCCAGCAGGACGGCGAGGACCCCCACTTCGGCCACGGGCGCGAGCAGGTCTACCCGGGCGGCGAATTCGAACTGCACCTGAAGCCCTTCGAGGCGGCGTTCGAGGCCGGCACCAGCCAGATCATGCCGTACTACGGCATGCCGGTCGGCACGGAGTACGAGGAGGTCGGCTTCGGCTTCAACAAGTCGGTCGTCACCGGGCTGCTGCGCGAGCGCTACGGCTTCGACGGCATCGTCTGCACCGACTGGGGCCTCATCACCGACGACGAGATCATGGGCGAGCCGTTCCCCGCGCGTGCATGGGGCGTCGAGCACCTGAGCCCGCGCGAGCGCGTCAAGAAGGTCATCGACGCCGGCTGCGACCAGTTCGGCGGCGAGGCGTGCCCCGAGCTCCTCATCGAGCTCGTGCGCGACGGCGAGATCGCCGAAGAACGGGTGGATGCCTCGGCCAGGCGCCTGCTCCGCGAGAAGTTCGTGCTGGGACTCTTCGACCACCGCTTCGTCGACGTCGAGCGCGCGAAGCGCGTCGTCGGCTCCGCGGAGTTCGTCGCGGCGGGCGAGGCGGCGCAGCGCGCGGCGATCACCCTGCTGGTCAACCGCGAGCGCACGGATGCCACGGGCGCTGCCGCGCCCACCCTGCCGCTCGGCCGTGGGCTGAGGCTCTACGTCGAGGGCGTCGCGCCCGAGGTCGCGGGCGAGTACGGCGAGGTCGTCGCGAGCCCGGCCGAGGCCGACGTCGCGATCCTGCGTCTCGCCGCGCCGTTCGAGGAGCGACCGACCTTCTTCGAGAACTTCTTCCACTCGGGCTCGCTCGACTTCCCCGAGGAGCGCCTCGCGCACCTCCGCGAGATCGCGGCCGCGGTGCCGACCGTCGTGGACGTGTTCCTCGACCGTCCGGCGATCCTCGCGCCGATCGTCGACGAGCTCGCGGCGCTCACGGGCAACTGGGGCGCGAGCGACCGGGCGCTGCTCGACGTGCTGACCGGGGCCGCGGCGCCCGAGGGTCGCCTGCCGTTCGACCTCCCGCGCACCATGGCGGCGGTCGAGGCGAGCCGTCCCGACGTGCCCTTCGACACCGTCGACCCGCTCTTCCCGCACGGGTACGGTCTCCGCTACGAGGGTTGAGCCCGGCATCCGAACCGTCGCAATCGGTCGATCCTCATGACCGGATCTCGCCGATTGCGACGGTTCGCGGGTGCGCTTCGCCGCACACGGGGCTAGCATCGCGCCATGACCGCGAAACGACCCGCCGGGGTGACGATCGTCGCCGTGCTCACCTGGATCTCGGGCCTGCTGGACATCATCGGCGGCAGCATCCTCCTCTTCCAGACGAGCGTCGCCTCGACCGTCGAAGCGTTCGGCGGGGCGAGCCAGCTCATCACCTCGGCGATCGTGTCGATCCTGATCGGCGCCATCGTCATGATCGTCGGCGTCGGCCTCCTGCGCGGCAGCTCGGGGGCGCGCCTCGTGATCACCGTGTTCCAGGTGCTCTCGATCGGCGCCAGCGTCTTCTTCGCGATCACCTACCCGCCGGGTGCGATCGGCGAGTACTTCAGTGCAGCGGTCTCGGTGATCGTCATCGCGCTGCTCTGGACCGGGCGGGCGAACGAGTTCTTCCGCGACTGAGTCGGGGCGGATGGCGGTCGCGGCCTCCCGAGCTCGCTTGTGGATGCCCCAATGCTCGCGCCGCTCGTCTTTGTAGAGGGCGCACAGTCGCTTCCGAGTGCCCTCCGCTCGGGTTTGTAGGGGCCGGACGCACTGTTTCGGGCACGCCGGGCACCGTCCTACCGTGGAATGAGGCGCGCACCGCACGCGCCGGACCGCAGACGAAGGACGAGACCGACGATGGTTGACACGGCACCCCGCACCGCGAAGCAGACCCCCGCGCCGACGCGCGCCGCCGCCCCGACCCCCACGACGGCGTCGAAGCCGGCCGACACCGAGGCATCCTCGCCCCGCATCGACGTCGCTTCGCTGGGCCGCCAGCTCCTCGGAACCTGGCCCGAGGTGCGCCTCGCGGCGCGCGAGCGCGCCGCCCAGCCCGAGCTGCAGCGCATCGAGGGGCTCTCGATGGCCGAGCACCGCGAGCGCGTGCTCGGCCAGCTGAAGATCCTCGTCGACCAGGGTGCCATCCAGCGGGCGTACCCGAAGTCGCTCGGCGGCCTCGACGACCACGGCGGCAACATCGCAGCCTTCGAAGAGCTCGTCATCGCCGACCCGAGCCTGCAGATCAAGTCGGGCGTGCAGTGGGGCCTCTTCGGCGCCGCGGTGCTGCACCTCGGCACGAAGCCGCACCACGACAAGTGGCTCCCCGCGATCATGTCGCTCGAGGTGCCGGGCGCCTTCGCGATGACCGAGATCGGGCACGGCTCCGACGTCGCGGCGATCGCGACGACGGCGACCTACGACGAGGAGACGCAGGAGTTCGTCATCCACACGCCGTTCCGTGCGGCGTGGAAGGAGTTCCTCGGCAACGCCGGGCTCCACGGCAAGCACGCGACCGTCTTCGCGCAGCTCGTCACCAAGGGCGTGAACCACGGCGTGCACTGCTTCTACGTGCCGATCCGCGACGACGAGGGCGAGTTCCTGCCGGGTGTCGGCGGCGAGGACGACGGGCTGAAGGGCGGCCTCAACGGCATCGACAACGGCCGGCTGCACTTCACGAACGTGCGCATCCCGCGCGAGAACCTGCTGAACCGCTACGGCGACGTCGCGCCCGACGGCACCTACTCGTCGCCGATCGAGAGCCCCGGCCGCCGCTTCTTCACGATGCTCGGCACGCTCGTGCAGGGCCGCGTCTCGCTCGACGGCGCCTCGACCGTCGCGAGCGCCATGGGCCTCACCATCGCGATCACCTACGGCAACCAGCGCCGCCAGTTCACGGCGTCGAGCGACACCGACGAAGAAGTGCTGCTCGACTACCAGCGTCACCAGCGCCGACTCCTCCCGCGCCTCGCGACGACGTACGCGCAGGTCTTCGCGCACGACGAGTTCCTCGTGAAGTTCGACGCGGTGTTCAGCGGCAAGGCCGACACCGACGACGACCGCCAGGACCTCGAGACGATCGCGGCCGCCCTGAAGCCGCTGTCGACCTGGCACGCCCTCGACACGCTCCAGGAGGCGCGCGAGGCCTGCGGCGGCGCCGGCTTCATCGCCGCGAACCGCCTCGTCGGCCTCCGCCAGGACCTCGACGTCTACGTGACGTTCGAGGGCGACAACAACGTGCTGCTGCAGCTCGTCGCCAAGCGCCTGCTCACCGACTTCTCGAAGCAGTTCAAGGACGCCGACGCCGGCGCGATGGCCCGCTACGTGGTCGCGCAGACCGCCGAGCGCGCCTACCACGGCACCGGCCTCCGCCGCCTCGCCCAGACCATCGCCGACTTCGGCTCGACCGCCCGCTCGGTGAGCGAGCTCCGCGACGAGAAGTCGCAGCGCGAGCTGCTCACCGACCGCGTCGAGACGATGATCGCCGAGATCGCCGGTCGCCTGCGCGACGCGCGCAAGCTGCCGAAGGCCGACGCCGCGGCCGCGTTCAACCGCAACCAGAACGAGCTCATCGAGGCGGCACGCGCGCACGGCGAGCTGCTGCAGTGGGAGGCGTTCACGCGCGGCCTCGCGAAGGTCTCCGACCCGGGCACCAAGCAGGTGCTGACCTGGGTTCGCGACCTGTTCGGCCTCGGCCTGATCGAGAAGCACGCGGCCTGGTACCTGATGAACGGCCGCCTCTCGCCCCAGCGGGCGCAGTCGGTGACGGCCTACATCGACCGGCTGATCGAGCGCCTGCGCCCGCACGCGCAGGACCTCGTCGACGCGTTCGGCTTCGCACCCGAGCACCTGCGCGCGACGATCGCGACCGGCATCGAGCAGGAGCGGCAGGACGAGGCGCGCGCGTACTTCGACGAGCAGCGCCGCGCGGGCACGCTGCCCGTGCCCGAGAAGGCGAAGTCGAAGAAGAAGAAGTAGCTACGGCCGCAGGGCCGGTGAGCGGGGCCGGGGCATTCGAATCGAGGATGCCCCGGCCTCGCGTCGTTCGGGCACCTGCCCAGTCGCCCGGCGCGGTCGTCGGGCGGCAGACTTGAACGCATGTCGCGTTCCATCCGGATCCTCATTGCCGTCGTCTCGGTGATCGCCCTGCTCGTCGTCGTGTTCCTGGCCTACGCCCACGCGGTGATGCAGGGCGAACGGCCCGAGGCGCTCGAGGCCTGGCGCGACGACGCCGTCGTGATCACCTCCACCGAGACGGGCATCGTGATCGAGCCCGTCGACGGCGCCACCGGCGAGGGGCTCGTGTTCATCCCGGGGGCGAAGGTCGACCCGTACGCCTACCTGTACAAGCTCTCGGGGGTGTCCGAGGCATCCGGCCTCACCGTCGTGATCACGAAGCCGACGCTGAACCTCGCCTTCTTCGATCAGCGCCCACTGTCGACGTTCACGGCGCTTGCGCCGGGCGTCGGCGACTGGTCTGTCGGCGGGCATTCGCTCGGCGGGGTGCGGGCCTGCCAGCTCGCCGCCGAGGGCGCGAGCGGCGCGGGTGACGAGCTGGTGGTCGGCGTCATGCTGTTCGGCTCGTACTGCGCGGACGACCTCGCGGGGTCGGGCCTCGCGGTGCTCAGCATCTCGGGTGCGAACGACGGACTCTCGACGCCCGAGAAGGTCGCGGGGGCGGCGCACCTGCTGCCCGCCGACGCCGATTTCGTGGAGCTCGAGGGCGTGAACCACGCCGACTTCGGCGACTACGGCGTGCAGCCCGGCGACGGCGTCTCGACCCGCGACGACGCCGAGGTACGGCGCGAGATCGCGGCGGCGGTCGCCGCGTTCGTCGGCTGAACCGAGCCGGCGCGGCGATGAACATCGTGCCCCGTACGGGGATTGTATGCTGGCCCGCATGGCCGCTGACACGACCGGGCGCGACGAGCCCGACCTGACGCTCCGACTGCTCTGGCGCGAGCGGCTCGGCCGCCCCGTCGGCAGCCGCGGGCCGAAGCAGAGCTCGAGCATCGACGAGGTGCTCGAAGCGGCCATCCGCCTCGCCGACGACGAAGGCATCGAGGCGCTCTCGATGCGCCGCGTCGCCGACCGGCTCGGACTCAAGCCCATGTCGGTCTACACCTACGTGCCCGGCCGCGCCGAGCTCATCGACCTCATGGTCGACCACGTCGCCGGCGAGGTGCCGCTGCCGCGCCCCCGCGGTGCGCTGCGCGACCGGCTCGCGCTGATCGCCCGGCTCCAGTGGGACGAGTACCTGCGGCACCCCTGGCTGCTCGAGATCGACACCAGCCGGCCGCCGCTCGGCCCGCACATCTCGGACCACTGGGAGTGGTGCCTGCGCACGCTCGACGGCTTCGGCCTCGACGACGTCGACCTCGACCGGGTGCTCACGATGGTGCTCGGGTTCGTCGCAGGACCGGCGCGGTCGCACCTCGACGCCGAGCGGCTGCAGCGCAGCTCGGCGGAGACCGACGACGACTGGTGGGCGCGCAACGCGCCGCTGCTCGATCGCATCATGGACCCCGACCGCTACCCCGTCTCGGGCAGGGTCGGTCAGGCGGCCGGTGCGGTCGTGAGCGCGCCGAACGACTCGTTCGAGTTCGGGCTCGCCCGCCTCATCGACGGCATCGAGGTGTACGTGCGATCGAGCCTGCGCGAGACGGCGTAGAGGCCGAGGCTACTCGGCCGGCGGGCGCATCAGGAGGCCCGCGACGACACCGACGACCGCGCCCGCGGCGAGCCACAGCCAGAACCCGGTCCAGAGGCTGACGCCGACGCCCACCAGCAGGCCGACGACGAGGCCGACGATGATCTGCTTGCGGCGGGCTGCGGGCGACGGGGATTCGGCCATGTCCCCAGTCTAGGAGGCCGGCCGCAGCCCCTCGCGGCTCACCTGCCGGCGAGCAGCTCGGCGCGGGCGGCGGCGCGCTCCTCGCCCGTGATGACCCCTCGGGTCGCCAGGTCGTCGAGCTCCGCGAGCCGCTGCTCGAGCGTCTGCTTCGGCGCGAGCAGCTCGCTGTCGAGCGCACGGGTCGCGAGGTCGGTCTGCAGCGTGAACGGGTCGTGCCCGGCCGAGCGGGCCTTGTTGTAATTGCGGATCGCCAGCACGATCGACACGACGATTCCGCCGACGACGAACAGGCAGGCGAGCACGAAGACCGTGCCGAAGGCGCCGGAGGCGGCCATGAACGGGTCGGGGGCGACGGGGGAGGGCAGGAAGGGGTCGTCCACGGGGATCCTGACATCGGCTCGACGGATGGGTGGGCTCAGCCTAGGGGCCGTCAACGGTCGGAGGGAAGGGCCTCGTCAGATGAGCCCGAGCGCGCGCACCGCCGCCCGCTCCTCCTCGAGCTCGGCGACCGACGCCGCGATGCGGCCGCGCGCGAACTCGTCGACGGCGAGGCCCGGCACGATGCGCCAGCCGCCGTCGACCGACTCGACCGGGAACGAGGAGATGAGCCCCTCGGGCACGTCGTACGAGCCGTCCGAGACGACCGCTGCGCTCGTCCAGCCCTGCGGGGTGCCGAGCACCCAGTCGCGCACGTGGTCGATCGTCGCCGAGGCGGCCGACGCCACCGACGACGAGCCGCGCACCTCGATGATCTCGGCGCCGCGCTTGGCGACGCGCGGAATGAACTCCTCGACGAGCCACGCCCGGTAGCCTTCGGCGCCCAGGCGCGCCGTGAGCAGCGCCGGCACCGAGTCGCCCGCCGCCGTCGCGTGCGCGAGGTCGGGGAACTGGGTGGCCGAGTGGTTGCCCCAGATCGTCACGCCGCGGAGCTCGTGGACCGCCGAGTCGACGGTCGCGGCGAGCTGACCGAGCGCCCGGTTGTGGTCGAGGCGGGTGAGCGCGGTGAAGCGCTCGGCCGGGACATCCGGAGCGTGCGACGACGCGATGAGCGCGTTCGTGTTCGCCGGATTGCCGACGACGACGACCCTGATGTCGTCGGCGGCACCCGCGTTGATCGCCGCGCCCTGCGGGCCGAAGATGCCGCCGTTCGCGGCGAGGAGGTCGCCGCGCTCCATGCCGGCCGTGCGCGGTCGCGCCCCTACGAGCAGCGCGACGTTCGCGCCCTCGAACGCGGCCCTCGCGTCGTCGAAGACCTCGACGCCGTGCAACAGCGGGAACGCGGAGTCCTGCAGTTCGAGCGCCGCGCCCTCGGCCGCCCGCACCCCCTGCGGGATCTCGAGCAGGTGCAGCCGCACCGGGGTGTCGGGGCCGAGCATCGCCCCGGAGGCGATGCGGAACAGGAGTGCGTACCCGATCTGGCCGCCCGCGCCCGTGAGGGTGACGGTGACCGGCTTCTTCGCTGCCATGGTTTCGAGCCTAGCCGCGACCGCGGGTGCCCTGCGGCGCGGCGCCGGGGCGCGGCATCCGGTGCTCGCTAGCGTTGCCGCATGCGAGAGATGTATCCGGAGATCGAGCCGCTGGAGACCGGCATGCTCGACGTGGGGGACGGCCAGCACATCTACTGGGAGGTGTCGGGCAACCGCGAGGGCAAACCCGTCGTGTTCCTGCACGGGGGCCCCGGGGGAGGCACCAGCCCGTCGCACCGACGCCTGTTCGACCCCGAGCGCTACCGGATCGTGCTCTTCGACCAGCGCGGCTGCGGCTTCTCCATCCCGCACGCCTCCGAGCCCGAGGCCGACCTCTCGGCCAACACGACCTGGCACCTCGTCGCCGACATGGAGCGACTGCGCGGGCACCTCGGCATCGACCGCTGGCAGGTGTTCGGCGGCTCGTGGGGGAGCGCGCTCGCCCTCGCCTACGCGCAGACGCACCCCGAGCGGGTGACCGAGATGGTGCTGCGCGGCATCTTCACCCTGCGCAGGCAGGAGCTCGACTGGTTCTACGAGGGCGGCGCCTCGGCGATCTTCCCCGACCTGTGGGAGGAGTTCCTGGCCCCCGTGCCGCCGGCCGATCGCGCCCACCTCATCGAGGCCTACGGCCGGCTCCTCACCGACCCCGACCCGCTCGTCTACGAGCCCGCCGCGATCGCGTGGTCGCGCTGGGAGTCCTCGACGATCACCCTGCTGCCGCAGGCCGAGACCATCGCCCGCTTCACCGCGCCCGAGTACGCGGCGGCGTTCGCGCGCATCGAGAACCACTACTTCCGTCACGGCGGCTGGTGGGAGGAGGGGCAGCTCATTCGGGATGCCTCGCGCCTCCGCGACATCCCAGCGGTGATCGTGCAGGGCCGCTATGACATGTGCACGCCCGTGATGACCGCCTGGGACCTGCACCGCGCCTGGCCCGAGGCCGAGTTCACCATCGTCGACGACGCGGGCCACGCCTTCGACGAACCCGGCATCCTCGACGCGCTCATCACCGCCACCGACCGCTTCGCGGAGGAGTCGGCGCTCGCCGATCGCGCCGTTCGCGCCGGTCGCGAGGACCAGGCCGAGGCCGAGGCTCCTGCGGATGACGCGGATGACGCGGATGACGCGGATGACGCGGATGACGCGTCGGACTCGGCGGACGCCGGGCCGGATGACCCCACCGCCGCCGAGTCGGAGTAGCGTCGGGACATGACGTTCAACCCCGACGCGGACATCAGCGGCGGCAAGGCCTCGAAGCGCGGACGCAACACGGGCATCGCCGTCGGCGGCGGCCTCGGCGTCATCGCGCTCTTCGTGCTCTCCCAGTTCCTCGGCGTCGACCTCACGGGGCTCCTCGGCTCGGGCGGGGGCGGCGCGCCGGCGGCGAGCGACTCGTCGCTCGAGCACTGCCAGACCGGCGCCGATGCGAACGAGTACGTCGAATGCCGCATGCAGGGCGCCTCGGCCTCGCTCGAGGAGTACTGGGAACGGGAGTCGGCGGAGCTCGGGTTCGACTACGCCGGCCCACAGGCGTTCATCCTCTTCGACCAGGCCACGTCGACGGGGTGCGGCAGCGCGTCGTCGGCGACGGGCCCGTTCTACTGCCCGCCCGACCAGACCGTCTACATCGACGTCACGTTCTACGACGAGCTGCGCCAGCGCTTCGGCTCGACCGGCGGACCGCTCGCCGAGATGTACGTGATCGCCCACGAGTGGGGCCACCACGTGCAGAACGTGCTGGGCATCCTCGAACGCGCACAGGACGGCCAGACCGGGCCGGCGTCGAACGCCGTGCGCGTCGAGCTGCAGGCCGACTGCTTCGCGGGGGCGTGGGCGGCGGATGCCTCGACGGTTCCCGACGACAACGGAGTGCCCTTCCTCCAGCCGATCAGCCAGTCCGAGTACCGCGACGCGCTGAGCGCCGCCGCCGCCGTCGGCGACGACCGGATCCAGCAGGCCGCGCAGGGGCAGGTGAACCCGCACACCTTCACGCACGGCTCGAGCGAGCAGCGCGTGCGCTGGTTCGAGACCGGCTTCGAGCAGGGGGCCGCGGCGTGCGACACCTTCTCGGTGTCGGGTTCGCAGCTCTGAGGCGACGAATCCGATGATCGGCGTCATGATCGGGGCGTCGCACGGTCTCTTCTGATGAGGGACGCCATGGAGCGCGTCCGACGGGAGATCCGAGCCATGCGACGACGACGTGCTGTTCCGGTTCCGCACCGCGAGTTCTTCCGCGCGGTGACGATCGAGGAGACCGTTGCGCTCGCCTGCAGCTGCCCCAGGGGCGTGGACCACTGGTACGCGGAGGCGCGCGCCGGAGCCGAGCGGGGTGCGCCGCGCCAGGCGCCGGCCGACGGCCGGGCTGGAGACCCGCTCGACGCGTCGACCGCCGCCCTCGTGCCGCGCCCTACTCGCTGATCGCGGCCGCGATCGCCTGGCCGAGCTGTACGGGCTTCGTGAATTGGGGCCAGTGGCCCGTTGGCAGGTCGACGTAGTCGACGCGCTTCACCTTCGCGAGCTCGCGGGTGAAGGGCACGTCCCCGGCGATCCACTCGGTCAGCATCGCGCTCGGGAACTCGCAGGCGATCACCGTGACCGGAACGTCGTAGCGGCGCTCGTCGGAGAGCTCGATGCCGTCGGTGGCGACCGCGGCCGGCTCGGGGATCGCCCGCGCGCGGAACTCGGCGCGCAGCGTCTCGTCGAGGTCGACGAGGTCTTCGTCGCCGAAGAGCTCCCAGGGGGGCAGCGGGATCTCGCCGTCCACGATCGGCAGTTCGTCGTTGATGGAGTCGCCGTGCGCGAGGGGGCCCGCGTCGACGTAGACGACCCGGGCGATGCGATCGGGGCGGGTGTCGGCGACGCCGTGGGCGATGGCGCCCCCGCCGGAATGCCCGACCAGCACGACCTGCCCGGGCAGCGCGTCGACCGCCGCGACGACCGCGTCGATGTGGGTGCGCAGCCCGATGCCCGCGCGCTCGGCGTCGCGCGACTCGAGGCCGGGCAGCGTGAGTGCGTGCACCGTGTGGCCCGCCTCCTCGATGAGTGGGGTCACCCGCTGCCATGACGAGGCATCGAGCCAGAATCCGGGGATGAGGATGACGTCCATGCTCCGACGTTAGCGGGGCCCGCCGACACGGGAGGGCGGCGGTGCTCGACACCTGTACTGGGGCAGACGCGGGGCATCCCGATGTGAGACCATCGGCGCATCGGGATGGCTCGACCGCTGGAGCGGAGGATGTCATGACAGGACTCGAAGGGGCGAACGTGCTCGTGACCGGCGGAGCCGGCACGGTCGGATCGACCCTGGTCGACCGACTGCTCGACCAGGGGGTCGGCTCGGTCGTCGTGCTCGACAACCTGGTGCGCGGCAGGCTCGCGAACCTCGACGGGGCGAGATCGACCGGCCGGGTCACCCTCGTCGAGGGCGACATCCGGGATCGGGACCTCGTCCACGACGTGACCCGGGGCCGGGACCTCGTGTTCCACGAAGCCGCGATCAGGATCACCCAGTGCGCCGAGGAACCCCGTCTGGCGCTCGAGGTGCTCGTCGACGGGACCTACAACGTCGTCGAGGCCGCCGCGGACGCGGGCGTCTCGAAGCTCGTGGCGGCCTCGAGCGCCTCGGTCTACGGCATGGCCGAGGAGTTCCCGACCGGCGAGCGCCATCACCACCACAACAACGACACCATGTACGGCGCGGCGAAGTCGTTCAACGAGGGGCTCATCCGCAGCTTCCGTGCGATGCGCGGGCTCGATTTCGTCGTGCTCAGGTACTTCAACGTCTACGGTCCGCGGATGGACGTGCACGGGCTGTACACCGAGGTGCTCGTCCGCTGGATGGAGCGGATCGCGGACGGCATCCCGCCGCTCGTCTTCGGCGACGGCCGGCAGACGATGGACTTCGTCTTCACGGACGACGTCGCCCGGGCGAACGTCCTCGCCGCCGCGAGCCCCGTCACCGAGGGCGTCTACAACATCGCGAGCGGGACGGAGACGAGCCTGCTCGAGCTCGCGCAGGCGCTGATCCGGGTGATGGGCGCCGACCTCGAGGTCGAGCACGGGCCGGAGCGCGAGGTGAACGGCGTGGTCCGGCGGCTCGCCGACACCCGCGCCGCCCGCCGCGACCTCGGCTTCGAGGCGCAGGTCGGGCTCGAGGACGGCCTGCGGAGCCTCGTCGAGTGGTGGCGGCCGCTCCGCGAGGAGATCGCGCTCGGGCGCGGACTCGTCTCATGACCGACCGCGTGAACGTAATGCTCCCGTGGCTCGGCGAGGAGGAGATCGCGGCGGTCGCGGCGGTGATCGCGAGCGGGTGGGTCGCCCAGGGCCCGAAGGTCGCCGAGTTCGAGACGCGGTTCGCCGCGGCGATGCAGGCCGACCACGCGGTCGCGACGACGAGCTGCACGACGGCCCTGCACCTCGCGCTCGTCGTCGCCGGGATCGGCCCGGGCGACGAGGTCGTGATCCCCTCGTTCTCGTTCGTGGCGACGGCCAACGCGGTGCGGTACGTGGGCGCGGTGCCCGTCTTCGCCGACGTCGACGCCGTCACCGGTGACCTCGACGCCGCCACCGTCGCCGCGGCGCTGACCCCGGCCACGCGGGCCGTCATCGTGGTCGACCAGGGCGGAGTGCCGGTCGACGTGGAGGCGATCCGCGCCGTCGTCCCCCGGGAGGTCGTGCTCATCGAGGATGCGGCTTGCGGTGCGGGCTCGACGTACCGGGGCGCGCCGGTCGGGCGCGGCGCCGACGTCGCGGCGTGGTCGTTCCACCCCCGCAAGCTCCTGACGACCGGGGAGGGCGGAATGCTCACGACCGGCCGGCGCGAGTGGGCGGACCGGGCGCGCCGGCTGCGGGAGCACGCGATGAGCGTGTCGGCGGCTGAACGGCATCGCTCGGTGCTCCCCGCGCTCGAGGAGTACGGGGAGGTCGGCTTCAACTACCGGATGACCGACCTGCAGGCCGCGGTCGGGATCGTGCAGCTCGCCCGCCTGCCCGAGATCGTCGCGCGTCGTCGCGAGCTCGCCGCACGCTACGCGGACGCGGTGGCCGACCTGCCGGGCCTCCGGCTCGTCGGCGACCCCGAGTGGGGCGAGGGCAACTTCCAGTCGTGCTGGCTCGAGGTCGGCCCCGAATCCGGTCGGACCAGGGAGGGCCTGCTCGAGGCGCTCGCCGCGAGCGACGTCTCGGCGCGGCGGGGCATCATGGCCATCCATCGGCAGCCCCCGTACCGCGACGCGGTCGCCCCCGGTCGCCTGCCGGTGACCGAGCGGCTGACCGACCGGACGCTGATCCTGCCGCTGTTCCACCAGCTCACCGAGACGCAGCAGGATCGGGTCATCGCGGTGCTGACCGCGTGAGCCGCGACATCCGTCGACCGGCCGGGCACCCGGGCGCGGTCGTCGTCACCCGGCGCGCACCGCGGCCACGAGCGCCTCGGCGACGCGCTCCTGCTGCGCCCTGGTGAGGTGGGGCGACATCGGCAGCGAGAGCAGCCGCGGCGCCTCGGTCTCGCTCACCGTGAGCGGGACGGTCCGAGGGCGGTCCCGGAACGCGGGCGTGCGGTGGATCGGCGAGGGGTAGTGGATGCCGGCGCCGATGCCGGCGGCGGCGAGCTCGTCGAGGACGCGGTCTCGCTCGTCGAGACGGACGACGTAGAGGTGCCAGGCATCCTCGTTGCCCGGCAGGACCGTCGGGAGGACGACCTCGTCGACCCCGCCCAGCAGTTCGGCGTAGTAGGCGGCGACGGCACGACGTCGGGCGTTCCACTCGGGGAGCCGCCTGAGCTTCACCGCGAGCACGACGGCCTGCAGGGCATCGAGCCGGGAGTTGAAGCCGACCAGGTCGTGGGCGTACTTCGTGCGGCTGCCGTGCGCGGCGAGGGTGCGCACCGTGTCGGCCAGCATCTCGTCGTCGGTCGTGACGGCACCGCCGTCGCCGGCCGCGCCGAGGTTCTTCCCGGGGTAGAAGCTGGTCGCGGCGATCGCGCCGAGCCCGCCCGCCGCGCGGCCGAACCGCGTCGCGCCCTGCGCCTGCGCGGCATCCTCGACGACGACGGCGCCGCACGCCTCGGCGATCGGGGAGTAGCGCTCGATCGGCGCCACCTGCCCGAAGAGATGCACGGGGACGATCGCCCGGGTGCGATCGGTGACGGCGGCCGCCGCGCTCGCCGGGTCGAGGAGCAGCACATCGGGCAGTGCATCGGCGAAGACGGGCGTCGCGCCGGCACGGACCACCGCTTCGGCGGTGGCGATGAAGGAGTTCGCGGGAAGGATCACCTCGTCGCCGGCGCCGAGGCCGAGCGCCCGGAGGGCGAGCTCGAGCGCATCGGTCCCGTTCGCGACGCCCACGCAGGAGCGGACGCCGATGCTCTGGGCGTACGCCGCCTCGAACGCGGCGACGTTCGGACCGCCGATGAAGGTCGCCGTGCGGAGCACCTCGAGGAGCGCGGGCTCGAGCTCGTCGCGGATCTCCTCGAACTGGGCCGCGAGGTCGAGGAACGGGACCGGTTCGGGTGCTCCCGACGCAGTCGGGTGCCGGGCGGGCGAGGGTCCGTCTCGGGTGCCGATGGGCATGGCCGCCTCCAAGGGTCGTGCTGCTGCCATCGTCCTCGCACGACGTGGCGACGACGACCCCCCGTACGGGTAGGTGCGGCCGGCGACGGTCGGGCCTACGCTGCACGGATGGGGGAGGCGACCCCGACGAGCGGCGCCCCGGACGAGCCCGTCGGCGACGACGAGGGCGCGACCGGACCGTCGCGACTCCGGCGGGCCGCCGCGGTCGCGCTGGTGCTCTACGCCGTGGCGCTCGCGGCGTTCCTGCTCGTGCCCGGCGCACCCAGCACGGCGCTCGACACGTCGTTGGGTGTCGTCCAGGAGGGACTCGGCTGGTCGAGCGTGCGCCGCGGCGCGATCGAGGTCGCCGCGAACGTCGCCGTCTTCATCCCGCTCGGGTTCCTGATCGCCGCCGTCACCGGGCGGCGATCGATCGGCATCCTCGTTCCGGTCGCGCTCTCGCTCCTCGCCGAGGCGGTGCAGCTGATGCTGCCCGATCGCACGGCGAGCCTCCGGGATGTCGCGGCGAATGCGGCGGGAGCGGTGCTCGGAGCGCTGCTCGCGTGGGCGGTCGTGCCGCATCGCCGTCGACCGGCGCGTCCTGCCGCCGAGATTTCGCCCTCGAACGGGTGACGTGCGCGCCGGGCGCGCACGGACGATAATCGGCAGCAGAGCCATTCCGAGCAATCCTCAGCTCATTCCCGGAGTGACGGGAGGAACCCCATGAGCATCGAAGACGTCCCGGTCTTCATCCTCGCCGGTGGCCTGGGAACGAGGTTCCGGGAGCAGACCCACCTGCTGCCGAAGCCCATGATCGAGGTCGGCGGCAAGCCGATCCTGTGGCACATCATGGACACGTACGCGGGCTTCGGCTTCCGCCGCTTCGTGGTGTGCGCCGGCTACAAGGCCGAAGTGATCAAGGACTACTTCCTCAACTACCAGAAGATCCACTCCGATTTCACGGTCGACATGCGCCGGCGAACCGTGACGTTCCACTCCAACGGAGTGGAGGACTGGTCGGTGACGGTCGCGGACACCGGGGCGACGACGATGACCGGGTACCGCGTGCACGACGCAACCGACCGATTCCTCGCCGACTGCGACACGTTCGCGCTCACCTACGGCGACGGGCTGACCGATGCGAACCTCGGGGCGGAACTCGCGTTCCACCGTGCGCACGGCAAGATCGGCACCGTGCTCGGGATCCACCCGCCCTCCCGCTTCGGCGAGCTGAAGGCGAAGCACGACGCCGTCACCACGTTCGCCGAGAAACGGCCGCTCGCGAACAGCTGGATCTCGGGCGGGTTCTTCTTCCTCGACCGCCGCTTCACCTCCTACCTGTCGTCCGACCCCGACCTCGTCCTCGAGGAGTCGCCGATGCGGTCGCTCGTCGCGGACCACGAGCTCATGATGTACCGGCACGAAGGATTCTGGGCCTGCATGGACACCCAGCGCGACCGCGATCAGCTCGACGCCCTCGCGAACGGGCCGAACCCGCCGTGGCGCCCGGAGCTCCAGATCGAGTCGGACCGGCCCCTGCGCATCACGGTCGGTGCCCATTGAATCCGGTCGATCCCAGGGCGGAGGACCTCGCCGAGATCCACGAGCGCTTCACCTCCCGCGCCGCCCTCAGGGACAGCACGGTCGTGGTCACGGGAGCGGGCGGATTCCTCGGCTACACCCTCGTGGGCTACCTCGTCGAGTACGCGGCCGAGCTGGGTCTCGCAGGCGTCGTGGCCGTCGACCGCGCGGCGGGCGCCGACGGGCACTGGCTCACCCGCCTGGCCGCACGGCACCCGCACCTCGAGGTCGTCGCCGGCGATGTCGTCGAGTTCGCGCACGGGCCGCTGGCCGAGGTCCGGGGCCGGGTACATCTCGTGCACGCCGCCTCGATCGCGTCCCCGACCACGTATCGCCGATTCCCGCTCGAGACGATCGACGCGAACGTGTGGGGACTGCGCGCGATGCTCGACGCCGCGCGCGAGGTGGACCTCGGAGGGTTCCTGTTCTTCTCGAGCAGCGAGATCTACGGAGACCCCCCGCCGGAGGCCGTCCCCACCCCCGAGGAGTACCTCGGCAACGTCTCGTGCGTCGGCCCCCGGGCCTGCTACGACGAGTCCAAGCGGATCGGCGAGACGCTCTGCTGGGTCTACGCCACGCAGTTCGGCCTGCCCGTCACCGTCGTGCGGCCCTTCAACAACTTCGGGCCGGGGATGAGCCCCATGGATCGGCGGCTGCCCGCCGACCTCGCGTCACGCGTCCTCGCCGGCGAAGACCTCGAGCTGTACTCGTCGGGTACGCCGAGCCGGACCTTCTGCTACGTCGCGGACGCCGTCGTCGGCTACCTGCTCGCCCTGGCGCACGGCCGTTACGACTGCTTCAACATCGGGGCCGACGGGCCCGAACTCACGGTCGAGGCGTTCGCCGAGCGATTCCGCGCCGTCGCCGCCGAGCTGATCGGCTACCGCGGCTCGGTCGTCCGGCGCACCTCCGACGACCCCGACTACCTGACCGGCAACCCGCAGCGCCGATGCCCGGATCTCACCAGGGCGCGCGCCGTGCTCGGCTACGAGCCCCGCGTCGAGGTGGACGCCGGGATCGCCCGCTTCCTCTCGCACCTCGTGCTCGAGCGCGACGGGGCGATGGCATGAACGTCACGATCATCGGCACGGGCTACGTCGGACTCGTCACGGGGCTCGGCCTCGCCGCGGCCGGGCACACCGTGCTCGGCATCGACTCCCGCCCCGAGGTCGTCGAGCGGCTGAACGCCGGACGCCCCCACATCTACGAGGACGGGGTCGCCGATGCCCTCGAGCGGATGCTCCTGGCCAGGAGCATCCGATTCGCGGAGCCCGACGTGGAGCAGATCGCGGCGACCGACGTCGTGCTGATCGCCGTCGGCACGCCGTCGACCGCGGACGGCATCGACCTCGCCCAGGTGCGCAGCGCGGTGCAGCTCGCGGCCCACGCGCTCCGACGGTCGACCACCCCGATGAGCGTGATCATGAAGAGCACCGTCGTGCCCGGGACCACCCGCGAACTCGTCCCGCGCGTCATCCGGGAGACCACGGGCATGGAGCCGGACGAGTACGGACTCGGGATGACGCCGGAGTTCCTCCGCGAGGGCTCCGCGCTCGCCGACTTCTCGACGCCGGACCGCCTCGTGCTCGGGTACGAGAACGAGCGGGGGCTCGACGCGCTGCGGGAGCTCTTCGCGCGCTTCGAGGCGCCTCGACTCGAGGTGAACACGTCGACGGCCGAGCTCATCAAGTACGCGAACAACCTCTTCCTGGCGCTGCAGATCTCGGCTTCGAACGAGATCGCCGCCGTGGCATCCTCATTGGGCGACGTCGACCCCCGCGTCGTGATGCAGGGCGTGCTCGCCGACCACCGCTGGAGCGGTGCGCCGCAGCCGGGCAAGGCCGCACCGCCGATCGAGCGGTACCTCGTGCCGGGGCCGGGGTTCGGCGGGAGCTGCTTCCCGAAGGACGTGCAGGCGATCCGCGAGTTCGGACGGCAGCTGGGGGTGCCCATGGCGATGGCCACGGCCATCCTCGAGGTGAACCGCCGCCAACCGCGCGCGAGCCTCGACGCCATGCTCGACGGACTCGACGCGATCGCCGGGGCCGAGGCGCTCGTGCTGGGCCTCGCCTTCAAGCCGGGCACGGACGACGTCCGCGAGACGCCGGCGGCGGAGATCGTCCGCGGTCTCCTCGACCGCGCCGCCTCCGTGCGGGTGCACGACCCGATGGCGGCGCGCACGTTCACCGAGGCGTTCGGCCCGTCGGTGCGGGTCGCCGAGCGTTGGGAGGAGGCCGCGCGGACCGCCGACGTCGTCGTGGTCGTGACCCCGTGGCGGGAGTACGTCCGCCTGCCGGAGTTCGTCGGCGGCGGGGCGATCGTGCTCGATCCGCGGCGGGCGTTCGAGCCCGAATGGTTCGCGGTCGGCGTGCGCTACCGATCGATCGGGGTGCGTGCGCCATGACGGAGGTCCAGGAGACGCCGATCCCGGGGTGCGTCGTCGTCGGCTTCCACCGGGCGCACGACGACCGCGGGTCGTTCGAGCGGGCCTACAGCGCCGACGAGCTCGCCGAGGTCGGCCACGGGTTCTGGATCGTGCAGGCGAACGTCGCGACGACCACGCGCGCCGGGACGGTCCGCGGCCTGCACTACCAGCTCGCGCCGTACGGCGAGCAGAAGCTCGTGCGCTGCGTCCGCGGCGCGGTCTTCGACGTCGCCGTCGACCTGCGCGAGGGGAGCCCCGCGCGCGGGCGATGGTTCGGGATCGAGCTCACGCCGGAGAACGGCCTGGCGATCCTGATCCCGCGCGGGTGCGCGCACGGCTATCTCAGCCTGCTGCCGGACAGCCAGATGGTCTACTTCAGCGACGCCGCGTACTGGCCTGCGGCCGAGCGGGTGCTCGCCGCCGAGCACGAGGAGACCGGGATCGCCTGGCCGATCCCGGTCGTCGAGTCGAGTGCGAAGGATGCCGCGGCGTCGCGCACCGACCGGCCGGAGTGGTCGGGCTACTGATGTCCGGCCCCGTTCGGCTGCTGATGACCGGGGCGACCTCGTTCAGCGGTGCCTGGATGGCCCGCGCCTGCGCCGAGGCGGGCATCGAGGTGCATGCGGCGATCCGGTCGGACCGGGCCGCGTACGACGGGGTGCGCTCGCATCGGCTCGCCATGCTCGGCGGCTCGGTGACCCTGCACCCCGGCGCGGTGCACCGCGCCGGGGCGCTCGCCGCGCTCATCGCCGAGGTCGGGGCGGATGTCGTCGGGTACCACGGGTACCCGATGGAGGGCTTCCGCTCGCCGGACTACGACGCCCTCGGGGCCGCGGCGGCGCTGACCGCCGATCTCGACGCCGAGCTCGCCGCCGCCGCCGATGCCGGGTCCGCGATCGTGTACACGGGGACCGTGTACGAACCCGGCCCGGTCGCCGGGGCGGAGGCCCGCGCCGCGGTGTCGGCCTACGGGCTCTCGAAGCGCGTCGCGTACGAGCGGCTCCGTCTGGCGGGAAGCCGCGCCGGGGTGCCGGTGCACCGCTTCGTCATCCCCAACCCGTTCGGACCGCTCGAGGAGGGCCGCTTCGGCAACCACCTCGCGACCGCCTGGGGACGCGGTGAGACGCCGGTGGTGCGCACGCCGCGCCTCATCCGCGACAACATCCCGGTGCGGGAGCTCGCCGTGCGGTACGCCGCCTTCGTGCTCGCGGGCGACGGGCGGGGCGTCTCGCTCGAGCCCTCCGGGTACATCGAAAGCCAGTTCGGCTTCGCCGGGCGCCTGGCCGAGGCGGTCGGCGTCCGCCTCGGCCGCGTCCTCCCGCTCGAGGCGCTGTGGGATGCCCCGGTCGAAGAGCCGCTCGTCGTGGTGAACGACGGCCGCACCTCGGCCTCGTTCGCCGCGAACGAGTCCGCCTACTGGGACGAGTACGCCGAGCACCTCCGTCAGCTGATGGCGGTGAGCGGTTCGTGAGCCGGCGCCGCTTCACCCGTTCGGGGGGACGCGAAGACGCGGGAATCGTGCCATGTTCGAACTGAGCAATTCTCACTGAAGGGTTGGGGCCCGTGACCGACTCGCTGGGCATCGCCGTCATCGGCGCAGGGTACTGGGGACCGAACCTCGCGCGGAACCTCCACGCGAGCGCCGACTGGCGTCTCGACGTGATCTGCGACCTGGATCCCGATCGGGCGGCGGCGCTCGCCGCCCGATTCGGCGGAGCGCGACCGGAGACGGACGTCGGGGCGGTGCTCGCCGACCCGCGCATCGACGCCGTCGCGATCGCGACTCCAGCGCGCACGCACGCGTCCCTCGCGTGCGCGGCGCTCGAGGCGGGCAAGCACGTGCTCGTCGAGAAGCCGCTCGCGGACAGCGGCGCCCACGCGGAATCGATGATCGAGGCGGCGAGCGCGAACCGCCTCGTGCTCATGGCCGACCACACGTACTGCTACACCCCGGCCGTGCTCAAGATCCGCGAGCTCATCGCCGAGGGGGCGCTCGGCGACATCCTGTTCCTCGACTCCGTCCGCATCAACCTCGGCCTCATCCAGCCCGACGTCGACGTCTTCTGGGATCTCGCCCCGCACGACCTGTCGGTCATCGACTTCGTCCTGCCCGACGGGCTCCGGCCCGAGTCGGTCTCCGCGATCGGCGCCGACCCGCTGGGAGCGGGCCGGGCCTGCCTCGGATACCTCACCCTCCCGCTCGGCGGCGGGGCGGTCGCCCACGTCCACGTCAACTGGCTCAGCCCGACGAAGGTCCGGCAGATGATCATCGGCGGAACGCGTCGCACGCTCGTCTGGGACGACCTCAACCCGCAGCAGCGGCTGAGCGTCTACGACCGGGGCGTGGACCTGGAGCTCCAGACGCTCGACGGCGTGGAGCGGGCCGAGGCGACCGTGTCGTACCGGCTCGGCGACACCTGGTCTCCCGCGCTTCCGGAGCGAGAGGCGATCGCCGTCATGGTCGGCGAGTTCGCCGCGAGCATCCGAGAGGGCCGCGCCGCCCGCACCGACGGCGCCGCCGGCGTGCGGGTGCTGCGCGTGCTCGAGGCCGCGACCGCGAGCGCCGCCGGCGGGGGAGCGCCCGTCGCCGTCCGAATCCCGGAGCCGGTGTCATGAACGAGGTCGTGCTCATCGGGGCGAGCGGGCTCGCACGCGAGGTCGTCGCTTCCGTGCAGGGCGCGAACCGCTACATCGGCATCCTCGACGACGACCCTTCCATGCACGGCCGGACGATCGCGGGGCTTCCCGTGCTCGGCGGAGTCGAGCTCGCCGCCGACCGCGCCGAGCGGCTCCTCGTGTGCGTCGGCGCCGGTGTGCTCCGACGCGCGATCGTGCGTCGGCTCGCCCTGCTCGGCGTCGGGGCGGATCGCTACGCCGTCCACGTCGCCGACCGCGCCGTGATCGGCACGGGCAGCCGGATCGGAGTGGGCGTCGTCCTCCTCGCCGGCGTCGTCGTCACCGCGGACGCCGTCGTCGGCGATCACGTCGTCGCGATGCCGAACGCCGTGGTGACCCACGACGACGACGTCGGCGACTACGCCACGCTCGCCGCCGGCGTGGCCCTCGGGGGCGGCGTCCGGCTCGGCGAGGCCGCCTTCCTCGGCATGAACGCCGCCATCGCCCCCGGCGTCGTCATCGGACGGGACGCCGTCATCGGCATGGGCGCGGTCGTACTCGCGGACGTGCCCCCCGCACAGACCTGGGCCGGGGTTCCGGCCCGTCCACTCACCCGCAATGACCCGAAGATCGCGAGGTCGGGATCGTGAGCAATCCCCATTCCCCCAGGAGCCTGACGGCGGTGCTCGCCGCCGGCATCCTCATCGCGGCATCCCTCGTCGTCGCCCCGACCGCCGCGACCGCGGCGGTGGGCTGCGGCACGGCGCCGAACCCCATCGTCTGCGAGAACGCGCTGCCCGGAACCGACCCGTCGGTCTGGGACATCGACGGCGCCGGCGACAGCGGCATCCAGGGATTCGCCACGGACATGAGCGTCAACGTCGGCGGCACGATCGGGTTCAAGATCGACACCTCGGCGAGAAACTACACGATCCAGATCTTCAGGATCGGGTACTACCAGGGCGACGGCGCCCGCAAGATCGCGGATGTCACGCCGTCGGCGACACTGCCGCAGAGCCAGCCCGCGTGCGTCACCGATGCCGCGACCGAGCTCTACGACTGCGGCAACTGGGGGCTCTCGGCCTCATGGGCGGTGCCGGCCGATGCGGTCTCCGGCGTGTACATCGCGCTGCTCGAGCGGCCCGACAACCAGGACTCCAGCCACATCACCTTCATCGTCCGCAAGGACGGGAGCCGCGCCCCCGTGCTCTTCCAGACCTCCGATCCCACGTGGCAGGCCTACAACACGTACGGCGGCTCGGACTTCTACCAGGGCGCCTCGAACGGGCGCGCGTACAAGATCAGCTACAACCGTCCGATCGTCACCCGGGACGCCCAACGCGGCCGGGACTTCTTCTTCGCGAACGAGTACCCGATGGTGCGGTTCCTCGAGCAGAACGGCTACGACACCGCCTACATCAGCGGGATCGACACGGACCGGCGAGGCGGCGAGCTCCTGAACCACAAGGTGTTCCTCTCGGTCGGACACGACGAGTACTGGTCGGGCGCGCAGCGGGCGAACATCACGGCCGCGAGGGACGCGGGCGTCAACCTGCAGTTCCTCTCGGGGAACGAGGGGTACTGGCGCACCCGTTACGAGCCGTCCACCGTCGGAGGCTCGACGCCCTACCGGACGCTCGTCTCCTACAAGGAGACCTGGTCGAACGAGAAGATCGATCCCGCTCCGGAATGGACCGGAACCTGGCGCGACCCGAGGTTCGCCGGAAACGCCGCCGGCGGCGGCCTTCCGGAGAACGCCCTGACGGGTACCGCGTACCAGTCGAACTTCACCGACCTGCCAATCAAGGTCTCCGCGGCCGAGGGGAAGGCGCGACTGTGGCGCAGCACGAGCCTGGCGTCGATGGCGACCGGGACGACGGCGACCCTCGCCGCGCACACCATCGGCTACGAGTCCGATGAGGACGTCGACAACGGGTTCCGCCCGCCGGGCCTCATCCGGCTCTCGACCACGGTCGGCCCGACCCCGCAGTACCTGCAGGACTTCGGCAACGACGTCGCCGAGGGCACCACGACGCACAACGTGACCCTCTACCGGGCGGCGAGCGGCGCGCTCGTGTTCGGCGCGGGCACGGTGCAGTGGACCTGGGGTCTCGATGCCACCCACGACGGCGAGGGCGCGGCGGCCGATTCGCGGATGCGGCAGGCGCAGGTCAACCTGCTCGCCGACATGGGCGCGAGTCCGGGGTCGCTGGCGAGCGGGCTGGTCGCGACCGCGGCCAGCACCGACCAGACCGCGCCGACCGCGACGATCACCGCTCCGGCGTCGGGCGCGATCGCGCACGGCACCGCGGTGACGGTCTCCGGCACCGCGTCCGACGCCGGCGGCGGCATCGTCGCGGGCGTCGAGGTCTCGACCGACGGCGGCGCATCCTGGCGGGCGGCGAACGGCACCACCTCGTGGTCGTACTCGTACGTCCAGAAGGGCGCGGGGGCGCAGACGATCCTCGCGCGGGCGATCGACGACAGCGCCAACCCCTCGGCTCCGGCGTCGCGCGCGATCACCGTGGGCGGGCCGTACTCGGTGTTCGGCGCCACCGTGCCGCCCGTGCCGGATTCGGGCGACACCTCGGGGGTCGAGCTCGGGCTCCGGTTCACGCCCTCGCAGGACGGGTACGTCTCCGGCGTCCGCTTCTACAAGAGCACGGCCAACACGGGCACCCACGTCGGGTCGCTCTGGAGCAGCAGCGGCACCCGTCTCGCGACCGTGACCTTCTCCTCGGAGAGCGCCTCGGGCTGGCAGACGGCGACGTTCTCGACCTCCGTCGAGGTGCTGTCGGGGCAGAGCTACGTCGTCTCCTACACGGCGCCGAGAGGGCGCTACGCGGTGACCCAGTACGCGTGGGCGTATCGCGGCGAGAACGCCGGGCCGCTCCTGGTCGCCGGCGGCTTCGGCGCCGCATCGGCCGGCGTGTACGGCAATGCCGGTGCCTTCCCGTCGTCGAGCTACCGCGGCGGCAACTACTTCGTCGACGCCGTCTACACGACGACCGACGGCTCGCCGCTCACGGCTCGATCCCATTCGCCGCTGCCCTCGTCGTCGAGCGTGCCGACTGACACGGCGATCTCCGCCATGTTCTCCAAGCCGGTGCAGCCCGCCTCGATCGACCTCCGGGTCGTCGACCAGAACGGCACGGCGATCGCCGGCACCACGGGCTACGCGGCCACCACCCGCACGGTCACCTTCACGCCCGCTGCACCGCTCAACGGCAACACGACGTACACGGCGACCCTCAGCGCGACCGATACCACCGGGAGCCCGCTGAGCTCCGGCGGCTCGTGGAGCTTCGTCACCGTGAAACCGGCACCTCCCGTCGGCACCTGCCCGTGCGGGGTCTTCACCGACGCCACGACGCCGGCCGTGCTCGAGGTGAACGACGCGGTGGCGCTCTCGCTCGGCATGCGGTTCACGAGCGCGGTCGACGGCACCGTGACCGGGATGCGCTTCTACAAGAGCGTGAACAACACCGGTGTGCACGTCGGCACGCTGTGGTCCGGCACCGGCACCCAGCTCGCGACGGTCACCTTCGGACCGGAGTCGTCGGCCGGCTGGCAGAGCGCGAGCTTCTCGTCGCCGATCGAGATCACCGCGGGCACCGAGTACCTGGTGTCGTACCGCAACACGGTGGGGATCTATCCGGTCACATCCGGGGTCTTCACCGGCGCGGGCGTGACTCGGACCCCGCTCACCGCGGGCAATAACGCGGGCGCGTACACCTACGGCACCGGGTTCCCGGCGTCGACCTCCACGTCGAGCTATCTCGTCGACGTGATCTTCGAACGCGGCCCGGAGCCCATCTCGCTCGTCTCGACCAGTCCGGTCAACGGCGCGATGAGCGTCGCGGTCGACACCACGGTCTCGGCGACGGTGACCACCGCGATCGTCGCCGGCTACGCGCTCACGGTGCGGCGCGCCGGCACCGCCGTCCCCGGAGCCACCACGCTCTCGGCCGACGGCAAGACGGTCATCTTCACGCCGGCGGCCCCACTCGCCGACGGCGCCACCTTCGAGGCGTCGCTCACGAATGCGACGACGTCGCAGGGCGTCAAGCTGCCGACGCAGACCTGGACGTTCTCGACCGGCGGCCCCGGAGCCACGAGCACGACACTGCTCGGCGACCGGACACCCGCGGTGACCGCGTCGGACGACTCCGCGGCGGTCTCGCTCGGGATGGCCTTCCGGCCGAGCGTCGACGGTGCGGTCACCGCGATCCGGTTCTTCAAGGGCACCGGCAACACCGGCACGCACACGGGCACGCTGTGGTCGGCCGCGGGCACGGTGCTCGGCCAGGTGACGTTCGAGAACGAGTCGGCACTCGGATGGCAGACCGCGACGCTGGCGGCACCGGTGCTGCTGAGCGCGGGACAGGACTACCTGGTCTCGTACCACGCGCCGAACGGCCACTACGCGTACACGAGCGGGGCCTTCACCGATCCGCTGACGGTCGGGCCGCTGACCGCGCTCGGGGGCGACAACGGCCGCTACCTGTACGGTGCGACGCCGGGGCTTCCGGTGAACTCGTGGCGTTCGACGAACTACTTCGTCGATGTCGTCTTCTCGCCGACGGCCGGGCCCGGGCCGACGCCGACCCCGACGCCGACGCCGACGCCCACCCCGACGCCGACGCCGACCCCGACGCCGACGCCCACCCCGACGCCGACGCCGACCCCGACCCCGACGCCCACGCCGACCCCGACGCCCGTACCGACGGTCACGCTCTTCGCGACCTCCGCCGTGCCGGCGCAGCCGAGCCGGCTCGACCTCCGGGCCGCGACCCGGGCCGTCCGCTTCCGCACGAGCGCCGCGGGCGTCGTGACCGGCCTGCGGTACTACCGCGGCCCCACCGACACCGCGCAGCACGTCGGCCGGCTGTGGAGCGCGACGGGCGCCTCGCTCGCCACCGCGACGTTCCCGGCCTCTTCGACACCGGGGTGGCAGGAGGTCTCGTTCGCGACCCCGGTGAGGCTGACCGTCGGTGCCGAGTACCGCGCGAGCTACGTCTCGGGCACGAGATACGCCTACACCGGAAGCGCGCTCTCCGCCGCCGTGCAGAACGGAGTGCTCTCGACGATCCCGAACGGCGGCGCGTACATCTACAGCAGCACCGTGTTCCCGAACAACCTCACCGCGCACAAGTACTGGATCGACGTGAGGTTCAGGCCCGATTGATGCGCATCGTGATCTGCCCGCATTCGCTCGAGCTCGGGGGAAGCCAGCGGAACGCGATCGACCTCGCGACCTCGTTCGTGCGACGCGGTCACGACGTGACGGTATTCGGCCCGGACGGTGAGCTCGTCGAGGTGCTCGACGCCCGTGGCATCCCGTTCGTCGAAGCGCCGCGGCCGCGGATGCGACCGTCGTACGCCGTCATGGACGCCCTGTGCGAGCTCGTCGACCATTCGTTCGCCGACCTCGTGCACGCCTTCGAATGGCCGCCGATCACCGAGGCCGTGTACGGGCCGTACGCACGCCGGCGCATCCCGGTCGTCGGGACCGTCATGTCGATGTCGGTCGCCCCGTTCATTCCCGAGCGGCTGCCGCTCACGGTCGGGACGCGGCACCTCCTCGAGACCGAGTCGGGCGTGCGCCGGAGGCTGCACCTGCTCGAGCCGCCCATCGACACCGCCCACGACCGTCCCCGCGATGTCCGTGAGGCTCGCGCGAGCCTGTCGATCCCCGACGGCGAGCTCGTCCTCGTCATCGTGGCCCGCCTCGTCAGGGAACTGAAGCTGGAGGGCATCCTCGCCGCGATCGCCGCGGTCGGCGTGCTCGCGCGGGAGCGACCCGTCCGGCTGGTCGTGGCCGGCGACGGGCCCGAGTCGGAGGAGGTGGCCGCCGCGGCCGCCGCGGAGAACGACCGCCTCGGCCGACGCGCCGTCGTCCTGCTCGGCAGCGTGCCCGACCCTCGCCGGGTCTACGCCGCCGCCGACGTCGTGCTCGGGATGGGGGGCTCCGCGCTGCGGGCGATGGCCTTCGCCAAGCCGGTGATCGTCCAGGGCGAGCTCGGGTTCTGGCGCACGCTGACGCCGGAGAGCGTCGACGGGTTCCTGGTCGACGGATGGTACGGCCGGGGCGAGGGCGACGACGGGGTCGCCGCGCTCCTGGGTGAGCTGGGGCCGCTGCTCGCCTCTGCCGCCACCCGAAGGGAGCTCGGCGAGTTCTCGCGGTCGGTTGTTGTGCGGCACTACAGCCTCGATGCGGCGGCGGATCGCGTCGAGGAACTCTACGTCGACGCCATCGTCAGAGGCCCGGAGATCGCACGCTGGAGGCTCCTCCGGCCATATCTCGCCGTCACGGCGTACGACCTCGATCGCAAGGTCCGTCGCCGGTTCGGCGCCGGCGTCGCCCGTGACGACTTCAACGCCCGCCCTGCGATCCGCACGGCGCGCGAGGTGGCGCCATGACCGACCCGGCGGAAGGCGAACTGGAATCGGCGATCGGCCGCGGCCTCGCCTGGAGCCTCATCAACACCGCGACCGCCCGGCTCGGTTCGTTCCTGACCGGGATCGTGCTGGCCCGGATCATCGCGCCCGACGCGTTCGGGGTGTACGCCGTCGCCCTGGTGGCGCTCAACGTGCTGCTCAGTGCGAACGAGCTCGGCGTCAGCGTCGCGCTGGTGCGCCATCCCGGGAGCGTCGACCGGATCGCCCCCACGGTGGCGGCCCTCTCCTTGGCCTCCAGCCTCGTCCTGTTCCTCGGGGCGCTCCTGGTGGCCGGCCCGTTCGCCGCGGCGCTCGGCGCGCCCGAGGCGACCGGCGTCGTCCAGCTGATGAGCGTCGCCGTGCTCCTCGACGGCATCGCGGCCGTCCCGAACGCGATGCTCACCCGGGCGTTCGCGCAGCGCGTGAGGCTCAGGATCGACCTCATCGCCTTCGCCGTGAGCACCCCGGTGACGATCGGGCTCGCGCTCGCCGGTTTCGGCGTCTGGAGCCTCGCGTGGGGGGCGGTCGTCGGCAACGCGACCGCCTCGATGCTCGCCCTGCTCTGGACCCCCGAGCGGCACGGGCTCGGATTCGACCGGGCGGTCGCGGCCGAGGTGCTGCGGTTCGGCCTCCCGCTCGCGGGATCCAGCCTGCTGCTGCTCGTGCTCGTGAACGTCGATTTCGCGGTCGTCGGCCGGGTGCTCGGCACCGAGCAGCTCGGCTTCTACTTCATGGCGTTCAACCTCGCCGCCTGGCCGCTCGTGCTGGTCTCCTCGATCGTGCGACGGATCACGACGGCGAGCTACGCCCGCATGAGCGACCGCGGCGACGGCGGCGCGACCTTCCGCACCTCGCTGCGCCTGGTCATGGGCGTCGCCGCGCTCCTGTGCACGCTGCTCGCTGCGTATGCGCCGGCGATCGTCGTCTTCCTCTACGGCGAGCGGTGGCGGCCCGCGGCCGCGGCGGTCCCGGCGCTCGTGGCGCTGAGCCTCGGGCGGATGCTCGTCGAACTGGCCTACGACTACCTGTCGGCCGTCGGCCGGACGGTCGGAACGGTGTGGCTGCACGCGGTCTGGCTCGTCGCGCTCGTGCCGGCGCTGTGGCTCGGCGCAGAACTCCTCGGGATCCGCGGCGTCGCCGTCGCGCATGCCCTCGTCGTGGTCGCGGTCGTCGTGCCCGGGGTCGGCATCGCCCTGCGCCGAGCCGGTGTGCCGGTCTTGCCGCTCGTGCGCGATCTGCTGCTGCCGGCCGGCGGTGCCGTCGCGGTGCTGCTCAGCGGCCTGCTGCTGACCTCGCTCCTGGAGGAGGGGTTCGTGCTGCTCGCCGTCGGCGGGGTGGTCGGCGTGCTCGTCTATGCGGCGATCGTCGGCCCCTGGCTGCTCAGGACCGCTCGGGCCTTCGCGGGCCGGCCGCCGCTCGAGGTGCGGCGTCGCCCACCGCGCCCCCGGAGGGCGCGGTCGGCGCGTTGAGGATGCGTTCGCGTCGCATCGTGTTCGACAGGGCGCCGATCACGCCGAGGGCGAGGAAGAGCACCGAGGTGACCTGTGAGAACGCGAAGGCGTCGAACGTCGCGTAGCCGCATGCGGCGGCGGCCACGAGCGCGAGGAGGGATTGCGCCAGGCTGCGAGTGCGCGGGTCGACGCTCGCACGTCGGCAGCCGACGGCACTCCACATCGCCACGACGAGCAGGCCGATGAAGGCGACCGTGCCGATGACGCCGATCTCGATCAGCAGGCCGAGGTACTGGTTGTCGAGGATCCGGTAGCGGGGCAGGAACGTGCCGAAGCCGCGACCGAAGAGCGGTGACCGCTCGATGAACTCCCACGCCAGGACGTAGCTGTCGGTGCGGGAACGCGCACTGCCGTCGGCGGCGATCCCGGTGAAGAGCCGGGTCAGCGTGCCGAGCATCCCCGGGATCGCGACGTAGACGAAGCCGAGCAACGAGACGATGACCGCGTAGGTGACCCTCCGGCGACCGCGCGGCCAGGTGGGCAGGACCACGGCGAGCGCGATCACGACGGCGAGCATGGCGGAACGGGAGACCGTGATCGGGATGGCGAGGGCGATCGCGGCCACCGGGAACCATCGCATCACCCGGCTGCGATGCGTGTCGAGGATCGCGAAATGCAGCGCGAGGGGGAGGATCATCGCGAGGAGCACGCCGAACTCGAGCGGATGGATCGAGGTTCCCGCCGCACGATTGAATCCGTCTCGGTCGTAGATGCTCGTGAGGTCGGTGTTGGGGGTCAGCCCGGGGATCTGGATCAGGTCGACGATGGGTGCTCCCGTCGCGAACTGCAGGATGCCGACGACGGCGACGACCCCGCCGAGGGAGACGAGCAGCCGGAGGGGCGACTCCATCCTTCGCACGCCGATGAGCCCGTCGCTCGCGAGCAGCATGATGCCGAACAACGAGGCGATGAGGATCAGCCCACGATCCGCCGCGCTCAGCTCGATCGCCTCGATCGGGCGGGTCGTCGCAGCGACGAAGCTCACGAGCACTGCGACCGCGAAGTACAGCATCGCCCGCCGGACGGGTTGCACGGGCGCGAGCGTCGCCGAGGTGCGATTGAGTTGTGCGACGAGCCACCACACCAGTGCGATCAGTCCGAGGACGGTGGCGGGCGGTCCGACTGCGCCGAGGGCGGGGATGGTGAGATTGGAGGGGATCAGCATCACCGCGAGGATGTAGGCGCCGATGAACCATCCACTGTCGATCGCGCCGGTCGGCTCCGAGTCCGAACGGAAGCGGGGCGCCGTTCGCCGGCGATCGCGTCGCACCGCGGCGGCTTTGGCGCGCACCGCGATCACCGACCGCGGGTCGAAGCGGGTTCGGCGGCATCGTCCTCGACGACGTCGCCATCTTCGGCGGAGGCCTCGTCCGGCGGGTCGGCGCCGGCCGACGCGGTCGGAGCCGGAACGCGGGGTTCTGCGGGTTCGGGTTCTTCGTCGGGTTCCGTCGGCTCGGGTTCTTCGTCGGGTTCCGTCGGCTCGGGTTCTTCGTCGGGTTCCGTCGGCTCGGGTTCTTCGTCAGGTTCTGCGGGTTCGGGTCCTTCGTCGGGTTCCGTCGGCTCGGGTTCTTCGTCGGGCTCGGATGTCTCGGGTGCCTCGATCGGATCCGTCGAGGGGTGATCGGTGGGAGTGTCGTCGTCCTTCGACGACTCGTCGGAGGAGGCCCCCTCCGCATCGGCCTGGGGCGTTGCATCCTCAGCGACGGCTGCCGCAGCCCGCTGAGCGATCTTGGCCCTGCGGCGCCGGCGCAGGGCGTCGAACGACACGGCGAACAGCAGCGTGAGCACGAGCCCGGCGGCGCCGACCACGATCATCGCGCGCACCAGGTTGCCGGGATTCGGCTCGGCGACGGTGTTGTCGGTGACCGTCATCAGCCTGAGCTGGAACGCCGGGGCCGCCGCGACCTCGTCCTGGAGCTGCAGCAGGCGTGCCTCGCCGAGTTCGAGCAGTTCGGCGAGCGCGCCCCTCGCCTCCGCCTCGGTGCGGGCGTTCACGGCGAACTCGAGCACCGAGCCCGAGACGCTCGCGTCCTCTTCGACGGTGTACTCGATCCCGGAGCCCTCCGGCGCGATCTGGTCGACGGTGCGCGTGTCGGTCAGCGAGTTCGCGAGCACGCCGGCGGCGATGTCGAGCCCGCCGAGGTCGAGGAAGGGATTCAGGACGGGCTTCGTCTCGCCCGTCGGGGCCACCGCGTTCGCCGGCGGCAGCAGCAGGACCGACGCCGTCAGGTCGTAGGTGACCGGCACGTAGCGGGGCACGAGGGTGAGGAGCCCGGCCGTGGCGATGAGGCCGGCGAGCAGGATGTACCAACGTCGGCCGGCGGTCCGCAGAACGCTCCCCGCTCCCAACATCACCTCCACGATTTGTCGACGATGTTAGGTTGAGTCTATGCTACGCACCCGCGTGTGGTGGAGTGTCCCGTTCGGGGGGTTCCGGTGACCGTCTGGGACCTCCTCGCGCGGCTCGGCCGCCGGTGGTACCTCCTGCTCGCGGTGGCGCTGCTGACGGCGGTCGCCGCGTGGTGGGCGGTGTCCGTGCCCCCCACGTACTTCGCGAACGTGCGCGTCGTCTTCGTCCCGCCGGCGTCCACCGAGGAGAACGTGCTGGTGCACCCGCCGGGGTCGCTCATCGACTTCGCCGGCGTCGTCGGCCGGTCGATCGAATCGACGGGAACGTCCGAGCCGGTCTCCGCGGAGGTCACCCTGCTCGGAGAAGGACGCACCGAGGGCTACCTCGTGCGCCAGGCGAACAGCGGCGGACAGTGGCAGTACGCCTTCGACGACCCGGTGCTCGAGGTGCAGGCCGTCGGCCCGACGCCGGAGGCGGCGATGGCGAGCCTGGAGGAGGGGGTCGCCGCGGTCCGCTCCACGACGATCGAACTGCAGGACGACATGGGGGTCCCCTCCGGGGCGCGGATCGTCACGACGCTCAATCCGTCGACGCCGCGGCTCGAACGCGAGTCGGGGAGCAAGATCCGGGCGGTCGCCGCGATCGCGCTGGTCGGTGGCATCGCCATGCTGGTGGTCGCCGGCGTCCGGCCGCGCAGCGGTGGCGGGGCATCCCCGCGCTCACCGCGCGGAACCGCTGGACCGGCGCTCGATGAGCGCGGCGAAGTCCGCCGCACGTGAGGCCCAGCTCTGCCGCTGCGCATACGCCGCCCGACGGGCGGCGGCGTCGCGATCCGGCTCGGCCCGAAGCGCCCTGAGCGTCAGCTCGGCGAACTGCGCCGGGCTCGACGCGATGTCCACCAGCCCGGGCGGGATCCTCCGCGTCGAGGGAAGGTCGCTCACGACGGCCGGACGCCCGGCAGCGAGGTACTCGAGCGTCTTGAGCGGATGGCTCGCGCGGTTGAACTCGCTGTCGGTGTACGGGGTCAGGCCGACCGAGATCTGTCGCAGGTACGAGGGCAGCGATTCGAACGGCTGTGCGCCGACCCACTGCACGTTCGGGCGTTCGAGCAGGGCCCCCACCCGGTCGAGGTCGAAGGTGAGCTGTCGTGGGCCGACGAGCAGCAGCGACGCGCCCGTGTCGGCGACGGCTTCGAGCATCGTGAGATCGATCCGCTCGGAGAGGTGCCCGATGAACCCGGCGATCGGTGCGGGCAGCGTCACGTCGGCGGCGGGGACCGCTGTGTCCACCGCGGCGAAGCGCTCGGTGTCGCAGCCGTTCGGGATGATCTCGATCACCCGCCCGGGGGCCGCCCAGCGATCGGCGATGACGTCGGAGACCGCGACCGCGAGGTCGGCCTTGCCGAGCTGCCGGGCCTCCCGTCGGCGGAGCGAGGCCGCCGACAGTCCGAGGATGTCGGCGCCCGCCGACCAGTCGTCGGTGCCGTACAGGATCTTGACCGCGGTGGGGCACGCGTCGAACACATCGTCGAGCGAGCCCACGATCAGTGCGCGCGGTTCGCCGCCGAGCCGCCGGACGGCCCGGGCGATCGCGCGCCGCGTCACCCACTCGCCGACCTCGCGGAGGACCGGCCTGGTGATGCCCGGCACGGTGACCGGCGTGAGCCGGACGAGCCCGGGGGCGATCCGTCGCAGGCGCGGCGCGCGCCCGCGGCGGAGGGCGGGCTTTCGCAGCGGGGTGAGCACCGACATGGCGGGGTCGACGAACAGCACGGGCGTCGTCGTCGACAGGTGCAGGGCGAGGTGCTTGTCCGAGAGCCAGGTGTCGTCCCACGAGTTGCCGGACGCGAGGACGACCAGCCCCTCCCAGCCTTCGAGGTCGAGCCCGCCGTCGTCGGCTCCGGCGCGCGTCATACGACCCGGCTCGTCTCGTCTCGGAGCCATCCGCTCCGACCGGAGCGCCGTGCGCGGCGCTCCGCGGAGCGAGCCGCGACGGTCATGAGCAGGAAGACCGGCATGCGGAGGAGCATCCGCGGTTCGCGCACCACGATCGCGGCGAGGTCGCGCGGATGCGTCGCGGAGGACTCCGGCGAGCGGCCCGCCGCGCGCAGTTCCCGCATCCCCCCGATCGCGCGGATGCGGCGCTTCAGCAGCGACGTCCACGTCCGTGCGGGCCAGACGCGGGACTCCGCGCCGAGCGTGATCGTGCGTTCCTCGGGGCGGAATGCGTCCGAGAACGCGGCGTCGTCGGCCGTGTACCGAGGCAGGGCGGAGACCCGCGCCCAGCCCGGTTCCGAGAGCGCGATGACGCCCCGGCCGAACAGCCCCGTCCGGACCTGCGGCAGTCGCTCCCAGACGTCGTAGTACCACTTGGCGGGCATCGAGACCCCGGCGCGGTCGAGGCGGCGGCGGGGGGCCGTCGCGAGGATGCCGCCGTCGTCGCGGAGCGTCGCGACGAGCGCGCGGAGGGCCGTGGTGTCGAGCGCGACGTCGGCGTCCACGAACACGATCGGGAAGGCGTCGGTCGCCGCGCCTCCCGCCTCGATGGCGGCGTACTTCGACGCGGTGGGGATGCTCAGCACCTCGACCCCGGCGAACGTCGCGGCGACCTCGGCAGTGCCGTCGGTGCATCCGTTGCAGACCACGAGCACTCGGAACTCGCCCGGGTGCGCGTCCTCGAGCAGCGGACGCAGCAGCCGCGGGAGGGCGACCTCCTCGTCGTGGGCAGGGATCACCACGGTGCACGCGGTTCCCTGCCGGACCATCTGGGGTGCTCCTCCCCGCAACGGTGGGAATCAGACTACTCTCGCGCTCCTGCGCGGGGCAGTGCCGGAGACGCCCCAGCACGAGGGTCATCCGCCCGGTGCGGCGCCCTTCTTCCGGGCCGCCTCGCGCAGCCGGCCCGCCCACGAGGTGTTCCCGAGCAACGAGTACGCGAGCGCCCTGGCGCCCTGCAGCAGGCTGAGCAGGGCGCCGACGGCGAGGGCCTTCGGCCGCGCCGCGAGCAGGACGACATCGCGCTGGTCGACGGTGCGGGTGGCGTAGTCGCGCTTGTACTCCGCATCGCCGTGGCCGAAGTCGATCGTCCGAGCGGAGGGATCCCTGCAGAGCTCGTCGAACATCGCGTACATCACCGACGTGCCGACCCGATCCTTCGCGTAGGCGCGATCGAACGCGGTGACGTCGACCGACAACGTCCCGCGGTAGAGCGTGCCCCACCAGAACGCGACGGGGGCGTCGTCGAGGTAGAGCATCCAGATGCGTGCCCAGCCGCGTTCGACCGCGAGGGTCGCGAGCGCGTCGCTGAGCGGGGTGCGCTCGGCCCCGACGCCGATCGTCCGCTGGTACGACGCGGCCGCGACGGTCTCCACATCCGACCAGATGCGCTCGATGCCGGTGTCGTCGATCCGCTCGAGTCGAACCGCGTCGGGATACCGCCGACGGAGCCGGCGGTCCTTGAAGCGCGCCTCCTTCGGCGCGCCTGCCGAGCGCCGCAGCAGCATCTCGTCGAGCGTGTCCGGGAGTTCCGCGAACCGGTGCGTCGTCCGCACCATGCCGTGGACGCGGGTGAACGGAGTGGATGCGGCCAGCGCGGCCTGCTCGGTCGGGCCGTCGCAGTCGACCTTCTGCAGCAGCACGGCGTCGGCCGTGCGGTCGTCGAGGGCGCGTCGCAGCGCCCGGATTGCGAGGCGACGGTCGGCGTCGGAACGTGCACCGAGCACGCCGTCGAACGAGACGACGACGGTGCGCAGGCCGAGGTCGGCGACCGTCCGGTAGCCGGCGCGGACGACGAAGCGGTGATCCTCGAGTCGGGCCATGACCATGAGCGGCGAGGCCCCGTCGCGCTCGACGAGGACGATGTGGGGCGCGATCGCCTGGGGCAGTCCGGCGGCGACGGCGAGCACGTGGTCGAGGTCGGCGTCGAGGGCGTCTCCGCGCAGCGACTCCCAGACGGGGCGCAGCGCCTCGGCCTCGGCCGGCGTCGACGCGACCCGCACCCGGATGCCGCTGTCGGCGGGCGACAGCAGCGGACGGGAGGCTGTCGGCCGCGCCATGGTGATGACTATACTGACCGTGCTCTTCCGCGGCGAGCGTCGTGCGCCCGGTCCGCGGCCACCCGGCGAAGGGAGGGGGCGATGGCCCGCGATGCGCGGATCGGCGTCGTCGTCGTCACGTGGAACTGCGTCGACGACATCCCGGGGCTCGTCGAGTCGCTCTCCGAATCGCGCGTCGAGGGCGCCGCGATCGAGGTCGTCGTCGTCGACAACGACTCGCGCGACGCGACGCTCGAGCTCGTGCGGGAGGCGGCTCCGGCCTTCGGCATCGTCCAGCTGGGGCGCGACGGGGGCTATGCGGCCGGCGCGAACGCCGGCATCGCCCACCTGGTGGAGTGCGACGCCTTCCTCATCCTGAACCCCGACATCCGCTTCCGGCCCGACACGATCGAGGCGCTCTGGGCCGAGATGCGTTCGTCGCAGGCGGGCATCACCGTCCCCGTCCTCACCGATGAGCACGGGACGGTGCGCCATTCGCTGCGGCGGGAGCCGACGATCCGGCGCGCATGGGGGGAAGCCCTGCTCGGCGGGGGACGCGCCGGGCGCTTCCCGTCGCTCGGCGAGATCGTCACGGATGCCTCCGCGTACTCGGCGCCGACGGTCGCGGACTGGGCGACCGGGGCCGTGATGCTCGTCTCGGCCGAGTGCTCGGCGGACGTCGGGGAGTGGGATGAGTCGTACTTCTTCTACTCCGAGGAGACGGATTTCGCGCTCCGCGCCCGCGACCTCGGCTATCGACTGGAGCTGGCGCCGCGCGCGGTCGCCATGCACGAGGAAGGCGAGTCGCACCAGTCGCCGGCCTTGTATGCCAGGTTGAGCATCAATCGCGTGAAGCTGTACCGATCCCGGCATGGAATGCTCGCCTCGGCGCTCTTCTTCTCGGGGGTCGCGGCCGGGCTCGCGCTGCGCGCCCACCGGCCGACGCATCGGGCCGCGCTGCGCGCGCTCTTCGGCGCCCAGGGCATCGCCGAGGAGCCGACCCCGCCGTCGCGTCCGGCCCATTCGACAGACGCTCCAGAGGGCGACGACGGCCCACCGCGGGGCAGTCAGTACGCGAGCGGGGCACCCGACGTGACGCCGTCGTCGGAGTAGGCGTTGCCAGACCACTCCACGTCCTCGCCGACGTAGGCGTGCGTGCCGAAGTACCCGACGTCCGGCGAGAACTTCGTCCAGAACAGGTTGCCGGTGATGCGGGTCCCGTATCCGCCGCCGTAGAGGGCGTAGTTGCCGCCGGCGAGCACGTTGTGCTCGGCGACGAGCTCCGGCGAGTAGGCGGGCAGGCCGAGCGCCGCGGTCATGCCGCTCGTGCCGGCGTCGAGCACCCACATCTCGACGGTGTTGTCGGCGACGCGCGCGGCGCGCTCGAGCCGATCACCCGGGTAGTGGAGCCCGTCGTAGTGCACGCCGTCACCGCGAGCGACGAAGTCGTGCACCCAGTTGCCGATCACCTGGGCCCCCTCCCCGTAGATGCTCACGCCGTCGCCCGCGATCAGGTGGAGATCGTTGCGGCTGAACTCGGGGTCGGCGCCGACGAGCTTCACCCCGCTGACCGGCGTACGCCGCCAATCCGTCGCGGACTCGCCGCGGATCTCGTTGTCGACGATCCGAACCCGGTCGCCCGTCGCGTGGATGGCGGCCTGATCCCATTCGACCTCGGTCGGCCCGGTGATGAGGTTGCCCTGCACGGTCACGTCGTCGGCCTCGATCCGGAGTCCGGCCGGGATGACCGAGTTCGTGATCACGGTGCCGTCGTCGGTGACGGTCATGGGCCCCGCGTACGCCGCCGTCGGTGCGAACCCGGCGGCCGCGGGGCCGGTGTTCGACGCGCCGGCGAACGGCCCCGAGGCCGTCGGAGCGCCGGGCGAAGGGCTCGCGGCGGGCTCGTCGGACGGCGGGGCGGTGGCCGGGTCCTGCGGGGCCGGGCCCGGCTCCGGACGGAACTCGACATCGACCCAGTAGCTGCTCGACTGCCAGCTCTGCGTCGGGAAGGTGCCCTGCTCGCCGTACGAGTAGACGCCGCCGGCGCCGGGGCCCACGGTGGAGAGGGACGCGGAGCTCGCCGGCTCGTCGACGTCCGTGGTGCTCGTGTAGGCGCCGTTCGGCGCGTGGTACGACGCCACGTAGGTCTGCCCCGCAGCGATCGCGACGCCCCTCTCGAACCTCACGGTCTGCCAGCCCTGCTCGCTCTCCTCCGCGAAGGTCGCGCTCGCCAGCCGCTCGCCGCGCGAGTTCCAGAGACTGCCGACGTGCTCACCCCGGTTCGCCGGCGTCTTCCAGAAGCGCACGCCGAGCACCCGGCCGTCGCGCGACGCGCGGAAGGCGGTTCCGAGCTCGACGGGCTGGACGTCGTCGGCGACGGTGGTGCCCGTCGGATCCCGGTTCCCGTACAGGGACTCCGTGGTGGCCATGGTGCACGAGCCGAGCGATCCGGCCATCCCGAGCGCGACGACGAGCGCGAGGGCCGCGGCGGCGCCGGGGAAGCGGGCGGGGCGGCGTCGGCGAACGCGGGGCGTGCATTCCGACCGCATGGCGACCTCAGCGCGCACCCCAGTTCAGGCTCCGCTCGGTCTCGCGCTCAGGCTTCCGCATGGCGGCCCGCGCGGGCTGCACCGCCTCTCGCAGCGGGACGACGAGTCGGCTCAGCACCGGGTGCGCTCTCGGCCGGCGGCTCGTCGGTCGGGCCTCGGCCGAGGCGGCTCCGGCGGCCTCCCCGGCGAACTCCTCCAGCGGCTCGTTCAGGCCGAAGTACGCGCCGAGCGCGCCGAGCACGCGCTCCGAAGCCCGCCCGTCGCCGTAGGGATTGACCGCGCGAGCCATCTCGAGGTACCGCGCGGGCTCGTCGAGGAGTTCGCTCGCGGTGTCCACGATCCGATCCTCGTCGGTGCCGACGAGCGCGACCGTTCCGGCTTCGACCGCCTCGGGGCGCTCGGTGGTCTCGCGGAGCACGAGCACCGGCTTGCCGAGGCTCGGCGCCTCCTCCTGGACGCCGCCGCTGTCGGTGAGCACGATCGTCGACGCGGCGACTGCGTGCGCCATGTCGACGTAGTCGAGCGGGGCGGTCACGACCACATTGTCCAGCCCCTCGAGCGGCGGGAGCAGCGACTCCCGGACGATCGGGTTGAGATGGGCGGGCAGGAGCACCCTCGCCTGCGGATACCGCCGTGCGAGCCGGGCGACGGCGCGCCCGATCCGCTCCATCGGGGCACCCCAGTTCTCCCTGCGGTGACTCGTGACGAGGATGAGCCGTTCCGCGTCCCCGATCCGGTCGAGCGCCGGCTCGGTCGTCGGCAGATGCATCCCGTGCACCTGGAGCAGTGCGTCGATGACGGTGTTGCCCGTCACGTGGATGCTCGCCGGATCCACGCCCTCGTGCTCGAGATTGCGGCGGGCGTTCGAGGTCGGCGCGAGGTGCAGGGAGGCGAGCACCGTCGCGAGCCGCCGGTTGATCTCCTCGGGGTAGGGGTCGTAGCGGTGCGAGGTGCGGAGTCCCGCCTCGAGATGCGCGACGGGCACCTGCGCGTAGAAGGCGGCGAGCGCGGCCGCGAACACCGTCGTGGTGTCGCCCTGGACGAGCATCATGTCGGGCTTGTACTTGGCGAGCAGGGGTTCGATCCCCTCGATCGTGCCGGCGGTGATCCCGGTGAGATTCGGCCGCTCGCGCAGCAGGTCGAGATCGTGATCGGGTCTGATGCCGAAGATCCCGTTCACCTGGTCGAGCATGAGCCGATGCTGGGCGGTGACCGCCACCACGGTCTCGAAGCAGTGCGTCCGTCGGAGGGCGGTCACCACCGGGGCGAGCTTGATCGCCTCGGGGCGTGTGCCGTAGACGACGAGGATGCGGGGCATGGGTCCTCCGTTCGTCACCGCCACGCGCCCCGGGTGTCGAACACCACCCGGCCTTCCAGGCGCGATCGCGGAATGGATGTGAATTGGGAATGGTCGACGAGGAGCACCACGATGTCGGCCTCGTCGATGGCCTCGCCGACGGGCTGCATGCGCACGTTCGGCCGCCCCGCGAGGGTGGCCGGCAGTTCTCGGGCGAACGGTTCTGAGACGCGGATGTCGAGTTCGGGGGCGAGGTCGGCGAGCGTCTCCACGACGTCGACCGCGGGCGACTCGCGGAGGTCGTCGATGTCGGCCTTGAACGCGAGGCCCAGGCAGGCGACGGTCGGCTGCCGGAAGCGCGCGGCGCGCTCGAGCACCATCTCGGCGACGTGCCGCGGCTTGGAGTCGTTCACCTCGCGTGCGGTACGGATGAGGCGCGAGAGCTCCGGTGCCATGCCCACGATGAACCAGGGGTCCACCGCGATGCAGTGGCCGCCGACACCCGGGCCGGGGTTCAGGATCTGCACGCGCGGGTGGCGGTTCGCCAGGCGGATGACCTCCCAGACGTCGAGCTTGGCCTGCTCGCAGATGAGCGAGAGCTCGTTGGCGAAGGCGATGTTCACGTCGCGGCTGGCGTTCTCGACGAGCTTCGCCATCTCGGCGCTCGCGGCGTCGGTGGTGAAGATCTCGCCCTGGGTGAAGACGCGGTAGAGCGCGGCCGCCCGCGCCGCGCAGCGTGGCGTCACGCCGCCGATCACGCGGTCGTTCGTGATCATCTCGATCATGATCCGGCCCGGCAGCACCCGCTCGGGGCAGTGCGCGACGTGCACGTCGGGCACGCCCTCGTCCTCGTGGGGCATGGCGAGGTCGGGGCGGAGCCCCTTGATCCAGCGGCTGACCTGCTCGGTCGTCCCCGGCGGCGACGTGGACTCGAGCACGACGAGCTCGCCGCCGCGGAGCTTCGGCGCGATCGAGGCCGCCGCCGCGCGCACGAAGGAGAGATCGGCGGTCCGGTCGCCGTTGAAGGGCGTGGGCACGGCGATCACGTAGGCGTCGGCCTCGGGCACCGTCGTCGTCGCGGTGAGCCGCCCCATGCCGACCGCGCCGCTCACGCCGATCGCGAGATCGGGTTCGACGAACGGGATGCGTCCGGCCGCGACGGCCTCGACGGTCGCGTCGTCGACGTCGACGCCGATGACGTCGACCCCCCTGGTCGCGAGGGCGACCGCGGTCGGGAGTCCGATGTAGCCGAGCCCGAGGATCGCGACGGTGCCGCTGAAGGGTTCATCCATCGGAGTCTCCGGAGTCTCGTGCGCCGGCCGGGTCGGCGGGGTGGGCCGCCGGGCGGTAGGGCGGGGTCGCGTGCAGCCGTTCCCGCACGGTGAGCACGATGAAGGCCGTGTTGGTCGACAGGTATCGTCCGGCGAGCCGCCGGGGCTCCTGCAGCAGTCGGTAGAGCCACTCGAAGCCGAGCCGCTGCCACCGGTCGGGCGCGCGCCGGGTCACCCCGGCGAGCACGTCGAACGAGCCGCCGACGCCGTGCAGGATCGGCACGTCGAGCTCGTCGCCGAAGTGCGCGAGGAACTTCTCCTTCTTCGGGGAGGTGATCCCGAGGAACAGCATGTCGGCCCCGCTCTCGGCGATCTCGTGGGCGAGGTCGCCCGCCGAGGCATCCGGGAAGTAGCCGTCGTGCGCGCCCGCGATGCGGACGCCGGGGAATCGGGCGCGGACCTCCTCGAGCATCCGATCGAGCACCTCCGCCCGGGCGCCGAGGAAGTAGACCGCCCGGTGGTCCGCATCGGCCACCGCGAGCAGGCGCTCGAACAGGTCGCAGCCCGCCACCCGCTCCGGAAGGGGGTGGCCGAGGAAGCGGCTCGCCCAGACGACCGACTGGCCGTCGGCGAGCAGGACGTCGGGCTCGAGCAGGGAGTCGCGCAGCTCGTCGTCGGCGCGCATGTGCACGATCTTGGCGGCGTTGACGACGCCGACGAGCAGCCGGCGATGCGCGCTGATCGCCTCGCGCGCCCTCGCCAGGACGTCGTCCATCGTCAACGGGTCGAACTCGAGGCCGAAGAGGGGTTGGCGGCGGGGGGAGCCGAGGTTCGTCGTCGTCATCGGATCCGCCCCTCCTCGAGAATCGGATGCCACGCGTAGAGCGCCCAGCCGAGCTCGTAGGGCCGGCACTCGTGATCGATGCGCTCAGGCGGGAAGGCCGCGTCGAGGCCGGGCAGGTGCCAGCCGGGACGCAGCGCGGTCGTCGCCGCCGAGATCGTGCGCACGGCCTTCCTCGGCTCCCGCCGGCCGAGCTTGCGCCAGACGAGCGAGTGCGTCTCGGCGACGAGCTCTCCTGCGCCGGGCCGGTCGAGCCAGCCCATGCCGCGCTCGATCGGGGCGAGGTGCTCGACGCCGCCTGCGCGCGCGAGGTCGAAGAGCGCCATGGGCGCCATCGCGTGCTGGTGGACGCTGTACACGGGGTAGCGCTCGACCACCTCCCCGGTCCGCGCGTCGTAGTGCCACCACCACTCGCCCGACCCGCCCTGCAGTCCGATGATCCTTCGTGCGGTGCGCTCGGCCCGCTCGAGGGCGTCGGCGTCGCCGGTCAGCGAGGCGAGTCGTGCGAACGCCTGGAGCGGGTAGACCTGGTCGGCGAAGCTGCCGACGTGCGCGCGGAGCCGCCCGCCGCGTCCCGCGGGGACGGTGTGCGGGTAGCATCCGTGCTCGCCCTGCGCCTCGGCGAGGCGCCGGGCGGACGACTCGGCGAGGCGGGCGGCGTCGGCGTCGGCCGGGTCGAGGCGGAGGGCGGCGACGGCGGCGGTGAGCATCCACGCGAGGTCCACCGTCGGGGTCGCGTCGTCGTCGTCGGCGGCGCCGGCGAGGCGGGCGAGCGGTGCGGGCTCGATCCGGCCGAGCGCTTCCGCGGTCGCCCACACCGACAGGGCGACGGCGCCGAGGTCGCCTCCGGCCATGACCGGACCGCGGAGCCGGAGCAGCAGCGCTTCGAGTGAGCCGCCGTCGAGCGCGGACTCCCGGGCGGCGGCCGGGGCGACGGAGAGCCCGAGTACCGCGATCGCCGTGTAGCGCAGGCTCGTTCCCTCCGCGCGGAGCACTGATCCGGCGTGATCCGGTACGAGGCGGACGGTGTGCGCGAAGGTCTCGGAGCGGGGGTCGTAGGCGAGGCGCAGGCCGGCCGGGGCGAGGCGGAGGATCCGCTCGGCGGTGCGGCGGGTCGTCGGCGAGAGTCGGGACTCAGTGCTCTGCTGCGACTCGCTCATGGGGGATCCGACCGGCGTGAGTGCCGAGGCCTCGGCACGCGTTTCGGGGACGCTGGGTATCGATCGAAGTCGGGCTCACGGGTGCTGCCTCTCCGTACGCGATGGAGTCGGGTGGGGGCGTGGGCTCGGGTCGCTCACCGGTGGGTACCGAGGGTGAAGAAAACTCACGTATTCCCTGTCGTCACGGTAACCCCTCGTGCCCCCGGTCTTCGCGCCCCAAGTCGGGGGGCACTAGCGGACGACCGAGGGGGAGGAGGCGTGCCTGAGGTACTCCGACGCCTCGGAGCGGCCGTCGGCGGCGATCCGCCAGAGGTCGCCGTCGCCGACCTCGGCGCCGGGCATGCCGTAGAGCAGCGTCTCGTCGTCGAGCCACTCGACCTGGTCGTCGACGCTCCGCTGTTCGGGCAGGATCGTCACCTCGCCGCTGTCGAGGTCGAGCACCGCGATCCGCCAGTCGGGGACCGTCGATTCGGCGACGTCGCGCTTGAAGGCGATGCGGGTGCCGTCAGGCGACAGGGACGGGCACTCGGCGTCCTCCTCGATCGAGGTGAGCGTCCGCGCCGCCACATCGCCCTTCACGAGCCAGGTCCGGCCCCCCGAGGCCGCCGTCGCGTAGAAGGTCGCCCCGTCCTCGGCGAAGGTGACGCCCCAGAGGTTCCGGTCGACCGCGTCGAGACGGCTGCCGTCGACGGTGAGCGCGAAGTCCTCGAGGTTCTCGCGGGCGTCGCCGTCGACGGGGCCGACGACGGTCTGGGTCGAGAACCCGGTCGTGGCGTAGGAGTGCCCGGTCACGAACGCCGTCGTCGCCACGAGCTCGCCGTCGGGAGAGAGGCGGGCCCGGCTCGGGATGCCGGCGAGTGGCCAGCTCCGCACAGCCTGCCAGTCGGCGGTGTAGAGCGTGGCGCCGAACGTCGTGACCACGCCGCGATCGGTGTGGAGGCAGATCGCGGCCGCGTCGCTCGCGTCGATGCGGTCGCAGGCGATCGGCAGGATCGTGCGCGCCCCAGCGGGGTCGTCGAGGGCCACGACGGCGGCGTTGCCGTACCCCTGGCCGGCCGCGGTGTTCCGGAACACGAGACGCGGCTCGTCCGCGGCCGGCGCGTCGGTGGTCGTCACCGCCTCGCTGGGAGACGAGGCGCGGGCGAGCTGCGCGAAGTAGGCGGTGAGCCCGTAGGCGAGGGCGCCGGCGAACAGCGCGATCGCGACCAGCGCGATGGTGAGTCGTCTTCGGGGGGTCACGACGTCGTCCCGGCCTTCCGGCGCAGCAGCACCGCGATGACGGGGATGGCCACGGCCAGGCCGCACGCCATCACGAGCACGGCGGTGGTCGGGCCGAGCAGGTACCAGAGCACGCCGAATCCGGTCGAGGCGATGAGGCGCGCGAGCGCGACGACGGTCTGCGCGGCCGCGATCCCGGTGGCGCGCGCCTCGGGCGGGGTGACCATGGCGGCGATGGCCGCGAGGATGCCGTCGGTCGAGGCGTAGAAGACCCCCAGGAGGACGAGGCAGAGCAGCGTCGACGCGAGGCCGAACGAGGGGGCCGCGGCGGCCAGGTACGCCGCGAGCAGGGCGACGTAGCCGAGCACGAACACCCGCGTGCGGCCGAACCGGTCGGCGAGCCGGCCGATGGGCACCGCGAGCGCCAGGAACACCACGTTGGTGCCGACGTAGAGGAGCGGGAAGAACTCGGCGGCGAAGCCGTCGCGCGCCTGCAGCAGCAGGTAGAGGAAGCCGTCGCCGATGGTGAGCAGGCCGAGCACGCCGGTGACGACGAGGAGCCGCCGGAGTTCGGGAGCGAGCAGCGACCGCCAGCGGAACGGGGTGCGCGGTGTCTGCGTCCGCGCGGCGCGGTCGGCGCGCGGGCGCAGGTTCGGCACGGCGAGTCCGAGCAGGACCACGCCCATGACGGCGAACGCGAGGGACACGACGAAGACCGTGCTGAAACCGTCGGGGATGAGGAAGAGGATGAGGAAGGCGATCAGCGGGCCGGCGGCGGCGCCGACGGTGTCGAGCATGCGATGGACGCCGAACGACCGCCCCAGGTCCGACGGGTCGGACGCCGCCGAGATGAGGGCGTCGCGAGGGCCGGTGCGGATCCCCTTGCCGATCCGGTCGGCCGTGATCACCGCGAGCAGCGCGCCGAACCCGGTCGCGAAGACGAGGGCGATGCGGGCGAGCGCCGAGCATCCGTAGCCGATGAAGGCGATCCACTTCGGCTGGTCGATCCGATCGGCCGCCCAGCCGCCCGTGATCCTGACGAGCGCGCTGACGCCCTGATACAGCCCGTCGAGGAACCCGAAGGCGATCATGCCGAGACCGAGCACGCTCGTCACGTAGAGCGGCAGGACGGCCGCGGTCGATTCGGAGGAGACGTCGGTGAGGAGGCTGACCACGCCGAGCACGACCACGGTGGCGGAGACCCGCGCGCCCGAACCGCCGCGGGTCCCGTCCCCGGTGGCCGGGGTGTTCGAGAACGAGATGTACATGGCCGCCGCTCACCCGCCGCCCGAGGTGAGCGTGCCGAAGAGCTCGTAGCTCGAGCCCTTCCCGTCCGGGGTGATGACGAGCGTGACCTGGTCGTCACCGCGCGTGAAGGCGACGGCGGTGGTGCCGGAGGCGGCCTCCGCGGGCAGCTCGGCCATCCCGTAGGCGGCGAGTGCCGTGCGGTAGTGGACGAGCAGCTCGTCGACTCCGCTCGTGGAGCTCGCCGTGAGCGAGGCCTGCACCCGGCCGTCGTCGGTGCTGAGCGAGCTGTGCTCCACCGTCGACGCCGGTGGGGGCTCGAGGCCGTCGGGGAACCCGTCGACCACCTCGCCGTCCGCCGCGGCGTCCCGTGGGGCGGGCCCGGGGATGAGCGTCGGTGCGGCGGTCACCGGCGGCAGCGTGTACCCGGCGGGCGCTTCGGATCCGTCCTGCTCGCCGTCCGACGCGTCGTCCTCGGGGTCGGTCGCCTCCGCGGCGGAATCACCCGCGGGTGTCTCGCCGTCGACCGCGGCTCCTCCGTCCTGCGGCTCCGCACCGGGATCCGCCGTCCCGGAAGCGGCGGTCCCGCCGGTGTCGGACGCGGTGCCCGCCTGCCACACCGCGAGTCCGACGCCGCCCGCGGCGAAGAGCACGGCGACGAGCACGGCGACGACGATCGCGGTCGAACGTTTCATGAGCGGCAGCCTTCCGGTCTCTCAGTACGCGCCCTTCGGACGGACGAACACCTTCACCGTCCTCCACACGATCACCAGGTCGCCCATCAGCGACCAGTTCTCGACGTAGTAGAGGTCGAGTCGCACGCTCTCCTCCCAGCAGAGGTCGGAGCGGCCGCTGATCTGCCAGAGTCCGGTGAGGCCGGGCTTGATCAGGAGTCTCCGCGAGACCGGGCCCTCGTACCCCGCCGCCTCGGTCTCGAGGGGTGGGCGGGGGCCGACGACGCTCATGTCGCCGACGAGCACGTTCCAGAACTGCGGCAGTTCGTCGAGCGAGTACTTGCGCAGGAACGCGCCGACTCTCGTCACCCGGGGGTCGTCCCGGATCTTGAACAGGGCGCCGGCGCCCTCGTCGAGCGCGCGGAGCTCCGCCAGCCGCTGTTCGGCGTCCGGCACCATGGTCCGGAACTTCAGCATCCGGAACGTCCGGCCGTCACGGCCGCACCTCGTCTGCCGGAAGAGGATCGGCCCGGGGCCGTCGAGGCGGATCAGGAGGGCGACCGCGAGGTAGACGGGGATGAGCAGCACCAGCGCGACCGAGGCGAACACGACGTCGAAGCTGCGCTTCAGCGAGTGCCGCCACCCGTCGAAACGCGGGATCTCGACGTGGAGGAGGGGGAGCCCCTCGACGGGGCGGAAGTGGAGCCGCGGTCCGGCGACGTCGGCGAGCCGCGAGGAGAGCACGAGTTCGGCGCCGGTCCCTTCGAGGTCCCAGCCGAGCTGCCGCAGCCGGGCGCCGTCCTCGCTCAGGCGTCCGCTCACGATCACCGCGTCGGCCCGGAGGGCGGAGACCGCCTCGGCCACGCCGTCGAGGTTCGCGAGCCGGGGGATCGCCGCGAGTTCGGGGGAGTCGGCGGAGCGATCGACGTCGGTGGGAGTCGGACGCTGCTCGACCGCACCGTCGTCGACGGCCACCCCGACGACGCGGAATCCCGCGGCGGGGCTCCGGCCGATCTGCGCGACGGCCCACGAGACGTCGGCCGGCCCGCCGACGACGACCGCGCGGGAGAGGTAGCGTCCGGCCAGGCGCTCGGCCATGAGCCACTTGCGCCAAAGCCACCGGGAGAGGATGAGCAGGACGCCGCCGAGCGGCACGGCCACGATGAGATACCAGCGGGCGTCGCGGGCGTCGGCGAGCTGGAGTGCGATGGCGATGAGGGCGAACGCGGTCGCGGTCGCGTTCAGGGTGCGGCGGTACTCGCTCGCACCCACCCCGATCACGTGGCTCGCCCTGGTGTGGAAGTTCGCCAGGGCGAGCAGCCAGGTCACGGTGATCAGCACGGGGACGACGACCGTGGACGGCGTCGGCCGCGTCGCGACCGCGGTGTCGCCGAGCATCGCCATGCGGACGCTCGCGGCGGCCAGCGTCGCGCCGGCGACGATGAGCGTGTCGGTGATGCGGAGCCGGGCGCGGTAGTGGCGGTGCCAGTCTGTGGCGAGTTCTGCCGTGTCGGCCTGTTCCGACGGATGCCGGCGCCGCTCCGCATGGGGGCGGACGAGCCCGCCGATCCGGCGGGTCGAACCGGGCATCGTGCTCATGGCCGTGGCTGTGGCTGTGGCGGTCGGGTGAGCGGGCTGCGGGGCTGGTGGGGGCGGGGCGTCGCGTCGGCCATCGGGAGTCCATCGCTTTCGGGCATGGGGGCGTCGCCGCATCCGGGCGGCGCCGTTCGCGCCCCAAGGCGCCGGGTGTGCCGGTGGGACGGCCGAGCGTGCGTCGCCCTGCGACCGTGGGGTCGGGCGAATGCGGTGTCGAGGTTGGCGAGTACTCGAATATGAAGATAGCTCAGAATAAGATCTTTCGGCTCACCCAAAACGGGGGTGCCCGGCCGGTGCGCGGGTGATCGGATCGTCGCTCCGGGTCACGCCCGAGCGGAGCTCGTGCTCGCTGCCGAGGGTCGTCCTGGGGGCTGATCCGCGCGCCCGCTGCGCCCCGCGGTGCCGGTCGCGAGCACGACGATCCCCGTCGCGAGCACGGCGAGGCCGAGCACGGCGCCGGCGGGGAGGTGCTCGCCGAGCACGAGTACGCCGAGCAGCCCTGCCGTCAGCGGCTCGGCGAGGGTCAGCGTCGAGACGGTCGCGGGGACGAGGCCCGTCAGGCCGAATCCGAAGAGGAGGTAGGCGATCGTCACCGTCACGAGCCCGAGCCAGAGCGCCATCGCGAGGCCCGCGGGCTGCGCGAGCCACGAGGCATCCGTGGCGATGAGCAGGGGGAGTGCGAAGACCGCACCCGTGCCGAAGAGCGCGCCCATGCTGCCGGTGGCGCTCCAGCCGCGGTCGATGAGCGCCTTCGCGGCCAGCGTGTAGACCGCGTACGAGGCGCCGGCGCCGAGTGAGGCGAGCAGTCCCAGCGGGTCTGCCGGGGCGGCGCCGCCGCCTGACGGGGCGCTCGCTGCGGCGATGACGGCGACGCCGGCGGTCGCGATCGCGGTGGCGACCGCCCACCTGTGCCCGGGGTAGCGGCGCCGGAGAGCCCAGTCGAGCGCGCCCGTGAGCACGGGCGCCGAGCCGAGGGCGACGACCGTGCCGATGGCGACGCCGTTCGCCTCGGTGCCGGCGAAGAACGTCGGCTGGTAGGCGAGCACGCCGGCCGCGCCGGCTCCCACGAGCAGCAGTTCGACGAGCGGATGCCTCGTGGCCCGGGTGGTACCGGTCGGCGACGCGACGGGTGTCCCGTCCGCGTCGCGTCGCCGACCGAGTCGAAGTGCGAGCGCGAGCGCACCGAGCGCCCCGCCGCCGATGACGAGCCTCGCCGCGCCGAGCGAGGTCGCGTCGACCTCGGGGCCGAGCGCCTGCGCCGTGCCGGTGGTGCCGAAGCACACCGAGGCGAGGAGGACGGCGATCACGAAGCGCATGCGGAATTGTTACACAATATCGCCGTGTCCACGAGGATTGAGGGACGAATATTGATTAGGGCACTAATCGTCAGTACACTGAAGATCATGAGCAGCACGATGAACCCGTACAAGGGCCGCCCCGGTTTCTGGAATCGGTTGAGTGCTGCGATCTACCCGATCACGGGCCCGGCCGAGGTCGGCATCGGCATCGGCGTGACCGAAGCGCCGTACGTCCCGCCGGAGAACCCGCTGTGCCCGATCTGCTCGGCGCCGATGGCCGGCCACGACATCAAGCGCGGCGACGCCTCGACGCCCACCTACTTCACCTGTCCGCGTCCCTAGCTCTCGCGCGGCCCCGGTCGTGCGCGTGCCGCATTCCGCCACGGTGCCGGTAGGCTCACGGATGTCGCGAACGCGGTGCGGTGAGGGGGCCGCCCGGTCACGCGGCATCCCGGCCCGACCCGACGGGCCCGCCTGACCCGAGAGGACCCCCGTGCGCGCCGTGCTCTTCACCGAATTCGGCGCCCGGCCCGAACTCGCCGACGTCCCCGAGCCCGTCTGCCCGCCACGCGGCGCGATCATCCGCGTGCGCGCCACCGGCGTCTGCCGCAGCGACTGGCACGCCTGGATGGGACACGACGAGGGCGTGAGCCTGCCGCACGTGCCCGGCCACGAGTTCGCGGGCGAGATCGCCGCACTCGGCTCCGAGGTCTCGGCGGAGAGCGGCTGGAACGTCGGCGACCGCGTCACCGCCCCCTTCATCTGCGCCTGCGGGCGGTGCGCCGAGTGCCTCTCGGGCAACGAGCAGGTCTGTGACCACCAGTCGCAGCCGGGCTTCACCCACTGGGGCTCGTTCGCCGAGCTCGTCGCGATCGACGAGGCCGAGCTCAACCTGATCCGGCTGCCCGACTCGCTCGGCTTCGTCGAGGCCGCGTCGCTCGGCTGCCGCTTCGCGACCGCCTACCGTGCGATCGTCTCGCGCAGCCGGCTCGCCCCCGGCGAGCGCATCGCCGTGCACGGCTGCGGCGGCGTCGGCCTCTCGGCGATCATGATCGCCGTCGCCGCAGGGGTCGAGGTCTACGGCGTGGATGTCTCGGACGCCGCGCTCGCCGCGGCCGCGAAGCTCGGTGCGGTACCCGTGCAGGGCGGCGACGGCGCCGCCGAGCGCATCATCGAGGCCTCGGGCGGCGGGGTGGATGTCTCGGTCGACGCCTTCGGCTCGAGCCAGACCTCGTTCGCCTCGGTGCGCAGCCTGAAGAAGCGCGGCCGGCACGTGCAGATCGGCCTCATGGTCGGCGACTCGGCGCTGTCGGCCATGCCGATGGACGCGGTCATCGCCGGCGAGCTCGAGATCCTCGGCAGCCACGGCATGTCGGCGCACGAGTACCCGTCGATGCTCGGGGCCGTCGCCTCGGGCGACTTCCGCCCGATCGAGCTCGTCGGCCGGCGCATCACGCTCGACGAGGTGCCCGAGGCGCTCATCGCGATGGGCACCGGCTCGGGCGGCTCGGGCATGACGGTCGTCGAGCTGTAGCGGCGCTCCGCCGTCGTTCCTCGGGGTACCGGTGCGCTCTACGATGAGCTGGACCCGACAGGAGCAAAGATGAGCGACCCCCGCACGGCCCCGGCCGGCTGGTACCCCGAACCGAGCGGCGCCGAAGGCCAGCGCTGGTGGGACGGCACGCAGTGGACCGAGTACGCGACGCCGCTCGCGGCCCCGCCGGCCGCACCCCAGCCCGTGCAGCAGCAGCCGGCGTACGGCCAATACGCGCCGCAGCCGGCGCAGCAGCCCCTGCCGTACGGCCAATACGCGCCGCAGCCGGCGCAGCAGCCCCTGCCGTACGGTCAGGCGACGGTGTCGACGGTCGACGCTGCGACGCCGACCTCGACGGTCTGGATCTGGCTCATCGTCGCGCTGCCGGCGCTCGGCTTCGTGCCGTTCCTCCTCGTCGACTGGCAGCGGATCCTCGAACTGAGCGTGGACGCGCAGTATTCGTCGTCTCCGGCGGCGCAGCTCGCCGTGTACTCCGACCCCTGGTACATCGTGAGCTCGCTATCGGGCTGGGCGATCGCCGCCCTCATCGTGCTGTTCGCGTACTTCGACCGGCGCGAACTGGTCGAGCGCGGGTTCGAGCGTCCGTTCCACTGGGCGTGGGCGTTCTTCGCCCTGTTCACCTCGCTCGTCTACGTGATCGGCCGCAGCGTCGTCGTGAAGCGCCGTTCAGGGCGCGGCATGGCGCCGATGTGGGTCGCGATCGCGGTCACGGTCGTGATCATGGTCGCGGGCATCGCGTGGTTCGCGATCTTCATGATCATGGCGTTCGAGGCGGCCTACGAGCAGGCGTCGCTGTACTGACCCCTCGGGTCGCGCTACGGTGACGTCACAGTCCACAGGAGGGCGGCTCATGGATCTCGGCATCTTCGTACTCATCGGCATCGTGATCATGTTCGCGATCGTGGCCGCGACGGTCTGGCTCGCCGTCCGCGGGCGGCGGACGCGCTCGCTGCCCGGCGACCCGCACACGGCGTACCACGGTGATCGGGCGAACGTCGATGCGGCGGCCCGGGCGTACGGCGTCGATTCGGCGCGCGACGGCGGCGGCGCGTTCTGAGCTGAGGCGCGACGCGGCGCCCGCACCGGTCGAGCCGGGCGGGCGCCGCACCATGCCGATCAGGCGTCGACCGTCGCTCGGGACGCCGTGTCGTCGGCGCCCGAGGCCGTCGAACGCACCCCGCGCAGCAGGGCGGCCGCCGCGACGAGTCCGCCGAGGGCGACGACGCCCGCCCCGAGGAACGCCGCCGAGAACCCGCTCGTCAGCGCCGTGGCATCCGTGCCGCCCGCCGTGATCGCGGCGCCCACCGCGGTGAGCACCGCGAGGCCGACGGCCGAGCCGATCTGGTAGCTCGTGTTCACGAGCCCCGACGCGACGCCCGTCTCCTCGGGACGTGCGGCGCCGATCGCAGTGCCGAGCGAGGGAACGAAGGCGAGGGCCATGCCGAGCGCGGCGACGAGGGTCGCCGGCAGCACGTCGGCGACGTAGCTGCCGTCCGGGCGGACGAGGGCGAGCCAGCCGAGCCCGGCGGCGAGCAGGGCGAAGCCCGCCACGATGAGCGGCTTCGCGCCGAAGCGGGCCTGGAGCCGCGGCGCCAGCGCGACCATGCCGATCACGATGAGCGCCGTCATCGGCAGGAGCGCGGCGCCCGAGGCGAAGGCACCCGCGCCGAGCACCTGCTGCAGGTAGAGGTTCAGGAAGAACCACATCGGCACCCACGCGGCGCCGAGCAGCAGCTGCGCGAGGTTCGCCGCACCGAGCTGCGGCGCCCGGAAGATGCCGAGCCGTAGCAGCGGCTTGCGACTCCTGGCCTGGATCACGAAGAACGCGACGAGGAGCGCTGCGCCGGTGACGAGCGCGGCGATCGTCTCGATCGAGCCCCAGCCGACCTCGGGGGCACGCACCACCCCGTAGACGACGGCAGCAAGGCCGGCGGTCGCGGTGATCGCGCCGGCCAGGTCGACCGATCCTCCTCCGCCGCGGACTGCGGGGAGTGCGAGCGGGGTGAGCGCGATCACGAGCGCTGCGATCGGCACGGTCACGTAGAACACCCAGGGCCAGCTCGCGTACTCGGTGAGGACGCCGCCGAGGAACACGCCCGCGGTGCCGCCGATCGGTGCCGCGGCGCCGTAGACGGCGAAGGCGCGGGGGAGTTCGGAGGTGCCGCCGAAGAGCACCATCAGGAGGGTGAGGGCGGCGGGGGCGATGAGTGCGGCGCCGGCGCCCTGCGCGGCGCGGCCGGCGATCTCGAGGCCGACGTCGGTCGCGGCGCCGGCGAGCACCGAGCCGAGCGCGAGGGTCACCCAGCCGGCGATGAACACGCGGCGGGCGCCGAACACGTCGGAGAGCCGGCCGCCGAGCAGCAGCAGTCCGCCGAAGGCGACGACGTAGGCGTTGAACACCCACGAGAGCGATTCGGGGGTGAAGCCGAGCTCGGCCTGGATGTCGGGCAGGGCGACGCCGATGATCGACGTGTCCATGATGACGACGAACTGGGCCGCCGCGATGAGTGCGAGGCCGAGCCACCGGCGAGGCGCCGGGGCGGTGGAGGTGGACATGGTCTGCTTCCTTCTCTCGATCTAAATACCCCTAGGGGGTATAGATATACCGAGGTTCCGACGCCGGTGTCAAGCCCGGGCGCTCCGAGCCCGACGGCGCGAGCACTCGCGGCGTGCAGTGCCGCGCGTCACAATGAGGGCATGGACCCCGTCGCGGCGCTCGAGGAGATCGCCTTCCTGCTCGAACGCGACCGCGCCTCGGCGTACAAGTCGAAGGCCTTCCGCAAAGCGGCCGATGCGATCCGCGAGTTCACCCCCGACGGCCTGGCCGTGCGCGCCGCCGACGGCCGGCTGCGGCGAACTGCGGGCGTCGGCGACTCGACCTTCGCGGTGATCGAACAAGCGCTCGCCGGCGGGGTGCCCGAGCGCCTCGCCGGCCTGCGTGCCGAGGCGGGGCTCTCGGCCGAGGGCGCGGTCGCGGGGTTGCGCGCCGAGCTGCGCGGCGACCTGCACAGCCACACCGAGTGGTCCGACGGCACGACGAGCCTCGCCGTGATGGCGAAGGCCGCTGAGGCGCAGGGACTCGAGTACCTCGCGATCACCGACCACTCGCCGAGCCTGAGGGTCGCGAACGGCCTCAGCGCCGAACGGCTGGCCGAACAGCAGGAGCTCATCGAGGTCGTGCAGGCGGGCCTGCCGAAGCTGCGGCTGCTCGCCGGCATCGAGGTCGACATCCTGCTCGACGGCGCCCTCGACCAGACCCCAGAGATGCTCGGGCGTCTCGACGTCGTCGTCGGCAGCGTGCACTCGAAGCTGCGCATGGAGCGTGCCGAGATGACCGGGCGGATGCTTCGCGCCATCGCCGATCCGCGGCTGAACGTGCTGGGCCACTGCACCGGGCGCCTCGTCGAGGGTGCGCGCGGGACCCGTCCGCAGTCGGAGTTCGACGCCGAGGCGGTGTTCGCCGCCTGCGCCGAGCACGACGTCGCGGTCGAGATCAACTCGCGCCCCGAGCGGCAGGACCCGCCCGACGAGCTCATCGCGGTCGCGCTCGACGCCGGCTGCCTCTTCTCGATCGACAGCGACGCGCACGCGCCCGGCCACCTCTCGTTCCTCGAGCTCGGCGCCGCCCGCGCCGAGGCGAACGGGGTGCCCGCCGATCGGATCATCACGACCTGGCCGGTCGAGCGCCTGCTCGAGTGGGCGAGCGGGCGGGCTTGAGCGCCGCCCGGGTCGCGCGGAGTTCGCCTCGTGCTCTTGTCGGTGCCGTCGCGGGCCTGCAGGATCGGGGTATGGGACGCCGACAGGATGGGGAGGGGCGGACATCGCCGAGCGAGACGCGCGCCGCGCAGCTCTCGCTCGTGCGCGATCAGGCGGGGCGTCGGCGGCTCGTCGACGTCGCGCGGCAGTACGACACCGATGCCTTCGTCGCGCCGGCGCCGATCGGCCTGCGCCTCGCGAACACGCTCGATCGGCTCGCCCTCGACGCCGCGGCCGATTTCGAGCCGCTGCTGCTCTCGCCGCTGGCGCCGCTCGGCGCGAGCTCGGTCATGGCGCCCGGTTCGCAGGACCGGGTCGTCTCGACGACTCGCACCACCGAGGTGGTCGCCGACCCCACGAACGTCCTCGCCCTCGAGTGCGCGCGACGGCTCGGGAGGGCGCCCGGGCTCGGGAGTGCCGGCGACCCGCGGCTCGCCACCGTGCAGCAGACCGTGCGCGCGCAACCGATCCCGGTGGGCGGAGGATCGGCCCTCTCGCGGCCCTTCCGGATGTTCGCGCTCGCCGAGGCCGGGCGAGGCCGGCCCGACGACGGGTTCGAGGTCGACGCGGTCGCGCGGCAGCTCGCCGTCCACGATCGGTTGCTCGACGCCTGCGCGACCGAACTGCAGATCGAGATCGGACGGCGACGGGCGATCGTCCGGGCGGCGCCCGGCGCCGAGACCCTCGGAGCGCGGGTGCGCGAGCGCATCACCGAGACCCTGCCCCACGTCGACATCGTGTCCGAGATGCTGGACTCGCCCTACTACGACGGTCTCCGAGTGGGCTTCGGCGCGTTCGGCGCGAGCGGCGGCTTCGTCGAGATCGCCGACCTCGGGCGGTTCGACTGGGTCGCCAGGCTCCGCAGCGATCACCGGCTGCGTTTCGTGGCGAGCGGCTTCGGGCTCCAGCTCGTCCCGCTCCTGTTCGAGGCCTCCGGCGCCTCGTCGTGACCCGGTGGGTCCCACCGCGCACGGCAGCCGTCGTGTGCTCGCGCTCGACGGCAGGTCAGGCGGTCTCGGGCTGCAGCGCCAGATAGCGGTGCGCGTAGGCGATCGCCATGCCGCCCTCGCCGACGCCGGCGGCGACGCGCTTCACCGATCCTGATCGAACGTCGCCGATCGCGAAGACGCCGGGCGCGCTCGTCTCGAGCGAGAACGGGCGGCGCGCGAGGGGCCACGCGCCCGCCTCGGCCGCGTCGGCGCCGGTCACCACGAAGCCGTGCCCGTCGCGGGCGATCTCGGCGGGCAGCCACTCCGTCGAGGCATCCGCGCCGATCATGACGAACACGACCTGGCACTCGCGACGAGCGGTCGTGCGGTGCTCCCGATCCGCGACCTCGATGCCCTCGAGCGAGCCGTCGCCGTGCAGCGCGGTGATCTCGCTGCGGAGCTCGACCCGGATCGCCTCGTGCTGCGCGAGCTGGTCGATGAGGTAGCGCGACATGCTCGCCTCGAGCGAGGGGCCGCGCACGAGCATCGTGACCGAACGGGCGTGGCGTGCGAAGAACAGCGCGGCCTGCCCTGCCGAGTTCCCGGCGCCGACGATGCAGACGTCGGCGCCCTGCGCGACCGCCGAGTCGCTGCGGGCGGCGCCGTAGTAGACGCCGTTGCCGAGGTAGCGGCCGACGCCCTCGACGGGCAGGGTGCGCCAGTCGACGCCCGTCGCGATGAGCACGACGGCGGTGCGCAGCGTGGTGCCGCCGTCGAGGCGGACCTCGTGACGCATCGGGTCGATCGCCTCGACGGTGCGCGTGACGACGATCTCGGCGCCGAGCCGTCGCGCCTGCTTGAGCGCCCGGCTCGCGAGGTCGTCGCCCGAGATCCCGAACGGGAATCCGGTGTAGTTCTCGATGCGCGTCGACGTGCCCGCCTGGCCGCCCGGCGCGAGCGCCTCGATCACGACGGTGCGCAGGCCCTCGGCGGCTCCGTTCACGGCCGCGGTGAGCCCGGCGGGCCCCGCGCCGAGGATGACGACGTCGTATTCGTTCGCCGCGGGTTCGACGTCGAGGCCGACAGCGGTGGCGACTTCGCGCATCGTCGGGTCGACGAGCCGGTCGCGGCCCGTCAGCTCGACGACGGGGTACCGCCCGCCCGCCTCGCCGGGCTCGATCACGAGGCGCTCGAACGCCACTTGGTTGCGGGTGAGGAACGTCGCGACCGCGTGCACCCCCGGGTCCTGCCGGGGCCCGATGACGCGCACCTCGCTCGTGCGCTGCTCGGCGGCGATCTCCTGCAGCGAGTCGAGATAGCGCCGCGCGAGGCCCGCGACGAGCGCCGGCACGTTCGGCGCCATCGCCGCGAGCGTGTAGTACGCCGTGACCTCCAGCTTCACGATCCGGGATGCCTCGGCGGCGCGCCCGCTCGCGGGGAACGGCGTGCTCAGGGTCATCGGCACCTCGCCGAAGAACCGGCCGGGCGTGCGGGTTCCGATCACCCGCTCCTCGCCGTTCACGATCTTCGTGATCTCGGCCCGCCCCTCGATGACGACGAAGAGCGCGCGCTCCTCGCCCTCGTGGGCGAAGTACTCGCCGGGCGCGAGCCGGATGTCCTCGACGGCTCCGGCGAGGTACTCGAGCGTCGGCTCGGGCAGCGACGCGAAGGCCGGAACACCGCGGAGCATTTCGGCCGTGATCATGCTCGGACGCTAGCGAGCGCCGAATCGCGCCGTCAAGGAATCGGGCGTCCCCACTTGTCGGGGCAGCGCGCGGATGAACGGATGTTTACGTTCCCTTTACGGGGCATGTTTACGTTGACATTCGCGCGCTCCGGCCCATAGCCTGACGATTCAGGAGCCGGGTCGGCGCCCCCGCACGACGGCGACGGCGCTGCCCACGGCAGAACAGAGAGGTTCGCAGAATGCATCGTCGTCTCCTCAGGGCAGCGGTCGGTCTCACGACCGCCGTGGTCGCGATATCGATCGCGAGTCCCGTGTACGCCGCAACCCCCGAGAGCCCGATCCCGCAGCTCACGGGCCCCGAGCTCGCGGCATCGTGGACGGCGCCGCTCAGCACCGTCGGCCGCTACATCGTCGACGCCGACGGCGACCGGTTCAAGCTCGAGTCCGCCAACTGGGACGGCGCGCAGGGCCACTGGAGCGGCAGCGGCGACAAGAACGACCCCGCCAACCACAACAGCGGCATGAGCTACGACATCCCCATGGGTCTCGACCGCGTGCCGATGGCGACGCTCATGAGCGACTTCCACGGCCTCGGGCTCAACAGCATCCGGCTGTCGTACTCGAACGAGATGCTCGGCCTGACAGCGCCGGTGCCCGACGTCGCCGTGGCGGCGAACCCCTCGCTGAAGGGCAAGACCCCGCTGCAGGTCTTCGACGCCGTCGTCGACGCCCTCACCGCCGACGGCTTCGCGGTGATCCTCAACAACCACACCACGACGTCCCGCTGGTGCTGTGGCGCCGACGACGGCAACTCGAAGTGGTACAGCAGCCAGACCACCGAGAAGTGGATCAGCGACTGGGTGATGCTGACCGAGCGCTACGAGGACAACCCCCGGGTCGTCGGCATGGACCTCCGCAACGAGGTGCGCCGCGACGTCTGGAACGACGCCAACTGGGGCATGGGCGACGGCAACGACCTCTACCAGGCGTTCCAGCGCGCAGGCGTCGCCATCCAGCAGGCGAACCCCGACGTGCTCGTCATCATGGAGGGCATCAACTGGCAGGGCGTCCCGCTCGACGGCCTCTTCCACGACCGCCCGCACCTGAAGCCCGTCGCGAACCTCTCGAACGCCCTCCCGTACCCCGACAAGCTCGTCTACGCAGCGCACATCTACGCCTACACCGGGCCGAAGCACACCGGGGCGACCGGGCTCGGCGAGACCCACGATCCCCGGTACCGCGACCTCAGCCAGAGCGAGCTCGTGGCCGAGGTGAACCGGGCCGCGGCGTATGTCAACACGGCCGGCCAGCACTACACGGCCCCCGTGTGGTTTAGCGAGTTCGGCATCGGCCACGCCGCCGACACCGGAGCCCTCGACAAGGCGTGGTGGGTCAACTTCACCGACATCCTCGCGGCCAACGACAGCGACTTCGCCGCGTGGCCGCTCGTGGCGCAGGCCGATGCCGCCGGCAACTTCGCCGACGGCTACGCGCTGCTCGCCTACAAGCCCGACGGCACCAAGCTCAGCATCGCCGACGACTGGCGCTACCCGCAGTGGGTGAAGCTCGTGAACGCGAACGGCAAGACCGGCTCCGTGGCATCTGTGCCGCGTTGGAACATGATCGGCAGTGGCAGCTTCGTCGACAGCCAGTCGTCGCTGCGGATGCTGCAGGCCGGCGACTGGTCGCCGGGTCAGTGGAAGGGCACGTGCCCCGACAGCCAACGCCTGCAGGGCATCGCGCGGAGCACCAACCGGGGCCTCTGCACCGACGTCGGCGGCATCGCCACCTCGAACCCGCGCGTGCAGAGCGGGCAGGGCAACATCACGAACGACTGGGCCTCGGGCTACGACAAGCTGCAGTGCAACCCCGGCGAGGTCGCGGTCGGCTACAGCCTCGGAACCGGGACCGGCACCAAGGCCGCGATGTGGAAGCTCGTCTGCGCGACGAGCACCACGGCGCTGCCGGCGAGCCAGGGCCGCCTGATCTGGTTCGACCAGGGCGACAACCGCCCGGCCGGCGGCGGCTCCACCGCGAGCGACTGGGCCCCCGGCAAGTACAAGGGCCAGTGCAAGGACACCGAGTACATCGCCGGCGTGGCCTACACCTACCGCTGGAACCACGGCGGCGTGCCCGACGCGCTGCTCTGCAAGCCGCTCAGCTGATCGGCGGATGGCGAAGGGGCCAGGTCGCGATCGCGACCCGGCCCCCTTCGCGTGTTCGAGGTGTCAGCCGCCGAGGCTGAGGCGGAAGACGCGGGTGTCGAACGCGGCGACCTCGACCGAGACGGATGCCTCGTGCAGTTGCTGGAGCGAGCCGGCCCAGACGTCTCGGGCCACGACCGTCGCGTGGACGGGCACGCCGAGCAAATCGAACGATGCGCTGATGTGCGTCGATTCCGCGGTCTGGTTGAACAGCGCGACCGCGAAATCGCCGCCCGCGAGTTCACGCACCCAGACCTGCCCCGCATCGCCGGTGGCCACGCGGCGGGCCTGGCGCCCGAGCGGGTCCTGGTCGATCGCGACGAGGTCGGCGTTGGTGAGCACCTCGATGAGCTCCTCGGCGAGCGAGGCGACGTTCGTGCCGAGGAACAGGGGCGCGGCGAGCATGCACCACATCGCGAAGTGCGAGCGGTTCTGGGCGAGGGTGAGGGCCCCGTTGCCGAACTGCAGCATGTCGGGGTCGTTCCACGCGCCCGGTCGCGCGAACTCGGCGAGCGCGGCTTGCTGCTCGATGATCGACACGATCGACGGCCACTCGGGCGCAATGTCGGCTGTCGTGCGCCAGAGGTTCGCGATCGGCGGCGCCCAGCGCCACGGCTCGCCCTCGCCGTACTCCGAGATCGCGTAGACGATCGGGCGCCGCAGTCGCGCGAGCTCATCGTGCATCAGTGCGAACGCCTCGGGGCGTGTGTACGGCGTCGTCTGCTCGGCGCGGCACCAGTCGTACTTCAAGTAGTCGACGCCCCACCCGGCGAACGTCTCGGCATCGAGCCGCTCGCGGCCGTAGCTGCCGAGGTCGAGGTCCGGGTAGTCGTCGTAGTAGTTCGCACAGGTCTGCGCGCCCGGCACCGCGTAGATGCCGAAGCGAAGCCCCAGTTCGTGCACGCGGGCCGCCAGGTCCGGGATGCCGCTGGGGAACCGCACCGGGTCGGAGACGAGCCGGCCCGACTCGTCGCGACCGCCCTGCCAGCAGTCGTCGACGACGACGTAGCGGTAGCCGGCCGCTGCCAGGCCGCGATCGACGAGTGCGGTCGCGGCCTCGAGCACGACTCGCTCGGTGAGTCCTTCGCAGCGCACCTGGTTCCAGCTGTTCCAGCCCATCGGCGGGGTCGCGGCGAGCTGCTGCTGCATCTGGTCGCTCATTCGCGTGCCTCCTCGACGTCGTTGCCGACGAGCGGCGCGAGCCGCACCTCCTGCAGCACCGTGCCGGCGAGGTCGCGCATCGTGAGCACGAGCTCGTCGGCGCTCGCCTCGCCGTCGATCCAGGATGCCGCCTCGTCGCTCGTCACGTCGAAGTCGGGTCCGCCGCCGATGAGCTGCGCGTACGGGAACTCCTCGGTCCCCGGCATCCACGTCTGGTAGTGCGTGTGACCCGAGACGACGATCTGCGCGCCCCAGCCGACGAGCGCGTCGTGCCAGGCGTCGCGGCTCATCCGGCTGAACCAGTCGTAGCCCTCGGCGTCGTAGTCGACCTCGGTCTCGTCGATCCAGCGCAGCGGGATGTGGCAGAAGACGACCCGGTACGGGGCATCCCGGAATTCGGGGCGCGCGGTGACCTCGCGCAGCCACTCGGCCTGCTCGGCGCGCAGCGGCTCGAAGGCGACGCGGCCCTCGAACGTCGGGTGGGCGTCGGGCTTGTCCTCGCCGGTGTGCAGCACGATGCAGGCCACCGGTCCGATGCGGAACGCGGTGAACGGCCGCCCTTCGGGCGTCGCCACGAAGTCCTCGAGCTGGTAGGCCCAGGTGCCGCGCACGTCGTGGTTGCCCACCACGATCGCGAGGGGGCGCCCCGCGCTGACGTCGAGGCCCGCCGGGTTCAGCACCGTCGAGGTGAACCACGACGGATCCTTCCAGTCGTTGCAGAGGTCGCCGTTCCAGACGAGCACGTCGACCTCGGGGGTTGCCTCGTGGAGTGCGCGCAGGGTGTCGTCCCGCTGGTGGGTGTCGTTCCACACGGCGAAGCGAGCGCGGTCGGATGCCGCGTCGAGGGTGCGCACGGGCTTCCACTCGCTCTCGTGGCGCCTGCCCGGCGCCTCGACCGCCTCCGTGACCGAGCGCACGCGGAGGGCGGTGCCCGCGGGCCATCCGGCGGCGCGCACGCGCAGCACCCGGTCGCCCTGCGGCACCATGCCGAAGGCGTCGGCGGTCGCCGTGCCGCTCGATCCGTCGGCCGCCTCCCACTCGAGCCATCCGCGGCTGAGCCGACTCACGCCCCAGACGACCTCGAACCCGTCGGCGCGCGGCGCCATCACGACGGGCGGGCTCGTCACGAGCGGCTGGGTCATCGAGTGCTCCCGAGGTCGAGGGTGAAGCGGAATCGCAGGTCGTCGTCGAACCACATCGTGAAGTTCGTGCCCCACATGTTGTTGTGCAGGTTGACGTGGAGGCCGTCGTTCGGGTCGGGCACGGTGTTGTCGAAGCGATAGAGCGCCGGACGGCCGACCGCGACGAGCGCCGCATCGAGCGGGCGCAGCGCGAACGTGCGCTCGGCGGTGTGGGTGACCTCGGCGACCGCGTGCAGGCTGCGGTTGCCGTTCCGCACGACCTGCTGCGGGTCGACGGGCGAGTCGATCTTCGTGAGCCGCCAGTCACCGGGCTCGGTGCGCGGGCGGAAGCCGAGCCAGCCCGCCTCGGGCAACCGGGAGGCGTCCTTGTCGCGAAGGTCGAGCGTGATCGAGATCGGCCCGGCCGCGGCCGGGAACCGGTAGGCGAGCCGGATGTCACGGGCTCCGCCCCAGGTCTCGCACGCCGCCTCGGGCAGGGCGAGCCAGAGCGAGATGACGGTCGCGTCGTCGTCGTCGAACCGCTCGGCCGAGACGACCCGCGGTGCGAACGTCGTCGCTGGCAGCGTCTCCGCGATCGCGAGCCCGGGCTTCGCCTGGTCGGGGATCGCCCACATCGCGTGCTGGTCGAGGTCACGGCAGTACTCCTGTACCCATCGGGTCTCGTCGCGCTCGTCGAAGGTCTCGTAGCGGTACGCGGCGAGCGGATGCTCCGGCCCCGCCCATTCCGTGCCGTCGGCGTCGACCAGGGAGACGAGGGCGCCGTCGGCGCCGAAGCGCACGCGGTAGGCGCCGGCGCTGTGCTCGGCGTCGGCATCGATCGGCTCGAACGTCCCCGCGGCCGCGTCGTCGGCGGGCCGGGTCTCGGCGATCGCCGCCTCTGCCTCGGCGCGACGCTCGGGCGAGAGCGCGGCGAGCGCGCGGTCGAGGTGGGCGCGCTGCTCGGCCCAGGAGCGCTCGAACGTCGAGTAGCGAAGGCCCTGCGGGTTCGGATGCTCGGTGTAGGCCCACGCGTACTGGTCGAACTCGGCGGGGTTCGCGGCCGGGTCGATCACGTCGGCCGCACGGGCGCGCTGGAAGTCGGCCTTCTCGTAGTTCACGTAGTCGGGCAGGTGGGTCTTCAGGTCCTCGCCCCACGTGTGCTCGGGCACGAGCAGCAGGCCGTCGCTGAAGGCGTCGCACTCCTCGGTGCCGGGCACGAGGGTGCCGGCGGCCACCCACTCGGCGCGGAGCCGCAGGAGCGCGCGCAGCCGCGCGGTCTGCACCGGGTCGCTCGCGACGCCGTGGATCCAGGAGTCGCCGACCTCCTGCTCGAGCACGGGCAGGCTCTCGCGCACCGCGACGACTCCGGCGCTGAACGTCTCGAGCGTCGAGGCGACCACTCGCGCCTCGGGGTAGGCCGCCTGCAGTTCGGCGAACAGCGCCTCGACGTCCTCCACCGGGGGCGGGCCGAAGTTGTCGCCCGTGTGCGCGAGGTGCAGTGCGTCGGTGCCGCCCGGCACCATGGCCACGCCGAGGTCGGTGGCGCCGTAGCTCAGCGCGTAGTTGACGACGACCTCGCTGCCGTCGGGGGCGCGCCACACGAAGAACTCGGGCACCTCGGGTACCGCCGAGGCGCCGTTGACGCCGAGGTGCAGGTATTCGATGCCGCCGCGGGCGAGGAAGGGCACGAGGCCGATCGTGTGGCCGGGGACGTCCGTCATCTTCGCCGCGGTCGTGCGGTGGCCGAAGCGGGCGTCGAGCTTGCGGCCGATCGCAATGGCGTGCTCGACGAGTCCCGGGTCCATGAGCTCGGTGTGCGTCGTCAGGGGCAGTGCGTGCCAGGTGACATGGCCCGCGCGGATCGCGCGCTCCAGCGCCTCGCGCTCATCGGGGCTGCCGAGGCGGAGCGCCTCGTGGATCAGCCACGAGCCGGTCGTCCAGACGAATCGGGCTTGGCCGCCGCGGCGCTCGAGCTCCTCCGCCAGCGCGATCGCGCGCGGCAGGTACTCGTGCACGTAGCGGTCGGTGACGTTCGCGGCGGTGTCGGTGAAGCCCAGGTCGAGGTGGGTCTTGAAGACGACGTGGACGGTCGAGATCATGCGTGAATCCAAACTGCGGTGTCAGGGGCGAGGGTGGTGAGCGCGGTGAGATCGTGCGGCGTGCTCGTGAGCAGCACCTCGCCGGCGGGCAGCGGCACGGGCTCTGCTCCCGTGTTGATGAGCACGGTCACGTCGGCGTTCCTGAAGGCGAGGACGTCGGCAGCGTATCCCGGCAACCATTCGAGCTCCCCGGCGTCGAGCCCGCGCTCGCGGCGGAGCGCGATCGCGGCCCGGTAGAGGTTCAGCGTCGAGTCGGGATCGGCCTGCTGCCGGTCGCGAGCGAGGCGACCCCAGATCTCGGGCTGCGGCAGCCACGAGGCATCCGTCGTGCCGAAGCCGTACGAGGGCGACGCGGACTCCCACGGGATGGGCACGCGGCAGCCGTCCCGCCCGTACTGCTCGCCTTCGGTGCGGAAGAAGGTCGGATCCTGCCGTGCGGCATCGGGGATGTCCGTGGCCTCGGGCAGCCCGAGTTCTTCGCCCTGATAGAGGTAGGCCGAACCCGGCAGCGCGAGCATGAGCATCGCCATCGCGCGGGCCCGCGGGATGGACTGGTCGTAGGAGGGGATGCCGGTCGTGCGCGGACCGACGCCGCCGGCGCGCTCGGCGGGGGTGAACATGAGCGTGGTGACCGTTCGGATGCCGTCGTGGTTCGAGGCCACCCAGGCCGTCGGTGCGCCGACCGAACCGAACGCCGTGAGTGCGCCGTCGATGGATGCGCGCAGTGCGGAGGCGTCCCAGAAGTTGAGGACGTCGTTGAAGGCCTGATGCATCTCGTCGTGACGCACCCAGTCGGCGCGCCGTGCGAGCGGCTTGATCCAGGCCTCGGCGGCGAGGATGCGCTCGCCCGGGTACTCGTCGAGGAGTCGTCGCCAGTCGCGGAAGATGTCGTGCACGGCCGCTCGGCCTTCGTACGGCGGCATCTCGTCATCGTCGCCGGGGTGGTAGTCGGGCAGGCCCTCGGCCTTCACGAGGCTGCTCGCGACGTCGACGCGGAAGCCGTCGACGCCACGGTCGAGCCAGAAGCGCAGGATGCGGCGGAACTCGTCGTGGACCTCCTCGTTCGTCCAGTCGAAGTCGGGCTGCGACGAGTCGAAGAGGTGCAGGTACCACTGACCGGGCGTGCCATCGGGCTCGACGACGCGGGTCCAGGCCGGCCCGCCGAAGAAGGACGCCCAGTTGTTGGGCGGCAGTTCGCCGGCCGTGCCGCGGCCCTCACGGAACAGGTACCGGCCGCGCTCGGCGCTGCCGGGTGCGGAGGTGAGCGCCGCCTGGAACCACGGATGGGCGTCGGACGAGTGGTTGGGCACGATGTCGACGATGACCCGGATGCCGCGGGCATGCGCCTCGGCGACCATCGCGTCGAAGTCGGTGAGGGTGCCGAAGAGCGGGTCGACGTCGCAGTAGTCGGCGACGTCGTAGCCGCCGTCCTTCTGCGGCGAGGTGTAGAACGGCGAGAGCCAGATGGCGTCGATGCCGAGATCCTGCAGGGCGCCGAGGCGCGCGGTGACGCCGGCGAGGTCGCCCATGCCGTCGCCGTTCGCGTCGGCGAAGGAGCGGGGGTAGATCTGGTAGATCGCGGCGGTGCGCCACCAATCCGGGTTCGCCACCACCGTCGATGCGTCGGGCCGCGATACCGGAAGATCACCGGATTCATGGGCAGGAGCGGGGGCTGTCCGTGTGCGTGACGTCATTGTGACCTTCGGATCGAGGGGATTCTGTTTGCGTAAACATCATTCTCGCCTATACTGCGATGGGAACGCAAACATTCACGAAGGAGTGCGTACGCGCATGACGAAGAAGTCGCCCACCCGAGGCGCGGAAGCAGGCCGCAGATGAGCGTGGCCCACGTGCACGCAGAACCACCGGTCGGTGTCTCGACCGAGACGTACGCGTTCTCGACGGCGAAGGCCGCCGAGACGCCCGGCCGCCGTCGGAAGAAGTCCCGCCGCGACTGGTCGGGCTGGTGGTTCGTCGGGCCGTTCATGCTCGTCTTCGCCCTCGTCTTCATCGCACCGCTCGTCTACGCGATCTACCTGAGCCTCTTCCGCGAGACCCTCATCGGCGGCAACTCGTTCGTGGGGCTCGAGAACTACGCGAAGGCCCTCGTCGACCCGAAGTTCTGGGACGCCATGCTGCGCGTCACGGTCTTCCTCCTCGTGCAGGTGCCGATCATGCTCGGCCTCGCGCTCTTCGCCGCACTCGCCCTCGACAGTGCGCGCCTGCGCTGGGTGCCGTTCTACCGGCTCTCGATCTTCCTGCCCTACGCCGTCCCCGGTGTCGTCGCGGTGATGATCTGGGGCTACATGTACGGCTCGCAGTTCGGTCTCGTCGCCGACATCAACCGGTTCTTCGGCGTCGAGCTGCCCTCCCCGCTCGCCGAGAACCTGATCATGATGTCGATCGGCAACATCGTGACGTGGGAGTTCGTGGGCTACAACATGCTCATCTTCTTCTCCGCGCTGAAGGCCGTGCCGCACGAACTCTACGAGGCCGCCGAGATCGACGGCGCCGGAGCCTTCCGCACCATCTTCTCGATCAAGCTCCCGTCGATCCGCGGTGCCATCATCATCGCGACGATCTTCTCGGTCATCGGCAGCTTCCAGCTCTTCAACGAGCCCTCCATCCTGCAGACCATCGCGCCGAACTCCATCACCTCGTACTTCACGCCGAACCTCTACGCCTTCAACCTGTCGTTCACGGGCTCGCAGTTCAACTACGCCGCGGCGATCGCCATCGTCTCGGGGATCATCACCATGGTCGTCGCCTACCTCGTGCAACTCGGCGGCGAGAAGAAGGAGAAGAACGCATGAGCGCCGTCGAATCGAGCGTTCGCTCGGGCCGTGCGCCGAGCAAGCTCGCGAGCGGCGCCCTGCCGCCGCGCGCGGTCGTGAAGCGGTCGGCCCGCAACCCCCGGCACAAGCGCGCCTCCGTCACCCTCGCCATCCTCATGACGGCGATGCTGCTCTACTGCCTCGTGCCCCTGTGGTGGCTCGTCGTGAACTCGACCAAGACGATGGACTCGCTCTACGACTCCTTCGCCTTCTGGTTCAGCGGCGAGTTCGCCCTCTTCCAGAACATCGCCGAGACGTTCACCTACGCCGACGGCATCTTCCTGCGCTGGCTCGGGAACACCGTGCTCTACGTGGTCCTCGGGGCCGGCGGTGCGACCCTGCTCGCGACCCTGGCCGGCTACGGGCTCGCGAAGTACAACTTCCCCGGTCGCAAGTGGGTGTTCGCCGTCATCCTGGGCGCAATGGCCATTCCGGGTTCGGTGCTCGCCGTGCCGCAGTTCCTCCTGTTCAGCAACCTCGGCCTCACCAACACCCCGTGGTCGGTGGTCATCCCCTCGATGGTGAGCGCGTTCGGTCTCTACCTGGTCTGGGTGTACGCCCGCGAGGCGATCCCCGATGAGCTCATGGAGGCCGCCCGCCTCGACGGTGCGGGCGAGATCCGCATCTTCTTCCAGATCTCACTGCGCCAGCTCGCTCCGGCCCTCATCACGGTGCTGATGTTCGCGGTCGTCGCGACGTGGAACAACTACTTCCTGCCCCTGATCATGCTGAGCGACGAGCGCTGGTACCCGCTGCCGGTCGGTCTCGCGCAGTGGTCGGCACAGGCGAGCGGCGTCGGCACCGACCCCATCCCGAACCTCGTCATCACGGGCTCGCTGCTCACCGTCATCCCGATCTCCGCAGCCTTCCTCTACCTGCAGCGCTACTGGCAGTCGGGCCTGACCGCCGGAAGCGTCAAGTAGCCCGGCGTCGCCGACTCAGAACCCGCACCACACCCCCGACCTGCACCACAACCCGTACCGAAGACCCACACCAAGAAAGGGAAATCACACTCATGGAACGAATCACCCCTCGCCGATGGGCGCGACTCGGAGCCGTCGTCGGCACCGGTGCGCTGCTCGTCGGAGTGCTCGCTGGCTGCAGTGGCGCAGCGCCGGGCGCCGACAGCGGTTCGACCGACACCGATGCAGCGCTGAAGGAAGACGTCACGCTCACCTGGTGGACCTGGAGCGACAGCACCCAGGAGCAGGCCGACGCCATCTCCAAGGTGTACCCGAACGTCACCTTCGACGTCGTCAAGCTCGAGAACCCCGACGCCGCGGTCACCAAGCTGCAGAACGCCATCAAGGCCGGCAAGGGCGCCCCCGACCTCGTGCCGGTGGAATACCAGACGCTGCCGCAGCTCGCCCTCGGCGACGCGCTCGCCGACCTGACCCCCTACGGCCTCGGCGACTACGCCGACTCGTTCACCGCATCGACGTGGAACGCCGTCAACGTGCAGGACCAGCTCGTCGGCCTGCCGCTCGACTCCGGCCCCATGGTCATGATCTACAACAAGGATCTCTACGACAAGGCCGGCATCACCGAGGCGCCCGCCACGTGGGACGAGTTCGCGACGGCCTCCGCCGCGATCCACGCCTACGACCCCGAGGCCTACATCGCGAACAGCGGCGACGCGGGCTTCTTCACCAGCATGATCTGGGCCTCGGGCGGTCAGCCCTTCAAGACCGAAGGTGAGAACATCACCATCGACCTGCAGGACGAGGGCACCAAGAAGTTCGCGGACTTCTGGAACGAGCGTCTCCACGCCGGCGAGCTCTCGGGCGTTCCGACCTGGTCGGACGAGTGGTCGAAGGCCCTCACGCAGGACAAGCTGGGCACCCTGATGATGGGCTCCTGGATGATCAGCGGCATGAACGACTACGGCACGCTCGGCAAGTGGCGCGTCGCGCAGATCCCCTCGTGGGACGGCCAGCCCGCCTCGGCCGAGAACGGCGGCAGCGCGCTCGCCGTCAGCTCGCAGAGCGAGAACAAGGCCGCGGCAGCCGGCATCCTCAAGTACCTCGCCGAGGGCGAAGGACGCGAGCTGGTCAACGCGAACGGCTTCCCGTCGACCATCGCGGACCTCGAGAACCCCGAGTTCCTCGACTTCCCGTTCGACGCCTACGCCGGCCAGCCCGCCAACCAGCAGGGCGCGCTCTCGTCGGAGTCGGTCATCGAGGGATGGCAGTATCTGCCCTACCAGGGCTACGCCAACAACGTCTTCACCGACTCGGTCGGCAAGGCGCTCGGCTCGGACGGCGACCTGAACGCGGCGCTCGTCGAGTGGCAGGACACCCTCGTCGAGTTCGGCAACGAGCAGGGCTTCACCGTCAACAAGTAGCAGTACACGCAACACTCCGCGGGGCAGTCGCCGTCACGGCGGCTGCCCCGCGGTCCGTTTCTCGACACAGGATCAGCGCATGCCCACTTTCTCCATCGGTGACACCGACTTCCTCCTCGACGGCTCGCCGTACCGCGTGCTCTCCGGTGCGCTGCACTACTTCCGGGTGCACCCCGACCAGTGGAGCGATCGCATCCGCAAGGCCCGGCTCATGGGCCTGAACACCATCGAGACGTACGTGCCCTGGAACGAGCACTCCCCGACGCGCGGCGAGTTCCGCACCGCGGGCAACCTCGACCTGGCACGTTTCCTCGACCTCGTACACGGTGAGGGCATGCACGCGATCGTGCGCCCCGGCCCCTACATCTGCGCCGAATGGCACGACGGCGGGCTGCCCTCGTGGCTCGTCTCCGACCAGTCGATCGTGCTCCGATCGCACGACGACGCGTACCTCGAAGCCGTCGGCGAGTATCTCGACGCGGTGTACGACATCGTTCGGCCCCGCCAGATCCAGCACGGCGGACCGGTGATCCTCGTGCAGATCGAGAACGAGTACGGCGCGTACGGCGCCGACAAGGACTACCTCCGCCGGCTCACCGAGCTGACGCGCGAGCACGGCATCGACGTGCCGCTCACCACCGTCGATCAGCCGATCGACGAGATGCTCGAGCACGGCAGCCTCGACGAGCTGCACCGCACCGGCTCGTTCGGCTCACGCGCCGCCGAGCGACTCGCGACGCTGCGCCGATTCCAGCCGACCGGGCCGCTCATGTGCTCCGAGTTCTGGTGCGGATGGTTCGACAGCTGGGGTGAGATCCACCACGTCACCTCGGCCGAGGACTCGGCACGCGAGCTCGACGAGATGCTCGCGGCCGGGGCATCCGTCAATATCTACATGTTCCACGGCGGCACGAACTTCGGATTCACGTCCGGTGCGAACGACAAGGGCACCTATCGTTCGATCGCGACGTCGTACGACTACGACGCCCCGCTCGCCGAGGACGGCACGCCGACCGAGAAGTTCTGGCGGTTCCGCGAGGTCATCGCCAAGTACGCACCGGTGCCCGCCGAGGTGCCGGCCGAGCGAACGGATGCCCCGGTGCTCGAGGTCGATCTCGACCGGAACGCGTCGCTCTGGCAGATGCCGATCATCGCCGCGCAGCGATTCGACCACCTGCCGGTCGCGGCCGAGTTCGGCTCGACCCGTGGCTTCATGTGCTACTCGACACGCGTCGAGCACGGCGGCCTCCTCAGCTTCGGCGAGGTGCGCGACCGGGCCCAGGTGTTCCTCGACGGTGCGCTCGTCGGCGTGCTCGATCGTGAGCTCCATGAGCGGGTGCTGCCGCTGCCCGACGGCGACGGCGGCGAGCTCACCGTGCTCGTCGAGAACCTCGGGGGAGTGAACTACGGCTCGCGCCTCGGCGAGGCGAAGGGACTCATCGCCCCCGCGACGCTCGACGGGGTGCCGCTGACCGAGTGGACGGCGGGCGCGATCATGCTCGACGACCTCGATCCCATCCGGGAGGTGCTGGCCGCCGGGCCGCGCGTCGAGGCGGGCGAGCGCAGCGAGGCCGGCACAGCCGGGGCCGTGCCGCTGTCGGGACCGGTGTTCGCCAGCGGGGTCTTCACGCTCGACGAGCCGACCGATCTGCACATCGAGCTGCCGGGCTGGAACACCGGGGTCGTCCGCGTCAACGGCGTCAACCTCGGTCGCTACCGCAGTCGCGGGCCGCAGCGCACGCACTACGTGCCCGCGCCGGTCGTGCGGGCCGGCGAGAACGAGATCCTGGTCTTCGAGACCGTCGGCGCGACCGCCTCGGCGGTGCGCTTCGCAGCTCGGCCCGACCTCGGTCCCACCGAGGCGTGACGGCCCGCGCGCAGCACCGCCCGGCGCGATCGGCGCTATGCGCCGCGTGCCGGGCCGGTGCTGTCCCGCTCCACGAGGTGGGTCGGGATCAGCTTGTTCTTCGGCGCCTGCTCGCCGTCGATGAGCGAGACGAGCAGGGCGGTCGCCCGCTGGCCGACCTCGTCGAAGTTCTGGTGCACGGTGGTCAGCGACGGCCAGTAGGCGACGCTGTCATCGGCGTCGTCGAAGCCGACGACGCTGATGAACTCGGGCACGGCCCAGCCGTGCTCGTGGAAGGCGTGCAGGAGGCCGAGTGCCATCTGGTCGTTGGCCGCGAAGACGGCGGTCGGCGGGTGCTCGGAGGCGGTGATCTCACGACCGAGCGCGAGGCCGGAGGCGGCCGTCCAGTTGCCGACGAGCATGGGCCGGGGTGCGAGGCCCGCCTCCGCCATGGTGCGGAGGTAGGTGTCGGCGCGTCGTCGGGCCGAGAAGGAGCGCGCGGGCCCCGCGACGTGCAGGATGTCGCGGTGGCCGAGCCCGAGCAGGTGCTCGACGGCGAGACGTGCGCCCTGCTCCTGGTCGGTGTCGACGATCGTGTAGGGCTGGGTGGCGTCGGAGTCGACGATCACGAGCGGCAGGCCGGCGGTCAGCTTCAATTCGTCGGGCGAGCCGATCTCGGCCGACATGATGAGGATGATGCCGTCGACGGCCTGCTCCTCGAGCCGGCCGAACGCGCCGGCGACCTCGAGCTGCGTGGGGTCGGCGACCGGGATCAGCGTCGTGGTGTAGCCCGCGGCCGCCGCCGACTCGGCGACCGCGTCGAGCGTGCGCTCGTTGCCGAGCGTCTCCAGGTTGAAGGTCACGACGCCGATGCTCCGGAACCGGCCGGACTTCAGGTTGCGGGCCGCGCTGTTGGGGCGGTACCCGAGCTCGTGCATGGAGGCGAGCACGCGGTCGCGCGTGGCCGGTCGCACGTTGTTCTGGCCGTTCGCGACCCGCGAGACGGTCTGCGCCGAGACGCCGGCGTGCACGGCGACGTCGTTGATCGAGGCGCGAGCCTTGGGAGCCGACGCGTGTCCGGACAAAATGTTCGATTCAACCGTCATGGTGACGTAAACACTACTCTGAAGCCACCCCTGAGAGGAATCCGATGATGACCCCGATTTCCAACTCCGGCGTCGTGATGCGCGCTGGCGACGTCGCACTCGTGCTCGACCTCGGCGGAGGCCTGCCCGCCGTCGTGCACTGGGGGGCCGACTGCGGCGAGCTCGACGGGGCGGGCTACTCAGCGCTCCTCGCGAGCGGCGTCCTGCCGGTCGCACCGAGCGAGGTCGACGAGCCCGTCCGCATCGCGATCCTCCCCGAGCACGCCCGCGGCTGGATGGGGCGCCCCGGGCTGAGCGGCTCGCGCGAGGGGACCGCGTGGTCGCCGATCTGGCGCGTGACCTCGGCGAGCCTCGACGGCACGGTGTTCCACGTGGCATCCGATGCCGGTGTCGTGAATCACGGTGCGGGATCGCTCGTCGTCACGGCGGTCGACGACGCCGCCCGGCTCGCACTCACCCTCACCGTCGAGCTCAGCGAGGCCGGCGTCGTGCGCACCCGCGCCGAGGTCGAGAACCTCGGCGAGCTGCCGTACCAGCTCGACGACCTCCTGCTCTGCCTGCCCACCCCCGCCATCGCGAGCGAGGTGCTCGACTTCGCCGGCCGGTGGTCGGGCGAGCGCGCGCCCCAGCGCCGGGCGATGACCGTCGGCGCCCACCGGCGCGAGGGGCGGCGCGGCCGCACCGGGCTCGACTCGGCGATGATCCTCTCGGTGGGCACGCCGGGCTTCGGCTTCGATCACGGCGAGGTCTGGGGCGTGCACACCGCATGGTCGGGCAACCACGTGCACCAGGTGGAGCGGGTGCTGACCGGCGAGCAGCTGCTCGGCGGCGGTGAACTGCTGCTGCCGGGCGAGGTGCGGCTGGCGCGCGGTGAGCGATACGAGAGCCCGTGGGTCTACGGCATCTACGGCGCCGGTCTCGACGACTCGGCGAGGCGGATGCACCGCCACCTCCGTGCGCGCCCGCAGCACCCGCGCACGCCTCGCCCGGTGACCCTCAACGTCTGGGAGGCGGTCTACTTCGACCACGACGTCGACACCCTCGTCGAGCTCGCCGACCGTGCGGCCGAGCTCGGCATCGAGCGGTTCGTGCTCGACGACGGATGGTTCGGCGCGCGCCGCAACGACCGGGCGGGTCTCGGCGACTGGACCGTCTCGAGCGAGGTCTGGCCCGACGGGCTGCACCCGCTCGTCGACCGCGTGCGCGGCCACGGCATGCAGTTCGGCCTCTGGTTCGAGCCCGAGATGGTGAACCTCGACTCCGACCTCGCGCGGGCGCACCCCGAGTGGATCATGGCGACCGGTGGCCGGCTGCCCGTCGAGTCTCGTCACCAGCAGGTGCTGAACCTCGGAGTCCCCGAGGCCTACGCGTACGTCAGGGACGCCATGTGCGCCATCCTCGACGAGTACGACATCGCGTACATCAAGTGGGATCACAACCGCGACCTCGTCGATGCGGGCACACAGTCGACCGGGCGGCCCGGCGTGCACGAGCAGACCCTCGCGTACTACCGGCTCGTCGACGAGCTGAAGTCGCGCTACCCCGACCTCGAGATCGAGTCGTGCTCGTCGGGCGGCGGCCGGGTCGACCTCGGGGCGATCGACCGCACCGATCGCATCTGGGTCTCCGACAACAACGACCCGATCGACCGGCAGCAGGCCAACCGCTGGACGACCCAGCTCGTGCCGCCCGAGCTCATGGGCTCCCACATCGCCTCGGGGGCGTCGCACATCACCAACCGACTCCACGCGCTCTCGTTCCGCGCGATCACGGCGCTCTTCGGGCACCTCGGGGTGGAGTGGGACCTGCGCACCTCGGACCCGGCCGAACTCGCGGAGCTCGGGGAGTGGATCCGCCTGCACAAGGCGCACCGCGAGCTGCTGCACGGCGGTGATCTCGTGCGCCTCGATCACCCGGACCAGACGACCTCGGTCAACGGCGTCGTCGCATCGGATGGCTCGGCCGCCCTGTTCGCGTACGTGTCGCTCGCTCGGGCCACGGTCGCGAGCCCCGGGCGCATCCGGCTGCCCGGCCTCCTGCCGACCGCCGTCTACCGCGTGGAGCCGGCGCTCGTCGGCGGCCTCCCGCACGGCGCCGACCCGGCGCCGTGGTGGGAGGAGGGGCCGATCGAGCTGAACGGTGCCGCGCTCGGCGCGATCGGCGTCGTGATGCCGAGGCTGCGTCCGGAGCAGGCGGTGCTGCTGCGCGTCGAACGCGTCGACGGCGGGGATTCGCACGGTTCCGCCGCGTGAGCGGCGGCATCGTCCTCGCCGTCCTCGGGGCGGCGCTGCTGCACGGCAGCTGGAACGCCATCGCCAAGGCGATTCCGGCCCGGCTGGTCTCCTCGGCGCTCATCGGCACGGTCTACCTGCTGGTGGGGGCGATCGGATGCCTCGTCTTCCCGCTCCCACCGCAGGAGGTCTGGCCGTACCTCCTGATCTCGGCCGCCGTGCAGACCGCGTACCTCGTGCTGCTGACCGCGGCCTACGCGAAGACCGAGTTCGGCCGAACCTACCCGCTCACCCGCGGCATCGCCGTGCTCGGCATCACCCTGATCTCGACGATCTTCCTCGGCGAGCGGATGACCCCGGCCCAGTTGGCCGGCGTCGCCGTCGTCGCCGTCGCGCTGTTCGCGCTGTCGTGGTCGCCGAAGGGGGGCCGCGGGGGACTGGCAGGAACCCTGATGGCGGTGGCGGTCGGTGTCACGATCACGGCGTACTCGGTCATCGACGGCATGGGCGTGCGCCTCTCGGGGGAGCCGTTCGGCTACGCGTCGTGGCTGTTCCTCATGCAGGGCATCACGATCCCGCTCGTCTGCTTCATGCTCTCGCGCGACAAGGCCGAGATGCTGCGCGGGATGCGGCGACACGCGCCGATGGGCGCGCTCGGCGGCATCCTCTCGCTCGCGGCGTACACGATCGTGGTGTGGGCGCAGTCGCTCGCCCCGCTCGCGGTAGTCTCGGCGCTCCGTGAGACCGGGGTGCTCGCGGCCGGCGCTATCGGCTACCTCGTCTTCCGCGAGCCGCTGAGCCGGTGGCGCATGACGGCGACGGCGTGCGCGGTCGCGGGCATCGTCGCGATCAGACTCGGGGGGTGATCGGGCGGGGCGGCGCCGGTCTCGTCCGGCGTCGCCTCCACCCCGCGCGGCGATCGGTCAGGAATCGAGAAGCGGCCCTGCACGGCCCGGAAATAGCGTGAACGACATGAACACGATCACCGCATCCACCGCCATCGACTCCATCATCATCGAGGCCGCCGACCCGGCAGCGGCCGAGCGCTTCTACGCCGAGGCCTTCGGTCTCGGTCGCCGCATCCGCGTGCGTGCGACCGACTCGCCGTCCACCGGGTTCCGCGGATACATGGCCTCGCTCGTGGTCTCGCAGCCCGCCGCCGTGCGTCGCCTCGTCGACGCGGCGGTCGCCGCCGGCGCCACCGTCGTGAGGCCCGTCGCGAAGTCGATGTGGGGCATCGGCGGCGTCGTGCAGGCGCCCGACGGCAGCGTCTGGAAGATCGCGACCTCCGCGAAGAAGGACACCGCGCCCGACACCGGCGAGGTCGAGCGGATCGTGCTGCTGCTCGGCGGCGACGACATCCTCGCGAGCAAGCGCTTCTACGTCGAGCAGGGCTTCCGCGTCGGCAAGAGCTTCGGCCGCAGCTACGTCGAGTTCGAGAACCAGGCGGGCGCGATCCAGCTCGGCCTCTACCGGCGTGGCCCGCTCGCGAAGGACGCCGGAGTTCCCGAGGAGGGCACGGGGTCGCACCGCCTCGTCCTCGTCGGCGGCGGCTCGACGGTGACCGACCCCGACGGGTTCGCGTGGGAGCCCGCCGAGCGTTGAGCCCCCGTCCGAGGCGACGCGCGGTGCCGGAGTGCGGCACCGCGCGTCGTCGCGTGCATCCCAGCGGCGCCGGGAGTTCGTCGGGCGGCTCAGCCGTCGAACAGCGGCCGCTCGGGAGGCTTGCGCCCGGTCTCCTGTTCCCATGCCTCCAGCTGCTGGGTGAGCGCCTTGGCCAGTTCGAACACCTGCTCGGGTGGGAGGCGGATCCGGCTCACGATCTGGCCGGGCACGGCGACCGCGCGCGTCCCGTCGGGGTCTTCGACGGTGGTCGGCGGTTGCGTCAGTGCGACGTAGTCCATGACGAAGACGTTCGGCGTGTGCCAGACGCGAGCGAAATCGGCGAACACCCCCTGGGCTCGGTCCGCCGGCAGATCGATCTGGAATCGACGCGGGAGATGCTCGTCATTCATCGTGCTCCTTCGCAACCGCTCGGCGACGTGACTGTTCGTCGTCGCATTCTCGTCCACCGGTGAAGGCGCGACAAGCGAGGTCGTATCCGGAGGCCGCGCGTCGCCGCGCGAATCCCGAGCACGGCGCGTGATCGTCGCTATCGTTGAGCCGATCCGACCTGACGGCGAGTCGGCCGACGGGCGGCACCGTTCGAGGAGGACCATGCCCCGCGACATCGTCGAGAGCGCGCGCTCATGAACATCGATCCCGCCGTCGTGACCACCATTGCGCTCGTCGTCGCCGACTGGACGATCCGCATCGTCGCGCTCATCGTCATCCCGCGCGACCGCAAGCCGACCGCCGCGATGGCGTGGCTGCTCGCGGTCTTCCTCATCCCGTTCGTGGGCGTCGCGCTCTACCTCCTCATCGGCAACGTGCGCCTGCCGAAGCAGCGCGTCGAGCGCCAGCGCGAGATCGACGCGGAGATCGCCGCCCGCACCGCCGGCCTCCCCGCGGTCGACGGCCAGTCGGAGTGGCCCGCCGCCTTCAGTTCGATCGCCGAGCAGAGCCGGGTGCTCACCGCCTTGCCCGCCGTCGGCGGCAACCGCGCCGAACTCATCGGCGACTACCAGGCTTCGATCGACCGCATGGCCGCCGAGATCGACACGGCTGAGCACTTCGTGAACGTCGAGTTCTACATCGTCGCCTTCGACGAGACGACCCGCGGCTTCTTCGCCGCGATGGAGCGTGCGGTGGCGCGCGGCGTGAAGGTTCGACTCCTCGCCGACCACGTTGCATCCCGCCGGGTGACCGTGAGCGACGCGACCGCCGTCGAACTCGACCGCATCGGGCTCGAGTGGCACTACATGCTGCCGGTCCGCCCGCTGAAGGGCGAGTTCCAGCGCCCCGACCTGCGCAACCACCGCAAGCTCGTCGTCGTCGACGGACGCGTCGCGTTCACGGGATCGCAGAACCTCATCTCGCGCGACTACGACTCGCCGAAGAACCAGAAGCGCGGGCTCATGTGGCAGGAGCTCGTCACCCGCGTCACCGGGCCCGTCGTGGCATCCGTGAACGCCGTCTTCTGCTCGGACTGGTACATGGAGACGGGGGAGTCGCTCGTCGAGACCGCCCACGTGCCGGCCGCCGAGGTCGTGGCCGAGGGCGGCCCCGGCGAACTCGTCTGCCAGATCGTGCCGAGCGGACCGTCGTTCCCGCAGGAGAACAACCTGCGGCTCTTCCTCTCGCTCGTGGGCGCGGCGCAGGAGCGGGTCATCATCACGAGCCCCTACTTCGTGCCCGACGAGGCGATGATGTACGCGATCACCTCGGCCCGCTACCGCGGCCTCGAGGTGCAGCTGTTCGTCTCCGAGATCGGCGACCAGGGGTCGGTGTGGCACGCCCAGCGTTCGTACTACACGCCGCTCCTCGAGGCCGGGGTCCGCATCTTCCAGTACCCGGGCCCGTACATCCTGCACTCGAAGCACCTCTCGATCGACGACGACGTCGCCGTCATCGGCTCGAGCAACATGGACATCCGCTCGTTCAACCTGAATTTCGAGATCTCGATGCTCGTGCGCGGCGCCTCGTTCGTGCGCGACATGCGTGAGGTCGAGGAGGGATATCGCTCGATCAGTCGTGAGCTCACGCTCGAGGAGTGGAAGCAGGAGCCCGGGACCGCGACGTTCCTGGATGGGGTGGCACGGCTGACGTCGGCGCTGCAGTGACGGTCGTGCGCGGGCGACGCGCGGGTGCGTTGCGTCACGGAGTCGCGGCCCTCGCGCTGCTCGCCCTCGTGTTCGGGGTGTCGGGATGCACCCGCGGGCCGTCCGAGGCCGAACTGGCCGGCGCAGCAGACGCACGAGACGACGGCCACCAGACGCTCGCGGGGTTCGACCTGGCCGCTCCGGCGGGATCGGTTCGGGCCGCGCATCGCACGGTGGATGCGTGCGGCTCGCCGACGAGTGATCGCGGTGGTTTCGATGATCGACACGTCATGGGATACGAGTGCTTCGTCGTCGAACGGGTCGTGTACACCCCGGCCGACAGGAACGGCCAAGGTTTCGACGTCGATGCATCCACCCAGGAGCTCAGCGGGCGACTCGGCCTCACGGCCGCCGAAACGTGGGGCGGGGACCTGTATGCCCACGGGCGGATCGAAGTGGATGGATTCACCGTCATCGTGGAGATCTCGCATGACCGGATCGATGAGCCCTCGACCGTCGGCCAGCTCCCGGTGCAAGGCTGGCACGCGAACGACGTCGTCCATGAGGACGATGGCGATCTGCTCGATCGGCTTCCCGAGTTGGTCGCAGCCGGTGAGTCCGAGGTGCTCGTCGCAACGGTCGCGGTTCGCTACTTCCGCGATGCACCCGGTGCTCCCGACTAAGGCCTGCTCGACAGCTCGCGGAGGTCTCAGACGGCGACGAGCCGGCGGTGCGGGACGGCACGCGCCTCCGCCGCTCGCAGCGGGCCCGCTCAGTGCATGTTGTCGTTGCCGGTGACGTGGGTGGCGTAGCCCGCGCAGCCCGCCTCATCCCACCGGTAGGCGGCCCCTGCGCCGGTGTCGCCCCACATCGCGAGCTCCCACGCGGCGGTGCCGTCGTCATCGACGCCGAAGCCGTGTTCGATCATGCAGGCGTCGACCTCCGCCTGGTAGACGGCGGCCGCCTCCTCCCAGGTGAGTGCCTCGGGGTCGGGCTCGGGCAGCGGCGCGGAGAGCGGGGTCCCGGCTGCCCGTGCGACGGCGACCGCGTGATCGCCGACGCCGAGGCATCCGCGTCGCTCCCAGTCGGAAGCGGGGACCGACCAGCTCTCGCGCGACTCGCCGAACAGCGCATTCAGGAAGATGACAGACTGCTCGAAGCTGAGGCCCTTGGGCTGCCTGTGCTGGTTCAGCCAGGGCGCGGCGGGCAGGTACTCGACCCCCTGCTGGCCCATGCACTCCGCGATGACCTGCTCGCGGCCCATGTACTCCGAGCGCTCCTCGGTCGACTCGAGCTCAGCGGTGAACGGCTCGACCACGACGACGTCGTCGTCATCGTCGGTCGTCGCGCTCGCCGCGGCGGCGTCGAGCCCGCCGGACACCCCCGCCGACTCGACCTCGCCGAAGGGCAGTGCGAACGGCGTGACGCCGTACGCACCGGCGACGGTGAGCCCGGCGGCCGCGGCACACACGACGAGGCCGCCGATCGCGATGGGGGCCATGATGCGCTTGAGGTTCATCGCGACACCTCGTCGGGCTCGGGGGCGGTGCGTCTCGGCGCCGCCCACCACGCGCTCATCGAGAGGAAGAAGAGCACCGCGGCCCCGGTCGCCAACCGGTTCAGCAGCACCATCTGCGCGGTCGACGACGAGTAGAACTCGGTGAACGTCAGGCTCGTGTCCACGAGCGCGTACGTGCCGAAGCGGATCAGCAGGTAGGCCGCGACCGCGAGCACGAGCCCCGCGAAGCCGCGGCGTCGCGCGACCATGAGTAGCCATGACCCGACGAGTGCGAGCACGAGGCCCACGATGGTGAGCTCGGCCATGTCGGCCGCGCCGTGCCAGTTGCCCAGGAGCATGCTGCGTGCGACACGCCAGACGACGAACCCACCCCACGCCACGAGCGCGATCGCCGCGAGGTGCGCGAGCGCCGGCATCGCGAGCGGGAAGGTGCCCCTCGGTGCGTCGAGCGTCGCCCCGCGAAGACGAGCACCGCGCCAGGCGAGGTCGGCGGGGATGCCGCGAACGGCCCTGCCGAGGATCGACGCCCCCGCACCTGCCCCGGAGTTCGCACGCTCTTCGAAGAGGTCGGAGGCGAGCTCGGCCCGTCGCTCGGCTGCGACCTCGTCGGGCAGCTCCGCGGTGTACCAGCGGCACCAGCCGATCACGGCGGCGTCGATGCGCCCGGCTGCGGGGTGCCGTGTGCGAGCGGATGCCGCGAGCTCACGTGCTCCCTCGGCCTCGAGCGCTCCATCGGGCTCGAGTCTGATGTCGCTCATGCGAATGCCGACCGGGGGCTGAGTGCGGGCGCGGTGCGCTGCTCGATCTCAGTGCGACATGCGGCCGCGCCGGCGCCGGTCACCCGGTAGAGCCGCCGTCGTGGGCGGCCTTCGGCCGCGGCGATCCCGGGATCCTCCCACGCGGATTCGACCAGGCCGCGCTCGGCGAGGCGGCCGAGCGCCTTGTAGAGCGTGCCGTGCGCGGTGAGCGCCGAGGCCTCGGAACGGTCGGCGATGCGCTTCGCGAGGGCGAAGCCGTAGAAATCGCCGTCCTCGGCCTGGAGCTCGATACCCGCGCCGAGGATGTCGACCTCGAGGTCGACCAGTCGGCCTTCTCGTCTGCGTGGCATGGAGTCAGTATAGGAAGATATCTCCGGGGTGTATAGGAAGATATCGGACCGACTTATAGGAAGATATCGGACAACCTATAGGAAGATATCTGCCCATATGCTAGCGTCCCCCTCGAGCCGCCTGATCTGGCGGCGCAGAAGGGAACGACATGAACACCAAGAGGGTGATGTTCCAAGCAGCCGTCGGAGTCGCGCTGACGGTCGTGCTCACCGGGGGATCGGCGCTCGTCGCGGGCGCGCTCGACGCCGGCGGCGCGAAGGCCCCTGCAGCAGCGGCATCGGCACCCGCGCCCGCCGCCGACATCGTGACGGCCGACGCCCGTGCGACCTCGGCCGCCGTGAGGGTGGCGAACGCGGACCGTGGGCAGGTCACCGCACAGGCGCACAAGAAGGACCGCCCCGCGCAGGGAGGACCCGTCCACTGCGAAGACGTGCAGCTCACCATGGACTACGTCGAGCGTCCCGACCGCTCGACGTCCGCGACGAACGCCTTCGACCTCGTCTTCACGAACACCGCGTCGCAGCCGTGCTCGTTCGACGGGTGGCCCGGCCTCGTCGCGGAGGACGCCGACGGCGCGACGCTGACCTGGGCGCTCGCCTCGGGGAACACGAGCAAGCGCGCGGTGCTGCCGCCGAACGGCGGCCGTGCCGTCGCCGAGGGAACGGCCGAGGTTCCTGCCGCGATCGGGTGCGCCGAGGCGACCTCCGACCACCTGCGCGCCTACATCTCGTCGGACGGCGCCGGCGGCGGCATCGTCGACGACGTGCAGATCCCGGTCTGCATCGACGGAACCTGGACGCTGTCGCTCGGACCGCTGACCGCGCTCCACGGAGCACCCGGCGAGGTGACTCCGCCCGCTGAGCCCGAGCCGCAGCCCGAGCCCGAGCTGCCCGCCAAGTGCCAGGACGAGCAGCTGAGCCTCGAGTTCGTCCCGCGGCCCGACCGCTCGGCCGACGGTGCGGACGCATTCGAGTTCGTCTTCACGAACGCGAGCGACACGTCGTGCGCGATGTGGGGTTGGCCCGGACTGGTCGTGGAGGCGGCCGACGGTACGCCCATCGGCTTCTCGTCCGCGGTCGGAGCGGACGGCGAGCCGTTCGTCCTCGCGAACGGCGACGTCGCCACCGTGTTCGGCACTGCCCTCACTCCGAAGTCATTGAGCTGTGAGGCGATCACCGCCGACCACGTGCGGGCGTACATCACGTCCGACGGGGCCGGACCCGGCGTCGTCGCCGCTGCTCCGTTCGAGGTGTGCGCCGACGGCTCGAGCAATCTCGAGATCGGGGCGCTCACCCCGGCGTGAGCTGTCGCACTCAGTCGGAACGGCGTCGCGAGTCCGCTCGCGGCGCCGCTCCCGCGCTGGAACCGACGTCACTGCGCCGCAACCCTTGAACTGGGCTATCGGCAACTGAGCACTCCTCCGCGCGCCGAGGTGGGGGCACCCCAGGCGAAGGCCTGCGCCGAGGCGCTCGCGTCGGTGCAGGCCCGCGCGTCCGTGCGTGTCCGACGGGGAACCGGTCGGACACGCACGACGTGGCGAGGTCCGGTGCGGGGGCCTCAGACGATCGCGGCCCGGAGCGCGGCCGCGGCCGCTCCGACATCGGGCGCCCCGTAGATCGCGCCGCCGGCGACGGCGATTCGCGCCCCGGACTGCTGCACGGCCGGGATCGTGCCGGCGGTGACGCCGCCGGCGACGGAGAAGGGCACTCCCGCGCTCGCGCCGTCGTGGAGCAGGGAGTCGAGCGTGTAGCCGTCGCCCGCCTGTTCGTCGAGTCCGGCGTGCATCTCGACGAGGTCGACGCCGAGCGCGACGACCTCCTTCGCGCGCCCCGCCTTGTCGTGCACGCCGATGAGGTCGACGACGACGCCTTTGCCGTGCTTCCGGGCGGCCTTGACCGCGCCCGCGATCGTGCTGTCTCCGGCGGAACCGAGCACCGTCACGAGGTCGGCGCCCGCCGCGAAGGCGATCTCGGCCTCGAGCTCGCCGGCGTCCATCGTCTTCAGGTCGGCGAGGACCACCTTGTCGGGGTGAGCCGCCTTCACCGCGGTGACCGCCGACAGGCCCGCACTCTTGATCAGCGGAGTGCCGAGCTCGAGGATGTCGACGTGAGGGGCCGCGGCAGCCGCGAGCTCGAGCGCCGACTCGGTGCTGAGGGTGTCCATGGCGAATTGCAGTTTCATCTCTGTTCCTTCGATCTCAGGGTGTTGGTGTTCGGGGCGGCGTCACTCGAGGTTCGCGTGACGCCGCCACAGCTCCTCGGGGTCGGCCCCCGAGCGCTTCCAGAGCGCGTGGAAGACGGCGTCGCCGATCAGCATCACCGACTGCTCGAAGAGGCCGGCCGCGTACTGGGCAGAGGCGGCCCCCGATCGATCGAGCTTGTCGGAGGCGGGCACGATGACGACGGCGTCGGCCGCGGCGGCGAGAGGCGAGTCGGCGGTGGCCGTGATCGCGGCGATCCGCGCGCCGCCGTCGGTCGCGGTCCGGACGGCATGGACGATTCCGGCGGTCGTGCCGGATCCGCTGGCCGTCAGGAGCAGGTCGTTCCGCGCGATCGCCGGTGCCGTGGCCTCACCGACCACGTGCACGTCGAGTCCGAGGTGCATGAGGCGCATCGCGGTCATCCGGAGGGCGAGGCCCGAACGCCCCGCGCCGAGCACGAAGACCCGCGGCGCCGCGCTGATCTCGGCCGCGACGGCGGACAGCGACGCGGGTTCGTCACGGCGGAGTCGATCGACCACCCGCTCGAGCTCGTCGCGGATCGTCGCCAAGGCGTCGCCGACGGGGGTGTCCTGTGCGTGCATGGCGTCCATGCTGGACGCTCGTCAGCGGTGATCGGACTACCCGAACGTCCGGTTCTCCCCGTTCGAAAGGATGGGAAGCCGCTCGGGGCGGGTAGTTTGTCCGCGTGAGCAACCCGAAGCCGTTGTCCCGCCGGATGCTCGGCGAGCAGGCGCGAATCCTCGCCGACCAGGCCGACCGCCATGCGGTGACGCTCGAGTCGATGCTGGCGATCCTCCGCTCTTCCCGGCTCGACGATCGCGCGGCCCGGAACATGGCTGTCGAGATCGCCGCGAGTGCGCTGGTCAGCCTGCGCGTGGCGACCGACGAGCGCGACAGCGATGCGCTCGAGCCGGTCGTGGGGGCCTTCGCCCGCCTGCGGAACGACCTCCGCCCGCTGGTGCGGTTCGGCGACCTCGACGTGCAGTTCGTCGAGCCCCCGGCCACCGGCCGCGCCCTCCCGGGCGAAGTCGCCCATGCGGCGCGGGCGATCGTGCGCAACGCCGTGCTCGGATTCGTCGACCAGGGCGAGACGCGCCGTGTCCGGATCCAATGGGACTGCGACGGGCTCAACCTCCTCATCGGCATCCGGGACGACGGCCCCGGCCGCCTCTCGGCCCATGACGACGTCCTCCGGCCGATCGCCGAGCGGGTGACGGCGCTGGACGGCGAGTTCGGCGTCGCCTCGACGCCCGGCTGGGGATCGTCCCTGGAGGTGCGGCTGCCGCTCGACCCACCGGCCGATCCGGAGGCGCTGCCGTCCGCCGGCGCGTTGTCGGAGCGGGAGCGCGAAGTGCTGAGGTTCGTCGCGGCGGGCGCGAGGAACGACGAGATCGCGGCAGAGCTCGGCATCAGCGCGAACACGGTGAAGTTCCACGTCTCGAACCTGCTGCGCAAGTCGGGCGCACGTTCGCGCGCGCAGTTGGGGGCGCTCACTCGCTGAGCTGTCATCGCGGCCGCGCTCCGCCGGCGTTCGTCGGGTGCGGATGTTGCGAAAAGGCTTCGATCCGATGTCCGGGCCGGAACGAAAGGCATTTCCCTCTCGACAGACGGCGACTTTGGTCCTACTCTTGCAAAAACGTTTTTGAGAACTGCTCGAAACGTTCCGCACCGCCGCGGAGCCTCACGCGGCACTGTCCCAAGGAGTGATCATGCGAGCTCGTCGTTCCACAGCACTCGCCGCGTCCGCGGCAACCGTCATGCTCTTCGCCGGATGCTCCGGAGGGGCGGACGCGTCGCCGCCGGACGCCGACGCCCAGCGCGTGCTGCTCGTCTCGAACCAGCCCCTCGACCCGGGCACCTCGGGCGGTGAGATCGTCGCCGACGGGCTCGACGTCTGCGCCGAGGAGGGCTGGGAGACCCAGTCGATCGTCGTGGCCGACGTCAACCAGTACGAGTCGACGCTGCGCACCGCCGCACGAGACGGCTACGACCTCATCGCCACGACCTTCCCCCCGATGAGCGATGCCACCGTGGCCGTCGCCGACGAGAGCCCCGACACCGACTTCGTCGCGATCTACCAGTTCACGAACACCGAGGGCGAGGAGGTGCACCCGAACATCGCCAGCAGTTCGTTCTCGTACGAGCAGACCGGGTACCTCTGGGGGGTCGCTGCGGCGACGCTCAGCGAGGCGGGACGCACCGGCGTCGTGAACGGCATGGCCGAGCCCGGCAGCAACACCGTCATCAACGGGGTCATCCAGGGGGCGGCGAGCGTGCGGCCCGATCTCGGGCTGACCGTGACCTACACGAACTCCTACACCGACCCCGCGAAGGGCAGCGAGAACACCGCAGCCCTGCTCAACGACGGCGTCGACCTGGTCTTCGCCATGGCAGACCAGTCGAACATCGGGGTGATCGACACCGCCAAGGACGCGGGAGCACTCGTGATCGGCGACACCGCGCAGCGCATCGAGAGCTACCCCGAGGGCATCGTCGCCACGCAGCCGCTGACCTTCGGCGAACCGCTCGCCGACGCCTGCCGCGGAGAGTTCGCGGGCGGCGAGCACACGGTCTACCAGCTGAGCGAAGCCGGCGGGCAGCAGATCCTCGACGAGGTCGCGGCCTGGGCCGAGGCATCCGGCTCGCCCCGCGGCGGCGAGGCCGTCGATGCCGTGAACGCGGCATGGGAGGCCATCCGGTCCGGCGAGCTCGTCGTCGAGGCCGACCCGTCCGAGCCCGGCACCGGGAACTGATCCGGCATGCCGAGCACTCGGATCGACCCAGGCCGGACACCGGGACAGCCCGCCGTGGAGGTGATCGGCGTGACCAAGCGGTACGGCGAGCTCATCGCACTCGACGAAGTCTCGTTCGCGGTGCGGCCCGGCACCGTCCACGGACTGATCGGCGAGAACGGCGCGGGCAAGTCGACGCTCTCGAAGATCATGTTCGGCATGGAGCAGCCGGATCACGGCTCGGTCCGGGTGCTCGGCACCTCCACCACGTCCGCCCCGGCTGGACGCGTCGCCGGAGTGGGCATGGTCCACCAGCACTTCGCGCAGGCCCCGTCGATGACGGTGCTCGAGAACCTCGCGCTCTCGGCGAGGTCCGCCGGCGAGCCGCGACGGCTGAGCCTCCGCGAGGTCGGCCGACACGCCCAGGAGGTCGCCGCCGGGCTCGGGTTCGCCCTCGACCTCCGAGCGCGAGTCGACAAGCTCTCGGTCGGGGCTCGGCAGCGGATCGAGATCGTCAAGGCGCTGCAGCACGGGGCCGGGGTCCTCCTGCTCGACGAGCCGACCGCCGTGCTCGCGCCCGGCGAGATCGCGGAGCTGGTCGAGCTCATGCGCGGCCTCGCCGCCGCGGGCACCGCCGTCGTGTTCGTCTCGCACAAGCTCGACGAGGTGCTCGCCGCGTGCGACGAGGTGACCGTGCTGCGGCGCGGTGCCGTCGTCGCGCGGCTCGACTGCGTCGGGCTCGAGGCCGCGGACCTCGCCCGCGCCATGACCGGCGACGACCCCGTGCGCCGCCCGAAGGCGGCCTTCGACCCGGGACCGGTCGCCCTGGCGGTGCGCGGGCTCCGCGCGCGCGGCGATCGCGGACGCCCGGCGGTGGCCGGGGCCGACCTGACCCTGCACGAGGGCGAGATCGTCGGCGTCGCCGGTATCGACGGCAACGGACAGGAGGAGTTCGTCGAGGTCATCGCCGGACTCCGCGGGCTCGAGGCGGGCGAGGTCGAGCTGCACGGCGCCGCGCTCGCCGGGCGGAGTCCCCGCGAGATCAGGGCGCTCGGCGTCGCCCACATCGCCTCCGATCGCCTCGAGACCGGTGTCGCCCCGACGCTCAGCATCCAGGACAACCTCGTCGCGACCCGCTTCCGCGATCCCGAGCACGCGCGCTTCGGCTTCACCCGCGCGAACGCCGCCCGGGAGGCCGTCGACGCCGCGATCGCCGAGTACGACATCCGCGGCGCCTCCGCCGCGCTGCCGATCGGCGCGCTCTCGGGCGGAAACATGCAGAAGGTCGTGGTCGCCCGTGAGCTCTCGACCCGTCCCGCAGTGCTGCTCGCCGCCCACCCCACACGGGGCGTCGACCTGAAGGCGATCGAGTGGATCCACGCCGCGATCGCCGGCGCGCGGGCGCGCGGGTGCGCCGTCCTGCTGCTCTCCACCGAGCTCGACGAGCTGCTCTCGCTCGCCGACCGCATCGTGGTCTTCTCCCGGGGGCGCATCGTCGTCGAGCTCGACCCGGCGACCACCGGCCCGGCCGAGATCGGCGTGTACATGACCGGCGCCGCTGCGGTGTCCGCAACGCCGCCGGGCTCGGAGACCGAGGCAGATCGCGCCCTCGAACGAACGGCTGCGGCCTCATGACCACACGGATGCTCCGCTCCATCGCGCTCCGCCTCCTCGGCCTCGCGGTGGGACTGGCCGCCTCGGCGCTCGTCATGCTCGCCACCGGCAACGACGTCGTCGGGTTCATCGAGGCCATCGGGGCCGGCTTCGGCGCCAACCTCGACTCGACACTGCGTTGGTTCGCGCCGCTGCTGCTCGCCGGCGTCGCCGGGGTCATCGCGTTCCGAGACGGCGCCTTCAACCTCGGCCTGGACGGCCAGATCTACCTCGGAGCCGCGGCGAGCAGCGTCGTTGCGCTCGGCATCGGGCGCGAGCTGCATCCCGTCGTCGGCATCGCCCTCTGCATCGCTGCGGCGATCGTCGCGGGCGCGGCGGTCGCCGGGGTCTGCGCCCTGCTCCGGCTCCTCTTCGGCACGCCCGAGGTGATCACGACGCTCGTGATGAACCCGCTCTGCGCGATCGTCGTGACCCTGCTGGTGACCGGCCCGCTCGCGCCGCGCGGCGACGCCGGCAACACCGAGTCGAGCGAGGTGATCCCCGAGCAGCTGTGGCTGCCGTCCCTCGCCCCGCACTCGCTCGCGACCGTCGCCGTGGCGCTCGCCCTCGCCGTCGTCGCGATCGTCGCCGTCTACTACCGCTTCACGGTCTGGGGCCTCGAGTCGCGCCTCTTCGGGGCCGCACCGTCGTTCTCCTTCTACGCGGGCGTGCCGAACGTGCGGGTGTTCCTCAGGGCGATGCTCGTCAGCGGCGGCATCGCCGGGCTCGTCGGCGCGACCGAGGTGCTGGGCGTGCAGCATCGCCTCGCGAAGGGGTTCAACCCGGGGCTCGGGTTCGACGGCATCGCGGTCGCGCTCGTCGGCGGGCTCTCGGTCGTCGCCCTCGTCGGTGTCGCGTTCCTCTTCGCGCTCCTCCGCCAAGCCGGCGAGGTCTCCCAGATCACCCTCGGCATCCCTTCCGAACTGGTCGACGTCATGATCGCGCTCATCATCCTGACGACGAGTGCGCACGTCGTCATCCGCTGGTCGGGGCGCCGGCGGATCGGGCGCCATCCACGTCCGCCGGCGCTGTCGCCGCCCACTCCACTGCAGACCGAGACCGAGGAGGCCGTGGCGCCATGACCATCGACGCGCAGTTCTTCGGCTCGGTGCTCACCACCATGGCGCCGCTCGTGCTCGCGGCGCTCGGGGCGCTGGTCTGCTTCCGCTCGGGCTTCTTCAACATCGCCATCGAGGGGCAGATGCTCGTCGCCGCGTTCGCCGCGGCGGCGACCGCCGTCGCCACCGGCAACGCGCTGCTTGCCGTGCTGGCAGGCGCCGCGGCATCCGTCGCGCTGGTCGCCGTGGTCGCCGTGGCCACTTACTGGGCCGGCGTCGACGCGATCGTCGCCGGCATCGCCGCCAACCTGCTCGCAGCGGGGCTCACCGCGCTACTCACCCGCGAGATGACGGGCGGCAGCAGTTCGATCGTCGTGACCGACGGGCGGCTGCCACGCATCGAGGCGGGCTGGGTGTCCGGATGGGGGTTCCTCGGGGACCTGTTCCGCGGGCAGACGCCCCTCGTGCTCGTGGCCGTCCTCGCGATCCCTTCCGTCTGGTGGTTCCTGACGCGCACTCGCACGGGACTCGGGGTCCGGGCGCTCGGCGAGAGCGAATTGGCGGTGCGCTCCTCTGGGCTCTCAGTGGCGCGGGTGCGCCTGACGACGACGGTGCTCTGCGGCGTGCTCGCCGGGCTCGCGGGCGCCCAGCTCTCGCTCGGCCCCGCGACGAGCTTCTCGGTCGGCATGACCAACGGGCGCGGCTTCACGGCGATCATCGCCGCGATGATCGGCACCACGGTGGTCGCGGCTGTCCTCGGCTGCGCGCTCTTCGGCATCGTCGAGGCGCTCGGGCTGCGCATCCAGCTCGGCGACACCGGCCTGCCCCAGGTAGTCGTGCAGGCGATCCCGTACCTGCTCGCCCTCGTCGTGCTGTCGGCGGCCTCGGCCGTGCAGCAGCGCCGCATCGACCCCGTCCGCCGACGCGTGCTGCGGCACTGATCATGGGAGAGTGGCGAGTCCATGCGGCGCCGGCGAGCGACGAGTTCCTCCGGCTGCGACGCACGCTCGAGGTGCCGTCCGGCCCGCCGCCGACGCGGCTGCGCGAGGAGCGCTGGGCCTTCCGGGCCTGGGCGTCGCGCCTGCAGCTTTCGCCCGACGTCGTGGTCGAGCCGGCCGAAGGCATGCCCGAGCGCGGGACGGAGTGGGTGCGGCCGATCGGCGCTGACGTGCGGCAGGACGTGATCCTGTACCTCCACGGCGGCGGGTTCCGCGTGGGGGCGCCGTCGACGGCGCGGTCGATCACGAGTCACTTGTCGGCCGCGTGCGGCCTCGAGCTGTTGAGCACGGCGTACCCGCTCGCCCCCGAGGCGGCGATCGACGACATGGTCGCGAGCGCCGTGCGCACGCTCCACGCGCTGCGAGCCGAGCGGCCGCGGGCGCGGGTCGTGCTCGCGGGCGACTCGGCCGGCGGATACCTCGCGCTCGCTCTCGTGGCCGAGCTGGAGCGCCGCGGCGAGCCGCTGCCGGCCGCCGTCGTGCTGTTCTGCCCGTTGACGGCGATCGATGCGAGGGCCGAGGGCGAGCGCGAGATCCGCGATCCGATGCTGAACGAGGAGATGCTCACGGCGGTGCGACGGGACGCACGGCCGCGCCGGGCCCGGCGCCTCGCGGTCGCACCGGCCCCGGCGAAGGCCGCCCCGCCCGATGCGGCGGCGGTGCCGATGCTCATCCAGTACGGCGGCCTCGAGCTGCTCGCCGGCTCGATCGAGTCGTTCGCCGAACGTGCGCGCCCCGGGCGCGAGCGGATGCTCGTCGAGGAATGGTGCCACGCGTTCCACGTGTGGCACCTCTTCGCCGGGATGCTCCCCGAGTCGGATGCGGCGATCGCCTCGGCGTCAGCCTTCGTGCGCGACGCGTTGCGCTGAGGCGTCTGTGCGCAACAGCTCGCGGAGGCGGTCGTGGGGGAGGGCGTGCGCCGTGGCGCCGTCCCTCCCCGTCATCGTGGCGGCGGCCAGCATCGCGTTGACGACGGACTCCTCGGCAGCATCCACGACGGCGTCGAAGAGCAGGCCCGCGGCCCGGTTGGAGAGGCTCGTCAGCTCGAGGAGCTCGGCGCGGCCGTCGTGTCCGTCGTCGGCCGGGATCGCACCGCGGGCGGCGGTCGAGAACGCGAGGAAGAGGTCGCCGCTCGAGTGCTCGCCCACCGCCCCGCAGCGGGCGATGCCGAGGCCGGCGCGCTGCGCGAGGCGCCTGCACTGGTGGGGGAGCAGCGGGGCGTCTGTCGCGATGACCCCGATCACCGATCCCGCGCCCTGGCCGGGCGCGGAGGCGGGCACCGGGAACTCGGCCTCCGGGATGAGCCGGCCGACGGGGACGCCCGCGATGCTGAGGCGCTCGCGGCGGCCGTGGTTGGCCTGGAGCAGCACGCCGACGGTGTACCGGTCGTCGCCGACGGCGACGACCCGCGAGCTCGTGCCGATGCCGCCCTTGAAGCCGTGGCAGATCATGCCGGTGCCGCCGCCGACCGACCCCTCGGGAACCGCGCCGCCGTGGGCGTCGCCCCACGCCTCGCGGACGTGGCGCGGGGTGACGTGCTGCCCGACGATGTCGCTCAGCACGCCGTCCCACGTCTCGCCGACGAGCGGGAGGAACCACTCGTCGCCCCGTGAGCCCAGGCGTCTCGCCGCCATGTCGACGAGGGTGTCGCGAACGACGCCGACGGAGTGGGTGTTCGTGAGGCCGATGTCGCCCGTGACGAGACCGGACTCCTCTACCCAGTGGATGCCGGTGAACTCGCCGTTGCCGTTGAGTCGATGGAACCCGCCGAAGACCGGTTCGGCGAAGGGCTCGCCGCCGTGCGGCCGAATGACGGTGATGCCCGTGCGGACCGGGCCGTCGCCGACCCGCAGCGCGCCCTCGCCCTCGATCACGGTGCTGTGCCCGACGAGCACCCCCGGCACGTCGGTGATGGCGTTCAGCGGGCCGCGAGGGAGGCCGCCGAACCGCACGCCGAGGTCTGTCGCCCGCATCTTCCGGCCTCCTCGCCGATCAGTCGCCGTCGGCCATGCCGAGGGCGAAGAAGTCGAGCCCGCCGACGAGCAGCACGTTGCCGTAGGGGGTCGTCTCACCAGTCTGGACGATGAGCTGCGCGGTGGGCAGCAGCGCCTCGATGTCGTCGTGCGGCAGTTCGCGCACGCGGGTGCCTGCGGCGGCGAAGACCTCGTCGACGGAGGCGCTCACGGTCGGGTTGACCTTGCGCATCTCGGCGGCGACGATCACCTCCTCGATGACGAGCTCCGCCTGGAGGACGCGGGCGACCGCGTCGACCGAGGGGATGCCGTTGGTGAGGGCGAGGTCGACCGTCGCCACCCCGGGAGGAACGGGGAGGCCGGCGTCGGCGATCACGATGATCTCGCCGAACCGCAGGCCGGTGACGGCCGCGCTCAGCTGCCGGTTCAGAAGTGCACTGCCACGCTGCATGAGGTCTCCTTTTGCAAAAACGTTATTGCTCCAAGTAGAGCCCGCCGCGACGGTGATGTCAAGAGGGTGCGCGGAGTCGTCGGAGCCAGGACGCGAGCGACCGTGCGGGCGCGGACGGCGGTCGGCGACCGGCTCAGCCGGCGGCTGCCGTCGATTCGCGCACGACGAGCTCGGGCTGCAGCAGCACGTGGCGACCGGGTCCGCCGTTGCGTTCGAGCAGCAGGCGCGTCGCCTCGCCCGCGATTCCGTCGACCGGCTGGCGGACGGTGGTGAGGGGCGGCCACGAGATGCCCGAGTACGAGATGTCGTCGAAGCCCACGATGCTGAGGTCGTCGGGGAGGGCGATGCCGGTGCGGTGCGCTTCCGCGATCGCGGCCAGGGCGAGCATGTCGTCGCCCGCGCACAGCGCGGTGAAGGTCGACGCCAGGCTGATGAGGCGGCGGGCCTGATCGACGGCGTCGTCGATCGTGAAGGCGCTGAAGCCCTCGGTGACGACCGAGAGCCCGTGCTCGGCCATGCGCGCCCGCACGGCGGCATGCCTGGCTCGCGCGCTCGAGAGCTCCTGGTCGCCGGCGAGCTGTGCGATGCGGGTGTGGCCGAGGGAAACGAGGTGGTCAACGGTCATTTCCGCACCGCGGCGATGGTCGCAGCTGACGAAGTCGCCCGTCCAGCCGTAGACCTCGCGGTCGACGACGACGGTTGGCACCGCGTCGGCCAGCGTGTTCAGGCGCGCGAGCTTCGTGCCGGCGGTCGGGATGAGGAGGAGCCCGTCGACGCGTCGGTCCTCGAAGGCCCGGAGGTAGTGCTCCTCACGCTCGGCGTCGTTGCCGCTGTCGCCGATGAGGAGCGAGAGCCCCTCGTCGGCCACCGCGCGTTCGACGGCGCGCACGAGCTCGGTGAGGAACAGGTCGGTGACGTCGGGAACGACGATGCCGATCATGCCCGAGCGCTTGCTCGCGAGCGACCGGGCGACGAGGTTCGGCTCGTAGCCGAGCTCATCGGCGATGCGGCGGACCTTGGCCCTGGTCTCGGCGTTGACACGCCGGACGCCGGTCAGCGCGTTGGATGCCGTGGAGACCGAGACGCCCGCGGCCTTCGCCACATCGACGATCGTCGGTCGCTGCGACTTCGCCATCCGCCCTCCAGCACCCGTCGAGGAGAAATCCGTAAACCGACCCTAGACCAATCGACGGTCCGGGCGTATGGTTGCAAAAACGTTTTAGGAGCAGCGTGGACCTGAAATTCGGATTCAGCATGAACCCCGGCGACCTCGGCGAGGTGCGCGACGTCGGTCGCGCCGCCGAGACGGCCGGATACGACCGAGTCGGCGTGTGGGACTCGCCCGCGCTCTTCCACGATCCGTGGGTGACGCTGGCCTCGCTCGCCGAGCACACGCGGTCGATCCGGCTCGGGACGTGGGTCACCAACCCGCTCACCAGGCATCCGGTCGTGACGGCGAGCGCCGCGGCATCCCTCGACGAACTCGCACCCGGCCGGGTCGTCCTCGGCATCGGCACCGGCGACAGCGGCGTCTACAACCTCGCCCGGTCGGCAGCCCCGCTCGACGCCCTCCGCGAGTACGTCGAAGCGGTGCGGGGGCTCCTGACCGAGGGCGAGGCGACCTGGCAGGGCGGCACGCTGCGGATGCGCCCGGCGCGCAACCCGGTGCCGATCTGGATCTCGGCGCACGGCGCCCGCTCCATCCGCATGGCGGGGCGCATCGGCGACGGCGTCGTGTTCGGGCTCGGCGTCAGCCCCGAGGTCGTCACCCAGAGCCTCTCGATGCTCGAGCGGGGCGCCGAGGAAGCAGGCCGCGATGTCGCGGAGCTCGAGCGCTGGTTCACCGCACCCTGGTACGTCGACCGCGATCGGGCGGAGGCCCGCGAGGGCGCGCTCTGGCACGTCGCGAGCCTCGCCCACCACATCTCGCGAAGCGGCGTCGCCGGCAAGTTCATGCCAGAGCGGATGGCCGCCGGCGTGCTCGAGCTCGGCAACGCCTACGACCTGATGTCGCACGGCGACCCGTCGGAGTCGCTCCGCGCCGAGTACCGGGCCCTTGCCCGCTCGTCCGGGGTCGCCGACTACCTGATCGACCGCTTCACGATCTCGGGCACCCCCGAGGAGTGCGCGGGAAGGGTGCTCGCCTCCGCCGAGGCGGGCGCCGAACGCCACGACTGCGCCAACGACTCGCCGGTCGGCGGGCTCGGCGAACGGCCGCATGTCTGGGCCGCCGAGGTGATGCCGCTGCTCGATCCGCACCCGACCACTCCCCGCATCGAAAGGACCGCCCATGTTTGACCTCGCCATCCGCAACGGCCACGCCGTCACACCAGAGATCGAGGGACCGATAGACATCGGCGTGCGCGACGGGCGCATCGTCGAACTCGCCGAGGCCGGCACCCTCGGGCCGGCGCGCACCGAGGTCGACGCCACCGGCCTCCTCGTGCTCCCCGGCGGCGTCGAGGCGCACGCCCACATCCTTGAACCCGCCCACCGCGGGTGGACGAAGGGGGAGGAGATCTGGCTGCAAGGCCCCGAGGGCGCGAGCAGGGCCGCCGCGTTCGGCGGCACGACGACCGTCGCCTCCTTCGCCTTCCTCGGCGTGCACGACATGAACAGCGACGACCCCGTGGAGGCGGTCGCGCGTCGTCGAGAGCTTTTCGAGGGCCGCTCGTACGTCGACTTCACCTTCCACCCCGGCATCGTGGGCAACCCCTCGGCCGAGCTGCTCGCCAACGTCGGGCGCGCGGTCGAGGCCGGCATCCCGACTTTCAAGGCCTTCACGACCTGCGTCACCACCGCGCAGGAGGGGGTGAAGATGGACGACGGGCCGCTGCTCGAGCTCATGGGCGTGCTCGCCCAGTCGGGCGGGATGCTCCTGGTGCACGCCGAGTCAGACGAGCTCGTCACCCACATGGAGGCCAAGCTCAAGCACGAGCACCACGACGAGTGGTACAACCTCCACCTGGTCCACTCCTCGCTCTCCGAGGAGCTCGCCTTCCACAAGGTGTGCCGCCTCGCACGCGAGCACGGCACCGCCGTCTACTTCGTGCACGTCACCGGGGAGAGCGGTGCCGACGTCATCGCCGCCGCCCGCGCCGGCGGACAGCCGATCTACGGCGAGGTGCTGCACAACTACCTCTGCTTCACCGCCGAGGACTACAAGCAGCCCGACGGCGGCAAGATCCAGACGTACCCGGCGCTCAAGGAGGACCGCGACCGCGACGCGCTCTGGGAGGGCCTGCTCGACGGCTCGCTCACGACCGTTGCGACCGACGAGTACACGACCGACTACGCCGTGAAGGTCGGTGGCAAGACGATCGAGACCGCGTGCGGCGGCCACGCCGGCATCGAGACGCGCGGCATCATCACCTACACCGAAGGCGTCGCCACCGGGCGGATGACGCTGCGCCAGTTCGTCGACGTCTTCTCGACCCGCCCCGCCAAGGTGCTCGGCCTCTACCCGAGGAAGGGCGCGATCGCCGTCGGCTCCGACGCCGACTTCGCCATCTGGGACCCGTCGGTCGAGCGCACCATCACGATCGACGACCTGCACCACGACGGCGACTACAGCATCTGGGAGGGCTGGAACGCCCGCGGTTGGCCGGTCACCACGATCGTGCGCGGCGAGCTCGTCGTCGATCGCGGACGCCTCGCCGGATCGCCGGAGCACGGCGCCTGGCAGTGGCGGAAGCTCACCGCCGAGGTGCTCGACGGGCCCGGCGCCTGAACCCATCGCGGCGCGGCGTCGCCGCACCACTCCACGACCCATCCGACCGAAGCAACAGCGCCGTCGCCGGACCATCCGGACGGCCGAGAACGAGAGAGACGAACCATGAGAGCAGTGGTCTACAGCGCCCCGACCGAGTTCGAGGTGACCGACGTACCCGACCCCATGCCCGGCCCCGGCGAGGTACGCTTCCGCGTCGAGCTGGCCGGGGTCTGCGGCACCGACCTGCACGTGCACGACGGCACCTTCTTCGCCGAGTTCCCGCTCACGCCCGGCCACGAACCCGTCGGCGTCGTCGATGCGATCGGCGAGGGCGTCGAGGGCTTCGAGCTCGGCCGTCGCATCGTCGCGACCGGCGTCGGCGGATGCGGAACGTGCGAGAACTGCCGGCGCGGCAAGCGGCTCCTGTGCACGTCGCTCACGGCCCTCGGCGTCACGGGCCCCGGAGCCTTCGCCGAGTACATGATCGCCCCGGCGCGGTGGTGCTTCGACGCCGCCGACCTCGAGCCGGAACAGGCCGTGCTCGCGGAACCGACCGCCTGCGCGATCCACGGCGTCGAACGTCTCGCTCTCGAGCCCGGGTCGAGCGCGCTCGTGATCGGCGCCGGCCCGACCGGCCTGATCCTCGCGCAGTTGCTCGCGCACGGCAACGCCGCGACCGTGACGGTCGCGGCGCCGTCCGCGCACAAGCTCGCGCTCGCGGCCCGGTTCGGCGCCGACGAGGTCGTGCGCATCGGGCGCGACGGCTCGGGCTACGACGAGCTGCGCGCGATCGCCCCGAACGGCTTCGACGTCGTCGTGGATGCGACGGGCGCGGCCGCCGTCACGCAGCGCGCCCTCGGGCACGTACGCGACGGGGGCACGCTGCTCGTCTACGGTGTCACCGACCCGACCGACACGGTGGAGTTCAGCCCGTTCGACGTCTACCGGCGCGAGATCAGCATCACGGGCTCGTTCGCACAGATCGACTCGTTCCCGGCGGCACTCGCGGCACTGCGGTCGGGACGCGTCGCGACCGACGGGCTGATCAGCCACGACTTCGGCCTCGACGAGTACGACCGCGCGCTCGCGACCCTTCGCGACGAGCCGACGGCCCACAAGGTGGTGATCCGCCCGTGAGCGGGGCCCCCCATGTCGTCGTCGCCGGGAGCTACGGCTGGAGCACCCGCTACGTGCTCGCCGCGGCACCCGCGCCCGGTGAGACGGTGCTCGCCGACGACGTGCAGTTCGAGCACGGCGGCAAGGGCTCGAACCAGGCCGTCGCGGCCGCCCGGCTGGGCGCCTCGGTCGACTTCGTGACGGCGATCGGCCGCGACCACGCCGCCGACTCGGCCGTCGCGCTCTGGACGGCGGAGGGCGTGCGCGCCGAGCCGTTGCGCCCGACCGGGCTGCCGACGATGACGGGCACGATCCTCGTCGAGGGCGACGGCGAGAACCGCATCGTCGCCGCGCTCGGGGCCATGCTCGCGCTCGGCGCCGACCAGGCGGGCGCCGTCGACGAACTCGTCACGGCGGACTCCACGGTGATCGTGCAGAACGAGGCGCCGCTCGCCTTCACCCGCGCCGTGCTCGAGCGGGCGAACGCGGCCGGCGCGCGCACGGTCTACAACCCGGCGCCCGCCAGTGCCGCCCTCGACCACCGCGATCCGGTGTGGTGCGCCGTCGATGTGCTCGTGCCGAACGAGCACGAGGCGAGGTCGCTGCTCGGTGCCGACGGCATGGCATCCGACGCCCCGGCCGCCGAGCTCGCAGGTGAGCTCGCCGAGCGCACGGGATGCCGCGTGGTGATGACCCTCGGCGAGCACGGGGCGCTCATCGCGGCCGGCGGGAGCGTCGAGCACGTGCCCGCAGTGCCGGCGACGGCGGTCGACACGACCGGTGCGGGGGACTGCTTCACCGCGGCGCTCGCCGTCGCGCTCGCCGAGGGCGCGGTGCTCCGCGACGCGGTGCGCTTCGCGTGCCTCGCCGCCTCTCGCGCCGTGGCGGTCCCGGGCGTCATCGACGGACTGCCCCGTCGTGCCGAACTCGCCGAGACGGTCGCCGGGCGCGGTGATCGACGTGGCTGAGCTGCGCATCGGGTACTCGGTCATGCTCGAGCAGTTCCATCCGACCGAGGCGATCGAGTACACCGTGCTCGCCGAGCAGCACGGCTTCAGCGGCGCGATGGCCGCCGACCACTTCCAGCCGTGGGTGCCCGCGCAGGGGCAGTCGGCGTTCGTCTGGAACGTGCTCGCCGCGCTCGGCGAGCGAACCGTCGGCGACCTCGGGCCGGGCGTCACCGCACCGACGTTCCGGTGGCATCCCGCCATGGTCGCCCAGGCCTCGGCGACGCTCGAGGCGATGTACCCGGGCCGGCACTGGCTCGGTCTCGGTTCGGGCGAGGCGCTCAACGAGCACATCGTCGCGGGGTACTGGCCGGAGACGGCCGAGCGCATCGAGCGCATGTTCGAGGCCGTCGAGCTCATCAGGAAGCTCTTCTCGGCGTCGATCGCCGGGCGCGACGTGAAGCACCACGGCCGCTTCTTCACGCTCGAGTCGACGAGGCTTTGGACGATGCCGGACGTCCCGCCGCCCATCCACATCGCCACGGCGGGGCCCATCACGGCGAAGCGCTCGGGCCGGGTCGCCGACGGCCTGATCACCGTCGGTGCGCCGATCGAGAAGGTGTCGATGCTGCTCGACCGCTTCGCGTCTGGTGCGCGCGAGGCCGGCCGCGACCCCGACACCATGGACCGCACGCTGCAGCTGCACCTCTCCTGGGCGGAGACCGATGAGGAGGCCCTCGCCAACGCCCTGGTCGAGTGGCCGAACGGCGGAATGAAGTTCCCGAAGGCCGACATCCGCTCGCCGTTCGAGTTCGAGCAGATCGCGAAGCTCGTGCGGCCGGAGGACTTCGAGGGCCGCATGGTGATCTCCTCGGATCCCGACGTGCACCGCGCGCACATCCAGCAGTACGTCGACCTCGGCTTCGACCGCATCTACCTCCACAACGTGGGCCGCAACCAGCGGGAGTGGATCGAGGAGTTCGGTGACAGCGTGATCCCGCGGCTGCGTCGATGAGCGGCGGTGGCCGGACGTGGACGGTCATCGTCCCGCTCACCGCGGCCGGGCAGCGCCGTCGAGCGGCCTGGCCGTCGCAGGCGCTCGCGACCGCCGTGGTGCTCGACACGGTCGAGGCGGTCGCAGCTGCCGAGTCCGTCGGGCGGGTCGTGCTCGCGGTCGACGGCGAGGTGCATCGTCGGCTGGGGGCGGTGGAGGCCGCCGGTGCCGAGGTGAGCAGGGTGCTGGTCGGCGATGCGGTCGGTGCCGACGAGATCGCGGCGGCAGCGCGACGACACGTGCTCGGCACCTGGGGAGCGCACCGCACCGCGGTGATCGCGGGCGACCTCCCGTTCCTGTGCCCACCGGAACTCGACCGCACCCTCGGCGAAGCGGCGAGGTTCGCCGTCGCGACGCTCGGGGACGCGGACGGACGGCGCTCCGTCCTGCAGACGTTCCGCGACGGCGATCGGATGCCGGAGGGCGCCGACTCGGACGCCGGCCACGCCGCGCAGGGTTGGGCGGAGCTCGACCGGCTGCCGAACCGCTCGCTCCGGCGGGACGTCGACACGCTCGACCACCTCGCGATGGTGATCGACTCGGACCGGGGTCGCGAATGGGGTTGGCCGGGGTCGGCGCCGCGCACCCGGGCCGCGCTTCGCGCACTTGGGCGGGCCGGAGTGGAGCCCATCGCTGGGTGGCGGGCGCTCGCCGTGCCCGACGGTGGCGTCGCTGTGTAGGCGGGGTGAGGTGCAGCTCGCGTTCTGGGAGGGCGACGGAGACCCCGAAGCACCGGGGGAGTTGGTCATCGTGTGGCTCCGACCGGCATCGATCGGGTGACCTTTCGATTTTCAGTGAGCCCGGGCGGTTTTCGCTCAGTTCTTGTGGTTGCGATATCGCGCTGATCAGGGATTATTCGAAACGGTCACAGTTGGTTTCAGATGGTTTTCGCGCATTTAATGGCACATTAATGGCACAGATTCTGCCTCGCGTCCGTGGTGTGGAGCCCGAGATGGTTCGTGCGGTCAGACGAACTCAGGTGGCGTTGTCTCATGTCGAGAGGGCGCTTGTGATCCTCAGCGTGGCCACCTCGGTCGCCATAGGCTCGGGGGTGTGGATACACCTCTGTCAGCCTGGCACTACACCACCGCGCACGGACTGATCCAAATAGTGACCCAGCATCGGTTGTGGGCGACTAGCGCGGCCTACATGAACGACCGGAACGAGATTCAAAGCGGCAGAAAGGCGCTGGCGGACGCAATTGATGCACGGCCAACTCCATTGGAGAAGTGGCAGCTCGATCAGCTGAAGGGAATGGGCGTTCTTAGCTCTCCCAACCAGCTGCAGACGTTCTTGCTTTGTGCTTCGGAAGACGGCGATTCGCTCACATTGTGGCGGAGTTACGGTGCCGGTGGCGATGCGGAGTACGCGGTGGAGCTGGATCCAGGCAAGTCCCTCTATCCGGTGATCCAGAACGATGCTGACGCTCACCCGTACCCACCGCCCGGATGGGAGGTTGAGCTTGAGTACGGGCCGGACGGCGAGCAATTCGTCGGGTATGACCCCGACGAGGCATATGCGTACGGCGGGCAGTGGGGCTTGGTCAAGTACCTAACGCCGACAAGCAGTACCGCCGGAGACGAGCTTGAGGACCTAGTCATTCAGCTTAGGAAGCCGGCTGCGCCCGACAAACGTATGATCCCCTTAATTTTCGACTACTTGGCGGGGCCCGAGCCGACGGCGCTCTGGAAGGATCCGGGGTTCAAGGACGAAAGAGAAGTCCGGATGATGTGGCACGTGAACCCGTGGTGGAAGGTGGTGAAGTATCGACCTGGGCGGTTCGGCGTGACTCCATTCATCGAAGTGGCCGCTTCGCGAGAGCCTCGCGAATATCGAGGTCTGGTGGAGCCTGCAGCTGTAACGCGCCTTCCAATCAAGACGGTCCGAATCGGGCCGACTCGCAACGAGAAATCCGCGATTCAGGCCCTGCGACAGATGCTCGACGCGCATGGCTATGGGGGCGTGGAGATTGAAACGAGTGAAACGCCCTATCGATGAAGCGATCCTACTGAGAGCAAGTCGGTCGAGATGGCTCGTGCTCCGGGTATGGTCGTCCGGTGGGCAACCTGGGGAACTACCAAACAATGACCTGGCTCGCCAAGAAGGTCGGCGGGCCGGTGATTCTTACCGGCGTGACAATGTTCACCGGGTGGGCGATCGGGCGGACTGCCGAACTCGGTGGCAAGTGGACGTTCGCTCGCGCGAAGGCAGCGATGACGAATCGCTCCGTCCCGTGCGCATCGCAGGGGCAGATGTTCGCGATTATGGCCGATGCAGAGGCCGGTGGCGGCTTCACGCTCAAAGCGGGGGACCGGTTCCGTGTACTCGAGTGTGATGGCGATGCCGTCCTGATCGAAGTGATCGGTGACACAGATAATCCATACGTTGTCTCGGGCGAACTTCTCGCAGCTTTTTCGGATTTCCCTGGGCAAGACGCGGTCTGAACGCGCAAATTCGCATCGTTCGAGCTACTGATTCTGGTCGACAGCGCGAATGATCGTGCGCTCAGCACTGTCTTCGGGCGGCGAGGATGGACGCCGCCAGGGAGCCTACGGCTTTGGGCGGCCCTGCGACGGTTCGGAATCGATCTTGCCGTAGCTTCAATCGCCACAAGATGGCGCAGCTAGGACAGGAAGAGTCCGAAGAAGCGGTTGGCGATTTCCGAGCACGCGCGGGCAGACGTGCGCAACTCATCGATCCCAATCATGACCCGTTGGCCTACCCGGAACTTGTGGTCACCGGACTGGTCGATGTACTTCGAGTCGGCCGCTCCGAGACCGTGTTGGTAGAGGTGCCGTTTCTGGAAAACTCGACAGACGTCGCGCCAGGCGTCGAGGCTCAATCCATCTGTGACCCACCGCTCTATGTCGCTTCCGGTTGAGCACGCGTCGACTTGAGCGCCGCGATGTTGCGGGGTGCACCGGCACGTTGCTTCGAGCAGATTCTTCCGCGCGCCCGGAAGATTCTGAAACGAAATCGTCCCTGGCCACCGTGCGATTGTGTCGGTCAATCCATAGCGGGTGGTCGAGAGAGCCCCCTGGGGTGCCTCATTTTCTCCATGCTGCATCAGGCGATGCTCGATGTTTGCGGCGTGCCCGCGCGCCATCGCGCGCATTACGCCGTCGAAGGTGGCGACGAGGTCTTTGGTGAGGGTGATGAGGGACTCATGCTCCGGTTGTTCGGGGAGGTTTCCGATCTCCCGCACTACGTGGTTCAAAGTCTGTCGGTAGTTTTCAATGCCGCAGACTGGGCATCGCGCCGCCGGCGTATCAGCCCAATATCGCGTGCAGTGCAGGTTCTCAATCCAGTCTGCCGGCGGCGCTTTCACCGGGCGTGGGTGGAAGCCCACGAGTGACGAGCCCGAGAAGCAGTGGTTCGCGCAGGTTACGGACACCTTGCCGTCGAGGACCAGCGGAATACGCACCGAGTCACTCTCGGGAAGCTCCATTACGAATGCCACTGAGCACGTCGGGCAAGTGAGGCGAACCAGTTCACCGGGGCCTAACCCGACCGTCGCCAGAGAGGCCTCATACGGGCCGCCGGCCAACGGCTGCTTAGTACTCTTGCGGGCCCGCTTGTGGCCTATTCGCACATTGCCGCCGCGCAATCGAGCCAACAGCCCCATGACTTCCCCATTCAGATTCTGTGCCCGGCACTATTGTGCCCGGCACACTTCGAGTATCGAAGACCCGTGTTGTCCGTGGTCCATGCTCCTGGCGGACGACGCGGTGGACGTCGGTGTCAGTTCCTTCGCATGTCAGGTGACAGTTGGCCTTCGTGGCCACTCGCGGCTACCCCAAGACGAGTTGAGAAGCGCGAGTACTTTCGCAAGCGGTCTTTGCCCTCCTGGAGCCATCATGGCCCGGGGGACGTTGCGGGCAGCGCGCATGGAATCGAGTCGCGCGATCGCTCGTACGGGTATGGTCGTGGCGATGAACCGCTACTCGGGCGACGCATCAGTTCTGCCCGGCGATTGGCGGATTGCGTTGCGCAAACAAGGATACGACCCTTCTGATGCGGAGGCACTCGCAGCTCAACTCTGTGCCGCGCCTGGCGCGCCGGTCTGGCCGGAACCGGAGCTTGTGTTTCGCGCCTTTCAAGAGACTCCGCTGAGTAAGGTGCGCGCCGTCATCCTGGGCCAGGACCCTTATCCACAAGCTGATCGTGCCACCGGGCTCGCCTTTGAGCTTGCCGCAGGGCCCACGCCAGGTGATTCACTCGACTTGATCTTCGCCAATCTTGAATCGGACCCCGAGGTTCGTTTCCGCCGACCGGTGGCCGGAGGCGAGCTCAAGGCCTGGGCAGACGAGGGTGTGCTTCTCCTGAACGCGGCGCTTACAGTACGTCAGTCCAGGCCGAAATCGCATCGAGGCGCCTGGCGCGCCTTCACCCAGGGGGTCATACAGGTAATCAACTCTCAGCGCGACTCGATCCCGGTCTTACTGTTGGGCACCAGTACCTCGGACTGGCTTCGAACTCCCATCGACGGCACACGCCACCGGGCGATTCCGACTACACACCCGATCGCCTGGTACTCCCCACGGATTCCGCTGTTCCGGGAATCGAAACCGTTTTCGGATGCGAACACCTTTCTGTCAGCAGTTGGCAAGCGCCAGATCGACTGGTGTCTTTGAGGACCCGAACCGAGTGACGTTTGCGGAATCCACTCGACGGTCTGCCGGCACTGGGAGCTCAAAGGCGACCAGGGCATGAGTCGGCGCGCAAAGGGCTCCTCATCCACCGAGCGTTGCTGCCGGTGTCGTCTTGGATGCGGTGGGGTTTGCGAGGCCGTGCACAGACTCGCGAGCAACCGCGGCGGCCATGGCGAGTCCACGATCTGCGCGATCTCGATCCATCGCAATGCAGAGTTGGTCGCGTGCCTCATCGATGTCTGCCGCCACGAGGTGCACACGGTTCACGTTCCGCCCGCGCGTCATCCCTACGTACACACCCGCCGCACTCATCGCATCGCCGACAACTGTGTGCGACTCATCCACCGTCATCCCCTGCACCCCATGGGCTGTCGCGGCGTACGCGAGATGCGTGTACTCAGCGACGTACTCGCTTGGCAGCCGCAATGATCGCGGCCGATATCCGGCGGCGCACTCCGTCGCCCATACCGCGCCATCCTCACCGACGCTCTGAACAACCCACACCTGCCGATTCGCCACCCGCACGCCAGAGTCATTCCGCCGCGTCTGAATCACATCGCCGCGCCCGATGCTCAGCCCATCGCTCCCGATCACCGTGCGGCTGTCATCGACCTCGCCGGTGCGCACGCGCTCCTCGCGAATCCGCGCATTCAGCTCGCGCGCCTCATCGTTCGTTGCAACGGTCATCGCGCAGTCCTCGCGCCACTCACGCGCAAGCGCCTCAAGCTGCGCATCCGGGCTTTCATGAATCGCAACGAGACCGAGCGCGCACAGCCGATCGAAGACCGCCTCCGCATGGTCCCCGCGCCGCATCTGCACGGTGAGCGCGGCGTACTCCGGGTCGACGAATCGGTGCACGGCCGTCATGCGATGCACGCGGGGGAGGAGCTGCGCCGCCATGTCGAGCACGCCGCCGCGGCCGACCGCCGAGAGCTGCGCACGGTCGCCGACCAGGGCGACCGTAGCGCCCGCCTCATCGGCAACGGTCAGCAGCGCGAGCGCGGAGTCCTGGTCGAGCATGCCCGCCTCGTCGACGACGATCCGCTCGCCGCGGCGCAGCCGAGCGGATGCCGCGGGGCCGGCGTACGCAGCATCCGTGTCTGGGTCGCGGTCGCCGATGGCGAGCCGCGTCCACGCGCCGTCGCGATTCCACCGCCACCCGTGCTCGTGCACGAGCTTGGCGACGCTGTTGGCCGCAACGCCGAGCTCCTGGTGCGGAACGTCGGCCGCCTTCTTCGTCGGCGTGACCACGCGCGTCCGGCGACCTTGCATCGCCGCCGCCTTGATTGCAGCGGCGAGCATCGTCGTCTTGCCAGCGCCGGCCGCGCCCTCCACGACGACAAGCGATTGAGTGGATGCCGCAGCCGCAGCCGCGCGCGCCTGCGCCGGGTCGAGCCGGAGTCGCTGTGCAATTCGCGACAGGTCCGGCGTGCGCACCTGCGGCCGCTCGGCCGGGCCCGTGAGCAGATCGCGCAGCCGGGTCTCGATGGCGATGACGTGCACGCTCGTCAGGTGCGCGACGTGCTCAGGTCGCGGACCATCGGGCGGCAGTACCGACAGACAGTTCTCCTCGGCCAGTGCCGTCGCGAACGTGACGAACTCCCGCAGCGACGTCGGGTCGGCACGCACGCCGGCTTCGGTGACAAGGTGCGACACGTGCTCCTGGATGTCGTGCACCGTCCACGTCGACGCGGCCGCCGCGCAGCGATCGAGCGCGCGGGACGCGACATCCTGCACGCTCAGCCCATCGAGCGCGACCGCCCGTTGCGCCCGCACTTGTTCGAGATCAGGTCGATAGCCGGATGCCTCGAGCTCGCGTCGCCACGTTTCCTCGCTGCCGAGCCGGGTCGGCTTCTTGTGCGGTCGCTCGTGATCCCACGCCATAGCGGTCAGTCGCGACATCGCGGCGGATTCGGGTTCTTGGTCCGGATGTGCTGAGCGCCAGTCCTTCTCGAAGTGCGCGCGGTTTCGCGCAACCTGCTCGGCACGCTTGCTCATCGCCGCGTTGAACGGCTGAAGCTCGGTGACCTCGGCCGTCACCGGATCGAGCGTCAGGCGATGCGCGTCGAGCGCGGCCGCGAGGTGCGGGTGGGCCGCGATCACGGCCGTGCCGAGCGCGCGGATCGCGCCTTGCTGCCGGAACAGTGCCGCGGTGTCGAGACCTCGCCGCGCGGCATCCGCCCACACTCGGGTGCCGATCTGGAAGTGGATGTGCCGGTGCGGGTCGCCGGCCCGCGAGGTCTTGTGCGAGACCGCGACCGTCTCGAGCTGCTCGACCGGCACCACTCGCTGCGCACCGCGCGGGCCGACGCGCGTGACCGAGTGCTGGCCGAGCCAGACCCGGATCTCGGCGACCGCGTCGCGCTGCGCCGCATCGAGGGCATCGGATACCTCGGGGTGCAGTGCCGCGGCGATAGACAGCGACTTCGGCGCGTTGACGACCATCTCGGCGAACCGCGGCGAGCCATGGCGTGCGTCGCCGGCGTGGCGGGGCGTGCCCATCGCCTCGCCTGTGAGCGGGTTGATCCAGTCGACCCATTGGGCGTACTGATCGGGAGTGAGTGCGCCCTCGCCGATCAGGTCGCCGTTGCCGTCGACGACGGAGAACTCGGCCAGCGCCGTGCCGCCTTCGAGGTAGTAGTCATCGGCGCGGGAGCGATCGGACTCGAGGTAGCGGCGCGCGTCGGCCCCGGAACCTCGGTACAGGATCACTCCACCTCGCATCGCCTTCCTCCGAGCTAGCTCAGGTTCTTGCAATTACCTACGGTAGCATACGTCCATTCAGATTCGGTGGATTGGCGGCGCCGAAAAGCCAGAACTTAGGTGCGTGAACGGATCCTCTGATGAGGGAGCGGACGCTGAGCTCTCTGACGACGCCTTGGACAAGGACACGTCGATTGTGGGCCACTAGGATTTCCAGAAGTGCCTACCGACTCGTCCACCGTCGGTGCAATGTTGCGAGCCGGGGGTGTACATGACTGATTCAGTCCAGGTTGTGGGGCCGGGCGCGATTGAATTCGCGTTTCTTATCCATCGTTTCGGCGGGGAACCGGGTGCGCGCGATGCGTTCGAGCATCTAATCGCTGATGTCGTGGGGATCGTTCATCCTGACGTTCAGGAGGTGCAAGCCAACCCCGGGGATTGGGGCATCGACGCGTTCGTGGGCGAGCTCACGACCGGGAGCGAAGTGCGCGTATGGCAGGCCAAGTACTTCATCCACGGCTTTGGAAAGACGCAGCAAGGCGACGTTCGTGAATCCTATGCTTCCGCGCTCAGGGCGGCAGCGAAGCACGGGTACGTGCTCAAATCTTGGACGCTCTGTCTGCCTATCGAACTCGACGGTCCAAACCTGAGCTGGTGGCAACGTTGGGCTAGGCGGACGGAAGCCGCTGACGGTGTCGGTATCGAGCTTTGGACTGCGGGGACGCTGCGGCGGCGGCTGATGGATGACGAAGCGACTAAGGTCCGCCTTTACTACTTCTCTCCAGTCTTTCCGATACCGGGCGAGGCTGGCGACGCGAACCCACCAGCGACGCGACCGCTGCAACACCTTCCTGATCTCGACGAATACCAGGATGCGTTGTTTGCGAGGCAGATGGATGAAGCAGGTCTGCCGGAAACCTATGCCGCCCGGGAAGCGTTCTTCAATGCGGAGATTCTTTCCCGCGAGGTCGACGACAAGGGGATACAAACGGAAGTCGACTCCCTGCGAGGCTGGCGCATCCGGGTGCACGCAACGTGGTCTCAAATTTTCAACGATGCGTGTCAGAGTTCAGGAGAGCGCGTTCCACCAGGGGTGTTTCGACAGGTGATGGAAGCAATCGAGGTGAACCACAAACCCGAAGCGGATGCGCTGCGAGCATCCGTTCTCCACGGCGCGGGATTGATGCATCAGTCGGTTGACAACGCGCGTGCGGGTTGGGTGCGGGACTGGCGAAGGGTGGCTGACGAATACGCGCGCGCATCGGCATCCAACGGTTCCCAGCCCAGAACGGATCCGGTCGAGGGTCGAACGAAGGAACAGCCCAATGACTGAGCCTGATGATGCAAACGGAATCCAACCCGAGTCGATTCAACAGTTCCGGATGGCTCAACTCTTGCTTGCACTCGCCGTCGCAGCCGAGTCGAAGAAGAGACTCGACCTCGAGCGTCTCGCGGTCATCGAGTTCTTGGCCGCAAACCCATTCTTGGTGATTGACGCGGACTCTTTGGAAGCAGAGCACCTGCGGTTGAAGGGATTCGGCCGCCATTCGATCGCGTATGCGTCTCCAGGTCAGCGATTTGTTTCGCGTCGACAACGGATCATGGCGGACGTGGCCCAGTTAGTGGTCTTAGGACTGGCCAGGGTCAGCGCGCACAACGGTCGAAGGGTGGTAGATCTGACGCAGCTGGGCCATGTCACTGAGCGAGAACTGAATTCGGTATACGCCGACGCGTACCGTGCGAGCTCGCGGAAGATGGTCCCAGTGGTCGCGAAACTGACAGATGCGGCGCTCTATAAACGGCTTCAGGAATGGCTGAGATCTGACCCACTGCTATTCGACCTACTCGATGTCAGCAGTGCAGAGGAGTGGGCAGACGCGCAAACAATTCTTGAGTGGAGAGACCAATGACCAATGCCCCGCTTGTTGTTCGAGGTCTCAAGCTGGTCGGGCCAGTACGAAGCTATCGGGTCGATTTCAACGAATCGCCCGACGCCTCAGCGAGGTCGTTGGCCATCATCGCCGGGGAAATCAGCACGGGCAAGACTACGATCTTGGAGTTCATCGATTGGTGTCTGGGCGCGAAAGCACATCCGGAACATGACGAGGTACTTACCAACGTGCGATCAGCTCAACTCGCCGTGGAGGTGCAGGACTCGGAAATCGGCGGGGACGGTCGATCTGGTCGTGCTCAATATGTAATCGAGCGACCGCTCGGCGGGCCGACCACGAAAGCCTGGCTGTATGCCGGCGATCTTGACTCGATGTCCGATCGCCCGCTGCGATCGTTGGAGGCGGATCCAGCCGACAACGACTCAGTGTCGCAGTACCTTCTTCAGCTCTGCGGTCTTGCGGGAGTGCGGTTGCGCTCAGCGCCCACGAAGGAAGACTCCGCAACGAGCATCCTGAGCTTTAGAGACTTGCAACCGTTGTGGTATCTCCAGAACCGGAGGATGGATAACGCCAATCTCGCGTTCGAGCGAGACCCCCATCGGTCGATCAAGCTTGTTCAGGTGGTGGACCTCATTTTCGGTGTCAGTGACGACACCTCATCCGCGCTTGCTCGACAAGTAGAAGAGCTGGCCGCGGAGGAGCGGGAGCTTCGACGAGCCCTCGAGACATTGAAGCGGTTCCTCGCGGATGCCGGATTCCAGAGCATCGAAGGAATCGATGAAACCTCTGACAAGGTGCGAGCTGAACTCGTAAGGCTGTCAGCTGAACTTGCCGGAGTGGATGCTCGCCTCGCTGCGTCAACACAGTTTGCCGAGACCCTGCGCATTGAGTATCGCCGTCAACTCGATAGAGCACGAGCACTAGAGAGCGACATTCGGGACCGCGAGACGCTGGCCAAACGGCTTGACCCTCTGAGATCTCAGTATGCGGATGAGCTGCGAAAGCTGGAACTCGCTGACGAGTCAATGAGCCTGTTCGACTCGCTTCACATCGTCACTTGCCCCGTTTGTCAGAATCCGCTCGACCCCACTCCCACGATACGTAACGGCCAATGCACGCTTTGCCACTCCGCGGTCGAAGCCTCAGTGGGGGAGTCCAAGGGTTCGACCGGCATCGACAAGTCAGAACATACAGACAGCGCAAGCCGGTCATTCGATCTATCCGTCGAGCGGAGCAGTCTCAAACGGAGACTAAATCAACTGAAAGGCTTCGCATCAGACGTTCGAGCTGAGAGTGACGGAATGCGGGGCCAGCTTCGGGCCACGCAGGCGGATGTCGAACGAGCTCGACATGAGTTGGACTTGGCGACCCGTGAGACACTCGCGCCCTTTATGGCTGAAAGGGACGTGCTCGCAATGCGGTCTGGTTCAGCTCGCGCAGAACTGGATTCGCTCGCTCAGTCGCGCGGAATGATGGCGCAACTTCGGCAGAAGGAGACAGAGCTTCAACGTGTCGACGCATCGCTGAAGGCTGCGAAGGATCGGAAGCGGGCGCATGCTGCGACATTCACTTCGCGTGATGGGGTGCTAGCGAGGCTCGGTGCAAGGATCGATCTCATTTTGCGAGACTTCGGGTACCCGAAGGTTGCCATGGTGAGAGTGGACAACGCTCTCGTTCCGCATGTTCGCGGCAAGCGCTACGACAAGGTGGGGTCGTCGGGCGCCATGACGCTGATTGCGCTCGCTTGGGAGTTGGCGATTTTTGAACTGGCGACCGAGGAAGGTGCGGGGCATCCGGGGTTCCTACTTATCGACAGCCCGCAGAAGAATCTGCGCCCAGCAAGATCATCGGCACGTCGATCTGAAGATGAAGCGCTGACCAATGAGATTGGTCGAAATCATGCAAGCATCGTGCACAACATCTACGGACACATCCTGCGTTGGCTTGAAAAGTACCCTGAGTCTCAGATCATCGTCGTCGACAACGAGCCTCCAGAATCTGTCGCACACGCAGAGGTCGTTCGGTACTCAGGCGACCCGAACGATCCCCCCTACGGTCTGATTGACAATGAGGACGGACGGGCATTGGAACGACCTATGTGATACCCAATCGCGGCTCGGCGGTCGCGGATGGGATAGCTCATCCCCGGCTATGAAGTGGGCTCAACGATTCTGTCGCGCAGTATCCTTCGTGCGGCCGTCCCGCTCAAATATTCCCCGGTACGGAGACTCCGGACCCATTGGCGCCCGGATCCGTCGAAGAACTCTACGTACCTGTCCCCAATGTCTTTCCTTTCGAATCCACTGAGTACCACCGAAGTCGATTGCGCCGGACCGATCGATACGCCTGTACCAGTCTTGTGTCCAAGTACCCGGCGATCGGCGACCGCAGGCGTTCGCCCCGTCGTTGCCTCCGTGATCCATGCCGAAGGCACCGGGACGGAGCCACCGTTGTGCGCATGAACAATCGCATCGTACGTAGGCGAAAGGGATCCGACTGCGGGCCGCTCTCTGAATTCATACCAAGTCGCGAAGGCGTCGGCCTGCAGCCGCTCATCCTTGCTCTTGTCGCGTTGCAGGATCAGAAATCCAAACAGAAATGCGCCGGCCGTTCCGACGGCCCCCACCCAGTCGGCCGCGCTGCCCCACAACCACTGGTCATAGCCAAAGAATTGAGCGATCGAGTCCCAGAAATCACGCACGTGCATGAGCCTAACCAGAGGTGGGATCGGGGAGCGTCGGGAGCAAGGCGTCCATCGCTGGCGCGCGCCCGCGCATGGGTGGACCGGATGCCTCGCTAATCTGCAGAGGGTGAACGTAGAGCGAGCGATAGAAGTGTTGGAATGGTGGGTTCGTCACGCGAAGTCCGCTTCCCGGCAGCAGGGATATGTCCTCCCGGGATCCAATGGGCTCTCCGAGTTGCAGGCTCGGGAAGATCAGACTCGCCGGGTACTGGCTCGTGTGCAAGGCTCAGACGCTCTCCCCACTCTGCTCTTCTACTCAAGCATGAACGACAACTATTGGGTCGATGATGGGATTCGCGATGCCGAGTATGCGCTAGGCAAGCTGCGCACTGACGCCGAAACTGACGCCATCCTTGGAAGCAACGGGCCAAGCATGAATGTGGACGCTTTGCACCCGCTCGTGTGGGGCGCCGCGTCCCAGCGCTGGGACGCGGGACACTACTCGGACGCCGTGCAGCGCGCAGCGACCTTTCTCAACGCGCACGTTCAGGACATGACGGATCGACGAGATGTTTCGGACTCCGAGCTAATGCGCGAGGCCTTCTCGCTTAGCGCTCCTGGCGCGAGGAAACCCAGGCTCTGGTGGCCAGGCAACGATTCCGACCTCACCGTTAAGTCGATGCGGGTTGGAATACTCAACCTGTCACAAGGCGTGTTCTCCGCGATCCGAAACCCCGCGACGCATTCGACAGAGGATATGAACGTCAGGAGGCCCTCGAACAGCTCGCGACCTTGAGCATTCTCGCTCGGTGGATCGAACGCTGCGAGCTTGTAACGGCATAGCGGCGTCGGCGCTTCGGCTACCAGGACTTCATCCAGCGCGCCCACGCCGGCCGGGCGGCAGCAGGCCGCGCTCGCGCGCCTTCGTGATCCAGCCCTGAGCGGTGGAGAGGGCGACGCCGTTGATCTCTGCCATTGTCGCGCTCGGGTTCTTGTCGTCTTTCCGGGAGAGCTGGCCGTGCTGCAGGGCAACCAGCTCGTAGAAATCGGGCGTCTTCTTCGGATCGCCGATCGGGTTGAGCAGGTCGCGCTCGCTGATCTTGTGGCCTGACGGCAGCACGATCTTGCCGCCGGATCTCGTCTCGGTGCGCTTCATCGCGAACAGCCGCTGGTTGATCGCGGCCTCGATGCGGGCGGTCGGCAACTCGCGGAGGAGCTGGCTCGTGATCGGTTGGCCGCCCCGCCAAGGAAGGTAGATGACACCGGTGATGCGCACTTCCTCCGGTAGGGCGAACGTCTGGCGCTGCAGGCGGATCATGACGCGTGTGTGCGTCGGAATGTGTTCGATCCATCGCCAGCGGCCGTCGATCGTCTCGTTCTGGTCGGACACGGAAACGCGGGACTGCTCATTCGGCGCGGACATCCACCGGTCGTAGCCGAGCAGTTCGTCGATCTCGAGCGACGGGTCGTCACCTCGGTCGCCCGGGAAGTGGAGATGCAGGTGCCACTCTTCAGGGAGGTCGTCGGCGACGAGGAGTCCGTCTCGAGACTGGTCCAGCCGCTGGGAGGGCTCGGGTAGATCCATGGCACGAGTCTAGCCACACAACTCAGATACTTGCCGAAACCCGTGACCGGTGATAATCTCAGGTACTTGCAAGTAGCCGCGCGTGGGTCGGCATGCACGAGATGCCAGCCGGCGGCCGATGAGTCGAGGGGGAGCGTCATGGCCGACACCGCGTGGAGGGTCGAGTATCTGAGCCGGGTCGAGGCGGCCGAGCGGTGTCGCATCCCGGTCTCGAGTTTCGACAAGCTGCGCCACGACGGGCTCATCCCCGAGCCCGACGCGCGCATGGGCAAGCACCTGCTCTGGAGCGCCGACACGATCGACGAGCTGCTCGCGCGGGGTGGAACGGAACACTGATGGCCGGGCGGCCGACGAAGGACACCCCGTCGCGGGTCGATCCGCGCACGGGTCGGCCGCTGCCCGAAGGCATCCGCTGGCGCGCCGACCGTCAGCGCTACCAGATCCGCGTCGTCGGCCCGAGCGTCGAGGGCGGCGCCGCCGAACGCTCGCGCACGTTCCTCACTCTCGCGGAAGCGAAGCGCGAGCTTGCGAAGATGGTCGCCGGCCGCAACCCGAACGGCTCGATGACACTCGACCAGTGGTACGACAAGTACTGGCCCGCGATCGAGTCCTCCATCCGCCCGGCGACAGCGCGCAGCTATGGCGTGGCCTGGCGGCTTCGCGTGAAGCCGAGTCTCGGCCGGCACCGGCTCGACGAGATCACCTCGCCCATGATCGAGTCGGCGATGGTCGCGTGGTCGGGCGGGGCATCCGCCAAGAACGACGCGCTCGCGGTTCTCTCGCGCTTGCTCGACGGCGCCCGCCGCTCGCGGTTCATCGACTTCAACCCGGCCCGCGAGGTGAAGCGGCCGAGCATGCGCGAATCGATCTCGCCGGTGTCGCGGGCGCTCACGCTCGAGCAGATCTCGACACTGCTCGATCTCATTCCCGATGGTCTGTGCCGCCGCTACTTCGCCGCGCTCGTCTACACAGGCATGCGCGCGGGCGAGGCGACTGCACTACGCGTCGGCGACGTCGACTTCGGGCGCGGCATCATCCGCGTCAGTCGCTCGCTGAGTCTGGGCATTCGCGGTGAGCTCATCGAGCAATCGCCCAAGAATCACAAGTCACGGGATGTCCCGCTGATCGACGCGCTGCGTCCGTACGCCGAGGCGGCCGCGCGCGGCAAGCGGGGGAGCGACCTGCTCTTCGACGGACCCGACGGCGGGCGCCTCACGAACCACAATGCCCGCCGCGCGGTGAACTGGGAGGAGCTGCGCGAGGCGATCGGCCGGCCCGACCTGCGCATCCATGACCTGCGGCACACGTTCGCGACGATCCTGTTCGACGCCGGCGCCACCGCGCCCGACGTGCAGGCGACCCTCGGCCACTCGAGCCTGCAGGTCACCGAGCGCTACTCACGTGCTCGCGAGGGGGTGGCGATCCGAGCCGGCGCAGCACTGAACGATGCGCTCAAGCGAGCTGACGAAAGCGCGGGCCAGAACGCCGCCCAGAGCGCCGCCAAGGCTGCCACCAACAGCGAAGCCAAGCCAGCCCGCCCAGAACCACAAATGGCACAACGCCGAACCAGGCGAAACCTTAATGGCACATTAATGGCACAGCCTCATGAGCACCCTCGAGGAATCTCCCGCTGACACGAAAAAACCCCCGGTGAACCGGGGGTTTTGACTGTGGCTCCGACCGGCATCGATCCGGTGACCTTTCGATTTTCAGTCGAACGCTCTACCAACTGAGCTACAGAGCCTCGAGGTGGAAAAGACCGCCTCGAAAGGAGAAAAGCCCCTTCTCTCGTAAGGGAAAGGGCTTGTCGCCTGAGCGACCCTGACGGGACTTGAACCCGCGACCTCCGCCGTGACAGGGCGGCACGCTAACCAACTGCGCTACAGGGCCTCGAAGTGAAGCTGTTCAATTATATACGCCTTGCAAAGTGACCCCAACGGGATTCGAACCCGTGCTGCCGCCGTGAAAGGGCGGTGTCCTAGGCCACTAAACGATGGGGCCGGAGGTCTCGCTCTTCAGCGCGACCGCCGAGAAGCAAGCATACGTGCTGATTCGCTTCTGCGCAAAACGAGCGCCGCGACGGTGTGAAACACGCGCGCGGGATGCCTCGCGGCGGGTGCCGCGCATCCGCGGACATGCCCGCCAAATCCCCGGAAACGATTGTCGGCATGCCTATCGTGAAGGCTGCCAGTGCCCGGAAACGAGAGCGAGGAGCGCGGGGTCCCGAAGCCCGCGTGGACGGGGAACCATGGACCGCACCACACGACGATCGCAGACCGCCCGAGCTCGAACGAGCCCGCCGGCGCCACCGAGTCTCGCGCGCCGCGCACTGGCCGGCGCCGCGCTCGTCGCCCTGGCGCTCGTCGGTTCGGTCGCGGTGCCGCAGAGCGCATTCGCCGCCGACTACCCCAGCTGGGACGAGGTCGAGCAGGCGAAGGCCGACACCGCCGCGGGCGCCGCGGCGGTCGACCAGATCGTCGGGCTCATCGGCGAGCTCGAGGCGAACGTCGAGCAGACGCGGCTCGAGGCGCAGCGACGCACCGACGAGCTGCTCGTCGCGCAGCAGAAGTACGACGATGCGGTGCGCAAGGCCGATCAGATCCAGGCCGAGGCCGACGCCTCCGCCGCGGAGGCGGCCGAGGCCGAGCAGAACGCCGGGCAGGTGGCCGCACAGCTTTACCGCACGGGCACCGGCGACCTCAGCGTGAACCTCTTCCTCGAGGCGGGCAACGCCACGTCGACCGATGCGCTGCTCTCGAAGCTCGGGAACATGAGCCAGATGGTCGAGCGCAGCTCCGAGGTGTACCGCACCGCGCAGGAGAAGGCGAACTCCGCGCAGTCGCTCGGCGACCAGGCCGAGGTCGCGCAGGGCGAGCGCGAGAAGCTGCGGGTCGCCGCGGAGGCGGCACTGCAGGCGGCGCAGGAGGCGCAGGCGGCCGCGGAGGCGGCGCTCGCCGAGTCGCAGGCGAGGAAGATCGAGCTCGAGGCGCAGCTGAGCTTCCTGAAGGACGCCGAGGCGAAGACCACGGCGGCGTACGAGGAGGGCGAGCGCAAGCGCAAGGAGGAAGAGGAGCGACGCCGCAAGGAGGAGGAGCGCCGTCGCAAGGAGGCGATGGAGAACGGCTCGCCCGGCGGGGTCGCGACCTCGGGCTGGGCGCTGCCCGCCTCGGGCTGGATCTCGGGCGACTACGGTCCCCGCGAGGTCATCTGCGGCGGCGGCTACTGCTCGAACCCCTTCCACTACGCGACCGACATCGCGACCGGATGCTGGTCGCCCATCTACGCGGCCAACAGCGGCACGGTCACCTACTCGGGCTGGTCGGGCAGCTACGGCAACTTCGTGAAGATCGACCACGGCGGCGGCATCTCGACCGGTTACGCCCACATCGTCGAGGGCGGCCTGCTCGTCGGGTACGGGCAGTGGGTCTCGGCCGGGCAGCAGATCGCCTGGTCGGGAACGACCGGCGCCTCGACCGGCTGCCACCTGCACTTCGAGGTCTACAGCGGGTGGGATCGCATCGATCCCGTACCGTTCATGGCGAACCGGGGTGTCTACCTTGGCTGAGCACCGCACTCGGCCCATCTCGCGGGTGAAGCCCGCGACCGTCTTCTCGGCCGTGGCCGTCGGCGCGGTGACCGCGTCGATCGGCCTCGTCGGCCCGCCGGCGGCGGCCGAGCCCGACTACCCGTCGTGGGGCGAGATCGAGCAGGCCAAGCAGAACGAGGCGACGAAGCAGGCCGAGATCGGCCGGCTGGGCGAGCTGCTCGCGGGCCTGCAGCAGACGGCGGATGCCGCGGTGCAGGTCTCGATGGTCGCGGACGAGGCCTATCGCGTGGCCGTCGACGAGCGCGACCGCGCCGCCGAGCGCGTGAAGACCCTCGGCAAGCAGGCCGCGGAGGCCGAGGCGGTCGCCGAGATCTCGAGGATGCGCGCGGGCCTGCTCGCGGCGCACCTCGCCCGGACCGCCGGCAAGGACCTCTCGGCCGAACTCGTCTTCAGCGGCGACGACGTCGACGGGCTGCTGAAGCAGCTCGGCCTCGCGTCGAAGCTCGGCGAGCAGTCGCAGGGCGTCTACGAGCAGGCCGAGAGCGACCGCAACGCCGCCGAGTCGCTGCGGGCGCAGGCGGTCGAGGCCGAGGCCGAGCACGAACGGCTCACCGCGCTCGCCGAGACCCGTGCCGACGAGGCCCGTGCCGCGGCCGATGCGGCGCTCGCCGCGGTCGCCGCGGCCGAGCAGCGTTCGGCGGAGCTGTACGCGCAGCTCGCCTCGCTGAAGGACACGACGGCCGCACTCGAGCGCGAGCGCGTCGAGGGGCAGGCCCGTGAGGCCGCGGAGGCCGCGCTCGAAGAAGCCGAGGAGGCGGAGTCCGGCGGCGGATCCGGCGGCGGTGGATCGAACAACGGCGGATCCGGCGGCGGTTCTAACAACGGCGGCGGCAGCTCCAACGGTGGCGGTGGCTCGAACGGCGGCGGTTCGAACGGCGGCGGCTCGACCCCGAACCCGAACCCGAAGCCGCCGAACCAGAACGCCGTCGAGTCGGCGATCGCGTTCGCGCGGCAGCAGCTCGGCGAGCGCTACGTGCTCGGCGGTGCCGGCCCCGACGTATGGGACTGCTCGGGCCTCACCCGCGAGGCCTACGGCTACGCGGGCATCGGCATCGGCACCCACTCGGCGACGAACCAGTACTACACGCTCGCCGGGCGCGGCAAGGCGGTCTCGCTCGGCAGCATCCAGCGCGGCGACCTGCTCTTCTGGGGATCGGGCGGCGACTACTACCACGTCGCGATCTACCTCGGCGGCGGCCGCATCCTCGAGGCCCCGCGCGAGGGCGTACCGGTGCGCGAGTACTTCATCTGGGGCAGCCCTTCGGCCGCGGCGCGGCCGGCCGGCTGAGTACCCGGGGACGACGAAGGGGGCGAGCCGTGCGGCTCGCCCCCTTCGCTGCGTCGGATGCCACGTGGCATCCGCAGAGCTCGATCGCTCAGTGACCGGGGAAGGCCTCGATCGCCTTCTGGATGAGCGCCTCGGCCTCGGCCGCGTTCGCCCAGCCCTCGGTCTTGACCCACTTGCCGGGCTCGAGGTCCTTGTAGTGCTCGAAGAAGTGCTCGATCTCCTTGCGCGTGAACTCGGGGATCGAGTCGACGTCCTGGATGTGGTTCCAGCGCGGGTCGCCCGCGGGCACCGCGATGACCTTGGCGTCGCCGCCGCCGTCGTCGGTCATGTGGAAGACGCCCACCGGGCGGACCTTCACGCCGACGCCCGGGAAGAGCGGGTACTCGAGGAGGACGAGCACGTCCAGCGGGTCGCCGTCGTCACCGAGGGTGTTCTCGAAGAAGCCGTAGTCGGTCGGGTAGACGAAGCCGGTGTAGAGCACGCGGTCGAGGAACACCCGGCCGGTCTCGTGGTCGACCTCGTACTTGTTGCGGCTCCCCTTGGGGATCTCGATGACGGCGTTGTACTCGCCCATGCGTTGGGTTCTCCTGTTCTGGAAGTCTCGCCGGGCGCTCGGCACGCGGCGGAATAAGGTTACCCCGATGCCTTCTGACCAGCACATGGATGCCACGGGCTCCCGCCGCCCGCGATTGACCCCGCCGATCGCCGACGTCCGTCGGGCGGTGCGCGCGGTGCTGCCCGACGCCGGAACGGTGCTCGTGGCGCTCTCGGGAGGTGCCGACTCGCTCGCCCTCGCGGCCGCCGCCGCCTTCGAGGCGCCCCGCGCGGGAATCGCGGCGGGCGCGGTGGTCGTCGACCATGGCCTGCAGCCCGGCTCGGCCGAGGTCGCGGAGCGCGCCGCGCGCGCCGCCCGCGAACTCGGGCTCGACCCGGTGCTCGTGCGGCGCGTCGAGGTGGGCGACGAGGGAGGGCCCGAGGCATCCGCCCGCATCGCCCGCTACGCCGCGCTCGACGCGGCCGCCCGCGAGACGGGCGCCGCGCTCGTGCTGCTCGGGCACACGCTCGACGACCAGGCCGAGACCGTGCTGCTCGGCCTCGCCCGCGGCTCGGGCGCCGCGAGCCTGTCCGGCATGGCGCCGGCCGCCGGGCGCTACGCGCGGCCGCTCCTCGGCATCCGGCGCGCGACGACCCGTCAGGCCTGCCTCGATGCGGGGCTCGAGCCGTGGGACGACCCGCACAACCTCGACCCGGCGTACGCGCGGGTGCGGGTGCGCGAGCGGGTGCTGCCCGTGCTCGAGGCCGAGCTCGGTCCGGGCATCGCCGAGGCGCTCGCACGCACCGCCGAGCAGCTGCGCGAAGACGACGCAGCCTTCGCCGAGCAGATCGAGGAGTTCATCGAGGAGATCTGCGAACCCGCCGAGGCCGGCATCGCCGTCTCGGTGGCCGCGCTCGCCGCGAACCCGGCCGCGCTCAGGCAGCGCATCATCCGGCACGTCGTCGCGAGCGAGTTCGGGGTGTCGCTGAGCCGCACGCAGACGCTCGAGGTGGCGAGGCTCGTCACCGAGTGGCACGGGCAGGGTCCGATCGACCTGCCCGGCGGCGCGCTCGTCACGCGCGCCGGCGCGCACCTCGTGTTCTCGACGACCGGGTCGACCGAGGTCCTCGAACACGACCACTGATCGCGACGGGGTCTCGTTTAGGATTTACGCATGGATGCGCGCGAGATTCAGGCCGACCTCACCGAGACCCTCGTCACCGAGGCCGAGATCCACGCGAAGCTCGCCGAACTCGCCAGGCGGATCGAAGCCGACTACGACGGCAAGGACCTGCTGCTCGTCGGCGTCCTCAAGGGCGCCGTCATGGTCATGGCCGACCTCGCCCGCGAGCTCCGGAGCCACGTCAACATGGACTGGATGGCGGTCTCCTCGTACGGCGCGGGCACGCAGTCGAGCGGTGTCGTCCGCATCCTGAAGGACCTCGACGCCGACCTCACCGGCCGCCACGTGCTCATCGTCGAGGACATCATCGACTCGGGCCTCACCCTCAGCTGGCTGCTCGGCAACCTCGAGTCGCGCGGTGCGGAGTCGGTCGAGATCTGCGCCCTGTTCCGCAAGCCCGACGCCGCCAAGGTCGAGGTCGGCGTGAAGTACCTCGGCTTCGACATCCCCAACCAGTTCGTCGTCGGCTACGGCCTCGACTACGCCGAGCGCTACCGCAACCTGCGCGACGTCGCGATCCTCGCACCGCACGTCTACAGCTGAGCCCGTCGGCCCAGAGGCCACCCGGACTGGGGTGGACTCCCGCCCCTGCGGCACCGCGCCCGACGCCCTAGAGTCGTGCCATGGGCGAGGGCGAGCGCCGGAGCAGACTGCGTGACGCTGCCGCCGCCTTCGCCAGCAATGCGCAGAACCCGAACCTCCGACGCGCCCAGCTGAGCTTCCTCGGCGCGTGGACCGCCGAATGGGCGTTCACCGTGGCGCTCGGCATCGTCGCCTACCGCGACGGCGGCGCCGCCGCGCTCGGGCTCGTCGGGCTGCTCAGGATGGTGCCGTCGGCGATCTTCGCCCCGCTCCTCTCGCCGATCGCCGATCGCGGGCGACGCGAGCGCGTGCTCATCCTCGTCTCGGTCGTGCGCGGCGTCGCGACCGCGGCCGCGGCGGTCGTCGTCGCCGTGGCCGGGCCGCCGGCGGTCGTCTACGCGCTCGCCGTGCTCTCGACGATCGCGGCGACGCTGTACCGGCCGGCGCACTCGGCACTCCTGCCCTCGCTCTGCCGCACCGGCTACGAACTCGCGAGCGCCAACATGGTGCGCGGGCTCCTCGACTCCGCCGCGACCCTCGTCGGGCCGCTGCTCGCCGCGGTGCTGCTGCAGTTCGCCGGCGTCGACGTCGTGTTCGCCGTCGCGGCGGCCGCCTCGTTCTGGGCGGCGGCGCTCCTCGTCCGGCTCCGCTACGAGGCACCGCCGCGGCCGGCCGCACCGGCACGCCGCAACCTCGCCGCCGAGGCGCTCGACGGCATCCGGGCGGTCGCCCGGAGCCGCGGCCTGCTGCTCATCCTCGGGCTCGCCTCGGCGCAGGCGCTCACGCGCGGCGCGCTGACCGTGCTCTCCGTGGTGGTGGCGATCGAGCTGCTGGGCACCGGTGAACCCGGGGTGGGCGCCCTCATGACCGCGGTCGGCGTCGGCGCCGTGCTCGGCTCGCTCGCCGCCTCCCTGCTCGTCGGCACGGGACGCCTGGGCGCCTGGTTCGCGGTCGGCGTCGGCCTCTGGGGCCTCCCGCTGACGCTCGTCGGCCTCGCCCCGCAGGGATCGACCGCGCTCGGGCTGCTCGCCTTCATCGGCGTCGGCAACGCGCTGATCGACGTCGCCGGGTTCACGCTGATCGGTCGCATGGCCCCCGACGACGTGCTCGCGCGGGTCTTCGGCGTGCTCGAGAGCCTCGTCGCGGTCTTCATCGGCATCGGCGCCGTCGTCGCCTCGACGATGGTCGACCTGCTCGGCGTGCAGACCGCGCTCATCGTCATCGGACTCGTGTGCCCGGTGCTCGCGGTGGTGACGTGGCATCCGCTTCGCCGTCTCGACCGCTCGGTGGGCGCGCTCGACGACGATGTTCGACTGCTGCGGGAGGTGGCGATGTTCCGCACCCTGCCGCTTCCGGCCGTCGAGCAGCTCGCGCGCGGCCTCGAACCCGTCACCATCGCGCGCGGCGACCCCGTGTTCAGCCAGGGCGACCTGGGCGATCGCTACTACCTGATCGAGACGGGCCGCGCCGAGGTGGTGGGCGACGGGCGTGTCGTGGCGACGCTCGGCCCGGGGGAGGGGTTCGGCGAGATCGCGTTGCTGCGTCGCACCCGGCGCACGGCGACCGTCACCGCCGCCACCGAGCTCCGACTGCGTGCGCTCGCCCCCGACCGCTTCCTGCCCGTCGTGCTCGGTTACACGCCCAGCGCGCAGCAGGCCGCCGCCGAGGTCGACGGGCGGCTCGAACGCTACGAGCCGAGCGAACGCTCCGACGAGCCCCCGGGCACCCCCGATTCGCGGGGTTGAGGCGGCGGGGGAACGGTGACACGCTGTGCCAATGGAGTCCGGCCGCGCGGTACTGCTGATCGCCGACATCGGTGGCTACACCGACTACATGAGCTCTCATCGGTTCAGCCTCGCGCACGCCGAGGTCAACACGGCGCGCATGCTCGACAAGATGATCGACGCCGCACCCGGCTACGACCTCATCGAGATCGAAGGCGATGCGGCCTTCCTCTCGCGGCAGGCCGACGGCGATTCGGATGCCGCGGTCGCCGAGATCCTCCGGACTGCCGTCGCGATGCACCGGGCGTTCCACCTCGAACGGCAGAACGTCGCCGCGAACCTCTGCCCCTGCGCGGGATGCAAGGAGGCCGCCGAGCTCAAGCTCAAGTTCGTCGCGCACGTCGGTGACGTGGCCACCCAGACGATCCGCGAGCGCATCAAGCTCGTCGGCATCGACGTCATCCACGTGCACCGCATGCTGAAGAACCCCGTCTCGATCCCCGAGTACGTGCTGCTCTCCGACGAACTCCACCGGACCGGTGCGGGCGCACTGCCCGCCGAGGTGCACGAGATCTCGCAGGACCTCGAGGGCATCGGCACGGTCAGGGCGTACTTCGTCGACGTCGGCGACCTCGACGGCGAGCTCCCGGCGCTGCCGGGGCCATCCGTTCGCGGGCGTCTCGGGCGCACCTTCGCGGCGGCCGGACTCGGCATGCCGTACCTGCTGGGCCTGCGCCGGAGCCGACGCGAGACGGCGACGAGCTGAGCGCTGCGCGCTGCGCTGCGCGCTTTCAGCGGCTGCGCCGGTCGGTCCGCTTCACGCGCTGCGCGCTTTCAGCGAACAGGCAGCCGCCGTCCAGTAGCGCCGTTGTAGCCTTGCAGGATCATGAACATGAAGAAGGTCTTCCGCGGGCCGATCATCTACATCCTGCTCGCGATCGTCGCCGTGTGGATCGGCTCGAGCCTCATCACCGCGTCCGGCTTCAAAGAGGTGTCGACGCAGCAGGGCCTCGAGCTGCTGAGCGACGGCAAGGTCGCCGCCGTGAAGATCGTCGACGGCGAGAACCGCGTCGACCTCACCCTCGCCAAGGAGGACGCGGAGCTCGGCAAGCAGGTGCAGTTCTACTACGTCACGCCCCGCGGCGCCGACGTGGTCGCGGCCGTCGACCAGGCCGACCCGAAGGACGGCTACAACGACGAGGTGCCGCAGCCGAACTGGTTCATGTCGATGCTCGGCATCCTCCTGCCGCTGCTGCTCATCGGCGTCTTCTTCTGGATCATGCTGTCGGGCATGCAGGGCGGCGGCAACCGCGTCATGCAGTTCGGCAAGTCGAAGGCCAAGCTCGTCTCGAAGGAGAGCCCGAAGGTCACCTTCGACGACGTCGCCGGCGCGAGCGAGGCGATCGAGGAGCTCCACGAGATCAAGGAGTTCCTGAAGGAGCCCGCGAAGTTCCAGGCCGTCGGCGCCCGCATCCCGAAGGGCGTGCTGCTGTACGGCCCTCCCGGCACCGGCAAGACCCTGCTGGCCCGCGCCGTCGCCGGTGAGGCGGGCGTGCCCTTCTACTCGATCTCGGGTTCCGACTTCGTCGAGATGTTCGTCGGCGTCGGCGCCAGCCGCGTGCGCGACCTCTTCGACCAGGCCAAGCAGAACGCGCCGGCCATCATCTTCGTCGACGAGATCGACGCGGTCGGCCGCCACCGCGGCGCCGGCCTCGGCGGCGGGCACGACGAGCGCGAGCAGACCCTGAACCAGCTGCTCGTCGAGATGGACGGCTTCGACCCGAAGACCAACGTCATCCTCATCGCGGCGACGAACCGCCCCGACATCCTCGACCCGGCGCTGCTGCGCCCCGGCCGCTTCGACCGCCAGATCGGCGTCGACGCCCCCGACCTCAAGGGCCGCCAGAAGATCCTCGAGGTGCACTCGAAGGGCAAGCCGCTCGCGCACGGCGTCGACCTCGAGGTGCTCGCTCGCAAGACGCCCGGGTTCACGGGCGCCGACCTCGCGAACGTGCTCAACGAGGCCGCGCTGCTCACCGCCCGCTCGAACGCGCAGCTCATCGACAACCGGGCCCTCGATGAGGCCGTCGACCGTGTCATCGCCGGCCCGCAGCGCCGCTCCCGCGTCATGAAGGACAAGGAGAAGCTCATCACCGCGTACCACGAGGGCGGCCACGCCCTCGCCGCGGCGGCGATGAACTACACCGACCCCGTGACGAAGATCACGATCCTCCCGCGCGGCCGGGCCCTCGGGTACACGATGGTCATGCCGCTCGAAGACAAGTACTCCGTCACCCGCAACGAGCTGCTCGACCAGCTCACCTACGCCATGGGCGGCCGCGTCGCCGAGGAGATCGTGTTCCACGACCCCTCCACCGGCGCGTCGAACGACATCGAGAAGGCCACCTCGACGGCCCGCAAGATGGTCACCGAGTACGGCATGTCGGCGAACGTCGGCGCGGTGAAGCTCGGCCAGTCGCAGGGCGAGGTCTTCCTCGGTCGCGACATGGGCCACCAGCGCGACTACTCCGAGGAGATCGCCGAGCGCGTCGACATCGAGGTGCGCACCCTCATCGAGCAGGCGCACGACGAGGCGTGGCAGGTGCTCAACGACAACCGCGACATCCTCGACAAACTCGCCGCCGAGCTGCTCGAGAACGAGACCCTCGACCACAACCAGATCGCCGAGATCTTCAAGGACGTCCGCAAGCTGCCGGAGCGCCCGCTGTGGCTCTCGAGCGACAAGCGCCCGGTCTCGAACATCCCGCCGATCACGTTCCCCGAAGACAAGCTGCCCATCGACCAGGGCGCCGTCGACGGCGGCGTCGACTCGAGCGAGCTGCCCGAGGAGACCCCCGCGGCTCGCTCGCCGCGGTCGAACCCCCGACCGGCGACGGCCTGACCGCCGCCCGGCTGAAGGGCTGACATGGCCGGAGTGGATGCCGAACGCATCGAGCGGGCCGTGCTCGAGATCCTCCTCGCGATCGGGGAGGATCCCGCGCGTCCCGGCCTCGAGCGCACCCCGCAGCGGGTCGCCGAGGCGTACGCCGACTTCTTCGGCGGACTCGACGTCGACCCGCTGACGCACCTCGCCGACAGTGTGCCGCTCGGCGCGACCGACGCGGGAGTGCCGGCGACCTCCGACGCGGTGATCCTGCGCGACCTCGCGTTCCGTTCGGTGTGCGAGCACCACCTGCTGCCGTTCGTGGGCACCGCCCACGTGGCCTACCTGCCCGGCGACCGCGTCGTCGGGCTCGGCCGCATCCCCGCCGTCGTCGACACGCTGGCCCGAAGGCCCCAGCTGCAGGAGCGCCTCGCCGAGGAGATCGCCGACACGCTCGTCGCAGGCCTCGATCCGAAGGGCGTGCTCGTCGTGCTCGACGCCCAGCACCGCTGCGTCACGACGCGCGGCTCCCGGCAGGAGCGCAGCTCGACCGTGACCATCGCGAGCCGCGGCGCACTCGCCGAACCGGCCGGCCGCGCCGAGATCATCGCCCTCATCGGAGTGCGCGATGCCTGAGGCGCCGTCGATGCTCGTCATGGGCGTCGTCAACGTCACCCCCGACTCGTTCAGCGACGGCGGCCGCTGGTTCGACGCCGAGGCGGCGATCGCGCACGGGGTCGAACTCGTCGCGCAGGGCGCCGACCTCGTCGACGTCGGGGGCGAGTCGACCCGGCCGGGCGCCGCCCGCGTCGAACCCGAGGAGGAGCTGCGCCGCGTGGTGCCGGTCATCCGCGCCCTCGCCGACCAGGGCATCCGGGTGAGCGTCGACACGATGCGCGCGGCGACCGCCCGCGCTGCGGTCGAGGCGGGCGCCGAGATCATCAACGACGTCTCGGCCGGACTCGCCGACACCGAGATGGCCCGCGTCGCCGCCGAGACGGGCGCGCATTACGTCGCGATGCACTGGCGCGGGCACTCCGACCGCATGGATCAGCTCGCCGAGTACGGCGACGTGGCCGCCGAGGTGCGCGACGAACTCGGCGCGCGCGTCGAGGCGCTGCTCGAGGCGGGCATCGCCGCAGACCGGCTCATCCTCGACCCCGGACTCGGGTTCTCCAAGCGCGGTGAGCAGAACTGGCAGCTGCTCGGGCGGCTCGACGTGCTCGCCGGGCTCGGCCTGCCGATCCTTGTGGGGGCGTCGCGCAAGCGGTTCCTCGGCGCGCTGCTTCCCGACGGGGCATCCGTCGCCGAACGCGACCTGCCGACCGCCGTCGTGAGCGTGCTCTCGGCGCAGGCCGGGGCGTGGGGCGTGCGCGTGCACGACGTGGTCGGCACGCGGCGCGCCCTCGACGTCCTCGGGGCGTGGCAGAGTGGACGTCGTGGCTGAACAGCGCGGACTTCGGCGGGGCGACCGCATCACGTTGACCGGGCTGCGCGTGCGCGCCCATCACGGCGTGTTCGACTTCGAACGGGCCGAGGGGCAGGAGTTCGTGATCGACGTCGTCGTCGCCGTCGACCTCGCCGCCGCGGCGGCGGGCGACGACCTCGCCCGTACCGTGCACTACGGCGAGCTCGCCGAACAGGTGGTCGCCGCCGTCGAGCGCGACCCCGTCGACCTCATCGAGACGGTGGCCGAGCGGGTCGCGGCCGTCGCGCTCTCGTTCGAGGCGGCCGACGAGGTCGAGGTGACGGTGCACAAGCCGCAGGCGCCCATCACGGTGCCCTTCGAGGATGTCGCGGTCACGATCGTCAGGCGTCGGGCATGAGCCGCGCCGTCGTCGCCTTCGGGGCGAACCTCGGCGACCGCGAGCAGACGATCGCCGCTGCCGCACGGGCACTGGCCGACGCCGAGGGGGTCGAGCTCGTCGCCGTCTCGCCGCTCTACGAGACGCCGGCGCTGAAGACGACGGGCGTCGACCACGATGCCCCCGGGTACCTCAACGGGGTGCTCATCGTCGAGACCGCGCTCGAGCCGCACGCGCTCCTCGACGTGCTGCAGGGCATCGAGACGGAGCAGGGCCGGGTGCGCGCCGAGCGCTGGGGCGATCGCACGCTCGACCTCGACCTCATCGACTTCGACGGGCGGCAGCTCGCCGACGAACGGCTCGAGCTGCCGCACCCGCGGGCCTGGCAGCGCGCGTTCGTGCTCGCCCCCTGGCTCGACCTCGAGCCCGATGCCGTGCTGCCCGGTCGGGGCCCCGTGGCGGCGCTCCGCGCCGAGGCATCCGACGAGGTGGTCAGGCGATGAAGCGCACGCACTTCTCGACGCTGCTCGCATTCGTGCTCGGCGGGCTCGTCATCGGCTACCTCGGAGACCTCGCGATCGTCAACACCGGCTCGAAGGCGCTGGTGCCGCCGCTCTCGCTCCCGATCACGCTCATCGGCGTCGCGGCGATCGTCGTCCTGCTGGCCTGGCCCATCCGCCGTGCCGTGAAGGGCAAGGCGACGAAGCACCTCGATCCGTTCCGGGCGATGCGCGTCGCCGTGCTCGCGAAGGCGTGCAGCCTCAGCGGGGCGCTCGTGCTCGGCGTCGGGCTCGGCATCGGGCTGTTCCTCCTGACCCGCAGCGTGGTGCCGCCCGCCGGCACGGTGTGGCTGGCGTTCGCGACCGCGATCGGCGCGGCGCTGCTGCTCGGCGGCGGACTCGTCGCCGAGTGGTTCTGCACGCTGCCGCCCGACGACCCCGAGAACGAGAAGGAAGAGCACGCACATGCCTGAGCACGACCCGGCCGAGCACGACGCCGACATCGCCGGCCCGGCCGAGACGCGCCGCTCCGACGAGTGGCGACGAGTCTCGCCGAAGTACGTCGTGGTCGAGGTGGTCGGCTCGCTCATCGGCATGGTGATCTTCGTCGGTGCCGCGCTCGTGGTGCACTTCCTCTGGCATCAGCCGTGGGCGCTGTGGGTGGCCGTCGCGATCGGCGTGGTCTCGCTCATCGGCATCGCGTTCGAGCCGCGTCGCGTGCGCTCGATCCAGTACCGGCTGCGCGCCGACGACCTCGTGGTCCGCCGGGGCATCATGTTCCAGCGACAGGTCGCCGTGCCGTACGGGCGCATGCAGCTCGTCGACATCACGCGCGGCCCCGTCGCGCGGGCGCTCGGCCTCGCCGACCTCAAGTTCGTCACGGCGGCGGCCGCCACCGCGGTCACCGTGCCCGGGCTGCCGATGGAGGAGGCCGACCGGCTCCGCGACGAGCTCGTCGCCCTCGCCGAGACCCGTCGGGCGGGGCTGTGAGCGCTCCGGTCCGTCCGGCACCGGTCCAGTCGCTCGCCGACGGGGAGTGGCATCGACTGCACCCGGCGAGCCCGCTGCTGCGGGGCGGGCTCGTGTTCATCGCCGTGCTCGGCTTCGTGATCGCGAACCTGCGCGAGCGGGTGGTCGACTTCTTCCTCACGGTGTTCTCGCCCGAGACGCGCGACGCGTTCGGCGACCGGTACGGCTCCGGTGAGGACGACTGGGCGAACGACCCGATCGGCGGCATCGTGAACCACGGCCTCGTGGGGTGGGCGCTGCTCGGCCTCGTCGCGGTGCTCGTCGTGGTCATCGCGGCGTTCTGGCTGTCCTGGCGCATGCACACCTTCCGGGTGACGACCGAGGCGGTCGAGGTGCGCAGCGGCATCCTCTTCCGGTCGCACCGCAGCGCCCGTCTCGACCGCATCCAGGGCATCAATGTCACCAGGCCCCTCTTCGCCCGCCTCTTCGGCACCGCGAAGCTCGAGGTCTCGGTCGCCGGCCAGTCGGCGAACGTGCAGCTGGCGTACCTCGGTTCGGCGCTCGCCGACCGGCTCCGCGCCGACGTGCTCCGGCTCGCCTCCGGCGCGCGCGCCGAGCGGGCGGCGGCTCGCGGTGAGACGCCGCAGACGAACGGCGGGCCGGCGGTCGCGGCGGCGTCGGGCGTCGCCGGTGCGCTGCACCCCGGAGAGGTCGACGCGAACGGGGCCGTGGTCGGCCCGGTTGCGGGCGAGTCGACGCCGGGCCGCGTCCCGGCCGCCTCGCGTGCCGGCGCGCTCGTGGGCCAGCGGGTCGACGAGTTCCTCGCCCCAGAGCTCGACCCCGATCTCGCCCCGCCCGAGTCGGTCGTGCACCTGCCGCTCGGCCGGGTGATCGGTTCGACCCTGCTCGGCGGTTCGACGATCTGGGCGATCATCCTCGTCGCGATCATCGTGGTCGGCGTCAGCACCGGTCAGGCCTGGGTGCTGTTCAGCTTCGTGCCCGCGGCGATCGGTCTCGTCAGCTACATGTGGTCGCGCATCACGAAGTCGCTGCGCTACTCGATCGCGGGCACTCCCGACGGCGTCCGCATCGGCCACGGGCTGCTCTCGACAGGCAACCAGACCATTCCGCCGGGGCGCATCCACGCGGTCGAGGCGACCCAGTGGATCTTCTGGCGGCCGTTCGGCTGGTGGTCGATCCGCATCAACGTCGCCGGCCAGTCGGTGTCCGCCTCGAACGAGGCGGCGCAGCGCACCACCGTGCTCCCCGTCGGCACCGCGGTCGACGTGCAGCGAGTGCTCGCCCTCCTGGTCCCCGATGCCGCCTCCGACGTCGCGCCGCTCGTCGCGGACGGGCTCGCCGGGCGCGGGGGCGACGGCGGCTTCTCGGTCACCCCGCGCCGTGGCGCGTGGCTTCGCCCGTTCTCGTGGCGCCGCATCGGCTGGGCCGCGGCCTCCGGCGTCGCGCTCATCCGGCGGGGCTCGCTCGTGCGCAGCCTGACGCTCGTGCCGCTCGCGCGCATGCAGTCGGTCGCCCTCTCGGTCGGCCCGATCGACCGGTGGCTCCGGCTCGCCGGCGTTCGGCTGCACACCGTGACCGGCCCGGTCAGCGCGGTGCTGCCGATCGTCGATCGCGACGAGGCCGAGCGGTTGTTCGAGCGTCTCGCCGAGGAGGCCGTCGATCGCGCTGCGAGCGACACCACCCACCACTGGGGCGCCGTCGCCGCAGCCCCGGCCCCCGAGGCGGTCACGGTCCCCGAGGCGACGCCGGTCCCCGAGGCATCCCCGGCGCCCGAACCTCCGCGCGCCGTCCCGGCGCCCGACGAGACGGGCGACGATCATGCCCGCTGAGCGCGCAGGCCGACTCGGCGTCGGAACGATCGGCGCCGGCCGCGTGGGCGCGGTGCTCGCCGCCGCCCTCGGCGGTGCGGGCCACGCCCTCACCGGCGTCGCCGCGGTCTCCGAGTCGAGCCGCGAACGCGCCTCGGTGATGCTGCCCGGCGTGCCGGTGCTCGCGGTGCCCGAGATCGTCGAGCGCAGCGAACTCGTGCTGCTCGCCGTGCCCGACGACGAGCTCGAGGCGCTCGTCTCGGGGCTCGCCGAGGCCGGGGTCTGGCAGCCGGGGCAGCTCGTGCTGCACACCTCGGCGAAGTTCGGCACCGGCGTGCTCGACCCCGCGCGGCGGTCGGGCGCGATCCCGCTCGCGGTGCACCCGGCGATGACCTTCACCGGTACGAGCCTCGACCTCGCACGCCTGCCCGGCACCTGGTTCGCCGTCACCGCGCCCGCGCCCGTCCTCCCGATCGGCCAGGCGCTCGTCGTCGAGATGGGCGGTGAGCCGTTCATCGTGGCCGAGGGCGACCGGGCCGCCTACGGCGAGGCCGTCGACACCGTCGTCTCGTTCTCGAGCGCGATCGTCGACCAGGCGAGCGCCCAGCTCGACGGCATCGGCGTCCCGCGCCCCGGCGCGGTGCTCGCCTCGCTCGCGCGCAGTGCCGTCGAGAACGCGCTCGCCCGGCACGACACCGGGCCGATGCCCGAGGGTGCCGGTACGATCGACGAGGCCGGATTCGACCGGCCGCTGGGAGGAGGCGCGTGAGCGAGATCCACGTCGAGCCGACCGCCGGCATCCGGGTCGTGACGACGATCGCCGAGCTCCGCGGGTTGCTCGCGGGGCGGCGGGCAGCCGGGGCATCCATCGCGCTCGTACCGACCATGGGCGCGCTGCACGACGGCCATTTCGCGCTCGTGCGCCGGGCGCGCGAACTCGCCGACGTCGTCGTCGTGTCGATCTTCGTGAACCCGCTGCAATTCGGGCCGACCGAAGACCTCGATCGCTACCCGCGCACGCTCGACGCCGACATCGCCGCCCTCGCCGAACTGGGCGTCGAGTTCGTGTTCGCGCCGTCGGCCGCCGAGATGTACCCCGACGGACCGAGCTCGACGCGCGTCGTCGCCGGGTCGGTCGGCGGGCTCTACGAGGGCGCTTCGCGCCCGGGCCATTTCGACGGCATGCTCACGGTCGTCGCGAAGCTCTTCAACATCGTCGCTCCCGAGTTCGCGGTGTTCGGCCAGAAGGACGCGCAGCAGGTCTTCCTCGTGCGCCGGATGGTGCGCGACCTCGACCTGCCGCTCGCGATCGACGTGGTGCCGACGGTGCGCGAGCACGACGGGCTCGCGCTCTCGAGCCGCAACCGGTTCCTCGGCGACGCCGAACGCGCAACCGCGCTGGTGCTCTCCGAGGCGCTCGCCGCCGCGGCCGAGTCGGCCGACGAGGGTCCTGCGGAGGCGCTCGCCGAGGCGGCGGCGGCCTTCGGCGACCACGACGGGGCCGACCTCGACTACTTCGTGATCGTCGACCCCGAGACCCTGCTGCCGGTCGCCGGCGACGCGACGGGGCCGGCGCTCGCGCTCGTCGCGGCGCGCATCGGTGCGACCCGGCTCATCGACAACCGGGTGATCCGGCTCGGCTGACGGGGCGTCGAGGCGCAAGTAGGCTTGTCTCGCACGTTTCCGCGCGACGAGAGTGCACGACGAGAGCGCACGACGATTCCGCCCGCGAGGCACCGACGAGAGAGAACCATGGCCGACGAGACGCCGAACCAGCCCGCCGAACCCACTGCCGAAGAGATCAGTGAGCAGAAGGCCGTGCGGCTCGCCAAGCGCGCGCGGCTCATCGACGAGGCATCCGACCTCGGACTCGGCGCCTACCCGGTTCGCCTGCCGATCACGGCGACGATCCCCGAGGTGCGCGACCGCTTCGTCGGTCTCGGCGTCGACGAGGCGTCGGGCGAGACCGTGGGGCTCGCCGGCCGCGTCGTGTTCTCCCGCAACACCGGCAAGCTCTGCTTCGCGACCCTGCAGTCGGGCGACGGCAACCGCATCCAGGCGATGGTCTCGCTCGCCGAGGTGGGCGAGGAGTCGCTCGCGGCGTGGAAGGAGCTCGTCGACCTCGGCGACCACGTCTTCGTCGCCGGCGAGGTGATCACGAGCCGCCGCGGCGAGCTCTCGATCATGGTGCGCGAGTGGCGCATCGCGTCGAAGGCGATCCTGCCCCTGCCGAACCTGCACAACGAGCTGAGTGAAGAGAACCGCGTGCGTTCGCGCTACCTCGACCTCATCGCCCGAGAGCAGGCGCGCCGCAACGTGATCGACCGTGCGAAGGTCAACGCGAGCCTGCGGGCGACCTTCACGAGCCTCGGCTTCATCGAGGTCGAGACCCCGATGCTGCAGGTCATGCACGGCGGCGCCTCGGCCCGTCCCTTCGTGACGCACTCGAACGCCTTCGACACCGAGCTGTACCTGCGGATCGCGCCCGAGCTGTACCTCAAGCGCGCCGTGGTCGGCGGCATCGAGCGCGTCTACGAGATCAACCGCAACTTCCGCAACGAGGGTGCCGACTCGACGCACTCGCCCGAGTTCGCGATGCTCGAGGCCTACGAGGCGTACGGCGACTACAACACGATCGCCGACCTCACCCAGCAGCTCATCCAGGACGCCGCGAAGTCGGTGTCGGGCTCGCACGTCGTGACCTGGGCCGACGGCACCGAGTACGACCTCGGCGGCGAGTGGGACCGCATCTCGATGTACGGCTCGCTCTCAGAGGCGGTCGGCGAGCAGATCACTCCCGAGACCCCGATGTCGCGCCTGAAGGAGCTCGCCGACGAGGCCGGCATCGAGATCGACCACCCGATCCCCGGCAAGTTCGTCGAAGAGCTGTGGGAGCACCACATCAAGGGCGGCCTCGTGCGGCCGACCTTCGTCATGGACTTCCCCGAGGACACCTCGCCGCTCGTGCGCGGGCACCGCGAGATCGCCGGCGTCGTCGAGAAGTGGGACCTCTACATCCGCGGGTTCGAGCTCGCCACCGGCTACTCCGAGCTCGTCGACCCGGTGATCCAGCGGGAGCGCTTCGTCGAGCAGGCGAAGCTCGCCGCGGGCGGCGACCCCGAGGCCATGCGCCTCGACGAGGAGTTCCTCCGGGCGCTCGAGTTCGGCATGCCGCCGTCGGGCGGCATGGGCATGGGCATCGACCGCCTGCTCATGGCGATCACGGGTCTCGGCATCCGCGAGACGATCCTCTTCCCGCTCGTCAAGTAGCGACCAGAGACGGATGTCACGGCGATGAACGACTACCTCCCGAAGGACCAGCTCGAACCCGAGCAGGACCCGAAGCGGCCCTCGAACACGCGGCTCGCGATCTGGATCGTGGTCGGCGCGATCGGGCTCTACCTCGTCGGGTCGGGCGTGTGGGGGCTGCTGACCCGGTGATGACGCGCGGTCGTGCGGCGGTGCCGGGGGCCCGGCCCCCGCACCGCCGCGCGGCCCGTCGTCAGCGGCGCCCGACGAACACGACGCCGCGGTAGCCGGCTTCGCCCCAGGCCACCATGCGGTCGAGGTCGGCGTGAGCGATCGGCAGCTCGTGGGAGTCGACCCAGGTCTCGCCCTCGTCCGAGCTGATCCAGGGGTCCTCGATGACGATGACGCCCTCTCCGGCGGCATGCGCGAGCACCCAGTGCGGACCGGTCTCGCCGTGCATCGGCGCCTCGTCGATGAGCAGCAGCGCGAGATCGCCGCCTGCGACGCGTCGCGCGATCTCCTCGATCGCGATGCGCGTACGGTGCACCGGCACTCCGGCGGCCTCGCCCTGGCGCAGCGACTCGGCCTGCAGCTCCGCCCGGAAGTCCCGTTCGAACCCGCTGTACGACTCGATCAGCACCGGTCCGTCGTGGTCGAGGAACACCTCGACCGGGACGTCGGCCGGCAGCGTCTCGCGCATGACCACGCCGAGACCGACCGGTTCGATGGCCGGATAGTTGCTCGCCCGCCGCCAGAACGCGAGTTCGAGGTCGCGGTCGGCCAGCGAGGGAGCAGGGCGGCCGTCGACCGGGACGCCGCGCGACGCATCCGCCGCCCCGAAGCCGGCCTCTCCGGCCGCCTCGGCCGCGAGCAGCCCGCTCACCGCGCCGCAGGTGTAGAGCGTGGTCTGCGCATAGTAGGGCGCCTCGTCATGGGGGACGTCGAGCAGCCAGCGCACGTAGCCGCGCGATCCGAGCGTGCCGGGTGCCGAGGGGTGCGGTGCGGCGAACGGCGCGAAGCCCCGCTCCATCGCGAACGACGGCAGTTCCTGGCCGGACGGCACCTCCCACTTCACGGCCGCGTCGCCGGCCGCCTCGGCGCGGGCGACGATCTCGTCGATGAGGGCGGCGGCCGCCGCGGCATCCGCCTCGTCGCGCCACCAGACGTCGACGATCTTGACTGCGGCGGTCGCGCCGCGCCGCGAGGTGAGCGCCGCCGCCACGGGCCCGCCGTCGCGGTGCGCGACGTCGATCCTCGGCGAGTACGGCGCCCGCGGCGAGGCCCAGCGGGCCGCCCGCGTCTCGCCGAGGGCCGCCCGCAGTTCGTCGTCGAGCCGGGCGTCGGTGATGGTCGTCATGCGACGGTCGTCCTTCCTGTGCTGTCGCGGTGCGCCGCCGCGACCAAGAGCTTCGTGTAGTCCTCCGACGGGTCGTCGAGAACCTGTGCGCATGAACCCCGCTCGACGACGCGTCCCTGCCAGACGACCGTCACGGTGTCGGCGATCCGGCGCACGACGGCGAGGTCGTGCGAGATGAAGAGGATCGCGATGTCGAGCTCGTCGCGCAGACTCCCGAGGAGGTCGAGGATCTGCGCCTGCACCTGCACGTCGAGCGCCGAGACCGACTCGTCGCAGATCAACAGCCGCGGCCGCGGTGCGAGTGCGCGGGCGATCGCGACGCGCTGGCGCTGGCCGCCCGACAGCTGAGCCGGCCGCTTCGACGACGCCTCCGCGGGCAGGCCGACGAGTTCGAGCAGCGCGGGGACCTCCTCGGGCCGGCGACCGCCGACCGCGAGCGCTTCGCGCAGGATCGCACCGATCGTCATCATCGGATTGAGCGAGGAGTACGGGTCCTGGAACACGATCTGCATCTGCTCGGGCGTGCGCGAGCGACGGCCCGGAGCGAGCGGCTGCCCGTCGAAGGCGATCGACCCGCCGTCCTCGCGTTCGAGGCCGGCGATGCAGCGGGCGAGCGTCGACTTGCCGGACCCGGATTCGCCGACGATTCCGACGACCTGTCCGGGGGCGATCGTGAGGTCGACCCCGTCGAGCACCGTGCGCAGGCCGAAGCGCTTCACAATGCCCGTGGCGGCGACGAGCGGAGTTCTCGCCGCGCGCGCGAGGTCGCCGGCGCGGACGCCCGGGTCGTCGGGTCGGTCCCGTCGGTCGGGGTCGGCGAGCTGGGCGGAGCTGTCGGAGCCGTCGGAGCGGCCGGCCTCGAGGGCGAGCGCCGGGTCGGCCGCGATGAGCGCGCGGGTGTACGCGTGCTCGGGGGCCGAGAGCACCGTCGCGGTGGATCCCCGCTCGACGACCTCGCCGTGCCGCATGACGAGCACCTCGTCCGTGCGACCGCGGACGAGTCCGAGGTCGTGCGTGATCAGGAGCATCGCCATCCCGCGCTCGCGCTGCAAGTCGCGGAGGAGGTCGAGGATCTCCGCCTGGTTCGACGCATCGAGTGCCGTCGTCGGCTCGTCGGCGATGAGGAGGCGGGGGTCGCTCGCGAGGGCAGCGGCGATCGCGACTCGCTGCCGCATGCCGCCCGAGAGCTCGTGCGGGTAGGCGCGCGCGACGCGAGCAGGCAGGTTGACCTCGTCGAGGCGCTTCGCGACGGCATCGTCGAGCTCTCGCGTCGCGAGTCGCCGGCCCGCCTTCGCCTCCAGCGTCCACCCGATCTGAGGCCCGCACCGGTGCACCGGCGAGAGGCTCGTGAACGGGTCCTGCAGCAGGAGCGAGACCTCGCGGCCGCGCACGCGTCGCCACGAGGCATCCGTCGCGTCGAGCGGGTGCGCTCGGCCGTCGACCCGCAGGACGCCCGTGGCACCGAAGCCGCTCGGAAGCAGCCCCACGAGGCTCTTGGCCGTGAGCGTCTTGCCCGAGCCGGACTCGCCGATGAGCGCGAGCGACGAACCCGGCTCGATGCGGAAGGCCACGGCCGCGACCATCGGCCCGGCGGGGCCGGCGATGCCGTCGATCGCCGCTTCGACGCCGGTCATGCGACACCTCCCGAGCGGGTCAGGCGCTGGCCGAGCCAGTCGCCGACGAGGTTGACGGAGCAGGCCACTGCGATGATGAGCAGCGCAGGAACGATCACCGCCGCCGGGTTGTCGAACATGATGGCCCGGTTGTCGGTGAGCTGGCGGCCCCAGTCGGCGGTGCCGGGCGGCACGCCCACGCCGAGGAACGACAGCGACGAGAAGGCGACGAGTGCGAACGCGACGTTGAGCATCGCATTCGTGATGACGAGCGAGGAGACGTTCGGCAGGATGTGCCGGAACATCACCCGCCAGCGCGAGAGCGAGAGCATCTGCGCCGCCTCGATGTACGGGCGCGCCGCCTGCTCGAGCACTCCGGCGCGCACGATACGGATGTCGGAGGGCGAGAAGAGCAGGACGAGCAACGCGACCGTGGTCCAGTAGCCGCCGCCGAAGACGCCGGAGACGACGATGGCGGCGAGCAGCACGGGCAGCGCGAGCAGCAGGTCGGTCCACCGGCTGATCGCGAAGTCGAGCGGGCCGCGCTCGTAGCCGGCGAGGGTTCCGAGCAGGATGCCGAGGAGCATCGAACCCACGGCGACGCAGACGGGGCCGACGAGCGCCGATGCGGCGCCCGCGACGGTGAGGGCGAGGATGTCACGACCGAGCTCGTCGGTTCCGAGCGGATGCCCGGGGGAGCCCGCGGGCATCAGACTCGACAGGATGTCCTGCTTGGTCGCGCCGGGGAAGAGGAGCGGGCCGAGGAGCACGGCGAGCAGCGCGACGGCGAGCACCGCGAGACAGGCGACGACGGTCGCCGGGATGCGTCGGCGGGAGCGGAACCCCACGCCGACGGCGCCGAGCGAGACGGTCATGCGGTACCTCCCTGGTCGCGGACGCGTGGATCGAGCATCAGGTAGGCGAGGTCGGCGAGCAGCGCGATCACGGCGATCACGAGCGCGACGAGCAGCGTGAGGGCCTGCACGACGGCGAGGTCCTTGAACAGCACCGAGTCCTGCAGCAGTGTGCCGAGGCCGGGGAGCGCGTACGTCGTCTCGGCGAGCACGGTGCCGCCGACGAGGAAGGTGAGCAGCAGGCTCGCGCCGGTGACGATCGGGATCGCGGCGTTGCGCAGGGCGATCCGGCGAGTGCGCGACTCGGGGATGCCGCGGGCGCGCGCCGAGGTGACGTAGTCGGCGTCGAGCTCGCGCAGCATCGCCGTGCGGGTGAGCTTCAGCACGATGGCGCCCAGGCCGGCTGCGAGCGTCACGGCCGGCAGGACGAGGTGGTAGAGCGTGTCGAGCGGACCACGTCCGCCGCCGTACACGGGGAAGATCGGCAGGTAGTACGCGAAGACGTAGAGCAGCAGCAGCCCGACCGCGAAAGTGGGGGCGCTGAGCCCGATGACGCCGAGCGTCGTGCCCGCACGGTCCAGCACGCCGCCGGCGCGCACGGCGCTCTGCACCCCGAGCGGGATGCCGACGGCCAGCGCGATCGCGAAGGCGAGCCCGCAGAGGGCGAGCGTCAGCCCGAGCCTCGAGGCGATGGCGTCGGAGACGGAGGTCTGCAGCCGGATCGACTCGCCGAGGTCGCCGCTCAGCACACCGCCGAGCCAGCGCAGGTACTGCACGGGCAACGGATCGTCGAGGTGGTACTGCTCGCGGATGGCGGCGACGGCCTCGGGCGAGGCGGGACGCGTGCCGAGGAGCGTCTTGACGAGGTCGCCGGGGGCGAGGTGCAGCATCGAGAACACGACGATCGAGAGCACGAACAGGATCGCCGCGGTGCCCAGCACGCGCACCGCGAGCATCCGGCCGATCGGCCGGAGTCGCGGTGCGCGTGCGGCGGGGACGGGTTCGGTCACGGCGCGGTGCGGTAGATCTGGGTCGGCCATGACGAGATGAAGGCGAACGAGCTGTAGTCGTCGAAGCCGAGGTCGTTCGCGAACGCGGTGGCCGATTGGCCCCACCAGAGCGGCACGTTCACGACGTCCTCGGCCTGCAGCGTCTCGGCCTGGACGAGCAGGTCGACGCGTGCGGCCGGGTCGGACTCGGTGCCGGCCTGCGCGAGCAGCTCATCGATCTCGGGGTTCGAGTACGCCGAGGGGTTCCCGGCGCCGAGCAGGTAGCTCGGCACCTCCGCCGGGTCGCCGAGGGTGGAGAAGTACCACATCATGCCGACGCCGTAGCTCGAGGATGCGTCGAGGCTCGCGAGCCATTCCTCGATGGGCACCTCGCGCACGTTCAGCGTGATCCCGATCGTCGAGAGGTTCTCGGCGAGCGACTGCGCGGCCGTGCCGAGCTGCGGACCGGTGGAGGGCGTGAGGAGTTCGGCCTCGAAGCCGTCGGGGTGCTCCGAGTCGGCGAGCGCCTGCTTCGCGGCGTCCAGGTCGAAGTCGTACTGGGGGATGCCGGAGAGGATTTCGCGGGCTTCGTCGCCGTCGTACGCCTTGCCGAGCGACTCGGGCGTCATGATCGCGGTCGCGGCCTCGCCGTGGCCGCGCAGCAGCTTCTCGACGACGGCGTCGCGGTCGACGGCGTGCGCGAACGCCTCGCGCACCTTGGGGTCGTCGAACGGGGCGAGCGAGGTGTTGAAGTAGAGACCGACGTACGAGAGGTCGTTGACGTACTCGACGCGCATGGTCTGGAGCTGCTCCCACTGCGTCGACTGGGCGAGCGGCACGTTGAAGGCGACGTCGACGTCGCCCGACTGCGCCGCGAGCAGGCGCGTCGACTCGTCGGGGATGAACTCCACGGTGATCGACTTCACCTTCGGCAGCTCGCCCCACCAGGTGTCGACCCGTTCGAACTGCACGTGCGAATCGGGCACGAACTCGGTCACCTGGTACGGGCCGGTGCCGAGCAGCAGCGCGTCGGCCGTGCCGACCTTGCCGCCGTGCTCCTCCCAGAAGGCCTGCGAGGTGATGAAGGCGGCACCGCCCGAGCTCATGTTGGCTGCGAAGGCGGCGTCGGGGGCGGCGAGCGTGATCGTCACCTCGTGCTCCTCGGTCTTCTCGATCGTGTCGACGCCGGCGAGGTAGTAGGCGAGGCCCGGCGAGGCCGTCTCGTCGCGGGCCTGCTCGAGGCTGAACACGACGTCGTCGGCGGTGACGGGCGTGCCGTCCTGGAACACGGCGTCGTCGCGGAGCTCGTAGACGTAGGTCACGTCGTCGGTCTGCTCCCACGATTCGGCGAGCCCCGGCTGCACCCGGCCCTGGGCGTCGACCGAGACGAGGCCCTCCTGGGCGATCGAGGCGATGTAGTAGTTCAGGATGCCGGCCTCCTGGCCGACGTAGAGGTTCGAGAGCGACCCCGGCAGGGCGACGCTGATGTGGTCGATCTCCTCACCGGTGTCGGTGCCGGTACTCGACTCTGCGGCGCCGCTCGTGCAGGCGGCCAGCAGCAGCACACCGGCTGCTGCGGCGCCCGCGCGCGCGATGCGGGAACGTGATGTTGCGGACATGAGGGGGTCCTCCTCTTGCAATCGGGGGAGTGTTGCGAGGGCGATCGGACGCGCGAAGCGCGCGCGGTGACTGTTCGAACGGCGACGGGCCTCGGCGAGGGCCTCCACCTCGTAGCCGCTCGGACGGCGCGCGGCGAGCATGCGCAGGCTCGCCGCGACGGCGGGGATCTCGCTCGCCTCGGCGAGCGTGATGGCGACGGTGCGCAGGCTCGAGGCCGGGCTCAGCCCGAGGGCCCGCACTCCGGGCGGCGGCGCCGTCGCGAACGCGCTCTCGGGGAGGAAGGCGACGCCGAAGCCTCCCGCGACGAGTGCGAGCGCGGCGTCGGGACGGCTGACCTCGAGGTCGGCGGGGCCGCTCGCGCGGCCCAGGCCCTCTGCGACGACGCCCGACCGGGTGCCGTCTCCGAAGATCCACGGCAGGTGGGCGAGCGCGGATGCCTCGACGCGCAGGCCCGGCTCGGGCGTCTCCTCGGACGGGAACACGGCGATGACCTCCTCGCCGTAGAGGAACGTCGACCGCAGGCCGTCGCGTCGCAGGCGCTGCCCGCGCTCGCCGGCGGCGCCGATGGTCACGGCGATGTCGACGCGCCCCGAGCGCACCAGTTCGAGGGCCTCGTCGTGCTCTGCCTCGACGAAGCGGACCTCGACCCCGGGGATGTCGGCGGCGATGCGGGCGAGGGCCGGGGCGATCGTGCCGACGACGGCGTCGGCGGGCGCCGCGATCCGGACGGTGCCGACTCGATGCCCGAGGGCCCTCGCGAGCTCGGTGGCGGCCGCGGTCAGACTCGCGTCGATGCGGGGCGCATGGGCCGCGAGCAGTTGCCCGATCGCGGTGAGGCTGGCCGAGCGCGCGGTGCGGGCGACGAGCGGGGTGCCGAGGCGGGACTCCAGGCGCTGCACGTGCTGCGTGATGGTGGGCTGGCTGAAGCCGAGCGAGCGCGCGGCCGCGCTGATCGAGCCGGTCCGGTCGATCGCGACGAGGATCCGCAGCGAGTGGACGTCGAGCACACGAGTGAGGGCATCGATCTCGATGGGTCCTGCGTTCTCCAGCTCCATAGGCACAGGCTATATATCTCGAGGTTTCGATGGTGTAACAATATGTACTCGAACGTCACACGGCGTTGCGGAGGGGACAGGACGGGAGCCCGCATGGAGCTGCGAGCGGAGCACGAGCGCTGGATCGACGAGCGGGAGACGCGCGTGTGGGGCGAGTGGGGCGTCGCGACGCTCGCCGCGACGCACTGGCTCACGACCGAGCCCACCGCCGTCGACGGGCTGCCGGGTCTCTGGAGCGTGAGCGACGGCGAGGTGCACGGCGACGGCGTCCGGCTCGCACCGGGGCAGCAGTTCGAGGCGGAGGGCCTCCTCCTGCGCGGCTTCTCCCGCGACGGTTCGATCGCCCTTCGAGTGCTCGACCCCGGAGCGCCCGCCGCACGGGGCATCTCGTCGATCGAGCGATTCGAGTTCTCGGAGGCCGCCCGCCTGCGCGGACGCGTCCGCAGTGCGGCCACCACCGCCGAGACGCGGTCGGTCGACGACCACGCCGCCACGCAGTCGTTCGACGCGATCGTCGAACTCGAGTGGGAGGGCGAGCCGTTCTCCTTGACGGTGCAGGAGGACGACGGCTGGTACTTCGCCGCCTTCGCCGACGGGACGGCGGGGGCCGAGAGCCACGCGTTCCGGTTCATCCGATTCCCGGTGCCCGCCGACGGCGAGGCCGTGGTGGACTTCAACCGCGCCTACCTCCCCCCGTGCGCCTTCTCGGACCACTACGTCTGCGTGATGCCGGTGCCCGGCAACCGGTGGCCGGTGCCGATCCGGGCGGGCGAGCGCCTCGTGCGATGACGGGCGCCTGACGGGGGCCCGGCGCAGTCGGTGGAGTTCGCAGGGAAGCCATATATCCTGAGTGGACTATGGACGACTACTGGGCCAACGCGATCTGGTCGCTTGCGCCGACCGTGCTCATCGGCCTCATCTTCTGGTTCGTGATGCGCTCGATCATCCGCGCCGACCGCACCGAGCGCAAGGCGTATTCGCGCATCGAGGCCGAGGAGCGCGCCAAGCTCGGTCGCGAACGGCCGACGGCCTAGCCCGGCATGGAGGCGGGGCTCTCGCAGACGACGCTCGTCGTCGGCGCACTTCTCCTCGTCCTCGACCTCATCGTCCGCGTCATCGCGGTGATCGTCGTGCCGCGCAACCGCCGCCCGACGGCGGGCATGGCGTGGCTCCTTGCGATCTTCTTCATCCCGATCCTCGGGGTGCTGTTCTTCGTGCTCATCGGCAACCCGAAGCTGCCGAAGCACCGCCGTGAGAAGCAGGCCGAGGTCGACCGGTACATCCGCGACTCCACGCACGGCGTCGAGCGGGTGAGCGATCCGAACTCGTGGCCGAGCTGGTTCGAGGGGGTGGTGCGCCTGAACCGCAACCTCGGTTCGATGCCGCTGATCGGCCAGAACAGCGCGAGCCTCATCGGCGACTACGCGGGCTCGCTCGCGGCGATGACCGACGCGATCCGCGACGCGAAGCGCTTCGTGCACGTCGAGTTCTACATCTTCGCGCTCGACGCCACCACCGAGCCGTTCTTCGAGGCGCTGGGCGACGCCGTCGCCCGCGGGGTCGAGGTCCGGGTGCTGCTCGACCACATCGCCTCGCGCCGCGTCACGGGGTATCGCAAGACCCTGGCGCGACTCGATGCGATGGGGGTGCGCTGGCAGCTCATGCTCCCGGTGCAGCCGCTGAAGGGCAAGTACCAACGGCCCGACCTCCGCAACCACCGCAAGATCCTCGTCGTCGACGGCGAGGTGGGGTTCATGGGCTCGCAGAACGTCATCGACCGCAGCTACAACAAGCGCAGCAACCAGCGTCGCGGGTTGAAGTGGAAGGAGCTCGTCGCGCGGGTCGAGGGGCCGATCGTCGCCGGCCTCGAGGCCATCTTCGCCACCGACTGGTTCCTCGAGACGGGCGAGGAGCCGACGCGCGATCTCTCCGAGTCGCTCACGCAGCCCGGCGAGGCCCAGGACCTCGACTGCCAGGTGGTGCCGAGCGGGCCGGGGTTCCGCAGCGAGAACAACCTCAAGCTCTTCCTCGCGCTGCTCTACGCGGCGCGGGAGAAGATCATCATCACCAGCCCGTACTTCGTGCCCGACGAGGCGATGCTCTACGCGATCAGCGGGGCGACCCAGCGGGGCATCCACGTCGAGCTCTTCGTCTCGGAGATCGGCGACCAGGCGCTCGTCTACCACGCGCAGCGCTCGTACTACGAGGCGCTGCTGCGGGCGGGCGTCAAGATCTACATGTACAAGGCGCCGTACATCCTGCACGCGAAGCACTTCACGATCGACGACGATGTGGCCGTGATCGGTTCGAGCAACATGGACATCCGCTCGTTCGAACTCAACATGGAGGTGTCGCTCCTCGTGCGCGGGCGCTCGTTCGTGCGCGAGATGCGCGCCGTCGAGGACGGCTACCGGCGTGACAGCCGCGAACTCACCCTCGACGAGTGGCTGAAGCAGCCGCTCGGTGCGACGGTGCTCGACAACCTCGCCCGGCTGACCTCCGCACTGCAGTAGGCGGTCGCCGGATGCCTCGGGGCGGCCCTCAGCCGCGGGGCTTCAGCCGCACGGTCGGCAGTTCCGGAGCGGGCAGCGGTTCACCTTCGTAGTCGACGCGCCCGAAGCGGCCGTCGAGGTTGTCGCGGCCGATGACCTCGGACTGCCATTGCCGGCGCGACTCGACGATCTCGTCGTGGTCGCGGCCGATGAAGTTCCACCACATGACGAGCTCTTCACCGAACGGCACGCCGCCGAGCAAGACCACCCGCACCGGCCCGTCGTTCGCGGTCAGGCGCACGCCCTCGTGGCCGGTCGGCAGGTACCCGAGCTCGCTCCATTCGAGCGTCGCCGAGTGCCCTGCGACAGTGAGCCCGTCGGCGTCGACGGGGGAGTCGTCGACCTCGTCATCGGTCGCGGCGATCGTGACCCTCACGGGGCCAGCGTCGACGAGCACGCCGTGCTCGAAGGCGGGGTCGAGTTCGATCCAGGCCTCGCCGCCGGCGGGCAGGTCGATCTGGGCGCCGACGAGCGGGCTGAAGAGCGTGACGGATGCCTCGTCGCCGACGCCGGGCAGCGACCCGGCGAACACCCGGACGACCGCGTCGTCGACCGTCGCCGCGGCGATCTCGTCGTGCTCGAAGAACGGGACGACGTTGCGGGAGGCGTCGGGCAGGGCGACCCAGAGCTGGACGCCGTGCAGGCGGGTCGTGGCGGGGGTGGAGACCTCGGAGTGCGAGATGCCGCGGCCGGCGGTCATGAGGTTCACCTGGCCGGGTCGCACGAGTTCGCGGCTGCCGGTGGAGTCACGGTGCTCGATCTCGCCCTCGAAGAGCCAGCTGACGGTCTGCAGCCCGGTGTGGGGGTGCGGCGGCACCACCATCCCGCCTGAGTCGGCGACGTCGTCGGGGCCGTAGTGGTCGGCGAAGCACCAGGCGCCGATCGTGGTGCGCCCGCGCTGCGGGAGCGTGCGCCGCACGTTCATGGCGCGCGGGCCGCCGAGCGGCACGTCGCGCGGCGCGAGCACCTGCACGGCCGGGCCCTGCCGCCCTTCGGGCGGGCACAGCAGCTCGAGCGGGTCCTTCTCGAGATTGCTCATACCGCCAGCCTATGACGCGCCGCCGACCGGTCGCTCGAGTGGCGCGGAGGCGGTGCAGCGAGGTGCCGAACCGATACCATTGCGGCATGGCTACCTCCGTGCGTCTCCGTCGTGCCGGCCTCGCTGCCGCGGCCCTCGCTTCCGTGTTCCTCCTCGCCGCGTGCGCACCGCCCACGCGGGCGGCCGAGAACTTTCCGGGCGAGCCCGTCGCCGAGCACGGCGAAGAGAGCAGTCACGAGGAGGAGAACGCCGAGGGCGGGCCGCAGGCCGCTTGGGTCGGCCAGGGCGGACAGCTCGCAGTGACCATCTGGGGCAGCTCGACCTGCCCGGTCGTCGGCGAGAGCATCAGCGTCGTCGAGCCCGCGGGCGAGGGCAACCGGGTCGCGATCGACCTCGTCGAGCGCCCTGCCGACGAGATGTGCACCATGGACCTCGTGCCGCACACCACCGTCTTCTGGACGCCGATGAACGTCACGACGACCGAGCCGCTCGTCGTCGAGGTGCAGGACACCGAGGTCACCGTCCCGGTCAAGTAGTACTGCGAAGCTTCCGCCTCGCGCGATCGGATCGCACCGCGCAGAGGCCGACGGCGGGCCGCAGGGGGAGACCCCGGCGGCCCGCCGTCGTCGTCTCGTCAGCCGCGGCGAAGCACGAGGAGTTCGCCGATCTCGCAGTCGAGCGCCTCGCAGACCGCCTGCAACGTCGAGAAGCGGATGGCCCGCGCCCGGTCGTTCTTCAGCACGCTGAGGTTCACCACGCTCACGCCGACGAGTTCGGCGAGGCGGGTCAGCGTCAGGCCGCGAGACTCGAGCAGCTCATCGAGCCGGCAGTGCACGTCGGTCGCTTCGTCGGGCTCGGCGGGCGACATCAGACGAGGCCCTCGGTGTCGCGGCGCAGCCGATCGCCGACGGTGAAGACCGTGGCGGCCATTGCTGCGAGGAAGGCGAGGAAGAACAGGGGCATCACGTCGACCGTCATCACGACGTTGTCGAAGTCGCCGTCGCTGAGACGGACGAATGCGCCGTTCGCCGCCATGTTGCCGAAGAACGGCACCGCGGCGAAGCCGATGGTCCCGGTGATGCCGGCCACCGCCACCAACGCGGTGTTGCGGCGGCTGAAGACCTGATTGCGCATGACCGACCAGCAGAGGAGCAGGAGGCAGGCGACGACGACCCCGATCGTCGCTGCGGCGATCACCTGCTGCAGGATGAGCGACGCCCACGACGCGCCGGGGAGCGAAGGGACGGTCACGATCGCCCGGTCGAGCTCGACCGCAACGAGAGCGCCATCGGGTCCGATCGGTGCTTCTGCAGAGGTTCCGACGAATTCGGCGGCCACGGCGACGTGGCGATTCGGCGCGACCTCGAGGATGCGCAGCACGGCAGCAGTGATGCCCCACGCCGCGATGGCCACGCCCGCGACCATGAACAGCAGGAGTGCGACCGTATCGGATCGGCTGATGGGGGGTGCGGCGGTTGCGCTCATCGCATTCCTAACGTTTATCGATAATAACGATAATCGTTAAGCTAGCGTCGCCTGCGGATCGGGTCAACCCCGAAGCGTGATGCGCCCACGGCGAACAGTCGCCCACGGGGCATCCGGAGTGTTTACGCTCGTTGTAACGACGTCCCCTGCCCAGTGGGGCCGTGAGGAGTAGAGCATGTTCGAGAGATTCACCGACCGAGCCCGTCGTGTCGTCGTCCTGGCCCAAGAAGAGGCCAAGATGCTCAACCACAACTACATCGGCACCGAGCACATCCTGCTCGGGCTCATCCACGAGGGTGAGGGCGTCGCCGCCAAGGCGCTCGAGTCGCTCGGAATCTCGCTCGACGCCGTGCGCGAGCAGGTCCAGGACATCATCGGCCAGGGGCAGCAGCAGCCGACGGGGCACATCCCGTTCACGCCGCGCGCCAAGAAGGTGCTCGAGCTCTCGCTCCGCGAGGCGCTGCAGCTGGGCCACAACTACATCGGCACCGAGCACATCCTCCTCGGCCTCATCCGCGAGGGCGAGGGCGTCGCCGCCCAGGTGCTCGTCAAGCTCGGCGCCGACCTCAACCGCGTGCGCCAGCAGGTCATCCAGCTGCTCTCGGGCTACCAGGGCAAGGAGCAGGTGCAGGTCGGCGCGAACGAGCAGCAGACCCCGCAGGGCGGCTCGCAGATCCTCGACCAGTTCGGCCGCAACCTCACGCAGGCGGCCCGCGAGTCGAAGCTCGACCCGGTGATCGGCCGTGAGAAGGAGATCGAGCGGGTCATGCAGATCCTCTCGCGCCGCTCCAAGAACAACCCCGTGCTGATCGGCGAGCCCGGCGTCGGCAAGACCGCCGTCGTCGAGGGCCTCGCGCAGGCCATCGTCAAGGGTGAGGTGCCCGAGACGCTGAAGGACAAGCAGCTCTACTCGCTCGACCTCGGCTCGCTCATCGCCGGCTCCCGCTACCGCGGTGACTTCGAGGAGCGTCTGAAGAAGGTCACGAAGGAGATCCGCACCCGCGGCGACATCATCGTCTTCATCGACGAGATCCACACCCTCGTGGGCGCAGGTGCGGCCGAGGGGGCAATAGACGCCGCCTCGATCCTGAAGCCGCTGCTCGCCCGCGGCGAGCTGCAGACCATCGGCGCGACGACGCTCGACGAGTACCGCAAGCACTTCGAGAAGGACGCCGCGCTCGAGCGCCGCTTCCAGCCGATCCAGGTCGCCGAGCCCTCGCTGCCCCACGCGATCAACATCCTCAAGGGTCTCCGCGACCGCTACGAGGCGCACCACAAGGTGTCGATCACCGACGGCGCGATCGTCGCCGCGGCGAACCTCGCCGACCGCTACATCTCCGACCGCTTCCTGCCCGACAAGGCGATCGACCTGATCGACGAGGCCGGCGCGCGCCTGCGCCTCTCGATCCTCTCGTCGCCGCCCGAGCTTCGCGAGTTCGACGAGAAGATCGCCGTGGTCCGCGCCGCGAAGGAGACCGCGATCGAGGAGCAGGACTTCGAGAAGGCCGCGTCGCTGCGCGACGAGGAGAAGAACCTCCTCGGCGAGCGTCTGCGCCTCGAGAAGCAGTGGAAGTCGGGCGACGTCAAGACGACCGCGGTCGTCGACGAGGGCCTGATCGCCGAGGTGCTCGCGCAGGCCACCGGCATCCCCGTCTTCAAGCTCACCGAAGAGGAGTCGTCGCGGCTCGTCTTCATGGAGAAGGCGCTGCACGAGCGCGTCATCGGCCAGGAGGAGGCGATCTCCGCCCTGTCGAAGACGATCCGCCGCACCCGCGCCGGTCTCAAGGACCCGAAGCGCCCCTCGGGGTCGTTCATCTTCGCCGGCCCCACGGGCGTCGGCAAGACCGAGCTGGCCAAGGCGCTTGCCGAGTTCCTCTTCGACGACGAGGCCGCCATGATCTCGCTCGACATGTCGGAGTACGGCGAGAAGCACACCGTCTCGCGACTGTTCGGCGCCCCTCCCGGGTTCGTCGGCTTCGAAGAGGGCGGCCAGCTCACCGAGAAGGTTCGTCGCAAGCCGTTCAGCGTGGTGCTCTTCGACGAGATCGAGAAGGCGCACCCCGACATCTTCAACTCGCTCCTGCAGATCCTCGAAGAGGGCCGTCTGACCGACGGCCAGGGACGCGTCGTCGACTTCAAGAACACCGTCATCATCATGACGACGAACCTCGGCACGAAGGACATCTCGAGCGGCCCCGTGGGCTTCGCGCTCGAGGGTGACACCCGCACCGGGTACGACCTCATGCGCGGCAAGGTGAACGAAGAGCTGAAGAAGCACTTCAAGCCCGAGTTCCTGAACCGCGTCGACGAGATCATCGTGTTCCCGCAGCTCTCGAAGCCCGAGCTGCTGCAGATCGTCGACCTCTTCCTGAAGCGGCTCAGCGAGCGCATGCTCGACCGCGACATGACCGTCGAGCTCACGGTTCCCGCGAAGGAGCGCCTCATCGAGGTCGGCTTCGACCCGGCGCTCGGCGCCCGTCCGCTGCGCCGTGCGGTGCAGCACGAGGTCGAGGACCGCCTGTCGGAGAAGATCCTGCACGGCGAGCTCAACTCGGGCGACCACGTGCACGTCGACTTCAAGGACGGCGAGTTCATCTTCACGACCACCCAGCGCGAGCTGCCGGTGAGCGTCGGCGTGAACACGAACGCCGCCATCGGCACGGGGCCGGCGACGCCCGACCTCGCGGCCGCTTCGGGCGACTAGACGCGAACGACACGACGGGGCGGATGCTTGGGCATCCGCCCCGTCGTCGTACCCGGGCCGACTTGACCCTGCACCATGGTGCAGGGTCGACGATGACGGTATGACGACCTCCACCGCCTCGGGCGGCACCGCAGAACCCACCGCCCTCACCGCCCCGACCGCTTCTCCCGGCCTCGCCTCCAGCCGAGGGCGGACGCCGGTTCCGGGCTTCGCGCGACCCCGGTGGGGCCGAGCCGGGGCGATCTACGACCTCGTCGTGACCGTCGGCTTCGCGACGCCATTCACCGCCGCGGCGCTGCTCGACCTCACCAGGTGGGTCCACGACGCGTTCGACCTCCCGGGCGCGCAACTGCCCGAGCTCGGGGCGACCGCCCTGATGTTCACGAGCATGTTCGGCACCGCGGTGACCATGTGGGCGATCGCGCGGATCCTGCGCCCCGAACCCCGCTTCATCGCGATCGACACCGGCGGTCGCCTGCTCTTCTCGCTCTGGATGACGTGGGCGCTGTTGAATGGGCAGAGCGCGACGATCGTCGTGTTCCTGATCGGGGAGGTCGTGTGGCTGGTTCTGCAGCTCAGCGGGCTGATGCGCCTGCGCCGGCGCTGACGATCGGGGCGCTCGCCGCGGCAGCCGGCGTCGCGATCAGCACGGTTCGGTTCTACGAGCGCGAGGGCCTCGTGGAGCCGGTCGAGCGCTCCTCGGCGGGGTATCGGCACTTCTCCGTCGACACGGTCCGCCGCGTCCGGTTCATCCGTCGCGGGCAGGAGCTCGGGTTCACGCTTCGTGAGGTGCGCGACGTGCTCCGGCTCTCCGACGAACCCGAGCTCATCACCTTCTCGGACGTCGCCCGGCAGGTGGGCGACAAGCTCGCCGAGCTCGAGCAGCGGATCATCGACCTGGGGCGCGTCCGCGACGCGCTCGCGCTGCTCGTCGAGACCGGACCCACCCACCCGCGATGCCCGGTGGTCGACGCCGTCGTCTGAGGTCGGCGCAGCTCGCGTGCGACCGGGGCGGACCGCAACCGGGAATACGATGGGCGGATGACGACCGAGTTCCACGTGCGCCGGGCGCGCACGAGCGATGTGCCGAAGATCATCGACGTCGTGGAGCCGCTCGTCAGCCGACGAATCCTGCTCGGCAAGGAACGAGTCGACCTGTACGGCGCGATCCAGGAGTTCCGGGTCGCCGAGGACGCCGACGGCCGCGTGATCGGCGCCGGCGCCCTGCACGTCATGTGGGAGGACCTCGGCGAGGTGCGCACCCTGGCCGTCGACGACGCTTGGCTCGGCAAGGGCGTCGGCCACGCGCTGCTGAGCGCGCTCGAGCAGGAGGCACGCGAGCTCGGGCTGAGCCGGCTGTTCTGCCTGACCTTCGAGATCGGTTTCTTCGGACGCCACGGCTTCGAGGACATGGGTGCAGAGACCGTCGACCCCGAGGTGTACGCCGAGCTCGTGCGCTCCCACGACGAGGGCGTCGCCGAGTTCCTCGACCTCGCACGCGTCAAGCAGAACACCCTCGGCAACACCCGCATGCTGAAGCGGCTCTGACACTCCGCTCGGCGCGCCGGGCGGATGCCTCGGGGCGGGGCCGCGCGGCCGTACCCTGTGACCATGTCGACGAATTCTGCACCCTCAGGGCGCCAGACGCCCCAGGTGTACCGCCGGCGCCGGTTGCTGGTGCTGCTCGGCATCGTGGCCGTGATCGTCGCAATCGTGCTCATCATCGTACGGCCGGGTGCGAGCGAGGGCGGCGAGGTCCCGCCGACGTCGTCACCCACCGAGTCGACCTCACCTGAGACGGCCATCCCGACCGAGCCGACCGCGGCGGACGGCGACCCGTGCGGTCCCGAGCAGATCACCGTCGAGGCGATCACCGACAAGAGCTCGTACGCGGCGGGCGAGCAGCCGCAGCTCTCGGTCGAGATCACGAACACCGGCAAGAACGTCTGCGTGCTCAACGCGGGCACGAAGGCGCAGGTCTTCACCATCACGAGCGGCGACGAGGTGTATTGGACCTCGACGGACTGCCAGACCGACGCGATCGACGCCGAGGTCTCGCTCACCCCGGGCACGCCGATCAGCTCGAGCGCCCCCATCGTCTGGGACCGCACGCGGTCGACGCCCGAGACCTGCGACGGCCCCCGCGAGGCGGTGCCGGCCGGCGGCGCGTCGTACCACCTCGCCGTCTCGGTCGACGGCTTCGAGTCGGCCGAGCAGAAGCAGTTCCTGCTGTACTGAGCCGGAGGCGCACGGGCGCCGCCGAGCGGCGGCGGCTGCTCCGTTAGCCTTGAGGCATGGCAGGCAAGGCACGCAAGAAGCCCGCGGGCGAACAGCTCGAGTTCCGCTCCCAGGCACTCGCCGAGGCGCTCGAGCGCCAGGACATGGCAGCGGTCGCGCTCGCGCTGCGCAACGGCAACACGGTCGTGCCGCTCATCAAGCCCGGCCCGCGCGACAAGCCGCTCGACGGTGGCGAGGTGTGGACGTTCCGCGACCCCAAGTCGGGCGAGGTCGCGCTGCTGCTCTTCAGCGATGCCGCGAACAAGCCGGCGAACCTGCCGCCGGCCGTGGGCCTGCAGAGCCCGGCGTGGCTGCGCTCGTTCCTGAAGCGGTACGAGTCGACGATCACCACCGTGTTCCTGGACATCGCCGGTCCTCACCCGATGCAGGCCCCGCCCGGCGAGCTGCTGCGGGCGCTCGAGGCCTGACCGGCAGCAGTCTGCCGACCGACGGCCGGGCTTGCACAGGATGAGCGCGTCGGCACGCCCGGATACGGGCGAGGTGGCCGGCTGGTCCTGTTCACGCGGTAGCCGGCCGCGTGGGCTGGCCCCGCACGGTGCTCAGCGCCGCGCTCAGAACGCGGCGTCGAGCTCTCGCGTGCGCGCGTCGTTCGCGACGAGCATCGCCTGCGTGACGGCCGCGCGCACGCTGCCCGCCTCGACATCGAGGATGGTCGTGTAGCCGAGGCGTCGCGCCTCGGCGGCGCGCTGCTTGGCGGCGGTGACCGGGCGTACCTCGCCGGCGAGGCTGATCTCGCCGAAGGCGGCGAGCTCGTGCGGCACGGCGGAGTCGCGCATGGCCGAGGCGATGGCGACGGCGATCGCCAGGTCGGCACCCGGCTCGGACAGCCTCACCCCGCCGACGGTCGACACGTAGACGTCGTGCTCGCCGAGGGCCTTGAGGCCGGCGCGGCGCTCGAGCACGGCGATGATCATCGCGACGCGGGCGGGGTCGACCCCGTTGACCACGCGACGCGGCTGGGGCGCCTTCGTCGACACCACGAGCGCCTGCACCTCGACGGGGAGCGCACGACGGCCTTCGAGGGCGACGGTGACGCAGGTGCCGCTCACGAGGCTGCGGCCGCTCGAGAGGAAGAGGCCCGAGGGATCGGGCACCTCGGCGATGCCGTCGCCCGTCATCTCGAAGCAGCCGACCTCGTCGGTCGGACCGAAGCGGTTCTTGAGCGCACGCACGAAGCGGAGCGCGGTCTGGCGGTCGCCCTCGAACTGGCAGACGACGTCGACGAGGTGCTCGAGCAGCCGAGGGCCGGCGATCGAGCCGTCTTTCGTGACGTGTCCGACGAGCAGCACGGGCAGCTGTCGCTCTTTCGCGACGCGGATCAGGGTCGACGCGACCTCGCGAACCTGGCTCGGCTGGCCGGGGAGCCCGTCGGAGAGCGAGGATGACACCGTCTGCACGGAGTCGACGATCAGCAGATCGGGGCGGGTGGCGTCGACCTGCCCGAGGATCGTCGCGAGGTCGGTCTCGGCGGCGAGGTAGAGCTCGTCGTGCAGGGCGCCCGTGCGGCCGGCCCGCAGCCGCACCTGGGCCACCGACTCCTCGGCGGTGACGTACAGCACGCGGCGACCGGTCGCGGCGACGCGCGCGGCGACCTCGAGCAGCAGGGTCGACTTGCCGACCCCGGGCTCGCCCGAGAGCAGGATCGCGGCGCCCGCGACGATGCCGCCGCCGAGCACCCGGTCGAACTCGCCGATGCCGCTCGGCCGGTGGGCGGCGTCGGCCGTCTCGACGTCGACGATCGGCCGCGCGGTGCGCGCCTCGCCGAGCTGCACGGCCTGCACCGCGCGCACGATGCCGGTCTTCTCGGCGGCCTCGACCACGGTGCCCCACTGCTGGCATTCGACGCAGCGGCCGACCCATTTGACGGTCGACCAACCGCACTCGGTGCAACGGAACGCGGAGGTGGGTCGGGCCATGCCCTGAGACTAGCCGCGGCCTCCGACATCGACGGCATCGAGCAGCTCGAGTCTCTCGGCCGCCCCGAGCGCGTCGAGCCGCGCCGCGACGAGCGGCCGGAACGCCTCGGCCCACACCGCGTAGCCGCCGTCGTTCGGGTGGAACATGTCGCGCGCGAACTGCGTCAGGATGCCCGGCAGGCCCTGACGACGCGTCGCGGAGTGGAGGGGCGCCACGGCCAGCCCGCGCGAGCGGGCGGCGGCGCGCAGCATCCCGTTCGCCTCGGCGACCTTGCGCTCGTTGCGCGGGAAGTGGAAGCAGGGCAGCTCGCCGACGATGGCGTGCTCGGGCAACTCGTCGAGGATCGCCCGCACGTTGCGGTCGAACGCCGCGGCATCCCAGTCGGCGATGTCGTTGGCGCCGATCGCGACCGTGACGACGTCGGGCGCGAGGGTGCGCAGTCGCGGCAGCTGGTCTCGCACCGCGAGCGCGGTCGTCGCGCCCGAGACGCTGAGGTTCACGGTGCGGATGCTCCGCTCGGAGGCCGCGCGCATCCCCTCGGCGAGCACGCCGACGTAGCTGCGATCAGGACGAGTCGCGCCGATGCCCTGGGCGGCCGAGTCGCCGAGGGCGACGTAGAGCAGCTCGCCGTCGGCCCTGCCATGCTCGCGCCACCACTTCGAGTGCACCGGCAGGGTGTCGTTGAGCGCCCCGCGGCGGAGCTCCATCCGCTCGCGGAAGGGGCGCACGCCCGCCGTGCCGAGCACCGTCGACATCGCGAGCGAGGTGCCCGCGGCGAGCGCGCGCGGGGAGGTGCGCGGCCGGGGCGGCGCGAAGGCCGAGTTGAGCAGTGCGGTGGTCATGCGGCGACGGTATCGAGGCACGCTTCGAGGTGACTGGGCGCCGGCTGGGCGCCCGCTGGGCTTTCGATGACGAAACGATCACGGCGAGGATGCCACGTGGCCGACGAGCGCGCGAACTCGCTGAACTCGCCGCTGATCAGGGGAGAAGTGCCCGAAACGGCGATGCCCGAACCGAACCGTGGCCCCGTGGCATCCGCTCGTTTTGGCAGTCTTGGCGTCGTCGCCTACTATTGATCCCGGTACCGTGTCCGAGCGGCCGAAGGTGCAACTCTCGAAAAGTTGTGTGCGTGAAAGCGCACCGTGGGTTCAAATCCCACCGGTACCGCCACAGAACCCCGCGATCGTCATGATCGCGGGGTTCTTCTGTATCCGGGCAGTGGTACGAGATCTCGCTACACGGGCTGTCGGAGCTCGGTCGTCGCGGGACTGGCCGGCACGGCGGCGATTCGAGGCCACGTCCAGGCGGAGCGCAGGACGAAGGCCAGGAGCAGCAACTCGAGTCCGATGGAGATGCCGTAGAAGCCGGCCCACTCCCAGGTCGTCCCTGCCGCGTTGAAGATCGTGTACGGGATGAGGAGCGACGCGACGACGAGGTTCGCGGCGCGGTTCACCAGGGCGGGCAGCGTCATGGAGAGCGCGACCATCATGGCCGGGATCGAAACGGACACGAGGACGACGGTCAGCAGCGTCGAGCTGACGTCGAACCGCCACATGAGCCCGTTCAGGATGCCGTCGACGACGCCCGGCTTGTAGAAGTTGAGGACGTCGACGTAGACGTAGAGGAACATGAAGCTGGCCCACGCGGCGGCGAGCTTGGCCTGCACCGGCATCGGCCGGTCGTCGAGCGGGCGCGGGCTGTTCGTTCGGATGGTCATCGGTTCTTCCTTCGAGTCGAGCGGTCGGTCCGCCGGAGCGCCAGTAGGTCTGGGCGGTCGGCGCGTACGCCGTACGCGTACACTGTACTCTTACGCGTACGGTGTACGCTTGTCAAGCCGTTCGAGAGGGTGAGGAGACCCCGTGACTGCGATGGAGCAACGCCAGGCCGCGTCGGATGCGGGGCTGAGCAAGCAGCGGGTGGTGGTCGAGGCGATCCGCCTCGCCGACCGCGAGGGGGCCGACGGGCTGAGCATGCGCCGGCTGGCCGGCGCGCTCGGCGCGGGCGCGATGTCCCTCTACCGCTACGTGGCGAGCAAGGATGAGTTGCTGGACGCCATGATCGATGTCGTGTTCGACGAGATCGAGCTCCCGTCGCCGGCGAACGACTGGCAGTCGGCGATGCGACAGCGCGCGGTATCCGCCCGACAGGTGCTCGCTCGCCACCCGTGGGCGATCCCGCTGATGGAGTCGCGGACATCGCCGGGGCCCGCGAACCTCCGCCACCGCGAAGCGGTCACCGCCTGCCTGCGGAGGGCCGGCTTCCCGGTCGTGATGGCGACGCACGCCAACTGGCTGCTCGACAGCTACGTCTATGGATTCGCCCTGCAGGAGGCGAGCCTGCCGTACGACACCGCCGAAGTGCTCGCGGACATGACCGAGAAGGTCTTCCTGCCCCAGCTCCCGCCCGACGAATACCCCTACCTCAATGAGTCGGCCGCGGCGCTCGTCGCTGCCGGCTACGACCAGGCGGAGGAGTTCGTCTTCGGCCTCGACCTCCTCCTCGCCGCGCTCGAGCCGCTGAGAGCCTCCGCAGCATGACGCTCACGGACCGTCGGACTCCGATCGTATGATCGCGGGGTCCGCTGTTTCTCGGGGAGGCGCTGTGTTCGACGCGGTGGAACTCGACGACGACGTCGTGATGCGGCTCGTCGCCGCGGGCGACGGCCCGGCGCTCGCCGCGGCCTACACGCGCAATCGCGAGCACCTCGCGCCCTGGGAGCCGCTGCGCACGCCCGAGTTCTTCACCGCGGCCTGGCACCACCGCGACGTCGCCGGGGCCATCGCTCGCCTGCAGGCCGGGACCTCGGTGCCGTTCGTGCTCGCGCAGGGCGAGGAGATCGTCGGACGGGTGAACCTCTCGGATCTCGTGCGGGGCGTGTTCGAGAACGCCCACCTCGGCTACTGGGTCGATGAGCGCTTCGTCGGGCGAGGGCTCGCCACGACGGCGGTCGGCGTCGCCCTGCACCACGCCCGCGCCGCCGGCCTGCATCGGGTGCAGGCCGGCACGCTCGTGCACAACACGGGATCGCAGCGGGTGCTCGAGCGCAACGGCTTCGAACGGTTCGGGCTCGCCCGCCGCTACCTGCGCATCGCGGGGGAGTGGCAGGACCACGTCATGTACGAGCGGCTGCTCGACGAGTGAACGAGCGCGCCCGTGGGCGAGCTCGCCGGCGCGATCACGATCGCCGGTGGTAGCGTGACTGCGTCGGGAGGAGGCATCGTGATCGAGTTAATCGGCGCGCTCCTGCGCTCGCTGCAGGCCTCCCTCGAGCTCTCGCTCGCGTCGAACGGCCTGCTCGCCGTGCTCCTCGTCGGTGTCGTCGGCGCCGCGGCGGTCGCCGTCGTGGTCATCGCGTGCCGCGCACTGCCCGCACTCGTGGCGGCCGATGCGAGCGGCGCAGCGCGGCGGCTCCGGCAGACCGCCGACCCCGGGCGGCTGCTCTCGCAGAGCGACCCCGATGCGCCGGGACGTGCCCGGCCGAGGGCCCCGGGTCGCGGCCTCGCGGCCGCGTAGCGCCCCCTCCCGCCTCCGCCGAACCCGCGCCCGTCGTCTCCTGACGTGCGCCGCCGGCGACTCCCCGGTGAGGTTCGGCGACCCTTCGCGGCCAGACGGAACCCCGTTTCGCCGACCGCTAAGGACTCACCATGGATCTCTATGCCTTCCCGCCCATCGCCGCACTCCTCGACGGGGCGCACGCCCTCCTCATGGGGCTCGCCGACCTGCTCGCCCCGTTCACGGGCGGCGCGAGCGCCGCCGCGGCGATCGTGCTCGTCACGCTGCTCGTCCGCGCCGCGCTCATCCCCGTCGGCATCTCGCAGGCGAAGGCCGAGCAGGGGCGCGCCCGGCTCGCGCCGAGGCTCGCCGAGCTGCAGCGCAAGCACGCCAAGAACCCCGAGCGCCTGCAGCGCGAGATGATGGCGCTCTACCGCGACGAGGGCACGAGCCCGTTCGCGGGGTGCCTGCCGATGCTCGCCCAGGCTCCCGTCGTGGGCATCATCTACGCCCTGTTCATCCTGCCGACGATCGCGGGGCACGAGAACGCGCTGCTGCAGGAGACGCTCGCGGGCGTCCCGCTCGGCTCGAGCCTCGCCGGCTCGATCGTCGACGGCACGCTCACGCCCGCAGGCTTCGCCGTGTTCGCCACGATCATCCTCTCGATCGCGCTCGTGGGCGAGGTGACGCGGCGGGTGTTCCGAGCGCAGGCCCCGGCGGCGCCCGCGGCCTCCTCGGCGACCGCACGGGGGGCGACGGGCGGCGCGCGCGACGCGGCATCCCTCTCGCCCCTCTCGACCGTCGGCGCCCAACGGATGCTCGGCCTCCTGCAGTTCGTCACGGCGATCATCGCGGTCTTCGTTCCGCTCGCCGCGGGCCTCTACCTGCTCGTCACGGTCGCGTGGACGCTCGCGCAGCGAGTGCTGTTGCGTCGGGTGTATCCGCTGCCGCAGCCGAATCCGGCCTGATCGGCGGGTTTCGCACGACCGTCGCACGCCGGCGACACGCGCGGCAAGGGCTTGCTCCGCAGACGCCGCGGTGCCAAGTTTGGAGCATTGAACGAAGGAGCAACCATGAGTTTCCTCGCGTTTCTGATCCTCGGCCTGATCGCCGGGGCCATCGCCAAGCTGATCCTGCCCGGCAAGCAGGCGGGCGGCTGGTTCATCACCCTGCTGCTCGGCGTCGTCGGGGCTCTCCTCGGCGGCTGGCTGGGCAGCCTCATCCTCAATCGCCCCCTGACGGAGTTCTGGGACCTCGGGACCTGGCTCCTCGCGATCGGCGGCTCGATCATCGTGCTGCTCATCTGGGGACTGGTCACGCGCGGAAGCCGCAACAGCGCGGCCTGATCGCCGTCGGCGAAGCGGATGCCCCGTGGGGCATCCGCTTCGCTTCGGCGCGCCGGCTCAGCGCCAGTCGGTGTCGGCGAGTTCGACGAAGCGGGCGAGCAGTCGCTGCGGTTCGGTGACGCTGGCAGAGTCGAGCCGGGCGCTCACCTCGCGCAGCTCGCTCGCCGGGAAGTAGCCGTGGTGGCGGTAGACCTGCGCCCGGGCGATGAAGTCGGTCGTCGTCACCTCGGGGTGGAACTGGGTCGCGTAGAGACGGGCGCCGGCCCGGTAGATCTGCACGGGGCATCCGGCCGAACTCGCGAGGAGCACGGCGGCGCCGGGAAGTTCCTCGACCGACTCCTTGTGGCCGACGAGCGCATCGAACCGCCGCGGCAGCGCCCCCACGAGCGCATCTGCGGCGCCGTCGTCGGTGAGGGTGATCTCGACGGCCGCGGCGTTCTCGCCGTGCAGCGTGCCGACGGCGCCGCCGAGCACCTGCGTCAGCACGCCGATGCCGTAGCAGGTGAAGAGCAGCGGGAACTCCGCGACGAGCGCCCACTCGGCCAGCTCGGCGAGTTCGGCCTCGACCCTGCGCTGGACCGCGTGCTTGTTCACCTCGGGAGTCGTCACGTTGTAGGGGCTGCCGCCGACGATGATGCCCGCGTACGCGGCGAGCGGCACCTGCCGGAGTGACTCGACGTCGAGGCGGTGGTGCTCGAGCCGCCCGGCATCGAGTCCGGTCGCGCGCCGCACCGACTCGTACTCGGGGCCGACCGCCTCGATCTCGGGGCGCGCCGACAGGAACAGGTACGGCTTCGGCCCCGTCATCGGCCCTTCCTCTTCCCGCGCTGCGAAGCGGTCCGGGCGGATGCACCGCGGCCCGTGCTGGAGCGGCCGGACGTGCTCTTGCCGCCCTTGCCGGTCTTGGCGCCGCCCTTGCCGCCGCCGCGAGCCGCCTCGGCCGCACGGCGTTCGGCCGCCGCCTTCTTCGCCGCCTTCGCGGGCGAGAGCTCGGGCGTCTCGTCGGCCCGAGAACTGCGCGCGGTGCGGCCTCGCACCACGCCGACGAACTCCTGGATGTCGTCGTCGTCGCGCTCGGTGCGCCAGACGAGGGCGATCCTGGTGGGCGGGGCGTCGACGAGCGGGATCGCGACGACGTCGCGCCGCTGATGGAGCCGGGCGATCGAGTGGGGCACGATCGCGTAGCCGGTGCCGGCCGCGACGAGCTCGAGGGTCATCGCGGGGTCGGGCTGCACGGGCGCGAGCGGCTCGCCGTCGAGATCGGCGACGGCGAGTTCGGCCTGGTCGGCGAAGGGATGCTCCTTCGGCAGCACGACGACGGCGAGCTCCTCCCAGAGCCGGATCTGGTGCAGCCCCTCGGTCTCGACCGGCAGCCGCACGAAGGCGAGGTCGACCTCGCTCGCCCGCAGGCGCTCGAGCTGCTCGCGCTCGTCGACCCTGGCGGCCTCGAGGGGCAGGTCGGGGCGACGCTCGCCCCACGCGCGCAGCCACTTCGCCGGCGAGACGCCCGCGACGTAATCGAGCCGCAATGCCATTCGGCGCCCCCCTGTTCCCTGCGTGCGGATGCCTCTCAGGCTACCGTCGGCTACGGTTGCAGGGTGAGCGAGAAGCAGCCGAAGGCCATGAAGCCGCAGTCCATGAAAGCGGAGACCGCGGCGAAGAAGCTCGGCATCCTGCTCGACGCCGCGCCCGAGGAGTTCCGCAGCGCGTCGATCACGCGCGACGAGCTCGCCGCGCTGCAGTCCGAACCGCCCGAGTGGCTCGAGACCCTGCGCCGCGACGGGCCGCACCCCCGCCCGGTTGTGGCGGCCAAGCTCGGCGTCTCGAACTCCGGTCTCGCCCGTGGCGGCGTCACCGAGCCGCTCACGACGGCCGAGATCAAGGCGCTCCTCGCCGCGCCGCCCGCGTGGCTCGTGCAGGAGCGCGCCACGCAGGCCGCCGTGCGCGCGGAGAAGATCCGCGTCGCCGATCGCGACAAGGAGCGCGCCGCGCGCCGTGCCGCCGGCGGCGGTGGCGGCTCGGGCGTCTGACCCTGCGGCGGGCCTACTCGCCCGAGGCGCTGTAGCGCGCGCGGAGGAAGCCCGCGACGTCGGCGAGCTCGCGGTCGGACACCGAGTGCCCGAGCCCCTCGTAGACGCGGGCATCGAGCGTCGAGTGCTCGGGCAGCCAGGCCAGCGTCCGCGAGACGGATGCCTCGGGGATCACCTCGTCGGCCGTGCCGCGACCCCAGAACACGTGCGGCGCGAGCCGTGACATCCGCTCGTCGCCCTCGCGGTCGCCCGGGAGGGCGAATCCGGCGAGGCTGACCGCGAACGAGAACCGCTCGGGTGCGCGCCGCAGGAGCTCGAGGGCCATCGCGCCGCCCTGCGAGAATCCGAGGAGGCCCACCGGCCCGGCGTCGGGTGCCGCCCGATCGAGCCAGGCGAGGAGTGCATCGACCGCCGCGTCGGCAACCTCGACCGAGCGCTCCGCGCCCTCGGCGAGCAGCGGGAACCACGCGTAGCCGTAACCCGCGAACAGCGGCGCCCGCAGCGAGGCGACGGCGGGCTCGAGCGGCAGGTACGGCGTGAGCCCGAACAGGTCGCCCTCGTTCGAGTTGTAGCCGTGCAGCAGCACGAGGAGCGGACGCCCCTCGCGGTCGGCCGCGGAGGCCGACCAGAGCACCGCTTCGTCGTCGATCAGCACACTCGTCATGCGACAACGCTATCGGCGTGGGGCAGAATCGAGGGCATGAGCGTACGCACCCCCGATCCCGACTGGAATCCCGGCGACGAGCCCGTCGTGCGTCCACCGGCGAACCCGGGCTGGCTGAGCGACCTCGAGCTCGCCGAGGTGCGCGGTCGCCTCCCGCTGCTCTACGTCGAGGCCGTCCCGGTGCGCGTCGACGGCCTCGGGCAGGTCACCGAGGTGGGCGTGCTGCTGCGCGCGAACGCCGTCGGCGAGATGACCCGCACGCTCGTGTCGGGGCGCGTGATGTACGGCGAGACCATCAGGGACGCCCTGTTCCGGCACCTCGAGAAGGACCTCGGGCCGATGGCGTTCCCGCTGCTGCCCGCCAGCCCGGTGCCGTTCACCGTCGCCGAGTACTTCCCGCTGCCGGGCATCACGCCGTTCACCGACGAGCGGCAGCACGCCGTGTCGCTCGCCTTCGTCGTGCCCGTCACCGGCACGTGCGAGCCTCGCCAGGACGCGCTCGAGGTGACCTGGATGACGCCGGCCGAAGCGGTCGGCGACACGGTCGTGAGTGAGATGGAGGGCGGGCGGGGCCTGCTCGTCAAGCAGGGCCTCGCCTCGGTGGGCGCGCTGCGCTGACCGCCGCGCCGGCCGGGCCGGCCGGGGCCTCAGCGGACCAGTCGCACCTCGTGGATCTCCTCGCCGAGGAACGGCACGTGCTGGTCGGCGCCGTCGGCGGTGAAGCCGTTGCGGGTGTAGAAGCGGTGCGCGCGGGGGTTGTCGGAGGCGACCCAGAGGTAGACCGGGTCGGTGCCGACCGCCGCATCGAAGAGCTTCTGGCCGATGCCGGTGCCGTGGTAGGCGTCGAGCAGGTAGATGAAGTAGAGCTCGCGCTCGCGCGGGGCGTTCTCGTCGCGGGCGGGGCCCGAGCCGACGAATCCGACGATCTCGCCGTCGACGAGCGCGGCGAACTGCGCGTACTCCTCGCCGCGTTCGGCGTAGTGGTTCCAGAGCTCGGCCATGCGTCGCGGCGAGAGCTTCTCGAACGCGGCGGAGCTGATCAGGTGGTCGTACGTCTCGTGCCAGCAGGTCGCGTGAACCCGGCCCAGCGCTTCGACGTCGGAATCGCGGATGGGACGGACGACGACTTCGGCAACGACTTCGGTGCTCATGTCCCCGAGACTAAGCCAGTCCGTCGCCGCCGCGAAATCGAGGGAGGGGTCGACGGATCGGGAACCCCCGCGGGGCATCCGGACATATCAGTGCATGGCCACTCTCACGAATCCGCGATCGGTGCGCCGCCCGGTTAGGCTTGGCCGACCATGGGCGAAGACGGGCGGACCGACGCGGCGCTCTGGCTCGAGGCCACCTCGGGCACAGAGGCGTCGTTCGGCGTGGTCTACGACCGATACCGCGCCCGCGTCTTCCGTCGCGCCTTCGCGCAGGTCCAGAACGTCTCCGATGCGGAGGACATCGTGGCGGTGGTCTTCCTCGAGGCCTGGCGGCGTCGCAAAGATGTGCGCTTCGTCGACGGCTCGCTGCTGCCGTGGCTGCTCGTCGTGACCACCAACGTGACCCTCAACTCCCAGCGCGCGGCGCGGCGCCACAAGCGGCTGCTCGCGGCGATCCCCGCCGCCGAGCACGCCGTCGATCCCGGGCATGAGATCGAGGAGCGCCTCGACGGGCAACTGCTCAACGGGCGGCTGCAGGCGGCGCTGCACCGACTGAACCCCGCGGAGCGTCGGGTCGTCGAACTGTGCTTCATCGAGGAGCTCCCGCTCGCCGACGCCGCCGCGGCGCTCGACGTGCCGCTCGGCTCGGTCAAGTCGCGGTTGTCGCGCGCCCGCCGCAAGCTGCAGGCCGAGCTCGGCGATGCGGTGTGGCCCGGAGAGCGGCAGGCGGACGATGCGCCGGCACCCCTTCCGCGCGCGGCCGACGGACTGGAGGTGACCGGATGACCGGCCCCGAGATGCGTCCCGAGCGCGCCCAAGCGATCCGCGCGATGCTCGTCGAGCACGCCCGTACCGAACCGGCCGTGCGTGCGCGGCGACGTCGCAACCGCGTCGTCGGCTGGGGCGGCCTCGGCGTGCTCGCCGTGGGCGTCGCGGCCACGGCCGGGACGATGCTGCTCGCTCCAGAACCGGTGACGGAGAGCGCGTACGTCCTCTGCATGAGCGAGGCGAGCCGCAACTCGGACGGCTCCTATCCCGGTTCGGGGGCGATGGTCGCGGAGGGGAGCGGCCTGCCGACCGATCCGATCGAACTCTGCACGCTCATGTGGGAGTCGGGGGCCCTCGAGCCCGGTTACGACCCGGTCGCTCCGGAGAATCCACCCGGCAGGGTGCCGCGCGACCTGCAGGTCTGCGTCATGAGCGACGGCGCCGCCGCCGTCGTGCCGTCGTCGAACGAGTCGATCTGCGCGGCGCTCGGCCTGGCCGAGCCGAAGGACTGAGCCGCCGCCGGCCTAGCCGAGGGTGCCGGTCGGCCGGAAGACAAGCGACTTGACCCGGTCGTTGAAGGCGCCGAGACTGCTGCAGTACGGGGTGCAGTTCAGGCGGTTGCCGCCGTACGACGTGGCCGTGTAGGCCGTTGCCCAGCACCCGTTGAGACCCGTGAGCGAGCTGACCGAGGTGTTCCAGCCCGACGACAGGGAGGGGAACCCGTACGTCGCTCCGAGGCAGCCGTTCGCTCCCCAGAAGGTGAGGCTCGAACCTCCCTTGGAGGCGTCCTTGTAAATGCGGCCGACCCCGACCGATGCGGTCGCGGCGGCGAGGCGCGAGTCGGCTGCGGCGATGGAGCGCCGCTCGAGGAACCGCTCGACCTCCTCGATCGACGAGAAGCAGACCGGCTCGGGTGCGTCGAGGCCGAGGTCCTCGGCCGCGGCCGCGACGCCGATGTCGAGCGCGCAGTGCTGTTCAGCGGCGAGAGCCGGGACGAGTGCGGCCTGCTCGATCGAGCTGGACCCGGGCTGGAGCGGTTCGGCGCTCGCCGGCAGGGCCGGAGCGAGCGCGCCGACCGCGAAGGCGAGCGCGGTGGCGGTGGTCAGGACGGCGCGGCGGATCGGCATGGAAGGCTCCCTCGGGTCGGGTGGGCTCAGTCTCGGAGTACGGGCTGAACTGGTATGTCCGGATGCCAGAAGAAAGTTCCACGAATCGGGAACCTTTTCCGCGCACCCGGACATACCTGTCATGAGGGAAGGGGTTGCGATGCGACGCACGAAGGCGATGGCCACCACGGTGGTGGTGTTCTCCGCCGTCGTGATGGTCGCCCTGGCGATGGTCGTCGGCGGAGAGATCGGCCGAGCCGTCATGCCGGGGGTCTAGGCGCGCATCGCCACCGACCGGGCCGAGGGGACGCGGCCCGATCCCGTCGGGGGACGGGAGCGCGGGCCGGTGATTCGGGGGAACGCCGGCCCGCAGCAACGGGGCCCGTGGAGTCGAACTCCACGGGCCCCGTTGCATTCACGGAAGGGCTCAGCCCTGCGCGCGCCGATTGGTGCGCGAGTTGCGCGACGGCGAGACGAGGCTGCCGACGCGGATCGGCTGCTTGGCCGCGCCGCGCGAGCTGCTGCTGCGCTGGGCGCCGCTCGTCTGCGCGCCGCGGCTCTGGCCCGAGCCCTGCTTGGGTGCGTTCGACTTGGTCTCGGCGGGGCGGCCCGAGCGGTCGCGGCGCGGGGCGCCGGCCGAGACATCCGACTGGCCGGCGCGGCCGCGGCCGCGGCCGCCCTGCGACTGACCCTGGCGCTCGCCGCCCTGGCCCTCGCGGGCCGCGCGCTTGCGCTGCGCGTTCGCACCCTGCGAGCGCCCGCCGCCCTGCTGCGGCGCAGCCGCGCGGGGCGCGGGCTTCACGTACGGCGCGACGTCGCCGACGAGCTTCACGACCTCGGGAGTGGTGGGCACGGCGGGCGACGGGGTCACCGTGATCGCCGCCTTGCGGAGCAGCTGCTTGAGGTCCTGGAGCTGGCCCGGCATCGCGATCGTCACGACGTCGCCCTCGCTGCCGGCGCGCGCCGTGCGGCCCGAGCGGTGCAGGTAGGCCTTGTGCTCCATGGGCGGGTCGACGTGCACCACGAGCTCGATGTCATCGACGTGCACGCCGCGCGCCGCGACATCCGTCGCGACCATGACCTTCGCCGAGCCGTCTGAGAACGCCGCGAGGTTGCGGTCGCGCTGCGGCTGCGACAGGTTGCCGTGCAGGTCGACGGCGGGGATGCCGGCCTCGGTGAGCTTCTTCGCGAGCTTCTTCGCGTGGTGCTTCGTGCGCATGAAGAGGATGCGGCGGCCCATGCCGCTCGCGAGGGTCTTCACGAGCTCGAACTTCGTGTCGGCGTCCTCGGTGAGGAAGACGTGGTGGGTCATCGCCGCGACCGGCGAGTTCGCCTCGTCGACCGAGTGCAGCACCTCGTTCTCGAGGTAGCGCTTCACCAGCTTGTCGACCCCGTTGTCGAGGGTCGCCGAGAAGAGCAGGCGCTGCCCGCCGCGCGGGGTCTTGTCGAGGATGCGGGTGACCACGGGGAGGAAGCCGAGGTCGGCCATGTGGTCGGCCTCGTCGAGCACCGTGATCTCGACGGCGTCGAGGTGCACGAAGCCCTGCTTCATGAGGTCCTCGAGACGGCCGGGGGCCGCCACGACGATGTCGACGCCGGTGCGGAGCGCCTCGACCTGGCGCTTCTGGTTGATGCCGCCGAAGATCGTGGTGACCTTGAGGCCGTAGGCGTCGGCGAGGGGCTCGATGGTGCGGGCGATCTGGGTGACGAGCTCGCGGGTCGGGGCGAGTACGAGGCCGAGCGGACGGCCGGCGCGGCGCTGGCCGCCGGCGAGGGTGGTGCCGAGGCGCGCGACCATGGGCAGCGCGAAGGCGATCGTCTTGCCGGAGCCGGTCTTGCCGCGGCCGAGCACGTCGCGGCCGGCGAGCGTGTCGGGCAGCGAGTCGGCCTGGATGGGGGTGGGGACGGTCTTGCCGTCGGCCGCGAGGACCGCCACGAGAGGGGCGGGCACGCCGAGCGTTGCGAAGGTGATGTCGGTCACTGGTGCCTTTCAGGGCATGGTTCACCGCGCGCCGACACGGAAGTGCGTCGGACCCGGCGGTGGGAGTGTGGCGAAGGCGCCGGTCGGCGCATCCGTTCGCCGTATGAGAGTCATCGGGCGGCTCGATGAGGAGCCGGGCCCGGAAGCGTTTCTACGACGCAGGCGGCGCGATCGTCGCGCGCACCGCCAGTCAGCATAGCGGATGCCCCTGTGCGGACGCCGTCAGCGGGGCATCCGCTCGCCGACGGGCACCTCGGCGCGCAACGTGCTGCCCTCCTGCGCGAGCGGGCAGGACCACGACGGGTCGTAGGCGCACGAGGGGTTGTAGGCGAAGTTGAAGTCGACGACGAGGGTGTCGCCGTCGGAGCCCGGCCCGAGGTCGGCGCCCTTGATCGTGTCGAGCAGGTAGCGCCCGCCGCCGTAGGTGCCGCCGGGCGCCCCGGCGAGGGCGTCCTTCACGGGGAGGAACAGGCCGCCGCCGTACCCGGTGAGCCGCCAGACGTCGAGCGTGCCGAGGTAGGGCAGGCGCACCGTGCCGACGAGCGTGAACGGGATGACGCCGTCGGTCGCGCTGTCGACCTTCATCCGCTGCGGCTCCTCGGTGCGCCGCACCTCGAGCTCGAAGCGCCAGTCGGGGTCGTAGCGGGCGACGGTGAGGCCGGTGAAGCGCGCGCGGTCGTCGGGCAGCAGCGGTGACTGCGGATGCCCCGCGAAGAGCTCGTCGCGACCCGAGATCCAGAGGGCGTGGCCGGCCGCGGGGTCGTGCACGCTGAGCTGGCGCACGCCCGCGTAGAGGCCGAACACGCGTCGGCGCCAGTCGGCGAGCTGGAGGGCGCCGATCGAGTCGGTCATCGTCGGGTCTCCGATCCGCGGGCGTCGGCATCGGCGGTGCCGGGCGGATCGTACGACCAGCCCGGTGCGAGGTCGCGAAGCCGTCGCCCGCGCCACTGCCAGAACAGCCAGGTCGGGTACCAGGCGGCCGCATCCCACGGGCCTGCGCTCGCGAGCAGCCGGTCGCGGTAGAGCGTGCGGCCGTCGGGAAGCGCGGACACCGCCATCCGGTGATCCCAACGGCGGAACACCGCGAGCGGACCGGTGATCGCGCCGCCGCCGTCGCGGAGCATCCGCACGCCCTCGGGCAGCCCGCCCGGGAAGCTCACGTCGACGAACTCCTCGCCCGCGGGGAAGCGACGGAAGGCGAGCGCGAGCACCCGGTGCCGGCCCTCGGGCCAGACGGTCGGAAGGCCGCCCGGTTCGAGCGAGGAGAAGTCGAGCCACGGCGCCACCACCTCGCGCAGCACCGCGGGGCTCCGGATCGCGCGCCACGCCGCATCCGGCGTGCAGTCGAGCGTGAGTTTCAGGAGCACCCGCATGTGCCGAGAGTAGGCCGGAGCCCTCGTCGATGCCAAGGGATCCGAGGCGATTCCCGGCCCGTGATCGGGGCCACCGCCTAGACTCGCGCCATGCCCGATGCCCTCTCGTGGTTGCCGTCGCTCGTCGTCTTCGGGGCGGCCGCGGTCGCCCTCGTCGGCGCTCTGGTGGGCCTGCGCCGAGCCGGCGTCCGACGCGAGCGGGCCGAGCTCGCCGCCGGCCGCGACGCCGAGGTGCGCGCGAAGCAGCTCATCGTGCGGGCCGACGAGGCCGTGCGCGACGCCGAGCGCGAGATCGCCTTCGCCGGGGCGCAGTTCGGCGACGCCGCCGCGCGCGACACGCGAGCGGCCGTCGAGATCGCCCGCGGCCGCCTCCGCGAAGCCCTGCTCCTGCAGCAGCGACTCGACGACGCCGAGTCCGACACGGCGGCCGAGCGCCGGAGCTGGAGCGCGCGCATCGACGACCTCTGCCGCTCCGCGCTCGCCGCGATCGACGACGTCACCGCCGAGCTCGGCCGCCGCCGCAGGCTGGAGCGCGGTGCTGGAGACGAGCTGCCCGCGCTGCGCGACGACGCCGCGGCGCTCGCACGACGACTCGAGGGCGCCGAGCCGCGCCTCGCCGACCTCGCCTCGCGCTTCGCGCCGACCGCGCTCGCCGGGGCGGAGGCCGCCCGCTCCCGTGCGGCGGCGGGCCTCGACCGCGCCAGTACGGCGCTCGGCGAGGCCGAGGCACTCGTCGCGCGAACGCAGCCCGCGGCCCCGGTGCTCGCCGAGGCCGCCGACGCGATCGAGCGGGCCGGGCGCGATCTCGACGAGGTCGACGGACTGGAGGCTGCGCTCGACGCCGCGCGCGCCGAGGCGGAGCAGGAGGCGGTTCGGCTCGGCGAGGAGCTCGCAGCCGCGCGCGGCGAACGCGACGGTCACGCCGACCCCGACTCGGCGTCGGCGCTCGCGGCGGCGGTGGGCGAGGCATCCGCCGTGCTCGCGGCGCGCGCCGAGCATCGGGGCGACCCGTTCCTCGATCGCGACCGGCTGCGCGCCGCCCGCGACCGGCTCGAGGTCGCGCGGGCGGCGGCCCGCACCGCGCAGAACCGCATCGACGGCGCCCTGGGCGCCCTCGGCGGGGCGATCTCGATCGCCGAGAGCCAGCTGCGCGTGGCCGAGGCGGCGATCGCGAGGGGCCGGGGCGGGGTGGGGGCCGCCGCTCGCACGCGGCTCGCCGAGGCCGAACGGCAGCTCCAGATCGCACGGCAGGAGTCCGACCCCGTCCTCGCGCTCGACGCGGCCCGCCGGGCGAACGCCCGGGCGAGCGACGCTGAGGCGCTCGCGCTCTACGACGCGCTCGGCCGGGATGGTGCGCGCGGCGGGTAACCTGTCGCGGTGAGCGCGACGACGGATCCCTTCGGACAGACCAAGTACCAGGTGCGATTCGACTGGGGCGCCGCCGGCGCCGATCGCATCGTTCCCGGCGTGCACGCCGTCGTGCTGGTGGACGCCCTCTCGTTCACGACGGCGGTCGTCGTCGCCGCGGAGCACGGCACCGCCATTGCACCGTGGCCGAGCGGCGACCCCGCGGGTGCTGCCGCCTTCGCCGCCGAGCACGACGGCGTCGTCGCCGTTCGACGGGGCGAAGCCGGACCCAGCCTTTCGCCCTCGAGCTTCATCGCTGCACCCGTCGCCACACCGCTCGTCGTCCTGCCCTCGCCGAACGGCGGCGCCCTCGCGCATCGGCTCGGCGTGCTCGGCGTCCCCGTCATCGCGGCCTCGATGCGCAACCGCGCCGCGGTCGCCGAGCGACTGCTCGCGCTGCAGGCCGAGCACGGCGACCGGTTCATGATCGCGATCGTCGCCGCCGGCGAGCGGTCGGCGATCTGGCAGGCGGGCGACTCGGCGGAGCCGGGCTCGCCGCTCGCCGACGGCACCCGCTTCGCGATCGAGGACCTGCTCGTCGCGGGTGCCGTCATCGACGCGCTCGTCGCGCGCGGCGTCGACCACACCTCGCCCGAGGCGGCGGTCGCCTGCGCCGCCTACGAGGGGCTGCAGCGAGCCACACGCCACCTCATCAGCGCGTCGGGCAGCGGCGTCGAGCTGCGCGAGCACGGCTCCGGCGCCGACACCGTGCTCGCCGCCGAGCGCGACGTCACCGACGTCGTGCCGGTGCTGCGCGACGGGGTCTTCAACGCCGAATAGGATCTCTGCATGACGACGGCGACCAAGCGAGGCATCCTCGCCGTCGTCACCGCCCTCGTGCTCGTCGCGCTCGGTCTCGGCGTCGCGTTCGCCGTGGGCGACGCGCTCGGCATCCGCACCGAGCCGAGCGAGCAGATGCAGCCGGCCGCCGCCGCCGTGCCCGACGTCGCGCCGCCGGTGGCGCCGCCCGAGTTCACGACGCTCGACGTGCCCGAGACCGTGCAGTTCGAGGTCGCGGTCGACGAGCTGCGCGACGCCGTCGCCGATGCTCCGGCCCGCGAGGGCGAGGCCTCGGTCGCGGTCGAGCTGATCCCCGGTCAGGAGGCCGATTCGGGGCCGGGCGACGACGGGTACGAACTGCGCGGGGACGCCTCGGCGCTGCGCATCGTCGCGTTCACCGAAGTCGGCGCGGTGCGCGCGATCTACGACCTCGCGGCCCAGGTGCGGGCGGCAGCACCGATCGCCGACCTCGTCGGCGTGCACGAGCCCTCCGAGCTGCCGCTGCGCATGACCGACCTCGGCGCCGTGGGCGTCGAGCCCGATCCGTCCGAGTGGGAGACGGGCGACGACTACTCCCACGCGTCGAAGGCGTTCGCCGCGGTCGTGCAGCCCGAGGCGCCGTACATCGACGAGGCTGCGCTCGCCGAGGCCTACGACGACTTCGACGAGTTCCTGCGGCACTCGCTCGCGAACGGGTCCGATGCCGTCGCCTTCCCCGGGTTCGTCGAGTTCGTGACCTTCGACGAGGCGCCGGGCGGCCCGGTGTACGCCGAGGGCGACGAGCACCGCGACCGGGCGCTCGCGCTGCGCTCGGCGTTCGCCCCGTTCTGGGAGCGCGCCGACGAGCTCGGCGTGCAGGTGTTCCTTCGCACCGACATGCTCGCCCTCACCGGCCCCCTCGAGCGCGCCCTCACCGACCGCTTCGGCTCGCTCGACACCGAGGACCCCGAGTTCTGGAGCGTCTACACCGCGGGCCTCGACGAGCTGTACGAGGCGGTGCCCGCGCTCGACGGCGTGCTCATCCGCATCGGCGAGGCCGGCGCGATCTACGACGTCGGCGGCTGGGACTACTACTCGGCGCTGAAGGTGACGACCGTCGACGCCGTGCGCACGATGCTCGGCGCGTTCACCGGGCAGGCCGAGGAGTCGGGCCGCGAGGTGATCTTCCGCACCTGGAGCGTCGGCGTCGGCGCCGTCGGCGACATGCACACGAACGACGCGTCCTACGAGGCGGTGCTGGGCGGCATCGACTCGCCCGCGCTCATCGTCTCGACCAAGTACACGCTCGGCGACTTCTACAGCTGGCTCCCGCTCAACCACACGCTCGAGCAGGGGGCCCAGCGCCGCATCGTCGAGTTCCAGAGCCGTCGCGAGTTCGAGAACTTCGGCGCGTTCCCCAACGACCTCGGACCGCAGTACCAGTGGGCCCTCCAGCAGCTGCTCGCGGCCAACGACCGCATCGAGGGCGTCTGGGTGTGGACCCAGGACGGCGGCCCGTGGCGGGCCGGGCCGATGTCGCTCACCCTGAAGGCCGGGTTCTGGCAGCTCTACGAGCTCAACACGCAGCTCGCGGCCGAGCTCGCACGCGATCCCGAGGCCGACGTCGCCGCGATCACCGCGGCGTGGGCGCGCGAGTGGTTCTCCGACGACCCCGCCACGGTCGAGGCGATCGTCGGGGCGATGACCCGGTCGCGCGAGGCGATCGAGCAGGGCATGTACATCGAGCAGTTCGCCGAGCAGCGCGTCTTCGCGATCGGCCTCGAGCCGCCGCCCATGATGTGGATCTTCGAGTGGGACATCCTCACCGGCGACTCGGCCGTGCTCGACGTCATGTACTCGATCGTGCGCGACTCGGCGGGCGGCGGCGGAGCCGAGGGCGTCGACGCCGCGATCGCGAGCGGAGCCGAGGCGGTGGCCGCGGTCGAGGACATGCGCGAGACCGTGAGGGCGACGGATGCCTCGAGCTGGCGCTCGCCCGAGCTGCGGGAGGCGTTCGTCTCGACGCTCGACTACGAGCTCGACACCCTCCGCCTCCTCGAGGCGTATCGCGCGCTGATCCTGCACCAGGGGCAGTGGCACGACACGCGCTCGCCCGAGGCCCGCGAGGCCTGGGAGGCCGACCGCGCCCGGTTCGACGAGCTGGCGGCCGAGCATCTCGCGCGGTACGACGGCGACCTCGACCACCCCGCGCTCAACCTCACGGCCGCGCAGCTCGGCATCGACCGCACCGAACGCGACCCCGCCATGGCGTGGGTGGCGCGCGTCCTCCTGGTGCTCGCGCTCGCGTGGCTCGTCATCGGCGTGATCTCCTCGCGCACCCGGCTCGTCGCGAAGCCCGGTGCGGCCGCGGCCTGTGCGACCTGGGTCGCGTCGATCCGTCCGTGGCGGGCCCGCGAGACGGCGCTCGGCCTGTACGACCTCGACCGCTGGCTGCTCCTCGCCGTCCCGGTGGCCCTGCTCGTCGGAACCCGCGCCGTGCAGACCTCGTTCCTGTCATGGACCCACCTCGCGGTCGTGCTCGGCGCGTGGACCGTGTTCGCGCTCGTGCTGCGGTTCTGCGTCGGGCGGCGTTCGCCCTGGCCGGTGATCGCCGCGGTCGGCGGCGTCGTGGTGCTCCGCTGCATCCTGACCCTCGTCGCGCTGTCGTTCACCGGACCCGGCGGGTACTGGTTCGCGTTCTGGACCGACCCGGTGCTGCGCACCGCCTACGTCGCGCTGGCCTTCGCGCTCTTCGTCTGGGTGTTCGTCGCCGCCGGGTGGGCGCTCGCAGGGCAGGTCGGGGCGCGCCGTGCCGTCGGCTTCGTGCTCGCGGCCGTCGGCGCGGCGCTCCTGCTGCCGTCGCTCGTCGTCGGCGCGATCGGGCTCGAACAGGCGCTGACCCTCTGGAACGACGAGCTGGGCCTGCTGCCGTGGGGTCTCGCGAGGATCCTCGGCATCACGACCTACCTCGACATCCCGGGCGAGACGGCCTGGTACTCGGCCGGGTTCGCGGCCGCGCTGCTCGTCGCTGGCGCCCTGCTGGCGCTGCCGAAGCGACGGGGTGCGGGCTCGCGCGGTTGACGGGTGCCGGGTCGGGCAGACCCGCCGGGCTCAGGGCGGCGAGCCCGTCAGGCCGCGCGTTCGGGTTCTGCCGACTCGGTCGCGACGGTCGCGGCGGGCGCGGATGCCAGGGGTTCGGGCGTCGCGGGTGCGGGCTCTGCGAGCAGGGGCTCGTCGAAGAGGGGCTCGGCGAGTTCGTTCGACGCCCGCGACCGGCTGCTCTTGCGGGCGCGGTGCGCCCGCACCTTGGCGCGGTTGCCGCAGCGCTGCATGGAGCACCAGCGGCGGGTCGCCGCGCGCGAGGTGTCGAGGTACACGATGTCGCAGTCGTCGCCCGAGCACTCGCGGATGCGCTCGAGGTTCGCGGGGGCGAACAGGTCGACCGCGTCGCGGGCGATCGTCGACAGCGCCTGCGGCACGGTGTGCACCGAGCGGCCGGCCTGGCGGGAGCCCCCGGCGAGCGACGGCGGCACGTCGGGCGTCGCCGCGTAGAGATTCACGAGGTCGACGTCGCCGGAACGCGGCGCCTCGCGGCGGCTGGCGGCGAGGGCCATGCGCGCGATCGCGTCGCGGAGCGCGACGGCGTCGAACAGGTCGCGGGACCGTGCGACGCCGACGGGCACGGGGAATCGCTCGCGCAGCCACGCGGTGAGGTCGTCGGGGGAGTGGAGGCGTTCGACGCCGGCTCCGGCCGCGGTGCCCCCGATCGACCCGGTCGTCGCGAAATCGAGCGCGAACGAGCCTGAGTCGAACCACCAGCGGACGCCCTCGGCGGGAATGAGCCACTGCCCGATGGGGATCGAGACGGTGGAGACGGGCATCCGTCCAGCGTAGTGGTATCGGAGGGTCAGCCGACGGCCGCGCTCGCCGCCCTGCGGCGCACCGCGGGCGTGATCTCGCGGTGGTGCCAGACGATGAGATTGGCCCGATCGAAGCCCCGACGGCAGAGACCGCAGCTCAGCGGGCGGGTCGGCTGCCGGTATCGGAAGTGCTCGTGTCCGGCGGGGCAGCGGCCGACCCAGGGCGCGAGCTCGTGGGCCACCTCGCCGTCATGTGTGCGTCGTCCGACGTAGCCGAGCTCCGCGCCGACGGCGGCCCACTTCGGCCCGTGCGCCGCGCGGGGGCCCGCGATCGCGTGCGCGACCTCGTGCAGCAGGATCTGGTGGATCTCGTCGTCGTCGTAGCGGGCCGCGAGGTAGCGCGACACCGAGATGCGCTTGGCCGTGTAGTTGCAGAGGCCCGCGCGCTTCTTGGCGTTGTCGAACTCGAAGCTCCACACGGCCGGGTCGAGATGCAGCACGATGAGCGCCTCCGCCCAGCGCCGCACTCGATCGAGATCCGCCATGGGATGAGAATAACCCCGCCCGCCCCCTCAGGGGAGGGGCTCGGTACCCCCGAACGGGGCCATACGAGCGACGGGCCGGGCGCGACGGCGGGCTCAACCGGCCGGGGCGAGCCCGACGGCGAACAGCCGGTCGTCGCCCTCGCGCGGTGAACCCCGCCCGTCGGTGTTGTTGCCGATGAACCAGAGCCCGCCGTCGGGGGCCGCGGCGACATCGCGGATCCGGCCGAACTCGCCCGCGAACCAGGGCGTCGCGACGAGCGAGGCCCCGGCGCCCGAGCCGATCGCGGGCGCGATCGTCCACACCCGTTCGCCTCGGAGCGCCGCGAGGAAGAGCGTGTCGCCGATCACGGCGAGCCCGCTCGGGCTCGCGTCGCCCGTGGCCCACTGCTGCACGGGGTCGGTGAAGCGCGGATCGCCCGCGGCGCCCTCGACGACCGGCCAGCCGTAGTTCGCGCCGCGGTCGATGCGGTTGAGCTCGTCCCACGTGTTCTGACCGAACTCCGCGGCCCACATGCGGCCCGAGGCATCCCAGGCGAGACCCTGCGGATTGCGGTGCCCGAACGACCAGGTGTAGTTGCCGAACGGATTGCCCGGGGCGGGGTCGCCGTCGGGCGTCATCCGCAGGATCTTGCCCGAGAGCGAGTCGGGGTCCTGCGCGGCGTCGCGGTTGCCGGCGTCGCCGGCGGTCGCGTAGAGCATGCCGTCGGGGCCGAACGCGAGACGCCCGCCGTTGTGGTTGCCGGCCTTGGGGATGCCGGTGAGCACCTCCTCGGGCGCGCCGAGGGAGAGCCTGCCCCGCGCGCCGCCCAGGGGCATCCGTACGATCCGGTTGTCGTTCGCGGCGGTGAAGCACGCGTACACGTACGGCGGACGGTCGGCGTCGCCCGGCAGGAGCGCGAGTCCCATCAGCCCGCCCTCGCCCCCGGCGGCGACGCCGGGAACGGCGGTGACGACCCGGAGGCCGCCGTCGGGCAGCACCTCGACGATGTCGCCGCGGTCGCGCTGCGAGACGAGGGTGCCGCCGCCCGGCAGCACGAGGATCGACCACGGTGCGTCGAGCCCCTCGGCGACGACCGATACCGGGCCCGACGGCTGCAGCACCTCGGGCGGGGGTGCGGGGGTCGCACTCGGGGGCGGCGTCGCGGTCGCCGAAGGCGCAGGCGTCGGCGTGCGGGAGGGCGTCGGCACCGGCGGCGCAGCCGTGCAACCGAAGAGCGCCGCGACGACGAGCACGGAGCACGCGGCGCCGAGCGCGCTCCCGATCGGCCGCCGGGCGGGCGCACGGGGCGGGCGCGAGGCATCCACCGCCCTGTCGCCGCGCGCGCGTCGCATGCCGCCTCCCCTCCCCAGTCTGCGCGTCGCGGCGGCAGAATGGGAGGATGCGGCCCGCGATCGACCTCAACAGCGACCTCGGCGAGTCGTTCGGCGCCTGGCGCGTCGGCGACGACGAGGCGATGTTCGGCCTGGTGTCGAGCGCGAACGTCGCCTGCGGGTTCCACGCCGGCGACCCCGTCACGATGCTCGAGAGCGCCCGCCGCGCGGTTCGCCACGGCGTCGCGCTCGGCGCGCACCCCGGCTATCGCGACCTCGTCGGCTTCGGCCGGCGGGCGCTCGACGTCGCCCCGGGCGAGATCGCGGCCGAGGTCGTGGCGCAGCTCGGTTCGCTCGACGCCCTCGCCCGCCTCGCGGGCACGCGGGTGCGCTACGTCAAGGCCCACGGGGCGCTCTACCACCGCCTCGCCGTCGACCGAGCGGCGGCGCGCGCCGTCGCCGAGGCGATCGCGGCCGCCGACCCGACGCTCGCCCTGCTCGGCCCGCGCGCGAGCGAGATCGAGTCCGCCGCCGAGGCCGCCGGCATCGTCTTCGCCCGGGAGGCGTTCGTCGATCGCGGTTACACCGCCGACGGCTCGCTGAGCCCGCGCGGCGAGCCGGGCGCGATCGTCGACGACCCCGCCGCGGCCGCCGACCGCGCGCTCGAACTCGTCGAGACGGGCGGCATCACCGCCGACGACGGCAGCCGGCTCGAACTCGCCCCCGACTCGCTCTGCCTGCACGGCGACACCCCCGGCGCAGTGGCGATCGCCCGCGCCGTGCGCGCCGCGCTCGAGGGCTCGGGGCACCGCATCGAGGCGTTCGCGTGACCCGGCGCCTGCTGCCGAGCGGCGAGTCCGCGCTCCTCGTCGAGTGCGACGACCTCGACGAGGTGCTGGCGCTGCACGACGCGCTCGCGGTCGAACGCCGGCCCGGCGTGGTCGAACTCGTGCCGGCCGCACGCACGGTGCTCGTCGCCGTCGATCCGGCGGTGCTCCCGCTCGAATCGCTCGAGACGTGGCTGCGGCGCATCCGGGTCGACGGGGCGGCGGCGACCGCCCGCGCGCTCGACGAGGCGGTGATCCGGGTGGTCTACGACGGCGACGACCTCGACGAGACGGCGGCGCTGCTGCAGGTCTCGCCCGAGGCCCTCGTCGCCCGCCATCTCGCCGCGTCGTGGCGGGTCGCGTTCGGCGGCTTCGCACCCGGGTTCGGCTACCTCGTGAGCGACGACTGGGCGTTCGAGGTGCCGCGCCTCGGCGCCCCGCGGCCCCGGGTGCCCGCGGGATCCGTCGCGCTCGCCGGAGCCTTCGCCGGCGTCTACCCGCGGCAGAGCCCCGGCGGCTGGCGCCTCATCGGCCGCACCGACGCCGTGCTCTGGGACGCCGGGCGGGCTGAGCCCGCCCTGCTCGCGCCCGGTCGACGGGTGCGCTTCGAACGGGCGAGCGGATGACCCGCGCGCTCGTCGTCGATCGGGCGAGCGGATGACCCGCGCGCTCGTCGTCGAGGCGCCCGGCCCGCTCGCACTCGTCGAGGACCTCGGCCGGCCGGGATACGCCCATCTCGGGGTGACGGGCTCGGGCGCACTCGACCGCGGCGCCGCCCGGCTCGCGAACCGGCTCGTGGGCAACCCCGACGGCGCCGCCCTCGTGGAGGTGCTCGTCGGCGGGTTCCGGGCGCGGTTCACCGGCGGGGCGTGCTGGTTCGCGGTGACGGGCGCCTGGGGCCCGGTCGTCCTCGACGGGCGTCCCGTGGCGCCGTACACGGCCGTGCGCGCGACCGACGGCGGGGTGCTCGAGCTCGGGCCCGCCGCCCGCGGGCTCCGCTACTCGCTCGCGGTGCGCGGCGGGGTCGACGAGACGCCGGTGCTCGGCTCTCGCTCGCGCGACACGCTCGCGGGCCTCGGCCCCGAACCGCTCGGGCCGGGCAGGGCGCTCGCGATCGGCGCCGAGCCCGGGGCATCCGTGCCGCTCATCGACCAGGAGGCCGCCTTCGCACCGCCCGACGGCGCGGTGACCCTGGCCCTGCGCCCGGGCCCGCGCGCCGACTGGTTCACCGAGGAGGCCCGGGCGACGCTCTTCGACGCGCCGTGGCGGCTCTCGGAGCAGGCGGATCGCATCGGCGCGCGGCTGCTCGGCCCGGTGCTCGAGCGGCGCGCGTCGGGCGAGCTCGCGAGCGAGGCGACGGTGCCCGGATCGGTGCAGGTGGCGGGCGACGGGCGGCCGACGATCCTGCTCGCGGATCGACCGGTGACCGGCGGGTACCCGGTGATCGCGATCGTCGCGGCCTCCTCGCTCGACGCGGTGGCGCAATTGCGGCCGGGCCAGGAGGTCCGGTTCCGGCACGCCTGATCGTCTGGAAATTACTCTTCACAACTTCGAGCGGGTATGGAAGTATCTTCCAAAACCCTACGACTCGGAGGTCCGATGATGCCCCTCGACGACACGCGCGACGACCACGCGACGCACCCCGGAGGCGCCGAGCCTCCCGCCGACTCCTCGGCGGGCCTCCACCGGCGCGGCTTCCTCACCCTTGCCGTCGCGGGGGTCGCCGCCTCCGCCCTCACCGTGACGGTCGGCAGCCTCGCCCCGACCCCGGCGTTCGCCGCGGGCGCGGCGGCGGGCACCGCCGGCGCCGCGATCACCGGCCCGCGCAAGCGCGAACTCCGCGCCATGTGGATCTCCTCGGTCGTCAACATCGACTGGCCCAGCCGCACCGGCCTCACCGCCGACGAGCAGCGCGCCGAGTTCCTGCACTGGCTCGACGTCGCCGAGCAGTTCAACCTCAACGCCGTCTTCGTGCAGGTGCGGCCCACCGCCGACGCGTTCTGGCCGAGCCCGCTCGAGCCGTGGTCGCAGTACCTCACGGGCGTGCAGGGGCAGGACCCGGGCTACGACCCGCTCGCCTTCATCGTCGAGGAGGCGCACGCCCGCAACCTCGAGCTGCACGCCTGGTACAACCCGTACCGCGTCTCGATGCAGGCCGACCCGGCGAAGCTCGTGCCCGAGCACCCGGCGCGCGTGCACCCCGAGTGGGTGTGGGCGTACGGCGGCAAGCTCTACTTCGACCCGGGGCTGCCCGAGGTGCAGGAGCACATCCAGCGGGTCATCCTGCACTCGGTCGAGCACTACGACCTCGACGGCGTGCACTTCGACGACTACTTCTACCCGTACCCGGTGGCGGGGCAGACCATCCCGGACGCCGCGACCTTCGCCGCGCACGGCGCCGGCTTCGACGACGTCGCCGACTGGCGTCGTCACAACGTCGACACCTTCGTGAGCTCGATCTCCGAGCGCATCAAGGCGCTGAAGCCCTGGGTGAAGTTCGGCATCAGCCCCTTCGGCATCTGGCGCAACCGCACGACCGATCCGCTCGGCTCGGAGACCGGCGGCTCGCAGTCGTACGACCTGCAGTTCGCCGACACCCGCAAGTGGGTGCTCGAGGGCTGGCTCGACTACATCAACCCGCAGATCTACTGGCAGATCGGACTCGCCGTCGCCGACTACGCGAAGCTCGCACCCTGGTGGGCCGACGTCGCCGCGACCTCGGGCACGCACCTCTACATCGGCGAGGCGCTCTACAAGGTGACCTCGGGCGCCTTCACCGACCCGGCCGAGCTCTCGAACCACCTGACGATGGACCGCGGGATCGACGCGTCGGGCACGCCCGTGCACGGCAACGTGTACTTCTCCGCGAAGCACGTGCCCGCCGATCCGCAGGGCTCGATGTCACGGGTGTTGGCCGACCACTACGCGCACCCGGCGATCGTTCCGGCCATGGAGTGGCTGCCCGCCACGGCGGTGCGCGCCCCGGTGCTCACGCCGCCGGTGCGCGGCGACGCGGGCGTCGTGCTGCAGTGGCAGGATGCGGCGCCGCCGACGAGGCGGGCCACCTCCTTCGCCGTCTACCGCATCGAGGGCGACGGGGCGATCGACGTCGAGGATGCCACGGCGCTCCTCGCGACCGTTCGCGCGGGTGCGGGCGTGGTGCAGCGATTCACCGACGCCTCGGCGGAGGCGGGCCGCTCGTACTCGTACGCGGTGACGGCGCTCGACCGGGTCTGGAACGAGAGCGCGCCGAGTCGGGTGCGCACGATCGGCTGAGCCGGGCCGCGCGGTCGGGTGCGCGCCGGGGTCACCGCCCCGGCTTCGCGAGGAAGATCGATCGGGCGGGCGGCGGTGACGGCACCGCCGTGGCGTCGGTCACGATCGGCGCACCGGCGATGAAGCGGCGGAGCTCGTCGCCGTCGACGAGCTTCGCCGGGGCCGGGTCGCTCGCGAGCCGGCGGGGCATCTCGTCGAACGGCAGCGGCGCGTTCGAGGCGTACATGACGACGTTGCCGAAGCGGCGGCCCTTCAGCATGCTCGCGTCGGCGGCGATCGCCACGTGGGGGAAGACGTGCGCGAGGGTCGCCGCCTGCGAGCGGGCGAAGGCGAGGCCGGCGCCGTCGGCGACGTTCACGGCGACGATGCCCCCGGGGGCGAGTCGTGGGGCGATGAGCCCGTAGAACTCGACGCTCGTGACGTGCGCGGGCGTGCGGGCGCCCGAGAAGATGTCGACGATCGCGAGGTCGACGGCGCCGTCGAGCCCGCCGGGGAGCTTCGCGAGGACCTCGCGGGCATCGCCGTGCCGGACACGGAGTTGCGCGCCGCGGGGGAGCGGCAGGTGCTCGCGCACGAGGTCGACGAGCTCCGACTCGAGTTCGACGACCTGCTGGCGCGAGCCGGGCCGGGTCGCGATGACGTAACGCGGCAGGGTCAGCGCCCCGCCGCCGAGGTGCACGGCGGTGATCGCCTCGCCCTCGGGTCGCACGAGGTCGGCCGCGTGCCCGATGCGGCGCACGTACTCGAAGCCGAGCCAGTCGGGCCGCTCGAGCTCGACGTGCGACTGGGGGGTGCCGTCGACGTACAGGGTCCACGAACCCGGCGTCTGCCGCGACTCCTCGAGGTGCGCGAGGTGTCCGCTCACGGCGAGGCGGCGTTGGAGCGAGTCGTCGGGGGAGGGCACGAGCCCACGCTACCGCTCGTCGCGCAGCGCCGGCTGGGAGCGCGGTGCCCGCCGGAGGCCGACGCACGGGGCGTGGTTCAGCAGGCGCCCCACAGCACGAAGTCGAGCCGCTCGCCCGTGAGCACCGCGGCCGGGTGCGGCCCGTGCGCGGCCAGGCGCTCGACGAGTCCGTCGGGGAGCCCCGCGGGGGCGGCGACGAGCACGGTGTTGCCCTCCTCCGTGCCCGCCAGCACCGCGGCGTCGCCCGTGACGAGCAGTTCGGCCGACGGTGCCGCTCGCGCGACCGCCCGCGCCTGCGCCCGCAACCGGGCGAGGCCCGCTGCATCGGCCACGTTCACGACGAGGAGCCCCCGGGTCGAGAGCAGCCCGAGGCATCCGCCCATGAACTCGCGCGTCTCGACGAAATCGGGCGCCTGCAGGTGGTCGTAGAGGTCGACGATGACGAGATCGAAGGGCGGCGCGGCGCCGAGCTCGGCGATGACGGATGCCGCGTCGCCGATCTGCACGGCGATGCGAGCGCCGGCGGGCAGCGGCAGGCGGGCGAGCACATGGTCGATGAGTTCGCCGTCGAGGTCGACCACGTGCTGCACCGAGTCGGGGCGGGTCGCGGCGAGGTAGCGCGGCAGCGTCATGGCGCCGCCGCCCAGGTGCAGTGCACGGAGCGGCTCGCCCGGCATGCCCATCGCGTCGATCACATGCCCGATGCGTCGCACGTACTCGAAGAAGAGGTGCGTCGGATCGGCGGCGTCGACGTGGGACTGCGCCGTTCCGTCGACGAGCAGCGTGAGACCCGTCGACGAGAAGATGTCGGTCTCGAACTCGATGCGCGGGGGTGTCGGCGCCACGGAAGCATCGTCCCATGCGAGCGGCGGGAGTCCGAGCCGGTGGAGCGGAATGAGCAACGATTGCTCAGGCGCGGCCGCCGCCGGATGGCCCATGCTGGGGTTCGACGCCGAAGGAGGCCGGATGCACGCGATCTACGACGAGCTCGGGGGCGGTGACGGGGTGCGCACCGCGGTGACGGTCATGTACCACCGCATCGTCGCCGATCCCGAGCTCGCGCCCTGGTTCGAGGGCATCGACACCGATCGGCTGAAGGCCCACCAGCGCGCGTTCCTCGCCGCAGCCTTCGGTGGACCGCAGGTCTTCACCGGGCGTCCGATCCCCGAGGCGCACCGCGGCATGGAGATCACCGACGACGCCTTCGACCGGGTGGTCTCCGCGTTGATGACCGCGCTCGCCGACCTCGGCGTCGCCAAGGAGGCCGTGAACACCGTCGGCGAGCGTCTCGAGGGCATGCGCGGCGACATCGTCGGCGCCTAGCTCGCCTGGGCCGCTCGCAGGGGCGCTCGTCAGGGTTGCAGTTCGCGCCGTCCCCGGATGCCGAGCTTCGTGTACGTCGACTGCAGGTGGTTGTTCACCGTGCGCGGCGACAGGAACAGCCGCTGCGCGATCTCATTCGAGCTCAGCCCCTGCGCGGCGAGCGAGGCGATCTCGCGCTCGCGCGGGGTGAGCGGCTCGGTGCCGTCGGTGAAGCAGAGCAGCGGCGTGCGTGCGCCTTCGCAGGCGGCCGCGAGCGCCGCGGCCCGCTGCAGATCGGCGGATGCCTCGCGCCCGCGCCCGCCGGCGCGGGCGGCCTGCCCGGCCGAGGCGAACGACTCGGCGGCGAACAGGAGACCCCCGAGCCGCTCCCACTCCTCGCCGACACTGCGCAGCATCGCGGCATCGGCGGAGGCCTCGGCACGCGCGTGCCGGCTGCGGAGGGCGATCTCGGGCGCGCCCGTCCGCTGCGCGAGGGCGGCGAGCCGCTCGGCCGCCTCGGCGACGCGGGTCCGCGGACCCATGCGGGCGAGCGTGTGGAGGAACGACGCGGCCACGTGGAACGCGCCGAGCGGCAGCACCTGGTCGACCCGGGTGAGCAGGATCCTCGCCGCCGCGTCGGCGTCGCCCTCGGTGCGGGCGAGCCAGGCGTCGGAGAGCGCCGTGAGCGTGTCCTCGCGGTCGTAGCCGGCCTCGAAGCGCCCGCGCAGCTCCCTGGCCCGTTCGAGGTCGCCCTGCATGCACGCGATCACGGTGAGGAACCCGAGGGAGGGGCCGCGCAGCGAAGCCGGCCCCCGCAGCTCGGCACCGCTCAGGCTGTCGCGGAACCAGCGCGCGGCCGTGTCGAGCCGGCCCGCCGCCCAGAACTGGCGGCCCATGAGGAACTCGGCGTGGCGGGCCGTCAGCTCGTCGTCGTTGCGGATCGCGTCGTGCAGCATCTCGATCGTGGTGCGGCGGGCGTCGTCGTAGCGGTCGCTCTCGATGAGGGCATAGGCGTAGGGCACCTGCGCTCGACGCTTCGGGATGTGGGCGTCCTCGTCGGAGGCGTAGGCGACGGCGGCCTCCGCCTCCGCGAGCGCCTCGGCCGAGCGCTGCATCTGCGAGAGCGGCATGGCGCGGGCGAGTGAGACGATCGCACGCTCGACCGGGCTGTCGCCGAGGCGGCCGTCGGCCTCGTCGACGAGCGCGAGCGCCTCCTCGGCCCGCAGCAGGTGCAGCACGAGGGTCGCCTTGCTGATGAGCAGCATGGGCAGCTGCTCGGGCAGCGCCCGCCCGATCTCCTCGAGCAGGCGGATGCCCCGTTCGCTGCCGAGCGGGTCGCCGCCGTAGATCTCGGCCCGCTTCGTCGCGATCGCCGCGAGCGCCGCCCCGGGATGCTCGGTCGCACGGGCGGCGGTCTCGGCGTTCGCCAGCGCGGCGAGCGCCTCGGCGCCGCGGCCGAGCGACCACAGCAGCTCTCCGTGCATGAGGTGCGCCGAGGCATCCGTCGCGCCCGCGCCGATCGCGGCGGACGCGAGCCGTTCGGCGGTGCGATGGTCGTGCGCGCGTCGCGCGAGGTCGGCCGAGCGGATCAGCAGCTCGGGGTCGGAGGGGCGGCCGGCGTCGAGCCGCCACATCGCGATGCGGAGCTCGTCGACCACCGTCATCGGGCCGTTCGCGACGACGTCGGCCTGCTCGGCGAGCAGCGAGATCGCCCGGATGCGGGGGAGCGACTCGCGCACGGCGCCGGCGTACTGCGGGTGCGCGAGGGTGATCGCGATACCGTGGCCCGACTCGTCGACCCGCACCATGCCGCGCAGTTCGAGCTCGGCGAGCGCCTCCGGGGCGCCGGGCCGCACGAACTCGTCGATGCCGAGCGGTTCGCAGAGGGCGAGGCGCTCGACGGCGTCGCGCTCCTCGACGCCGAGGTTGCGCAGGCGTGCGCGGATCAGGTCGCGGAGCGCCGGGGTGCCGACCGGGTCGCCGTGGAGCTGCCAGAGCCCGCCCGTGTGGGCGAGGGTGCCCGCCTCGACCGCGCCGATCGCCAGTTCGCGGAGGAAGAGCGGGTTGCCGTGCGAGGCGCGGTGCAGCTCGACCGCGTCGCGATGCGCGATCGGGGCATCGAGCGCGAGCGCGAGCAGTTCGCTCACCTCGTCGAGGTCGAGGGAGGCGACGTCGACGCGCAGCGAATCGGGCGAGGCCGCCACCGGGAGGGTGCCCTCCGGCATCGGCTCGCCCTCGGGCAGGGTCGCGATGAGCGAGATCGCCCCCGCGGCGACGAGCTGGGCGATGAGCGCGACCGAGACGGTGTCGGCCGCCGAGAGGTCGTCGACGGCCAGGATCACCGGCCGACCGGCGGCGAGCTCGGCGATCGTCGCGTTCGTCGCGCTGAACAGCGCCAGCGGGTCGGTCGTCGCGGGCAGCGTCGGGTTCTCGACGCCGCGCGCGAGTGCCGGTGCGACCGTCGCGAAGGGCACCGACGACAGTGCCGGGTTGCCGCTCGCGGTGAGCACGAGCCATCCGGCCTCGGCCAGGCGGTCGCCCACCTCCGACTGGATGCGGCTCTTGCCGATGCCCGACGGGCCGTAGAGGAAGACCGAGCGCGCCTCGCCCGAGCCGAGCGCCCCCGTCGCGCGAGCGACCTGGGGTTCCCGACCGACGAGCGGCCAGGGCCGGTCGAGCGTCGGTTCGGCTTCGGGCGCGGAAGCGGGATCGGTCGGGGCCATCGCCGCCTCTCGCGTCGTCGGTGGGTCGGTCGATTCACTGTACGGCTCGCACGCGTACCGGCGCAGTACCCCGCATCGGGGGGTGTCGCTGAGCAATCCGGAGGTGGTGCTGAGCAATCCGGGCAGGTCGTGAGTAATGCCCGGAGGCCGGTTGAGCAGACGCTGCCCATCCGGCGCGAACCCCGGCCGCGGGAACCTCTGGTCATCGGGCCGCACGGCCCACGGACACCGAGCATCACCACGACAAGGACACGATCATGAACCTCTTCAAGCAGTTCGGCGACATGGCGAAGATGGTCGAGGCGGCCCCCGGCCTCATCGACCAGGCGAACACCCTGCAGGCGCAGTCCGCGCAGTACCAGCAGCAGATGAACGCGCAGGCCGCGTACGCGATGACCGCCGAGGCGGCACCCGGCGCCCTCGAGCCGATCGCCGGCGTCGACCTCGAGCGTTACGCCCGCATCTCCAAGGGCATCGCCGCCTACGGCTACGACGCGGCCATGCTGCCGACCGTCGCCGCCATGTTCGGCGTCGACGGCCCCTCGTGGGAGGCCGCCGCCGCCGGATGGGGCGCCCGCATCCAGGCCGACCGCGGGGTCGGGCGTCGATTCAACGAGATCTACTCGGCGGTGTGACGTGGGATTCCTCAAGGACCTCGCAACGCTGACCCGCCAGGGATACGAGGCGCAGCAGCGCATGGATGTCGGCGCCACGATGGCGCAGGCCAGCGCCTCGATGGAGCAGGCGAGCCGCATCATGGCCGCGACGACGCCCGCCCCCGCCGAACCCCACCTCGAGGCGCAGCGGCTGCGCACGACCGCGACGGTGCTCGGCGCCCGGCAACTGCCGATCATGTTCGGAATGAACGCGGTCGTCGAGCTCGAGCTGCACGTGCGGATGCCGGGCGGCGTGCCGATGCCCGTCGCGCGGACCGAGCAGCTCGCGCCGCTGCACCTCGCTCGAGCGGTGCCCGGCGCGACCCTCGACGTCAGCCTCCTGCCGGGCCGCGCCGACACCCTGCGGATCGAGTGGGCCTGACCCGCTTCCGCCGAACCGACTCCAGACCGACCCAGCAGAGAAGCGAGAACACCGTGTACACCACTGAAACCGAGGAACCGAAGTTCCGCCGCAGACCGGTCGCCGGCCTCGCGGGCCTCGCGCTCGCCGCCGTCATCGGCTGCGCGGCGATCACCGCGCCGCTCGGCGCGGCCGCCGACGAGCTGCCCGCCGAACCGACCTCGGCCGCCGAATCGTCGGAGCCCGCCGCTGAGTCGGGCGAGGCATCGGCCGAGGCCGAGGCGCCGACGCCCGACGCCGAGGCCGACGGGAGTGCCGAAGACCCCGCCGAGGGGGCGGGCGTCCCGGTCGAGGACGCCGACGAGGCATCCGCCCCCACGCCCGCCGACGAGGCATCCACTGCCGAGGCCGTCGACGCACCGCCCGCCCCAGAGGCGAACGCGGGCCGGCCCGAGGCGAAGGCGGGCGTCGCGGAGCCGGCGCAGTTCGGGCCGGTGAACACCGCGCCGGTGCCGGTCGACGACCACTGGCAGATGCTCGAGGGCACGACACTCCGCATCGCCGACCCCGCAATGCTGATCAACGACGCCGACCCCGAGGGCGACTGGTTCACGCTCAACGACTCGACCGAGCCGTCGGTCGGAACCCGATCGGGCTGGGGAACGTACCCGGGTTTCGCCTACACCCCGCCCGCGGGCTTCACGGGCACGGTCACGTGGGAGTACAAGATCCGCGACGACCACGGCGCCGACGACCTCACGAGCGACTGGGCGACGATCACGGTCGACGTGCTGCCCGCCGGCAGCGATGTCGACGCCCCGCCCGTCGCCGCCGACGACACCTACCTCTACACGCCCGGCGCCTCCCTCTACATCGGCGACGTCCAGGGGCTCCTGCAGAACGACGCGCTCGACGGGCAGCCGGTGACTTCGCTCGTGTTCCCCTACGGCAAGCAGGTCGGCAACGGCGACGCACGGATGCTCGGCACGGGCGGCGCCTTCTACGCCGAGCTCGCCGACTCGCCGGCCACGCCGTACACGCTGACGTACCGCGTCTGCACCGCGGTCGCCTGCAGCGAGGCGTTCCTCTGGCTCTATCCCGCGGCGGACGGCGTCGAGCCCTCGGGCCCCGACGTCATCCCCGAGGCGCCCGTCGCCGCGCCCGACGTGTACGGCGTCGTGCAGGACACCCCGCTCACCGTCGGCGCCGAGCAGGGACTGCTCGCGAACGACAGCGACGCCGAACTCGGCGAGCCCGGCGAACTGCTCGAGGCGATCGTCGACGACGACGGCCTGAAGGGGGCGCTGACCTGGTCGACCGACGGCAGCTTCACCTACACGCCGCCGGCCGGATTCACCGGGATCGAGGACTTCGAGTACTTCGTCAACGACCAGCACGCGTACCGGAGCAGTACCGTGCGGGTCGAACTGCAGGTCGGCGACGGTTCGATCAACCACGCGCCGGTCGCGAACGACGACCACTTCGTCGTGAAGGCGGGGCAGACGAACCTGCTGCCCGCGCCGCTCGGGCTCGCCAACGACAGCGACCCAGACGGCGACGCGATCTCGGTCGGCTCGTTCGGGTCGACCGGCGACGGCCAGCTCAACTGGTACTCGGGCGACTGGGGGCGCTACACGCCGCCCGCCGGGTTCGTCGGCATCGACGTGTTCACCTACGCGGTGAAGGACGAGCACGGCAAGTACAGCGACGAGGCGAAGCTCGTGTTCGAGGTCGTCGGCGACGACGCGACGAACACCGCGCCCGAACCGCACGAGGACCAAGCGGTCGTGGCCGCGGGGGAGACCCTCGTCGTCGCGGCGCCCGGTGTGCTCGCGAACGACTTCGACGCCGACGGCGACGCGCTCGCCGTGCTCGTGCCGCCGTCCGCGCAGCACGGCACGTTCTCGATCGACGCCGACGGCGGCTACCGCTACACGCCGGTGCCCGGCTTCGTCGGCACCGACAACGTCGACGTCACGATCACCGACGGGCTCGAGCACCGCTCCGGCCGGCTCTGGATCGAGGTCGTCGAGCCCGGGACGGAACCCGTGATCGGCGCCGAGGACTTCTACGTCGCGGTGGCCGGCGAGACGCTCGAGGTCGGCGCACCCGGCGTGCTCGCCAACGACGTCGCGCCCGCCTCCGCAGTCAAGGAGCTCGCCGGCATCGGGGTCGCGCCGAAGCACGGCACCGTGACCTGGGAGGCCGACGGCTCGTTCGCCTACACCCCCGACGAGGGGTACGTCGGCCCCGACGAGTTCCGCTACAACCTCCACGCCGCAGACGAGTGGCAGTACCCGGTCGTCCGACTGCAGGTCGTCGCCGAGACGGAGACGCCCGGAGGCGGCACGCCGACCGAGCCGGGCACGCCGACCGAGCCGGGCACGCCGACCGAGCCGGGCACGCCGGCCGAGCCGGGCGACTCCACCGACCCGGGCGACTCCACCGACCCCGGCGACCAGGAATCGGAGCCCGCGCGGCCCGAGGAGGCAGTCCCTGCCGGTGTCGCGGCCGACGACGAGGAGCCCGCCGGCACGGAACTCGCCGAGACCGGCGCCGACGTGCGGGGCGCGGCCGAGGCATCCGCCCTCGCCCTGCTGCTGGGTCTCGTGGCGCTCGCCGCCGCCCGGGTCCGCCGCCGAGGCGGCACCCGCTGAACCACGTCACGAGGGGCCGATCTCCGCGGAGTTCGGCCCCTCGTGGCATCCTGGAAACGGGCCGGACGCGTGGTTATACCGGACATCCGCGAACAAATCAAGAATCCGGCTGGACTTGGCGCGTCGGATCGCATATAGTTGACGTTTGCGCTCCCAGACCCTGCATGCCTTCATATTGCGGTCGGCTTCGTGCGTGTCGAGATCCTGTGATTCCGACATACGCACCATGTCTGAGGGGTACTGAACTCTCTCCGCTACCGACAGTGAACCGGCCCGACGGGGCCATGGAGGTTATTCACTTGGCTGCTGCGCGCAACGCAACCACGCCCACCCCCAAGAACGGACGCGGTGCAAGCCGCCTCTCGTTCGCGAAGATCGCCGATACCCTCACGGTACCCGACCTCCTCGCACTCCAGACCGAGAGCTTCGACTGGCTCGTCGGCAACGATGCGTGGAAGGCACGCGTCGCCGAGGCCCAGACGGCCGGACGCAAGGACCTGCCCGAGACCACCGGTCTCGAGGAGATCTTCGAGGAGATCTCTCCCATCGAGGACCTCGGCGAGACCATGCAGCTCTCGTTCACGAACCCCGAGCTCGAGCCTCCGAAGTACACGATCGACGAGTGCAAGGAGAAGTCGAAGACCTACTCCGCCCCGCTCTACGTGAACGCGGAGTTCATGAACCACCTCACAGGTGAGATCAAGACCCAGACGGTCTTCATGGGCGACTTCCCGCTCATGACCCCCAAGGGCACCTTCGTCATCAACGGCACCGAGCGCGTCGTCGTCTCGCAGCTCGTCCGTTCGCCCGGCGTCTACTTCGAGCGCACCCCCGAGAAGACCTCCGACAAGGACATCTACTCGGCCCGCGTCATCCCGAGCCGCGGTGCCTGGCTCGAGTTCGAGATCGACAAGCGCGACCAGGTCGGCGTCCGCATCGACCGCAAGCGCAAGCAGTCGGTCACGGTCTTCCTGAAGGCCCTCGGCCTCACCTCCGAGGAGATCCTCGAGGAGTTCGCCGGCTACGAGTCGATCGCCCTCACCCTCGAGAAGGACAACATCCTCACGAAGGAAGAGGCGCTCAAGGACATCTACCGCAAGCTCCGTCCGGGCGAGCAGGTCGCCGCCGAGGCCGCGCGTGCGCTCCTCGACAACTTCTACTTCAACCCGAAGCGCTACGACCTCGCGAAGGTCGGCCGGTACAAGATCAACCAGAAGCTCGGTCTCGAGGCACCCCTCACCGACTCGGTGCTGACGGTCCAGGACATCGTCGCCACGATCAAGTACCTCGTCGCCCTCCACGACGAGCGCGAGACGCTGCCCGGCCGCCGCGGCGGCAAGGCGGTCGACCTCCGCCTCGACGTCGACGACATCGACAACTTCGGCAACCGTCGCATCCGCGCGGTCGGCGAGCTCATCCAGAACCAGGTGCGCACCGGCCTCAGCCGCATGGAGCGCGTCGTCCGCGAGCGCATGACGACGCAGGACATCGAGGCGATCACCCCGCAGACCCTGATCAACGTGCGACCCGTCGTCGCCGCGATCAAGGAGTTCTTCGGCACCTCGCAGCTGTCGCAGTTCATGGACCAGAACAACCCGCTCGCGGGTCTGACCCACAAGCGCCGTCTCTCGGCGCTCGGCCCCGGCGGTCTCTCGCGAGACCGCGCCGGCGTCGAGGTCCGAGACGTCCACCCCTCGCACTACGGCCGCATGTGCCCGATCGAGACGCCGGAAGGCCCGAACATCGGCCTCATCGGCTCGCTCGCGTCGTTCGCGCGCATCAACTCCTTCGGCTTCATCGAGACGCCGTACCGCAAGGTCGTCGCCGGCAAGGTCACCGACCAGATCGACTACCTCACCGCGATGGAGGAGAACGACTTCATCGTCGCTCAGGCCAACGCGCCGCTCAAGGCCGACGGCCACTTCTCGGAGGAGCGCGTGCTCGCCCGTCAGAAGGGCGGCGAGGTCGACCTGATCCCCGCCGACGAGATCGGCTACATGGATGTCTCGCCGCGCCAGATGGTGTCGGTCGGCACCTCGCTCATCCCGTTCCTCGAGCACGACGACGCGAACCGCGCCCTCATGGGTGCGAACATGCAGCGTCAGGCGGTGCCGCTGCTCCGCAGCGACTCGCCGTACGTCGGCACCGGTATGGAGGGCTACGCCGCGATCGACGCCGGTGACGTCATCACCGCCGACAAGGCCGGTGTCGTCTCCGAGGTCTCGGCCGACTCCGTCACGGTCCAGCTCGACGAGGGCGGCACGCAGACCTACTTCCTGCGCAAGTTCGACCGCTCGAACCAGGGCACCTCGTACAACAACCGCGTCATCGTGAACACGGGCGACCGCATCGAGGCCGGCGAGGTCATCGCCGACGGTCCCGCGACCGACAACGGCGAGCTCGCGCTCGGCAAGAACCTGCTCGTCGCGTTCATGCCGTGGGAGGGTCACAACTTCGAGGACGCGATCATCCTCAGCCAGAACCTGGTGAAGGACGACGTCCTCTCCTCGATTCACATCGAGGAGTACGAGGTCGACGCCCGCGACACCAAGCTCGGCAAGGAGGAGATCACCCGTGATCTCCCGAACGTGAGCCCCGACCTGCTGGCCGACCTCGACGAGCGCGGCATCATCCGCATCGGCGCCGAGGTCCGCCCCGGCGACATCCTCGTCGGCAAGGTCACGCCGAAGGGCGAGACCGAGCTGTCGGCGGAGGAGCGCCTGCTCCGCGCGATCTTCAACGAGAAGAGCCGCGAAGTGCGCGACACCTCGCTGAAGGTGCCTCACGGCGAGCAGGGCACGATCATCGCCGTCAAGGTGTTCGACTCGCAGGACGGCGACGACGAGCTCGGCTCGGGCGTCAACCAGCGCGTGGTCGTCTACATCGCCCAGAAGCGCAAGATCACCGAGGGCGACAAGCTCGCCGGCCGTCACGGCAACAAGGGCGTCATCTCGAAGATCCTCCCCGTCGAGGACATGCCGTTCCTCGCGGACGGCACGCCGGTCGACGTCGTGCTCAACCCGCTCGGCATCCCCGGTCGAATGAACTTCGGCCAGGTCCTCGAGACCCACCTCGGCTGGGTCGCGAAGCAGGGCTGGAAGGTCGAGGGCAAGCCGGCGTGGGCCAAGCGCCTGCCCGAGGCCGCCCACGAGGCCGCCCCCGGCACCAAGGTCGCCACCCCGGTGTTCGACGGCGCGTTCGAGGAGGAGATCGCGGGTCTGCTCGACTCGACCCTCCCCAACCGCGACGGCGAGCGGCTCATCGACTCGAGCGGCAAGACGCAGCTCTTCGACGGCCGCTCGGGCGAGCCCTTCCCGTACCCGGTCTCGGTCGGCTACATGTACATCCTGAAGCTGCACCACCTCGTCGACGACAAGATCCACGCGCGTTCGACGGGTCCGTACTCGATGATCACCCAGCAGCCGCTCGGTGGTAAGGCGCAGTTCGGTGGCCAGCGATTCGGTGAGATGGAGGTCTGGGCGCTCCAGGCCTACGGCGCCGCGTACGCGCTGCAGGAGCTCCTCACGATCAAGTCCGACGACATCCTCGGCCGCGTCAAGGTGTACGAGGCGATCGTCAAGGGCGAGAACATCCAGGAGCCCGGCATCCCCGAGTCCTTCAAGGTGCTCATGAAGGAGATGCAGTCGCTCTGCCTGAACGTCGAGGTCCTCTCGGCCGACGGCACGGCGGTCTCCCTCCGCGACACCGACGACGAGGCCTTCCGCGCTGCGGAAGAACTCGGCATCAACATCTCCGCGCGCTTCGAGTCGTCGAACATCGACGAGATCTAAGCCAGGCCAGTAGACGACTACAGAGACTTTCCAAGGAGAGAAATTGCTCGACGCAACGACTTTTGACGAGCTTCGGATCGGCCTGGCCACCGCAGAGGACATCCGCAAGTGGTCCTACGGCGAAGTGAAGAAGCCCGAGACCATCAACTACCGCACCCTCAAGCCCGAGAAGGACGGTCTGTTCGGTGAGCAGATCTTCGGCCCGAGCCGCGACTGGGAGTGCGCGTGCGGCAAGTACAAGCGCGTGCGCTTCAAGGGCATCGTGTGCGAGCGCTGCGGCGTGGAGGTCACCAAGTCCTCCGTCCGCCGCGAGCGCATGGGCCACATCGAGCTCGCCGCGCCGGTCACGCACATCTGGTACTTCAAGGGTGTGCCCAGCCGCCTCGGCTACCTGCTCGACATGGCACCGAAGGACCTCGAGAAGGTCATCTACTTCGCCGCCTACATGGTGATCGACGTCGATGACGAGGGCCGCCACGCCGACATGCCCGGCCTCGAGAACGAGCTCCGCCTCGAGATCAAGACCATCGGCGACCAGCGCGACGCCCGCATCGCGACCCTCATGGCCCGCAAGGAGGAGGAGCTCGCGACCCTCGAGGCCGAGGGCGCCAAGAGCGACCAGCGCAAGCGCGCCGAGGCCGCTGCCGACAAGGAGATGACGCAGGTCCGCAAGTCGGGCGACGAGCAGATCGCGCACCTCGAGCGCGTGTGGGAGGCCTTCCGCACCCTCAAGGTCGGCGACCTCAAGCCCGAGGACGCGGACTTCCACGAGCTCCAGGACCGCTTCGGCATGTACTTCGACGCCTACATGGGCGCCGAGGCCATCAAGAAGCGCCTCGAGGCGTTCGACCTGGCCGCCGAGGCGGAGGACCTGCACCTGCAGATCGCCGAGGGCAAGGGTCAGAAGAAGATCCGCGCGATCAAGCGCCTGCGCGTCGTCAACTCGTTCCTCGCGACGGGCAACTCGCCCGCGGCGATGGTGCTCGACGTCGTGCCGGTGATCCCGCCCGAGCTCCGCCCGATGGTGCAGCTCGACGGTGGCCGCTTCGCGACCAGCGACCTGAACGACCTCTACCGTCGTGTGATCAACCGCAACAACCGCCTTCGTCGTCTGCTCGACCTCGGTGCCCCCGAGATCATCGTCAACAACGAGAAGCGGATGCTGCAGGAGGCCGTCGACGCACTGTTCGACAACGGCCGCCGCGGTCGCCCCGTCACCGGTACCGGCAACCGCGCCCTCAAGTCCCTGAGCGACATGCTCAAGGGCAAGCAGGGGCGCTTCCGCCAGAACCTGCTCGGCAAGCGCGTCGACTACTCGGGCCGTTCGGTCATCGTCGTCGGCCCGCAGCTGAAGCTGCACCAGTGCGGTCTGCCCAAGCAGATGGCGCTCGAGCTCTTCAAGCCGTTCGTGATCAAGCGCCTGATCGACCTGAGCCACGCTCAGAACATCAAGGCCGCCAAGCGCATGGTCGAGCGTTCGCGCCCGCAGGTGTGGGACGTCCTCGAGGAGATCATCCGCGAGCGCCCCGTGCTGCTGAACCGTGCGCCCACGCTGCACCGTCTCGGCATCCAGGCGTTCGAGCCGCAGCTCGTCGAGGGCAAGGCCATCCAGCTCCACCCGCTCGTCTGCGCCGCCTTCAACGCGGACTTCGACGGCGACCAGATGGCCGTGCACCTTCCGCTCTCGGTCGAGGCCCAGGCCGAGGCGCGCATCCTCATGCTCGCCTCGAACAACATCCTGAAGCCGTCGGACGGCCGCCCGGTGACCCTGCCCTCGCAGGACATGATCATCGGTCTGCACCACCTGACGACCGAGAAGCCCGGCGCAGCCGGCGAGGGCCGCGCGTTCTCGTCGATCGCCGAGGCCATCCTCGCGTTCGACCAGAACCGTCCCGGCGACCTCGAGCTCGACCTCGGCGCCAAGGTGAAGATCCGGCTCGACGGTCTCTACTTCGGCGAGGGCGACGAGCCCGAGGGCTTCGTGCAGGGCAAGCCGTTCCTCATGGAGACGACCCTCGGTCGCGCGCTCTTCAACGAGGCGCTCCCGGTCGACTACCCGTACTTCAACCGCCAGGCCGGCAAGGGCCAGATCTCGGAGATCGTCAACGACCTCGCCGAGCGCTACCCGAAGACCGAGGTGGCCGCGACCCTCGACCGGATCAAGGACGCCGGCTTCCGCTGGGCGACCCGTTCGGGCGTCACCGTCGCGCTCTCCGACATCATCACGCCCCCCTCGAAGGGCGAGATCGTGTCGAAGTACGAGAAGCAGGCCGCCAAGGTGCAGTCGCAGTTCGAGAAGGGTCTCACGACCGACCTCGAGCGTCGTCAGGAGCTCATCCAGATCTGGACCAAGGCCACCGACGAGGTCGCCAAGGCCATGCAGGAGAACTTCCCGACCGACAACACCATCAACCGCATGGTGACCTCGGGCGCTCGTGGTAACTGGCTGCAGGTGCGCAACATCGCCGGCATGCGAGGCCTCGTGAACAACCCGAAGGGTGAGATCATCCCTCGCCCGATCATCTCGAGCTACCGCGAGGGCCTCTCGGTCGCCGAGTACTTCATCGCGACGCACGGTGCCCGTAAGGGTCTGGCCGACACGGCTCTCCGTACGGCCGACTCGGGTTACCTCACGCGTCGTCTGGTGGATGTCTCGCAGGACGTCATCATCCGCGAGGAGGACTGCGGCACGTCGAAGGGCCTCGAGCTCCCGATCGCCACGGTCGACTCCTCGGGCGAGCTCGTCCGCGACCCGAACGTCGAGAACTCGGTGTTCGCCCGTTCGCTCGCCGCCGACGCGGTGAACGCCAAGGGCGAGGTCGTCGCCGAGGCCGGCAGCGACGTCGGCGACGTGCTCATCAACGAGCTCATCGCCGCGGGCGTCGAGTCGATCCGGGTCCGCTCGGTCCTCACCTGCGAGTCGGCGGTCGGCGTCTGCGCGAAGTGCTACGGCCGTTCGCTCGCGACCGGCAAGCTCGTCGACATCGGCGAGGCCGTCGGCATCATCGCGGCCCAGTCGATCGGTGAGCCCGGAACGCAGCTCACGATGCGTACCTTCCACACCGGTGGTTCGGCCTCGGCCGACGACATCACGCAGGGTCTTCCCCGCGTGCAGGAGCTCTTCGAGGCCCGTACCCCCAAGGGTGCGTCGCCGATCGTCGAGGCTCCCGGTCGCATCACGATCGACGAGACCGACAAGCAGCGCAAGGTCATCCTCACGCCCGACAACGGCGACGAGCCGATCGCGTACAACGTGCTCAAGCGTTCGACGCTGCTCGTCGAGGACGGCCAGCACGTCGAGCTCGGCCAGCAGCTGATCGTCGGCACCGTCGACCCGAAGGAAGTCCTCCGGGTCAAGGGCGTCCGCGAGGTGCAGAAGCACCTCGTGAACGGCGTGCAGGACGTCTACCGTTCGCAGGGTGTGCCGATCCACGACAAGCACATCGAGGTCATCGTGCGCCAGATGCTGCGCAAGGTCACCGTCGTCGACCACGGCGACACCGACCTGCTGCCCGGTGAGCTCGTCGACCGGCTGAAGTACAACGGCATCAACCGTGCGACGCTCACCGAGGGCAAGAAGACGGCCTCGGCCCGCCAGGAGGTCATGGGTATCACCAAGGCCTCGCTCGCGACCGAGTCGTGGCTGTCGGCCGCCTCCTTCCAGGAGACGACCCGCGTGCTCACGCAGGCCGCCATGGAGGGCAAGAGCGACCCGCTGGTCGGCCTCAAGGAGAACGTGATCATCGGAAAGCTGATCCCCGCCGGCACCGGTCTGCAGAAGTACCGGAACGTCGCGGTCGAGGCCACGGAGGAGGCGAAGGCGGAGCGTTACCCGAACCGCATCTTCACCGACGACGCGGCCTTCAGCGAGGGCGACCTCAGCTTCGTCGACTTCGACGCGTTCTCGAGCGACGACTTCACGCCCGGCAACTACAGCTGAACCCGGTGATCGACTGACGCCGCGCGAAGCGCGACGCCCGTCGAGATCCACGAACGGCCTCCGATCCCACCGGATCGGGGGCCGTTCGGCGTTGTGGGCGCTGCGACGGGTCGACCGGCGGCCGCACTCGGGGATCCGCCCTGGGATCGATATCGCGCCGAGATCTGGGGTGCCTATATTGGGTCCACGTCCCGTCGCGACTCGCGTCGCCCGAACTCGAGGTTCCAGTGCCGCGCCTTGCCCCTGCCCCTACCGAGGTCCCGAACCCCCACCGCGAGCACGGCGCGGCCGCACGCTGGGCGCGGCCGCTGCTGGCGCTGTTGCTCGCGACGACCGTGCTCCTCAGCGGGCTCCTCGTCTCCCCTCTCGCCGCGCATGCGCTGGACTCGTCCGATCCGTTGCCGGTCGTGACCGGGCGCATCGTCGACGGCGGCGGCGCCGGAGTCGGCGACGCGCGCGTCACCCTCTTCCGGTTTCAGCGCCAACCGACCGGGCAGGTCGCGGAGCACGACTTCGGGTGGGCGGTGAGCACGGCGGATGGAACGTACTCGATCGCACTCAAGACTCCGGTGTCTCCCGGGGACTACTTCCGGATCGTCGCTGTGAGCCCGTCATCCTCACCGTTCATGGCGCGGACCGAGGGGCCGCTCTTCCGCATCGACGGGAGCCGGGCCGAAGCAGATCTCGAAGTCCAGCGGAGTGCGAGCGTCACCGGGACGTTGCGCGATCACCTCGGGCGGATCGTGGCCGGGAGTGTGCGGCTCCATCGACTCGTCGAGGGATCGGCCCCCGAGCTCACGGCCGGACGGAGCCAGTTCAGCGACCGGTTCTCGATTCCGAAGGTGCCACCCGGTGAATACCTGCTCGAATACCAGATCGAGGGCGAGCCGGCGCTGTGGTGGCCGGCGGCCGCGAGTTCGGCCGACGCTGAGCGCTTCGAACTGACTGACGGGAGCACGCGGTCGTTCACCCTCACGACGATCCAGCCAGCGGTGGTCACCGGAGACGTCACTGGCCCCGACGGCGAAATCGACGCCGATGCGCAAGTCACCGCGCATCGTCTCGTGGGCGATCGCTTGGACCAGGACCGGACGGCGTACGCCGATGAGACCGGGCGATTCGAGCTTCGGCTGATGCCGGGCCGCTATGCGTTCGAGTACACGGGCGGCCCCGACGCGGCGCGAGAGTACTCAGGCGGGACGTCGCTCCTGAGCGCGGCCGAACTCCACGACCTCGCCGCGGGCGGAGCGCTGGAGCAGCATCCGGTGCTCGCACCCGCAGCCTCCGTGGCGGGGCGCAGCTCGTCGAGGCGAGTCGTCGTGTTCGATGCGGACGGGCGAATCGCGGGATCGATCGAACCGGACTACGACGAGTACCGCGTCGGTGGGCTCGCGGCCGGTGCGTACACCGTTCGTACGCTCGACGGGTGGGACGAGAGCCCGTCCTACCTGGACGGCTGGCGATCTGATTCGCAGATGGACGCGTCGCGCTTCCTCGGCGAGTGGTGGCCGGGTGTGCGCGAGGAGTCGGACGCCGAATCGGTCGTCGTCGGCGAAGGCGAAGCGCGCGACGGCATCGACTTCGCGGAGTTCGAGGGAGCCGAGATCCGAGGGACGGTCCGTCTGTACGATGGCGGCTGGATGCCCGTCGGCGATGCCGTGGTGACGGCCGTCGACAGCGCGGGCTCCGATATCGCGTCCACCGAGAGCGACGTCCTCGGCGGTTTCGCGCTCGAGGGAGTGCGGCCCGGCGAGATCCGACTCAGGATCACACCGAGATCGGGCGCGGAATGGTATTGGCCCGCTGCCGAGACCCTCGAATCTGCCGGCATCCTCACCGTGAAGCCGAACGGATATCTCACCGGCGTCGTCACGGGGCGGCAGGCGACGGTCAGCGTGCCCACCATCAGCGGCACGCCTGCGATCGGTGAGACGCTCACCGCCTCCGCGACCTCGCCGATCCCGGGGGTCGAGATCGTCTACCGATGGGTCGGAGGGTTCGCGCCCGCTCATGTCGGCCCGGAGCTGGTCGTCACGCCCGAGATGGCGAACGCCGAGATCAAGGTGACGGCGACGGCGACCAAGGCCGGCTACTCGACGATGACGGCGGACTCCGCGTGGACCCCGAAGGTCCTCAAGTGGGGCACGCCCTGGTTCGACGACGGCGGGGAGCCCGCCGTCGGCGTCGAACTCCTCATTCGGGACGCGTACGGAAACACGTCGGGCTCGACGACGACCGCCCGGCAGTGGTTCGCGGACGGCGTCCCGATCTCGGGCGCGACCGGTGAACGATACACGCCGACCGTCGCGGACGAGGGGAAGCGCCTCACAGTGCGGACGACGGGGAGTGCGCCGAGGTACGCCGATGGTTCGGCCGTCTCCGAGCCGTCTCTCCGTGTGATCAAGCCCGCGACGCCGACGATCTCCGGCATCGCGGGCGTCGGCAACGTCCTGAAGGTCGACCTGGGCGACTGGACAGACGGTGCGCATGTGAACTGGGAGTGGCTGCTCGACGGTGAGTGGGTCGTCGGTTACTCGCAGGGCGATTCCGAGTTCACCGTGCCGCCCGAAGCGGTCGGCAAGCGGATCAGTGTCATCGCATGGGGCAGCAAGGACGGGTACGGCGAGGCCTCGATGAAATCTGTGGCGACCGCGAAGGCCGTTGCCGCTCGGGTCCCCGTCATCACGGGAACCCCGTACGTCGGTGCGACCCTCGCCGCGAACGCCGGCGACTGGGGTGCTGGCGCACCGGTGAAGTTCCAGTGGTACGCGAACGGCTCGGCGATCGTGAACGCCCAGTCGAGCAGCTTCGCGCCGACTTCCTCTCAGGTCGGAGCACAACTCTCGGTGAGGGCGTACGTCGACGACCCTGCCTGGGCGCCGTTGTCCAAGACATCGGCGTCGTCGACGCGGGTGGCGTTGGCGCCGGTGCCGACGGTGTCGGGGACGGCGCGTGTGGGTGGGAAGTTGTCTGCGGTGCCGGGGACGTGGACGAAGGGCACGGTGCTGTCGTACCAGTGGTTCGTGGGCGGGGTGGCGGTGTCGGGTGCGTCGTCGTCGTCGTACACGTTGCCGTCGTCGAGTGCGGGCAAGTCGGTGGTGGTGAAGGTGACCGGGCGTTTGTCGGGGTATCCGACGGTGACGCAGTCGAGCGCGGCGACGCCGAAGGTGTTGGCGTGGGCGACGCCGACCGTGTCGGGGACGACTCGGACGGGTGGCACGATGACGGCGAACACGGGGATGTGGTCGTCGGGGACGTCATTCTCGTATCAGTGGTACGCGGACGGGGTCGCGGTGTCGGGTGCGACGGGGAAGACGTTCGTGCCGTCGTCCGCGCAGGTGGGCAAGTTCCTGTCGGTGCGGGTCACGGGTCGCCAGGCGGGCTTCGGGTCGATGGCGGTGACGTCGAAGGCGTCGTCGACGCGGGTGGCGTTGGCGCCGGTGCCGACGGTGTCGGGGACGGCGCGTGTGGGTGGGAAGTTGTCTGCGGTGCCGGGGACGTGGACGAAGGGCACGGTGCTGTCGTACCAGTGGTTCGTGGGCGGGGTGGCGGTGTCGGGTGCGTCGTCGTCGTCGTACACGTTGCCGTCGTCGAGTGCGGGCAAGTCGGTGGTGGTGAAGGTGACCGGGCGTTTGTCGGGGTATCCGACGGTGACGCAGTCGAGCGCGGCGACGGGCAGCGTCGTGGGCATGGGAACGCCGACGATCTCGGGGACGGCCGGCGTGGGTGAGACGCTGGTCGCCGACGCCGGCAGCTGGTCCGGTGCCTCGGCGTTCTCGTATCGATGGCTGGCGGACGGCGAGCCGATCCCGGCTGCAACGGAACGCGAGTTCACCATCCCACCGGATCTGCTCGGGCGTCGCCTCGCCGTCCGGGTCGCGTCAAGCGGTGCCGGCGTCGCCGTGGTCCACGTCGACTCCGCTCCGACGGCGGCGGTCGCTGCGGGCGTCATGCAGCCGGGAGCTCCGGCGCTCGTGCTCGACGGCGCGATGCTGACGGCAGACCCGGGGTCCTGGACGCCGGCGGTGGCTTTCGAGTACCGCTGGTATCTGGACGGCGAACCCCTCGGGGAGACCGGCGACGTGGTGGATGTCACCGGGCGGGACGGTCGATACCGAGTCGAGATCGTCGGCATCGCACCCGGCTACGCCAGCAGCGTCGCGACCTCGCCCGAACTCGTCGTCACGACTCCGGTCGTGGAGCCGCCCACCGGAGGATGAGGTCCCCTCGCCGTCGCGACGACGTGCCGGGGCGTGCATGGGAAACACCGCCGGATCCGCGCGGCGCGGGGCTGCGGCGGCCTCGCGGCGTTACAGTTGGCGCACCGCGGGTACGAGGCGTACCCGAAAGGAGCGCGATCATGAGCAGCACGACTCCCGGATCCGAGTCGGACGACGAGGTGCGGCGCGACGAGACGAGCGAGCCCGCCGAGGCCGTCGAGCCTGCCGAGACCGACGCGGCCTCGGCCGAGCCCGCGGGAGCCGCCGACTCCGGTACCGCCGAAGAGGATGAGCCCATCGCGCCTGAGGACTCCGCCGCGCCCGCCGAGGCCGCGGGCACCGCCGCGCCCGCCGCTGCGGACGACGCCGACGCCACCGCAGCGATGCCCGCCGAACCCGCCGTTCCGGATGCCGCGGAGCCCGAACTGTTCGACGAGCCCGCGCAGTCCGACACTGCCGAGACGAGCGCGCTCGACGCCGCAGTGCTGCGCGCGAACGCGGGCGCCGAGACCTCCGCTTCCGACGACGACGAGGGCAACGGCATCGACGACGCCGATGCCGCACCGCTGCCGGTGCCCGCGGGTTCCGTGCGTCGCGAGACCTACGTCCCCGCCTCGACGGCCGCCGTCGCGGCGGCATCGGGTGCGGCCACCCTCGCCCCCGAGCCGGCCCCCGAGGTCGCGCCCCCGTTCGGCGCGCAGACCGTCTACGTCCAGGCTCCCGAGCCGCCGCGCGCGAAGGGCAATCGGGGGTTCGGTGCGCTCGTCGCGCTCATCGGCGCGGCCCTGTTCGCGGCGCTCTACGCGGGCATCGCCTACTTGCTGCTGCTGAGCCAGGGCGACGCGGCCGAGGTCAGCACCGTCTTCGTCGAGCGGTTCCTGGCGAAGCCCGTCTACTGGGTGCCGATCATCGCCTTCTTCGTCGGCTTCGCGCTGCTGGCGGCGATCGTGAATCGCGGACGCTGGTGGGCGTACGTCGTGTTCGGACTGCTCGTCGGGGTGCTCGTCTACTTCTCGTACCTCGGCGGCGCGCTGCTCACGATCGAGGCGTGGACCCTCACCTTCGAGGACGCGCAGTCGTTCATCGCCCAGCGCTGGCTCGACCCGTTCGCGATCGTCGCGGCCCTGATCGCACGCGAGATCCCGATCTGGCTCGGCGGGTGGATCGCCGCTCGCGGGCGCACCGTGAACGAGCGCAACCGGCTCGCGCTCGAGGCGTACGACCGAGAGCTGGCCGCGGGGCCGCAGCCGCAGCCGCTGCGCTGATCGAGGCCGCCGCGGGCGGCTGTGCACAACGCGCAACAGAGCCGGAGGCTGCGGGTACGCTCGTCAGACGGGGATGGTGACTCCTCCCCATCGACAGCGTGCCCACGATCGGGTTGGGTAGCAGCTTGGACCACCCTGCCGACCTGCCGACTCGAGGAGCGACGTGAGCGTCACCATGGACATCGACGACGAGCCGACGCCCGGCCTCCGACCCGATGGTCGTCCCGACCCCGAGTACGCGCGGGCGCTCGGGCTCCAGCCCGCGCCGAGCGGTCGACGCTCCGGGGCCTTCGCGCTCGACGCCGCCATCTGGGCGGTGCTCGCGACGCCGACCCTGATCGGGGTGCTGCTGCTCGTCGACCCGGTGCTCGCGTCGGGCGGTGACCCGACCCGTCTCGGCTCGGCGGCCACCGGCCCGCTCATCGCGATCCTGGTCGGCGAGGCGCTCACCGTCGTCTTCGGCTTCGTGCAACTGGTGCTGCACGGCCGGCTCGGCGTCACCGTCGGCAAGGCCGCGGCGGGGCTCCGCTCCGTGAGCGTGCGCGACTTCGGACCGGCCGGGTTCTGGCGCATCGTGCTGCGCGCACTCGTGCTCGGCGCCGCGCAATTCGTGCTGCCGTTCATCGGCCCGGCGATCCTGTTCGCCTCGGGTTCGTGGGATCCCGAGCAGCGCGGCCGCTCCTGGCTCGATCGGGTGGGCGGATGCTACGTCGTCGACGCCCGTCGCGCGCTCGACCCCTTCGACGCCCGGGCGATGCGACGGGCCCGGCGCGTCGCGGCCGCGCCGCCCGAGGCCGAGGCGGTCCGGCTCCCGTCGCTCGCGAGCGATCGCCCGCTCGGCGAGGTGTTCCAGATCCCGGCCGAGCGGTCGAGCTCAGGAGTCGTGTCGCCCGGCGCGACGGGCATCGAGTCGTGGACCCCGCCGCCGATCGGCGGTGAGGCGCCGCCCGCGGCGCCGCCGGCCTTCGCTCCGCCCCCTCCGCCCCAGGCCGCACCGGCTCCGCCCGCGCCGCCGCAGCTCGTTCCGACCCAGCTCCCGGCGGGCGCGCCCGCCGCAACCGCAGCGTCGCCCGAGGTCGCCCTGCCTCCGGGCTCGTCGACGCCGACCCGGATCGTGCTCCGCTTCGACGACGGCACCGCCGTCGAGGCATCCGCATTCGGCCTGCTCGGCCGCGCGCCCGATGCCGGGCCCGGAGCGAACGCGCAACTGCTGCCCGTCGACGATCCCTCGAAGCGCATCTCGAAGGTGCACGCGGAGTTCGGCGCCGTCGACGGCGGCTTCTGGATCGCCGATCGCGGCTCGACCAACGGCACCGAGGTGCGACTGCCCGACGGACGGATCGTCGAACTCGTTCCCGGTGTCCGCACCCCGCTCGCACCCGGTGCGCTCGTGGTCGTCGGCGGTCGCAGCTTCACCATCACGAGCGAGCCCGGAAGGTAAGGCATGAAGCTCAAACTCGGACTCCGGCGTCAGCAGGGCGCACCGGTCGACCTCGTCATCACCGCCGACGCGACGGCGACCGTCGGCGATGTCGCGCGCGCGATCGCCACGAACGATCCGAGCACTCCGGTGCTCGGCAGCACCTCCGGGGTGACCCTCGCGGTCGCGCCGCCGACCTCGAGCGAGCCCGTCGTGCTCGACCCGCAGGTGCTCATCGGCGACGCACCGATCGGCTCGGGCTTCAACGCCGCGGTCGTGGCGCACGCGCCTCGGCCGAACGGCGCGACCGCCGAGGCGGTCGCCGTGATGCGGGTGCACTCGGGCGCCGACGCCGGCCGAGAGTTCGGGCTGCCGCGCGGGGCGAGCGTCATCGGGCGCGGCGCCGACGCCGACCTCCTGCTCGCCGATTCGCTCGTCTCGAAGCGGCACGCTCGAATCGAGGTCGACCACTCGATCGAACTCGTCGACCTCAACTCGGCGAACGGCCTGCTCGTCGACGGCGGGCTCGTGCAGCGCGTCCGCGTCATCCCCGGCCAGGTCATCACCATCGGCGCCACCGAAGTCTCCTTCGATCTCGCCGCCAGCGCGGCCGGCGCGCCCGACGCCTCGGTGCTCGAGCGCGGCGGCGCGCTCATGTTCAACCGTTCGCCGCGGGTCGAGGTGCGCTACCCGGGCACCGAGCACCGCCACCCGGTGATCCCCTCGGAGGCCGAGCCGCGCCTGTTCCCGTGGCCGATGATCATGGCGCCGGTCCTGCTCGGGCTCGCCATGTTCGCGATGACCCAACGCCCGACGTCGCTCCTCATCGTGGTGATGGCGCCGCTCATGATGCTCGGCAACTTCGTCGGCCAGCGCACCCAGCAGGGCAAGAAGTTGCGGCTCGAGATCGAGACCTTCGAGACGCAGATCGAAGACCTCGAGGAGTCGCTCCGCGCCGAGACGATCGTCGAACGCGAGCGCCGGCACGAGGAGGCCCCCGCGGTCGCGCACGTGTACGAGCAGGCGATGCGCCTCGGGCCGCTCCTCTGGACCAGGCGTCCCGAGCACTGGAACTTCCTCGGGCTGCGGCTCGGCGTCGGCCGGGCGCGCAGCCGCAACACCGTCGCCGAGTCGAGCGACCAGCGCGGCATCGCCCGCTACGCGAAGCAGGTCGACGTGCTCCGCAACCGGCACGAGCGCATCGACGACGTGCCGCTCATCGAGCTGCTGCCGGTGTCGGGCGCGATCGGCATCGCAGGTCCCCGGCACCTCGCGGCCGACGTGCTCCGCGGGCTCGGCGTGCAGCTGTTCGGCTTGCACGCGCCGAACGAGCTCATCACCACCGCGATCGTCGACCCCGCCTGGGCGAAGGAACTCGAGTGGATGAAGTGGCTCCCGCACACCACGAGCCCGCGTTCGCCGTTCGCCGAGATGGCCCTCGCCGACAGTCAGTCGGCGGGCACGGCGCTCCTCAACGGGCTCGAGGAGTCGATCATGTCGCGGCTGTCGGGCTCGCCGGGCCGGCGCGGGCCGCTGCGGCTGCCCGACACGAGCATGGAGCGCGGCGCGAAGGTCGGCGAGGAGATCGGGCCGAACCGTGAGGCCGCCTCCGACCTCGCCCTCGTGCTCGTCGCGTCGAACGACGCGCCCGTCGACCGCCCCCGCCTCACCCAGCTGATCGAGCGCGGCGCCGACGTCGGCGTGTACACCATCTTCCTCGCCCCGACGGTCGAGTCGCTGCCCGCCGCCTGCCGCACCTACATCGACGCGAGCGACGGGCTCGACCGTGCCAAGGTCGGCTACGTCCGCGCCGGCGAGCACTACGAGCGGGTCGCGATCGAAGGCGTGTCGAACCAGTACGCCGAAGTCTTCGCGAAGCGACTGGCTCCCGTCGCGGACTCGAGCTCGGTCACCGCCGACTCGTCGGACCTGCCGCGGAGCGTCTCGTTCCTGAAGCTCGTCGGCACCGAGATGGCCGCGCAGCCGCTCTCGGTCGCCGAGCGCTGGCGGCAGAACAACTCGATCCTCGACCGGTCGCGCGGGCAGCGGCCGAGGCTCAAGCGCGCCGGAACGCTGAAGGCGTACATCGGCCAGGGCAGCCCCGACGCGATGTCGCTCGACCTGCGCACGCAGGGCCCGCACGCCCTCGTCGGCGGGACGACGGGTTCGGGCAAGTCCGAGTTCCTGCAGGCCTGGGTGCTCGGCATGGCGGCCGAGTACAGTCCCGACCGCGTCACCTTCCTCTTCGTCGACTACAAGGGCGGTTCGGCGTTCGCCGACTGCGTCGAGCTGCCGCACTGCGTCGGGCTCGTCACCGACCTCAGCCCGCACCTCGTGCGTCGCGCACTCACGAGCCTCCGGGCCGAGCTGCACCATCGTGAGCACCTCTTCAATCGTAAGAAGGCGAAGGACCTCCTCGAACTCGAGAAGCGTCAGGACCCCGAGACCCCGCCGGCGCTCGTGCTCGTGATCGACGAGTTCGCCGCGCTCGCGGGTGAGGTCCCCGAGTTCGTCGACGGCGTCGTCGACATCGCCCAGCGCGGTCGTTCGCTCGGCATCCACCTGATCATGGCGACGCAGCGCCCCGCCGGCGTCATCAAGGACAACCTGCGCGCGAACACCAACCTCCGCGTCGCGCTGCGCATGGCCGACGAGTCCGACTCCAACGACGTGGTCGGCGACCCCGTCGCGGGCACCTTCGACCCGTCGATCCCGGGTCGCGGCATCGCGAAGACCGGGCCGGGGCGTCTCGTGCCCTTCCAGTCGGGCTACGCGGGCGGGTGGACGTCGGACACCCCCGAGCAGGCCCAGGTGAAGGTCGCCGAGCTGCGCTTCGGCTCGATCACGCTCTGGGAGTCGGACAACGACCAGGAGTCGGACTCGCACGACGAGGACCTCGGCCCGAACGACCAGAAGCGCCTCGTCGCGTCGCTGGTCTCGGCGGCCGCCGACAGCCGCATCCCCGCTCCGCGGCGACCCTGGCTCGACGAGCTGGCGACGACCGTCGATCTCGCCGAACTCGCCCTCGACGGCGACGCCCGCATCCCGCTCGGGCGCGCCGACATCCCCGAGCGGCAGCTGCAGGAAGCCGTCTACTTCGAGCCCGACACCGACGGGCACCTGCTCGTCTACGGCACGAGCGGCGCCGGCAAGACGACCGTGCTGCGCACCATCGCCGTGGCGGCGGGGGCACGGCCCGAGCTCGGCCGCGTGCACGTCTACGGCCTCGACTTCGGCACGGGCTCACTGCGCTCGCTCGAGTCGCTCCCGCAGGTCGGCTCGATCGTCCCGGGTGACGACGCCGAGCGCGTGCAGCGCCTGCTGAAGACCCTGCGCGGCATGCTCGACGACCGCGCGAAGCGCTTCTCCGCCGTGAACGCCGCGAGCCTCACGGAGTATCGGGCGATCACCGGCCGCGATGAAGCCCGCCTCCTGGTGCTCATCGACGGCTTCGGCACGTTCAAGCAGGAGTGGGAGGGCACCTCCGCGCGTGCGCCGTTCTACAACGTGTTCATGCGCATGCTCGGCGAGGGCCGCCCGCTCGGCATCCACGCGGTCGCGACGGCCGATCGCTACGGCGCCGTGCCCACGGCGGTGAGCGCCAACGTCAACCGGCGCGTGGTCCTCCGCCTCGCCGACGAGAGCTCGTACGCGATCCTCGGCGCCCCGAAGGACGTGCTCAACGAGCGCAGTGCCCCCGGTCGCGCGATCGTCGACGGGCTCGAGACGCAGATCGCCGTGCTCGGCGGCACCACGAACGTCGCCGAGCAGACCCAGGCGATGGAGGCGTTCGCCACCTCGCTGCGCGAGCGCGGGGCATCCGAAGCGCCCGAGATCGGCTCGCTGCCGACCGAGCTCCGCGCCGACGAACTGCCCGATTCGATCGACGGGGCGCCGGTCATCGGCGTCGCCGACGACGTGCTCGGCCCCAAGGGCTTCGAGCCGATCGGCACCTTCGTGGTCGCGGGCCCGCCGCAGAGCGGCAAGACGAACGCGCTCCGCGCGCTCATCGCGGCGGTCGCCCGCTTCGACCCCGAGACGGAGTTCTTCCACTTCGGCGGGCGCCGGGCCGCACTGCGTGACGCGCAGGCGTGGCGGCGGACGGTCTCGTCCATCGAGGACGCGCGGGCGCTCGCGAAGGAGCTCAAGGAGCTCGTCGCCGACGAGGGCATCACGAAGCGCATCATGATCGTCGTCGAGAACATCACCGAGTTCGGCGACACCGACGCCGAGCGCCCCATGAAGGAGCTCTTCCAGGCGGTCAACCGCAGCGAGCACTTCCTCATCGGCGACGGGGATGTCTCGCAGCTCTCGAGCGGCTACGGCCTCGTCGGCGAGCTCAAGGCGGGACGTCGGGGCATCGCGCTGCGGCCCGAGACCTACGACGGCGACTCGCTCTTCAAGGTGCCGTTCCCGAAGGTGGCGCGCCACGAGTTCCCGGCCGGTCGGGGCATCTTCGTCGAGAACGGCCGCTTCGTCACGGTGCAGCTGCCGCTCGTCGAGGTCGCCGGGTGACTCGGGACGACCTCGATCGCGTCGACGCCGAAGCACCGGCCGCAGCGTGGCTCGGGGTCGTCGAGCGGGTCGAGCCGGCCGCGCGCGCCGTCGCGGAGCTGGGTGAGGGCGGCGACGGCCGACGTCGCGCCGTGCGCGCGTGCGCCGAGCGAGAGGACCTCGACGACGGCTTCGGCGCCGTCCCCATCGTCCTCGCCCTCCAGCGCGAGGCCGCGGGAGTCGCGCTCCGCCCGGCGCTCGCGGCCCTCGTGGACCGCGACGCCACCGCCCGCATCGAGGCGATCCGACGCTCGGACGAGCGCTTCGTCGCCGGGGCCGCCACGGGTCCCGGGGGAGCCGGCGGCCGCCCGATCTGGCCGTTGGTGCTCGCCACCCTCGCCGCCTTCACTGGTCCGGTGCTCGCGTTCCCCGGCAAGGGCGGGGGCTTCCTGCTCGACGCCGACGCGGCCGCGATCTGGGGCGGTGCACTCACCGCGGCTGCGGCGCTCTGGATGGCGTTCGCCGAACCCCGTCGACGCGACGTGCTCGCGCTGCAGTACCCGCCGAAGTTCCTCGTCTTCCTCGCGGTGCTCGGCGGCGTCGGACTCGCGATGCTCTGGTGGCAGGTCTCGCGCGACGGATGGTGGGTCACCTGGCTGGTCGTGGTGGGATCCCTCATGTTCGTCGGTGCGATCGTGCTCGAGCTCCGGGCGTACGCCGAGTACCGGGCCTGGCACCGTGAGCATGCGCCCGAGGCGATGGCCGTGGCCGAGCGTGCGGTCGCCGACGCCGATGCCGAACTCGCGCGGATCGACGACGAATCGCTCGTCGCCCTCGGCGCGATCCTCGCGGCCGAACCCGAGGGCGACGCGCTCGTCCGGCGCGTGGCGGTCGTCGACGGGCTCGGTGTGCTCTGTCTGCGGCGGCGCATCGACGCGGAGTTCGCCGAGGCGTGCCTGGCGCGCGGCCTGTACTGAGTCGCGAACGTGCGGGCGGTCGGGAGCAGGCAGCGGGTGCCAGGCGGTCGGGCCGCGGGAGCATGGGGAGTGCTGCCCATTCTCGTGGCTCGCAGGCTGCGGTTAGTCTCATGGAGGTCGCCCGTCCGGGTGGCGGAGGATTCTGATGGATGGGGTTGATGATGGCTGATTTCAAGGCGTCGTACGGTGAGATGGAGTCGATGGCCGGTCGTCTCGACTCGGGCCGTGAGGAGATCGGCGACGTGCTGCGTCGTCTGAAGGACGATGTGGACCGTCTCCTCGGTGACGACTTCAAGACGCAGCACGCGTCGGGCAAGTTCGGTGAGGGCTACACGGAGCTGACGACCGGTCTGGAGAAGGCGATCGAGGGCATCTCCGACATGGGCGAGTCGCTGCGCAAGATGATGCAGGCGATCAAGGACACCGACCAGGCACTCGCCGGCAACTAGTCCTCGCGGCTCGGCGGGTGCGGCCTCGGCCGCACCCGCCGAGGACTGTTCGGCCCCGCCGGACACCGCGCCCCGCATCGAGAGGAGCAGCTGATGGGCATGATCAGACTCGACCTCGCCGTGATCGGCGAGGGGGCGCGCAACGCGAGTTCGCTCGCGAACGCGTTCGACGGCACCGACGGCGTCGCCGGCGCGGCCGCCGACGCCTGCGGCCACGGCGATCTGGCCGGGACGATCCGCGACTTCGAATCGACCTGGTCGCATCGCCGCGACGAGTTCGCCGAGCAGCTCGACACGGTCGCCTCGGCCCTCGTCGCGGTGCACGACGCATTCACCACGCTCGACCGCGACCTGGCCTCGGAGGGGTGATGGAACCGATCCACGGAGAACCCGCGATCGTGCGCCGGAGCGGCGCGCGACTCGTCGACACCGCGCAGGCGATCCGAAGCGCGGTCGCCGAGCTGGAGGCGATCGCGAGCCCCGACGACATGCGCAGTCTCGCCCTCGACCGGATTCGCCGCGAAGCAGGCGCCCTCGCCGGCGAGATCCAGCGGGCCGAGGCCCGGTACTCCGAGACGGGACGCGCGCTGCTCGACTTCGCCGCGGTCCATGAGCGCGCGCAGGCCGACGCCGCGGCGGCGATCGACGACGCCGAAGCGGCCGAGGCCGCGGCCGATCGGGCTGCCGACGCGCGTCGCGCCGCGGTCCTCGATCTGCAGGCGCTCCCGACCGCCGCGGAGGCCGATGAACGGCGCGCCGCGGAGCGCAGGGTCGGCCGTGCGGGCGCCGCCGCCGACGAGCACGGCGCCGACGCGGCAGCCGCGCAGCGACGTCACGCCCAGGCCGTCGAGGAGTTCGAGCAGGCTGCCCGCCGGGCGATGGAACGCATCGAGAACGTCGTCGAGGGCAGCGACCTCAACGACTCGCTCTGGGACCGCTTCACCGGCGCCCTCGACGGGCTCTTCGACTTCGTGCGCGACGCGGTCAAGGCCGTCTTCGAGGCGATCACGGCGGTCGTCAAGGCCATCGTCGAGCTCATCACGGCGGTGCTCATCGTCATCGCCGCCCTCGTCCTGCTCGGGGTGATCGCACTGCTGGCGCTCGCGGTGCTCGCGCTCGCGGTCGTCGCCCTGCTCGCGGCGATCGCGCTGATCGCGTTCGCCGCGGTCGTGCTGCTGGCCATCGGCATGGCCCTCGTCGCGGTGGTGCTCGTGCTGGTCGCACTCGTGACGGCGGCGGTCATCGGGCTGCTCCTCACCGTGGTCATGTTCACGGCGGTGAATCTCATGACCGGGATGGACCCGGTCGAGGCGCTCACCCAGGCGCTCATCGTGGCCCTGTTCGCGCTCGCCCCCGCGCTCTGGCTCGTCGTCAAGCTCGCCTCGGGCGCCGAGGCCGGCGACCCCGTCTTCGTCGATCGGACCGAGGGGTGGAAGCCGCAACAGGACCAGGGCCTCGCCGACCTGTTCGAGGATCTCCAGGACATCGACGAGGCGGGCCACCTCGATCCGAACGACCCCGACACCAATCACGAGTCCGTGGTCCGCATCGTGCCGTGCGTGGCGGCGGACGGCACCATCGTCTATCGGATCCACATCCCGAGCACCCAGCAGTGGACGCCGGGCGGCGAGAGCGGCAACGACGTCACGAGCGACATCGTCGCGAAGATGGACCAGGCACAGCAGACGCAGCTCGAGAAGATGGTGATCGCGGCGATGCAGGAGCACGGCATCCCCCCGGGGTCGCATGTGATGCTCGCCGGCTGGAGCCTCGGCGGCATCACCGCGGGCAACCTCGCCTCCGACCCCGACTTCACGTCGACGTACAAGGTGGACGCGATCGCGGTCGCCGGGTCATCGGTCGACGACCTCCCCATCCCGCCGAGCATCCGAGTGCTCGACGTCTCCCACACGACCGATCCGGTGCCTCGCACCGAGAACCCCTGGGCGCCCGACTACTCGAACCAGCCGAACCGCTACAAGATCGACGTCCCGCCGCCCGGCGGGGCCGACGCGCTCGGTCACGACTCCGAGAAGTACAAGACGACCATGCAGAACCAGGTCGACGAGGGCGGGTCGTCGCAGGGCACGGCGTTCATGGCCGACGACCCCGACGCCGACGACGGGATCCAGGTCTCCGACTACTTCAGGGAGCCGACCGGCAGCACCGACTACGCGTACACGAGGGGCGACTAGATGCGGGCGCGCAGATCTCGCCTGCTGCTCGGCGGAGCCGTCGTGCTCGCCGCGCTGACCGGGTGCACCACGCCCACGACGGAGGGAACCGAGATGAAGATCGATGCGGCGGCCATCGAGCGCGAGCTCGAGTCGATCGACGGGGTCGCCTCGGCGACGATCGGCACTGCGAGCGCCGGTACCCCCGGCTCGTACCGGCTCAGCGCGAAGATCGAGCTCGACGAGCAGGGCGACGCCGCCCTCGGCGAGGTGCTCCTCGGCGCGGTGCGGGCGGTCGACGCGGGCGCCGACGGCTTCACGACGTACGCCTTCCATGTGGCCGCTCCCGATCCCGCCGGCGGCGAGGCTCCGGCCGAGCTGCGCCTGTCCGAGCGCCGGTCCGAGATCCCGATCGAGGTGGGGGCCTACCGCGGCAGCGGGCTCGTCCTCACCGACGAGGAACTCGCCGAGGCTGCGGGGTGACCGCGGCACGGGCCGCACTGGAGTTCCGGCTTCCGGGGGAGTGGTGGGAGGTGCCGCTCGGTTCGCCGGCGGAGGCCGCCGAGTCGATCCGCGAGCTCGTCCGGCGCGAGTACGGCCGACGCGACGACGACGCGGCGATCAGGGCGGCGCACCGGCGACGCCTGACGGATGCCGCGGGGCGGGCGATCTCCGCGGGCGCCACCCAGCAGCACATCGCGCTGCGCCTGGCGTCGCGGGCGACGCTCGCGACGACGCTCATCGAGTACCGGCCGGCGCTTCCCCTCGGCGATCGCCCCGAACCGGCGCTCGTCGCGGAGCACCTCGTCGCCGGCCTCCTCGGGGGCACCGCGGGCGCCGACTCCGACCGCCTGTGGTCCGAGTTCGCCGAGGACGAGGGAGTGGCGTTCGAGAAGGGCGACTCGATCGTGCTGCGCCGCTCGCGTCTCGTGACCTCGGGTTCGGGCGACGACGAGGCCGAGGCGCTGCAGGTCGACTACTGGCTCACGGAGCCCGGCCGGCCGGCCGCGGTGCTCGTGGGGTTCTCGACGATCCTCGTCGACGCCGGGCCGCTCATGCTCGAGCTCTTCGACGCGATCGTCGCGGCGGCCGAGTGGCGCCCTGCGGAGCGCACGGGCGATCTGCGGGCCGAGCTCGCCTCCCGATGACGCGGCCGCCGGGCAGGCGTGCGATGCTGTCCGGATGAGACTCGAACTCGACGCCCCGAGCAGCGCCTGGGTGCGCGTGCCCACCGACCCGAGCGAGCGCGGCGAGGCGTGGGTCGACGAGGCGCTCGACGGCGTCCGTCGCCGGCACGCCGATGCGACGGACGAGCAGCTCGAGGCCGTTCGCCAGTGGCTCTCGCAGGCCCGCGACCGCCTGCTGCCGGGCGCCGCGGTCGGACTCGTCCACCTGCCCGAGCTGGCGCCGTTCGGCCTCGTCGTGAGCATCGGCGTCTCCGAGCCGCAGACGATCGAGGGCTCGCTCGTGCGGGCGCTGCTCGGCGACGCCGAGCTCGTCGGCCGGCCGGTCGTCGACCCGGTGGAGGTGCCCGGCATCGGCAGCGGCATCTCGGTCCGCTGCCTGTTCGCACCCGCGCCCGAGCGGAGGCCGGCCGCGGGCCTGGCGTACCTGCTCCAGGGGGAGCGGGCGACCGTGCGCGTCATGGCGAGCCCGGCCCCGCAGGAGCTCGTCGCGAGCGCCGCGCCCTCGCTCGCCAAGATCGTCGCGTCGCTGCGCCTCGTCGACTGATCACCCGGGTGACCGAACCGGCGTAGCCTCGGGTCATGGCCGACGAATCGCGCGGGAGCGAACCGCAGCGCACGCGTGACGCATGGGTCGTCGCGAGCTTCGCCGCGGCGCTCGACCTCGCGCTCGTCGTCTGCGGGTTCGGCTTCGTGAGCCTGCTGCTCGACCTCGAGGTCGTCGGGGACCCGTCGGTCGGCCTCCTCGTCGGACCCGCGGCGGTCGGGGCATCCGTCGTGACGGTCTTCATCGCGCTGGGCGTGCTGCTGCGCCGTCCCGAACGCATGGCGGGCACCGTGATCGTCGCCGCGGTCGCGAGCTGGCTCGCCTTCGTCGCGGTCGCCGCGATCGGGCACCTGCTCGGCTCCTCGTCGGCGGTGTTCGCGAGCCTGCGGTTCGCCCTGGTGCTCGGCTCCGGCTGGTTCGGCCTGCTCGTGCCCGCCTGCGCGGCGCTCACGGCGTCCCTGGCCGTCCTCGTCGCGCGCGGACGGCGCGGCGGGATGGAGCGTCCGCGCTGGCCGTGGGAGCGCGACGAGGAGGAGTAGGGCGAACGCCAGACTCCCGAGCACGCGGGACGAGCGGAGCGGCGCGGCGCCACTCGTTCGCCGACTGGGCGCGCCGCGGCATCCGGCGCAGTATCGTGAACCCGATGGAGGGTTCGGTCGAGGCGCGCGTGAGCCACGAGGTCGACCGCTGGCTGCAGTGGCTGCCGCGGTGGCGACCCGGCACGCATCGTGCCCGCGTTCGCCTCTGCCAGCGCTGTTTCGGTTCGCCGATCCTCGCCGCGGCGGGCCTCGACGTCGACATCCCGCATCCGGTGCAGCATGCCTTCTCGATGCGCATGAAGGGGGTCATCGACGTGTCCGTCGACGACTACACCGCACGCAACCTGCCGATGCTGCACCGCGAGATCCGGCTCGCCGAAGAGCGCAAGGCCCGGCGCCCGTACCGTGCGGGTGAGGGCCTCGACCCCGAGTACCTCGGCCTCGAGGTCGACCCCGAGCCGGTTCCCGACCAGCCGTTCCTCTTCACACTCGGCGGCCTCGAGGCCGTCACGGCGGCCGAGGCGAACGAGCCCGCACCGCGCCCCTTCACCCTGGAGGAGAAGGAGGCGCTGCGTGAAGAGGTGCGACTTGCCGACGAGTTCGCCAAGCAGCTCGGTCGACGCATCTGCATCGAGCTCGCCCAGCACCGCTACCGCATCGGCAATGCGATCGAACGGCTCGTCGAGCCGCAGGTCGCCGAGATGCTCGCCGACCTCGACCGCGAACTCGACGCCCCGGGGTGGCCGGGCTGACGGGCGCGCCCGCGGCATCCGCCGTCATTTGACCGCAACGTTACGTGGCATTACCATAGATCGGGTGTGTGCGCTCAGGCGCGCGCATTCGGGTGCCTGCGCTGTTCAGCGGGTCACCCCCACGGCATACCCACCATTGCAGGCTCCGCGGTTCCGCGGCGCCGGTGGGTCTGATGTGAAATCCATCACCGCTGTCACCGTGCAGCACCAACAAGGAGAAGCAGTGCCAACCATTCAGCAGTTGGTCCGCAAGGGTCGCTCGCCGAAGGTCACCAAGACCAAGGCTCCCGCCCTGAAGGCCAACCCCCAGCAGCGCGGCGTGTGCACGCGTGTGTACACCACCACCCCGAAGAAGCCGAACTCCGCGCTCCGCAAGGTCGCCCGTGTGAAGCTCTCGAACGGCACCGAGGTCACCGCCTACATCCCCGGTGAGGGCCACAACCTGCAGGAGCACTCGATGGTGCTCGTTCGCGGCGGTCGTGTGAAGGACCTCCCGGGTGTCCGTTACAAGATCATCCGCGGCGCCCTCGACACGCAGGCCGTGAAGAACCGCAAGCAGGCTCGCAGCCGCTACGGCGCGAAGATGGAGAAGAAGTAATGCCTCGCAAGGGACCCGCTCCGAAGCGCCCCGTCGTCGCAGACCCCGTCTACGGCTCGCCGGTCGTCAGCCAGCTCGTCAACAAGATCCTTGTCGACGGCAAGAAGGACCTCGCGCAGCGCATCGTCTACGAAGCGCTCGAGAACGTCGCCGCCAAGTCCGGCCAGGACGCCGTCGCCACCCTCAAGAAGGCGCTCGACAACGTGCGCCCCACCCTCGAGGTGCGCTCGCGCCGCGTCGGCGGCTCGACCTACCAGGTCCCCGTCGAGGTCAAGCCCCACCGTGCGAACACCCTGGCGCTCCGCTGGCTCACCAGCTACGCCAAGGCTCGTCGCGAGAAGACCATGACCGAGCGTCTCACCAACGAGATCCTCGACGCGTCGAACAGCCTGGGTGCTGCGGTCAAGCGCCGCGAAGACACGCACAAGATGGCTGAGTCGAACCGCGCCTTCGCCCACTACCGCTGGTAGTAGGCCGGGTGGATGCCTCCGCACCGCGGCTGCATCCCTCAGGCCCACTGCCGTTGGCAGTAGGCCGGGTGGATGCCCCAGCACCGCGCCGAGGCATCCACCCGCCCCCCACCTTCGCTTCCTGAATCCTCCGGAGGAACCCCCGTGGCACAAGACGTGCTCACCGACCTGAACAAGGTCCGCAACATCGGCATCATGGCGCACATCGATGCCGGCAAGACCACCACGACCGAGCGCATCCTGTTCTACACGGGCGTCAACCACAAGATCGGCGAGACCCACGACGGCGCCTCGACGACCGACTGGATGGAGCAGGAGAAGGAGCGCGGCATCACGATCACGTCTGCCGCCGTGACCTGCTTCTGGAACAAGAACCAGATCAACATCATCGACACCCCCGGCCACGTGGACTTCACGGTCGAGGTGGAGCGTTCGCTCCGCGTGCTCGACGGTGCGGTCGCCGTCTTCGACGGCAAGGAGGGCGTCGAGCCCCAGTCCGAGACAGTCTGGCGCCAGGCCGACAAGTACAACGTCCCGCGCATCTGCTTCGTCAACAAGATGGACAAGCTCGGCGCCGACTTCTACTTCACAGTCGACACGATCATCTCGCGCCTCGGCGCGAAGCCGCTCGTGCTGCAGCTCCCGATCGGTGCGGAGTCCTCGTTCGAGGGCGTCGTCGACCTGGTCGAGATGCGCGCGCTCACGTGGCGCGGCGACGCCAAGGGTGACGTCCAGATGGGCGCGAAGTACGCCGTCGAGGAGATCCCCGCCGACCTCGTGGAGAAGGCCGCCGAGTACCGCACCGCGCTGCTCGAGACCGTCGCCGAGACGAGCGACGAGCTCATGGAGAAGTACTTCGGCGGCGAAGAGCTGACCGTGGCCGAGATCAAGGCCGCGATCCGCAAGCTCACCGTCAACTCCGAGATCTACCCCGTGCTCTGCGGCTCCGCGTTCAAGAACCGCGGCGTCCAGCCGATGCTCGACGCGGTCATCGACTTCCTGCCGTCGCCGCTCGACGTGCCGGCCGTCGAGGCCCGCGACCCGCGCGACGAGGAGAAGATCATCCTCCGTCACGCCGACGCGAAGGACCCCTTCGCCGCGCTCGCGTTCAAGGTCGCCGTGCACCCGTTCTTCGGTCGCCTCACCTACGTGCGCGTCTACTCGGGTCGTCTCGACTCGGGCGGGCAGGTCGTGAACTCGACCAAGGGCCGCAAGGAGCGCATCGGCAAGATCTTCCAGATGCACGCCAACAAGGAGAACCCGGTCGACTTCCTGACCGCGGGCAACATCTACGCCGTCATCGGTCTGAAGGACACGACGACCGGTGACACGCTGTGCGACCCCGACAACCAGGTCGTGCTCGAGTCGATGACCTTCCCTGACCCCGTGATCGAGGTCGCCATCGAGCCGAAGACCAAGGCCGACCAGGAGAAGCTCGGCACCGCGATCCAGAAGCTCGCCGAGGAGGACCCGACCTTCCGCACCGAGCAGAACCAGGAGACCGGTCAGACGGTCATCAAGGGCATGGGCGAGCTCCACCTCGACATCCTCGTCGACCGCATGAAGCGCGAGTTCAACGTCGAGGCGAACGTCGGCAAGCCCCAGGTGGCCTACCGCGAGACGATCCGCCGCGCGGTCGAGCGTCACGACTACACCCACAAGAAGCAGACCGGTGGTTCCGGCCAGTTCGCGAAGATCCAGTTCGCGCTCGAGCCGCTCGAGATCGAAGGCGACAAGACCTACGAGTTCGAGAACAAGGTCACGGGTGGCCGCGTGCCGCGCGAGTACATCCCCTCGGTCGACGCCGGCTTCCAGGACGCGATGCAGTACGGCATCCTCGCCGGCTACCCGATGGTCGGTGTCAAGGCGAGCCTGCTCGACGGTGCCGCCCACGACGTCGACTCCTCGGAGATGGCGTTCAAGATCGCCGGCTCGATGGGCTTCAAGGAAGCCGCTCGCAAGGCGAACCCCGTCCTGCTCGAACCGCTGATGAGCGTCGAGGTCCGTACTCCTGAGGAGTACATGGGCGACGTCATCGGCGACCTGAACTCGCGCCGCGGCCAGATCCAGTCCATGGAGGACGCCGCCGGTGTGAAGGTCGTGCGTGCGCACGTCCCGCTCTCGGAGATGTTCGGATATATCGGTGACCTGCGGTCGAAGACCTCGGGCCGTGCGGTGTACTCGATGGAGTTCGAGAGCTACGCGGAGGTCCCGAAGGCTGTCGCCGACGAGATCGTCCAGAAGAACAAGGGCGAATAGCCCTGCCCGCACGAACCTTCCGGTTCGCGTAACATATCAACACAACCCCCGTAGGCCACCGGTCGCAATCCAGCGCCCGGCGGCTCTACACGAGTCCTGAGGAGGACCCACAGTGGCTAAGGCCAAGTTCGAGCGGACCAAGCCGCACGTCAACATCGGAACGATCGGTCACGTCGACCACGGCAAGACCACGCTCACCGCTGCGATCTCGAAGGTGCTTGCTGACAAGTACCCCTCGGCGACCAACGTTCAGCGCGACTTCGCGTCGATCGACTCGGCTCCCGAAGAGCGTCAGCGCGGCATCACGATCAACATCTCGCACGTCGAGTACGAGACGCCGAAGCGCCACTACGCGCACGTCGACGCCCCTGGTCACGCCGACTACATCAAGAACATGATCACCGGTGCGGCTCAGATGGACGGCGCGATCCTCGTGGTCGCCGCCACCGACGGCCCGATGGCTCAGACGCGTGAGCACGTGCTGCTCGCCAAGCAGGTCGGCGTGCCCTACCTGCTCGTCGCGCTCAACAAGAGCGACATGGTCGACGACGAGGAGATCCTGGAGCTCGTCGAGCTCGAGGTCCGCGAGCTGCTCTCGTCGCAGGGCTTCCCCGGCGACGACGCTCCGGTCGTTCGCGTCTCGGGCCTCAAGGCGCTCGAAGGCGACGAGAAGTGGGTCAACTCGGTTCTCGAGCTCATGGAGGCCGTCGACTCGTCCGTGCCCGACCCGGTGCGCGACCGCGACAAGCCGTTCCTCATGCCCGTCGAGGACGTCTTCACGATCACCGGCCGTGGCACGGTCGTCACGGGCCGCGCCGAGCGTGGCACGCTGAAGATCAACTCCGAGGTCGAGATCGTCGGCATCCGCCCGACGCAGAAGACCACCGTCACCGGTATCGAGATGTTCCACAAGCAGCTCGACGAGGCATGGGCCGGCGAGAACTGCGGTCTCCTGCTCCGCGGCACCAAGCGCGAGGACGTCGAGCGCGGCCAGGTCGTCGTGGCGCCGGGTTCGGTCACCCCCCACACCAACTTCGAGGGCACTGCCTACATCCTCTCGAAGGACGAGGGCGGCCGTCACAACCCGTTCTACGCGAACTACCGTCCGCAGTTCTACTTCCGCACCACCGACGTCACCGGCGTCATCACGCTGCCCGAGGGCACCGAGATGGTCATGCCCGGCGACACCACCGACATGGTCGTCGAGCTGATCCAGCCGATCGCCATGGAGGAGGGCCTCGGCTTCGCCATCCGCGAGGGTGGCCGCACCGTCGGCGCCGGTACCGTCACGAAGATCATCAAGTAATCTTCGCGATACGCGACCTGTGAGGGGGTCGGGCTTCGGCCCGGCCCCCTTCGTCGTTCCCTCCGAGGGTCGGGGCGCCTCCGAGGGGCGGTATCGCGAAAGTCGCCCTTGGGCGAACGATCGCCTTCACCGTAGGGTTGAGCCGATGGCTGCTTCACCCCCGCCATTCGCTCGATCCACGGTACGTCCCGAGATCCAGGCTCTCCGGGCCGTCGCCGTGGGGGCGGTTGTGCTCCATCACGGTTGGCCGGCCGTGGCACCCGCCGGCTACATGGGCGTCGACGTCTTCTTCGTCGTCTCCGGGTTCCTCATTACCGGGCTCCTCATGCGGGAGGTCGAGCGATCGGGCCGCCTCTCACTGCGCGACTTTTACCTCCGCAGGGCCCGCCGCATCCTGCCCGCGGCGATCGCGACCCTCGCGGCCGTCTCGGCGCTCACCCTGCTGCTCGTCCCGCAGCGCGAGTGGCGTTCGTGGTTCCGCGAGATCGTCGCGGCCACCCTCTACTACGAGAACTGGCAGCTGGCGGTCGACTCCCAGATCCCTCGGCGCGCCGATCTCGAATCGACCCCTGTGCAGCACTTCTGGTCGCTGTCGGTCGAGGAGCAGTTCTACCTCTTCTGGCCGCTGCTCATCATCGTCGCGCTCTGGATCGCCGCCCGGCGGGGCGGGGCATCCACCGTCGTGGTGCTCGTGATGCTGTCGGTCGTCACCGTCGCCTCGTTCGTGCACTCGGTGCTCCTCACCGTGCAGGATCCGAACCTCGCCTACTTCTCGACCTTCGCGCGCACCTGGGAGTTCGGCGTCGGCGGGATCCTCGCGATCGTGAGCCGCCCCCAGCTCACCGGCAGGGCGGGGGTGCGCTCCGTCGTCTCATGGGCGGGGCTCGTGCTCATCGTGGTGCCGATCGTCGCCTTCCGTTCGCCCGAGGTGTTCCCCGGACTCGTGGTGCTGATGCCGGTGGTGGGCACGCTCGCAGTCATCTGGGCGGGCATGCCGGAGCGCGCCTGGTCGCCCGCGAGCGTCGCCCGGCTGCGTCCGGTGCAGTGGACGGGCGACGTCTCGTACTCGCTGTACCTCTGGCACTGGCCGATCTTCATGTTCACCCCCTACCTGACCGGGATGCCGAGCCCGCCGTGGCTGATGGTGGTCCTCGTCGCGGTGTCGGTGCTCGTCGCGGGGCTGTCGAAGCGCTGGATCGAGGATCCGTTCCGCCAGGGCCGCCGCGGGCTCGGGCTTCGCCCCGTGTTCCTGCTGAGCGGCCTCGCCGGACTCATCGCCGTCATCGTGGGAGCGGGCGTCGTCGCTCCGAGCATGGCGGGCGAGCGCGCGGCGGCGTGCGAGAACTCCGTCGAGGAGTGAGCGGCGTCCGGCGCGGCTACGCCGGGGAACCGTCGATGGTGGTGTCGAGCTCGATGCTGTCCTCGACGCTGCGCGCCACGGTGCATCCCCGCTCGATCGCCCGGGCCATGATCTCGATGAGCTTGGTGCGATCGGATGCCTCGAGCCCGCCGAGATCGACGAGCAACTCCTCCTCGACGCGGGTGTACCGGTTCGTCTCGGGGTCGCTCAGGCCGTGCGCCCAGATGGTGATCGCGTAGTCGTCGCCGAGCCGCCGGGCCGCGACCCGGTCGGTGCTGAGGCCCGCGCAGCCGATGAGGGCGAGCTTCAGTAGCTCGCCCGGCGAGAAGTGCACGCCCTCGAGTTCGTCGCCGCCGATGCGCACCGTGGCGCCGCGCTCGTTCAGCCCCTCGTAGCTGCGAGGACCGGTGCGCGTGACCGAGACGCTGCCCGGTCCGATCCGATCGCTGACCTGATGTGCGTGCTCGCTCATTGCGCCTCCAGACGGGGTCATGGCCCCTCCACCCATCATGCGGCATCGCGCGGATCGGAGCCGTTTCCTGCGACGTCCCTGTGAGGAGCGGCGGGCGCGACACGCCCGGGTTGCACGGACGTCTCGACTGTGGCAAACTCGTTGAGTTCAACATTTCGAACGCGTGCCCTCGTGCGCGCGTTCGAATCACTGTCAGGCAGTGCATAACCACCCGAAGCGCAGCTCCGGGGTCAGGTTAGGCGGCAGGCAGCAGAACACACAACCGACAACCACCTGGCACGGGTCTTCCCGTGCTGCGTGCGCGCCGGTTGGGGCTCGAAGGTCGAGCGTGTCGAGGGCACCGCCCCGGGTCATCCGGGCGGGTGGCTTCGACAGGCTCGATCACCGGCCTTTGACAGAAGAACAGTGGTGCTTCACACGGAGTAGCTACGCGGCGTCCGATGCCCTCGGAAGGGGTAAGACGCCTTGACAGAGAGAGAGTCAGCAATGGCGGGACAGAAGATCCGCATTCGACTGAAGTCGTATGACCACGAGGTCATCGACACCTCGGCGCGCAAGATCGTCGACACGGTGACCCGCGCGGGCGCCACGGTCGTCGGCCCCGTGCCGCTTCCGACGGAGAAGAACGTGGTGTGCGTCATCCGCTCGCCCCACAAGTACAAGGACAGCCGCGAGCACTTCGAGATGCGCACCCACAAGCGTCTCATCGACATCGTGGACCCGACGCCCAAGGCCGTCGACTCGCTGATGCGTCTCGACCTGCCGGCCGACGTCAACATCGAGATCAAGCTCTGAGGTAACAGATGTCTTCCGCTACCAAGAACGTGAAGGGTCTGCTCGGCACGAAGCTCGGCATGACCCAGGTCTGGGATGAGAACAACAAGCTCGTCCCCGTCACCGTCATCGAGATCGCCCCGAACGTGGTCACGCAGCTCCGCACCGTCGAGAAGGACGGCTACGAGGCCGTGCAGATCGCCGCCGGCGCCATCGACCCGCGCAAGGTCAACCAGCCCGCCGCCGGCCACTTCCAGGCCGCAGGCGTGACTCCCCGCCGCCACGTGACCGAGGTCCGCACCGCGGACGCCGCGTCGTACGAGCTCGGCCAGGAGCTCGCGGTCGAGGGTGCCTTCGAGGCCGGCCAGCTCGTCGACGTCGTCGGCACGAGCAAGGGCAAGGGCTTCGCCGGTGTCATGAAGCGCCACAACTTCAAGGGCGTCTCGGCTTCGCACGGTTCGCACCGCAACCACCGCAAGCCCGGTTCGATCGGTGCTTCGTCGACCCCCAGCCGTGTCTTCAAGGGCATGCGCATGGCCGGTCGCATGGGTGGCGAGCGCGTGACCGTGCTGAACCTCCGCGTCCACGCCGTCGACGCCGAGAAGGGCCTGCTGCTCGTCAAGGGCGCGGTTCCCGGTGCTCGCGGCCGTCTCGTTTTCGTCCGCAACGCAGTGAAGGGGGCGTAGTCCATGGCTACCGCCAACACCATCGACGTGCTCGACGCGACCGGCAAGAAGTCCGGCTCGTTCGAGCTGCCCGCCGAGCTCTTCGACGCGCAGACCAACGTCCCGCTCATCCACCAGGTCGTCGTCGCGCAGCTCGCTGCGGCACGCCAGGGCACGCACAAGACCAAGACCCGCGGCGAAGTCTCGGGCGCCGGTCGCAAGCCGTTCAAGCAGAAGGGCACCGGCCGCGCTCGTCAGGGCTCGATCCGCGCTCCGCACATGACCGGCGGTGGCGTCGTGCACGGCCCGCAGCCGCGCGACTACTCGCAGCGGACCCCCAAGAAGATGATCGCCGCGGCTCTCCTCGGCGCCCTCTCCGACCGCGCTCGCGGCGGCCGCATCCACGCGGTCTCCGGGTTCGTCCCCGGTGAGGCCCCCCGCACGAAGGACGCGATCGCGCTCCTCGGCGGCATCGCCCCGGCCAAGCACTTCCTGATCGTGCTCACGCGCGACGAGGAGCTCGCCGAGCGCGCCGTCCGCAACATCCCGACCGTGCACGTGCTGCCGGTCGACCAGCTCAACGCCTACGACGTGCTCGTCGCCGACGACATCGTCTTCAGCGCCGCCGCGCTCGAGGCCTTCGTGGCCGCGAAGTCGGCGAAGAAGGAAGAGGTCTCCGCATGAGCGCCGCACACAACAAGGACCCGCGCGACATCATCATCGCGCCGGTCGTCTCGGAGAAGAGCTACGGCCTGATCGACGAGGGCAAGTACACGTTCACCGTGGACCCCCGCTCGAACAAGACCGAGATCAAGCTCGCCATCGAGAAGATCTTCAACGTCCAGGTGGCGTCGATCAACACCCTGAACCGTCAGGGCAAGACCCGCCGCACCCGGTTCGGCATGGGCAAGCGCAAGGACACGAAGCGCGCGATCGTCACCCTCAAGTCCGGCTCGATCGACATCTTCACGGCTGTCGGCTAAGGAGCAGAGGTAGAAAATGGCTATTCGTAAGTACAAGCCCACGACCCCGGGTCGTCGCGGTTCGTCGGTCGCCGACTTCGCGGAGATCACGCGTTCGACTCCTGAGAAGTCGCTGCTCCGCCCCCTGTCGAAGACCGGTGGTCGTAACAACCAGGGTCGCATCACGACCCGTCACATCGGTGGTGGCCACAAGCGCCAGTACCGCGTGATCGACTTCCGTCGCAACGACAAGGACGGCGTCAACGCCAAGGTCGCTCACATCGAGTACGACCCCAACCGCACCGCGCGCATCGCGCTGCTGCACTTCGTCGACGGCACCAAGCGTTACATCCTGGCTCCGAACAAGCTCTCGCAGGGCGACATCGTCGAGTCGGGCCCGAACGCCGACATCAAGCCGGGCAACAACCTGCCGCTGAAGAACATCCCCACCGGTACCGTCGTGCACGCCATCGAGCTGCGCCCCGGTGGCGGTGCCAAGATGGCTCGCTCGGCCGGCGCCTCGGTGCGTCTCGTCGCCAAGGACGGCCCCTACGCGCAGCTCCGTCTGCCCTCGGGTGAGATCCGCAACGTCGACGCGCGCTGCCGCGCGACCGTCGGCGAGGTCGGCAACGCCGAGCAGTCGAACATCAACTGGGGCAAGGCCGGCCGCAAGCGCTGGAAGGGCGTCCGCCCGACCGTGCGTGGTGTCGCGATGAACCCGATCGACCACCCGCACGGTGGTGGTGAGGGCAAGACCTCCGGTGGTCGTCACCCGGTCAGCCCCTGGGGCAAGTCCGAGGGCCGCACTCGTCGCCCCAACAAGGAAAGCGACAAGCTCATCGTCCGTCGTCGCACCGTCGGCAAGAAGCGCAAGTAGGAGTAAGAGAAGATGCCTCGCAGTCTCAAGAAGGGCCCCTTCGTCGACGAGCACCTGCTTCGCAAGGTCGTCGTCCAGAACGAAGCCGGTTCGAAGAACGTCATCAAGACGTGGTCGCGCCGCTCGATGATCATCCCGGCCATGCTCGGGCACACGATCGCCGTGCACGACGGCCGCAAGCACATCCCGGTGTTCGTCACCGAGACCATGGTGGGTCACAAGCTCGGCGAGTTCGCCCCCACCCGCACCTTCCGTGGTCACGTGAAGGACGACAAGAAGGGCCGCCGCCGCTGACGCGGTGGCGTGAAGGAGGAAAGAAATGGTGGAGTCGATCGCACGCGTGCGTCACATCCGCGTGACCCCCATGAAGGCCCGTCGTGTCGTCAACATGATCCGCGGCAAGCAGGCTCAGGAGGCCCTGGCCATCCTGAAGTTCGCCCCCCAGGGTGCGAGCGAGCCCGTGTACAAGCTCGTCGCCTCGGCCATCGCGAACGCTCGCGTCAAGGCCGATGCAACGAACACCTATCTGGACGAGCAGGACCTCTACATCAGCCGCGCATTCGTCGATGAGGGCACCACCCTCAAGCGATTCCAGCCGCGTGCGCAGGGTCGTGCCTTCCGCATCAACAAGCGAACGAGCCACATCACCGTCGTGCTCGCCACGCCCGAGGAGGGTACGAAGTAATGGGTCAGAAGGTCAACCCGTACGGCTTCCGTCTCGGCATCACCACCGACCACGTGTCGCGGTGGTTCTCCGACTCGACGAAGCCCGGACAGCGCTACGCCGACTACCTCGCCGAGGATGTCAAGATCCGCCGTCTGCTGCAGACGTCGCTCGACCGCGCGGGTGTCTCGCGCATCGAGATCGAGCGCACCCGCGACCGCGTCCGCGTGGACATCCACACGGCGCGTCCCGGCATCGTGATCGGCCGCCGCGGCGCCGAGGCCGAGCGCATCCGCGCCGACCTCGAGAAGCTCACCGGCAAGCAGATCCAGCTCAACATCCTCGAGGTGAAGAACCCCGAGGCCGACGCCCAGCTCGTCGCGCAGGGCATCGCCGAGCAGCTCTCCGCTCGTGTGGCGTTCCGCCGCGCGATGCGCAAGGGCCTGCAGGGCGCGCAGCGCGCCGGCGCCAAGGGTGTCCGCATCCAGGTGTCGGGCCGTCTCGGCGGCGCCGAGATGAGCCGCTCGGAGTTCTACCGCGAAGGCCGTGTGCCCCTGCACACGCTCCGCGCGAACATCGACTACGGCTTCTACGAGGCCAAGACCACCTTCGGCCGCATCGGCGTGAAGGTCTGGATCTACAAGGGCGACATCACCAACAAGGAACTCGCGCGCGAGCAGGCGGCCCAGAAGCCGTCTCGCGACCGCAACGACCGTCCCCGTCGCGACCGCGCCCCCAAGGCCGAGCCGGCGACCGCAGGAGTTGAGGCATAACCATGTTGATTCCCCGTCGAGTCAAGTACCGCAAGCAGCACCACCCCGGCCGCTCGGGCCAGGCCACCGGTGGCACCAAGGTGTCGTTCGGTGAGTACGGCATCCAGGCGCTGACGCCCGCTTACGTGACCAACCGTCAGATCGAGTCCGCTCGTATCGCCATGACGCGTCACATCAAGCGTGGCGGCAAGGTGTGGATCAACATCTACCCCGACCGTCCGCTCACGAAGAAGCCGGCCGAAACCCGCATGGGTTCCGGTAAGGGTTCGCCCGAGTGGTGGGTCGCCAACGTCAAGCCGGGTCGCGTCCTCTTCGAGGTCTCGGGCGTCTCCGAGGAGCTCGCCCGCGAAGCCATGACCCGTGCCATCCACAAGCTGCCCCTCAAGGCACGCATCATCAAGCGCGAGGAGGGCGACGCATAATGGCCGTCGGCACCAAGGAGCTCAGCCCCGCAGAGCTCGACACCTTTGAAGACGAGCGACTCGTCGACGAGCTGAAGAAGGCCAAGGAAGAGCTGTTCAACCTGCGCTTCCAGTCGGCCACCGGTCAGCTCGAGAGCCACGGCCGCCTCCGTGCGGTCAAGCGCGACATCGCCCGCATCTACACGGTCATCCGTGAGCGCGAGCTCGGCATCCGTGCCACGCCCGCGCCGGTCGAGGCGGCCCCCGCCAAGGCCGAGAAGAAGACGAAGAAGGCCAAGGCCGAGGCGGATGCCCCGGCCGACGCCGCAGAGACGAAGGAGGCCTGATCATGGCTGAGACCAAGAAGGCTGCGAAGCCCGCGGTCGAAACCGCGACCGACCTCGCGGAGTCCACCGAGGTGCGCGGCTACCGCAAGGTTCGCCGCGGCTACGTCGTCAGCGACAAGATGGAGAAGACCATCGTCGTCGAGGTCGAGGACCGCGTGAAGCACCCGCTGTACGGCAAGGTCATCCGCCGTACCTCGAAGGTCAAGGCGCACGACGAGCAGAACACCGCCGGCATCGGCGACCTCGTCGTGATCAGCGAGACCCGCCCCCTTTCCGCCACGAAGCGCTGGCGTCTCGTCGAGATCGTCGAGAAGGCCAAGTAAGCCTCGGGCTTGCTTGAAAGAAGGAGTTCGAAGTGCTTCAGCAGGAATCACGAGTCAAGGTCGCCGACAACACCGGCGCCAAGGAGCTGCTCACGATCCGCGTTCTCGGCGGTTCGAAGCGTCGTTACGCCGGTGTCGGTGACGTCATCGTCGCGACCGTCAAGGACGCTATCCCCGGCGGCAACGTCAAGAAGGGCGATGTGGTCAAGGCCGTCATCGTCCGCACCGTCAAGGAGACCCGTCGTCCCGACGGCTCGTACATCAAGTTCGACGAGAATGCCGCGGTCATCCTGAAGAACGACGGTGACCCCCGCGGCACCCGTATCTTCGGGCCGGTCGGTCGCGAGCTTCGCGACAAGAAGTTCATGAAGATCATCTCGCTGGCACCGGAGGTGCTGTAAAAACATGGCCAACATCAAGAAGGGCGACCTCGTCCAGGTCATCTCGGGCCGCAGCCAGGCTCGCGGCGGAGACCGCGGCAAGCAGGGCAAGGTCCTCGAGGTGCTCGTCGCCGAGAACCGCGTCGTCGTCGAAGGCGTGAACTTCGTCACGAAGCACGTGCGCGTCGGTCAGACGCAGCGCGGCTCGAAGACCGGCGGCATCGAGACCCACGAGGCGCCGATCCACGTTTCGAACGTCGCGATCGTCGACCCCGAGACGAAGAAGCCGACCCGCGTCGGCTTCCGCACCGAGCAGGTGACGAAGGACGGCGTCACGAAGACCGTCCGCGTCCGCTACGCCAAGAAGTCAGGTAAGGACCTGTAATGACCGACACGGCTACGCAGGCTGGCAAAATCCAGCCGCGACTGAAGACCAAGTACCGCGGCGAGATCGCCAAGGGCCTCACCGAGCAGTTCGAGTACACGAACCCGCACCAGGTGCCCGGCCTCGTGAAGATCGTCGTGAACATGGGTGTCGGCGAGGCCGCCCGCGATGGCAAGGTCATCGACGGCGCGATCGCCGACCTCATCAAGATCACCGGCCAGAAGCCGCAGGTGACCAAGGCCCGCAAGTCGATCGCGCAGTTCAAGCTGCGCGAGGGTCAGCCGATCGGTGCGCACGTCACGCTCCGCGGCGACCGCATGTGGGAGTTCCTCGACCGCCTGCTCTCGCTCGCCCTGCCCCGCATCCGCGACTTCCGCGGACTCAGCGACCAGCAGTTCGACGGCAACGGCAACTACACCTTCGGTCTCACGGAGCAGTCGATGTTCCACGAGATCGACCAGGACAAGATCGACCGCGTTCGCGGCATGGACATCACCGTGGTGACCACCGCCAAGAACGACGACGAGGGTCGCGCGCTGCTCAAGGCGCTCGGCTTCCCGTTCAAGTCGGCCGACAACGCGTAGTAGACTCTACGAGTTTGTGCTCGCATTCGCCGGTCTCCGATCACTCGGAGGCCGGCGGGTGCGGGACTTCGGTCTCATGCAATCGCTGAGGCCACACCACAGGTCAGTCCCCGTGTAACGGGTCCTGAAACCTGGTGAACGTAAGGAACGAATCGTCATGACGATGACCGACCCGGTCGCTGACATGCTGACCCGCCTGCGGAATGCGAACTCCGCGCACCACGACTCCGTGTCGATGCCCAACTCGAAGCTCAAGGCGCACATCGCCGAGATCCTGAAGCTCGAGGGCTACATCGCCGACTTCGAGGTCACCGACGCTCGCGTGGGCAAGACCCTCACGCTGAAGCTCAAGTTCGGCCCGAACCGCGAGCGCTCGATCGCCGGTATCAAGCGCGTCTCGAAGCCCGGCCTCCGCGTGTACGCGAAGTCGACCGAGCTGCCCAAGGTCCTCGGCGGCCTCGGCGTCGCGATCCTGTCCACTTCCAGCGGTCTGCTGACCGACCGCCAGGCCGAGAAGAAGGGCGTGGGTGGGGAAGTCCTCGCCTACGTGTGGTAACCCCATGTCACGAATCGGACGACTCCCCATCGCGATCCCCGCGGGTGTCGACGTCAAGATCGACGGCTCCGCCGTCACCGTCAAGGGCCCGAAGGGCGAGCTCTCGCTCAACGTCGCGTCCCCCATCGAGGTCAAGCTCGAGGAGAACCAGGTCGTCGTGACCCGTCCCGACGACGAGCGCGCCTCGCGTTCGCTCCACGGCCTCACGCGCACCCTCATCGCCAACGACATCATCGGTGTCACCGAGGGCTACTCCAAGGGCCTCGAGATCGTCGGCACCGGTTACCGCGTCGCGCAGAAGGGCAGCGCCGTCGAGTTCGCGCTCGGCTTCTCGCACCCGGTCACGGTCGAGGCTCCCGAGGGCATCACGCTGACCGTCGAGGGCAACAACAAGATCACGGTCGCCGGCATCTCGAAGCAGGCCGTCGGCGAGACCGCCGCCAACATCCGCAAGATCAAGAAGCCCGAGCCGTACAAGGGCAAGGGCATCCGCTACGCCGGCGAGGTCGTGCGTCGCAAGGCCGGAAAGTCAGGTAAGTAATCATGGCTGTGAAGAGCAAGACGGCCGCGCGTTCGCGCCGCCACACCCGCCTTCGCAAGAAGATCGTCGGCACGGAGCTCCGCCCCCGTCTCGTCGTCACCCGCTCGGCCCGCCACGTCTTCGTGCAGGTCGTCGACGACGCCAAGGGTCACACCGTCGCGTCGGCGTCGACCATGGAGGCCGACCTCCGTGCGTTCGACGGTGACAAGACCGCAAAGGCGAAGAAGGTCGGCGAACTCGTCGCCGAGCGCGCCAAGCAGGCCGGTGTCGACTCCGTCGTGTTCGACCGCGGCGGCAACAAGTACGCCGGTCGCGTCGCAGCGATCGCCGATGGAGCGCGAGAGGCAGGACTGAGCCTGTGAGCGAGAACACTGTGAAGGAGACCGAGGTGACCGCAGAGGCACCCGTCGAGACGGCAGCGGCGTCCGAGCCGGCCCGCAACGAGCGCGACTCGCGCCGTGGCGGCGGTCGCGACCGCAACCAGGGCCGTGACCGTGGTGGTCGCGACGCTGAAAAGAGCCAGTTCCTCGAGCGCGTCGTCACCATCAACCGCGTGTCGAAGGTCGTCAAGGGCGGCCGTCGCTTCAGCTTCACGGCGCTCGTCGTCGTGGGTGACGGCAACGGGCTCGTCGGCGTCGGCTACGGCAAGGCGCGCGAGGTTCCGACCGCGATCTCGAAGGGCGTCGAGGAGGCGAAGAAGAACTTCTTCCGCGTTCCCCGCGTCGGTTCGACCATCCCCCACCCCGTCCAGGGTGAGGCTGCCGCCGGTGTGGTGCTCCTGCGCCCGGCGTCGCCCGGTACCGGTGTCATCGCCGGTGGTCCGGTCCGCGCCGTGCTCGAGTGCGCCGGCATCCACGACGTGCTCTCGAAGTCGCTCGGCTCGTCGAACACGATCAACATCGTGCACGCCACGGTCGAGTCGCTGAAGCAGCTCGAGGAGCCCCGTGCGGTCGCCGCCCGTCGTGGTCTCGACTACGACGAGGTCGCCCCCGCGCGCCTCATCCGTGCCGAGGCACAGGCGGCCGAGGCTGCCGCAGCAGCGAAGGCAGGTGCCTGATGGCCAAGCAGCTGAAGGTGACCCAGATCAAGTCCAAGGTGAGCGAGAAGCAGTACCAGCGTGACACGCTGCGCAGCCTCGGGCTCAAGCGAATCGGCCAGTCGGTCGTGCGTGAGGACACCCCGCAGAACCGCGGGTACGTCAACACCGTCGCTCACCTCGTGAAGGTTGAGGAGATTGACTAATGGCTGACGAGAAGAACGACGCCACCACCGAGGCCCCGAAGAAGGCCCCGGCGAAGAAGGCCGCCGCGAAGCCCGCCGCCGAGAAGGCCGCCCCCAAGGCGGCTGCAGCGACGAAGGCTCCGGCCAAGGCCGCTGCCGCGAAGGCCGACGACGCGAAGGCCGAGAAGGCCCCCGCGAAGAAGGCTCCCGCGAAGAAGGCGGCCCCCAAGGCCGACGTCGCGGAGAAGCGCGAGCAGGTGCTGAAGGTCCACCACCTCCGCCCCGCTCCCGGTGCCAAGAAGGACAAGACCCGCGTCGGACGCGGTGAGGGTTCGAAGGGCAAGACCGCCGGTCGCGGCACCAAGGGTTCGAAGGCCCGCAACAACATCCGCCCCGGCTTCGAGGGTGGCCAGCTTCCGTACCACATGCGTGCGCCGAAGCTCCGCGGCTTCAAGAACCCGTTCCGCGTCGAGTACCAGGTCGTCAACCTCGACAAGCTCGCCGAGCTCTACCCGAAGGGCGGCGATGTCACCATCGCCGACCTCATCGAGAAGGGCGCCGTGCGCAAGAACGAGCGCGTCAAGGTGCTCGGCAACGGCGACATCCAGGTGAAGCTCAACGTGGCCGTCGACAAGGTCTCCGGCTCGGCCGAGCAGAAGATCGTCGCCGCCGGCGGCTCGGTCAAGTAAGACCGAAACACGATTGGTTCGAGCCAGTCGGGACCTCGCGTAGGATAAGCGGGGTCTCGACTGGCTCGAGTCGTATAACGAACCAACTCCCTGCGCGGCGCAGACGCATCGCACGGAGCAACAGGAGGACGAGTGTTCAACGCCATCGGGCGGATCTTCCGCACGCCGGATCTTCGCCGCAAGCTCGGGTTCACGCTGGGCATCGTGGCCCTGTTCCGGCTCGGATCCTTCATTCCCGCGCCGTTCGTCGACTTCGGCAACGTGCAGCAGTGTCTCGCGGCGAACCAGGCCGCCGGGGCATCCGGGCTCTACGATCTCGTGAACCTCTTCTCGGGCGGTGCACTGCTGCAGCTCTCGATCTTCGCGCTGGGCATCATGCCGTACATCACCGCGTCGATCATCGTGCAGCTGCTGCGCGTGGTCATCCCTCACTTCGAGACCCTCTACAAGGAGGGGCAGGCGGGCCAGGGCAAGCTCACCCAGTACACCCGCTACCTCACCATCGCCCTCGGCGTGCTGCAGTCGACGACGCTCATCACGGTCGCGCGCTCGGGTGCGCTCTTCCCGAACAGCGACCCCTCGTGCTCGGCGCTGATCACGAACGACGCGTGGTACGCGATCCTGCTCATGGTCATCACGATGACCGCCGGTACCGGCCTCATCATGTGGATGGGCGAGCTCATCACCGAGCGCGGCATCGGCAACGGCATGTCGCTCCTCATCTTCACCTCGATCGCCGCGACCTTCCCCGGCTCGCTCTGGGCGATCGGCATCGCCCGCGGCTGGGACATCTTCGCGATCGTCCTCCTCATCGGTCTCGCGATCGTCGTCGCGGTCGTCTTCGTCGAGCAGAGCCAGCGCCGAATCCCGGTGCAGTACGCGAAGCGCATGGTCGGACGCCGCACCTACGGCGGCAACAACACGTACATCCCGATCAAGGTCAACATGGCCGGCGTCGTGCCCGTCATCTTCGCCTCGTCGCTGCTGTACCTGCCCGCGCTCATCGCGCAGTTCAACCAGCCGGCCGCCGGCGAGGACCCGCAGCCGTGGGTGCTCTGGATCACGAACTACCTGACCAAGGGCGACCACCCGCTCTACATGCTGCTGTACTTCCTGCTCATCGTCGGCTTCACGTACTTCTATGTCGCGATCACCTTCAACCCCGACGAGGTGGCCGAGAACATGAAGAAGTACGGCGGCTTCATCCCCGGCATCCGCGCGGGGCGCCCGACGGCCGAGTACCTCGACTACGTGCTCACCCGCATCACGGCTCCGGGCTCGCTCTACCTCGGCCTGGTCGCGCTCATCCCGCTGATCGCGTTCGTCTGGGTCGGCGCCAACCAGAACTTCCCGTTCGGCGGCGCCTCCATCCTGATCATCGTCGGCGTCGGCCTCGAGACGGTCAAGCAGATCGACGCCCAACTCCAGCAGCGACACTACGAAGGACTTCTCCGATGACGCCAGCCGCCTCGAACGGCACCGACGCCACCAGCTCCGCCCGCTTCCTGATCGTCGGCCCCCAGGGCTCCGGCAAGGGGACCCAGGGCGTGCTCATCGCGGACGCGTTCGGAGTGCCGCAGGTGGCCACGGGCGACATCTTCCGCGCCAACGTCGCGGGCGGCACCGAACTCGGCAAGCGGGTCCAGGCGATCATCGAGGCTGGCGACCTCGTGCCCGACGCGCTCACGAGCGAACTGGTGCGCGACCGTCTCGCGCAGGCGGACGCCGCGGAGGGCTTCCTGCTCGACGGCTACCCCCGCAACCGCGGTCAGGTCGACGACCTCGACGCGTTCCTCACCGGGCGCGGCGAATCGCTCGACGCCGTGATCGAGCTGGAGGTGCCGCGCGAGGAGTCGATCACGCGCATCCACCAGCGCGCGGTCGAGCAGGGCCGCACTGACGACACCGAAGAGGTCATCGCGAATCGCCTGGCGATCTACGAGCGCGAGACGGCGCCGATCCTCGACGTCTACCGCGAACGCGGCCTCGTCGCCCGCATCGACGGCGTCGGCACGCTCGCCGAGGTCACGGGGCGCATCTTCGAGGCGCTCGCCGCTCGGGGCCTCGCGCCCCGGCACCCCGGCGCCGCGGCCTGACCCACGTGTTCCGGCGTTCGATCTACAAGTCGCCGGCCCAGCTGCGTTCGATGGTCGCGGCTGGCCGTGCGACGGCCGCGGCGCTCGCTGAGGCCCGGCGTCTCGCCGTGGCCGGCGCGACCGGCCTCGAGCTCGACGCCGCCGCGGAGCGCACCATCACGGCCGCCGGCGGTCGTTCGAACTTCAAGCTCGTCCCCGGGTACCGGCACACCCTGTGCGTCTCGGTGAACGACGACGTCGTGCACGGCATCCCGGGCGACCGGCGGTTCCAGCCCGGCGACATCGTCTCCGTCGACGGCGGCGCCGAGGTCGACGGCTGGAACGGCGACTCGGCGTTCACGGTCGTGCTGCCAGACCCGTCGCGGCCCGAGATCGTCGCCGCACGCGAGACGCTGTCGAAGGTCACCGAGCACGCGCTCTGGCACGGCATCGCGACGCTCGCCCGCGCCTCGCATCTCAACGAGGTCGGGGCGGCGATCGAGGACTACGTGCGCGGCGAGGGGGAGTACGGCATCCTCACCGACTACGTGGGGCACGGCATCGGCCGCACGATGCACGAGGAGCCGCCGGTGTTCAACTACCGCGTCGACCGCCGGGGACCCGCCGTGAAGCCGGGCCTCGTCGTCGCGATCGAGCCGATGCTCGTCGCCGGCGCGATCGAGAGCTTCGTGCGCGACGACGACTGGACCGTCACGACGGCCGACGGCGCCGATGCGGCGCATTGGGAGCACAGCGTCGCCGTGCACGCCGGGGGCATCTGGGTGCTCACCGCGCCCGACGGCGGGGCCGAGGGGCTCGCTCCCTTCGGCATCGTGCCGACCCCGATCGACTGAGCGTTCCCGACCCGCGGCCGCGCCCGCAGGGCTAGGCTGGGTGCCGATCGAGCCGGGGGTGGTCGAGGTGGAGTTCAACGGGATCGGGGTGGGACGCGGCGTGGCGATCGGGCCCGTGGCCTGGATGTCGCCGCCGCCGCCCGAGCCGTCGACCGCGGCGAGCGGGCGCGGTCCCGAGCTGGAGCTCGAACGGGCGCAGACCGCCGCGGCGGAGGTCGCGCGCGAGCTCCGCCGTCGGGCGGCCTCGGTGGAGGGCGCAGCGGCCGAGGTGCTCGAGGCCCAGGCCCTCATGCTCGAGGACCCGGCGGTGCACGCGAGCGTCGGCGAGCACGTGGCGCGGGGTGCGACGGCCGAACGCGCGGTGTTCGAGGCGTTCGCCGGATACCGCGAGCTGCTCACCGGCATGGGCGGGTACCTCGCCGAACGCGCTGCGGACCTCGCCGACGTCTCGCAGCGGGTGATCGCCGAGCTGTCGGGCGCGCCTGCCCCCGGCGTCCCCGACCCGGGGCATCCGTTCGTGCTCGTCGCGCACGACCTCGCCCCGGCCGACACCGCGACCCTCGACCTCGATCGCGTGCTCGCCGTCGTGACGCTCGAAGGCGGGCCGACCTCGCACACGGCGATCCTCGCGCGCGAGAAGGCGCTCGTCGCGATCGTCGGCGCGGATGCCTCGGCGCTCATGGAGGGGGAGACGGTGATCGTCGACGCGGAGAACGGACGGATCGTGCGCGACCCCTCAGACGACGAGATCGCCGCCGCGGTCGCGCGGCAGGAGGAGCTGGCCGCTGAGGCGACCGCGCCGATCGAGCCGGGGCGCCTCGCCGACGGCACGCCCGTCCCGCTGCTCGCGAATCTCGGCGATCCGGCCGGCGCCGAGGAGGCCGTGCGCCTCGGCGCCGAGGGCGTCGGACTGTTCCGGACCGAGTTCCTCTTCCTCGGCTCGGAGGTCGCGCCCTCGCGCGCGGTGCAGGAGGAGGCCTACGAGCGGCTCCTCGCCGCCTTCCCCGACCGGAAGGTCGTGGTGCGGGTCCTCGATGCCGGGGCCGACAAGCCGCTCGCCTTCCTCGGCGGGAGGCACGAGGAGAACCCGGCGCTCGGGATGCGGGGCATCCGTGCGCTGCGGCGCACCGAGCCCGTGCTGCGGGACCAGCTCGACGCCCTCGCCGCCGCGGCCGCGCGGACGCACGCCCGCCTCGAGGTGATGGCGCCGATGATCGCGACGGTCGAGGAGGCCGCCTGGTTCGCGGAGATCGCCCACGGGGCGGGGCTCCCGGTCGCGGGCGTCATGGTCGAGGTGCCCGCCGCCGCGCTGCTCGCGGATCGGCTGCTCGCGGCCGTCGAGTTCGCCTCGATCGGCACGAACGACCTGACGCAGTACACGATGGCCGCCGACCGCCTCCTGGGCGAGGTGGCCGAACTGCAGGACCCGTGGCATCCCGCCGTGCTCGGGCTCGTCGGTGCAGTGGGCGCGGCCGGGGCGCAACTCGGCAAGCCGGTCGGCATCTGCGGCGAGGCCGCGGCCGACCCGCTCCTCGCGGTCGTGCTCGTCGGGCTCGGTGCGACGAGCCTGTCGATGTCGCCCTCGGCCCTCGCGGGGGTGCGGGCGGGGCTGCTCCGCCATTCGGCGGCCGACGCCAGGGCCATCGCCGAGGCGGCGCTCGCTGCGGACGGGTCCGCATCGGCACGGTCGGCGGCGAAGGCGGCGTCGGACGCGCGCCGCTGAACGGCGCCCGAGGCATCCCCGGTGGGGCCGCCCGCCGCGCTCGCGACGTCGACTGGCGAAAACGGCGGAAATGACCTAAAGTTGACCCTTGGTGTTCTGCACGCCTGCCTTGGCATGCCCGACGACTTCGTCCGAGGGCATCGCGCACGGTTCGCGCGCAGCAGTCATCGCACGACCAGCATCCCAAACTCCAAGCGATAGTGAGGCTATGGCCAAGAAAGACGGCGTCATCGAGATCGAGGGCTCGGTCATCGAGGCTCTCCCGAACGCGATGTTCCGGGTGGAGCTCACGAACGGGCACAAGGTTCTCGCGCACATCTCAGGGAAGATGCGCCAGCACTACATCCGCATCCTCCCCGAGGACCGCGTGATCGTGGAGCTGAGCCCCTACGACCTGACGCGCGGGCGCATCGTCTACCGCTACAAGTAAGGGCTGCCGGAAAGTAACGGCCCGCGGCATCCCGCGGGTACGAGGACAGCGAATCAGAGGAACCACTGTGAAGGTCAACCCCAGCGTCAAGCGGATCTGCGAGAAGTGCAAGGTCATCCGCCGTCACGGCCGCGTGATGGTCATCTGCGAGAACCCGCGCCACAAGCAGCGCCAGGGCTAATCGCCTGACGCGGGGCCACGCCGAGTGCGCGGCCCCACGCCACAACTGAATACGAATCGGCACTGCCAGATCCCGCTCGCGCGGGGGACACCTCGGGACGGAGGCCCGGGCACCGGCAGTGCTCCACACCTCCACTTCGAAACAGGAGAAGCCACACATGGCACGTCTGGCAGGAGTTGACATCCCGCGCGAGAAGCGCGTGGAGATCGCACTGACTTACATTTTCGGCGTCGGCCGCACTCGCGCGCTGCAGACGCTCGCGGAGACCGGCATCGACGGCAACATCCGCGTGAAGGACCTCAGCGACGAGCAGCTCGTCGCCCTTCGTGACTACATCGAGGGCAACTTCAAGGTCGAGGGTGACCTCCGCCGCGAGGTCGCCGCCGACATCCGCCGCAAGGTCGAGATCGGCTCGTACGAGGGCCTCCGCCACCGCCGCGGCCTTCCGGTCCGCGGTCAGCGCACCAAGACCAACGCTCGTACCCGCAAGGGCCCGAAGCGCACCGTCGCCGGCAAGAAGAAGCCCGGCCGCAAGTAACCGCTCGTCGCCAGATCTAGGAGATTTCACACATGGCAGCACCCAAGGCGGCTACTCGCAAGCCGCGCAAGAAGGAAAAGAAGAACATCGCCGTGGGCCAGGCCCACATCAAGTCGACGTTCAACAACACGATCGTCTCGATCACCGACACCACCGGTGCCGTGATCAGCTGGGCCTCCTCGGGCGGCGTCGGCTTCAAGGGCTCGCGCAAGTCGACCCCGTTCGCCGCGCAGCTCGCTGCCGAGTCGGCTGCGCGCCAGGCGCAGGAGCACGGCATGAAGAAGGTCGACGTCTTCGTCAAGGGCCCCGGATCGGGCCGTGAGACCGCAATCCGTTCGCTCCAGGCCGCGGGCCTCGAGGTCGGCAGCATCAACGACGTGACGCCGCAGGCGCACAACGGCTGCCGCCCGCCGAAGCGCCGCCGCGTCTAAGGCTCTCCGGACCGGTGGTCGGGCCGGGCTCTTCGGAGCCGGCCCGGCCACCGGGCATCCGTTCTCACACAACTCAAGATCCTCGACCTCGCAGGTGTCATATAGCGGACACCCTGCCGAAAGGAATCAACAGTGCTGATCGCACAGCGCCCGACGCTCACCGAAGAGAACATCTCGGAGTTCCGTTCGCGTTTCGTGATCGAGCCCCTCGAGCCGGGCTTCGGTTACACCCTCGGCAACTCGCTTCGCCGCACCCTCCTCTCCTCGATCCCCGGCGCGGCCGTGACGAGCATCCGCATCGACGGCGTGCTCCACGAGTTCTCGACGGTTCCCGGTGTGAAGGAGGATGTCACCGAGATCATCCTGAACATCAAGAACCTGGTCGTCTCCAGCGAGCACGACGAGCCCATCACCGCGTACCTGCGCAAGCAGGGTGCCGGTGAGGTCACCGCCGCCGACATCTCGGCTCCCGCCGGTGTCGAGGTGCACAACCCCGAGCTGGTCATCGCGACGCTCAACGACTCGGCCAAGTTCGAGCTCGAGCTCACGATCGAGCGCGGCCGCGGCTACGTCTCGGCGAGCCAGAACCGCAACGAGTACTCCGAGGCGGGCCAGATCCCGGTCGACTCGATCTACTCGCCGGTGCTCAAGGTCACCTACCGCGTCGAGGCCACCCGTGCCGGCGAGCGCACCGACTTCGACCGCCTCGTGGTCGACGTCGAGTCGAAGCCGGCCATCTCGCCGCGCGACGCGATCGCTTCGGCGGGCCGCACGCTCACCGAGCTGTTCGGTCTCGCCCGCGAGCTGAACACCGCGGCCGAGGGCATCGAGATCGGCCCCGCGCCGGTCGACGCCGTGCTCTCGAGCGAGCTCTCGATCCCGATCGAAGACCTCGACCTCTCGGTGCGCAGCTACAACTGCCTCAAGCGCGAGGGCATCAACACGGTGTCGGAGCTCGTCGCCCTGAGCGAGTCGCAGCTCATGAACATCCGCAACTTCGGTCAGAAGTCGGTCGACGAGGTGAAGGACAAGCTCACCGAGATGAACCTGTCCCTCAAGGACTCGGTGCCCGGATTCGACGGCGCCCACTTCTACACCGGCTTCGACGACGAGAACTAGTCGCTCGCGCACGTAGCACCGACCCCACACACTGGAGATAACGAACCATGCCGAAGCCCACCAAGGGCCCCCGCCTCGGAGGCGGACCCGCGCACGAGCGGCTCATGCTCGCGAACCTCGCGGCTGCGCTCTACACGCACAAGAGCATCACCACCACCGAGACCAAGGCGAAGCGGCTCCGCCCGCTCGCCGAGCGTCTCATCACGTTCGCGAAGCGCGGCGACCTGCACGCCCGCCGTCGCGTGCTCGCCGTGATCGGCGACAAGGCCGTCGTGCACGAGCTGTTCGCGGTCATCGCCCCGCAGGTCGCCGACCGTGAGGGCGGCTACACCCGCATCACGAAGATCGGCAACCGCAAGGGCGACAACGCCCCGATGGCGGTCATCGAGCTCGTGCTCGAGCCGGTCGTGAAGAAGCAGCGCGCCGCGAAGCCCGCCGCCGCGGCCGCTCCGGCCGAGGTCGTCGAGGAGGCGCCCGCCGCCGACGAGACCGAGGTCGTCGAGGAGGCGCCGGTCGAGGAGACCGCCGCCGACGAGACCGCCGAGGCCGCCGCCGACGAGGCCGCCGCCGAGAAGGCGTAAGCACTCTCCGCACCACGAGAGGGCCCCCTGTCCACAGCGACAGGGGGCCCTTCGTCGTCTGTGCCACAATCGTGCTCGGCGTCGACGAGGTCCGTCGGCGCAGGCGTGGAAGGAGCAGCGTGCGCGCACCGGTGCGGATCCCCGAGGATCGCGACCTCTCGATCGACTTCGCCCGGGCGTTCTGCCTTCCGGTCGTCGTGCTGCTGCACGCGCTGCAGATGGGCATCGGCGGCGACCCGCTGCGCGCGTTCAACGCGCTCGACGGCTTCGAACCGCTCGCGTGGGCGACCTGGCCGCTCATGATCATGCCGGTGTTCTTCATCTGCGGCGGCTTCGCGTCGATCACGCAGTGGCGGAGGCTCCGCGGGCACGGCGAGACCGGCGCGCACTACCTGCGGGTGCGGGCGGTGCGGCTCGCGCAGCCCGTCGTGTCGGTGACGGCGGCGGTGGGGCTCGTGCTCGGCGGCATGCTGCTGGCGGGCGTCGACACCGGCTTCGTGCAGAGCTTCGCGGTCCGGCTGGCCGAGCCGCTGTGGTTCATCCCCGTGTACCTCGTCTGCACCGCCCTCGTGCCCGCGATGTCGTGGCTGCACCGGCACGCGCCGTGGCCGACGTACCTCGGCCTCGCGGCCGGCGCCGTGCTCGTCGACCTGCTCGCGCGCGGCCTCGGACTGCCGGTGGGCGCCCTCAACTGGATCTTCGTCTGGCTGTTCGCGCAGCAGCTCGGGTTCGGCCTGCGCGACGGCTGGTTCGCCCGCCGTTCGTGGCCCGTGCTCGTCGCCATCGCGGTGTTCGCCTACGGATTCATCGCGATGCTCGTGGCGGTCTTCGGCTACTCGCACGACATGCTCGACAACCTCAACCCGCCGAGCCTCGCGATCATGGCCCTCGCGCTCGGCCAGGTCGCGTTGTTCGCGCTGCTGCAGCCGGCGATTCGGCGATTCGTCGCGCATCGAGCGGTGCTCGGCGCCGTGTTCGTGTTCGGCGTGTACGGCATGGTCATCTACCTCTGGCACACCTTCGCGATGGCGGTCGTGACGGCGGCCCAGCTCGCGATCGGCCTGCCCTTCCCGCCGGTGCTGTCTCCCGCGTGGTGGGCGACGCGGCCCCTCTGGATCCTCGCGATCGCCCTCGTGGTCGCCGCGTGCTGCGCCGTCGTGCCAAGGCTCGAGGCGCGCTGGCCCGCGCCGGTCGAACGCCGCACCCCGCTCGCTGCGGTGGTGGTCTGGACCGTCTGCGCGGTCGCCGGGGTGGGCGTGTTCCTGACCCTGGGCTACGTGCCGTGGACGCACGGGGTGCTGGGCTGGACGCTCGTGACGCTCTCGGTGGTCGCCCTCATCGCCGGCGGACCGGGCCCCCGCGCACCGCGCGCTCGCGCCGGCGAGGTCGATGCCTTCACCGCGACGGCGCGCGCCTAGGCTGGCGGGTATGGACACGAGCGAGGCGGATGCCGCGGGGGCGACGCGGGTCGCCGTGAACGGCGAGCCTGACGAGGTGGTGCGCATCCGGCTCGGCATCGCCTACGACGGCACCGACTTCAAGGGCTGGGCCGCGCAGCCCCGGTTGCGCACGGTCCAGGGCACCTTGGAGGGTGCGCTCGCAACGCTCTTCCGGCGCGAAGGGGTGGCGCCCCGGCTGACCGTCGCGGGGCGGACCGACGCGGGGGTGCACGCGCTCGGCCAGGTGGCACACCTCGACGTCCCCGCGTCCGCTCTCGCCAAGGTCACGCGGCTGCGCCGCGGCGACGCTTCGGGCGCGCTCGAGCACGATCGCGCCGCCGTCCTGCTCCGCCGGCTCACCGGCATCCTCGGCACTGCCGACTCCGATGTCGTGATCACGCACGCCGAGCCGGCGCCGGCCGGCTTCGACGCCCGTTTCTCGGCAGTGTGGCGACGCTACGAGTACCGGATCGCCGATGACGCCGCCCTGCGCGACCCGCTCGCACGCGGCCGGACGGTCTGGTACCCCCGGGCGCTCGACGTCGAGGCGATGGATCGCGCGGCGAACCGCCTGCTCGGGCTCCACGACTTCGCCGCCTTCTGCAAGCCGCGCGAGGAGGCGACGACGATCCGCACCCTGCAGGCCTACCGCTGGCGTCGGGGCGAGGGTGACGTGCTCGTCACAACGCTGCAGGCCGACGCGTTCTGTCATTCGATGGTCCGGGCGCTCGTGGGCGCGTGCGTCGCGGTGGGGGAGGGCAAGCTCGCCGCCGACGACCCCGAACGCCTGCTGGCCGCCGCCGAACGCACGAGCGCGTTCAAGGTGATGCCCGCGAAGGGGCTCGTGCTCACCGAGGTCGGCTACCCCGACGACGCCGAGCTCGAGACCCGCGCCGTGCAGACCCGGGCGCGACGGGACCTCCGGCAGCGAGGCATCCCCGACCCCGTCGCGGAGCCGCGATTCTGAATCGCGGGATGTAGCTGCTAGAATCTCCCTTTGGTGCCGTTCTCTGCAGCGGTACCCGAAGTTGAGCCCTCCACCAGGCGTTCGCACGCATCGCGGTCGAACTCCCCCGGAGTGGGATTCACGAACCCCTCACTCGATCAGAAAGCAGCACTTCCGTGACGCGCACCTATACCCCGAAGTCGAACGAGATCCAGCGCGACTGGGTCGTCATCGACGCGACCGACATCGTCCTCGGTCGTCTCGCGAGCCACTCCGCAGCCCTGCTGCGCGGCAAGCACAAGGCGATCTTCGCCAACCACGTCGACACCGGTGACTTCGTCATCATCGTCAACGCCGACAAGGTGGCCCTCACCGGCCAGAAGCTCGAGCAGAAGAAGGCGTACCGCCACTCGGGCTACCCGGGCGGCCTCAAGGCCGTCGGCTACGCCGAGCTCCTCGAGAAGAACCCCGTTCGCGCCGTCGAGAAGGCGATCCGCGGCATGCTCCCGAAGAACTCGCTCGGCCGGGCGCAGCTCAAGAAGCTCAAGGTCTACGCAGGCCCCGAGCACCCGCACGCCGCGCAGCAGCCCAAGCCGTACACCCTCACCCAGGTCGCCCAGTAATTCCGGCACCCTCGACGTTCTCGAAATAAGGATTCACACCAAAATGGCGAAGATCGCAGACCAGATCGAAGCGGCTCCTGAGAGCTACACGACCGAGAGCGCGCCCGAGGCCGCTCCCGCCACCCCCCGCCCCGTGCTCAACGTGTCGGGCGCAGCCGTCGGCCGCCGCAAGCAGGCCATCGCCCGCGTGCGCGTCGTCCCCGGCGCCGGCACCATCACGGTCAACGGCCGTGAGTTCGCGGCGTACTTCCCGAACAAGCTGCACCAGCAGCTCATCACCGACCCGTTCACCGTGCTCGAGCTCACCGGCTCGTACGACGTGGTCGCGAAGATCACCGGCGGCGGCCCCTCGGGCCAGGCCGGTGCGCTCCGCCTCGCGATCGCGCGTGCGCTGAACGAGATCGACCGCGAGAACAACCGCCCGACCCTCAAGAAGGCCGGCTTCCTCACGCGCGACGCCCGCGTCATCGAGCGCAAGAAGGCCGGTCTCAAGAAGGCCCGCAAGGCTCCGCAGTTCTCGAAGCGTTAATCCGCTCCGCGAATCCGTATGCCTCGGCTTTTCGGAACGGACGGGGTCCGGGGCCTGGCCAACCGTGAACTCACGGCTGACCTGGCCCTGGGCCTCTCCCAGGCGGCTGCGGCCGTCCTCACGCAGGGACGCCACGCCGACGAGAATCGCGCGGCGGGCAGGCGACCCGTCGCCGTCGTCGCGCGCGACCCCCGCGTCTCCGGTGAGTTCATCACCGCCGCGGTGGCCGCGGGCCTCGCGAGCTCCGGTGTCGACGTGCTCGACGCCGGGGTCATCCCGACCCCCGCGACCGCCTTCCTCATCGACTCGATCAAGGCCGACTTCGGCGTCATGATCTCGGCGTCGCACAACCCGGCGCCCGACAACGGCATCAAGTTCTTCTCCTTCGGCGGCACCAAGCTGCCCGACGAGGTCGAAGACCGGATCGAGTCGTTCCTCGGCAAGCAGAAGCTGGCCCCCGTCGGCGACGGCGTCGGCCGCATCCGGCGTTTCGCCGATGCCGAGGACCGCTATGTCGTGCACCTGCTCGGCACCCTCCCGAACCGCCTCGACGGCATCAAGGTCGTGCTCGACTGCGCCCACGGCGCGGCGGCGGGCGTCTCGCCCCAGACCTTCAAGGACGCCGGTGCCGAGGTCGTCGTGATCGGCGCCGACCCCGACGGCATCAACATCAACGACGGCGTGGGCTCGACCCACCTCGACCAGCTGCAGGCCGCCGTGCTCGCGCACGGTGCCGATCTGGGCATCGCGCACGACGGCGACGCCGACCGCTGCCTCGCGGTCGACGCCGACGGCAACATCGTCGACGGCGACCGCATCATGGCGATCCTCGCGCTCGCGATGAAGGAACGCGGTCACCTGACCGACGACACGCTCGTCGTCACCGTCATGTCCAACCTCGGTCTCAAGCGTGCGATGGCCGAGCACGGCATCAGCATCGTCGAGACGAAGGTCGGCGACCGCTACGTGCTCGAGGCGCTCGGCGCGGGCGGGTTCGCCCTCGGCGGCGAGCAGTCCGGTCACGTGATCATGAGCGAGTACGCGACGACCGGCGACGGGGTGCTCACCGGCCTCCACCTGGTGGCCGAGATGGCTCGCACCGGCAAGACGCTCGCGGAGCTCGCCTCGGTGATGACGGTGTACCCGCAGGTGCTCGTGAACGTGCGCGGGGTCGATCATCACCGTCTCGGCGAGAACGAGCGGATCGCCGCAGCCGTCGCCGAGGTGGAGGCCGAGCTCGGCGAGTCCGGCCGGGTCCTCCTGCGCCCCTCGGGCACCGAGCCCATGGTGCGCGTGATGGTCGAGGCGGCGGACCAGCCCGAGGCCGACCGTCATGCGGCCGCCCTCGCCGACGTGGTGAAGGCAGAGCTCGCGCTGTAGTCGGCGAACAACCCCATCGACGTCATCGGAACGCCGCGTCCTCGCTCGAGGACGCGGCGTTCCGGCGTTCACGGACGGATCGTCGGGCGTCGACGGCGGCCCGGGTCAGAGCTTGCGCAGCAGCACGCTCGACACCGCGTGGTCCGAGCCCTTGCGCAGCACGAGCGAGGCGCGCGAACGGGTCGGCCGGATGTTCTGGAGCAGGTTCGGCTCGTTGATCGAGTGCCAGATCTCGCGCGCCCGGAGCCGCGCCTCGTCCTCCGACAGCGAGGCGTAGCGGTGGAAGTACGAGCGCGGGTTCGCGAACGCACCCTGCTGGAGCTTGAGGAAGCGCTCCTCGTACCAGCGTGCGATGTCGCTCGTGCGCGCGTCGACGTAGATCGTGAAGTCGAAGAGATCGCTCACCGCGAGGCGGTGCCCCGGGCCGGGCGGCTGCAGCACGTTGAGCCCCTCGACGATGAGCACGTCGGGGCGGCGCACCGTCACCTGGGCGTCGGGCACGATGTCGTAGGCGAGGTGCGAGTAGAACGGGGCGCGGACCTCGGCGGCGCCCGCCTTCACCTCGCTCACGAAGCGCAGGAGGGCCCGGCGGTCGTACGACTCGGGGAACCCCTTGCGGGCCATGAGCCCGCGGCGCTCGAGTTCGGCGTTCGGGAAGAGGAACCCGTCGGTCGTCACGAGCTCGACCCTGGGCGTGTGCTCCCACCGGGCGAGGAGCTCGCGGAGGAGCCGCGCGATCGTGGACTTGCCGACCGCGACCGATCCGGCGACCCCGATCACGAAGGGCGTCGATTCGAAGCGTTCCCGCAGGAACTCGCTCGCGACCTTGTGCAGCGACTTCGTGCCGCCGACGTAGAGGTTCAACAGCCGGCTGAGCGGCAGGTAGACCTCGGCGACCTCTGTCGGGTCGAGCGGCTCGCCGAGGCCGCGCAGCTGCACGATCTCGGTCTCGCGGAGGGGCGACGGCATCGACGGCGCAAGCGCCGCCCAGTCGGCTCGGTCGAGTTCGATGAACGGCGAGATCTGCGTCGGGTGCGACGACGGGCTCTGCTGATCCGGCACCGTGCCAGTGTAGTGCGGGGCGACGGGCTCGTCGGGCTGCGCCCTCGGGGCGGGCGCACAGCCGTTCGCCAGTAGAATCGCCCCCATGTGTGGAATCGTCGGATACGTCGGAGAGCGCAACAGCCTCGACGTCCTCATGGGTGGCCTGCGCCGCCTCGAATACCGTGGCTACGACTCGGCGGGGGTGGCGGTCGTCGATGACGACGGCGCCATCGAGACCGCGAAGCGCGCCGGCAAGCTCAAGGTCCTCGCGGACGAGCTCGAGCGGAATCCGCTGCATCACGGCGGCACCGGCATCGGCCACACTCGTTGGGCCACCCACGGCGGGCCGACCGACCGCAACGCGCACCCGCACCTCGGCGACGAGGGCCGCCTCGCGCTCATCCACAACGGCATCATCGAGAACTTCTCCGAGCTGAAGGAGGAGCTCCTCGCGGAGGGGCACACCTTCGAGTCCGAGACCGACACCGAGGTCGCCGCCGTGCTCCTCGGTCGCGAGTACCGTGCCGCCGGCGACCTCCGCGCGGCCTTCCGCAACACCGTCTCGCGCCTCGAGGGCGCCTTCACCCTGCTCGCCGTGCACCGCGCCGAGCCCGGCGTCGTCGTCGGCGCGCGTCGCAACTCGCCGCTCGTGATCGGGCTCGGCGAGGGCGAGAACTTCCTCGGCTCCGACGTCGCCGCGTTCGTGGAGTACACGAAGCAGGCCGTCGCCGTCGGGCAGGACCAGATCGTCGCGATCACCGCCGACGAGGTCGTCGTCACCGACTTCGCGGGCGAGCCCGTCGAGCTCGACACCTTCGAGGTCGCCTGGGACGCCTCGGCCGCCGAGAAGGGCGGATGGTCGTCCTTCATGCGCAAGGAGGTCTCGGAGCAGCCCGAGGCCGTCGCCAACACGCTGCGCGGCCGCGTGGTCGACGGCACCGTCGTGATCCCCGAGCTCGAAGGCTTCGGGGACGACGAGCTCCGCGGCATCCGTCGTATCACCGTCATCGCCTGCGGTACCGCTTCCTACGCCGGCATGGTCGCGAAGTACGCGATCGAGCAGTGGGCCCGGATCCCGGTCGAGGTCGAGCTCAGCCACGAGTTCCGCTACCGTGAGCCGGTGCTCGACGCCGACACGCTCGTCGTCTCGATCAGCCAGTCGGGCGAGACGATGGACACCCTGATGGCGGTCAAGTACGCCCGCGAACAGGGCGCACGCACGATCTCGATCTGCAACACGCAGGGCGCCACGATCCCGCGCGAGTCCGACGCGGTGGTCTACACGCACGCCGGCCCCGAGGTCGCGGTCGCGTCGACGAAGGCGTTCGTCGCGCAGATCACGGCGCTCTACCTCTTCGGCCTGCACCTCGCCCGGGTGCGCGGCACGCTCGGCGACGCCGAGCTCGCGGCGCAGCTCGCCGAGCTGACCGCGGTGCCCGCGAAGATCGAGCAGGTGCTCGGCGAGGCCGGCAAGGTCGAGCAGCTCGCCCACTGGATGGCCGACACCCGTTCGGTGCTCTTCCTCGGCCGGCACGTGGGCTACCCGATCGCCCTCGAGGGTGCGCTGAAGCTCAAGGAGCTCGCGTACATCCACGCCGAGGGCTTCGCCGCCGGCGAGCTGAAGCACGGGCCGATCGCGCTGATCGAGCCGGGCCAGCCGGTGTTCGTCGTCGTCCCGAGCCCGCGCCACGACCGGAGCCTGCACCCGAAGGTCGTCTCGAACATCCAGGAGATCCGCGCGCGCGGCGCCCGTGTCATCGCGATCGCCGAGGCCGGCGACGCCGCGGTGCTGCCCTTCGCCGACGAGGTCGTGCGCATCCCGCTCGCGGGCCCGCTCTTCGAGCCGCTGCTCGCGGTGGTGCCGCTGCAGATCTTCGCGATGGAGCTCTCGCAGGCGAAGGGCCTCGACGTCGACCAGCCGCGCAACCTCGCGAAGTCGGTGACGGTCGAGTGATCATGGGCGCGGGGGCCGAGTGATCGCCGGCATCGGCATCGACGTCGTGGACATCGGGCGCTTCGAGCGCTCGATCACCCGGACCCCCGCGCTCCTCGAGCGCTTGTTCGCCGAGAGCGAACGTGATCGACCGGCGCGCTCGCTCGCCGCACGATTCGCCGCGAAGGAGGCGCTCATCAAGGCGCTCGGCGGCCACGCGGTGATCCGCTGGCACGACATGCAGATCGTGCAGGACGCGGAGGGCAACCCCGACTTCGCACTGTCGGGCGCGCTCGCCCGCCACGTCGACGAGCTCGGCATCGATCGCGTGCACCTCTCGATGAGCCACGACGCCGGCATCGCGAGCGCCTTCGTCGTGCTCGAGAAGGCGAACGGGCGATGAGCCGGCAGGATGCCACGGGGTCGCCGTTCCGCGAGGCCGTCATCGACCTCGCCGCGCTCACGGGCAATGTGCGCACCCTCGCCGCACGCATGGCCCCGGCCGAGATCATCGCCGTGGTGAAGGCCGACGCGTACGGGCACGGCGCGGTGGCCGCCGCGCGGGCCGCCCTCGCGGGAGGCGCGACCCGGCTCGGCGTCGCCGACCTCGACGAGGCGCACGAACTGCGCGACGCCGGCATCGACGCCCCGGTGCTCGCCTGGCTGCACGGGCCCGACGCCGACTTCGTCCGCGCGGTGCGCGCGGGCATCGAGCTCGGCATCTCCAGTCGTGCGCAACTCGAGCGCGCGGCGGAGGCCGCGGCGTCCGTCGCAGCCGACGGCCTCGACGCGCCCGCCCTGGTGCATCTCAAGATCGACACCGGGCTCAGCCGCAACGGCGTGCCGGAAGGTGAATGGGCCGACGTGGTCGCCCTGGCCGCGGGCCTCGAGCGCGACGGGCTCGTCGAGGTCGTCGGCGTGTTCAGCCACTTCGCGAACACCTCGCGCGAGGTCGACGCCGCCCAGCTCGACGCCTTCGAGCGCGCCCTCGCCGAGGCCCGTGCCGCCGGCCTCGCCCCGAGGATCCGGCACATCGCCTCGACCGAGCAGGCGCTCCGCGACCCGAGCGCCCGGTACGACGCCGTCCGCATCGGGATCGGCATGTACGGCCTGACGCCCTTCGGCGACGGCACCACCTCGACCGAGCTCGGGCTCACGCCCGTGATGACGCTGCGTGCCCGGGTCGCGGCGGTGCGCCGGGTCGAGACCGGTGCGGGCGCCTCGTACAGCCATATCTGGCACGCCGAGCAGGCCAGCACCCTCGCCCTCGTGCCGCTCGGCTACGCCGACGGGGTGCCGCGCCAGGCCTCGGGCAACGGCGCCGAAGCGCTCGTCGCCGGACGCCGCCGCCCGGTCGCCGGACGCATCGCCATGGACCAGTTCATCGTCGACGTCGGCGACGACGAGGTGGCGGTCGGCGACGAGGTCGTGCTCTTCGGCGACCCGGCGACGGGCGCACCGACCGCGGACGAGTGGGGCGCGGCCGCCGGCACCATCGGCTACGAGATCGTCACCCGCATCGGCCCCCGCGTGCCGCGGCGGTACGTCGGCGATGCCGATGCCGTCGAGGAGGCCTCCGCGACCGAGGCGCGATCGTGACGTTCGCGGCGACCTTCGACACCGCGGAGGACCTGGCCGAGTTCGGTCGCGATCTCGGCGCCGCGCTGCGCGCCGGCGACCTCCTCGTGCTCACCGGGCCGCTCGGCGCAGGCAAGACCACCCTCACCCGCGGCATCGGCGCGGGACTCGACGTTCGGGGTCCGGTACAGAGCCCGACGTTCGTCATCGCCCGCACGCACCCGAACCTCGGCGGAGGCCCGCCGCTCATCCACGTCGACGCCTATCGGCTCGGCGACGCGGCGCTCGTCGACGACCTCGATCTCGACGTCGCCCGCTCGGTCGTCGTCGTCGAGTGGGGCGCCGGCCTCGTCGAGGAGCTCAGCGACTCGCGGCTCGAGATCGTGATCGAGCGACCCACCGGTGCGAGCGAGGCTCGAGGCGAGTCGGTCGACGAGGCCGACGGCGCGTCCGACGGCGACGAGGAGCTCGACGCCGACGAGCCGCGCACCGTCACCGTGCGCGGCTTCGGTCCCCGGTGGGCGGGCACCCCGTACGCCGTCTCGGCGTAGGCTTGTCCCCATGCTCCTCGCGATCGACACCTCGACGGGCACGAGTGTCGCGATCGTCGATCGCGACGCCGCGAGCGGCGAACTGCGCATCCTCGCCGAGACCGGCACCGACGACACCATGCGCCACGCCGAGGTGATCGGTGGCTTCATCCGCGACGCGCTCGACGGGGCCGGCATCGCTCCCGACCGGCTCTCGGGCGTCGCCGGCGGCATGGGCCCGGGGCCGTTCACGGGCCTCCGGGTCGGCATCGCCGCGGCGCACGCCTTCGCCCTCGGCATCGCCCGTCCTTTCGTGCCCGTCCCGAGCCACGACGCGATCGCGTGGTCGCGGTACACCTCGGGCGAGACCGGCCCGCTCCAGGTCGTCACCGACGCGCGGCGCCGGGAATTCGCGGTCTCCGAGTACGACGGGCTCGACGAGGCGGGGCTCCCGGTGCGGGCGAGCGGTCCCGCGCTCGCTCCGCGCGACGCGCTGCCCGAGGCACGAGGCATCCGATTCGAGGCGACCGTCGTCTCGGCCGGCGCCGTCGGCCTCGTCGCCGAACTCGCCTTCGCGGCCGGTCGCCTGCCGCTCATCGACGACGCACCCCTCTACCTCCGCGCGCCCGACGTCACGCCCTCCGCCGGAAAGCGGGTGCTGCAGTGAGCGTGTTCATGCGCCGGGCCCGGCTCACCGACCTCGAGGCGATCATGCGGCTCGAGCGCGCGACGTTCACCGACGACGCCTGGCCCGAGGACGCGATGCGCCGGGAGCTCGAGAGCCCCCACGGGTACTACCTCGTCGCGGTCGACGACGAGCTCGCCTCGCGGCAGGCGCCGGCCGACGAGCCCGCGGCGGGCGACGACGTCTCCTCCGACCTCGAGCACGACGCGGCGGATGCCGCGTGGCCGCCGCTGCTCGGCTACGCCGGCCTGCTGGCGCCTTCGGGCAGCGACCAGGGCGACATCCAGACCATCGCCGTCGACCCCGCCGCGCGCGGGATCGGCCTCGGCCGCGGGCTCATGCACGCGCTCATCACCGAGTCCCGGCGCCGGGGCATCGCCCAGCTCTTCCTCGAGGTGCGGGCCGACAACCAGATCGCCCGTGCGCTGTACGAGTCGCTCGGCTTCGTCGAGATCGGAGTGCGTCGCGGGTACTACCGGCACGGCGTCGACGCGATCATGATGCAGCTCGCAGTGCCGCCGGCCGTCACGCGACCGGCGGGCGGCGTCGACGGCACGACGATCCGAGGGGCCTCACGATGAACACCCGCGAGCCGCTCATCCTCGGGATCGAGACCTCCTGCGACGAGACCGGGGTCGGCATCGTCCGCGGCACGACCCTGCTCGCGAACACGATCGCCTCCTCGATGGACGAGCACGCACGCTACGGCGGCGTCGTCCCCGAGGTCGCGGCGCGTGCGCACCTCGAGGCCATGGGGCCGACGATCCGTGCGGCGCTCGCCGAGGCATCCGTCACGCTCGACGAGATCGATGCGGTCGCCGTCACGAGCGGTCCGGGCCTCGCCGGCGCGCTGATGGTCGGCGTCGGGGCCGCGAAGGCGCTCGCCCTCTCGCAGGGCGTCCCCATCTACGCGGTGAACCACCTCGTCGGGCACGTCGGCGCCGACCTCCTCGACGCGGCCGACCCGCTCGAGACCCCGACGGTGGCGCTGCTCGTCTCGGGCGGGCACACCTCCCTCCTGCTCGTGCGCGACCTCGTCTCGGACGTCGAGCTGCTCGGCGAGACCATCGACGACGCCGCGGGCGAGGCCTTCGACAAGGTCGCACGCGTGCTCGGTCTGCCCTACCCGGGCGGTCCCGAGATCGACCGCGCCGCGGTGGGCGGCGATCCGAAGGCGATCCGCTTCCCGCGGGGGCTCACCCGCCCGAAGGACCTCGTGGCGCACCGCTACGACTTCAGCTTCTCGGGGCTGAAGACCGCGGTCGCCCGCTGGGTCGAGCAGCGCGAGGCCGCGGGCGAGCCCGTGCCGGTCGCGGATGTCGCCGCGAGCTTCCGCGAGGCCGTCGTCGACGTGCTCGTCGCGAAGGCGATCGACGCGTGCACCGAACTCGGCGTACCGCGCCTCCTCCTCGGCGGCGGGGTCATCGCGAACGCGCGCCTGCGCGAGGTGGCCGCCGAGCGGGCGGCGGCCGCGGGCATCGCGCTGCGCATCCCTCCGCTCTCGCTCTGCACCGACAACGGCGCGATGATCGCGGCGCTCGGCGCCCAGCTCGTCATGGCCGGTCATGCCCCGTCCGAACTCGGCTTCGGCGCCGACTCCACGCTGCCGGTGACCGACATCCAGGTCGCCTGACGCAAGAATCCTGTGCAGGCGGGCCCTCGCGCGATAGTGTGGGGACGAAATCACCGGGGAGCGGCGGCGATCGTTCGCGCCCGGAGCGCACCCTCATCCCGAGGGACGCGTACACACAGCATCGAGGGGAACCACCGTGACCGACCCGAACCTTCCCGAGCAGCCCGCCGGCGCCGTCCCGCCCGTGCCCCCGGCCGCTCCCGCGACGCCTCCCGCCGCTCCCGCGTACGGCACGCCGCCGGCCGCTCCGGCCGCCCCCGCCTACGCCGCTCCTGCCTACGGCGCCCCCGCCCCGTCCAAGACCAACGTGCTCGCGATCGTCTCGCTCGTCTCGGCGTTCTTCGTGTCGCTCGTCGCGATCATCACGGGTCACATCGCGCTCAGCCAGATCAAGAAGACCGGTGAGCAGGGCCGCGGCCTCGCGATCGCCGGACTCATCATCGGCTACGTGGGCCTCGTCGCCGGGATCATCGCGGTCATCCTGTGGATCGCCGCCTTCGCGTTCGTGGCCTCGAACCCCGACATCACCACCTACTGAGCCGGGTCGACACCCGCATCAAGCAGAGGAGCACCGATGAGTGATCCGAAGAACCCCGACGAGCTCCCCGGCGAGCCGGTCGAGCCCACGGTGCCCGACGCGCCCGAGCCCACGGTGCCCGACGCGCCCGAGCCCGTCGTTCCCGACGCGCCCGAGCCCCAGGTGCCCGGTGCACCCGAGCCGGTCGTCCCGGTGGATGCGGCCGCGACCGGCCCCGAGGTGCCTTCGGTGCCCGAGCCGCCGGCTGCACCCGAGCCGCCGACCGCACCGCCGGCTCCGCCCGCACCGCCGGCTCCGCCCGCTCCGCCCGCCTACGGCGCTCCGGCACCCGCGGCGCCGCCGAGCTACGGTGCTGCGACGCCGCCTCCGCCGCCCGCATACGGTGCTCCCGCTCAGCCCGGTTACGGTGCTCCCGCTCAGCCCGGTTACGGTGCGCCGGCGCAGCCCGCGTACGGTCAGCCCGGGTACGGTGCGTACGGCACCGCACCGAGCAAGCCGACCCCGGTGTTCAGCCTCATCTCGCTCATCGCGGGCGTGCTCGGCATCGTGGGCGGATTCGCCGTCGTGTGGATCCCCTTCGTCGGCGGCATCATGCAGCTGTTCATCCCGGCCGCGGCCGTGGTGCTCGGCTTCATCGGCAAGCGCAAGGAGCCTGCCGCGAAGGGCATGTGGCTGACCGGCATCATCACCGGCTTCGTCGGGATCGCCATCGGCCTGCTGTCGATCGTGCTCTGGAGCGTGCTCTTCGCGAGCGTCCCCTACGGCGACTACGACATCTACTGAGGGTGACATGACCGACCGTGCGGGGGTCTCGCCCGAGGGCGAGGCCCCCGACCGCCGTTCTGGGGCGGAGCCCCCCGTCAATGGAGCTCCATCCGAGTCCGCGGGCCCGCCGTCCGCGTCGTCCCGGCCCGACGGCGAACTCGCCGATCCGACCGGGCGGGAGGGCGACGAGCGACCGACGTTCGTGCCGCCGACCGAGGTCGAGACCCCGCTCGACGACCCGCTCGCGCCCTACCGCCCCGCCGAGCCGACGCTCCGCGCCGACCCGGTCGTGCGCGAGTTCGACGTGCCCGTCGACACCGGGCAGCTCCGGCGCATCTCGACCGGCCAGCTGCTCGTGGTGCATCGGCCCGAGTACGACCAGAGCGAGGTCGTCGAGGCGCAGCAGCAGAGCCGCGCGTACAGCTGGGTCGCCGCGGTCACGGGCATCATCGGTGCGACGGCGTCGCTGTTCGTCGGCTGGATGCTGCCGCTCTCGATCGCGGCCATCGTGTTCGGCGTGCTCGGCCTGCGCCGCGAGGAGCACGGGCGGACGCTCGCGTTCATCGGCATCGGAACGGGGCTCGGCGGACTCGTGTTCTCGGCGCTCTGGATCGGCTACTACGCGATCGTGTTCGGCGCGCTGCCGGCCTGACGCGGCTGCAGCACCTTCGGCCGCCGACTCCGGCCCGTACGAGCGGCGGTCAGATCCGTTCGACGAGCAGCGTCACGTGGCGCCCCTGCTCGCGCGTGAGCACGATCGTCGCCCGCTCCGACCCCTTCAGCTTCAGGCGCGTCCGCAGCGCGGCGGGGTCGACGTCGACGCCGCGCTTCTTGATCTCGAGCGTGCCGACGCTGCGCGCCTGCAGCGCCTGCCGCAGCCCGCGCTCGTCGGCGGGCAGGCGCTCGAGCACCCGGAACCCACGGGCGAACGGTGAGTCGAACGCCGTGTCGGCCGTGAGGTAGGCGATGCCGGGGCTCAGCATCCAGGCTCCGTTCGCCCGGGCGAGATCGCCGATGAGCCGTGCCCGGATGACCGCCCCGTCGGGCTCGTAGAGGTAGTCGCCGAGCGGGCCGTCGGGGGCGTCGGGGGAGTCGGCCGTCGCCGTGAGCTCGTGCGCGAGCTCGCCGCGGATGACGAGCGCCGAACGGCCGACGCCCGGGCGCGCGAGCGCGCCGAGCCAGACGCCGAGTTCGACCACGTCGCCGTCGACGGAGACCCACTGCGCCTCCGCGCCCGCGGGGATCACGTCGCGGTCGGTGCCCGGCCCGAGCTTCACGCCCACCGGCAGCCGGTCGGCGAGCCCGAACGCGAAGTCGAGGCTCGGCGAGTACGCCGAGGCGTCGGCGATGCGCGTCGTCGTGCCGCCGGTGGTGGTGCGTCGCGCCGGATCGAGCCAGACGCCGCCGATGCCGCCGAGTGCGACCTCCTCGGCGCGCTCGTGCAGCACGCGGGCGTGCGGGAACGGAGTGAGGTTGTACGCCGCGATCGCGGCGGTGACCTCGTCGGCGTCGGCGGCGGTGACCTCGAGGTCGATCGCGGCCATGGCCAGGGCGTCTCCGCCGATGCCGCAGCCGAGGTCGGCGACGTGCCGCACGCCCGCCCGTGAGAAGCGGCCGGCGTGGAGGGCGGCGACCTGCAGGCGCGTCGCCTGCTCGAGCCCCGCCTCCGTGAACAGCATGCGGGCGGCGAACGGGCCGAACTTCGCGGCGGCCTTCGCGCGGAGCTTCGCCTGGCTGAGCACGGTGGCGACCAGCGACGCAGGATGCCCCTGGCGGCGGAGCGCGGCGACCGTCTTCACGATGTCGGCCTTCGAGTCCCATTCGGGCAGGCCGTCGAGGAGCCGCAGCCCCTCGGGCGAGAGGAGTTCGACGAGCTCGGAGCGTTCCACCCGGCCACGCTAGCACCGCGGCGCGCGGCCGCCGAGCGGCGACGGCGCGGGGCATCCGGCCGCCGTGTTCGCCGCGCGTGAACGGACTGGCACTCACGTTGCACGAGTGCCAAAACGCGCCTAGACTCGGCTTAGCACTCTCACTCAGAGGCTGCTAATCAGTCTTCGCAAGACAGTTTCTTCATCAGAGAGATAGGGGCAACCGTGTCGGTTTCCATCAAGCCGCTCGAGGATCGCATCGTCATCAAGCAGGTCGAGGCCGAGCAGACCACCGCGTCGGGCCTCGTGATCCCCGACACCGCCAAGGAGAAGCCCCAGGAGGGCGAGGTCGTGGCGGTCGGCCCCGGCCGCATCGACGACAACGGCAACCGCGTCCCGCTCGACGTCGCCGTCGGCGACAAGGTGATCTACTCGAAGTACGGCGGCACCGAGGTCAAGTTCGGCGGCGAGGACTTCCTCGTCCTCTCGGCCCGCGACGTGCTCGCGGTCGTCGTTCGCTGAGCGAACCGAACCTTCGGAACGGCCCGGATGCTGAGCATCCGGGCCGTTCTGCGTCTCCGCAGCCGCCGCGTTGGCCATCGACCCGCGCGGGCGTAGTCTGTATCGGTGAATCCCCGCCCTGAGACCCCTCATGCGCCGACGCACCAGGGCATCAGCAGGCCGGGGCTCGGGTACGCGATCTCCTCCTACCTGCTCTGGGGCTTCCTCCCCATCTACTTCATCGCGCTCGCGCCGACGGGCTCACTCGAGATCGTCGCGTGGCGCATCCTGCTCTCGCTGGTCTTCTGCGCGCTGCTCATCACGGTGACGCGCGGGTGGGGTGCGTTCTTCGCCCTGCTCCGCGACCGGCGAGTGCTGTTCACGATGGGGGCCGCGGGCGCCCTCATCTTCGTCAACTGGCAGACCTACGTCTACGCGGCGGTCTCGGAGCAGGTCGTCGAGGCCTCGCTCGGGTACTTCATCAACCCGATCGTGACCGTGTTCCTCGGGGTGCTCGTGCTGCGCGAGCGGTTGAACACGACGCAGTGGGTCGCGGTCGGCATCAGCATCGTCGCGGTGGTCGTGCTCGCCGTCGGCCACGGGCAGTTCCCCTGGATCGCGCTCCTGCTCGCGTTCTCGTTCGGCTTCTACGGGCTCATCAAGAAGCGCGTCGGCCCGCGCGTCGACGCCGTCTCGGGACTGACCCTCGAGACCCTGTGGCTCGCCCCCCTCGCCGCGGTGCAGCTCTGGTGGGTCGCCGCGACCACCGGGCTCACGATGGGCACCGAAGGCACCTGGCACACCGTGCTGCTGCTCGGCGCCGGCGCCGTCACGGCCGTTCCCCTGCTGCTGTTCGCGGCGGCGTCGCGCCGACTGCCCCTCATCTACATGGGCTTCATCCAGTACTTCGCCCCGTTCATCCAGTTCCTCGTCGGCGTGGTGCTGCTCGGCGAGCCGATGCCGCCCGAGCGATGGGTCGGCTTCGCGCTCGTGTGGGCGGCCCTCGCCGTGCTGACGGTCGACCTGATCCGGGGAGCGCGGCGCGCGTCGAAACGGGTCGTCTCCGAGCCGGTCTGAGCGTCGTCCGCCCTGCGGAATCCGCGCATGATGACGTCGAATGACGCTGATTTCGTGCGCAGAACCGCCGAAGGATGTCGGTCAGGTAACAATCCGGGCGGGTGTTACCGGGTTGTGACCGGGGTGACTTGTTTCCGCGGATGCCCCGGAATACTGTCAGACAACGGCGTCACCACGGCGCTGCATTGTGTACCAATTCCTTCAGTCCCAAGGAGCAACATGAGCGTTTTCGCGAAGGCCACGGCCTCGCGCTCGGCTCGCGCAGCCTGGACGGGTGTCGCCATCGCCGGCGTCAGTGCCCTCCTCCTCACTGCGTGCAGCACGGGTGCCCCGGCCCCTGCCGAATCCGAACCGGCCACGGACGCCGGTGACGCCCTGCCCATCGCCGAGGGCGAGCGCGACCTCGCGCTCAAGCTCGGAACGATCCTGCCGCAGAGTGGTGCGCTCGCATTCCTCGGCCCGCCCGAAGAGGCGGGTGTCCAGCTCGGTGCCGACGACGTCAACGCGGCGGACTCGGGTCTCGCCGTCGAGGTCGTCTTCCGCGACTCGGGCGACACCACGACCGACACCGCGACCGTCTCGGTGACCGACCTCCTCTCGCAGGATGTCTCGGCCATCATCGGCGCCGCGTCGTCGGGTGTCTCGAAGACCGTCATCGACCAGATCGTGGCGGCGGGCGTCATCCAGTTCTCGCCCGCGAACACCTCGGCCGACTTCACCGACTACAACGACAACGGCCTGTACTGGCGCACGGCTCCGTCCGATGTGCTGCAGGGCGAGGTGCTCGGCAACCTGATCGCCGAGGACGGCAACGCGACGCTCGGCCTCATCGTGCTGAACGACTCGTACGGCACCGGTCTCGCGCAGTTCACCAAGGACGCCTTCGAGGCGGCCGGTGGCGAGGTCGTCGCCGAGGCGCTCTTCAACGAGGGCGACTCGAGCTTCGACGCGCAGATCGCCGAGGTCACGGCGGCCAACCCCGACGCGATCGCACTGATCACGTTCGACCAGGCCAAGATCATCACGCCGGCCCTCGTCGGCTCGGGTTACCCCGGCGACCAGCTCTACTTCGTCGACGGCAACCTGTCCGACTACAGCGCCGACTTCGCACCGGGCCTCGTGGCCGGCTCGAAGGGCACGCTGCCGGGTCTCGACACGGGCACCCTCGGTGACTTCACCGACCGTCTGCTCGGCGTCGACCCCGACCTGACCGACTACAGCTACGCAGCCGAGTCGTACGACGCCGTCGTGCTGCTCGCGCTCGCGGCCTACGCGGCCAACAGCACCGACGGTGCCGAGATCGCCAAGTACCTCCAGCAGGTCTCGGGCGGTACCGGTGACGGCGAGAAGGTCACGACGTACGAGGACGGCATCGCGCTCCTCGCCGAGGGACAGCAGATCGACTACGACGGACCGTCGGGCCCGATCACGTTCGACGAGAACGGCGACCCCACCGAGGCGACGATCGGTATCTTCCAGTACCTCGACGACAACACCTACGAGCGCATCGGCGACGGCTGATCCAACGCACGAAGGTGAAGTGAAGGGCCCCGGCTTCGGCCGGGGCCCTTTCCTGTGCGCGGGGGAGTCCCCGAGGGGTTTCACGTGGGCCGGGCCGGGTGCGCCCGACGGGGGACGCTGACCCGACCCGAGGCTCCGGGCTTCCTCCGCAACCCGCGCGCCCGCCCTGGCTGTCGGAGGCCGCTTGTGGGCTCCCGGGGGGAGTTGTCGCGACGGGGCACGGGTTCGGCAACGTGGGCGATGCGTGCAGCGGTGCCGACGACGCGACGGGATGCAGGACACCCCCTCGCCCGGTGTCCGCGCGCTGCGCCGCCCTTCAGCGCCGCGAGAGACCGGGCGGAGTGCGCAGTGCGAGTGCCGGCGGTCGAACGGTCCGGAGCGCCCCGCAGGCCCGAGCAGCAGCCGGGGCGGGCCGAACCCTCACCCGAACGGCCCCGCGCGCCACAGCGGGACCGAGCAAGCCCGTGAGCCCGAGCCTGACTCGTCGGGCGCGGGCGTGGGCGAGGGCGCGGGCGCGGGGTGGGCGTGTGCTTGACGGGCCGCCCGCTCCACGAACGACGAAGGGGCGGATGCCGCAGCATCCGCCCCTTCGCCGTTCGCCTGCGGCTACTCCTCGTCCTGCCCGAGGGTGCCGAGGTAGAGGCCGATGACCTTCGGGTCGTTGAGCAGCTCGCGGCCGGTGCCCGTGTAGGCGTCGCGACCCTGATCGAGCACGTAGCCGCGGTCGCAGATCTGCAGGCAGCGGCGGGCGTTCTGCTCGACCATGATGGTCGTCACGCCTGCGCGGTTGATCTCCTTCACCCGGAGGAAGGCCTCGTCCTGTCGGACGGGGGAGAGACCTGCGCTCGGCTCGTCGAGGAGCAGCACGTGCGGCCCCATCATGAGCGCGCGCGACATGGCGACCATCTGCCGTTCACCGCCCGACAGCGAGCCGGCCCGCTGACCGAGGCGCTTGCCGAGCTCGGGGAAGATCTCGGTGACGAACTCGAGACGCTCCTTCAGGCCCTTCGGTTTCAGGAAGATCCCCATCTCGAGGTTCTCCTGAATGGTGAGCGAGGGGAACACGTTGTTCGTCTGCGGTACGAAGCCGACGCCCTGGGCGACGAGCTTGTTCGCCTTCAGGTTCGTGATCTCCTCGCCGTGCAGGAAGATGCCGCCTTCGCGGACCTTCACGAGTCCGAAGATCGACTTCAGCAGGGTCGACTTGCCGGCGCCGTTCGGGCCGATGATGCCGATGAGCTCGCCTTGCGCGGCCGTGAGCGAGCACTTGTTGAGGATGTTCACGCCCGGCAGGTACCCGGCGGTGACGTCGCGCACCTCGACGACGAGCTCGCCGGCGGGCGGCTCTGCGAGCGACGGGGCAGGGCTACTGTTCGTCATCGAGGAGCTCCTTCAGTGCTTCGACGTGACCGGTGTCGGTGGAGCCGAGGTCGGCGTCGTGGTGGGCGCCGAGATAGGCGTCGATCACCGCCGGGTCCTCCATCACCGTGTGCGGGTCGCCTTCGGCGACGACCTTGCCCTCGGCCATCACGACCACCCAGTCGGCGATGTGCCGGACCATGTGCATGTCGTGCTCGACGAAGAGCACGGTCATGCCCTGGGCCTTCAGGTTGAGGATGTGGTCGAGCAGCGACTGCGTGAGCGCCGGGTTCACACCGGCCATCGGCTCGTCGAGCATGACGAGCGTCGGGTCGCTCATGAGCGCCCGCGCCATCTCGAGGAGCTTCCGCTGACCGCCCGAGAGGCTCGCCGCGTAGTCGTCCTTCTTGGCGTCGAGCTTGAATCGCGCGAGGATCTCGAGCGCCTTCTCCTCGATCGCGGCGTCCTGCTTGCGCCAGAGCGACGGGATGAGGGAGCGGAAGAGGTTCTCGCCGACCTGGTCCTTCGCGCCGAGCTTCATGTTGTCCATGACCGAGAGCAGGGCGAGGGACTTCGTGAGCTGGAACGTGCGGATCAGGCCCATGCGGGCGACCCGGTAGGCGGGCACGTGCGCGAGCGCGCGCCCGTCGAACGACCATGTGCCGGTGTCGGGCTTGTCGAAGCCCGTCAGCAGGTTGAAGAAGGTCGTCTTCCCGGCGCCGTTCGGCCCGATGAGCGCCGTGATGGCGCCCCTCGGGATCTCGACGTGCTCGACGTCGACGGCGGTGAGGCCGCCGAACGTGCGCTTCACGCCGTCGGCGATCAGGATCGGGTCGTGCTTCTTGACGCCGGGGGCGGCATCGCCGATGTGGAGACCCGTGGTCTTCACCGGCTTGGACGTGGGAGTGGCATCACTTGACAAAAGCCAGCTCCTTCCGGTTTCCGAGGAGGCCCTGCGGCATGAATATGACGATCAGCATGATCGCGATGCCGACGAGGATGAAGCGGAGCTGACCGGCCTGCACCTGCGTCATGAACGGGAACCAGCCCGCCTCGACCGCCCGGGAGATGAAGCCCGAGAAGAACGAGAGCAGCACCCAGAACACCATCGAGCCGACGATCGGTCCGAGGATGGTCGCGGCGCCGCCGAGCAGCAGGATGGCGTAGACCATGAAGGTCAGCGTCGGCTGGAAGTACGACGGCACGACCGCACGCGGCATCACGAAGATGATGCCGGCGAGGGTGCCGAAGAGTCCGCCGAGGATGAGGCTCTGCATCTTGTACGAGTAGACGTTCTTGCCGAGCGAGCGCACGGCGTCCTCGTCTTCGCGGATGCCCTTGATGACGCGGCCCCACGGGCTGCGCATCAGCAGCCAGGTGAGCAGCGCGGCGAGCGCGACGACGACCCAGGCGAGCACGAGGAAGAACCACACCCGGTTGTCGAACACCCACGGGCCGAAGCCGTAGCGCCCGGGCGGGAACGGGTTGAACTCGAGCAGCCCGGCCTGGAACTCGGAGAGTCCGTTGGCCGAACCGGTCACCGGCTGGAACTCGTTGGTCGTGAAGACGAGCCGCAGCACTTCGGCTGCAGCGATCGTCACGATCGCGAGATAGTCGGCGCGCAATCGCAGCGTCGGGATACCGAGGATGAGTGCGAACACCACGGACGCCACGAGTGCGCTGAGCAGGCAGGCCCACCAGGGCCAGCCGAGCTTCAGCGCCGGGATGGCGTAACCGTAGGCGCCGAGCAGCATGAATCCCGCCTGGCCGAAGTTCAGCAGGCCGGTGAAGCCGAAGTGGATCGCCAGACCCAGCGCGGCGAGCGCGTAGGCGGCTGTCGTCGGGCTGATCAGCTCGACGGCCGCGTTTCCGAAGATTGCTCCCCAGTCGATCATGGTCGTCCCCTCCTATCCGATTCGCTCACGACGGCCCAGGATGCCCTGCGGCCGGAACAACAGCACCAGGATCAGGATGACCAAGGCGCCCACGTACTTCATGTCGCTCGGCAGCCACAGGGTCGACAGCTCGACGAACACGCCCACGATGAGCGAGCCGACGAGGGCGCCGAACGCGGTGCCGAGACCGCCGAGGGTGACCGCGGCGAAGACGAGCAGCAGGATCTGGAAGCCCATGTCCCAGCTGACGCCCGGACGGAAGTACGCCCAGAGGATGCCCGAGAGGCCGGCGAGCAGTGCGCCGAGCACCCAGACGATGCGGATGACCCCGTCGACGTCGATGCCGCTCGCGGAGGCGAGGCTGGCGTTGTCGGAGACCGCGCGGGTCGCCTTGCCGATGCGCGTGCGCAGCAGGAAGAACGCGACCGCGAGGAGCACGACGATGCTGACGCCCATGCTCAGGAGGTCGACCCACGAGAGTGCGATCGGGCCGATGCGGATGTCGCTCGGCAGGGTCGCGCCGGGCAGCTGGCTCGTCGAACCGCCGTAGAAGAACTGGTACGTGTAGCGCAGCGCGAGCGAGAGACCGATGCTCACGATCATGAGCTGGATGACGCCGACGCCCTTCCTCCGCAACGGTTTCCAGATGGCGGCGTCGAGCCCCCAGCCGAGGGCCGCGCTCAAAAGCAGCGCGATGCCGATCGCCGCCCACAACGGCCAGCCGAGGTTCGACCCGAAGGTGAGCACCATGAGCGCACCGAAGGTGATGAGCTCGGCGTGCGCGAAGTTCGAGAGCCCGGTCGTGCCGAAGATGAGCGAGAGACCGATCGCGGCGAGCGCCAGCAGCAATCCGAAGTTGATGCCGTTGAACAGTCGTTGCGCGAACTGGTCGAAGAAGCTCACCGTGACACGGTTGCCTTCGCCGAGGAAGAAGTTCACCGAGGCGTTCTTCGTGAGGCCGAACTCGGCTTCACGGGTCGCGCCGCCCTCGGCGACGACCACGCCCTTCGGCAGCGTGTCCTCGTCGAGGGTCACCTCGTAGGTGGCCTTCTCGGGCACGCCGATCTCCCAGCGGCCGTCGGCATCCGTCTCGGTCTCGGCTTCGAAGCCGTTCCCTTCGAGCGATATGCCCACTCCTTCGAGCGGCTCGCCGTTGTACTGCACGTTTCCACGGAAGTGGTATTCGTACTCCTCGGACTCCGAGGCCGTACTCCCATCCTCCGCCATCGCAGGGGACGCTGCGATGCCGGACAGAGTGAGTGCGGACAGAAGTATTCCGAGGAGGAGAAGCCACCTCCCGCGAGAGCGTGTCTGGATTGTTCTCGTGGGTTCCACTGCACCTCCAAGGGGTCACCGGAGGCTTCTTGGACCTCCGGGACCGATCCTTTCCCGTTGACGACGTCGTCGACGGTACGTGCCGATTATGTCCCATGTGTTTCCGACATGAGCACAACAGGCCCTCGATTGTTATCCGGGGAATGCCCGCGGTGCAAACTCGCTTAACATTGATGCACCGCCAACACGACGACGACGCGCCCGACAGGGGTGCTCTCCATACGAAGGGAAGTCATGGATCAGGCAGATCCGTTCGGATTCACGGGACTCACGTACGACGACGTCCTCCTCCTGCCCGGTCACACCGACGTGATCCCGAGCGACGCCGACACGAGCTCGAGGCTCACGCGTCGCATCACCGTCGCGACGCCGCTGCTGTCGGCCGCGATGGACACCGTGACCGAGTCGCGCATGGCGATCGCGATGGCGCGCCAGGGCGGCATCGGTATCCTGCACCGCAACCTCTCGATCGCCGACCAGGCCGAGATGGTCGACCGCGTGAAGCGCAGCGAGTCGGGCATGGTCTCGAACCCCGTCACCACCACGCCGGATGCCTCGGTGGCCGACGTCGACGCGCTCTGCGCGACCTACCGCGTCAGCGGTCTCCCCGTCGTCGACGACGAGGGCAAGCTCGTCGGCATCATCTCGAACCGCGACATGCGCTTCGTCTCCGACTTCGACAAGCCGGCCACGAAGGTCAGCGACGTCATGACCAAGATGCCGCTCATCACCGGCCGCGTCGGCATGAACCCCGACGAGGCGCTCGCGATCTTCGCCGAGCACAAGGTCGAGAAGCTGCCGCTCGTCGACGACGAGGGCCACCTCACCGGGCTCATCACCGTGAAGGACTTCGACAAGTCCGAGCAGTACCCGAACGCCACGAAGGACTCCGAGGGGCGCCTCCGCGTGGGTGCGGCCATCGGCTTCTTCGGCGAGGCGTGGGAGCGCGCCGAGGCCGTCCGCGACGCGGGCGTCGACGTCATCGTCGTCGACACGGCGAACGGCGAGTCGGCGGGCGTGCTCGACATCATCCGCCGGCTGAAGGCCGACCCGAGCTTCGCCCACATCGACGTCATCGGCGGCAACGTCGCGACCTACGAGGGCGCGAAGGCGCTCGTCGAGGCCGGCGCGGACGCCGTCAAGGTCGGCGTCGGGCCCGGCTCGATCTGCACCACCCGCGTTGTCGCCGGCGTCGGCGTGCCGCAGGTCACGGCCGTGTACGAGGCATCCAAGGCGACGAAGCCCGTCGGAGTGCCCCTCATCGCCGACGGCGGCCTGCAGTACTCGGGCGACATCGCGAAGGCGCTCGTCGCCGGTGCCGACACCGTCATGCTCGGTTCGCTGCTCGCGGGCACGGCCGAGAGCCCGGGTGAGCTCGTCTTCCAGAACGGCAAGCAGTTCAAGGCCTACCGCGGCATGGGCTCGCTCGGCGCGATGCAGACCCGCGGCAAGAAGACCTCGTACTCGAAGGACCGCTACTTCCAGGCCGACGTGCCGACCGACGACAAGCTCATCCCCGAGGGGATCGAGGGCCAGGTGCCCTACCGCGGCCCGCTCTCGGCGGTGGCCTACCAGCTCATCGGCGGGCTGCGTCAGTCGATGTTCTACGTCGGCGCCCGCACCATCGAGGAGCTGAAGACGAAGGGCCGCTTCGTGCGGATCACCCCGGCGGGCCTCAAGGAGTCGCACCCGCACGACGTGCAGATCGTCGTCGAGGCGCCGAACTACACGCGCTGAGTTCGCGTGTCGCGGCATCGCCGCGTGCGCAGGAGGGCGGTACGACTTCGGTCGTGCCGCCCTCCGTCGTCGCCGGCCCTTATGCCGAAGCCGCGTCGGCGAGCCGGGTGATCGCCTCGCCGAGCACCTCGGGCGTGCAGGCGAAGTTCAGCCGGACATGGCCGCGCCCGACCTCCTTGCCGAACATCGTGCCGATGCCGAGCGCGACCCGCGCGTGCTCGAGCGCGTAGCCGGCGGGGTCGTCGCCCCAGCCGATCGCCGTCAGGTCGAGCCATGCCAGGTAGGTGGCGTCGGGGACGCGGTAGCGCACCCCGGGCAGTTCGTCGGCGAGCAGCTCCGCGAGCAGGCGCCGGTTGTCGTCGAGGCTCGCGAGCACGCCGTCGAGCCAATGCCCGCCTTCGCGGAATGCGGCGATCGAGGCGATCGAGCCGAACTGGCTCATGCGCCACTCGACCTCGTACGGGAACGCCCGCCGCACGGCGTCGCCGCGCTCCGACGCGGTGACGACCATCGCCGCCTTGAGCCCGGCGAGGTTGAACGCCTTCGAGGCGGCCGTGACCGCGACGCCGTGCTCCCGCGCAGCGTCGGACACGGTGAGGAACGGCGTGTACCCGGTGCCGGGCTGGGCGAGCGGCCCGTGGACCTCGTCGGAGACGATCGTCACGCCGTGCCGCGCCGCGATGTCGGCGAGGGCGGCGAGCTCCTCGCGGCCCGGCACGAGCCCGATCGGGTTGTGGGGGTTGCAGAGGATCATCGCCCGCGCACCGGCCGCGAAGGCCGCGTCGATGCCGTCGAGGTCGAGCGACCATCCCTCGTCGATGCCGCCGCGCATGGGCACCTCGACGACGCGGGCCGAGGCCTCGGTGACGATGTCGAAGAACGGCGGATAGATCGGCGGCGTGATGACGACCCCGTCGCCGGGCTCGGTTACCTGGCGCAGCGTCTCGACGAGGCCCATGGCGACGTCGCCCGTGCACGTCACCCGCGTCGGGTCGACCTCCCAGCCGAGCCGTTCTGCGGCGAACGGGACGAACGCCTCGGCCACGCCCCGGCTGCCGGCGGCGTAGCCGGTGTCGGAGCGGTCGATCGCCGCGTGCAGGGCGGCCGCGATCGGCTCCGCGAGCGGGTAGTCCATCTCGGCGACCGGCAGCGGCAGCACGTCGGCGTCGTAGTGGCGCCACTTCTCGCTCGTTCGGGTGCGGAGGACGTCGAGGGGCTCTGCGGCGATGCGATGCATGCCTCCAGCTTGCCGCAGAACGGCTCGGGGTGGCAGGGGGTGGCGCTGAGCTTGTATCCTGATCGGCTGCCCATCGGGCGGCGCGGCCGCGGGTGTCCCGAGTCAGGTCGCCGACCGATCGGATCACCGAGCAATGGGCTTCATCGACGTCAACGGCGTCTCCTTCTCCCTCCCCGACGGGCGGCCGCTGCTCGCCCGCCTCGCCTTCCGCGTCACCGACGGCGCCACGACGGCGCTCATCGGCGCCAACGGCGCAGGCAAGTCGACGCTGCTGCGGATCATCCGCGGCGAGCTCCGCCCCGACGAGGGCAGCGTGCAGCTCGACGGCGGGCTCGGGGTCATGGACCAGTTCATCGGCACCGGGCAGACGGTCGAGGGGGCGGATGCCACGGTCGCGGGCCTGCTCGTCTCGGTGGCGCCCGCGCGCATCAAGGCGGCCGCACTCGAGCTCGAGGCATCCGAGAACGCCCTCATCGAGCGCGACGACACCGAGGCGCAGATGCGGTACGCGACCGCGCTCGCCGAGTACGCCGAGGCCGGCGGCTACGAGCAGGAGGTGGTCTGGGACCACTGCACCCTCGCGGCGCTCGGCATCCCGTTCGAACGTGCGAGGTGGCGCGAGCTCTCGACGCTCTCAGGCGGCGAGCAGAAGCGGCTCGCCCTCGAGGCCCTGTTCCGCGGGCCCGAGCAGGTGCTGCTGCTCGATGAGCCCGACAACTCGCTCGACGTCCCCGGCAAGCGGTGGCTCGAGGAACGCTTGCGCGAGACCCCGAAGACGGTGCTGCTCGTCTCGCACGACCGCGAGCTGCTCGCGCGCGCCGCCGACCGCATCGTGACGATCGAGCTCGGCGCCGCCGGCAACACCGCCTGGGTGCACGGTGGCAGCTTCGAGGGGTACCACGCCGCACGCGACGATCGGTTCGCGCGCCTTGACGAGCTGCGTCGACGCTGGGACGAGCAGCACGCCGCACTGAAGACGCTCGTGAACACGCTCAAGGTGAAGGCGACCTACAACGACGGCATGGCCTCGCGCTACCAGGCGGCGGTGACCCGGCTGCGCAAGTTCGAGGAGGCCGGCCCGCCGGAGGAGCGTCCGCCGGCCCAGGCGGTGTCGATGCGGCTGCGGGGCTCGCGCACCGGCAAGCGCTCGATCGTCTGCGAGGGGCTCGAGCTCACGGGGCTCATGCGACCGTTCGATCTCGAGGTCTGGTACGGCGACCGGGTCGCGGTGCTCGGCTCGAACGGCTCGGGAAAGTCGCACTTCCTGCGCCTGCTCGCGGGCGGCGGCACCGAGCCCGACCGCACGCTCGGCCATGTGACGAGCGTGGGCGAGACGCTCGCGCGGGTGCCGCACGAGGGGCGGGCGGTGCTCGGGGCCCGGGTCGTGCCGGGCTGGTTCGCGCAGAACCACGAGCATCCCGAGTTCCGCGGGCGCACGCTCCTCGACATCCTGCACCGCGGCGACGCGAACCGCGACGGGATGGCGCGCGAGGCCGCGAGCTCGGCGCTCGACCGCTACGGGCTCGCCGGCGCGGCGCTGCAGAACTTCGAGCAGCTCTCGGGCGGGCAGCAGGCGCGGATGCAGATCCTCCTGCTCGAACTCTCGGGCGCGACCCTGCTGCTGCTCGACGAACCGACCGACAACCTCGACCTCGTCTCGGCCGAGGCGCTCGAGGAGGCGCTCGAGCGCTTCGACGGCACCGTGCTCGCGGTGACCCACGACCGCTGGTTCACCCGCAGCTTCGACCGCTTCGTGGTGTTCGCCGAGTCAGGCGACGTCGTCGAGACGGTTGCCCCGGTGTGGGACGAGGGGCGGGTGCAGCGCACACGCTAGCCGTACCGACCTCGCGAGCGCGCGTCGCGCGTCGCGGCAGGTCGTCGAACGGGCCGAGCCGGGTCACCCGATCGGGTGAGGCGCGGATGGCAAGCCGCCGCGGAGACTGATCGGCATGACAGGACAGAAGACGGACAAGCTGACGGCGATCGCGGGACCGGCGCTCATCATCGTGTGCGCACTCCACACCACGGTCGGAGTGCTCGCCTCCGCGCCGGCGCTGGCCGCGGCGGTGGCCGACGGCTGGTACGGGGCGATGACGATCGAGCTCGAGGTGGCGCTCTGGTTCTTGATGACCGGGTTCTTCGGGTTGGCCGCGGGCCTGGCGGTGACCGCCCTCGAGCTCACCGGGCGACTGCCGTGGTCGGTGAGCATCGCCCTGCTGGCGATCGCGCTGATCGGGGTGGTTGCGGCGCCGGTGTCGGGGTTCCTGCTCGTGCTCGTGGCGGCCGTCCTCGCGGTCGTGCAGTCGGCGCGCGCGCAACGTCGGCGAGGATCGGCCGACTCGGACCGCGGCGCGCCTCTCGTCGACGGGCCGCGCCCGTCGGCTCCGGAGGGTGCGGGTCTCGTGGACGCTCCACGATCGGGAGAGGACCGGGAGTGAGCTCCGCCTGCCCCGCGCCGAGGTCCGTCAGGCGAACGCGACGGCGAGGCACGCCGCAACGAAGACGAGCTGCTCGATCGTGCGCGGCACGAGGGGCGACGCGTCGCGGTTCGTGCGGGCGGCGTGCACGTTCGCGGGGAACACGGCCACGAGCAGCAGCGCGAGGCAGAAGGCGGCGAGGTGATGCGTCGCGGGGACCAGGAGCCCGATCGCTCCTGCGGTCTCGAGCACGCCGGTGGCCGCGACGATGAGCTCGGGCCGGGGCAGCCGCGGCGGCACCATGGCGATCAGCTCGGCGCGCACGGCGGGAACGAGCCGCCCCACCGCCCCCATGAGGAACATCAGGACGAGGCCCACCGTGAGCCACGCCTGCCATGTGCCGAGCGCCGGAACGCCGAGGGCGCCGAGGAGGGCGGTCGCGGCGATGCCGACGGCGAAGGCGATCGGCACGGGGGAGAGGAAGGTTGTGGCCCAGGGGCCGCGCGGCTTCGGGGCGGTTCGGTCGGCGCGGCCGAGCCGTGCGTCATCGGTCGCGGCCGTATTGCTCGGAGTGCGGTGCATCGTTGGCTCCCATCTCATGAACTTGTCGGTGTCAAGATAGGCCCGATCCCCAAACTTGTCAATGACTAGTTCCGGGTTCTAGTCTTGGCGCATGGCGTACCACCACGGCCGGCTCCGCGAGACGCTGATCGACGAGGCGGCGGCCGCGATCGACGAGCGCGGCGTCGACGCGCTGAGCCTCCGAGAGCTCGCGCGCCGAGCCGGCGTCTCGCACGCCGCACCCGCCCACCACTTCGGCGACCGCTCGGGTCTGCTCACGGCGATCGCCGCCGACGGCTTCGAGCGCCTCGCCGAAGCGCTCGGTGCCGCCGGCGCCGATTTCGTCGAGGCCGGAGTCGCCTACGTGCGCTTCGCGAGCGAGGAGCCCGGCCGGTTCGCGGTGATGTTCCGCACCGAGCTGCTGCGTCTCGACGACCCCGCGCTCGAGGCCGCGCGCGACCGGGCCGGGGGCATCCTCGCCTCCGGGGCGGTCGGCGCCCTCGGCGACGCGCGGGCCGACCGCCTCGCCGCCTGGTCGATCGTGCACGGCTTCGCCACCCTCTGGAACTCGGGTGCGATCGAGTCGGCGCCCGGTGAGCTCCCCGATGCGCTCGCCCGCGAGGTCGCAGCCCGGCTCGTGCCCGACGCCCGGACCGGCGGCTGAGCCGCGCGATACCGCGGGCTCGGGCGCTTCCCGGCGCGACCGGTAGGCTGGGACGGTGAGCCAAGAGATCGAGATCGGCCGCTCCAAGCGGGGCCGGCGCGTATACGCATTCGACGACATCGCGATCGTGCCGAGCCGGCGCACCCGCGACCCCGAAGACGTCTCGGTCGGCTGGGCGATCGACGCCTACCAGTTCGACATCCCGTTCATCGCGGCGCCGATGGACTCGGTCGTCTCGCCGCAGACGGCGATCATGATGGGCAAGCTCGGCGGCCTCGGCGTGCTCGACCTCGAGGGCCTCTGGACCCGCTACGACGACCCCGCACCCGTGCTTGCGGAGATCCGCAGCCTCCCGGCCGAACGCGCGACCGAGCGCATGCAGCAGCTCTACTCCGAGCCGATCAAGCCCGAGCTCGTCACGGCCCGCCTCGCCGAGATCCGCGCGGCCGGCGTCACCGTCGCCGCGGCGCTCTCGCCGCAGCGCACGCAGGAGCTCTACGAGACCGTCGTCGCCGCAGGCGTCGACCTCTTCGTGATCCGCGGCACCACCGTGTCGGCCGAGCACGTCTCGAAGAACCAGGAGCCGTTGAACCTCAAGAAGTTCATCTACGAGCTCGACGTGCCGGTGATCGTCGGCGGCGCCGCGACCTACACGGCCGCACTCCACCTCATGCGCACCGGCGCGGCCGGCGTGCTCGTCGGCTTCGGCGGCGGCGCGGCCTCGACGACCCGTGCCACGCTCGGCATCCACGCGCCCATGGCGACCGCGGTCGCCGACGTGGCCGGCGCTCGCCGCGACTACCTCGACGAGTCGGGCGGCCGCTACGTGCACGTCATCGCCGACGGCGGCGTCGGCACCGGTGGCGACATCGTGAAGGCGATCGCGTGCGGCGCCGACGCGGTCATGCTGGGCGCGGCGCTCGCGCGCGCGACGGATGCCCCGGGCGGCGGCTACCACTGGGGCGCCGAGGCGCACCACCCGCAGCTCCCGCGCGGCCGTCGCGTGCACGTCGGCCAGGTGGCGCCCCTCGAAGAGGTGCTCTACGGGCCCGCCCCGGCCGCCGACGGCACCGCGAACCTCGTGGGCGCGCTCCGCCGATCGATGGCGACGACGGGCTACTCCGACCTGAAGGAGTTCCAGCGCGTCGAGGTCATCGTCGAGCCGTACCTCGGGTCGTAGTCCCCGCCCGAGCCGCGCCACGGCCGGGAGTCGCTCTATTCGCAGGCCGACGTCTCGGGTAGCGTGGAAACGGATCACGCGGCCCAGCCACGAGGCCGCGGGGATGGGGTGGCACGATGGCTCGGAACAAGTCGGTGACGCGTTCGCAGAAGCTCGGACCCGAGGAGCGCGCGGCCGCGATCGCCCGGCTCAAGGAGAAAGAGCTCGACATCCTGGTCGTGGGCGGCGGCATCGTCGGCACGGGTGCCGCGCTCGACGCCGTCACGCGAGGGCTCTCCACCGGGCTCCTCGAAGCCCGTGACTGGGCCTCGGGCACGTCGAGCCGCTCGTCGAAGCTCGTGCACGGCGGCATCCGGTACCTCGAACAGCTCGACTTCCGCCTCGTGCGCGAGGCGCTCATCGAACGCGGCCTTCTCCTGCAGCGCATCGCACCCCACCTCGTGAAGCCCGTCCGCTTCCTCTACCCGCTGAAGACGCGCGTCATCGAGCGCTGCTACATCGGCGCGGGCATGCTGCTCTACGACATTTTCAGCTACACGGGCGGCAGGCCGCCCGGGGTGCCGCACCACCGGCACCTCTCGAAGCGGCAGGTGCAGCGGGCCATCCCCTCGCTCGCCCCGAACGCGGTCATCGGCGGGCTCACGTACTACGACGCCCAGGTCGACGACGCCCGCTACGTGGCATCCCTCGCGCGGACCGCGAGCTTCTACGGGGCGCACGTCGCGAGCAGGGTGAAGGTCGACGGCTTCATCAAGGTGGGCGAGCGCGTCGTCGGCGTGACGGCGCACGACCTCGAGACCGACGAGCACTTCGAGGTGCGCGCGAAGCAGGTCGTGAATGCGACGGGCGTCTGGACCGACGACACGCAGCGCATGGTCGGCGAACGCGGCACCTTCAAGGTGCGGGCGTCGAAGGGCATCCACCTCGTGGTGCCGCGCGACCGGATCCAGTCGGCGATGGGCATGATCTTCCGCACCGAGAAGAGCGTGCTCTTCATCATCCCGTGGGGGCGTCACTGGCTCATCGGCACGACCGACACCGACTGGAACCTCGACAAGGCGCACCCGGCCGCGACCGCGGCCGACATCGACTACCTGCTCGAGCACGTCAACGGGGTGCTCTCCATCCCCCTCACCCGCGAGGACGTCGAGGGCGTCTACGCGGGGCTCCGCCCCCTGCTCGCCGGCGAGAGCGACCAGACCTCGAAGCTCTCGCGGGAGCACCTCGTCGCCCACACTGTGCCGGGCCTCGTCGTCATCGCGGGCGGCAAGTGGACCACGTACCGGGTGATGGCCAAGGACGCGATCGACGCGGCCGTCGACGCCCTCGACGGCCGGATCCCGCCGTCGACGACCCAGGACATCCCGCTGCTCGGCGCCGAGGGCTACCAGGCCGCGTGGAACAAGCGCGGCAAGATCGCAAGGGCCTTCGACGTGCACAAGGTGCGGATCGAGCACCTGCTGAACCGCTACGGCACGATGACCGACGAACTGCTCGACCTGATCCGCAGCGACCCGAAGCTCGGCGAACCGCTGCCCGGCGCCGACGACTACCTCGCCGCCGAGGTGGTGTACGCGGCCTCGCACGAGGGCGCGCTGCACCTCGACGACGTGCTCGCGAGGCGCACCCGCATCTCGATCGAGGCGTGGGACCGCGGGGTCTCGGCCGCGCCGGTCGCGGCGAAGCTGATGGGCGGGGTGCTCGGCTGGGACTCGGCGCGCGAGACGCTCGAGGTCGAGCGCTACCTCCAGCGCGTCGCCGCCGAACGGGCCTCGCAGGAGCAGCCCGACGACGAGTCGGCCGACCGGGTGCGGCTCGAGGCGCCCGACATCGTGAAGGTCGACTGAGCGCCGCCGTCGAGCGCGCTGCGGCAGCGTCGGCGCCGGGGGCGCGCACAGGTGCGGCCGGGTAGGCTTGTCCATCGTGTCAGCCGAGTCCCGACGCGCCACCCTGCGCATGATGGTCCGTCCGCGCTGGGTGCTCGCGCTCCTGCTCGCACTCGGGATCGCCGCCGCGTTCGCACTGCTCGGGCAATGGCAGCTCGAACGTGCCGTCGAGCAGGCCGAGGTGGTCGAGCATCCGACCGAGGAGCTCAGGCCGTTCGCGGGGGTCGCGGAACCGGGCGCCCCGACCGCCCAGGCGGTGACCGGCCAGAAGGTCGAGGTCACCGGGACGTTCGTGCCGGGCGACACCGTGCTGATCGCCGACCGCCGCAACGACGGCACCTCGGGCTACTGGGCGGTCGCGCACCTCGAGGTCGCGGATGCCCCGGAGGGCGGCCTGCCGGTCGCGCTCGGCTGGGCCCGCGATGCGAAGACGGCGCAAGCCGCAGCCGATCGCTTCGACGCCGCGATCGATCCCGATGAGACGGTGGCGATCGTGGGCCGCTTCCTGCCGAGTGAAGCTCCGGTCGCGCCGGCCGACGACGAAGACCCCTTCCTCATGCGCTCGGTCGCGGTCGCGCAGCTCGTGAACGTCTGGACGGACTACGACGACCGGCCCGTGTATTTCGGGTACCTGACCGCAGCCGAGCCGGTCGACGGGCTCGAGGCGATCTACTCGCCGCCGCCGCAGCAGAACACCGAGCTCAACTGGCTGAACATCTTCTACGCGGTCGAGTGGGTCGTGTTCGCCGGCTTCGCGATCTACCTCTGGTACCGGCTCGTGCGCGACGCCGTCGAGCGCGAGCGTGAGGAAGCGGCCGAGGCCGAGGCGGCCGCCGGGCGAGCACCCGTCGACGCCGGCTAGCCCGAGCCGTCCCGACTCAGCGGCCGAACGCGGCCGCGAACTCGGGAGCCGGCTCGATCTCGGTGATCACGTCGACGAGCACGCCGCCCGGGTCGCGCACGATCACGTGACGCTGTCCGAAGGCCTCGCTGCGGAGCGCCTGCACGGTCGGCACTCCCGCGGCGTCGAGTCTGACCGCGAGCGCGTCGACGTCGTCGACCTCGAGGTTCACGAGCATGCCGCGGGCCGCTTCGCCGTACCCGGCGGGGATCGACTCGTGGCCGGCGTCGAGCAGCGCGAGCTCGTGGCCGCCGTCGGGGTGGCGGAGGCTCACGTACCAGTCGGACTCGAAGGTGGTCGCGAATCCGAAGTGCTCGCGGTAGAAGCGCGCGCTCGCGGAGACATCCGCGGTGCAGAGGACGGGGTAGCAGCCGGTGAGCATGGTCTCTTCTCCTTCGTCAGGATACATACAGGCTGTATGTATCTTTGCCCAGCTTGATTGACGTACAGTGTGTATGTCAAGCAGGGAGGGTCGCATGGCGACGAAGGCGGAGCAGCGCGACCGCACGCGCACGGAGATCGTGCGGCTCGCGACCGCCCGCTTCGCCGAGCACGGCTATGCGGGCGTCGCGCTCGAAGAGCTCATGGCCGAGGCCGGGCTCACGCGAGGCGCGCTCTACCACCACTTCGGCAGCAAGCAGGGCCTGTTCCAGGCCGTCGTCGAGCAGGCGCAGCGCGGGGTCGCACAGGCGGTCGAACTCGCCTCCGCCGGCCACGACGACGTGCTCGACGACTTCCTCGCGGGGTGCCGCGCCTTCCTCGAGGCGAGCCTCGCCCCCGAGGTGCGCCGGATCCTGCTCATCGAGGGCCCGGCCGTGCTCGGCTGGGGCGAGTGGCGCGAGGGCGACCTCGACACGAGCGTGCGACTGCTCGACGAGGGCATCGCCGAACTCGCCGCCGCCGGGCTCATCGACGGGCGTTCGCTCGGCACCGTCTCGACGATGCTCTCGGGTGCCCTCAACGAGGTCGCGATCGCGAACGCGTCCTCGCCCGACCCCGCCCGAGGCATCGACGACGCCGTCGAGACCCTGGGCCGGTTCCTGCTGGGTCTGCGCCCAGCCGCGGCCACGTAGACTGTACGCATGCCCCTCGAGCCGAAATCCGCCGATCTGCCGCGCATTCGCGGGGCGCTGAAGTTCTACAAGGTCGCCTCGGTGATCACGGGCGTCATGCTGCTGCTGCTCTGCGCCGAGATGCTGCTGAAGTACGTGTGGCACCTCGAGCTCTTCGCCTTCGGCCCCAACGGCGTGCTGAGCTTCGAGCCGGTCATCGAGACGGCGGCCGGCCTCGAGTCGACCGGCTCCGGCGTGAACCTCTCCACAGGCATCCTCATCGCCCACGGCTGGTTCTACGTCGTGTACCTCTTCAGCGACTTCCGGCTCTGGAGCCTCATGCGCTGGCACTTCGGCCGGTTCATCCTGATCGCCCTCGGCGGCATCATCCCCTTCCTCTCGTTCTTCCTCGAGGTCCGCGTCGCCCGTGAGGTGACCGCCTACCTCGACCGCCGCGAGGCAGCAGAGGCGGCCGCCGCGAGCGTCGCCCCCGAGACATCCGAAACCACCCCCGACTCCGTGGAGGCACAGCAGTGACCGATCAGCAGACCGAGCAACGGCCCGTTCTCGTCGTCGACTTCGGCGCCCAGTACGCGCAGCTGATCGCTCGGCGCGTGCGCGAGGCATCCGTCTACTCCGAGATCGTGCCGCACACGATCACGGCCGACGAGGTGCGCGCGAAGAACCCGATCGGCATCGTGCTCTCGGGCGGGCCGTCGTCGGTCTACGAGGAGGGCGCGCCGCAGCTCGACGCCGAGGTGCTCGAGCTCGGGGTGCCGACGCTCGGCATCTGCTACGGCTTCCAGGTGATGGCCCAGCACTTCGGCGGCGAGGTCGCGCACACCGGCCAGCGCGAGTACGGCGCGACCGATGCGACCGTCACGGATGGTTCGGGCAACCCCCTCGTCGTCGAGCAGCCCGCCGCCCAGACGGTGTGGATGAGCCACGGCGACTCCGTCGCCCGTGCGCCCGAGGGCTTCGAGGTGCTCGCCTCGACCGCCTCGACCCCGGTCGCCGCGTTCGCGAACGACGAGCGCAAGCTCTACGGCGTGCAGTGGCACCCCGAGGTCAAGCATTCGCCGTTCGGCCAGGGCATCATCGAGAACTTCCTGCACCGGGCCGCCGGCATCCCCGCCGACTGGAACCCGGGCAACGTCATCGCCGAGCAGGTCGCGCGCATCCGCGAGCAGGTCGGCTCGGCCCGCGTCATCTCGGCGCTCTCGGGCGGCGTCGACTCGGCCGTCTCGACGGCGCTCGTGCAGCAGGCGGTCGGAGACCAGCTCACCGCGGTCTTCGTCGACCACGGGCTCCTCCGCAAGGGGGAGCGCGAGCAGGTGCAGAACGACTACGTCGCCGCGACCGGCGTGCGCCTCGTCACGATCGATGCGGAGGACACGTTCCTCGACGCACTCGCCGGGGTGACCGACCCCGAGGAGAAGCGCAAGATCATCGGCCGCGAGTTCATCCGCTCGTTCGAGGCGGCCGAGCGCGACCTCATCGCCGAGGCGGCCGCCGACGGCGAGCCGATCAAGTTCCTCGTACAGGGCACGCTGTATCCCGACGTCGTCGAGTCGGGCGGCGGCGCGGGCACGGCGAACATCAAGAGCCACCACAACGTCGGCGGCCTCCCCGAAGACCTGCAGTTCGAGCTCGTCGAGCCGCTGCGCACCCTCTTCAAGGACGAGGTGCGTGCGATCGGTCGCGAGCTGGGCCTCCCCGAGGCGATCGTCGGCCGTCAGCCGTTCCCCGGCCCCGGCCTCGGCATCCGCATCGTCGGCGAGGTCACCCGCGACCGGCTCGAGCTGCTGCGCGACGCCGACGCGATCGCCCGCGAGGAGCTGAGCGCCGCCGGCCTCGACCAGGAGATCTGGCAGTGCCCGGTCGTGCTGCTCGCCGACGTGCGCTCGGTGGGCGTGCAGGGCGACGGCCGCACCTACGGCCACCCGATCGTGCTGCGTCCCGTCTCGTCGGAAGACGCGATGACCGCCGACTGGACCCGCCTGCCCTACGACGTGCTCGCGAAGATCTCGAACCGCATCACCAACGAGGTGCGCGAGGTCAACCGCGTCGTGCTCGACGTCACGTCGAAGCCGCCGGGGACGATCGAGTGGGAGTGACCAGCTCCTGACGTGCGCGAAGGGCGCCGGCCGCGAGGCCGGCGCCCTTCGGCGTTCGTGGGGCAGGCCGGATGGCCCGTTCCGCGTCTCGGATGCGGCTGCCAGACTGGGCGCATGGGAGTCGTCGAGAACAGCAAGCTCACCGTCGTCGGCGCCGGGGCGGTGGGCTCGAGCCTCGCCTACGCCGCGCTCGTCAGGGACTCGGCCGCCGAGGTCGCCCTCTACGACATCGCCGTCGAGAAGGTCGAGGCCGAGGTGCTCGACCTCGCCCACGGCACCCAGTTCACCCGCTCGCGGGTCACGGGCGGCGCCGATCCGGCGGTCGTCGAGGGCTCGCACGTCATCGTCGTCACCGCGGGGGCGAAGCAGGCGCCGGGGCAGAGCCGGATGGACCTCGCGGCGACGAACGTCGGGATCCTCGAGACGCTGCTGCCCACGCTCCTCGAGCGGGCACCGGGTGCCGTGATCATCCTCGTGACCAACCCGGTCGACGTGCTCACCGTCGCCGCGCAGCGCATCACCGGCTTGCCGCCCGAGCGGGTGTTCGGCTCGGGCACGGTGCTCGACACCTCGCGGCTGCGCTGGCTGCTCGCGGAGCGGGCCGGGGTCTCGACCTCGAGCGTGCACGCGAACATCGTCGGCGAACACGGCGACACCGAGTTCCCGCTGTGGTCGGAGGCCCGCATCGGGCCCGTGCCGATCCTCGACTGGACGGGTGGCGAGCGCTTCACGGCCGAGGAACTCGACGGCATCGCGCACCAGGTGCGCGACGCCGCGTACACGGTGATCCGCGGCAAGGGTGCGACGAACTACGCGATCGGGCTCACGGGCGCGCGCATCGTCGAGGCGGTGCTGCGCGACGAGCACGCGGTGCTGCCGGTGAGCACCGTGCACGGCCCCGAGATCCCCGAGCTCGAGGGCATCGCGCTGTCGCTGCCGAGCCTCGTCGACGGCGAGGGCGCGCGGCCGATCCATGGCACGCCGTTCTCCGATCGCGAGCGGGCGCAGCTCGCCGCGTCGGCCGATGCGATCAGGGCGGCCGCTGCGGCGTTCGGGTTCTGACGGTCCGGCGTCCGCGCCGGTCCGAGCCCGGGAAACGACGAACGGCCGCCCGAGGGCGGCCGTTCGAGTGCGGTGCGAGAATCGCTAGTCGCGCGCGATCGCGAGCATGCGCAGGATCTCGAGGTAGAGCCAGATCACGGTGACCATGATGCCGAAGACGCCGCTCCACTCGTACTTCTTCGGGGCGCGGTTGCGCACGCCCTGCTGGATGAAGTCGAAGTCGAGCACGAGCGAGTAGGCGGCCATGATCACGACGAGGACGCCGAGGACGAGGCCGAACGGGATGCCGGTGCCGAAGAAGTCGGCGCCGCGCAGGCCCCACGGGTTGCCGTCGGCGCCGCCGAACATCATGATGCCGAAGTTGACGAGGGAGAACACGAGGTAGCCGACCATCGCGATGAGGAAGACCTTCGTGGCCTTCTTCGACGCGCGGATCTTGCCCGAGGCGAACAGCGCGAGCGTGACGCCCACGACCACGAGCGTCGCGATGACGGCCTGGGCGACGATGCCGCCGCCGTACATCATCTCGTACCACGCGGAGATGCCGCCGACGAAGACGCCCTGGACGCCCGCGTAGGCGAGGATCAGCGCGGGCGACGGCTCGCGCTTGAAGGTGTTGACGAGGGCGAGCACGAAGCCGACGATGCCGGCGCCGATCCAGAGGAACGGCAAGCTCTCGACCGTCACCCAGCCGAGCGCGGCGCCGACGAGCAGCAGGCCGAAGCCGGCGACCGACTTGCCGATCGTCGACTCGACCGACATCGTCTCGCCCGCGGGCGGCGTCGAGGGCTGGTTGTACATCTCCTGCAGCTGCTGCGCCGAGACGTCCTGCGCTGCGGCCACGGCTCCCTGCTGCGAGAAGGCGGAGTTCCGCGAGAATGCGGGATTGTCGAGAGCCATGGGTTCCTCTGCTTTCGGCTGTCGTCGGATGCGGGGGATCGGCGACCGGATGCGGCATCCGTGCCGTGAACAAACCTACCCGAATACTCCGTGACAACGCCGTGAGTCCGCGCGGAATTCCGCGGCGCAGGCGAGGCGGCTGGCTACGCTGGGCCCATGCAGCCCGACCTGGCCCCGCGCCCGCTCGTCATCGGCCACCGCGGAGCCCCGGGCTACCGCCCCGAGCACACCCGTTCGGCGTACGAGCTCGCGTTCGCGCTCGGCGCCGACGCGGTCGAGCCCGACCTCGTCGCGACGCGCGACGGCGTGCTCGTGCTGCGTCACGAGAACGAGATCTCGGGCACCACGGATGTCGCGTCGCGACCCGAGTTCGCCGGGCGCCGGACGACCCGCGAGATCGACGGCAAGCCGCTCACGGGCTGGTTCACCGAGGACTTCACGTGGGCGGAGCTCGCGACCCTGCGGTCGCGCGAGCGGCTCGGCGCGCTGCGGCACGCGAGCGCGAGCTTCGACGGCCGGTACCCGATCATCCGCCTGCGCGAGCTCTTCGAGCTCATCGACCGCGCGGCCGACGAGCAGCGGCGGATGCTGCGGATGGTGGCGGAGTTCAAGCACGCTGCGCACTTCGACGCGCTCGGCCTGCCCCTCGACGAGCTGTTCGCCGCCGAGCTGGGCGCTGCCGGCTGGGGTTCCGGCGACGAGCGGCTGATCATGGAGGCGTTCGAGCCGACCCTGCTCGATCGGCTCGGGGCTCGGGGCATCCGCGGCCGACGGGTGTTCCTCATCGAGAACTCGGGCGCTCCCTGGGACCTCGTGCTCGCCGAGGGGCGGCGCGCGCCGCGGTACGACGACTTCGTGACCGAACGCGGGCTGCACGGACTGGCGGGCCGCTTCAACGGGGTGAGCGTCGGCACGCCGCGTCTCGTCGGCCCACCGCCCAAGCGATCGCCGGATGCCACGGGCTCGCCGCTGCGCGGAGCGGCCCTCGTCGCGGCCGCGCACGCCGCGGGGCTCGAGGTCTACACGTGGACCCTGCGGCCCGAGAACCGCTTCCTGACGGCGGGGCGCCGTCGCGGCACCGCACGATCGGGTTACGGCGACTGGGCTGCGGAGTTCGGCGAGGTGCTCGCGACCGGCGTCGACGGCGTCTTCGTCGACCACCCCGATCTCGGGGTCGAGGCGCGCGCCGACTTCGCGAGGGCGGCCGAGTAGCGCCGTCTCGAACGACGGGGAAGGTGTCAGGGGCCGCGCCTAGACTTGAAGGCGACATGACGCTGATCCTCGACCCCGACGACCCGGCCGGCTGGCGCGAGGCGCCCCCGGCACGCTCCGACGACCCCTCCACGGCGGGCTCGCCCCTCACCGAGGGCCTCAACCCGCAGCAGAAGGAGGCCGTCGAGTACCGCGGCCCCGCACTGCTCATCGTCGCCGGTGCGGGCTCGGGCAAGACCCGCGTGCTCACGCACCGCATCGCCCACCTCATCGAGACCCGCGAGGCGTGGCCGAGCCAGATCCTTGCGATCACCTTCACGAACAAGGCCGCGGCCGAGATGCGCGAGCGCGTGCAGGCCCTGCTCGGCGACAGCGCCTCGGGCATGTGGATCTCGACCTTCCACTCGGCGTGCGTGCGCATCCTGCGCCGCGAGGCCGAGTCGCTGGGCCTCTCGTCGACGTTCACCATCTACGACTCGGCCGACCAGCGCACGATCCTGAAGCGCATCATCAAGGGCCTCGACGCCGACACCATGGGCTTCACGCCCGCGGGCGCGCAGGCGAAGATCTCGAAGCTCAAGAACGAGCTCGCCGACGTCGAGACCTACGCCCGCAACGCGAACATGAACGACCCGCAGGAGGTCATGTTCCTCGAGATCTTCCGGCAGTACACGCGGCGCCTGCGCGAGGCATCCGCCCTCGACTTCGACGACCTGATCGCCGAGACGGTCTACCTCTTCCGCGCCTTCCCGAAGGTCGCGGCGCTCTACCAGCGGCGGTTCCGGCACATCCTCGTCGACGAGTACCAGGACACGAACCACGCGCAGTACTCGCTCATCCGCGAGCTGACCCGTCCGGTCGAGCCGGCGATCGTCACCGAGCTCGACAGCCACGGCATCCTCGTGCGCGGCATGACCGATGCGAGCGGGGCGATCCCGGGGGCGAGCCTCACCGTCGTCGGCGACTCCGACCAGTCGATCTACGCGTTCCGCGGCGCCGACATCCGCAACATCGTCGAGTTCGAGCGCGACTTCCCCGGGGCGAAGGTAGTGCTCCTCGAGCAGAACTACCGCTCGACGCAGAACATCCTCTCGGCGGCGAACGCCGTCATCTCGAACAACTTCGACCGCAAGGACAAGAAACTCTGGACGGCCGACGGAGACGGCGAGCAGATCGTCGGCTACACCGGGTACACGGCGCACGACGAGGCCCAGTTCATCGCCGACGAGATCGAGTCGCTGCACCGCTCGGGGGTCGCCTACCGCGACATCGCCGTGTTCTACCGCACCAACGCGCAGACCCGTGCGCTCGAAGAGATCTTCGTTCGCTCGGCCCTGCCGTACCGGGTCGTCGGCGGCACGAAGTTCTACGAGCGCGCCGAGATCAAGGACGCGATGGCCTACCTCATCGCGGTCGCGAACCCGCTCGACGAACTCGCCCTCCGACGCATCCTGAACACCCCGAAGCGCGGCATCGGCCCGGCCACCGAGACGACGATCGCGCAGTTCGCCGAGCAGAACGAGCTGACCTTCCGGCAGGCGATGCGCTCGGCCGGCGGGCTCGGCCTCGGGCCAAAGGTCACCGCGGCGATCTCGGCGCTCGCCGACGTGCTCGACGAGGCCGCCGCGATGCTCGTGCCCTCGCAGGCCGGCATCGACGCGGGCACGAACGAGGGCGCCTCGAAGATCTCCGAGGTCCTCGTCTTCCTGATGGAGCGCTCGGGGCTGCTCGACGCGCTCCGCAACAGCCGCGACCCGCAAGACGAGACGCGGGCCGAGAACGTCGAGGAGTTGGTGGCGCAGACGCGCGACTTCGATCGCGAGAACCCCGGCGCGACGCTCGTCGACTTCCTCACGCAGGTCTCGCTCGTCGCCGCGGCCGACGAGCTCGACGACGCCTCGGGCACGGTCTCGCTGATGACCCTGCACACGGCGAAGGGGCTCGAGTACCACGCCGTCTTCCTCACCGGCATCGAGGAGGGGCTGCTGCCGCACCAGATGTCGGCCTCCGAGCCGGGCGGCCCCGCCGAGGAGCGTCGGCTCTTCTACGTCGGCATCACGCGCGCCCGCAAGCGCCTCTACCTCTCGCTCGCGATGAGCCGCGCCCAGTTCGGCGAGGTCGCCGTGGCGATGCCCTCGCGATACCTGCAGGAGATCCCCGAGGGGCTCATCGACTGGCGCCAGTCGCCCGGCATGGCGACGAGCCGCGGCGGTTCGCAGCCGCGGGCGCTCAACGCCCGTCGTGGCTTCGGCCAGGGCGGCGGGCAGGGCGGCGCCTGGGGCACCCGCGACCGCGACCTCGAGCGCTTCAGCGTCACTCGCTCCGAGAAGCCGAAGACCGAGTGGGCGAACAAGGTCACCGGCACGGTGCGCGACAACGGCGACCTCACCCTCGAGGCCGGCGACCGCATCCGCCACGCCGACTTCGGCGAGGGCAAGGTCACGCAGGTCACCGGCGAGGGCACGAAGCGCATCGCGCACGTCTCGTTCGACCGCGCCGGGCAGAAGAAGCTCCTCATCAAGATCGCGCCGATCGAGAAGCTGTGAGCTGGCCGACGCGAGCCTCGCGCACCGTCTACGAGAACCGGTGGATCCGGGTGATCGAGGATGAGGTCGTGCGACCCGACGGTGAGCAGGGCATCTACGGCGTGGTCGAGGTGGCGCACCCGGCCGCATTCGTGGTCGCGCTCACCGACGACGACGAGGTGCTGCTCGTCACGATCGACCGGCACACGGTCGGCTCGAGCGTCGAAGTGCCCGCGGGCGGCACCGACGGCGAGGACCCGCTCGTCGCCGCGCGGCGCGAGCTCGCGGAGGAGACCGGCTACGAGGCGGCCGACTGGCGTGCGATCGGCCGCATGACCGCGCTCAACGGCATCGCCCGTGCGGTCGGGCACGTCTACCTCGCCACCGGCCTCCGCCGGGTCGGCGACGCCGGCGACTCGCACGCGACCCGGCTCGAAGAGGGCATCTCGGCCGTGCAGGCGGTGCCCTGGGCCGAGGTGATGCGCATGGTGCGCGAGGGCGGGATCGACGACGGCGAGACCGTCGCGGCGCTCTGCTACGCGGCCCTCGCACTCGGGCGCCTCGCGTGAACGAGGGGCGCGCGAGCCTCCGCCACTGGTGGCGGTCGGCACGGGCGCTCGACGTGGAGGTCGCGCTGCGGGCGGCGGTCGCCGCGGCGGTGCCGCTCGCGATCCTCGTGGCGGTCGGCCGGATCGACTGGGCCGCGTACGCGGCGTTCGGCGGTATGGTCGCCATCTTCGGCCGGAGCGAGCCGTACGGCACCCGCTTGCGCACGGTCACGGCCGCGGCCGCGGCGCAGCTCACGGCGACCGGGCTCGGCATCCTGCTGTCGGTCACCGGTGCGCCGCTCGTGGCGCAGACGGTCGCCCTCGCGCTCGTGGTGACGGCGGTGATCGTCGGCTTCAACATGCTCGGCGTCACGCCGTCGACGCCGCTGTTCGCTGTGTTCGGACTGCTCGTCTGCGCCGCGCAGCCCGTCGACGACGGCACCGGATGGCAGCGCTGGGGCGTCGCCTGGGCGGCGGCCGCATTCGCCTGGCTGCTCGCCATGTCGGGCTGGCTGCTCCGCAGGTACGGAGGCCGTCGGGCGGCGCCGGGCGACGGTCTGTTCAAGCCGCTGCCGCGGCGCACCCCGACGCGGCGTCACGGCCACGCCGATCCGAGGCTCTGGCTCAACGTGGTGCAGAACGTGCTGGCCGCGCTCGCCGCGGGCGGCATCGCGCTCGCGCTCGGTCTCGGTCACCCGTACTGGGCCGTCGTCAGCGCGGTCGCCGTCATCCCGCCGGCACGCGCGGCGCACACGGTCTCGCGCGCGGTGCACCGGGTGCTCGGCACGATCGCCGGCGTGGGGGTGACCGCGCTCGTGCTCTGGCCCGAGCCGCCGGTCTGGGTGCTCGTCGCCGTGGTCGCGATCTGCCAGTTCGGGGCCGAGCTGTTCGTCACCCGCCACTACGGCACCGCGCTCGTGTTCGTCACCCCGATGGCGCTGACGGTCGCGCACCTCGCCTCGCCCGTGCCGGTCGCGACCCTCGTCGGCGATCGGGTGCTCGAGACGGCGCTCGGGGCCGCGGTCGGCGTCGTCGCCGTGCTGGCGGCGCGCCGCTTCGTCGAGGTCGTGCCGATGCCGCCGCCGACGACGGCGACGCCGAGCGTCGGTCCGCCGAACGGGTAGCGCACGGGCCGGGGAGCTCGGCAGGGGGAGCCCGGCCTGGGTCAGACCACCCCGCCGAGCAGCCCGCCGATCACCCACGTGACGACGAGCGCGAGCGCGCCCCCGATGACGACCCGCAGCACCGCGCGGCCGCGCGGTGCGCCGCCGATCCACGCCGAGAGCCAGCCGGTGATCGCGAGTGCCACGACGACCGCGAGGAAGGTCGTCGCGATGCGCCACTCGGGCGGCGGCAGGAGGATCGCGAGCATCGGCAGCACCGCGCCGACGAGGAACGACAGGGCGGAGGCGCCGGCCGCGTGCCAGGGGTTCACCACGTCGCCCTCGGAGATGCGCAGTTCGGCCTCGAGGTGCGCCGCGAGTGCATCGTGCTCGGTGAGTTCCCGGGCGACCTGCTCGGCCGTCTCCTCGCTCAGCCCCTTCGCGCGGTAGATGCCGACGAGCTCGGCGAGCTCCTGCTCGGGCATCTCGGCGAGCTCGCGCGTCTCCTTCGCGATGAGCGCACGCTCGGTGTCGCGCTGGGTCGAGACCGAGACGTACTCGCCGAGTCCCATCGAGATGGCGCCGGCGACGACCGACGCGACGCCGGCGACGAGGATCGCGCCGAGATCGGTGGTGGCGGCCGCGACGCCGACGACGAGGGCGGCGACCGAGATGATGCCGTCGTTCGCGCCGAGCACGCCGGCGCGCAGCCAGTTGAGCTTCTCGTGCACCTTCGCGTCGTGGGGGTCGGCGCCGTGCGTCGGTTCGGTCGAGGCATCCGTCATGTCGGCAGTCTCGCAGCCCGTTCCGGCACTGCGTCGGCACGCCGAGGGCGCGCCGCGACCGCGGCGGGGAGGGCCGAGGCAGCGCCGGGGGAGCGCCGGGGGAGCGAGCCGTCCGGGCGGCCGGACACCGTGGCATCCGGCCGATTCTCGGCGCCCCGGCGCGGGGAGTAGCATGGAGGGTGGCCCACTTATCTTGACGTCGAGATGTTTTTCGTCGCCCTCCGGGCCGAAACCCACCAGCCCCTGTGCGCGATCGCGCGTGCGGACCGATTGGAAGTAGAGCGTGGATCTTTACGAGTACCAGGCCAGAGACCTGTTCGAGCAGTACGGGGTCCCGGTGCTTCCGGGCATCGTCGCCGACACCCCCGACGAGGTGCGTGCGGCCGCCGAGAAGCTCGGCGGCGTCGTCGTGGTCAAGGCCCAGGTGAAGACGGGCGGCCGCGGCAAGGCCGGCGGCGTCAAGGTCGCGAAGACCCCCGACGAGGCGTACGAGGCGGCGAAGGCCATCCTCGGCCTCGACATCAAGGGCCACGTCGTCAAGCGCGTCATGGTCGCCGGCGGCGCCCGCATCGCGCAGGAGTTCTACTTCTCGGTGCTGCTCGACCGCGCCAACCGCTCGTACCTCTCGCTCACGAGCGTCGAGGGCGGCATGGAGATCGAGCAGCTCGCCGTCGAGAAGCCCGAGGCGCTCGCGCGCATCGAGGTCGACCCGATCGCCGGCGTCGACGCGGCCAAGGCCCGTGAGATCGCGGTCGCCGCGAACTTCCCGGCCGAGCTCGTCGACAAGGTCGCCGACGTCTTCGTGAAGCTCTACGAGGTCTACAAGGGCGAGGACGCGACGCTCGTCGAGGTCAACCCGCTCATCCTCGACGAGGACGGCAACGTCATCGCCCTCGACGGCAAGGTCACGCTCGACGAGAACGCCGAGTTCCGTCACGCGAACCACGCGCTGCTCGAGGACAAGGCCGCGGCCGACCCGCTCGAGGCCGCCGCGAAGGCCCTCGACCTCAACTACGTCAAGCTCGACGGCGAGGTCGGCATCATCGGCAACGGCGCGGGCCTCGTCATGTCGACGCTCGACGTCGTCGCCTACGCCGGCGAGAACCACGGCAACGTGAAGCCCGCCAACTTCCTCGACATCGGCGGCGGCGCCTCGGCGGAGGTCATGGCCAACGGCCTCGGCATCATCCTCGGCGACCCGCAGGTCAAGAGCGTGTTCGTCAACGTCTTCGGCGGCATCACCGCCTGCGACCAGGTCGCCAAGGGCATCGTGGGCGCGCTCGCCGAGCTCGGCTCGGCCGCGAACAAGCCCCTCGTCGTGCGTCTCGACGGCAACAACGTCGTCGAGGGCCGCCGCATCCTCGAAGAGGCCGCGCACCCGCTGGTGACGCTCGCCGAGAACATGGACCAGGGCGCCGACAAGGCCGCCGAGCTGGCGAACGCGTAAGGGGCGTACGAGAAAATGACGATCTTCCTCAACAAGGACAGCAAGGTCATCGTCCAGGGCATCACCGGCGGCGAGGGCTCGAAGCACACCGCGCGCATGCTCGCGGCCGGCACCCAGGTGGTCGGCGGCGTGAACGCCCGCAAGGCCGGCACCACGGTGCTGCACACGGATGCCTCGGGCAACCCCGTCGAGCTCCCCGTCTTCGCGTCCGTGGCCGAGGCCATCGCCGAGACCGGCGCCGACGTGTCGATCGCGTTCGTGCCGCCGGCCTTCACGAAGGACGCCGTCGTCGAGGCCATCGACGCCGAGATCCCCCTGCTCGTCATCATCACCGAGGGCGTGCCCGTGCAGGACTCGGCCGAGTTCTGGGCCTACGCCAAGGAGAAGGGCGGCACGACCCGCATCATCGGGCCGAACTGCCCGGGCATCATCAGCCCCGGTGAGTCGCTCGTCGGCATCACCCCGGCGAACATCACCGGCAAGGGCCCGATCGGCCTCGTGTCGAAGTCGGGCACGCTCACGTACCAGATGATGTACGAGCTGCGCGACCTCGGCTTCTCGACCGCGATCGGCATCGGCGGCGACCCGATCATCGGCACCACGCACATCGACGCGCTCGCCGCGTTCGAGGCCGACCCCGAGACCAAGGCGATCGTCATGATCGGCGAGATCGGCGGCGACGCCGAGGAACGCGCGGCCGACTTCATCAAGGCGAACGTCACCAAGCCGGTCGTGGGCTACGTCGCGGGCTTCACCGCGCCCGAGGGCAAGACGATGGGCCACGCCGGCGCGATCGTCTCGGGCTCGGCCGGAACCGCGCAGGCCAAGAAGGAGGCCCTCGAGGCCGCCGGCGTCAAGGTCGGCAAGACGCCGTCCGAGACCGCGACCCTCCTCCGCGAGGTGTACGCGGCCCTCGGCGCGTAGGTCCGAGTCCGACGCCGGGCATCCCGGACGTAGGAAGAACAGAACCCCGTAGACCCATGGTCTGCGGGGTTCTGCCGTCCGGCGGGGTGGAGCGGGGGGCGCACCCCGGCCGTCCGGCTCAATTCATGTTCGACGCTCGTCGCTCACTCGCTGCTGATGCTGCCCCCGTTCACGATGCTCAGCACCGAGGTCTCGTGGCAGCTGGCGCCGATGTCCCGCTGCGCCGGGTTCGTGCTGTCGTAGTTGACTCGCCACGAGAACGACCCGCCCACCGTCTGCGCAGTGGTGTTGTTCGTCGACACCGTCTGCGGCGAGGCACCCGACACGCTGACGTTCAGCTGCGTGAAGATGGCCGAACCGGTGCACGTCGCGTTCGCGAACAACTCGAAGTCGACGTTGCCGGCCAGAGCGCCGCTGCCGGCCGGGGCCGACACCGTCACCGAGTCGTTCGGCACCCACCGCTGCGCGCTCGAGAGCGTCGAGGGCACGGTCTGTACCACGACGTCCTCATTGGTGTCGGTGCATCCGCTGTTGTGCGTGGTGCCGTTGGTGTTCGGCGGGCTTCCGCTGTACACGGCGACCCAGTGGTAGGTGCCCGGGAGGGTGGGCACGAACTGCGGGGCCGGCGAGTTGTAGGTGCCGTTCCCGTTCACCGTCACCGCCGACGAGGTGTACGCCAATGTGGTGCAGTTGTCAGGCCCGAACAGCTTGAAGGTGATCGTGCCTCCGGCCGCGGCCCCACCGGTGCCGGTCAGGTTGATGACCGGGTTGGCCGGCTGGGTGGCCGTCCCGTTCAGGGTGGCCGAGTCCGTCACCGGGTTGCCGAGCAGGACGTCATCGCCCGCGGTGGTCGCCAGCGCCGGGGTCTTCGGGTTCACCGTGAAGCACTCCGTCTCGGTCGAGTCGCTCGAGCCGGGGATGCCGTTGGCGGTGTCCCCGCTGAACTCCGCGCGCCAGCAGTACCGACCGACGGAGGTGACGTAGGCGGTCGGCGACACGACGGTCACCGGGTAGTCCGCGCCCGTCAGGTTCGTCGTCCCGACGCTGGTGCCGCCGGTGTCGCACAGGGCCGGTGCATCCACCTTGCACAGGGAGAACGCCACCGAGCCCGCAGGATCGGCGTCGCCTCCTTCGATGTCGACCACTGCCGAGTCCTTCACCGCGACGACGCCGGTGCCGATCGAGAGGCCGCCGACGGGGATGTCAGCTCCGCCGCCGTCCTTCGGCGTGGTCACCGTGGTCGAGGTGCAGTTGCTGATGGGCGGTGTCGTGGCGAGGATCGTGTCCTTGTAGTCGGCGGTGTCGGAGTTGCCGGTCACCGTGCTCGGGATGGTGTTGGCGAACGAGAGGCACTCGGTGGACCCGCCGAAGATGGTGTCCGTCAGGTTGACGGCCGCTTCGCCGAAGAACCCGTCGGCACTGTACTGCGCCGCCGAGTTGGAGCTGTCGAGCGCCAGTGGCGGACCGAGGGTCAGGTTCGGCGCGGTGCCGCTCCAGACGCGGAGGAACAGGTCGAGGCTTCCGCCCTGCTGGTCCCACAGGATCATGAAGTCGCCGGCCGTGCGGTTGGCCCACGGGTTGCAGTCGGCGATCAGTTGCGCGGGCGTCGCCGTCTCGTAGGCGCAGGCCACGGGCGCCTTGTTCTGCATGAACTCGTAGGCGATGAACCCGCTGCCGGTGTTCTTGTCGCGCTCCCAGGCGAAGTAGAGCCAGTCATCGTCGTCGGCGTCCTTCTCCGTGTCGAGCCAGGCTCGGCGCAGGTCGACCTGGGCGTTCGGGTTCGTCTCGCCCAAGGTGGGCGGTGCGTCCCGGTTGATGACGCCGATCTTCGTGGTGCTCGAGTTGAGCGGCCCGAGCTCCTTCACGCTTCCGAAGAGATCGTCGATCTGGGTGGTGCCGCCGTCCGGCACGGAACCGTCGATGTCGAACGGCGGGACGGATCCCGCGAGCGCGGGGCCCGCGACGAGGAACATCGTGACAGCGAGACAGCTCGCTGCCGTTGCAGCGAGCACCCGTCGCGTCCGAGACGTGCTTCCGGACGAGCGGGTTGGGGTTGTGAGCGGCATCGTCGCCTCCCGGTGTGCAACGTCGTCCGGCCCGGGCGGACCGGACGGTCCCGGCGGGGCGATGGTCGGGGCGGCTGTGCGCGGGCGTGGCAGGGCGTGCGGGTGACGGTCGTCTCCGCGCCGTGGGTGAGGCGGCAGCGGAATGCATCGAACCCGGGGGAGTCTCAGGTTTTCACCTCGCACGCTACTCCGATGCGAACCCCTGCGACAGAGTAACTGAGTGATTCTCATGACCCAGAACGGGGGTCATCCGCCCGCAGCGTGAGAGAGTGGCGGCATGAGCGTCGAAGAACCGGATGCCGCGCGCGAGCGCGACCACCGCGCCGCGCAGGTGCGCGACCACCTCGTCCGAACGGCCTTCGTGACCGAGGAGTCCGTGTACGGCGTCGTGCTCGTGTCGGGCATGATCGTGGTGGCCGGAACCCACGGCTCGAGCTCGTGGGAGGTCTTCTGGATCGTGGCGATCACCGTCGTCGTGTTCTGGGCCGCGCACGTCTACGCGGGCACGGTCTCGCGGCACGGCCTCGCCATCGACCACGTGATGCCGCTGCGGCAGGCGTTCGACGCGGCGCTGAACCACTCGCTCGGCCTGCTCGCCTCGGCGCTGCTGCCGTCGCTGATCCTCCTGCTCGGCGCGCTGCGCGTGGTGCCCGACGCCTTGACCATCTGGCTGGCGTTGTGGGCGGGCGTGCTCGTGCTCGCCGTGCTCGGATTCGTGGCCTACCGGCGTCGGGGCGCACCGTTGCACAAGCAGTTGCTCGGCGCCGTCACCACGGCGGCCTTCGGCCTCGTCATGATCGTGTTGAAGGCATTCATCCACTGAGTTCGTGCTCGGGGCGCCCCCCAAGCGCTATCGTCATGCTGAGGGGGACACATGCCGAAGATGACCAGTGCCGAGCTCGAGGCCCGTGTGGCCGAACTCGAGGCCGAGAACGCGCGCCTGCGCAGCGTCGAGACGACTGAGGTGTCCGGCGCGCCGGCCGTCCCGGCCGCCGCCGAGAAGCGTCGCGGGCGTGGTCGCGGTCGCACCGTCGCGGCCGTCGTCCTCGTGGTGATCGGGCTGCTGCTCGCCCCCGTCGCCGTCGTCGCGGCGTGGGCCCGCCTCGAACTCGTCGACACCGACCGGTTCGTGGCGACCTTCGCGCCGCTCGCCGAGGACCCCGAGGTGCAGGAGTACGTCTCCGACCAGGTGACGGCGGCCATCGAACGCCAGGTCGACATCCCGCAGCTGACCGCCGATCTCTTCGACGGCCTCCGGGCCCTCGACCTGCCGCCCCGCGCCGCGGACGCGCTCGGCCTCCTCGAGGCGCCGGCCACGCAGGGGCTGCAGTCGCTGGTCGCCGACGTGGTCGACCGGCTCGTCGCCTCCGACGCATTCGCCGACATCTGGCGTACCGCACTGCAGACCACCCATACCCAGTTCGTCGCCGCCGTGCAGGGCGACCCCGACGCGATGCTCGAGATCGGCGGCGACGGAACGCTGTCGGTGCAGATCGGCCCGATCATCGAGGCCGTGAAGGAGCGCCTCTCGGAGCGCGGCGTCGGGTTCGCCGACGCGATCCCGGTCGTCGAGCAGAGCATCGTCGTCGCCCAGGGCGACGCCTTCGTGCTCGTGTCCACGCTGTACTCGCTCGCGGTCGGCATCGGCACCTGGCTGCCGTGGGTCGCGCTCGCCTTCCTGGTCGCGGGCGTCCTCGTCGCGAAGCGCCGTTCGAAGGCCTTCGTCTGGACGGCCGGCGGCTTCGCCTTCGTGATGGCCCTGCTCGCCGCGGGCTTCGAGATCGGCAAGATCGTCTTCATCGCGACCATCAGCCCGAGCATCATCCCGGGCGGCGCCGCCGAGGTCATCTACGCGCAGCTCACGGAGGCGATGCGCTCGACGACCGTCGCCCTGCTCGTGCTCGGCCTGTTCGCCGCGCTGATCGCGTGGGTCGCCGGCCCCTGGGCGCCGGCGCGCTCGCTGCGGGGATTCGCCGGCAGCGGCTTCGCGGCGCTCCGACGCGCGGGCGACCGGCACGGGCTCTCGACCGGGTCGTTCGGCCACGCGCTCGATCGCTCCCACGGGCTGATCGCGGGCGCGATCGCGGTGATCGCCGCCGCGGTCATCCTGCTCAACCGCCCGGTGACGACGTCCTCGGTCGTGACGACCGTGCTCCTCGCGCTCCTCGCCCTCCTCATCCTCGAGGTGCTCCGCCGACCCGTCGACGAACCCGTCGAGGCGGCCGCCGAACCGAACGAGGCGGATGCCGCGGAGCCGGCGCCGGAGGCCGCCGACGATGTCGAGGCCGGCGACGACTCCGAGGCCGACGACGACGCCGAGGTCCCCACCGGCGGCCGATCCGGGCCGAGCTGACGTCGCGCCGCCGTGGCGGGCGGGTTCGGCGCCCGGTTCCGCTAGGCTCGGCGAGGTCATGAGACGTACGACGATCGCCCTGCTGGCCGCCCTCGAAGCCGCCGTCTCGGCGCTCATCGGTCTCGGCGTCGTGCTCGTGCCGCTGCTCGTCGTCTGGGCGGTGCACTTCGGCCTGGCGGTCGACGCGGCCGCCTTCTTCCGCGCCGCCGCCGACCTCTGGCTGCTCGGCCACGGGGTCGACCTCGTGCTCCAGCTCGACCCCGTCACCGCGGAGCGCATGGCGCTCCCCGGGGCCGGCGATCCGTTCCCGATCACGATCACGCTGCTCGGCTTCGCGCTCGCCTCGGTCGCCGTCGGTCGCCGCATCGGTCGCCGCTCGGCCGCCGCCGGTCACTCGATCACCGGGTCGGTCTCGGCGATCGTGGTCTACGCGCTCGTCGGCGCCGTACTCGGCCTCGCCGCCGGCAGCGAGGCGGCGAGTGCCTCGCTCTGGCAGGCGATCGTGCTGCCCGCCTTCGTGATGGCGATCGGCGTCGTCATCGGCGCAGTGCTCGAGACGCTCCGCGAGGCCAACCTGGGCGACCTTGCCGGCGGCTGGGTGCGCGATCGGCTCGACGAGCTGCCGCCCGCCGGCGTCGACGCCGTGCGTCGGGCGGCGCGTATCGGCGGCGCCGCCGCCTTCGGCGTGCTCGGCGTCGCCGCGGTGCTCGTGGCCGCGCTCATCGCCGTCGACTACGCGACGATCGCGGGGCTCAGCCAGTCGCTCGGCGCGGGGGTCGACGGAGGCATCCTGCTCACCGTCGTCGAGCTCGCGTTCATCCCGAACTTCGTGATCTGGGCGTCGGCCTGGCTCCTCGGGCCCGGGTTCGCGATCGGCGCGGGCACGACCGTCGCGCCGGGCGGCACCGTGCTCGGGCCGATCCCCGGAGTTCCGCTGCTCGGTGCGCTGCCGGGCGACGCCCCCATGCTGGGCGTGCTCTGGCTCCTCGTCCCGGTGGTGCTCGGCTTCGCGGGCGCGTGGTTCGTGCTCGGGCGGGAGAGCGCGAGCGTGGCGAGCACCGAGGCCAGGGGCGACGTCGGGTCCGAGCCGTGGTGGTATCCGGTCGCCGTGGGCGCCGGAGCGGGTGTCGTCGCGGGCATCGTGATGGGACTGCTCGCCTGGTGGTCGGGCGGTGCGGCCGGTCCCGGACGCCTCGCCGTCGTCGGTCCCGACCCGTGGGCCGTCGCGCTCGTCGCCGCCGCGACGGTGGGCGTCGGCGCGATCGCGGGCGGCGTGACGGCGTGGATGCGCCTCCGGCAGCCCTCGCACGAGTACGCAGCCCGGTAGTCCCCGGGTCGACGGGGCCGTCGTGGCGGCCTCCGGCGGCCGGTAGGCTCGAGGGGTGCTGAAGCTCGTCGTCCTCATCTCCGGCGGAGGCTCGAACCTCCGGGCCCTGCTCGAAGCCGCCGAAGACGCCGAGTTCCCGGCGCGCGTCGTCGCGATCGGCGCCGACCGCGAGGCATCCGGTCTCGTGCTGGGCGAGGAGTACGGCGTGCCGACCTTCACGGTGCCCTTCACCGCGTACCCCGACCGCGACGCCTGGGGCGACGCGCTGATCGAGGAGGTGCGCCGCTGGGAGCCCGACCTCGTCGTGCTCTCGGGGCTCATGCGGCTCGTGCCGCCCGCCGTCGTCGACGCCTTCTCACCGCAGCTCATCAACACGCACCCCGCGTACCTCCCCGAGTTCCCCGGCGCGCACGGCGTGCGCGACGCGCTCGCCGCGGGCGTCGCCCAGACCGGGGCGAGCCTCATCGTCGTCGACAACTCCGTCGACGGCGGCCCGATCATCGCGCAGGAGCGCATCCCGGTGCTGCCGGGCGACACCGAGTCGAGCCTCCACGACCGCATCAAGCCCGTCGAGCGGCGCCTGCTCATCCAGGCCGTGCTCGACATCGCCAATTCGCACCTCGACCTGAAGGACCTCGCACGATCATGAGCGGCCACGCCATCGACCCCAGCCTGTACCGCGAGCGCGACCTGGTGCCCGTGCGCCGGGCGCTCATCGCCGTGAGCGACAAGCGCGGCCTCGTCGAGCTCGCGAGCGCGCTCGTCGAGTCCGGCGTCGAGATCGTCTCGACCGGCGGCACCTCGAAGGCCATCGCCGACGCGGGCCTGCCCGTCACGCAGATCGCCGAGGTCACGGGCTACCCCGAGCACCTCGACGGACGCGTGCGCACGCTCCACCCGGCCGTGCACTCCGGCCTCCTCGCCGACCTGCGTCTCGAGTCGCACGAGCAGGAGCTCGCCGGACTCGGCATCGCCCCGTACGAGCTCGTCGTCGTGAACCTGTACCCCTTCGTCGAGACCGTTGCCTCGGGCGCCGCGCCCGACGCCGTCGTCGAGCAGATCGACATCGGCGGGCCGGCGATGGTTCGCGCCTCGGCGAAGAACCACGCGAACGTCGCCGTCGTGGTCTCGCCCGACCGCTACTCCGAGGTCGTCGCCGCGCTCGCCGCGGGCGGCACGACGCTCGCGCAGCGCCGCGAGCTGGCCCGCGAGGCGTTCCGGCACACCGCCTCGTACGACGTCGCCGTCGCCTCGTGGATCGGCAGCGTGGTCGCTCCCGACCAGGCGCCCGAGGTCTCGCCGTTCCCGGCCTGGGTCGGCGGCACCTGGACGAAGGACGCCGACCTCCGCTACGGCGAGAACTCGCACCAGCAGGCGGCGATCTACTCCTCGCAGGGCGGGCGGCCGGGTATCGCCCAGGCCGTGCAGCTGCACGGCAAGGAGATGAGCTACAACAACTACGTCGACGCGGATGCCGCGGTGCGGGCCGCCTTCGACTTCGACGAGCCGGCCGTGGCGATCATCAAGCACGCGAACCCGTGCGGCATCGCCGTCGCCGCGGCCGGTGCCGCCGACCCGATCGCCGACGCCCACCGCCGCGCGCACGAGTGCGACCCGGTCTCGGCGTTCGGCGGCGTGATCGCGGCGAACCGCATCGTCACCCGCGAGATGGCCGAGACCGTCGCCGGCATCTTCACCGAGGTGCTCGTGGCGCCGGCGTTCGAGGCCGAGGCCGTCGAGATCCTCACGCAGAAGAAGAACATCCGCCTGCTCACCCTGCCCGAGGGCTTCGTGCCGACCGCGGTCGAGCTCAAGCAGATCTCGGGCGGCGTGCTGCTGCAGCAGGCCGACCGGCACTTCGCGCCAGCCGCCGAGTGGTCCCTCGCCGCGGGCGAGGCGGTCGACGCCGAGACGCTCGCCGACCTCGAGTTCGCCTGGCGGGCCTGCCGCGCGGTGAAGTCGAACGCGATCCTGCTCGCGTCGGGCGGCGCCTCGGTAGGCGTCGGCATGGGCCAGGTCAACCGCGTCGACTCGTGCAAGCTCGCGGTCGAGCGGGCGGGCGACCGGGCCGCGGGCTCGGTCGCGGCATCCGACGCGTTCTTCCCCTTCGCCGACGGACTGCAGATCCTGCTCGACGCCGGCGTGAAGGCCGTCGTCCAGCCCGGCGGCTCGGTGCGCGACGAGGAGGTCGTCGCGGCGGCCGCGGCGGCCGGCGTCACGATGTACTTCACGGGCGAGCGGCACTTCTTCCACTAGGCCGCCACCCCACCCGCTCGAACGGGAGGAGATCGCGCGATCGGGAGGGCCGGATCGCGCGAATGCTCCTCCCGTTCGTGCGATCTCCTCCCGACCGGGGCAACGGCGGGCGTGATGCGAACCGACGGTCACGGCGAGCCGTATGCGAGCCGCGGCATGCCGAGCGGCGGTACCCTTGGATCGACCCTGCGCACACCCCGCGCGGGCGAGGTTCCGCCCACGAAGCGGATGATTCGAGGAGAACGATCGATGTCGATCACCCACGCCCCGGCGGTGCCCGCCGAGGTCAGCGCCACCCTGCCGAGCGACGCCCCCGACCATGAACGGGTGCTCATCACCCGCGGTCCCCGCTCGGGACTCACCGTCATCGTCGCCGTGCACTCCACGCGCCTCGGCCAGGCGCTCGGCGGCGCCCGCGTCTGGAACTACGGCCACTGGACCGACGGCCTCGCCGACGCCCTGCGCCTGTCGCAGGCCATGACCATGAAGAACGCCGCAGCCGGCCTCATGCGCGGCGGCGGCAAGTCGGTCGTCGCGGTTCCGGCCGGAGTCGTCCTCGACGAGGCGCAGCGCCGCGACGCGATGCTCGACCTCGGCGACGCCGTCGAGTCGCTCGGCGGCGCCTACATGACCGCCGAGGACGTCGGCACGAGCGCCGAGCTCATGGCCGTCGTCCACGAGCGCACCGAGCACGTCTGCGGCCTGCCGCCCGAGCAGGGCGGCGTCGGCGAGCCCGCCGACGCGACCGCCGCGGGCGTCCACGCCTCGATCCTCGCGACGCTCGGCCACGTGTTCGGCTCGAACGACGCCGCCGGCCGCCATTTCGTCATCTCGGGTCTCGGCCAGGTGGGCGGTCGCCTCGCGCGCAGCCTCGCCCCGCGGGCGCCCGCCTCACGGTGACGGATGTCGCGGAGCACAAGCGTGCGCTCGCCGACGAGCTCGGCGCCGCCTGGGTCGACCCGGCCGAGGCGCACCGCGTCGAGGCCGACGTCTTCGTGCCGTGCGGGCTCGGCGGCGTGCTGACGCCCGCCGTCGTCGACGAGCTGCAGGTGCGCGCCGTCGTCGGCGCCGCGAACAATCAGCTCGCCTCGCGCGAGGTCGCCGGCCTCCTGCGCGACCGCGGCATCGTCTGGGCGCCCGACTTCGTCGTGAACGCCGGCGGTGTGATCTACCTCGACGTCGCCGGTCAGCCCGGTGCCGACCAGGCCGCGCTCGACGCACGCATCGCGGGCATCGGCGACGTCGTCGCCGCCGTGCTGCAGGACGCCGTGACGACCGGATCGACCACGCTCGACGCCGCCGAGCGGCTCGCCCGCGCCCGCCTCGACGCGGGGCGCTGAGCCGGCGGCTCCTGTCGCCGCATCCCGCCGCCGCCGGGCGACGCGTCGAGTGCACGCTCGACGTCTCGCCCGGCGGCCCGGGGGGAGCGTTCGGCACGCCAGGTGACGCTTGCAGGGCGCGGAGCACCGCGGCGATGCGTGGGCCACGGTGCGGCGCTGTGGCGCGGGGAGCGCGGACGCCGAGGCCTTCGACCGGCCAGTAGGCTCGTGCCATGACCTCCCCCGTTCCGCCGGCTTCCCCCCTGCCCGCATCCCGCTCCGCGGCCCGCTTCACGCCGGCCACGACCCGCGGACGCCGGGCGGCGGCGGCCCTCGTCTCCGCGGCGGTCGTCGCGATCATCGCCATGAGCGTCGCGGTGCTCGCCTTCTTCATCGGCAACGGGCAGTCCCCGGCCGTCTTCGCCCAGGTCTTCGGGCACTTCGCCCTCGCCGCGTTCTTCGCGTGGGGGCTGCTCTCGATCGCGAACGCGCTCGGGGCGACCCGCGCGTGGTTCCTCGCCCTGATCACGGGGTTCACCTCGGCCTGCCTCGCGGCCCTCATCGCGACGACGATCATGGTCGCCCTCACCGCGCGTTCGCCGTTCGGGCCGCAGGCGTTCCTCTTCGTCGTCGGCTCCCTCGTGAGCCTCAACCTGATCTTCGTGCTCGCCGTGGTGCTCGGTCAGGTGTTCCTCGCGCCGCGCGTCGTGCACGGCGTCCTCAGCTACGCACCGGTTCGCGAGCCGCGCCGGATCGCCCTCGTGCGCATCCCCGCCTCGAACCTCGACGAGGCCGAGCTCACCCACCTCGAGCGCCGTCCCGTCGACCAGGCGCGCGCCGACGAGCAGTGGGACAACTACTGCGCCGCGCTCGTCGCCGAGGGGTGGGAGACCGTCGAGGTCGACGCCGCTCCCGAGCTGGCGGATTCGGTGTTCGTCGAGGACACGGTCGTCATGTTCGACGACCTCGCCGTGCTCACGCTGCCCGGCGCCGAGTCGCGCCGCGCCGAGGTCGAGGCCGTGGAGCGGGCGGTCCGTTCGATCTCGCGGTTGAGCGTCGCGCGCATCGAATCACCCGGCACCCTCGACGGCGGCGATGTGCTGAAGGTCGGCGACGTCGTCTACGTGGGGGCCTCCTCGCGCACCAACGCCGAGGGCATCCGCCAGCTCCGCGAGCTCCTCGCGCCGCACGGCTACACCGTCGTCGGCGTCCCGATGTCGAAGGCGCTGCACCTGAAGAGCGCGGCGACCGCTCTGCCCGACGGCACGGTCATCGGCGACCCTGCGCTCCTCGACGAGACCGGGCTGTTCCCGCGGTTCCTGCCGGTGCCCGAGCCCGAGGGCGTCGCCGTCGTCGCGCTATCGGCCACCTCGCTGCTCATGTCGGCGTCGGCGCCGCGCACCGCGGCGATGCTCGCGGGGCTCGGCTACCGGGTGGTGACCGTCGACATCAGCGAGTTCGAGAAGCTCGAGGGCTGCGTGACCTGCCTGTCGGTGCGGGTGCGCTGAGCCGTCGCCGTCGCCGTCGGCCGCGCGGTCAGCCGGTCGGCGCGGCGTGTGCAGGCGGCCGCGGTCAGCCGACGGCGCGGCCGTCGTGGAGCTCGATGACCCGGTCGGCGCGGCCGACGAGGGCGGCGTCGTGGGTGGTGACGACGGCGGCGACGCCCTGCGTGTGCACGAGGTCGACGATGAGCCCCATGACCGTCGCGGCGGTGCCGCTGTCGAGCTGCCCGGTCGGTTCGTCGGCGAGCAGCACCTGGGGCCGGGCGGCGAGCGCCCGCGCGATGCCGACGCGCTGCTGCTGCCCGCCCGAGAGCTCGTAGGGGCGCTGCGCGGCGTGCCCGGCGAGCCCGACGAGCTCGAGCGCCTCGGCGACCCGGGCGGCCCGCTCGGCGGGGGGCGTGCGCTGCAGGCGCAGCGGCACCTCGACGTTCTCGGCGGCCGAGAGCACCGGGATGAGCCCGAACGACTGGAACACGTAGCCGACCCGGTCGCGGCGCACCGCCGCGAGCCCCTCCTCGTCGAGCGCCGTCAGCTCGTCGTCGCCGAGCCGCACGCTGCCCGAGGTGGGGCGGTCGAGGCCGCCGAGCAGGTTCAGCAGGGTCGTCTTGCCGGCGCCCGAGCGACCGGTGACGACGAGGAGCTCACCGGGGTGAACCTCGAGGGAGACGCCGTCGACCGCGTGCACGGCGCCCGCGCGGCCCTCGAAGACACGGCTCACAGATTCGGCGCGCAGTGCGCTCATCGCTCCTCCTCGGTGTTGTCGGGCGTCGTCGGCTCGGATGCCACGGGGTCTGCGGCGTGCCGCGCACGCCGCGAGCTCGGGGCGGGGGCCCCGGGGGTCCTGCCCGGCTGCGGCGCCGCGGCCGGCGGCGGCGTCTCGCCCGGCGGTGGCGCCGTGGCATCCGCCCGCCGTTCGTGACCCGGCCAGACACCGACGTGGTCGCTCTCGAGCGCGAGGCGCACGCGGTCGCGGAGCTCGAGGCTGTGCATGAAGTCCTGCGGCAACTGCAGGCGGCCGACCCGGTCGAGCACGGCGAACTCCTCGGCGACGTGCTGCTCCTCGCCGTGCTCGTCGACGTGCACCGAGCGCAGCACCTCGGTCGAGGTGCGCCCGTCGCGGATCTGCACCGTGCGGCGCACGTGCCCCGACACGGCCGGGTCGTGCGTGACGATGAGGGTCGTCACGCCGAGCTCCTCGTTGACGCCACGCATCGCCTCGAGCACGGCGGAGGACATGGCCTCGTCGAGCTCGCCCGTGGGTTCGTCGGCGAGCAGTACGAGCGGGTCGTTCGCGAGGGCGACGGCGATCGCGACGCGCTGCTGCTGCCCGCCAGAGAGCTCGGCGGGGCGGCGGTCGCGCTCCGGCCCGACCTCGAGCAGTTCGAGCAGCTCGTCGACACGGCGGGCGCGTTCGGCACCGCGCCTGGTGCGGGCGACGTTCATCGCGAGGGCCACGTTCTCGGCCGCGGTGAGGTAGGGGAGGAGGTTGCGTGAGGTCTGCTGCCACACGAAACCGACGGTGCGGCGGCGGTAGTCGATGCGCTCGCGGGCGCCCATCGTGAGCAGGTCGTGCCCCGCGACACGGGCGACACCGGCGGTGGCGGTGTCGAGGCCCGAGAGGATCGTGAGCAGCGTCGACTTGCCGGAGCCCGAGGCGCCGACGACGGCGACCATCTCGCCCGCCTCCACCCGAAGGTTGAGGCCCTGGAGGGCCTGCACCTCGACGCCGTCGGCGGTGAAGATGCGCACGAGGTCAGTGCAGAGGATGTGCGGTTCGTTCTCGTTCGGCATGTTTCAGCCCTCCTCTTCTTTGCGCATGGCGCGGGCGGCGCTCGCCTCGCCGCCGACGCGGGATGCGAACAGCACCGCGAGCGCCGTGACGAGCACCGAGCCTGCGAGCACGGCGCCGATGAGCCACGGGTCGAACACGACCGCGGGCTGACGGTCGGCGCCGGTGAAGGCGCGCAGGTCGATGCCCTGCAGCACCACGAACGGCAGCACGACGCCGAGGAGCGCCCCGGCGACGAGGGCGACGGCGACGACGGGCCCGACCTCCCATGCGACGAGCGCGCGTTCGCCCCGGCGGCGGAGCCCCAGGGTCGAGAGCAGCGGCAGCAGCCGTTCGCGGGCGGGGCGGCCGACGACGAGGGTCAGCACGATCGCGAGCGCGGTGAGCAGGCTCGACAGCACGATCGCACCGATGAGCGAGGTCACGAGACCGCTCGTGACCGAGGTGCCCGCGAGCTCGTCGCGCACCATGCCGGGCGTCGTCACGGTCGCGTCCTCGCCGGCGATCTCGGCGAGCTCGGCGGTGACGGCCGCGGGGTCTGCGTCGGGGGTGTAGCGCACGAGCACCCGGTCGGGCACGAGGGTGTTCACGAAGCCGTCGGCGTTGGCCTTGTCGATGAGCACCCAGCTCGTGCGCGGCCAGTACGCGGTGCGTCCGTCGACGACGCTCACGATCTCGAACGGTTCGCGGTCGAGCTCGACCTCGTCGGCGCCATCGATGGAGTCGGCGATGACCTGCGAGACGACCACCGGCACGGCATCGCCCCCGGTCGCGGAGAGCCCGTCCGGAAGCGGCGTCGCGCCCGTGCGCCCGGCCTGCACGGCGCGCATCTCGGCCGAGTCGACGACGATGAGGGTCGTCGTCCGCAGGCGGCCGTCGATGCCGACCTGCGTCGACTCGGTCGCGTACACCGGCGCGATCGCCTCGACCCCCGGCACCTCGGCGAACGCCGTCTGCTGCTCCAGCGTGAACGGGGTGCCCGCGACGACCGCGTCGGCGCCCACCCGGGCGTCGGCGGCCCGGTCGACGCCCGTCTGCACCGTGCCGAGCAGCACCGCCGAGAACATCGCGATCGACACGCCGACCACGACCGTGAGCACGGGCACGACCCCGGCCGACGGGTCGCGGAGCGCCCGCGCCGAACCGAGGAACGCGACGAGCCCTCGGCCCGACGCAGCGGATCGCACGATCGCGGCGAGCGGAAGCGGGTAGAGCCGCAGCACGACGAGGCACGTCAGCACCGCGAGCAGCAGCGGCACCGCGGCGAGCAACGGGTCGACGCCGACGTCGCCAGCCGAAGTGGCGAGCCCCCGCCGGAGGAGGAGCACCACGGCCGTGACCGCGACGACGGCGACCACGGCCTCGAGGATCCAGCGCAGCCGGCCGCCGCCGCGTGCGGCGAAGTCGGCTCGAGCCCGCCGCAGGGGAGTGAGGGACGGCGCCGAGGCGACGAGCAGCACCGCGGGCGTCACCGCGAAGAGCGCCGCGATGACGAGCCCGGCCGCGCCGCCGTCGGCGGGCACCAAGAGGGTGCCGATCATGGCCCCCAGTGCGGCCGCGGGGACGCCGATGACGGCCCCTTCGACGGCGAGGACGCCACGTAGCCACCCCGTCGAGGCCCCGCGGGCCGCGGCGAGTTCGAGCCCCGGTCTGCGCCGCTCGAAGACGACGCGCGCGCCGAGCACGAGCACCGCGATCATCACGCCGATGGGCCCGGAGGCCACGGTCGCGAGCACCGTGTCGCTCGCCGCTGCGGCGGTGGCGGCGGTTTCGAGGGCGTCGCCGAGTCCGCTCGTGAAGACGACCATCCGGCTCGTGTTCACGAACTCGTCGAGCTCGCGCTGGAGCTCGGCGGACTGGTCGGCCGTGATGCGCTCGGTCGCGATCGGGTACCAGAGCTCGAGGGTCGTCGGAAGCTGCGCCTGCTCGAACGCGACCCACGAGTTCGGGTGCGCGAAGCCGAGGCCGGTGATGCGGAGCGTCCCGTCGGGGGTGAACGCGACCGAGGGCTCGAGCGGCACGGGCAGATGGCTCCAGTACCCGTCGTCGGGGTCGGTCGCCGCGAACGTGCCGACGAGCTCGAACGGCTGCCGGATCGCACCCGCGGGAATGCTGCGCACCTCGCCGAGCTCCCACTGCATCTCGCGAGCGAAGGGCTCGGATGCCACGAACTCGACCGGCTCGAAGCCCGTCGCCCCCTCGGGGACGGCGACCGCCGTCGGCCAGTGGCCCGAAGCGAGCTCCACGTGCTCGGCGTAGCGGGGGTCGAAGGCGGCGTACAGGATGAAGTCGGTCGAGCCGGGCCCCGCACCGTCGGGCTTCGCCTGGTTCGGGCCGGCGATGAGCACCTGCAGCGGGTCGTCGCTCACCCGGGCGAGCTCGGGCGGCATCTCCTCGCCGATCTCGAGCAGCTGCTCCTCTTGACCGCCCCACACGGCGTCGACCTCGTCGCTGAGGCTCGTACCGTGCTCCGAGGGCGCGAGCGACGGCAGCCAGGCCCGGTTCGACGAGGTCACGTCGAGCTCGCGCGCCGGGAACTCGGCGAGATGCTCCGCGAGGGCCGCCGTGTGCATCGCGGCGACGGCACGGGGGAGGGCGGTCGCGAGGAGCGCGCCCGCCGCGACGAGGAGCGCGAGCATGATCGAGGCGAAGGGTGCGGCGAAGAACTGTCGGCGGAAGAAGCCCGTCGTGCTCAAGGTCGAATGGTGGCGTGCGCTCATCGTTCCTCCTCCCGGAGGCCCGGGCGGCTCGCGGTGCGGCGCACCGCGCGGGCGGCGAGCCCCGCGGTCGAGGCCGCGAGCACGGCGAAGACCGCGAGGGCGACGAGCCACGGCCAGAGCGCGAAGCCGAACGGGGCGGTGAGCGCCGCCGGTGCGTCGGCGATCGTCGCGCGCGCCAGCTCGCGGGCGGTGAACCACGCGGTCGCGAGGCCGATGAGCGTGCCCATCGCGATCGCCGCGAGCACGGTCGCCGCGAGCTCGGCGAAGCGAGCCCTCGCCTGCAGCCGCGGCGCGACACCGAGGGCGCGGAGCACGACGATCTCGCCGAAGCGGCCGTCGGCGAGTGCGCTCGCGAGCGACCGGAACGCGATGAGCGCGAAGAGCAGCGCTCCGGCTGCGCTGAGCCAGAACGTCGTGATCGCCGGGGCGATGAGGGTCGTGGAGGAGGCGTCGTCGCGGGTCGTCGCGGTCGCCGTGACCCCCTGCCCGCGTTCGATCGCCGACGCGACCGTCGCCGGGTCCTCGGTCGCGATCCACCGTTCGCCGAACGCGGGCACCCCGCCGCCCTCGTCGAACGCGGCGCGCTCGAGTGCGCCGAGATCGGCGAGCAGGGCGTTGCCGCCCGCGGTCGGCACGGCGGGCACGATGCCTGCGACGACCGCCTCGAGCTCGGTGCCGCCCGCCACGACACGGATGTCGAACGTGTCGCCCACCGCTGCGGAGATGCGGTCGGCGAGCTCCGCGCCGAGCACGAGCTGGAGCGGACCGCCGCCGCCGGGCAGCGCAGCCCGCGCCGCGGGGACGGCCGCCGACAGCTCGACGGTCTCGAAGGCACCCGCGAGCTCGTCCGACGGGGTATCGCCGTCGACGCCGAGGCCGTCGAACGAGACCTGGACGCCCGACGCCCCTGGAGCGTCGACGAGCCGCGCCTCGAGGCCCAGCAGACGGAGGCCCGTGGCATCCGGCAGTTCGAGATGGGCGACGCCGCCGCCCGCGGCGATGCCGACGGCACCGGCGGACAGTTTCGTCGCGGCTCCGCCGTCGGCGAGCAGCCAGACCGAGACCTCCACCGAGCCGACCGTTTCGCCGGGCGCGCGCACCCCGACCTCGAGCTCGAGCGACGAGGCGCCCTCGGGCAGCGGCACGGCCGCCTCCGCCGCGGAGGCTCCGAGCGCTTCGGCTGCGGCACCGAGCCCGGTGCCGGGTGCGATCGCCTCGACACCGCCCGCTGGGGCCGCGACGAGGGTCGCCGGGTCGGAGCCGAGCCGCACCTCGCCGCGGAAGACCGGGCCGTCGGCCGTGACACCGGGCAACGCCGCGACGGAGTCGTCGGTTGCGAGCGGGTCGTCGCCGCGCACGACGTCACGACCGGCGAACGAGACCCGCACCTCGCCGCCCGTCGCGAGCGCCGCGGCCTCACGGTCGATCGACTGCCACGAGCCGGCGAACACCGCAGCGAGCGTGAGGCCCGCGACCGCGAGCATCGTCACGAGCGACGCCGAGGCGAACAGCGAACTGCGGCGCGCGAGCTGCCGCATCGGCAGCGCAGGCACGAGGGAGGGCCGGGCCGCCGCGAGGCGCTCGAAGAGCGCACCGATCGGGCGTGCGAGGCCGAGCGCGACGAGGGACAGGGCGAGCAGCACGAGCACGGGGGCGAGCACCGAGAGCGGGTCGACCTCGACCGTGCCCGAGGCACCGCGCACGAGCGGCGAGCCGTACAGCCGGAACTGCCACAGCGAGATCGCCGCGGCCACCACGACGAGCACCGCGCCGGCCGCGAGGGCGGCACGCGGCATCCGGCCCTGTTCGTCGCCCGAACCGCGCTGCACGGGGCGACGGGCGTCGGCGAACGCGCGGCCCGCGACGAGCAGCACCGCGGTGGCGACGGTGAGCGCGGCGACGACGAGGGCCGAGGACGGGGCACCCGGGGCGTCGGGGCTCAGCCATCCGACGAGCAGCGCAGCCGAGGCTGCGCCGATCGCGGCCGCAGGCACCCCCACTGCGAGCACCTCGACGGCGGTGTCGCGGGCGAGCCGCGTCGCCGAGGCCCCGCGCGCCCGGAGCAGCAGGGTCTCGCCGCGCCGTGCCGCGCCGAGGAGCGCCGCGAGGCGGGCGAGTGCGGCGACGCCCGCGATGCCGAGCAGCAGCACGGGCACCGGGGCGAGCGCGCGCACCGCGCCGAGACCGGCCAGCAGGCGGCTGAGCGTGCCCTGGAGCCCGCCCGAGGCGGCGAGGCCGCTCGAGCCGAGGTCGTCCTGGTTGCGGAGCGCGGGTTCGACGTCGGGCAGCGTCGCTCGGAGCGCCGCGGCGTCGTCGGGCGTCGTCGTGGCCGGGTCCACGACCGCGGTCCAGCGCACGACGGCGGACGACGGGGCCGCGACCACGGTCGCCTCGTCGACGAGGAACGGCCCGGCGGCGCCGTCGGCGAACCCGGTCGCCACCACGGCGTCGCCGAACCAGGCGGGGTCGGTCGGGTCCGTCGGCTCCCAGATGCCGACGACGACGAGCGCGGGGCCGTCGTCGACGGTCACGAGCGAGCCCGGTTCGAGGCCGAGCGCCGTCGCGGCCGCCGCGTTGAGCGCGGTCGGCACCGCGTCGGGCGCCCCCGCCGCCGGGGACGCATCCTCCGGCCACTCGCCCGCGACGAGCTCCGCGCGGTCGGGGACCGCGGGGTCGGCCGTGAGCAGCGCGTCGAAGCGCTCGTCGCCCGCGCTCGCCGGGGTGGGCAGCGCCCCGGTGCTCCTCTCCCAGCGCGCTCCGTGGGGCACGAGCATGCGGTCCAGCACAGTGGCCGCGGCGTCGGACTGGGCCGCCGCGTCGTTCGCGAGGCGGATCTGCCAGCGGGCCGCGCCCGCGGCGCCGGTGGCGGACTCGAGGCCGGTGCGCAGCCCGCCGGTCGCCGCTCCGGCGAGTGTGTCGAGCGCGGTCGTGCCGATTCCCGAGAGCAGCAGCACGACGGCCGCGATGCCGCCGAGCACCCCGAGACGGGCGTTCGCGCGGGCGAACGCCGTCCGTGCAGTTCCCACGCGGGCTCCTCATCGATCGGGACGGCACGCGGGCGGTGCAGGGCCGGGCGTGCGGTCGCCTCGATGCGGCGGCGGCACGCGGGCCCGCGTGGCGACGAATTCGCACACTCTACTCCGGATCATGGTCTTGCATGCCAGCGCGCGAACCACATATTCTGAAGGGCTGGCCGCCGCAGCCCTACGCGAGCGGCCCCGAGGGTATCGAAGACGATGACGCAGGAGGACACCATGCAGACAGACATCAACGCCCGCCAGGTCGCGGTCGATGGCGCTGCCCGCCGTACGTCCCCGGTCGCGCGGTCCGCGGGGTAGCGCCCCCGACAGCCCCGCAGGCGCTCAGCCTGCACGTTGCGCGGCCGTTCCGCGCCCGACGCGTTCCGCGTCCACGTTCTCCGTTCGTTTCTCCGCCGGTCGTCGCCCTGCCGCGACCCCGACCGGCCACCCTCCGAGAGGAATCCGGCTTTGTCCGACACCGTCCAGCCGCAGCAGCCCGCTGCGACCGAACCACCCGCGCACGAGCAGCTCGGGGCGCTCCGCGCGCTCTGGCGCCTGCGCGAATACGCGGGGCCGGCGATGCCGGCGTTCGCCGCGAGCATGGCCGCGGCGCTCGTCGCGCAGCTCATCGCGCTGACGATCCCGCAGGTCCTCCAGCAGATCGTCGACGGGCCGCTCGCCGACGGCGACGCCTCGGCGGTCGTGCCGCTCGCACTGCTCGTCTTCGGCCTCGGCGCCGCCGAGGCGCTCCTCTACGCCCTGCGGCGCTGGCTCGTGGTCGGCCCCGGCACGAAGGTCGAGGCGCGCATGCGCAACGCCCTCTACGCGAAGCTGCAGGACCTGCCGGTGAGCTTCCACGACCGCTGGCCGAGCGGCCAGCTGCTCTCGCGCGCGGTGAGCGACCTCGGCCTCATCCGCCGCTGGCTCTCGTTCGGGCTCGTGCTGACGGGCGCGAACCTCGTGATCATCGTCGTCGGCGTCGGCATCCTCATGTCGATGAACTGGCTGCTCGGGCTCATCTTCCTCGTCTGCTCGCTGCCCCTGTGGTGGGCGGGCTGGCGGTTCGAGGGGCGCTACTCCGAGAAGTCGCGGCTCAGCCAGGACCAGCAGGGCGACCTCGCCACGGCGGTCGAGGAGTCGGTGCACGGCATCCGCGTCCTCAAGGCGTTCGGCCGTGGCAAGCACGCCCTCTCGAGCTTCCGGGCGCAGGCCGAGTCGCTGCGCCGCACCGAGATCGAGAAGGCCCGCCTCGACGCGAACATCTGGGTCTGGATCATGGTCGTGCCGACGGTGGCGCTCGCGCTCTGCCTCGTGGTCGGCATCTGGCTCGCCGCGAACGGGCAGCTCACGGTGGGCGAGCTCGTCGCGTTCTTCGCGACGGCGGCGGTGCTGGCGTGGCCGATCGAGTCGATCGGCTTCATGCTCGCCTTCGCGCTCGACGCGCGCACCGCGACCGATCGCTTCTTCGACATCCTCGACAGCGAGAACACGATCGTCGACCCGGCCGAGCCGCGGCACGACGAGCGGCCGCGCGGCGAGCTCGCCTTCACGGGCGTCCACTTCCGCTACCAGGACTCGCCCGAACGCTTCGGCGACCTGCTCGACGGCGTCGACCTCGTGGTCGAGCCGGGCGAGACGATGGCGCTCGTCGGGCTCACCGGTTCGGGCAAGACGACCATGACCGCGCTCACCACCCGCCTCTACGACGTCACGGGCGGATCGGTCGAGCTCGACGGCGTCGACGTCCGGGCGTTCACCCGCGAAGAACTGCGCCGTCACATCGCGATGGCCTTCGAGGACGCGACGCTGTTCAGCGCCTCCGTGCGCGAGAACGTGCTGCTCGGCCGCCCCGAGCTCGCGGGCGACGAGCCCGCCGTGAAGGCCGAGGCCGAGCGGGTGCTCGACGAGGCGCTGCGCATCGCGCAGGCCGGCTTCGCCTACGACCTCCCCGAGGGCGTCGACACGAAGGTCGGCGAAGAGGGCATGAGCCTCTCCGGAGGCCAGCGGCAGCGGCTCGCGCTCGCCCGCGCGGTCGCGGCCAAGCCCGCGGTGCTCGTGCTCGACGACCCGCTGTCCGCGCTCGACGTGGCGACCGAGGCGAGGGTCGAGGCCGAGCTCCGCTCGGTGCTCGCCGACACCACCGCGCTCATCGTGGCGCACCGCCCGTCGACGGTCATGCTCGCCGACCGGGTTGCGCTGCTCGAAGCGGGCCGCGTGACCGCGGTCGGCACCCATTCCGAACTGCTCCGTGAGAGCGACCACTACCGATTCGTCATCTCGAGCCTCGAGGACGACGAGCGTCGCCACGGCGGAGGCGATGCGGACGAAGCATCCGATTCGATGCGTGAGGAGGCGGCATCATGAGCGTCACCGGCGTGCAGGGAGAAGAACGCAACGACTACTCGAAGGCGGAGTCGCGGCACATCCGCGCCCGTTCGCGGCGCCTGCTGGGCTCGCTCCTGCGACCCCAGCAGCGCAAGCTCTGGCTGACCGCGGCCGCGGTCGTCGTCTCGTCGGCGGCGCAGGTCGCCGGCCCCGCGATCATCGCCTACGGCATCGACCAGGGCATCCCGGCGCTGATGGCGCAGGACTGGATGCCCGCGGCCTTCGCCGGACTCGCGTACCTGCTCACGGGGCTCGTCGGCGCCTTCCTCATCTCGGCGTACATCCGGCTGTCGGCGCGGATCAGCCAGGCCGTGCTCATCGACTTGCGGACCCGGGTGTTCCTGCACACGCAGAAGCTCTCGCTCGAGTTCCACGAGTCGTACACCTCGGGCCGCATCATCTCGCGCCAGACGAGCGACCTCGACGCCATCCGAGAGCTGATGGACGAGGGGCTCACGATGCTCGTGCGCGGCCTCATGTACATGGTGTTCACCGCGATCGCGCTCCTGCTGCTCGACTGGCAGTCGGGGCTCGTGCTGCTCGTCGCGCTCATCCCCCTCAGCATCCTGACCCGCTGGTTCCAGGTCCGCTCGCAGACGCTGTTCCGGCGTTCGCGGGTGGCGTCGGCGAAGCTCATCGTGCAGTTCGTCGAGACCATGACGGGCATCCGCGCCGTGCAGGCGTTCCGCAAGGAGCGCCGCAACGAGCAGGAGTTCGGCGGCCTCGTGGAGGACTACCGCGACGTCAACGCGAAGGTGCTGGGCCTCTTCGCCGTGTTCAACCCGGGCCTCGCGCTCATCGGCAACGCGGCGGTCGCGGTGACGATCGTGCTCGGCGGCTTCCGAGTCATCGACGGCAGCCTCGAGGTCGGCGTGCTGCTCGCAGCGGTGCTCTACACCAAGCGGTTCTTCGACCCGATGGAGGACCTCGCGATGTTCTACAACGGGTACCAGTCGGCCTCGTCCGCGCTCGAGAAGATCTCGGGCGTGCTCGAGGAGGAGCCGAGCGTGCCCGACCCGGTGAAGCCCGTCGACCTCTGGAACGCGGAGGGCCGGGTTCGCTTCGACGGCGTCGAGTTCGCGTACACGCAGGGCCGGGTCATCCTGCCGCGCTTCGACCTCGACATCCCGGCCGGGCAGACCATCGCCCTCGTCGGGTCGACCGGCGCCGGCAAGTCGACGCTCGCGAAGCTCATCGCGCGCTTCTACGACCCGAGCGACGGCGTGGTCTCGCTCGACGGCGTGACCCTCAGTGACCTCCACCCGAAGGACCTGCGGCGCGCGATCGTCATGGTCACGCAGGAGGCGTACCTCTTCTCGGGCTCGGTCGCCGACAACATCGCGCTCGGAAAGCCCGACGCGACCTTCGACGAGATCGTGCGGGCGGCGCAGGCGGTCGGCGCGCACGAGTTCATCGAGGGCCTGCCGAACGGGTACGACACCGACGTGAACAAGCGCGGCGGCCGGGTGAGCGCGGGGCAGCGGCAGCTGATCTCGTTCGCCCGCGCGTTCCTCGCGAACCCGGCCGTGCTGATCCTCGACGAGGCGACGAGCTCGCTCGACATCCCGAGCGAGCGGCTCGTGCAGGAGGGACTGACGAAGCTCCTCGCCGACCGCACCGCGGTCATCATCGCGCACCGCCTCTCGACGGTCGCGATCGCCGACCGGGTGCTCGTCATGGAGCACGGCCGCATCGTCGAGGACGGCGCACCTGGCGAGCTCATCGGCGGCACCGGGCGCTTCGCGGCGCTGCACGCCGCCTGGCGGGACTCGCTGGTCTGAGCGCCTCGCGCCGACGGCGCACCGCGACCGCGGCATGACGGATGCCTCGCGCCCACTCGGGGCGCGAGGCATCCGTCGTTCGTGCGCCGATCGCCTCACTGGGGCACGACCACCACGGGGGCGATCGCGCTGCCGTCGAATCCGATCACGGACTGGAGCGCGTACGCCCCCATCGCCGGGCTCACGACGAGGTCGCCGATGCCGAGCGGCGGCAGCGGCTGGGAGCGGGCGAGGACGTCGCGGCGGTCGTTCGTGGGGCCGGCGAGCGTCGTCGGCACCCGATGCCGGGTGAGGAGCCGACGGGTCGCGCGCTCTGCCGCGTCGTCGTGCACCGGCTGGCTGGCGAGCTCCTCGGCGGCGAAGACGAGCGGACCGGTTCCGCCCTGCCGCAGCGCCGGGAGCAGGTCGTGCGGCGCTCCGTCGAGGGCGAGCCATCGGCCGTCTGGGCGCTCTGCGCCGCCGACGACGCGCGCCACGAGGGTCATGGCCGGTGCGGCGACGAACCGGCCGGGGGCGATGACGATCCGCAGGTGCGCGGGCGCTCCCGTGAGCGCGCCCCGGATGCCTGAGGCGACCGCGTCGAAGTCCGCCGCGGCGTCGTCGGCGAGGGGGAGCCCGCCGCCGAGGTCGAGCATCTCGAAGCGGGTGCCGTGCCGGCGCTCGAGCGCGCGGACGAGTGCGAGCGTGCCGCGGATCGCATGCTCCCAGACCGCCGGGTCCCGCTGCCGGTCGCCGAGGTGGAAGGTGAAGCCGGCGACGCGGAGCCCGACCCGTCGGCAGTGGGCCACCAGTGCGGGTGCCGCCTCGACGGTGACGCCGGAGCCGGCCGCCGGCCCGGCCGCCGACCCTGCCCCACGGCCGGGGAAGGCGAGGCGCACGAGCACCGCGACATCGCGGGGGAGCCCTGCGAACTTCGCGACCTCCGAGGTGGCGTCGACGACGAACGTCCTGATTCCGCGGAGGTAGGCGCTCGTGAGATCGTCGACCCGCTTGACGGGGTCGACGTGCACGACGTGCCGGAGCGGGATGCCCTCCCGTTCGAGCAGCGTGATCTCGCCTCGCGAGGCGACGTCGAAGCCCGCCCCGAATGCGTGCACCGCCCGGATCGCGGCGGGGTGCGGGAGCGCGCCGAGCGCGAAGTGGAGGTGCACACCGGGCAGCTCGCGCCGCAGTGCGAGCAGTCGCGTCGCGATCCGATCGGTGTCGAGCACCAGCAGCGGGCTGCCGTGGACCTCGACGAGCTCCGTGAGTCGGATGCGGGCGGCGTCGGCGGCGAGTTCGCGGCGGACGAGCTCGCGACGCGGCGGGAGTTCGGGGGCGGGCAGGGCGCGGCGGCGTCGGGGCTCGGAGCGCCGGGTGCGCTCCTGCGTGGGGATGGGGGAGAGAGTTGCGCCGAACATGGGAACGATGCTCGCCGAACGGCTCCCCGTCCGGATCAGGAGCGACCACGAATCCGGCTGGGTGCGCACCCTGAGCACCCGTCGGCACGCACGTCGCACGGGCAGCCTGCCACGTCGAGCGGCCGATGGGATCCGGGTACCCCCTGAATCGGGGGAGCGGCGCGGGTGCCGAACGCGATACGCTCACGACAGGCGGGGGCGACCGGTTCGGTCGCCCGTGCCCGTTTCACGGCTCGAATCGAATGGGTTCGCTGCCCGAGTCGGCGGAGGGGAGGTGCCCATGGACGACGAGACGTCTCGACCGTTGCGGGTCGCCATCGCCGACGACGCGCTCCTCCTCCGCGAGGGCATCGCGAAGGTGCTCGAGGGCGGAGGGCTCGAGGTCGTCGCCTCGGTCGGGACGGGCGAAGAGCTCGTCGAGGTCGTGCGCGAGGGCGGTGTCGATGCGGCCGTGCTCGACATCCGCATGCCGCCGAGCTACCGCGACGAGGGCATCCTCGCGCTCGAGTCGCTCCGCGCGAGCGGATCGACGATCGGCGTCCTGCTGCTCTCGATGTACGCGACCCCCGAGTACGCCCTGCGCGTGATGGGTGCCGGCAGCGGCACCGGCTACCTCCTGAAGGAGCGGGTCTCCGAACCGCAGACGCTCGTCCGCGCCGTCGAGACGGTCGCCTCGGGCGGGTCGGTCGTCGACCCCGAGGTGGTCGAGCAGCTCGTGCAGCGCACCCGCGCCGACGACCCGCTGTCGCGGCTCACCGAGCGCGAACGATCGGTGCTCGAGCTCATGGCCCAGGGGTACTCGAACGGCGGCATCGCGCAGACCCTCTTCCTCGGCCTGAAGACGGTCGAGACTCACGTCCGCTCGATCCTGCAGAAGCTCGACCTCGAGGAGTCGCCCGAACACCACCGGCGGGTGCTCGCGGTGCTGACGCTCCTCGGCGCGAGGTGATGGCGCCCGGCCGACGCGGCCGGATCATCAAGCGCACGATCGCGATCGCGTCGGTGGTCGTGCTGAGCCTCACGATGGAGATCACGGGGTTCCTCGTGTCCCCCGAGTCCGAGCGCCCCGAGGTGAGCTACATCACCCTGCACGCGATCGTGCCGCTCGTGTTCGCGGCCTGTGCGGGCGTCGCCTGGGCGATCGGGCCCTCCCGGGTGCCCGCGCGCCTCATGGTGCTCTTCCCGGTCGTGTGGATCCCGCTCACCTTCCTCCGGGTCATCGAGGACCTCGGATGGCTCTGGCCGCTGCTCTACGGCGTGCACCTCTGGTGGGGGCTGCTCACGGGCATTCTCGTGCTGCTCTATCCGCGCGGCGACTTCGGCGACCGCCTCGCACGCGTGCTCGGGGCCATCGCGCTCGTAGCCTCGGTCGGGTACCTGCTCGGCACCGTGCTCCTCGCCGAGCCGCCCGCGGCGCTCTGCGACTGCGCCCCGAACCCCTACCGCATCATGGACGCCCCCGTCGTGGCCGGGGCGATCGACATCGGCTACCGCCTCATCGGCGTGCTCCTCGCGCTCGTCATCGCCGGACGGTTCCTCGTGCGCTGGATCCGCGGCAGCGTGCCCGCCCGCACCGTGGCGTTCCTCATGCCGGTGGCGCTGCTCGCCTGGGCGACGACGCTCGCCGCGCAGGCCGTGACGTACGCGGCGAACGCGACCGCGCCGCAGGTGCTCGCGACCGTGTCGCTCGTCGCGATCGCCTCGATCCCGGTCAGCTTCGTCGCAGGCATCTCGCACACGCGCAACATGCGCGCCCGCGTCGCCGACCTGATGCGCATCACCCGTGAGGGCGCCGACCGCGGACTCTGGGCCGAGTCGCTCGCGCGCACCCTCCGCGACGCCTCGGTCAGGGTCTACTGGTGGGACGAGGAGCGGGGCCGGTACGCGGATGCCTCGGGCGAGCCCATCGAACACGACCCCGCCGACCGCAACGGCGACCACAGCCTGCTCCCGGTCGCCTCCCCGACGGGAATGCCGATCGCGCTCATCCGGCACGACCGGGTGCTCACCGACAACATGCGCCTGCTCGACGGGGTGTCCAGCGCACTCCGGCTCTCGGTCGACAACGGCCGCCTCCGCTCCGAGATCGAGCGCACCCTCGAGCAGGTGCGCCAGTCGCGTGCGCGCATCGTCGAGGCCGGCGACGAGGCGCGGCGCCGCATCGAACGCGACCTCCATGACGGCGCGCAGCAGCACCTCGTCTCGCTCGGCATGCGACTGCGGCTCGCCGCGAACCAGGCGCGCGACCGCGGGGTCGAGCCGCTCGGCGTCGAGCTCGACGGCAACATCTCCATGCTGAACGACGCCCTGAAGGAGCTTCGGGAGCTCGCCCACGGCATCCACCCCTCGCTGCTCTCCTCGGGCGGGCTCGCGCTCGCCGTGCCCGAGCTCGCCGGCCGTTGCCCGGTGCCCGTCGAGATCGACGTGCAGGCCGAGGGCCGGCTGCCCGAGGTGATCGAGTCGACGGCGTACTTCGTCGTGGCCGAGGCGCTCGCGAACGTCGCCAAACACGCCCAGGCGACCCGCGGCTGGGTCCGTGCGCACCTCGTCGACAGCACGCTCGAGCTCGTCGTCCGCGACAACGGCGTCGGCGGCGCCTCGCCCGAGGGCAGCGGAATGCTCGGCATCGCCGACCGGGTCGACGCGGTCGGCGGCGAGCTGACGATCGAGAGCCCCGCGGGCGCGGGAACGACGATCACGGTGCGCATCCCGGTCGTCGTCACCGGGTGATCGCGGGCCCGATGCGCGGCCCGACGGCCCGACGGCCAGACGGCCCGGCGACCCGGCGACCCGGTTCGGCGTCCGGTCAGGGCCGCCAGCGCGCCGCGGCGAGATCGACGCGGTAGCCGTCGTCGTCGGCGGAGGGGCGCAGCGGGGTGCCCTCGCGTTCGTAGTGCGCGCGGGCCCGCTCGGCGTGCCCTGCGGGCGGACGCCCGCCCGCCCGGATGACGCGCCACCACGGGGCATCCGCGCCGTATCTCGCCATCACCTGGCCGACGGCGCGCGCGCCGCGCGAGCCGAGCATCGCCGCGACGTCGCCGTAGGTGGCGACGCAGCCCGCCGGGATGTCGTCGACGACGGCGAGCACCGCGTCGACGAACCCGGGCGGCTGCTCGGGGAGTGCGCGGACCACTAGCCTCAGAGCTCGAGCGCGCCGATCACGTCGCCGTAGGCGGTCTCGCCGACGTCGACGAAGCCGACGCGGTGGAAGAACGCCTCGGGGCCCTGGTCGCCGGGCTCCCACAGCACGGTGATGCGGTCGAAGCCGCGGCGCTTGGCCTCTTCGGCGAGGGCGGTCGCGAGGAAGCGGCCGACGCCCTTGCCCTGCACGTCGGCGTCGACGTTGATGCGCCAGATGCAGGCGCGGAACTCCTCGTGGGCGTTCTCGGGGTCGAAGTTGCCGTGGATGAAGCCGACGACCCGCTCGCCCTGGAGGGCGACGCGCTGCCAGGCGGTCTCGGGGTTCACGACGGAGGCCTCAGCCGAGTAGGTGACCGGCGCGATGAACTGCTCCTGGCCGGGCTTCAGCGACAGTGTGTTCGCGGCCACGATGTTCGACGCGGACAGATCTTCCAGTCTCAGCTCAGCCATAGCGCCAAGGCTAACCCGTGATTCCTGCGCACGGGTAGCCGGGGTGACCCTGAATCCACCCTGAATACCGCTCGGGGTTCGTCCCCAAGAGGCGCAGGGCGCGGCGCCGTCCGTCGCTCGTTGTCTCGATGTCGAGATATTCTGCCGACGCGGTAAGCTGGCAGACGGCGTGTCCGCCCACGAGACTTCCTCAAATTCCCCGAGAGATCCAAGGAGAACTCAACTTGTCCAAGATCAAGGTTGAAGGCACGGTCGTCGAGCTCGACGGCGACGAGATGACCCGCATCATCTGGCAGGCCATCAAGGACCAGCTCATCCACCCGTACCTCGACGTGAACCTCGAGTACTACGACCTCTCGATCCAGAAGCGCGACGAGACCGACGACCAGATCACGGTCGACGCGGCCCACGCGATCCAGAAGCACGGCGTCGGCGTCAAGTGCGCCACGATCACGCCCGACGAGGCGCGCGTCGAGGAGTTCGGCCTCAAGAAGATGTGGCGTTCGCCCAACGGCACGATCCGCAACATCCTCGGCGGCGTGATCTTCCGCGAGCCGATCATCATCTCGAACATCCCCCGCCTCGTGCCCGGCTGGAACAAGCCGATCATCGTCGGCCGCCACGCCTTCGGCGACCAGTACCGCGCCACCGACTTCCGCTTCGAGGGCGAGGGCACCCTCACGATGACCTTCACCCCGAAGGACGGCTCGGAGCCCCAGCAGTTCGAGGTCTTCCAGTCGCCCGGCTCGGGCGTCGCGATGGGCATGTACAACCTCGACGAGTCGATCAAGGACTTCGCGCGCGCCTCGCTCAACTACGGCCTCTCGCGCAACTACCCCGTCTACCTCTCGACGAAGAACACCATCCTCAAGGCGTACGACGGCCGCTTCAAGGACCTCTTCCAGGAGGTCTTCGACACCGAGTTCAAGGCGAAGTTCGACGAGGCCGGCCTCACCTACGAGCACCGCCTCATCGACGACATGGTCGCCGCCTCGCTCAAGTGGGAGGGCGGCTACGTCTGGGCCTGCAAGAACTACGACGGCGACGTGCAGTCCGACACCGTCGCGCAGGGCTTCGGCTCGCTCGGCCTCATGACCTCGGTCCTCGCGACGCCCGACGGCAAGGTCGTCGAGGCCGAGGCGGCGCACGGCACCGTCACGCGCCACTACCGCCAGCACCAGCAGGGCAAGCCCACCTCGACCAACCCGATCGCCTCGATCTACGCCTGGACGCGCGGCCTCGCGCACCGCGGCAAGCTCGACGGCAACCAGGAGCTCATCGAGTTCGCGGCGACCCTCGAGGACGTCGTCATCAAGACGGTCGAGTCGGGTGCGATGACGAAGGACCTCGCGCTCCTCGTCGGCCCCGAGCAGGGCTACCAGACGACCGAGGAGTTCCTGAACTCGATCGACGCGAACCTCAAGGCGCGCCTCGGCGCGTAGTTCGTCGGCGCCGCGGTCGCGGTGAACGATCCGAAGGGCGGATGCTTCCGAGCATCCGCCCTTCGTCGTGCTTCCCCGGGAAGCGCAGGCCCGCAGGGCAGGATGGGAGCATGGCTCGCATCCTGAAGCTCGCACGTCGCTACTGGGTCGTCACGCTGACGCTCGCGATCGGGGTGCTCGGCATCGTGCTCGCGCTCGCCGGCGCGGGTGCGGCCGTGCCGTGGATCTTCAGCGGTTACGCGCTCGCCGTCGCCGCATGGCAGGCCGTCGGCATGGTCCGCGACATCCTCCGCGGCCACTGGGGCCTCGACATCCTCGCCATCACCGCGATCGTCGCGACGGTGCTCGTCGGCGAGTACATCGCCGCGCTCCTCGTGGTGCTGATGCTCACGGGCGGCGCCGCGCTCGAGGACTACGCGAACCGCCGTGCCAAGCGCGAGCTCGACGCGCTGCTGACGCGCTCGCCGCAGCTCGCGCACCGCCTCGACGGCGACGACCTCGTCGACGTGCACGTCGACGAGGTACGGCCGGGCGATCGCCTGCTCGTGCGGCCGAGCGAGATCGTGCCCGTCGACGGCGAACTGCACTCGGCCGAGGCCGCCTTCGACGAGTCGTCGCTCACGGGCGAGAGCGTGCCGGTCGAGAAGCAGCGCGGCGACGCCGTGCTGAGCGGATCGGTGAACGGGCAGTCGGCGATCGAGATCGTGGCCACGGCGACGGCCGGCGACAGCCAGTACCAGCAGATCGTCGCGCTCGTCGCGCAGGCCGCCGAGTCGAAGGCGCCCGTCGTGCGGCTCGCCGATCGCTACGCCGTGCCCTTCACGGTGTTCTCGCTCGCGCTCGCGAGCGTGGCCTGGTGGGCGTCGGGCGACCCGGTGCGATTCGCCGAGGTGCTCGTGCTCGCGACGCCGTGCCCGCTGCTCATCGCCGCGCCCGTCGCGTTCATCGGCGGGATGAGCCGGGCCGCGCGCAACGGCGTGATCGTCAAGGGCGGGGGAGTGCTCGAGCTGCTCGCGCGGGCGAAGACCGCGGTCTTCGACAAGACGGGCACGCTCACCCACGGCGCGCCGAGGCTCGTGGCGATCAGGCCCGAGTCCGGCTTCTCGGCCGACGAGCTGCTCGGCCTGGTCGCCTCGGCCGAGCAGTACTCCTCCCACGTCCTCGCGGCGTCGATGATCGACGCGGCGAAGCAGCAGGGGCTGCCGCTCGCGGAGGCGGAGTGGGCGCGCGAGGCCGCCACGAACGGGGTGACGGCGAAGCTCGGGGACCGCGAGGTGGTCGTCGGCAAGTTCGCGTTCGTGCAGGCGCAGGCGCCCGAGGCGAGTCGCACCGCGATCGCGCCCGGGGAGCTCGCCGTGTACGTCGCGGTCGACGGGCGCTACGCCGGCGCCCTGCTCGCGAGCGACCGTCTCAGGGCGAACGCGAAGGCGACGCTCGCCAGGCTCGACGAGCTCGGCGTGCACGACACGATGATGCTGACCGGCGACGCGCAGGCGACGGCCGACCACATCGCGGCGGAGCTCGGCATCACCAAGGTGCGCGCCGACTGCCTGCCGGGCGACAAGGTGCGCGAGGTCGCCGCGGTGGCCGCGCGACCCGTGATCATGGTCGGCGACGGCGTGAACGACGCCCCCGTGCTCGCGGCCGCCGACGTCGGCATCGCGATGGGGGCGAAGGGGGCGACGGCGGCGAGCGAGTCCGCCTCGGCGGTCATCCTCGTCGACGACATCTCGCGGACCGCGAAAGCCGTCGAGATCGGACGCGACACGGTGCGCATCGCCCTGCAGAGCATCTGGATCGGGATCATCGTGAGCGTGGGCCTCATGGTGATCGCGGCCTTCGGCGTGATCCCCGCGACGATCGGCGCGCTGCTCCAGGAGGTGGTCGACCTCATCGCGATCCTGGCCGCCCTGCGCGCGATCGGCGGACGGCTCGACGCCAAGCGCGAGGTCGCGGCCGAGTCATCCGAATCACGCCTCACCGTCGCGTAGATCACGAATCGGTAACGCACCCACGAAGTCGTGTCGAGCACTTGCGTCTGGTTTGTTCGTAAGGTTTACTAACAAACGTGACTGCAACGGATGCGCAGCGAGGCCCGGTCACCACGGAGCCGACGCCCCCCACCTCGGTGGCGCATTCCGACCTGCTCACCGTGCCGTTCGCCGGCGCCCCGATCTTCACCCGCTCACGCGCCCTCCGGCCCACCGGCAAGGTGCTTCCCGAGCACGCGCGCAGCCACAACCGTGCGCTCGTCCTGCAGACGCTCTACAGCTCGGGCGCCCAGAGCCGCGCCGACATCGCCCGCGAGACGGGCCTCACGCGCGTCACGGTCTCCGACCTCGTCGCCGAGCTCATCTCCGAAGGGCTCGTCGTCGAACTCGGCCAGCGCGAGGACGCCCGGCCGGGCAAGCCCGCCACCCTCATCGACGTGGCCCGCGACGCGTTCCAGATCATCGGCCTCGACCTCTCCGAGCACGAGGTCTTCCGCGGGGCCGTCACCGCGCTCGACGGCACCATCGCCCGGCGCGCCGAGCTCGCCCGCGACGGTGCGACCGGCGAGGACGCCGCCCGGCTCGTCGAGACGCTCGTCGACCGGCTACTCGCGCTCGCGACGATCCCGGTGCTCGGCATCGGCGTCGGCTCGCCCGGCGTCGTCGACCCGCTCGGCGTCGTGCGCTCGGCCCCCAACCTCGGCTGGGTCGACCTGCCGCTCCAGGAGCGGCTCGCCGCCCGCACCGACCTCCCCGTGCACGTCGCGAACGACGCGAACGTCGCGATCCTCGCCGAGCACGGCGAGACCGCCCCGGGCGAGCTGCTGCTCGTCAAGGTCGGCCACGGCGTCGGCGCCGGACTCATCGTCGGGGGCCGCCCCGTCATCGGCGGCGGATTCGCCGCCGGCGAGATCGGCCACGTCGTCGTCGGCACCGACGGCGGCCCGCGCTGCGCGTGCGGCAAGGACGGATGCCTCGAAGCCTGGGTCGCCGAGCCCCGCCTCCGGGCGCAGCTCGACGAGGCCGCAGCCGAGCGCGACGAGATCCTGCGCGAGGCCGGCCGCCGGCTCGGCATCGTGCTCGCGCCGGTCGTCGGCGCCCTCAATCTGACGGAGGTCGTGCTCAGCGGCCCCGCCGATCTGCTCGACGGAGCCTTCCACGAGGCGACCGTCGACACTCTCCGGAAGCGGACGATGGCGGAACTCAACCGTGATCTGAGGCTCCGGATGTCCGAGCAGGCTGAGGACATCGTCCTCCGCGGCGCGGCCGTCATGGTCCTCTCCGGACAACTCGGAGTCTCGTGAGGGACTCCACGCACCAAGGGTGACAGCGAACCCCCGCTGTTTCCCCACCCCCATGAAAGGAAACGACAAATGAGGAAACTCGGCATTGTGGCGCTCGGCGCCGCGGCTGCCCTGACCCTCGCCGGTTGCAGCACCGGTGGTGGGAACGAGTCGGCCGACGGTGGCGACATCACCGTCTGGGTCGTCGGCAGCGACACCCCTGAGGACGCTCGCGCCTACCTCAAGGACACCTTCGAGTCGGAGAACGACGGTTGGACCCTCACGGTCGAGGAGAAGACCTGGGCCGACGTGAGCGACACCTACGCAGCTGCGCTCCAGTCGAACGACTCGCCCGACGTGGTCGAGGTCGGCAACACCCAGACGGCGAGCTTCGCCGACCAGGGCCTCTTCCTCCCGCTCGACGACTTCGCGAGCGACGACTACCTGCCCGGTCTCGTCGAGTCGGCGACCTACGACGGCGAGCTCTACGCCGCGCCGTACTACGCCGGTGGCCGCATCGTGTTCTACAGCAAGCAGATCCTCGGCGACACCCCCGTCCCCACGACGCTCGACGAGTACGTCGCCACGGGCAAGGAGCGTCGCACCGACACGGTCTCGGGCATCTGGGCTCCGGGTCGCGACTGGTACAACGCGCTTCCCTACGTCTGGGCGCACGGCGGATTCATCGCCGAGCAGGACGGCGACGAGTGGAAGGCCGGCTTCTCCAGCGACGGCGGCGTCGAAGGCCTGACCCAGCTCCAGGACGTCTACCTCAACGCGTCGAACGCGGCGAAGGACGGCGACGAGACCGACCCGCAGGTTCCGTTCTGCGCCGGTGAAGACGTCTTCCTCTCGGCTCCCGCGTGGGTGCAGTGGTCGATCACCGCTCCCGCCGACGCCGAGGCGCCCGGCTGCCCCGACACCTACGGCTCCGACCTGACGGCGTTCGCGCTGCCGGGCCTCGAGGCCGGCGAGACCGCCCCGATCTTCGCGGGCGGCTCGAACGTGGCGGTCGCGACGAAGAGCGCGAACCCCGAGCAGGCTCGCGCCGCGCTCGACATCATGGCGAGCGCCGGCTACCAGGACCTCCTGGCCGCCGGTGGCCTGACCCCGGGCCTCACCGCTTCGGCGGCGAACCTGCCCGACACCGAGATCGCGAAGGCCCAGGCCGTCGCCCTCGAGAACTCGAAGGTGACCCCGACCACCCCGAAGTGGGCCGAGGTCGAGGCTGCGCAGATCATCCAGGAGGCGCTCGTGAAGATCGCCCAGGGTGGCGACGTGGCGGCCATCGCGGCCGACCTCGACGCGCAGATCGAGGAGATCCTCAACAGCTAGCCTGTTGAGCCCGGCGGGGGCGGAGTCCCACACAGCTCCGCCCCCGCTTCCCTGCAACGAACTCGAACGGCGCCGGTGCCGCGAGACGTACCATCAGTCATACCCCGCGTCCCCCCGCGGACACCCGGAGGAAGAGCCATGAGCGCAACCCTCGCCGAGCCTGACGCAACGCCGCGCACGCCGAACACGAAACCGCCCCGTCCCCCCAAGGGCGCCCCCACAGGGCCTCGCAAGAAGAAGCCGGTGCAGTGGGCCCCCTGGGCGCTGCTCGCCCCGAGCATCGCCCTCCTCGTCGTGATGGTCGTCTACCCGACGATCGTGATGCTCGTCACCTCGTTCACGAACCTCGAGATCAAGAACAAGATGCTGGGCACCTCGCCCGACTTCGTCGGGTTCGACAACTACATCGAGATCTTCACCGACTCGCAGTTCCCCCAGGTGCTCGCCCGGAGCCTCGGCCTCATGGTCGTGCTCACGACGCTCATCGTCGTCTTCGGCATGCTCATCGCGCTGACGATGACGAAGCTCTCGAAGGCCTGGCGCCTCGCGGTCTCGGTCTCGCTCCTCTTCGCCTGGGCGATGCCGCCGCTGGCCGCCACCGTCGTGTGGGGCTGGATGTTCGACACCGACTACGGCGTCATCAACTGGGCCCTCAACACGATCACCGGCACGCAGGACTGGCGCGGTCACGGCTGGCTCGAGAACCCCTGGTCCTTCATGATGGTGCTCGTCATCATCGTCACGTGGCAGAGCATCCCCTTCGCCGCGATCACCTTCTACGCCGGACTCGGCCAGGTGCCGGAGGAGGTCATCGAGGCCTCCTCGCTCGACGGCGCCAGCGCGTGGCAGCGCTTCCGGCTCATCGTCCTGCCGTACATGCGCAACGTGATCACGGCCGTGCTCGTGCTCGAGACCATCTGGAACCTGCGCATCTTCACGCAGGTGTACGCCCTGCAGCAGCAGGGCGGCCTCGCGAGCGAGACCAACGTGCTGCCGACCTACCTGTTCCGACAGGGGCTCGGCGAGTTCGGCACCACGGCCGCCATCGGCGTGTTCATGGTGATCCTGCTCATGGCCATCTCCTACTTCAACGTCCGCAACTCCCTGAAGGATGAAGAGCTGTGAGCATCAGTCCTGGAATGCAGCTCGCCGAAGAGCCCGGATCGATCGCGGCGGAGACCCGCGCCGCCACTACGATCGGCGACGGAGGCCGGCTCGGCCGCCGCGCCGGCCGACGCAGGGGCCTCCTGGGCCGCCTCGGCCTCAACCTCTGGGCACTCGTCATCATCGTGTCCTCGATCTTCCCGGTCTACTGGATGGTGAACATGTCGTTCACCCCGTCGAACCAGATCATCAGCCGCAACCCGAGCCTGCTGCCGCTCGACTTCACGTTCAAGAACTACATCACGGCGTGGACCCGCGAGGCGGCGCCGGGCCAGACCGACTTCCCGCACGCGCTCATCTCGAGCATCACGGTCGGACTCGCGGTCGTCGTCGTCTGTGCGATCCTCGCCTTCCTCGCGTCGATCGCCCTCGCGCGATTCGCCTTCCGTGGCCGGGTGTTCTTCATCATCGCCGTGCTCGTCGTGCAGATGGTGCCCGGCGAGGCGATGATGTTCACGATCTACAACATGATCGACGACTGGCGCCTCATGAACACGCTGCTCGGCCTGTTCATCGTGCACCTGGCCGCGGTCGTGCCGTTCACGATCTGGACCCTGCGCGGCTTCGTGAAGGGCGTGCCGGCCGAGCTCGAGGAGGCAGCCATGATCGACGGCTGCACCAAGGCGCAGGCGTTCTGGAAGGTCACCTTCCCGCTCATGGCGCCCGCGCTCGTCTCCACCGGCATCTTCGCGTTCATCCAGAGCTGGAACGAGTTCCTGATGGCGCTCCTCCTGCTCAAGGGCTACAACCTCACCCTGCCGCCGTGGCTGAACTCGTTCCAGTCCGCCACCGAGGCGACGAACTGGGGCGCGGTGATGGCCGGCTCGACGCTCATCGCCCTCCCCGTCGTCATCTTCTTCCTCTTCGTGCAGGGCCGCATGGTCGGCGGCCTCGTGAACGGAGCCGTCAAGGGATGAGCGCCGTGACCTCCACCGGTGCGGCCGCACAGCTGCACCGGGACATCCTGACGACCCTGCTGCCGGGCTTCGACGGCCCGGTCGCCCCCGACTGGGTGCTCGCGCGACTGCGCGACGGCCTCGGCGGCGTGTGCCTCTTCGGCGAGAACGTCGTCGACCCCGAGCAGCTGCGCGCGCTCAACGAGCGCCTCCGTGGGGCGAACCCCGATGCGGTCATCGCGATCGACGAGGAGGGCGGCGACGTCACCCGCCTCTTCTACGACCGCGGCGCCCCCTTCCCGGGCAACGCCGTGCTCGGCCGCATCGACGAGCTCGAGCTGACCCGCCGGGTGGCGGCCGAGGTGGGCCGCGCCCTCGCGGCGACCGGCTGCACCGTGACGTTCGGCCCCGATGTCGACGTCAACGCCAACCCCGACAACCCCGTCATCGGCGTGCGCAGCTTCGGAGACGACCCCCAGCTCGTCGCCCGCCACTCGGGCGCCTGGGTCGAAGGGCTCCAGCAGACCGGCATCGCCGCGAGCGCCAAGCACTTCCCGGGCCACGGCGACACGGCGACCGACTCCCACCTCGCGCTGCCCGTCGTCGACGTGCCGCTCGAGACGCTGCAGGAGCGCGAGCTCGTCCCGTTCCGTGCGGCGATCGCCGCGGGCGCCCGCACGATCATGACCTCCCACATCCTGCTCCCGCAGCTCGATGCGGAGGCTCCGGCCACCCTCTCCCCGCACATCCTGCACAGCCTGCTCCGCGGGGAGCTGGGTTTCGAGGGGGTCATCGTCACCGACGCCCTCGACATGAAGGGGGCGAGCGGCGCGCACGGCATCCCCGAAGCCGCAGTGCGCGCCCTCGCCGCCGGTTGTGACCTCCTCTGCATCGGGGCGAACAACTCCGACGAGCAGCTCGGCGAGATCGCCGCGGCGATCGCCGAGGCGATCGAGTCCGGGCGACTGCCGGCCGAACGGGTCCGGGACGCCGCGGCCCGCGTGCGCGCGCTCGCCGCGACCGCTCCCGCCGTGCCCGCGGGTCCTGCTGCCCCCGACGTGATCGAACCCGCGCACGACGACGAGGAGATCGCCCGGGTGGTGGCCTCCTTCGAGGTCGCCGACGCCGTGCGCGGGCGTCTGCTCGGTGCCTCTGGGATCGGCGCGGTCGTGCGCATCGACACGGTGGCGAACATCGCCATCGGCGTCGCACCGTGGGGTCCCTTCGCCGCAGAGGCCGTCGCCCCGCAGCCGTCGTGGCTCAGCCGCGCCGACCTCGTGCCGGTCGCCCACGGCGAGGTGCTCGACGATCCGGCCGGGCTCCCTGGGCCCGTGCTCGTCGTCGGCAAGGACCTGCACCGCCACGCCTTCGCCCGCCGGGCGATCGATGCGCTGCGCGCGGTGCGCGACGACGTCGTGACGATCGACATGGGCTGGCCGTCGCACGACCGCGGCTACGCCGACGTGGCGACCTACGGCGCCTCGCGCCTCCTCGGCGACGCGGTGCTCGCGTTCGTCGACGACGCGCTCGCCCCAGTGGCCGCGCGGTGAGGCTCGGCATCGACATCGGCGGCACGAAGACCGCGGCGGTCGCGCTCGCCGAGACCGGTGAACTGAGCGACCAGGTGCGCATGCCGACCGGCTTCGGGGCCGAGGCCGTCGTCGAGACGGCGCTCGCCACCGTCGAACGGATGGCGGAGCTCTCGGGCCTCGGCGCGAGCGCGTTCTCGTCCATCGGCATCGGCATCCCCGGTGCCGTCGACACGATCACCGGCCGGGTCGCCCATGCGGTGAACCTCGGCCTCGAAGGGCTCGACCTCGGGCCTCGGCTCACCGACCGGCTCGGCGTCGACGTGCGCATCGAGAACGACGTGAAGGCCGCGGCGCTCGGCGCGCATCACCTCCTCGCCGCGGAGGGGTCGGCGGCCCCGTCGGCCGACCGCTCGATGGCCTACCTCAACCTCGGCACCGGCCTCGCTGCCGGAATCGTGCAGGGCGGCCGTCTGCTGCGCGGCGGCCACGGTGTGGCGGGCGAGATCGGGCACATCCCCATCGACCCCGCGGGGGAGCTCTGCGGATGCGGCCAGCGCGGCTGCCTCGAGACGGTGGCCTCCGGGTCGGCGATCGCGCGCATGTGGACGTCCGACGCCGAGCTGCCCGCCCGTGAGCTCTTCGACCGGGCGGAGGCGGGCGATGCCGAGGCGGCCGACGTCCGCGAACGCTTCCTCTCCGGCGTCGCAGCGGCGGTCCGCCTGCTCGTGCTCACCACCGATGTCGACGAGGTCGTGATCGGGGGCGGGCTCGCCGCCCTCGGCGAACCGCTCGTCGACGGAACTCGCCGTATCCTGAACGGGTGGGCCGCCGATTCGGCGTTCCTCGCCTCTCTCGGGCTCGCGGAGCGGGTCCGGGTCATTCCCCTCGGATTTCCGGCAGCCGCCGTGGGCGCTGCCCTGGTAGGAGTTGCGCAATGGCAGAAGTCGTAGTCGTCGAAGACGAGCAGGCGGCGGGCGAGCTCGTCGCGGGTTCGATCGTCTCGCTGATCAGGCAGAAGCCCGATGCGGTGCTCGGTCTCGCGACCGGCTCGACGCCGCTGGCGAGCTATCGGGCGCTGGCCGCCCGCATCGCGGCGGAGTCGATCGACGTTCGCGGGGTGCGGGGCTTCGCGCTCGACGAGTACGTGGGCCTTCCCACGGGGCATCCCGAGAGCTATCGCGCGGTGATCACCCGCGAGGTCGTCGACCCGCTGGGCCTCACGCCCGAGCTCGTGCGGGTGCCGAACGGCGACCCGGCGACGATCGAGCATGCGGGCGCCGACTACGAGGCCGCCATCGTCGCGGCCGGCGGCGTCGACCTGCAGATCCTCGGCATCGGTCGCACCGGCCACATCGGCTTCAACGAGCCGGGCTCCTCGCTCGCCTCGCTCACGCGGGTGAAGACGCTCACCGAGCCGACCCGCGTCGACAATGCGCGCTTCTTCGACTCGCCCGAGGACGTGCCCATGCACTGCATCACCCAGGGCATCGGCACGATCCTGCGGGCCCGTCACCTCGTGCTGCTCGCGTTCGGCGAGGCGAAGGCCGAGGCCGTCGCCGCGGCGGTCGAGGGCGGCGTGTCCGCGAGCCAGCCGGGCTCGGCGATCCAGCTGCACCCGCATGCGACCGTCATCGTCGATGCGGCGGCCGCGTCGCGCCTCGCAAACCTCGAGTACTACCGGCACGCCTGGGTCAACAAGCCGGCCTGGCAGGGCATCTAGCCCGCTGCGAACGACACGGATGCCTCGGGCGGGATGCCGCCCGAGGCATCCGTCGTTCTCGGAGACGTCGGGCGCGGAACGGCGACGCGCGCCCGTCAGTGGGGGAGCGTCCCGGGGAGCTCGGCGAGGTAGCCCTCCTCGTCGAAGTCGTCGAAGAGCTGACGCTGGATCATGAACCCCTGGCCGAGCGCCATCATGATGGGCACGCTGCGGGCGAGCCGGGCCTCGGCCTCCTCGGCGGGGTAGTTGGCGAGGAACCACGGCCGGATGGCGTCGCTGAAGGTCTCCCTGATCGCACGGACGGGGCCGCGGATGGTGTCGCCGAGCTCGGTGTCGGTGGCGGCCGCCGCCCAGAGCTGCACGAGCAGGCGGGTGTCGAAGTGCGCGCGCATCCCGCGCAGCACGGTCGCGAGCACCTCGCCGGGGGTGAGCGGCGCCTCGCCCTCCTCCTGCCGGGCGGCGACCTCGAGGCGCCGCTGTCCGAGCGTGCGCTGCGCGACCGCGGCGAGCAGTTCGACCTTGCTCGGGAAGTGCCCGTAGATCGCCCCCGCGGAGAGCCCGGCCTCGGCGATGATGTCGGCCATCGAGGCGCCATCGAGCCCCTTCGCGGAGAAGGCGCGCAGGGCGGCGTCGAGGATCTCGTCGCGTCTCGCCGCGCGGTACTCGTCGCTCACCTTGGGCATCGGCCGCCTCCCGCTCGGAAAACCGAATGATCGTTCTTGACAAGCATAGGAGGCGCGCGCATTCTTATAAAGAACGAATGTTCGTTTTCGTAAGACTCCGGAGGAGATCATGGCGCACACGGATGCCACGCAGTCCCGCACTCCGATCGGGCGGGTCGTCGGCCTCGGCCTGGCGCTCGCGGCGATCGTCGCCGTCATCGTGCTGGCGTTCGCCTGGCCCTCGGTCACGGCCGAGCCCAAGGACCTGCCGATCGCGATCTCCGGGCCGGCCGAACTCGTCGACGCCGCCGAGCAGGCGGTCGACGCGCAGCAGCCCGGCGCGATCGCCTTCATCGAGGTCGACGACCGCTCGGCCGCCGTCGACGCGATCGAATCCCGTGAGGTGTACGGAGCCGTCGTGCTCGGCACCGAGCCCGAGGTGCTCAGCTCCTCGGCGTCGAGCGCCGTCGTCGCGCAGCTGCTGAACGGCGTCGCCGGCGGGCTCGAGGAGGGCGTCAACGCCCAGGCCGCCGCGGCGGCCGCGGCTGCGGGGGCGCCGACCGCCCCGCCCCACATCGACGTCGTCGTCACCGACGTGGTGCCGCTCGCCTCGAGCGACCCGCGCGGAACCGGGCTCGCCGCCGCGCTCTTCCCGCTCGTGCTCGGCGGCATGCTCGGCGGGATCGCGATCTCGCTCGCCGTGATCGGTGCGATGCGGCGGGTGCTCGCCGTCGTCGTCTACGCCGTCGTCGGCGGACTGGCACTGACCGCCATCCTGCAGGGGTGGTTCGGCGCACTGCAGGGCGACTACTGGGTGAACGCCGCGGCGATCGCCCTCGCGCTCGCGGCGATCGCGGCGCCCATCACCGGGTTCGTCGCGCTCATCGGGCGAGCGGGCATCGCCGTCGGCCCCGTCGTCATGCTGCTCTTCGCGAACCCCATCTCGGCGGCGGCGATGCCGAAGGAGTTCCTGCCCGAGCCGTGGGGCGAGGTCGGCCAGTGGTTCCCGCCGGGGGCTGCCGCGACCCTGGTGCGCGAACTCTCGTACTTCCCGGCCGCCGACACGACGTTCCCGTGGCTCGTGCTCGCGGGCTGGGCCGTCGGGGGCCTCCTACTCTCGGTGCTCGGCCATTTCCGCACGGCAGGCGGTGCCGAATCCGACGCGGAGGCCGATGCGGTGGCCGATGCGGAGGCGGCGGCGGGCGCCGAGGCCGCGTCGAGCGCCCGACCCGCCTGAGGCGGGCGGGGTGCAGTCAGCCCGCGAGCTCCTTGCGGCCGTTGATGATGCCGCTCACGGCGGCCACGACGGCGAAGACGACCGCCACGACGGGCTGCCCCAGCATCCACCAGCCGATCGCGGCTGCCGAGAAGATCGCGATCTCGACGAGCGCCTTGCCGAACGGATCGATGCGGAAGACCGCCTTCGGCGACATGAACAGCGCCCAGGCGACGATCGCGAGCAGCGGCGCCCCGATGCCGATGAGCACGCCCGGCCACGGCAGCGGGAAGGCCATGAAGCCCCAGATGCCGAGCGACACGAAGGCGAACAGTTCGAGGAAGAACCGGAGGATGTCGTTCGGGCCGATCTTCGGCTGGGCCTGCGGGGTCTCGGGTGCGGTGCTCACAACCCTCTAGCGTACCCGGGCCTCAGCGGAAGATGATGGTGCGGGCTCCGTCGAGCAGCACCCGGCGCTCGGCGAACCACTTCACCGCCTGGCTCAGCGTGCGGCTCTCCTCGTCCTGGCCGATCGCGACGAGCTCGGCAGGGCTCCGCGAGTGGTCGACGCGCACGACGTTCTGCTCGATGATCGGCCCCTCGTCGAGGTCGCTCGTGACGAAGTGGGCGGTCGCACCGATGAGCTTCACCCCGCGCGCGTGCGCCTGCCGGTAGGGGTTCGCGCCCTTGAAGCCCGGCAGGAACGAGTGGTGGATGTTGATGCAGCGTCCGGCGAGGGCCTCGCAGAGCTCGGGGGAGAGGATCTGCATGTAGCGAGCCAGCACCACGAGCTCGATGTCGTGCTCGTCGACCGCGTCGAGGATGCGTCGCTCGAACTCGGCCTTCGCAGCGGCGTCGGTGACGGCCGCCGATTCGAACGGCACGCCGTAGAAGTCGACGAGGTCGCGGAGCGTGCCGTGGTTCGAGAGGACGAGCGGGATCTCGACCGGCAGCTGGCCCGCGCGCTGGCGGAAGAGCAGGTCGTTCACGCAGTGGCCCGCGGTCGAGGCGAGCACGAGCGTGCGGAGCGGCCGCCCGACCTCGTCGAGGTGCCACTGCATGCTCCAGCGCTCGGTCACGGGGGCGAGCGCCGCCTCGAACTCGGCGCGAGTCGCCCGCGACTCGACCTGCAGGCGCATGAAGAAGCGCCCGGTGTCGAGGCTCGCGAACTGCTGGCTCTCGGTGATGTTGCCGCCCGAGGCGACGACGGCGCCCGAGATCGCGTGCACGATGCCGGGGCCATCGGTGCAGCTCAGGGTCACGACCCAGTGGAACAGGTGATCGGGCGCGGCAGCGGTGGTCATCCGCCCAGATTACCGGGCGGGCCGAAGCGGCTCGTGCTCGTCGCTCAGCGCGGGGTCACCAGTCCGCCTCGGCGGCGGGGCCTGTCCGCCCGTCCGCCGCGTAGCGCACGTGGACGCTGTCGGCGAAGAACCAGCGCCACGAGCCGTTCGACTCCCTGGCGCGGCCGGCCGAGTTGAGCGTGTAGAGACCCTCGTGCCGCCCGTCGATCTCGAGCGCGACCGTCGCGCCGGGCACCCCCCTGAAGTCCAGGCGGGTCAGCCGGACGCGGACCGCGGGCGTCTGGAGCGACACGGGGACGACCGTCGCCTCGGAGACGTTGCCGGCGCGATCGGTCTGCACGAGCTGCAGCGTCGTGGTGCCCGCACGGAGGCCCCGCGGGCTGATCCACCACGAGCCCGAGTCGTCGGCCGTCGTCGTCCAGCTCCGGCCGTCGTCGGCGGTCGCCCTGATCGTCGCTCCGGGCTCCGCGCTCCCGGCGAGATCGGGGTCTACGAGCCCGCCCGCGGTGTCGACCCCGTCGACGACGGGAGGCAGCGCCTCCGTGTCGGGTTCGGGCGTCGGGGTGGGGGTCGGAGTCGGGGTGGGGGTCGGGGTCGGAGTCGGGGTGGGGGTCGGGGTGGCCGTCGGAGTCGGCGTGGGTCCGGGGGTCGACGTCGGAGTCGGCGTCGGTTCGGACGTCGGCGTGGGGGCGACGCTCGGCGTCGGCACAGGGCGAGGAGCCGGATCGACCGGCTGCGGGCCGGGCGACTCGCCGATCGGAGCCTCCTCACCGTTCGCCCCGTCGAGCTCGGGTGCGTTCGAGGGAATCGGCCCGGGGGCCGTCGGCTCGGGCAGGCTCGCGGGCGTCTGGCCCTCGTCGTCGGTGACCGGGGCGGGCTCGACCACCTCGCTGATCGGCGCCGCGAGCGGCTCGTTCGTCGGCGTGAGGCTCGGAGCGACGACGGCGACCGCGACGACGGCTGCGGTCAGCACGAGCGCGCCGGCCCCGATCGCCACGCCGGTGCCGCCGATCGCGCCGACGAGGCCGCCGCCGGCCGCGGCACCGCCGCCGGCAGCGCCGCCGCCGGCTCCGCCCGCCCCGGCGCCCGCTCCACCCGAGCCTCCGGCAGCGCCGCCCGAGCCACCGCCCGAGCCGCCGGCGGCGATGCCCCCGGCGCCCATCGCGTACTCGGCCACCGGCGCGCCCTGCGACAGCCAGGCCGAGTACGCCGTCGCACCGCCGACGCCGGCGGCGAGGGGCAGCAGCACGAGCGCGAGTCTCGATCCCACCTCCCGGGCCTCGGCCGCGACGATCGTGCAGCGCGCGCAGTCGTCGAGGTGGGTTTCGAGCTTCGTGGTGTCGCGCGGACGCAGCTTTCCGCGCGTGTAGCTGCCGAGCCGGTCGATGGTCCAGCGGCACTCGGGCTCGGTCGAGTTCTTGAGGTGCGCGCGGATCCACGCCTGGCGGAGCCCCTCACGGGCGCGGTAGGCGAGGGCGGCCGTGCTGTTCGCGCTCATGCCCACGAGCGGCGCGACCTGCTGCGGGGTCATGCCCTCGACCTCGCTGTACCAGAGCACCTCCTGCCATCGGGTCGGCAGCGAACGGAAGGCCTGCGCGGTCGTCGAACGGTCGAGCGCGTCGAGCGTCGCCGCCTCGTTCGAGTCGGGGTCCTCGAAGGACTCGAGGGTCTCGAGGTTCGTCTCCTGGCGGGCCCGGCCCCAGCTCGCCGCCGTGTTGCGGATCGTCGTGAAGAGATACGGGCGGAACGCCGCGGTCGGGCCCTTTCCGGCGAGGATCGCGTCGTAGATGCGCGTGAACGACTCGGCGACGAGGTCGTCGGGGTCGAGCGAGCTGTACGAGCGCGCGACGGTGCGGGCCGAGGCGGCGTGGCGCTGCCAGAGCTCGGCGTACGCGGCGCGGTCGCCGCGGCGGGTGCGCTCGATGAGTGCGGCGTCGGCGGTGTGATCGGTGCGCACGGGGGGCACGCGCGGCTCCTTCGGGGTTCGGGTCGGTCCACCTGAGAGACGCGTCGAGGCGGGGATCATGACGCGGATCGGGGGTTCCGGACAATTCCACCAGATTTTCCCGAGAATCGCGTCATAGATCGGTCCCGGCGACGTCTTCTCCTGTGAGGGCATGCAACGCGCCCTCGACTTCCGCCGTCTCGGTGCCCGAACGCCGAGACGGAAGCCGGGTACCCGCCGGCGGGACGAGACGCCCGGGGGAAAGGGCAGCTCGGTTCGAACGGCCGGGGCTCCGAGACGATGGGGAACACGTCACGGGGCCCCGCCCTTCACCTCTCTCCGCACGGAGCGGGCGCCGAGTGGTCCCGGCGTGCGACTGAAGCGCGGACCGGGCGCGGGCAGCGCGCGCTGAGCGCAGCACCCGCCGCGGGAAGCGGTCGCGGGCAGCGGCGTCGTGCGCCGCACGGCGGCCGAGTCAGACTCGACCGCGGAAGGTCAGACGAGTCGGCTGCCGGCCGACCACACCGCCTGCACGTCGAGCTCGTCGCCGAGCAGCACCGCGTCGGCCGCGTAGCCGCGATCGAGCCGGCCGAGGTCGTGCGCCCGCCCGACGGCGGCTGCGGGCACCGTCGTGAGCGCGGCGATCGCCTGGTCGAGCGGGATGCCGCAGTCGACGACGGCGCGGCGCAGCGCCTCGTCCTGCAGCAGCGTCGAGCCCGCGATCGAACCGCCCTCGCGGAGGCGGGCGACGCCCTGGTCGACCACGACCTCGAGCGTGCCGAGGAGGTACGCCCCGTCGGCCGAGCCCGTCGCCGCCATCGCGTCGGTGATCAGTGCGACGCGGCCCGGGGCGCCCGCGAAGGCGAGCTTCACGACGTCGGGGTGCACGTGCACGCCGTCGTTGATGATCTCGAGCGTGACGTGGTCGGCGTGCATCGCGGCCACGACGGGGCCCGGTGCGCGGTGGTGCATGCCGCGCATGCCGTTGAACGCGTGCGTCAGGATCGTCGCGCCGGCGCCGAACGCCGCGAGCGCCGTGTCGAAGTCGGCACCGGTGTGCCCGACCGCCACGGCGACGCCCGCGTCGACGAAGCGGGTGATCGCCTCCGTCGCCCCCGGATGCTCGGGTGCGATGGTGATCTGGCGCAGCGTGCCGTCGGCCGCCGCGAGGAGGCGCTCGACCGAGTCCGCGTCGGCCGTCCGCAGCAGCGTCGGGTCGTGCGCGCCGCGGTAGGCGTCGTCGAGGAACGGCCCCTCGAGGTGGGCGCCGAGCACGCGGGGGTCGCGGCGCGACAGGCGTGCGATCACCTCGAGCTGCTCGACCAGCCGGTCGACGGAGGCGGTGACGAGCGAGAGCACCGTGCGGGTCGTGCCGTGGGCGTTGTGCACGGCGAGCACGCGCTCGATCGCCGCCTCGCCCTCGTCGGCCGACGCGCCGCCGGCGCCGTGGCAGTGGATGTCGATGAAGCCGGGGACGAGGAACCGCCCCGAGGCATCCGTCACGCTCGTCTCGGAGGTGAGGAGCGCCCGCCAGCCGTCGCCCAGCCCGCGCTCGGCGACGCGGCCGCCCTCGAAGCGCACCCAGGCGTCGGGCACCGTGTCGAAGCCGCTCACGAGCCGCGCCGATTGGATGATCGTGGGCCCGTTCGGGCCGGAGGCGGGTTCGGTCGCGACGACTGGGGTGCTCACCTAAGCAACGATAACGTCGTAGCCGTGGTCGGCGAGCCGTGCGAGCTGCGCCTCGGTCACGCCCGAGTCGGTGATCAGGGTCGAGAAGAGACGCCGCGAACCGATCGCGGCGAACGCCCGCTTGTCGAGCTTCGACGAGTCGGCGACGAGCACCGGGTGCGTCGCACGCGAGGCCATGAGCGCGTTCACGGCGGCCTCGCGCTCGTCGTGCGAGGTCGGCCCGATCGCCGGGTCGATGCCGTTGACGCCGATGAAGGCGTAGTCGAGCGTCACGCTGCCGAGCACCGCATCGGTGTAGGCGCCGACGAGCTCGTAGGAGCGTGCGTGCACCACTCCGCCGGTCACGACCGTCTTGATCTGCGGCCGGATCGCGAGCTGCATGGCGATGTTGATCGCGTTCGTGACGACGGTGAGGCTCGGGTCGTTCGCCGGCTCCATGATGTCGGCGCGCGACATGAGCGCCTCCACGATCGCCGTGGCGGTGGTGCCGCCGCAGAGGCCGATGACGGCGCCGCGCGGCACCATCGCGCTCGCCGCCCGGGCGATCGCCGCCTTCGACTCGGGGTTCTGCTGGTTCTTGTAGCGGATCGGCAGGTCGTACGCGACCGAGTGGGCGACCGCGCCGCCGCGGGTCCGGGTGAGCAGCTGCTGGCTCGCGAGCGCGTCGAGGTCGCGTCGGGCGGTCGCCGGCGACACTCCGAGCTGGTCGACGATCTGCTCGACCTCGACCTGGCCGCCGTCGGCGAGCAGGTCGAGGACGGCGCTCAGGCGCTCCGCGCGATTCATCCGATCCCGTCCCTTCCGGTGGTGCCCGCCGTCGCCGGCGAGGCGAACAGTCTCAGCATGCGGCCCGCTTCGATGCGCACCGCGTCGCGGCCCGCCGCGAGGTACTTGCGAGAGTCTACGGCCGTCGGGTGCTCCGTGAGGTAGTCCCGGATCGCGCCGGTGAAGGCCGCATTCAGGTGCGTCGACACGTTGATCTTCGTGAGGCCCGCGGCGATGCCCGCGACGATCGTCTCGTCGGGCACGCCTGAGGAGCCGTGGAGCACGAGCGGCACCGGCACGGCGGCGTGGAGCCGCGCGATCAGCTCGAGGTCAAGTGCGGCGACCCGCTCGGTCATCGCGTGGGAGGAGCCGACGGCGACCGCGAGGGCGTCGACCCCGGTCTCGGCGACGAACTGCGCCGCCTCGGCCGGGTCGGTGCGGACGCCGGGCGCGTGCGCCCCGTCCTTGCCGCCGATCTCGCCGAGCTCGGCCTCGACGAGCACGCCCGCCTCGGCCGCGCGGGCCACGACCCGGCGGGTGGTCGCGACGTTGTCGGCGAAGTCGAGCTTCGCGCCGTCGTACATGACCGAGCCGAAGCCCCGGTCGATCGCGAGCAGTGCGAGCTCGACGTCCTCGGCGTGGTCGAGGTGCACCGCGACGGAGGCGCTCGAGGCCTCGGCGACGGCGAGCGTCGCCAGCGCGATCGGCTCGAACGCGCCGTGGTAGCGCACGCAGTTCTCGGAGAGCTGCAGGATGACCGGGAGGCCGGTGTCCTCCGCAGCCCCGACGAGGGCCTCGGCCGTCTCGAGGTGCAGCACGTTGAACGCGCCGATGGCGGTGCCGGCGGCCGCTGCGGCGTCGAGGACGGTGCGGGTGGGGGTGAGCGTCATGCGGTGGTCCTCGGGTCGGTGTCGGGCGCGGGGTGCGCCTGCGCGGTGTTCGCCGGGTCGGCGGTGGATGCCTCGTGGTGGCCGGTGACGACGACCTCGGCCTCGAGCCGGGCGTGGTCGGGGGAGAGTGCGCCCGCGAGGGGCATCAGCACGGCCGAGGCCGACCACGCCGTCGCGCGCCGGGCGAGGGCCGCGCGGGCCGCGACGCCCTCGGGACCCGCATCGCTCACGAGCGAGGGGTTCGCCGCGACGGCGGCGGCGATCGCGGCCACTGCCGCGTCTCCGGCGCCGGTCGCGTTGCCGTGCAGCGGCTTCGGCAGCCGGGCGCGGACGCCGTCGGAGGCGTCGGCGTGCGACAGCACGAGCAGCCCCTCGGCGCCGAGCGAGACGAGCACGAGCCGCGCGCCGGCCTCGAGCAGGGCGCGCCCGCCCGCGACGGGGTCGTCGTGCCCGGTGACCTCGGCGAGCTCGTCGCGGTTCGGCTTCAGCACGGTGGCGCCGGCGCGGGCCGACGCGAGCAGGCCGGGGCCGCTCGTGTCGACGATGACCGGGGCGCCGGCGGCGACGAGTTCGGCGACGAGCCCGGCGAGCTCGTCGGGGCCGAAGCCGGGCGGCAGGCTCCCGCTGATGACGACCGCGTCGGCGCGCCGGCCGAGGCGGGCCGCCTCGGCGAGGAGGGTGCGTGCCTCGGCGTCGGCCAGTGCCGCGCCGTGCTCGTTGAGGATGGTCGTCTCGCCGCTCGTCTCGTCGACGAGGGCGAGGCTCCGGCGGGTCTCGCCGTGCACGGGCACGAGCCGGTGGGGGATGCCGCTGCGCTCGAGATCCTCCGCGAGGCGCGCGCCGGCCGCGCCGCCCGCGGTGGTGAGCGCGAGCACCTCGTGCCCTTCGGACGCGAGGACGCGCGCGACGTTCAGCCCCTTGCCGCCGGCGCGCGAGACGCCCGCCGGCACGCGAAGCGTCTCGCCCGGGCGCAGTTCGGCGAGGTGCCAGGTGAGGTCTTCGGCCGGGTTCGGCGTGACGGTGACGATCACGGCGCCGCCGTTCCGGCGGCGGCCCGTGCCGCCGCGAGGTCGCGTGCGGCGAGGGCGGTGCCCAGCAGGCCCGCGTCGTCGCCGAGTTCGGCACGGAGGAGCACCGGCCGGCGATGGAAGCTGAGGAGGGCGTCGACGCGCTCGCGGAGCGGCTCGAAGAGCGCGGGCCCGGCCTGCGAGAGGCCGCCGCCGATGACGATCGCCTCGGGCGCGAGGGTCGCGACGAGTCGCGCAATGCCTTCGGCCAGTGCTTCGACGGCGGAGTCCCAGATGTCGCGTGCGACCGGGTCGCCGTCGCCGGCCGCCGCGAGCACCGCCCGAGCGCCGGCGACCTCGCGACCACTGGCCGTGCGGTACCGACGGGCGATCGCCCCGGCCGAGGCGACCGTCTCGAGGCAGCCGATCGCGCCGCAGGGGCAGCGCTCGCCGTGCGGATCGGCGAGCGAATGGCCGAACTCGCCCGCGTAGCCGCCGGCCGAGTAGGGCTGGCCGCCGATCAGCATCGAGCTCGCGATGCCGGTGCCGATCGCGAGCACCACGGCGTCGTCGTAGCCGCGCGCCGCGCCGAGCCGGTGCTCGGCGTCGCCCGCGGCGCGCACGTCGTGGCCGAACGCGACGGGCAGCCCGAGCGCGCGCTCGGCGAGATCGCGGATCGGCGCGTCGCGCCACCCCAGGTTCGAGGCGAAGAGTCCGAGTCCGCGCACCTCGTCGACGAGCCCGGGCACGCTCACCCCGGCCGCGGAGACGTCGACCTCGGGGTGCTCCTCGCGAAGCGCCCGGGCCAGCTCGACGAACGACGCGGCGACCGCGCCCGCAGCGTCACCGGCATCCCGCGCGGTCGGCGTGCGACGGAGCCCGAGCACCCGCCCGGAGGCATCCACCATCGCCGACTTCGTGTCGGTGCCGCCGACGTCGAAGGCGAGGACGGCGGCGCCGGGGCCGAGCGGTGGCGCGGTATCGGTCATGGGGTCAGCCCTCGAGGATCACCGAGCGCGTGAGGTTGCGCGGCTGGTCGGGGTCGAGGCCGCGGGCGATGGCCCGGGCGAGCGAGACGCGCTGAGCGCGCACGAGGTCGGCCATCGGGTCGAGCGTGCTCGTCTCGAATCGCGCACCGGTCGCGGCGACGTCGCCGGCGAGCCCCTCGGGGGCGGAGCCGAACTGCCAGGTGACGCGGCCCGGCGCGGCGATCGAGATCGGGCCGTGGCGGTACTCCATCGAGGGGTAGGACTCGGTCCACGACTGCGAGGCCTCGCGCATCTTCAGCGCCGCCTCGTGGGCGAGGCCCACCGAGAAGCCGCGACCGAGGAAGGTGTACTGCTCGGCGTCGACGAGTGCCGGGTCGAGCTCTTCGGCGAGGGCGCGCTCGGCGTCGGCGATCACGGGGGCGAGGTCCTCGCCGAGCGAGGCGCGGAAGAGTGCGAGCGCCGTCGTCGCGAAGCGGGTCTGCACGACCGACTGCTCGTCGGCGAAGGGGAGGGTGATCGCGTCGTCGACGAGGTCGACGAGCGGCGAGGAGGCGTCGCCGATGACGCCGATCGTGCGCACCTGTCCGCGCACGTCGCCGACGAGCTGGAGGACCTCGGTCGTCGTGCCCGAGCGGGTGAGCGCCACGACCGCGTCGTAGCCGCGGAGGGGGAACGCCTCGGAGGCCGCGAAGGCATCGGTCTGGCCGTGCCCGCCCGACTCCCGGAGCCAGGCGTAGGACTGGGCCATGAACCAGGAGGTTCCGCAGCCGACGACGGCGATGCGCTCGCCGCGGCGCGGGAGGCGGGACTGCTCGTCGCGGAGCTCGGTCGCGCGCGCCCACGTCTCGGGCTGCGAGGCGAGCTCGGCGGCCATGTGGGCGGCGGGGGCGGAAGCGGAAGGCAGGCTCACGTGGGCTCCAGTCGGGTGGTGCGGCCGTCGAATGACGACGATGACGCGTTCAATGATTGCAGATGACTGCAATACGTGTCCAACGATCATTGAAAAGATCGTTTACTGCACTATCCCGCATTCGAGGGGTTTAGTGAGGGATCTAAACAAAATCCGGTAACAAATGGCTCTGCGGTCTTGACGGCCGTGCGGGGTGCGGAATAGATTTCCCAGCGTCGAATGAACGTACCTGATCGTTTACTCGGCGAAACGTTCATCAAACTGCACGGATCACCAAGGATCGGTGCACAATGGACGAACGCATCGGCGCGTGAGACCTCGTCGTCGTCGGTGCGCCACCCAACACAGTGAGGAAGCATCCAATGAAGAAGTCTCTGCGCCTCGGCGCCGCGGTCGCGCTCGCCGCCACCGCCTCGCTGACGCTCGCATCGTGCGGATTCGGCGGCGGTGACAGCGGCGGCGACTCGGCCGGCGGCAAGACCACGCTCGACCTGCTCGTGCCGAGCTACTCCGACAACACCCAGCAGCTCTGGGAAGACGTGATCGACGGCTTCGAAGCCGAGAACGAGGACATCGACGTCAAGCTCGAAGTCCAGTCGTGGGACAACCTCGAACAGGTCATCACGACGAAGATCCAGGGTGGTGAGGCACCCGACATCTACAACGGCGGGCCCTTCGCCGGCTTCGCGGCCGACGAGCTGCTCTACCCCGCTGAGGAAGTCGTCTCGCCCGAGACCTTCAGCGACTTCCAGGACTCGTTCATCAAGAACGCCGAGGTCGACGGCACCGCCTACGCCCTGCCGCTCATCGCGTCGGCGCGCGCGCTGTTCGTGAACAACGCACTGCTCGAGCAGGCCGGCGTCGCCGAGGCCCCGAAGACGTGGGACGAGCTGCTCGACGCGGCGACCAAGATCTCGGCGCTCGGCGGCGGCGTGGCGGGCTACGGCATGCCGCTCGGCTCCGAGGAGGCGCAGGCCGAGGCGGCCGTGTGGCTCTGGGGCGGCGGCGGCACCTTCGGTGACGCCGACGCGATCACCGTCGACGACCCGTCGAACCTTCCCGGTGCCGAGCAGATCAAGAAGATGATCGACGCGGGCGCGACCCAGGCCGACCCGGGCTCGACCGACCGCACGCCGCTCATGGAGATCTTCGTCCAGGGCAAGATCGGCATGCAGGTCGGCCTTCCGCCGACCGTCGGCCAGATCGAGGACGGCAACCCCGAGCTCGACTACTCGATCGTGCCGATCCCGACGCAGGACGGCTCGCCCTTCACGCTCGGCGTCATGGACCAGCTCATGGCCTTCCAGAACGACGGCGACAAGCAGGAGGCGATCACCAAGTTCTTCGACTACTACTACTCGGCCGACGTGTACGTGCCGTGGGTGCAGACCGAGGGCTTCCTCCCCGTCACCAAGTCGGGTGCCGAGCAGCTCAAGGGCGAAGAGGCGCTCGCGCCGTTCCTCGAGGTGCTGCCCGACGCGCAGTTCTACCCCTCGACGAACCCCAAGTGGTCGGCCACCGATGGCGCCTTCAAGGCCCTGTTCGGCCAGATCCAGACGAAGCCGGCTCAGGACGTGCTGACCGAGATCCAGGCGCAGGTCGACGCGAGCTGACGCTCGCCTCGACGCCACACGGAAAGGGTTCGGTGATCCTCGCACCATGAGCTCCACAACCGATGCATCATCGAACCCGACGGGGGCGGCCACCGGCCGCCCCCGTTCCGGGGGATCGCCGTCCGGCGGGGCGGGTGCGAAGGCGCCCGCCCGCCGCGGCAAGCCCGGCGGCCGCGACCTCGCGATCGCGCTTCCCTGGATCACGCCCGCACTGATCCTCATCTTCGGCGTCGTGCTGTTCCCGGCCGTCGTCATGTTCTACAACTCGACCCGCGACATCTCGCTCTCCGGGCTCGACAAGGGATCGGTCGGCTTCGACAACTACGTCGAGGTCTTCCAGTTCCCGTACTTCTGGCCGATCTTCTTCCGCACGATCGTCTGGGTCGTCGTGGTCGTGGCCTTCACGGTCGTGATCTCGCTCGGGCTCGCGCAGATCCTCAACAAGGCGTTCCCGGGCCGTCAGCTCGTGCGCCTCGTCGTGATCATCCCGTGGGCCGCCTCGGTCGTCATGACCACGATGGTCGTCTACTACGGCCTCGAACCGTACTTCGGCATCATCAACAAGTTCCTCGTCGACATCGGCCTCGTCGACACCCCCGAGGGCTACGGCTGGACGAAGAACCCGACCACGGCCTTCATGTGGTCGATCATCGTCGCGATCTTCGTCTCGCTGCCGTTCACGACGTACACGATCCTCGCCGGGCTCGCGACCGTGCCGGGCGACACGCTCGAGGCCGCCAAGATGGACGGGGCCGGGCCCGTGCGCACCTACTTCAAGGTCGTGCTGCCGCAGCTGCGCGGTGCGCTCAGCGTCGCCGTGCTCATCAACATCATCAACGTGTTCAACTCGCTGCCGATCCTCCGCGTGATGACCGGATCGATCCCCGGCTACGACGCCGACACGATCATGACGATGATCTTCAAGTACATCCAGAACCAGCACAAGGTCGACGTCGCATCAGCGCTCTCGGTCGTCGCCTTCCTCATCGTCATCGTGATCGTGGCGGTGTACGTGAAGGTCGTCAAGCCCATGAAGGAGGTCTGATCGTGACCGTCACCGAAACCCGCGCGATGCTCGCGACCGACGCCGGCGGAGGCGCCGGTCGGCAGACCCCGCCGCGCAAGCGCCGCTACACCGAAGACCAGGTGTCGCTCGGGCGCGTGCTGCTGCGCATGTTCGCCGGCCTCATCGTGCTCGCGATCTTCATCGTGCCGTACCTCATCATGTTCTTCGGCTCGGTGAAGACGAAGTCGCAGATCCTCTCGGTCGACCCCACCTACTTCCCCACGGAGTGGCACTGGGAGAACTACATCGACATGTGGTCGACGCCCGAGACGCCGCTGCCGCAGAACATGATCTCGACGATCGTGATCTCGGTGTTCGCGACGCTGCTCGTGCTCGCGGTCGCGCTGCCCGCGGCGTACTACACGGCGCGGTTCAAGTTCCCGTTCCGCATGGTGTTCCTGTTCCTCGTGATCGTCACGCAGATGCTGCAGCCCGCGGTGCTCACCTCGGGCCTGTTCCGCCAGTTCACGGCGCTCGGCATGGGCGACACCTGGGCGGCGATGATCTTCATCAACGCGGCCTTCAACCTGTCGTTCGCGGTGTGGATCATGCACTCCTTCTTCGCGGGCATCCCGAAGGAGGTCGACGAGGCCGCCCAGATCGACGGCGCGGGCCGGCTCACGGTGCTCTTCCGGATCAACCTCCCGCTCGTGTGGCCGGGCATCGTGACGGCGATCGTGTTCACCTTCGTCGCCTGCTGGAACGAGTTCGCCGCCTCGCTCGTCATCCTCTCGACGGCGGGCAACCAGCCCATGTCGGTCGCGCTCACGAAGTTCGTCGGCCAGTACTCGACGAGCTGGCAGTACGTCTTCGGCGTCTCGATCGTGGCGATCATCCCCGTGGTCGTGCTCTTCATGCTCATCGAGAAGCGCCTCGTGGGCGGGCTCACGGCGGGCAGCGTCAAGTAGCGCGCAGCGCGATTCCACACGACGGATGCCACGGGGCCTGCCCCGTGGCATCCGTCGTGCCGGCCTACTCGGCCCAGTCGACGCCGCCGACCTTGCGGTAGGCCACCCCGAGTGCGTCGAGGTGCGCGCCGAGCGTCGACAGCCGCGCGCGGAAGTCCGCCTCGTCGCGGGCGTCGGCGGGCGACCAGGCGACCTCGGCGGTCGCCGCGATGCGCGGGAAGACCATGAACTCGAAGTCGGGCACCGTCTCGATCGTCTCCGTCCAGATCGAGGCGGCGACGCCGAGGATGTCGGACTCCTCGAGCCCGTCGATCGTCTCCTCGGGCTGCCAGGCGTACGCCTGCTCCAGCGTGATCGTGGCGGCCCACCTCGTGCCGAGCTCGCCGCCGAGCGGCCCCTGCGGCCGGTCGGGGTACATCATGTCGAGGTAGGTCACGTCGGCGGGGGCGAGGATCAGCCGGCCGCCCTGATCGAGGAACGATCGCGCCTGCCCGGCCGACTCGGGGTACGGGCGCACGGGTTCGTCGCGGCGGTTCGCGGGGACCTCGTGCGAGGCCGTCAGGTCCCAGTAGTGCCCGATGGTGCCGGGCGGAAGCTCGCTCGACGCACCCATCTCGTGATAGGCGATGACGGTCTTTCCGGTCGCGGCGCCGGCCTTCGTGATGCGCGCGACGAGGTCGAGGAAGTCGTCGTGCGGGGTCGCGAGCGGTTCGTCGCCGCCGACGTGGATCCACGGGCCGGGGGTGAGCTCGGCGACCTCGCCGAGCACGTCGGCGAGGAACCGGTCGGTCGCCTCCGCCCGCTCGGGGGCGGCGCACAGCGACGAGAAGCCCACCTCGGTGCCGGTGTACGGCTCGCGCGCCACCCCGTCGCAGTTCAGCTCGGCGTAGGAGCTGAGCGCCGCGTTCGTGTGCCCGGGCAGGTCGATCTCGGGCACGACGGTGATGAACCGCTCGGCGGCGTAGTCGACGATGCGCCGGTAGTCGTCCTTCGTGTAGAAGCCGCCGCCGTCGCCGCCGACCGAGGTCGACGCGCCGATGCGCGTGAGCTCGGGCCAGGAGTCGATCTGCAGGCGCCAGCCCTGGTCGTCGGTGAGGTGCAGGTGCAGCACGTTGACCTTCAGCAGGGCGAGTCGGTCGACGTGGTCGAGCAGGTCGTCGACCTGCATGAAGTTGCGGGCGACGTCGACGAGCGAGGCGCGGTACTCGAAGCGCGGCGCATCCCTGATCGAGACGGCCGGCACCGTCCAGCCGCCGTCCGGGGTCGAGGCCTCCGTGCGCTCGATCTCGGCGGGCAGCAGCTGGCGCAGCGATTGCGTGCCGCGGAACAGCCCGGCGGCCGCGGACGCCGCGATGCGGACGCCGTCGCGCCCGCTCTCGAGGGTGTAGCCCTCCTCGCCGCCCGCCACCCCATCATCGATGACGAGCACGATGTCGTCGCCGTCGGCCGAGGGGGCGGATGCCTCGCCGGCGCCCCGTTCGACGGGCAGCTCCCATCCCGTGGCCGCGCGGGCGGCCTCGGCGAGCGGGCCGGCCGCGCGTTCGGCCTCGTCGCCGTCGACGACGAAGCGGGTGCGCTCGGTGAGCGTGAACTCGCCCGCGTCGGTGAGCTCGAAGCTCACGGGGGCGGGCACGATGCCGGGCACGGGGTCTCCGTTCTCCTGCGAGGGGGTGCAGGCGGTCAGCGCGCCGAGCACGACGGCGAGCGGGAGGGCGATCAGGGCGGTGGAGCGGGCGTGGCGTCGTTGCATGCGTCCTCGCGAAAAGAAGGAATCCTGACGAAGTGGCTCGCTGCTCATCCTGCCACGGAACCGACCCGGGGCGACAGCGCCGTGTGACGTTCGGCAGCGACGCACTGCGGTCGCCGGAGGCATCCATTGCTATGCTTGCGATCGTCGCGACTGGCGTTGAGATGGATTCCCATCGGGGAGCGACTGCTACGGACCGACCGCACGCCTGGGCCGGTACGACTGCTTCCGCGCGAGTCGCGGAGGCAGCAACCCCACATAGGTCCGTATGTCATAAGGAGCCAGTCTTGGCCGAATCCATCTTCAACGCGCCCCTCTCCGAGGTCGATCCCGAGATCGCCGAAGTTCTCGAACTCGAACTCGGGCGTCAGCGCGACTACCTCGAGATGATCGCGAGCGAGAACTTCGTTCCGGTCTCCGTGCTCCAGTCGCAGGGCTCGGTGCTCACCAACAAGTACGCCGAGGGCTACCCGGGGCGTCGCTACTACGGCGGCTGCGAGTTCGTCGACGTCGCCGAGTCCCTCGCGATCGAACGGGCGAAGTCGCTCTTCGGCGCCGAATACGCCAACGTGCAGCCCCACTCGGGCGCCACCGCCAACGCGGCCGTGCTCTCGGCGATCGCCACCCCCGGCGACACCATCCTCGGTCTCGAGCTCGCCCACGGCGGCCACCTGACCCACGGCATGAAGCTCAACTTCTCGGGCAAGCTCTACAACGCCGTGTCGTACGGCGTCGACCCCGAGACCTTCCTCGTCGACATGAACGTCGTGCGCGACAAGGCCCTCGAGCACCGCCCGCAGGTCATCATCGCCGGCTGGTCGGCGTACCCCCGTCACCTCGACTTCGCCGCGTTCCGCGCGATCGCCGACGAGGTCGGCGCGAAGCTCTGGGTCGACATGGCGCACTTCGCCGGCCTCGTCGCCGCGGGCCTGCACCCCTCGCCGGTGCCCTACGCCGACGTCGTCTCGTCGACCGTGCACAAGACGATCGGCGGCCCCCGCTCGGGCTTCATCGTCTCGCGCGACACGGAGCTCGCGAAGAAGCTCAACTCGAACGTGTTCCCGGGCCAGCAGGGCGGCCCGCTCATGCACGTGATCGCCGCGAAGGCGACCGCGTTCAAGGTCGCCGCCTCGGCCGAGTTCAAGGACCGCCAGGAGCGCACCATCCGCGGCGCGCAGATCCTCGCGGCCCGCCTGACGGCCGACGACTCGCGCGCCGCCGGCGTCGACGTGCTCACGGGCGGCACCGACGTGCACCTCGTGCTCGCCGACCTCCGCAACTCGAAGATCGACGGCCAGCAGGCCGAGGACCTCCTGCACGAGGCGCTCATCACCGTGAACCGCAACGCGGTGCCGTTCGACCCGCGCCCGCCGATGGTCACCTCGGGCCTGCGCATCGGCACGCCCGCGCTCGCGACCCGCGGCTTCGGCGACGCCGAGTTCACCGAGGTCGCCGACATCATCGCCCTCACGCTCCAGGGCGAGGCGGATGTCGCGGCGCTCCGCGCCCGCGTCGAGGCGCTCACGGCGGCGTTCCCGCTCTACCCCGGCCTGCAGCAGTAGGCCACGGCCGGGCGGGGCGATCCCGTCCCGCCCGGCCCACTCCGTCGCATCCGACTGCCACCCGAGGGAGCACCCATGACCGCCATCACGCTCGACGGGGTCGCCACGGCGTCCGCCGTGAAGCACGAACTCACCGCCCGCATCGAACTGCTGAAGGCGAAGGGCGTCACGCCCGGGCTCGGCACCCTCCTCGTCGGCGACGACCCCGCCTCCCGCTCGTACGTCGCCGGCAAGCACCGCGACTGCGCGGAGGTCGGCATCGAGTCGATCCGCGTCGACCTGCCGGTCACCGCGAGCTCCGCCGACGTCCGGGCCGCGATCCGCGACCTCAACGCCGCGCCCGAGGTCACGGGCTACATCGTGCAGCTGCCGCTGCCCGCCGGGCACGACGAGAACGCGATGCTCGAACTCATCGACCCCGACAAGGACGCCGACGGCCTCCACCCCACGAACCTCGGGCGGCTCGTGCTCGGCATCGAGGGCGAGCTGCACTCGCCGCTGCCGTGCACGCCCGCCGGCATCGTCGAGATGCTGCAGCGCTACGACGTGCCGATCCGCGGGCGCCACGTCACCGTGATCGGGCGCGGCCTCACGGTCGGGCGCCCTCTGGGCCTCCTCTTCACCCGCAAGGGCCTCGACGCGACCGTCACGCTCACGCACTCGCGCACGCAGGACCTGGCCGCCGAGGTGCGCCGCGCCGACATCGTCGTCGCGGCTGTCGGCGTGCCGCACCTCGTGAAGCCCGAGTGGATCAAGCCCGGCGCCGCCGTGCTCGACGTCGGCATCACCCGCGTGCAGGACGAGGAGACCGGCAAGGGCCGGCTCACGGGCGACGTCGACCCCGCGGTCGCCGAAGTCGCCGGCCACCTCTCGCCGAACCCCGGCGGCGTGGGCCCGATGACCCGCGCGATGCTGCTCGCGAACGTCGTGAAGGCGGCGGAGCAGCGGCTCGGCGCGTAGTCCGCTCGCACCACTCGTTCATCCGGCCGCAACGCGCGCGCCACCGGCGCGCCACCCGGGCTCCGTAGCCTGCCCGCATGGCCGAGCCGCACCCCGAACCGCACGACGTCGCCGTGGCGATCATCCCGGCGCGCGGTGGCTCGAAGGGGCTGCCGGGCAAGAACCTCATGCGCCTCGGCGGCGTCTCGCTCGTCGGGCGCGCGGTCGCCGCGGCGCGGGCAGCGCGCTCCGTCGGCACGATCATCGTCACGACCGACGACGAGGAGATCGCGCGGGTCGCCCGGGCGGCGGGCGCCGAGGTCGTCGATCGGCCCGCCGACCTCGCGGGGGATGCCGCGACCTCCGAGTCGGCGCTGCTGCACGCGCTCGACGAGCGCTACGCGCACGCGGGGGATGCCCCGCCGGTGACACTCTTCATCCAGGCGACCTCGCCGTTCATCGACCCGTCCGACCTCGACGCGGCGGTCGCCCGCGTCGCGAGCCACGAGGCCGACAGCGTCTTCGCCGCGGTCGAGAGCCACGCGTTCCTCTGGCGGGCCGCGGGCGACGGTGCCGTGTTCGGAGCGAACCACGATGCCGCCGTGCGCCGGCGCAGGCAGGATCGTGAGCCCGAGTTCCGCGAGACCGGCGCGTTCACCGCGATGCGGACGGCGGGGTTCCGCGCCGCGCGGCACCGCTTCTTCGGGCGCATCGCCCCGCAGCTGGTGCCTGCGCTGCACGGCGTCGACATCGACACGGCCGCCGACCTCGTCGTCGCGAAGGCGCTCGTCGAGCTCATCGACCGCCCGGCCGCCGCGATCGACGTCGACGCCGTCGTCACCGACTTCGACGGGGTGCACACCGACGACACCGCCTGGGTCGACACCGACGGCCGCGAGCTCGTGCGCGTCAGCCGCAGCGACGGCCAAGGCGTCGCCCGCCTGCGGGCCGCGGAGGTGCCGGTGCTCGTGCTCTCGGCCGAGGAGAATCCCGTCGTCGCCGCGCGCGCGGCGAAGCTGCGGGTCGAGGTGCTCCAGGGGGTGCGCGACAAGGGGCCGGTGCTCGCCGAATGGGCGGCGGCACGCGGCATCCCGCTCGAACGCATCGCGTACCTCGGCAACGACGTCGGCGACCTGCCCGCGCTCGCCCTCGTCGGCTGGCCGGTGGCCGTCGCCGACGCCGTACCGGCCGTGCGCGAGGCCGCGCGCGTCGTGCTCGAGGCGCGCGGCGGCGCCGGCGCCGTGCGCGAACTCGCCGAACTCGTCCTGGCGGCGCGCCCCGGTGCGCCCGCGCAGAACCCGTCACCACGAACCGAACACGAGGGAGCACTCGCATGACCGCCATCCGCATCGGCCGATCCGCGATCGGTCCCGGGCATCCCGTCTACGTGATCGGCGAGATCGGCCTCAATCACAACGGCGACGTCGAGATCGCCAAGCGGCTCGTCGACGTCGCCGCCGAGTCGGGGGCGCAGGCTGTCAAGTTCCAGAAGCGCACGCCCGAGATCGCGACCCCCGAGCACATGCGGGATGTCCCGCGCGAGACCCCCTGGGGCACGATGAGCTACCTCGACTACCGGTACCGGGTCGAGTTCGGCGAAGCCGAGTACCTCGAGATCGCCTCGTATGCGATTCGCGCGGGGCTCGACTGGTTCGCCTCCCCGTGGGACGTGCCGTCGGTCGAGTTCCTCGAGCAGCTCGACGTCGCCGCGCACAAGGTCGCCTCGGCCTCGGTCACCGACCTCGCGCTCCTCGAGGCGATCGCGGCGACGGGCAAGCCCGTGATCTGCTCGACCGGGATGTCGACGCTCGACGAGATCGACCGGGCGGTCGAGGTGCTCGGCACCGACCGGCTCGTGCTGCTGCACGCCACCTCGAGCTACCCGATGCCGCCCGAGGAGGCGAACCTCCGCACGATCGACACGCTCCGGCGCCGCTACCCGGGCGTGCCGATCGGCTACTCGGGGCACGAGCGCGGACTGCAGATCTCGCTCGCCGCGGTCGCGCTCGGCGCGGTCGCCGTCGAGCGGCACATCACGCTCGATCGCGCGATGTGGGGTTCCGACCAGGCGGCCTCGCTCGAGCCGATCGGGTTCGAGCACCTCGTGCGCGACATCCGGGTCATCGGCGAGGCGATGGGCGACGGCGTGAAGCGCGTGTTCCCCGGCGAGGAGGCGCCGCGCGCGAAGCTCCGCCGGGTGCCCGCGCTGTGAGCGCGAGGCGTCGGCGACTCGTCGTGGTCGCCGACTCCGACTCGTACGTGAAGTGGGGCGCCGCGTTCGCCTCGCGCCTGCCGGTCGGGTGGGAGGCCGAGCTCGTCCTCGTGACGACGCCGGTGCTGCCGAGCGAACGGCAGTTGTCGGCCGCCCTCGACGGCACCGTGTTCTCGAGGGGCGCGGTGCGACGGCTGGGCCTCGACGGGCTCGCCGCACGACTCGAGGCCCGTCGGCCCGACGCGGTGCTGCTCGCGCTGCGGGGGCCGCTCGTGCGGGTGGTCGCGCCGATCGTCGGTGCCCTGCCCGAGCGGCCGGTGATCGTGAGCGGCTTCCCCGGGCTCACGATCCCGGCCGAGCCGAAGGCGATCGTCTACCGCGAGCAGGTCGACCTGATCGTGCTGCACAGCCGGCGCGAGGTGCGCGAGTTCCGCGCCAACGCGCTCGCGCTCGGGGTGCCGGTCGAGTTCGGCCTCGCGACCCTGCCGTTCCTGTCGGTGGGCGATCGCGCGTTCGCGGCGGCCCGGGCGGATGCCACTGGCCCGAACCCGTTCGCAGCTGAGGGGCCGCACGGCGGCGACCTCGTCTTCGCCGCGCAGGCGAAGGTGCCCGCGGAGCGGGAGGACCGGGTGCGGATGCTGGGCTGGCTCGTGGATGCGGCACGGCGACGGCCGGCTCGTCGGGTCGTCGTGAAGGTGCGCGCTCGGCGGGGGGAGGCGCAGACGCACGCCGAGGCGCACGACTACGCAGAGCTCCTCGCCGACCCCGAGGTGCTGGACGCCCTCGGCGGCCCACTGCCGCCGAACCTGGTCGTGCTCGACGGGCCGATGTCGCGGTGCCTCGAGGAGGCCGCGATGCTCGTCACCGTCAGTTCGACCGCCGCGCTCGAAGCGGTCGCCGCGGGTGTGCCCGCGGTCGTCGTCGACGAGTTCGGCGTCGAGCCGAAGCTCATCAACACCGTGTTCGAGGGCAGCGGCCTCCTCGCCGGGGCCGAGGCGATCGCCGAGTGGGCGCCGAGGCGACCCGATCCCGCCTGGCTCGCCGACAACTACTTCCACGGCGAGGGCGACGACGACTGGGCCGATCGGCTCGACGGGCTCCTGCTGATCCGGGAGGCCGGCGTCCTGCCGTTCAGGAGGCGCCGCCACAACCTGACCGGGGGAGCGCTGCGCAGGGCCTTCGAGCGCAAGCGCATGCTCGGACACTACGACCGCTCGCTCGCGGGCGCGGTCTCCACGGTGGTGGCCCGCCCGGCGCGCTGGGTCGTGCGTCGCGCGCGACGTGTGGGCGCGTCGCGCCGACTACTCGCCTGAGGCGTTGTGCTCCTCGACGTGGGCGAGGTAGGCGGCGGCGTTGCGACGGATGCCGTCGCGCTCGGCGTCCGAGAGTTCGCGGCGCACCTTCGCGGGGACGCCCGCGACGAGCGAGCCGGGCGGCACGACCGTGCCCTCGAGCACGACCGCGCCCGCGGCGACGAGCGAGCCCTCGCCGATGACGGCGCCGTTCAGCACGGTGGCGCCCATGCCGATGAGGCAGTCGTCCTCGACGGTGCAGCCGTGCAGCACGGCGCCGTGCCCGACGGAGACGCCCCGTCCCACGGTGAGCGGGTACCCGGCGTCGACGTGGCAGACGACCGTGTCCTGCAGGTTCGAGTCGGCGCCGAGCACGATCGGCTCGGCTTCCGCGCGGAGCACCGCGTTGTACCAGACGCTCGAGCCCGCCTCGAGGCGCACGTCGCCGACGATCACCGCGCCGGGCGCGACGAACGCCGAGTCGGCGATCACGGGGGCGGGGATACCGGCGAGGGCGATGATGCGGGCTGAGGGGTCTGCGGCCATGTCCCGAGCCTATCGACGGCGGCGGGCGATCGTGACGAGCCGCCAGCACACGCCGACGGCGAAGACGACGAGGCCGGCGATGATCGAGGTCGACGGCAGGGTGACGACGAGCACGAGGCATCCGATCGCCCCGGCGGCCGAGAGCGCTCGGGGCACCCGGCGCTCGCCCGCCGGCTGCGTGAGTGCCGCGAGGTTCGCGACGAGGTAGTAGCCGAGCACGCCGAACGAGGAGAATCCGATGGCCTCGCGGAGGTCGACGGTGAGCACGAGGGCGACGATGACGACCGCCACGACGATCTCGGCGACGTGCGGAACGCGCGTGCGGGGGTGCACGGACGCGAGCGGTTGCGGCAGCTCGCCGTCGCGCGCCATGGCGAGGGCGGTGCGACCGATTCCCGCGATCAGGGCGAGCAGCGCGCCGAGCGCCGCGGCTGCGGCGGCGAGGCGCACCACGGGGGCGAGAGCGGGCCACCCCGCGGCCTCGACGAGGTCGACGAGCGGCGCGGTCGAGGCGGCGAGCGCCGGGGCGCCGAGCGTCGCGAGCAGGACGAGCGCGACGAGCGCGTAGAGCACGAGTGCGCACGCGAAGGCGATCGAGATCGCCCGTGGGATCGTGCGTGCGGGGTCGCGCACCTCCTCGCCGAGGGTCGCGATCCGGGCGTACCCCGCGAAGGCGAAGAACAGCAGGCCGGCCGACTGCAGGATTCCGAACCAGCCCGCGTCGAGCAGCCCGTCGAGTGGGATGCCCCGCTGCAGCAGCGCGCTGCCGCCCGCGGTGATGACGACGAGCAGCACGAGCACGACGAAGGTCACGATGATCGTCGCGGCACGTGCCGTGCGCGTGATGCCGCGGAGGTTCACCCCGGCCAGCGCGATGACGGCGGCGGCGGCGAGCGGGCGCTGCCACTCGCTCGGCACGAGGTAGGCGGCGAAGGTCATCGCCATGGCGGCGCAGCTCGCGGTCTTCCCGATGACGAAGCCCCATCCGGCGAGGAAGCCGGGCCAGGCGCCGAGCCGTTCGCGGCCGTAGCGGTATGCGCCGCCCGACTCGGGGTAGCGCGCCGCCAGCTGGGCGGTCGAACTCGCGTTGGCGAAGGCGACGAAGGCCGCGATCGCGAGCCCGATGACGAGCCCGCCGCCTGCGGCCGCCGCGGCCGGGGCGAAGACGGTGAAGACGCCCGCCCCGATCATGGCGGCGAGCCCGATCACGACGGCGTCGCGCACGCCGAGGCGTCTGGCGAGTGAGGGTGGCGTCACGGCCGCACTCTACGCCACCCGGGTGTCGCGCCGGAGCCGCCGTAGGATCGGAGGATGAGCTCGCCGATGCCCTCGTCCATGCCGTCGCACCCCGCGGTCGAACGCGTCGCCGCCTCGCTCTCCGCGCACGGCCTCGAGCCCGAAATCGTCTGGTTCGACGACGCGGTGACGACGGCGCCCCTCGCGGCCGCGGCGCTCGGCGTCGAGGTCGGGCAGATCGCGAACTCGCTCGTCTTCACCCTCGACGGCGAGCCCCTGCTCGTGCTCACCTCCGGAGCGCACCGCGTCGACACCGAATGGCTCGGCGCCGAACTCGGCGGAACGATCGGCCGCGCATCGAAAGAGCTCGTGAAGGATGCCACGGGGCAGGTGATCGGCGGAGTGGCGCCACTCGGGCATCCCGCCCCGGTGCGCACGATCGTCGACACCGAGCTCGCCGGTTACCCCGTCGTCTGGGCCGCCGCGGGCCATGCCAAGACCGTCTTCCCGACCACCTTCGACGAGCTCGTCCGCATCACCGGAGGAACCCCGCGCCCCGTCGAGCCGACCGCCTGACTCGCCGCTCCGAGCGCCTGCGCGTCGTCCTCGGTGACTTCTGTACGCCGCCGGCACCCCGCCGGCACCCCGCCGGTCGGCGTGCGGCGGCTGAGATCCTCGGGGAGGCTCAGACGTCGCGGCGGGTGCCCTGCGCGGCGCGCACCGTGAAGATCGAGGGCTCGCGGTAGCCGTGCTCGGCGAAGGCCGCCGCGATCTCGCGCGTCACGATCGGCACGAGGGCGTCGATCATGAGGGCGATCGCCGAACCGCCGAATCCTCCGCCCGTCATGCGGGCGCCGATCGCGCCGTTCGCCTGCGCGGTCGCGACCGCGAGGTCGAGCTCGGGCACGGAGATCTCGAAGTCGTCGCGCATCGAGACGTGCGAGGCATCCAGGAATGGGCCGATCGCGCCGGGGCCCTGTTCATGGAGTGCGCGCACCGTGTCGAGCACTCGCTGGTTCTCGGTCACGACGTGACGCACCCGGCGGAACGTCTCGTCGTCGAGCAGTTCGGCGGCCCGGGGCAGGTCGCCCTCCTGCAGCTCGCGGAGGGACTCCACCCCGAGCGCCCGGGCGCCCGCCTCGCAGGAGGCGCGGCGCGCAGCGTACCCGCCCGTGGCGTGCGCGTGCGACACCCGGGTGTCGACGACGAGGAGGCTGAGGCCCGCGGCGGCGAAGCCGAGCGGGATCACCTCGGCGTCGAGGCTCCGGCAGTCGAGGAACACGCCCGCGTCGGCCTCGCCGAGCAGCGACGCCGACTGGTCCATGATGCCCGTCGGCGCCCCGACCACCCGGTTCTCTGCCAGCTGGCCGACCTTCGCGAGGGTGGGGCGGTCGAGGCCCAGACCCCAGTGCTCGTCGAGCGCGAGGGCGACCGCGCACTCGATCGCGGCCGACGACGACAGACCCGCACCGACGGGCACGTCGGACGCCAGATACAGGTCGACCCCGCGCACGGCCGAGAGGTCGGCGCCGAACTCACTGAGCGCCCACGCCACGCCGAGCGGGTACGCCGCCCAGCCGTCGACCGAGTCGGGCGTGAGCAGGTCGAGGTCGATCTCGACCAGGTCGGGCGCGAAGCCCGTCGCGACGCGGAGCATCCGGTCGTCGCGGTCGCCGAGCGCGACCGCCGTGCGCTGCTCGATCGCGAAGGGGAACACGAAACCGTCGTTGTAGTCCGTGTGCTCGCCGATCAGGTTCACCCGGCCGGGCGACGACCAGACGCCCGCGGGGCGTCGTCCGAACCACTCGGCGAAGCCGTGCTGCGCCTGCGTCACCGGGTCGACCCGTCCCGTCGTCGTCTCGCTCATTCCGATGCCTTCCCGATCGCGGCGCGCAGCGCCTCGGCCTGCGTCTCGGGGGGAACATCCCCGATCCATGCTCCCATCGCGGCCTCGGAGCCCGCGAGGTACTTCAACTTGTCGACTCCGCGCCGCGGGCTCGTGAGCTGCAGCATGAGCCGCACGTCGTCGCGCCGCGTGTGCACCGGGGCCTGGTGCCAGGCGGCGATGTACGGCGTCGGGGTGTCGTAGAGGGCATCGACGCCGCGCAGCAGCCGCCGGTACAGCACCGCGAGCTCGTCGCGCTCGGCGAGCGTCGTCGCGGCGAGGTCGGGCACGTGCCGGTGGGGGAGCAGGTGCACCTCGATCGGCCAGCGTGCCGCGAACGGAACGAACGCGCTCCAGTGCTCGCCCTCGAGCAGGAGGCGCGGGCCGCCGCGTTCGCGCTCGAGCAGGTCGGCGAAGAGCGCCGGGCCGTACGAGTCGATCGCGGCGAGCAGCCGCTCGGTGCGCGGCGTCACATACGGGTACGAGTAGATCTGCCCGTGCGGGTGCCCGAGGGTCACGCCGATCTCGCGCCCGCGATTCTCGAACGGGAACACCTGCTGCACGCCCGGCAGTGCCGAGAGCGCGGCGGTGCGCTGGGCCCACGCCTCGATCACGGTGCGTGCGCGCGTCACCGTCTGAGTGCCGAACGAGCCCTCGTGCTCGGGGCTGAAGCAGACGACCTCGCAGCGGCCGACCGACGGGTGGCGGCGCTCGAGGCCGACCCGGCGGAGCTCGCCGAGCGCGCCGAGCGGATCGAACGCCTCGGCGGCGGGGAGCTCGGGACCGAACGACGGCGAGCGGTTCTCGAAGACGGCGACGTCGTAGCGGCTCGGGATCTCGGAGGGGTTGCCGGGCGACTGCGGCGAGAGCGGGTCGAGCTCGGCCGGCGGCAGCACGACGCGGTGCTGGCGGGCGGCGGCGATCGAGATCCACTCGCCGGTCAGCGGGTCCTGCCGCATCTCGGCCATCGCCGGCCGCGGCGCGAGTGCGCGCTCGTCGACGGCGCGTTCGGCCGGCAACTGCGTGTCGGCGTCGTCGAAGTAGATGAGCTCGCGGCCGTCGGCGAGCGTCGTCGGCCGCACGGCGATGCGCGGGTCGATCACGGTCGCGGATGCCTCGGCGGCGAGGTCGCTCGTCTGGGTCACGCGGCACACGATACGCGACTTTCGTTCTGCAAACAAATCACTTTCGTATTGCAAAGTCCGGCCCGGGCCCGGATGATCGAACCATGGACGACGACCCGCAGCTCGACGCGCCCCGCCGCCGCGAGCTCGCCCTCGCGCTCGTCGCCGAGCGCGGATTCGTGCGCGTCGCAGAGCTCAGCCGCGCCTTCGGCGTGACGACGGTCACCGCCCGCGCCGACCTCGACGCGCTCGAACGCCAGGGCGGCATCCGTCGCGTGCACGGCGGGGCCGTACCCGTCGGCGCGGTCGTCGGCGATGCGCGCCCCGAGCGCGAGCCGAGCTTCGAGGAGGCGCTCGAGGCATCCGTCGAACCGAAGCGGCGCATCGGCGAACACGTCGCCGGCCTCGTGCGCAGCGGTCAGAGCCTCATCCTCGACGTCGGCACCACCACGTTGCAGGTCGCGCGGGCGCTGCGGCGGCGCACCGACCTCGAGGACCTCGTCGTCTTCACGAACGGGCTCTCGATCGCGCTCGAGCTCGAGGCCGAGATCCCTCGCTTCCAGGTCGTCGTGACCGGCGGCACCCTGCGCCCGCGCCAGCACTCGCTCGTCGACCCGCTCGCCGGTTCGCTGCTGCAGCACGTGCACGTCGACCTCGCCGTCATCGGCTGCAACGGCGTCGACCCCGTGCACGGCGTCACCAACGCGAACCTCCCCGAGGCCGAGGTGAAGGCGCTCATGCTGCAGCGGGCGGCGCGCGCCGTCGTCGTGGCCGACGGCTCGAAGCTCGGCGAGGTCCACCTCGGCCGGGTCGGCCCGGTCGATGCGTTCGACGCCCTCGTCACGGATGCCTCGGCCCCCTCCGCGCTCGTCGCCGAACTGGAGGACGCCGGACTCGCGGTGGTCACCGCTCACGGCCCCGGCGCAGCCCATAGAGTTGAGGCATGACCCAACCCACGGGCGAGCAGTTCGAGCTCGAGACGACGACGTCGAGCGGCCAGATCCGGGCCACCGTCACCGCGGTCGCCGCAGGGCTCCGCACACTCAGCATCAACGGCATCGACCTGGTGCCGCCGTACGGCGAAGACCAGTCGCCGCCCATGGCCGCGGGCATCGTGCTCGTGCCGTGGCCGAACCGCATCCGCGACGGCCGCTGGAGCCATGACGGCGTCGACCACCAGCTCGCCATCACCGAGCCGGCGCGTTCGAACGCGATCCACGGACTGCTCCGCCACACCGAGTACCAGCCGATCGAGCGCGACCGCGACTCGGTCACGCTCGCCGCGCGCATCTACCCGCAGTCCGGCTACCCCTACCTCCTCGGCACGGCCGTGCACTACGAACTCGTCGCCGACGGGCTGCGTGTCACCCACTTCGTCGAGAACCTCGGCGGCGAGGCCGCGCCCGTCGCGATCGGCACCCACCCGTACCTCAAGATCGGCGGCGTGCCGACCTCCGAGCTGACGCTGCGCCTCGACGCCGCGAGCCACATCGAGGTCGACGAGCGCCTGCTTCCGACGGGCGAGGTGCCGGTCGAGGGCACCGAGTGGGACTTCCGCGAGGGCCGCCGCGTCGGCGACCTGCGTCTCGACGACGCGTTCGGCGAGCTCGCGAGCGACGACGGGCAGGTGCTGCACTCGCTCACCGCGCCCGACGGCCGCAGCGTCTCGGTGTGGGCCGACGACGAGTTCGGCTACGTGCAGGTGTTCACCTCGCACGAGTTCCCCGGCGAGCACGGCGAGATCGCGATCGCGATCGAACCGATGACGGCGCCGGCCGAGGCGTTCAACTCGGGCCGCGGTCTGCGCTGGCTCGACCCCGGCGAGGAGTGGCAGCTCAGCTGGGGCATCCGCTTCGAGGGATTCAGCGCCGACTGACACCCGGTCGGCCGAGGAGGCGCGAAGCGCCGTCTCGAGACCACCGGGTCGATCCTGCACCCGCTCAGGTCGCGCACGACCCCGAGTCGACCGCATCGGCGAGCGACGGAGCCTGCTCGGCGAGCGGCGCGAGCGTCGAGACCGGGATGGCGAAGCCGACGGTCGCGGCCGACTCGGACCGTGCGAAGACGACGCCGGCGACCTCGCCGTCCTCCGTCAGCACCGGCCCGCCCGAGTTGCCGTGGTCGATGTCCGCCGAGAGCGTCAGCACGTCGCGGGTCGAGGTGCGCCCGCCCTCCTGCAGCGTGAGGGGGCCGCTCGCGGCCACCCGGCCGGGGCGGAGTTCGAACGGACCGCCGAACGGGTACCCGGCGACGGCCACCTCGTCGCCGAGGGCGGGTGCGTCGAGTGCGAGCGGCGCTGCGGCGAGGCCCTCGACCGCGATCACGGCCAGGTCGTGCTCGGCGTCGTAGGCGACGACGCGCCCCGAGACGGCGGGCAGCCCGGGCGCCTCGACGATGGGCTCGTCGACGCCGGCGACGACGTGCGCGTTCGTGACGATCCGGTCGTCGGCGACGACGAATCCGCTGCCCGAGAGGTTCGCGCCGCACTCGAACGCCGTGCCCGTGATGCGCACCACCGAGCGGGATGCCTCGGCGAGGGCCGGGCCGTCGATCGTGCCGATGGGAGGAGGCTCGGTCGGCAGCGGCGTGTCGAGCACTTCGACGAGCCAGGGCAGCGCGCCGCCGAGTGCGGCGGTGCGGAGCTCGGCCATCACCGATTTCGCGGGCGCCGGAGTCACCTGGTCGAGTGCGCGCAGCACGGTCGAGCCGGCGACGGCGGGGGAGAGCACGGGCACGCCGAGCGCCGAGACGCCCGAGGCGACGAGCGCGACCACGAACGCGGTGACGAGGAGGTTGCCGATCGCCCCGAGCACCCGGTCGAGCACGCCGAGTTTCACCGCCCGCGCGCCGCGGCGGAGCGCCCGGCCGACGACCGCACCGAGCCAGGCCCCTGCGGAGAGCAGCACGAGCGCGGTGACGAGCGCCACCGGTGCCCGCCACTCGGCGACGGGAACGAGCCCGGCCACCCAGGGCATGACGAAGTAGGCGGCGATGCCGCCCGCGATGAGCCCCACGAGTCCCGCGGCGGTGCGCAGGAGCCCGGCGCGCGCGCCGTGCACGACGGCCCCGATGAACACGAGCACGAGGAGGAGGTCGAGCAGCAGGCTCCAGAGCATCGCGCCTCCAGGGGTTCGTCGTCGTCCGATCCAGCCTGAGACATCCACCTCGGAGACTGCTGCAAGCGGCGTGCGGTTCGTCGATGACGCACAAACGCGGGCGGTCTGCCGCCGACCGTCCCGTAGGGTCTGAGATGCCCGAGCGCACCCGCCGGGCAGCCCCGACGAAGAGGAGTCACGGATGCGCGTCGGCATGTTCCTGAACTACGCGGGCGGCTTCCGCGAGGCCGCCGACGAGGTCGCCGAGCTCGAGGCCGCGGGCGTCGACCTCGTCGCCGTGCCCGAGGCGTACTCGTTCGACGCCGTCAGCCAGCTCGGCTTCCTCGCGGCCCGTACCGAGCGGATGACGCTCATGAGCGGCATCCTGCAGCTCTACACGCGCACCCCCACGCTCACGGCGATGACGGCCGCGGGCCTCGACTACGTCTCGGGCGGAAGATTCGAACTCGGCATCGGCGCATCGGGACCGCAGGTCATCGAGGGCTTCCACGGCGTGCGCTACGACGCCCCGCTCGGCCGGGCCCGCGAGATCATCGACATCTGCCGCACGACCTGGCGGCGCGAGCCCGTCGTCCACCAGGGCCGCAACTACACCATCCCGCTGCCCGCCGACCAGGGCACGGGCCTCGGCAAGCCGCTGAAGCTCATCAACCACCCGGTGCGCGAGCGCATCCCGATCACCGTCGCCTCCCTGGGCCAGAAGTCGGTCGAGCAGACCGCCGAGATCGCCGACGGCTGGCTGCCGATGTTCTACCACCCCGAGCGGGCCGACGGCGTCTGGGGCGCCGCGCTCGCCGCGGGCACCGCGAAGCGGGCACCCGAGCTCGCCCCGCTCGACGTCTTCGCGAGCCCTGCGCTCGCGATCACCGAGCAGCCCGAGCTCATCGCCGCGGCGGTCGCCGCCGTGAAGCCCCAGCTGGGCCTCTACATCGGCGGCATGGGCGCCCGCGGCAAGAACTTCTACAACGACCTGATCGCGAGCTACGGCTTCGAGGCCGAGGCCGCGAACATCCAGGACCTCTACCTCGACGGCCGCAAGGCCGAGGCCGTCGCCGCCGTGCCCGACGAGCTCGTGCGGGCGATCTCGCTCATCGGTCCGGCCGGGCACGTCGCCGAGCGGGTCGCCGCGTTCGCGGAGTCGGGCGTCACCACCCTCGCGGTCACCCCCCTCGGGCGCGACTCGGCCGAGCGCGTCGCCCTCATGGCCGGGCTCCGCGCGATCGTGGGCTGAGCGGGTGCCCGCGGCGGGCGCCCCGTCGAGCGGATGCCCCGGCCACGAGCGTCCCCGAAGTGGGGCGAGCGGACTCTGGTGCTGAGGCGGCCTCGCGGATAGCGTTGGAGCTGCACGCGAGGTTGCGTGCAGGGGAACCAATGGGAGGGGCCGCCATGGCGGGAACGTTCGAGCTCTACACGGATGCGAGCGGCGAGTACCGCTTCCGTCTGAAGGCCTCCAACGGGCAGGTGATCGCCGCCTCGCAGGGCTACACGACGAAGGCTGCCGCGAAGATCGGGATCGACTCGGTGCGCACGCACGCCGCCGACGCCGACCTCGTCGACCAGACCGAGTGATCCTCGAGCGACCGCCGGGCGGTGCCCATGGCACCACCGGGAGCGGTCGCGCGCCATCGACGTCGGCTCAGCCGGCCGCGGCAGCCGCTTCGATCGCGCGGCCTTCGCCGCGCCGCTCGGCCGCATAGGCCCACACCGCGAGTGCGAGCATCGGCCCCCAGAACCACAGGGGCAGCACGAGGTCGAAGACGATGACCTCGATGAGCGAGTCGGCGCCGAGCGACAGCACGAAGACCGGCACGGCCGAGATCGTGATGATCGTCGCCGCAGCGAGTCCGGGCACGACCGCGAGCCGAGCGGGCACGGGGCGACCGCCGAGCCGCGGCATCCAGCGCGGGAACACGCGGCCCCACCGCATGATGAGCCCGAGCGTGAGCACGCACGCCGCGGCCGCTCCCGACCCCAGCATGAGGCCGGTCGCGAGCACAGCCGGTGAGAGCTCGCCCGTGGCGGGGGCGAACAGCGGCCACGGCGTGAGCCAGCTCGCCCGCACGACCGCATACGGCAGCGGCCCGAGTGCCGCGAGCACGGTGACGGTGCGGCGGTGGCGAACGAGCCACGACTCGAAGGCGCGCACCTCGCGGGTGGTGCGTCCGGCGACGACCGCCACGACGGTCCACGCGAGGACCGCGGTGACCGAGGCGGCCGAGACCAGGATGGGAAGCGCGTTGCCGACGAGCCCCGAGCCGAACTTCATGAGGAAGGTCGTGACGCCGTCCCACGTCAGTCCGGCCCACGACACTGCGACCCCGATGAGGGCGAGGAGCAGCAGGAGGAGCGGCACGCCGAGCCTCGGCGCCCGCACGATGAGCACCGCGGTGGTGAGCATCCCGGCGACGACCGCGGAGAAGCCGAACAGGTAGCCCGCGAAGGTGATGGTGCCGGCGTCGCCGAGTACGACGATGACGGTCGCGGCGAGTACTGCCGCGGCACCGGCGACGAGTGGCGCCCGCCTGCCGAGTGCACCCCGCGAGAGGGCGCCGCAGGCGAGGAGGAGGCCGACGGCCCCCGTCGCGACCACGACCGCGGCGAACTGCGTCGGCTCCAGCAGGGCGTTCGCGAGGCTTCGCGAGCCCGGCGCCGTGTACGGATTCGAATCGGGCAGGAGCCACCAGGCGAGACCGAAGGCCGCGATCGCGACGGAGGCGACGAGTGCGAGCACGGCGAAGGGGCGGAGCAGCCGGGTCTCGGCCTCCGATCGGGCGGCGGCGACCGATCCGGTCGCCGGTCTGGTGGATGTCATCGTGCACTCCTCTGCGTCGATCCGGGAGCCCCTGCGTAGAGGCTTCGTTCCCGGTGTCCCCGCCGACGGTCGGCGGGACTCGTCGCCAGCGTGCCGTCACGAGCCGGTCGCGCGCCTCACCCGATCGGGTGAGATGCCGAGCCTCGGCTCGCCGGTAGCGTGGGGCCGGTGAAGGATGCCACGACCGCGCGCCGGGGGCCGAGTCGCGCCGACTGGGCGTGGGCGGCGGTGGCCGCGGCGGCGCTCCTGCCGATCACTGTCGCCGAGGTACTGCGGGTGGCGGGGCCCGCGGGCGCCGTGGGCGCCGTCTGGGCGGGCGTCGTGCTCGCGCTGTTCGCGCTGCTGCACCTGTTCGTCGCGCTGCGGCGACGGTGGCCGCGGGCGGCGATCGCGGTGGCATCCGCGCTCATGCTGGTGCTCGCCGTCCTGAGCCTGCCCGGCATGCCCGGGCTCGCCGTGCTGCAGGCCAGTTCGCTCGTCTACCTCGCGTTCGTCTACGCTGCCGGGGCGAGCGACGACCGCGTTGCAGGGGTGGCCGGGCTCGCCCTCGGAGTCGTGGGCGCCGGGATCATCACGGGGATCGTGTTCCTGTCGGACCGGCCGGACGACGAGGCGATGGGCGCGAGCACGGGCGCGGTGCTCGCGCTCGCCGGCTCGCTCGCGGGCGGGATCGGTGCAGCCTGGGCGCTCGGACGCTACCGTCGCGAGACCCTGCGCAAGCGTGCGGCGCAGGAGCTCGCGCTCGCACAGGCCGCCGAGCTGCGACTGCAGGGCGAGCTGAGCGCGGTCGCCGAGGAGCGGCGCCGGATCGCCCGGGAGCTGCACGACGTCATCGCGCACTCGCTCGCGGTGATGGTCGCGCAGGCGGAGGCGTCGCGGTTGCTCGTCGGACGTGACGACGAACGGGCGCGCGGCGCGATCGAGCACGTCGTCTCGACCGGACGTGCCGCGATGGGCGACATGCGGGGGCTGCTCGGGGCGCTCGCCGTCTCGTCGCCCGGTGAGGCGGCGACGGGCCTCGAACCGAGCCCGAGTCTCGAGGGCCTGCCGGAGCTCGTCGAACGCTCGCAGTCGCCCGGGCGCACCGCGGACGCGGTCGTGGTCGGCGAGCCCGCGGAGGTGCGACCGGGCGTGGGGCTCGCGGCGTACCGCGTGGTCCAGGAGTCGCTGACGAACACGATCAGGCATGCCCCACCGCCGACGCACTCGCGGGTGCGGATCGAGTGGGACGCCGCCGCCCTCACGGTGACCGTCGACGACGACGGGCGCGACGTCGCCGCGGCGCGGGAGTCCGCCCCCGGGCGAGGCCTGCGGGGCATGCGCGATCGCGTCGAGCAGGTCGGCGGCGGCTTCGAGGCCGGGCCCCGAACGGATGCCCCGGGGTGGCGCGTCGTCGCGCGGTTGCCCGTCGGCAGCGAGGTCGCGGACGGGGGATCCCGGTGACGGGCGGCCCGAGCATCCGTGTCGCGCTCGCCGACGATCAGGAGCTCATGCGATCAGCGCTCGAGATCATGCTCGAGGCTCCGCCCGACCTCGAGCTCGTCGTGCAGGCCGCCGACGGCGCCGAGCTGCTCGAACGACTGCGGGCGCATCGCGCCGACGTGGTCGTGATGGACGTGCGGATGCCCCGCCTCGACGGCATCGAGACGACGCGCCGCGTGCGGGCGGAGCATCCCGCCACCCGGGTCCTCGTGCTCACCACCTTCGACCTCGACGAGGTCGTGTTCGCCGCCATCCGGGCGGGGGCCAGCGGGTTCCTGACGAAGGACGCCTCCGCCGAGGAACTGGCTGCGGCGATCCGTGCCGTCCACGCGGGCGACGCGACCCTCGCGCCGCGCGCGACCGCGAGCCTCGTCGACTTCGTGGCGAAGGCGCCGGCCGCTCCCGACCCCGAGGCGCTGCTCGCCCCGCTCACGGTGCGCGAGCGCGACGTGCTGGCCGAACTGGTCGTCGGTGCGTCCAACGACGAGATTGCCGAGCGCCTCTACCTCACCGGCAACACCGTGAAGACGCACGTCAAGGCGATCCTCGCGAAGCTCGAGCTGCCCGACCGGGTGCACGTCGTCATCTGGGCGTACGAGCACGGGCTCGTGTCGCGATGAGGGTGCGGACGGTGTTCGCGGATGCATGCGATGCCGGGCGTCCGGAGCGCCGCTGATATGGTGGTGCGTGCCCCCATAGCTCAGTTGGTTAGAGCAACGGACTTCAACAGAAAATAGGAGCGTCGGCGCAGAAATGCGTCGAATGAACGCCGCTGTATGCTGGAACACCCTGAGAGCCCGAGGTACTCGCCCACTGGGCAGTGACAATCCGAGGGATTGGGCAATCAGCAGGTAACCGAAAGGGAACCTCAGAGACTATACGCGGCGCACCTGACCGGCTCGGCCGAAGGTGGTGAGATAGTCCAGACCTGCAAGCCGTGCGAGCGGTGGCTGGGGAGACTCAGTGCAGGTAGTTAATCCGTGGGTCGAGAGTTCGAGCCTCTCTGGGGGCACCGTTCGCGGTGCGATTCGTGGCCGCTGGTGTGTCGGTGGTCGCGGGCTGAATCGCGGCATGAAGCGATGCGTGATGTGCCGGCAAGAGCTGTCTGTCTCGTCGTTCAACCGTCGCAGCGCCTCACCTGACGGGCTGCAGAACGTCTGCCGGGAGTGCAATCGGGGGCGGGCACGCCGGTACTACCAGGAGAACCGCGACTCCCATGTCCGTGTCGTCATGGCGCGACGGGCGGAGGCCAGGCTCCTCGCGCTCGACGCCGTCGGCGACTACCTCAGCGCGCATCCCTGCCTCGACTGCGGCGAGGCCGACCTGCGGGTGCTCGACTTCGACCATCGCGCGGATTGCGACAAGTCCGCCGAGGTGATGCGACTCGCGCAGAACGGCTACTCGGTGCGCAAGGTCATGAGCGAGATCGCGAAGTGCGACGTGCGCTGCCGCAACTGCCACGCGAAGGTCACCTACGAACGCTCCGGCGAGAACTGGCGTACGGCATTCATGCGGCGGGCCACCGCGGGGGAGTGAGGCGGGCGGGCACGGCGAAGCGGCCGGCCACCGGGTTCACCCGGCGTCCGGCCGCTCGCCACCTCGGAGGGTCGTCGTTCAGCCCCGACGGCTGTTCGCGGTTCCCTTGAGCGGCACAACGGTCAGCTTGCCGCCCTCCTCCGAGAGCGCTTCGGTCGTGATGTAGAGCTGTTCGGCTCGCACTGACACCGCGGCGGGCATCGCGACGTCGATCACGCCGGTCGCCTGGTTCGCACCCGGGGCGACGATCGCGACCTGTCCCGCGCCCTCGGGCCCGCCGAACAGTTCGCTGACGTAGATCGTGCCGTTCGGTGCGACGGCGAGGTTGGTGGCCCCGTTGAATCCGCTCGCCACGGGAACGATCTCGCCGGTCTCGGGGTTCACCTTCACGACGGTGCCGCGCGGTCCGAAGGCGGGGCTCTCTTCGCCGCCGGGAAGGCTCGTCACGTAGAGCCAGCCGTCGGGGCCGAGCTCGACATCGGTCGGCACCGGCTCGGTGCGGTAGCCGTGGCCGGCGACGCAGGCGGGCCAGCCGTACTGGCTGCCGAAGCCCGGCGGCACGATGATCGGTGCGCTCGGCGGCAGCACCGCCACCGTCGAGACGTCGCCGTCCTCGACCGCGAGGATGGCGTTGGCGCCCGCATCGGCGATGTAGACGGTGTCGTCGACCACGGTCGCCCCGTACGCGTGCGTGTCGACGATGCCGGTGTAGTGCGGCTCGCCGAGCGGCGGGAACGGCGGGAATCCGGTGAACTGCGCCTCGCACTCGGGCGTCAGGTCGGAGAAGCCGTAGGTGTTGACGGCATCGGGGTTCTCGCTCGCCTCGTACCCCGCGAGGTCGGCGACGAGCGTCGAGGTGCCGTTCTTCAGCGCGTAGAGGCCGGCGACGACGTGATCGTGGCCGCCCCGCATGTAGTAGACCGTCGATCCGGCGATCGCCGGGGCCGAGATCTCCTCGCCGGGTGCGGCGACGAGCGTCGAGGTGCCGCCCTTCTTGTCGACGCCCGAGAGCAGGCCGGCGAAGTTGCCCGAGACGATGGCGCGGCCGTCGGTTGCGACGGCGAGCCCGAGCGGGGAGGGCAGCCCGCTCGCGCGGGTCTCCGGAGCGCCGGGGGCCGGCGCGGCGGCCGCCGGTGCGGCGATGGCAGCGGTCGCGGCGAGCACGGCCGCCGCAGAGAGGGTGAGGATGCTTCGAGTACGCATGGTTCGCAGGGTATTCCCGATGCCGTCGACCCGGGGCCCCCAGTGCGGGCGGCCCCAGTGCGGGGGATCACCCGGTGCGGGGGACAGCGGTCGCGGGCGCGGGTATCCTGTTCCGAATGGCCGCCGACTTCCACCGCCCCACCCGCTTCCCGCCCGCACTGTTCGACGGCTTCATCGGCGGCGACGATCCGGCGCGGCTGAACCGGGCGGCGCACGACACGGCGGCCGCGCTCCTCGCGCGGGTGCGCGCGAACCCCGATCCTGAGATCGTCGGGCGGCTGATCGCGTACACCGACCTCCACGGCATCGACGCGATCGCCGAGCTCTGGTCGGGCTCGTCGGCGAAGAGCCTCCCGGGCGCCCTCTGGCGCATCTACCTGCTGCGCACGCTCATCGGCCAGGACGCCGAGGCCTTGAGCCTCGCGTACCGGCGGGGCTCCGAGGTCTCGCACACGATCGACCAGGTCGTCGCGGGCGCGGCGTCGCCCACCGGCCCCGACGAGGTGCGCGAGCTCGCCGACCGGGTGCTGCACGGCGTCTTCACCGGTGACTTCGCGGTCGCGCTCGAGCGCGCGGCCGCGTTCGCACGGGTGAGCGCGGCCGGGTTCACGAGCCTCGCCGACGATGCGGATGCCACGGACGCCGCCCACCCCGAACGCTCGGGAGCCCTCACCCGGCGGGCGCTGCGACTGACCGAGCTCGCCGACGAGCTCGGCGCCTGCGCCCGGCTCTGGCGGCGCGACGCCCTCGACTGAGCGGTTCGCTGCGCCGGGCGGACTCCGACGCCGCCGCCGGGAATGAACCCGCCTCCGACGTCGTTTAGACTGACTGAGGCCGGCCGCAGTAACCCCGGGCTCCAAAATTCGCCGCTCCGAGCGGCCTCGCGCCGAGAGGCGTTTCTGCGGCCGGCCTTGTCATGTCCCCGCCGGCTCGAACGGCACCTCAGCCCTCGGTGCGCCATTCGGTGGTGCGGCATTCGAGGTCGGTCCGGCCGATGCGCCCGGTGGGCGACCACGTCTCGACGTATCGTTCGGGGCGCACTCGAGGGTCGGACGACCAGAGCTCGTCGAGCCGGGCCTCCGCGCCTTCGTCGCCGGCATCGGCCGCGACCGTGAGTTCGGCGAGGAGGTCGGCGAGCTCGAGCTGGGCGGCCGAGAGTTCGTCGCCGGGCGCGGCCATCGCTCCCCAGCCGTCCCACAGCAGCACCTCGCAGCGCTGCCGGTGGGCGAGGTCAGCGATCAGGTACCCGTGCACGAACGCGGGACCCGCGTACGGCGTGTCGGGCCCGACGCCGTGGTCGGCGAGGTCGGTGAGTCCCGCCCGGTACGCCTGCCAGGCCTCGGCGGCGGTGCGGAAGCCGGCCGCGTCGCCGCGCGGGAGGTCGTCGACCGCGAACGGGTACTCGGCGGGGTCGAGTTCGGGGTCGAAGCGCACCCAACGTCCGGTGGGGTCGTCCCACCGCTCGCCGACGACGTGATCGTGGTGATAGCCGGGTGCGAAGTACCCGGCGAACCCGAGGCGGGTGCGAGCCGGAACGCCGTGCTCGCGCAGGATCGCGACGGCGAGCACGGAGTGGTCGCGGCAGCAGCCGCCGAGGCGAGCCTCCGGCGCACGGGGCGCGTCGAGCGGCCCGGGCTGCCGTTCGACGAGGGCGTCGAGCTGCGAGGCGACCCACCGGCGGTCGATGTCGTCGAACTGCTCGGCCCCGACCCCTCCCGGGGTCGCGCGGTAGTGGTCGACGAGGAGCTCGACGGTGCGGTGAAGTGCGTCGAACCCGGCGCCGACGCCGCGCAGCAGCTCGGCGTGGGCCCCGGGATCGGTGACGGCGGAGTGGGCGCGGTAGCGCGCGGAGCGAGCGGCCGCGGCGTTGGAGGAGATGCCGGCCGGTGCGGCCTCGGCGAGGTGATCGGTCATGGTTCGAGCTTCCAGTCCGCCCCGGGGGCAGAGTCAAGCACGAGGTGCTGATCGGGGGTTCACGGGGGTCGCGATCGTGGCGACGACGTCGCCCGGCACGGTCGACCAGGGCCGCTCGTAGAGCTCGCGCGGCGGGCCGAGCGGGCCTCCGTGCCGCTCGGCGGCACGGGCGATCGCGTCGTAGAACCGCAGCAGGGCCGGGTAGACGAGTTCGTCGGCGGCGACGTCGACCGCGACGTACGTGGTCGCCGGCTCTGCGCGCAGCACGATGTCGCCGACGGGATCGCACGTCCCGGTGTACGGCACCGCGCTCTCGACGCGGCCGGGCAGCGCGAAGCCGACGGGCTCGTGGAGGATCAGCTGGTGCGTCGCGAGCGGGCGCGCGTCGTGGGCGGCGAGGTGGTGACGCAGCGCGATGACGTCGCCGATCGTCGTCGGCACGAGCTCGGCCTGCTCCACGACGCGCGTGATCGACGCCGTCTTCTGCGCCTCGCGGCGGACCACGCGCACGCGGGCGGCGACGGCAGCGGATGCGGCGTCGTCGACGAGCTCCAGCCCCGAGGCATCCGCGACGACGTCGACGACCTGGCTGCGCCGGGCGAACGCGCTCCGCTCGGCCGACCACCAGGCGGCGAGCTCGGCGCGGAGCCGCTCGGGCGGAGCGTCGATGAGCTCGCGCACCCGGTCGAGCGGCAGCCCGACCCGGCGCAGGGCCTGGATGGAACGGGCGCGGGCGAGCTCGGCCTCGCCGAAGCGACGGTACCCGGTGCGCGCATCGACCTCGGCGGGCACGAGCAGGCCGTTCGCCTCGTAGAGTCGCAGCGCCTTGAGCGACAGGCCGGAGGCGCGGCTCATCTCGCCGGTCCCGAGCATCCGCATGCCCGTACGGTAGCGCATCGGCCGGGGGCATCCCGTTGCCCTGCGGCTGAATAGCATTGGTGCATGGCCTCGACCGTGACCCTCCTCATCGCCCCGCTGCCCGCCGACGCGTCCGCCGACGGCGTCGATGCGACCTTCCACGAGGTGGATGCCTCTGAGCCGGCGCTGCGCGTCGGCGAGCTGTCGACGCAGCGCGGCGACGGCATCTTCGAGACCCTCGCCGTCGTCGACGGCCACGCCCAGGAGGCGCAGGCCCACCTCGTGCGGCTGCGCAACTCGGCGGCGATCTGCGAACTGCCGGAACCGAACCTCGAGCAGTGGCACGCGGCGATCCGGCGCGCGACCGCCGCGCTGCCGGCCACCGGCGTGTTCGCGCTGAAGCTCGTGCTGAGCCGCGGCGTCGAGCACGGCCCGGCGCCGACGGCGTGGCTGCACGCCTCGCCCGCGGCCGACTTCTCCGTGCCGCGCGAGCAGGGCATCCGGGTCGTGACGCTCGATCGCGGGATCGCCCACGACGCCGCGGCGCGGGCGCCCTGGCTGCTGCTCGGCGCGAAGACACTGAGCTACGCGCCCAACATGGCGGCCCTCCGGGAGGCGAAGCGCCGCGGCGCCGACGACACGATCTACGTCTCCTCGGACGGATTCGTCATGGAGGGGCCGACCTCGAGCGTCATCCTCCGCATCGGCGGCGTCTACTCGACGCCCGCGCCGAGCGGGGCGATCCTCCACGGCACGACCCAGCAGAGCCTGTTCGAGCACCTGGAGCAGGCGGGGGAGCGCACCGAGTACCGCGACATCCCGGTGGCCGAGCTCGCGCTCGCCGAGGCCGCCTGGCTCGTCTCGAGCGTGCGGCTCGCCGCGGGCGTGACGGCGCTCGACGGGGCTCCCGTCGCCCTCGACGAGGTGACCACCCGGCGCTTCAACGACTACCTCCTGAGCCCGCGCGACTGAGCGCAGTCCGCCCCCGAAGGGGGAGTTGCGCGGCCGGCGGCCGGCACTCGCGCCGACTTTGTAAATGTTGCTAACATAACCCCACGCGACCGGAGTAGTGAGCGGAGGGGCAATGGCGTCCACACCGGAACGGCCCCGCCAAGCCCCGCGTCATCGCTCGTCGACCGAGGTCTTCGAAGACACGCGCGCGGTAGTCGAGCTGCTCGCGCGGCATCGTCTCGTCGTCGCCCCGCACGTCGCCGCACGGCTGGGTCTCGCGCTCAGCGGCGACGCCGACGCCATCATCGAGGTGACCGGGCGACTTCGCGTCGCGCAGCGGCTCGGCCACGCCGTGCTGCCCGACCCCCTGCCGCTCGTGCCCGCCATCGAACGGGCGGTCGGCGCCGACGCACTGCGGCTGGCGGAATGGGAGCGCCTGCTGCTCGTCACCGCCGCGGTCTGCGTCGACGACCGGGTCGACGTGCTGCTCGCCGCCTCGGGCCGGCCGATGTCCGCGCTCGTCGAGGGCGGGGTGAGCCGTCATCTCCTGCTTGTCGCCGGCCACTTCGCCTTCGCCGACCCGCGGGTGCGGGTCTGGGCGCACGCCGTCGCCAGCCTCGCCGAGCGCACGGCGGCGCACGCGGCGCTCGCCCGGGCCTATGCCGAGCTCGGCGTCGACGCGCGGGCCACCTGGCATCGATCGCTCTCCACGCTCGAGGGCTCCGAGGCGTTCGTCGCCCCGCTCCTCGAGATCGCCGAGGCCGCCGATGCGGCCGGCGAGTCCGAGTGGGCGCACGCCGTCGCCCGCGAGGCGGCGAGCCACGCCTCGGGCCGCGCCGAGATCGATGCGTGGCGCACCGCCGGGCGCGCTGCCCTGCACGGCGGTCACGTCGACGACGCCAGGTGCTGGTTCGGCGGGGTGCTCGAGCACGGCGGCGAGGACGAGCGCGCCGCGGTGCTCGCCGACTATCTCATCGCGCGCTCAGCGCTCGAGGGCGACGTGCCGCTCGGCGAGCTCGACGATCGGATCGCCGCGGCGGTCGACGACGGGGCGAGCTGTTCGGATGCCGCGACCGGGCCCGCGCGACGGTGGTCCGATCTCGCCCGCGCCTCGGCGACCGCGGCCGGGCTGCTGGCGGAGCGCGGTGCTCCGGCCGCCGCCGCGCGCCGCCTCGCCGAAGCCGGGCGGCTGACCACCCGGTACGGGCTCGACGACGGGCCGCTCCGTGCGGCGCTCGCGTGGTGTGCGATGTTCGGGGTCGGGAACGCGTGCGACGGCGCCGCGCCGACGACCGTTACGTCGGGCACCGCCGCGACGGCCGGCGCGGGCGCGATCGCGCGCGCGATCGAGCAGGGCCTCGCGGGCGATCCCGAGCGTGCCGCCCGCTGGCTCGGCGCACTCCGCGACACGTCGAGCGATCCGCGCGTCGCGCGCGACGAACGGGCGCCGATCATGCGGGCCGCGCGCGCGGTCGCCGCCGCCCTGCTGGTGCTCTGGTCGGGCGAGGTCGGCCGGGCCGGTCAGCTGCTCGCCCGTGCCGCGACCGACCTGCCGATCGCACTGCCGTTCGGCGGGCTCGGGGCGACGCTCGCGCGACGGATCGATGTCATCACGAACGGCGAGATCGGTGCGTTCGCCCGCGCGGTCGAGGCGTCGCAGCCTCCCTCGACGGTCTCGATCCGGGCCGAGGAGCTCGTCGACCGCGCCGTGGCCGCACATCTGCGCGGCGCCCGTGCCGAGGCGGCGACGCTCGTCGCCCTCGCGGGCGAACGCGAGCAGGCGGCCGGGTGCGGCCTGCACGTGCCGGGGCTCGACACCGCCGACGGCTGGGAGGTGCACGCTCGAGCGACGTCGGCGGACGCCGGGTCGGCGGCCGAGTCGGGCGTGCGGCGCCCGCCCGACTCGCGGCTCGCGAGCGAGCTCCGCCGTCGCATGCGCAGCACCGACCGGCATCGCTTCGAGGGCGACTACCGCGCAGCGCTTGAGGCCAGCCGGGGTATCGGCTCGCACTACGAGCGCGCTCGCACCGAACTCATGCTCGCGCGGGCCTGCGGCGAGGCGGGCGCTCCCGAGCGTGCGCAACGCCACCTGCTGGCCGCCGAGCACCTGTTCGGCGAGTCTGGCGCGACGGCCTGGCTCGCCGTCGTCGACGCCGAGCGGCGTCTGCTCGCGGCGGGGCCCGACTCACCGGTCGCGCCTGCAGGTGAGCCGGCTGCGGTCACCGTGAACGGCGGCGGAGCGTCGGGCCGCACGGCGCCCTCGCCCGTCGGGGCGCCACTCGCGGGTGCCGGTGTCCCAGCACCGGCGCCTGCGCCCGCATCCGAGGCGACGGCCCCGGCCCCGATCGCCCCCGAGCCGGCCGATCCCGACGACCCGCTCGTGGCGTGCCGCGCCGTGTGGGCCGAGGTGCTGACCGAGCGCGAGCTCGAGGTCGCGATGCTGGTCGTCGACGGGGCATCCAATCGCGACGCCGCGGCGCGGCTCTACGTCTCGGTCCGCACCGTCGAGGTGCATCTCGGTCGCGTCTTCACGAAGCTCGACGTGCATTCGCGGGTCGAGCTCGCGGTGCTCGCCTACCGCATGCGCGGACTGTCTCCGTCGCGCACCGCGTAGGCCGTCGGCCGAGGCGCGTACGTAGTCCCGCGTATGCGGGGATGTGCGGATTCGGCGGCGCCGTCCCGTCGGTAGCGTCGGGCTGCCCGTGGACCGCGGGCGGACCACAGGCAGACAGGAACGAGATGCGAACACTGAAGTTCGGGCGCGGCTCGAAGGCCGCCGTCGCCGCCGGGGGGATCGGACTGCTCATCGCAGCCCTCCTCCCCGCAGCGGTCGCGAGCGCCGCCGAGGCATGCGCCCCGGCGTGGAGCTCGACCGCCGTCTACACGGGCGGCGCGACCGCCTCGCACGGCGGCGTCAACTACACCGCGAAGTGGTGGACCCAGAACAACGAGCCGGGCACCGGCGAGTGGGGCCCCTGGGCGGCGGGCGCGGCCTGCGGCACGGGAACCCCCGAGCCGACTCCGACGCCGACCCCCACGCCCACTCCGACCCCCACTCCGACGCCGACCCCGACGCCCACCCCCGAGCCCGGCACGCCGTGGACGTCGAACCCCGACGAGAAGTGCCGGCCCGACGGCCTCTACCAGACCCCCGGCGTCGACGTGCCCTACTGCACCATCTACGACGAGCAGGGCCGCGAGAAGCTGCCGAACGGCCTCGAGCACCGCGTCATCGGCTACTTCACGAACTGGCGCACGGGGCAGAACGGCCAGCCGCGCTACCTCGCGAGCGACATCCCGTGGACGCAGCTCAGCCACATCAACTACGCATTCGCCCACATCGACGGGCAGGGCAAGGTCTCGGTCAACCAGGACGTCGCGGGCAACGCCTCGACGAAGATGACCTGGCCGGGCGTCGCGGGCGCCGAGATGGACCCGACGCTGCCGTACCAGGGGCACTTCAACCTGCTCTCGAAGTACAAGCAGCAGAATCCGGGCGTGAAGGCGCTCGTCTCGGTCGGCGGCTGGGCCGAGACCGGCGGTCACTTCGACGCGAACGGCGACCGGGTCGCCGACGGCGGCTTCTACACGCTCACCGACTCGCAGGCCAAGATCGACGCCTTCGCCGACAGCGCGGTGCAGTTCATCCGCACCTACGGCTTCGACGGCGTCGACATCGACTACGAGTACGCCAACTCCAACGGCAAGGCCGGCAGCCCCGACGACTTCGCCTACTCCGAGCCTCGGCGTGCGAAGCTCTGGGCCGGCTACGAGTCGCTCATGAAGACCCTGCGCGAGAAGCTCGACCGCGCCGGCACGGCCGACGGCACGCACTACCTGCTCACGGTCGCCGCCCCCGCCTCGGGCTGGCTGCTGCGCGGCGCGGAGGTCTACCAGGTGACCCCGTACCTCGACTACGTCAACATCATGAGCTACGACCTGCACGGCTCGTGGAACGACTACGTCGGCGGCAACGGCCCGCTCTTCGACGACGGCAAGGACCCCGAGCTCGCCGCCGGCGGCGTCTACGGCGCCTACGCCAACATCGGCTACCTCAACACCGACTGGGCATACCACTACTTCCGCGGCGCGATGCCGCCCGGTCGCATCAACGTCGGCCTGCCGTTCTACACCCGCGGCTGGGACGGCGTGCAGGGCGGCACCGACGGGCTCTACGGCAAGGCGCCGCTCGCCGACCAGACGAAGTGCCCGCCCGGCACCGGGCCGACGATCGGCGGCACCTCGAAGTGCGGCAACGGCGCGGTCGGCATCAACAACCTCTGGCACGACCTCGACAAGACCGGGGCCGAGGTCGGCGCCGGCGCGAACCCGATCTGGCACGTGCTGAACCTGCAGAAGGGCGTCGTGGGCGACTACACCGCCTCCTACGGGGCGCCGACGTCGATCAACGGCACGTACACGCACCACTTCGACCAGACGACGAAGACCGAGTGGTGGTGGAACGCCACCACGAAGACCTTCCTCTCGGGCGACGCCGACCAGGCGATCACGGCGAAGGCCGAGTACATCTCCGACAACGGCATCGGCGGCGCCATGATCTGGGAGCTCGCGGGCGACTACGGGTACAACACGCAGAAGGGCCAGTACGAGATGGGGTCGACGCTCGTGTCGATCCTGCACGACCGGCTCTCGGCGTCGCAGCCGTACGACGCGGCGAAGGCGAACGGCTCGATGCCGACGAAGGCGATCGACCTGCAGGTGTCGTTCGGAGACTTCGCGCTCGGCGACAACAACTACCCGATCAACCCGAAGACGACCTTCACGAACCGGTCGAAGACCGCGATCCCCGCGGGGTCGACGATCACTTTCGACACGGCGACGAGCGACACGGGCGCGATGGGCGAGCAGAACGGCTGGGGCATCACGAAGGTGTCGAGCGACCACACCGGATCGAACGTGGGCGGCCTGAAGGGCGACTTCCACACCTACGCGATCACGGTGCCCTCGGGCGGCATCCCCGCCGGCGGCAGCGTCTTCACGAAGCTCTCGTGGCGACTGCCCATGACGGAGATCTCGAACCTGCGGGTGAAGATCGGCACCGAGACCTTCGCGACGCTCGACGATCTGCCGCGCGGCGTCACGGTCGTCGAGCCGTCGGCCGGGTCGGGTGGCGGCACCGGCGGCGGTGGCACGGGCACGTGCGACGCGGCGGCCTGGAGCGCCACGGCGATCTACACCGGGGGCCAGCAGGTCTCCTACAACGGATCCGAGTACACGGCGAAGTGGTGGACGCAGGGCAACACCCCCGGCACGAACGACGTCTGGGGTCAGCCGGCCGCCTGCTGAGTCGGGTGCGGCATCGAGGCATCCAGCGGTCGAGGCGGATGCCGCGGGCGGGGGTTCCGGCGACGGGACCCCCGCCCGTCCGCATGCAGTACGTAGGTAGTCCTACGTACGCCCGGCACCCGGGGACCGGATCATGTGGATCGTGCGGACGCCCGCCGGCGGCCGCCCTTCGTAGCGTGAGCGTGTCCAAGGGCGCACGCCCGTTCAGTTCCCCTTCACCGAAGGACGCCATGAAGAATCAGAGAACTCCCGGGCGCGGATTGCGCCGGGCGCTCGCCGCCCTCGCGACCGGCGCGATGGTCGCCGGCCTCGCCGCCGTCGGCGCCGCGCCGGCCGTCGCGGCCGAGCAGTCGCCGAGCGCCGTCAACGGCTACCGCAACGTCGGCTACTTCGCCCAGTGGGGCGTCTACGGCCGCGACTTCAAAGCCAAGCAGCTGCAGACCTCCGGTGCTGCGGCCGACCTCACCCACATCAACTACGCGTTCGGCAACATCCACTACCAGGACCTGACGTGCTTCATCGCGAACAAGGCGCAGGGCACAGGGCCGAACGGCTCCGACGGCGCTGGCGACGCGTGGGCCGACTTCGGCATGGGCTACACCGCCGCCAACTCGGTCGCAGGCACAGCCGACACCTGGGACCAGCCGCTCGCCGGCTCGTTCAACCAGATGAAGCAGCTGAAGGCGAAGAACCCGAACCTCAAGGTCATGATCTCGCTCGGCGGGTGGACCTGGTCGAAGAACTTCTCGAAGGCCGCCGCGACGGACGCCTCGCGCAAGAAGTTCGTGAAGAGCTGCGTCGACCTCTACCTGCGCGGCAACCTGCCCGTCGTCGACGGGCGTGGCGGCACCGGTGCCGCGGCCGGCGTGTTCGACGGCATCGACATCGACTGGGAGTGGCCGGGCTCGCCGAACGGCGAGGTCGGCAACCACGTCGACGAGGTGAACGACAAGGCGAACTTCACGCTGCTCCTCAAGGAGTTCCGCACGCAGATGGACGCCCTGAGCGCGGAGAACGGCCACCCGTACCAGCTCTCGGCGTTCCTTCCGGCGAACCCCGCCGACATCGCGGCGGGCGGCTGGAACAACCCCGAGAACTTCCGCTACCTCGACTACGGCAACGTGCAGGGCTACGACCTGCACGGCGCGTGGGACCCGACGCTCACCGGTCACCAGGCGAACCTCTTCGACGACCCCGCCGACACCCGGCCCGCGGCGAAGAAGTTCAGCGTCGACAAGGCCGTGAAGGAGTACCTGAAGACCGGGATCTCACCGAAGCAGCTCGGCATCGGGCTCGCCGCCTACGGACGCGGTTGGCAGGGCGCGACCTCGGCGAATGCCTGGGGCCCCGCGACGGCCGCAGCCCCCGGCACGTGGGAGAAGGGCAACGAGGACTACGACAAGCTGAAGACCCTCGGCACCGACCACTACGACCCCGCCATCGGCGCCGCCTGGCGCTACGACGGCAACCAGTGGTGGAGCTACGACAACGCGCAGTCGACGACCCGCAAGGGGCAGTACATCGCGGACCTCGGCCTCGGCGGCGGCATGTGGTGGGAGCTCGACGGCGACCGCAACGGCCAGCTGATCGGCACCCTCGCCGACAAGCTCCGCGCCTCGGCGACGGGCCCGGCGACCGACCCCACCGGGCCGACCGATCCGACGGATCCCACCGACCCGACGGACCCGACCGATCCCACCGACCCGACCGGCTGCACCGCGGCCGCGTGGAGCGCGACCGCGATCTACACGGGCGGACAGAAGGTCTCGTACGGCGGCAAGGAGTACTCGGCGAAGTGGTGGACGCAGGGCAACACCCCCGGCACCAACGACGTCTGGGGCCTCGTCGGCCCGTGCACGACGGATCCGACCGACCCGACCGACCCCACCGACCCGACGGATCCCACCGACCCGACCGGCTGCAGCGCCGCCGCGTGGAGCGCGACGGCCGCGTACTCGGGCGGAGCGACCGTGAGCCACTCGGGCAACGAGTACAAGGCCAAGTGGTGGACGCAGGGCAACACCCCGGGCGCCGAGCAGTGGGGCCCCTGGGAGCTGGTGAAGGCCTGCTGACCCGCCTCTGAGAACACGGATGCCCCGGAGCGAACCTCGCTCCGGGGCATCCGTCATGCGCGCGCCGCGCCGTGCGCGTCGCGCACGCGGCCGATCAACCGAAGCGGCCCGAGACGTAGTCCTCGGTCGCCTGCACCGAGGGGTTCGAGAAGATCGTCGTCGTGTCGGCGTACTCGATGAGCTTGCCCGGCTTGCCGGTGCCCGCGATGTTGAAGAAGGCGGTCCGGTCGCTGACGCGCGACGCCTGCTGCATGTTGTGCGTCACGATCACGATCGTGTACTGCTGCTTGAGCTCCTCGATGAGGTCCTCGATCGCGAGCGTCGAGATCGGGTCGAGCGCCGAGCACGGCTCGTCCATGAGGATGACCTCGGGGGAGACCGCGATCGCGCGCGCGATGCAGAGACGCTGCTGCTGGCCGCCCGAGAGACCCGAACCGGGGCGGTCGAGGCGGTCCTTCACCTCGTTCCAGAGGTTCGCACCCCGCAGCGACCCCTCGACGAGCTCGTCGGCGTCGGACTTCGAGATGCGCTTGTTGTTGAGCTTGACGCCCGCCAGCACGTTCTCCTTGATCGACATCGTCGGGAACGGGTTCGGCCGCTGGAACACCATGCCGACCTGACGGCGCACGAGCACCGGGTCGACCGCGGGGTCGTAGAGGTTGTTGCCGTCGATGAGCACCTCGCCCTCGACGCGCGCGCCGGGGATGACCTCGTGCATGCGGTTCAGGGTGCGGAGGAAAGTCGACTTGCCGCAGCCCGACGGACCGATGAACGCGGTGACGCTGCGGGGTTCGATCTCGAGGGTGACGCCCTCCACAGCGAGGAACTTGCTGTAGTAGACGTTGAGGTCGCGGACTTCGATGCGCTTGGACACGGGTTTCCTTTTTGCTTTCGGTCGACGGGCTCAGCGGCCGAGCTTCGGCGCGAACAGACGGGCGATGAGCCTCGCGATGAGGTTCAGCGCCATGACGATGAGGATGAGGGTGAGGGCGGCGGCCCAGGCACGGTCGAGGAACGCCTCGGCCGGGTTGCCCTGGTTCGCGTACTGCGTGTAGACGAACACCGGCAGCGACTGCATGCGCCCCTCGAAGAGGTTGTAGTTCATGCTCGCGGTGAAGCCCGCGGCGATGAGGAGCGGGGCCGTCTCGCCGATGACGCGGGCGATCGAGAGCATGATGCCGGTCGTGATGCCCGCGATCGAGGTGGGCAGCACGACCTTCACGATCGTCAGCCACTTCGGCACGCCGAGGGCGTAGGCCGCCTCGCGGAGCTCGTTCGGCACGAGCCGCAGCATCTCCTCGCTCGAGCGGACCACGACCGGGATCATGAGGAGCGAGAGCGCGACGGCGCCGGCGATGCCGGTGCGGGTGCCGGGGCCCCAGAAGATCGCGAAGAGCGAATAGGCGAACAGGCCCGCGACGATCGACGGGATGCCGGTCATGACGTCGACGAGGAAGGTCACCCCGCGGGCGAGCTTGCCGCGGCCGTACTCGACGAGGTAGATCGAGGTCATCAGGCCGATCGGGATCGAGATGACCGCCGCGGCGCCCGTCATGAGCAGCGTGCCGACGATCGCGTGCAGCGCGCCGCCGCCCTCGCCGGTGACGTTGCGCATCGACATCGAGAAGAAGTCGGCGTCGAAGCGGGCGAGGCCGAAGGTCACGACGGTGATCGACAGTGACACGAGGGGGATCATCGCGAGGAGGAACGCACCCGTCACGAGCGCCGTCACGAGGCGGTCGGTCGCCCGGCGTGCGCCCTCGACGAGGCGCGAGAAGAGCCAGATCGCGGGGATGTAGAGCAGGGCGCCCACGACGAGCGCGCCGCCCCAGTCGAAGCCCGAACCGGAGCCGATCGCGACGACGCCGAAGACGGCGGCCGCGACCGCGACCGCGGTGCCGAGGATCACCCAGGGGGCGGAGGAGGGGAGGCGGCCCGCGGTGAGCGAGTTCGCGATCGGGGTGCCCGTCTCGGGCGCGGGGGTCATGGTCTGCAGGGTCATCAGTTCGCTCCCGAGAATTCCTTGCGGCGACTGATGATCCAGCGCGCGAAGGCGTTGACCGCGAAGGTCACGACGAAGAGGATGAGGCCGGTCGCGATGAGCACGTTCACGTTGAGGGCGTAGGCCTCGGGGAAGCTCAGCGCGATGTTCGCGGCGATGGTGGTCGGGTTGACCGAGGTCAGCAGGTCGAACGTCACGACGTGCGCGGCCGAGAGCACCATCGCGACGGCCATGGTCTCGCCGAGTGCTCGGCCGAGGCCGAGCACCGAGGCCGAGATGATGCCCGAGCGGCCGAACGGCAGCACCGCGACGCGGATCATCTCCCAGCGGGTCGCGCCGAGCGCGAGCGCGGCCTCCTCGTGGAGGACGGGGGTCTGCAGGAACACCTCGCGGCAGATGGCGGTCATGATCGGGAGGACCATGACGGCGAGGACGAGCGCGGCGGTGAGGATGGTGCGGCCGGTGGCCGAGACGGTGCCGCTGAACAGCGGGATCCACCCGAGGTTCTCGTTGAGCCAGGTGTAGGCCGGCACGACGGCCGGGGCGAGCACGCCGATGCCCCAGAGGCCGAACACGACCGAGGGGACGGCGGCGAGGAGGTCGACGATGTAGCCGAGGACCGAGGCGAGCCGCCGCGGCGCGTAGTGCGAGATGAAGAGGGCGATGCCGATCGAGATCGGCAAGGCGATGAGGAGGGCGAGCGCCGCAGCCCAGACGGTGCCGAAGACGAGGGGCCCGACGTACTCCCAGAAGTTCGTCTCGAGGATCGACGCGTCTTCCTTCGTGGCGGAGAGTGCGGGGATGCTCTGGACGATCAGGAAGAGGGCGACGGCGGCGAGCGTCACGAGGATCATCGAGCCGGCGAAGACCGCCGAACGGGAGAAGACGAGGTCGCCGACGCGGAGCTTCGCCTTGATCGGGGCTGGTGCGGAGGTCATCTGGTGCGATCCTCGGGGGTCGGGTTGCGGTTCGGGGGTGCGCCTCCCGGACGAACCGGAGGACGCGGCTGTGCCCGACCCCGTCGTTCCTCCTGGAACTCGGGGGTCGGGCACGACGTCATTACTTGATCGAGTCGATCGCGGCGGTCACCTTCTCGCGGAGCGAGTCCGAGATCGGCGCCGAGCCGGCGTCGGTCGCGGCGGTCTCCTGGCCCTCGGGGCTCGCGAGGTAGGAGAGGTACGCCTTCACGAGCTCCACGTTGTCGGACTCGGCGTACTCGCCGCAGGCGATGAGGTAGCTGACGAGGACGATCGGGTAGACGCCCGCCTCTTCGGAGGTGCGGTCGATCTCGATCGCGAGGTCGCCCTCGGCGCGGCCCTCGGCGAACGGCGAGTGGTCGACGATCGCGGCAGCGGCCTCGGGCGAGTACGGCACGAACTCGTCGCCGACCTTGATCGCCACGGTGCCGAGGTCACCGGCGCGCGAGGCGTCGGCGTAGCCGATGGTGCCGTTGCCGTTGGTCACGGCGTCGACGAGGCCCGAGGTGCCCTGTGCGGCCTCGCCGCCCTCGAACGGCCACACGCCGTCGGCCTCCCACGTCCAGACGTCGGCCGCGGCCGCACCGAGGTACTCGGTGAAGTTCTCCGTGGTGCCCGAGTCGTCCGAGCGGTGCACGGGCGTGATGGCGAGGTCGGGGAGCGTCGCGTCGGGGTTCGTCGCGGCGATCGCCGGGTCGTTCCACTTGGTGATCTTGCCCGCGAAGATACCGGCGACGGTCGCGGCGTCGAGGTCGAGCGAGTCGACGCCCTCGAGGTTGAAGATGACCGCGATCGGCGAGATGTAGAGGGGGAGCTCGACGATGGTCGAGTCGGGGGCGCACTTCTGGAAGCCGCCGGCGGCGAGCTCCTCGTCCTTGAACGCGCGGTCGGAACCGGCGAAGTCGCTCGCACCCGAGAGGAAGGTCTCGCGGCCGGCGCCCGAACCCGAGGGGTCGTAGTCGATCGTGACGTCGGGGTTCGCGGTCTGGAAGCCGGCGATCCACGACTGCTGGGCCGCGTCCTGCGACGAGGCGCCTGCGCCGACGAGGTTGCCGGCGAGAGTCGAGGTCGACTCCTCGGGAGCGGCGGCGCCGCCCTCGTTCGAGGCGCAGGAGCTGAGCGCGAGCGCCGCGGTGACGGCGATGGCTGCGGGCACGCCGAAACGCTTGAGGTTCACGTGATTTCCCTTCCGGGGATCGTTTGCAGGAGTTGTGGGCCGGTGCCGGCCCGCCTGCGACGCTAACGAGCGCGCCTTACGAGCATCCGCCACCTCGGTAAACGGGAGGTGAACGGATCCGGGCGCGCAGAAACCGCCGGAAGATCGCGCTTTCAGGCGCGCGGCGGGTGCGTCTCGATCGAGATGATGCCCGAACCCTGGTTCGTCGCCGAGAGATGCACGACGCTGAACGCGCCGGGTTCGAGCTCGGCGGCGTCTCCGACGTAGGTGCCGAGCGGGGTGGCGGTCGCGAGCGCGAGCTCCGTGAGGAGGTCGGGCAGCAGCGGGCCGTGACTGCAGATCACGGCAGACCGGCCCGCGCGCACCCGCTTGCCGACGACACGGCGCACCTCGCCGTCGCCCGCCCGCCATGCGTCCTCGCTGATGCCGGCGTCCCGCTTGATCTCGATGCCGGTCGCAGCGGCGAGCGGCGCCACCGTCGTGACGCACCGCACTGCGGGGCTCGTCACGATGCGCTTCGGTCCCCAGGCGGTCAGCGTGCCGACCAGCCCCGCCGCCTGGTCGACCCCGCGGGCGGAGAGCGGCCGCGAGGCATCCGGCCCCTCGAACCCGTTTCGTGCGACCGCCTTGCCGTGGCGGAGCACGGTGAGGCTGAAGGTCCGCGTGACGCCCTGCTCGACGAGTTGCATGAAGTTGTCGAGGATCTCGACGTCGGGCTGGTAGCTGAGGTACCCGCGGGCGCGCTTGGGCGTCACCCACTCGAGCGCCGCGACCTCGGCGTTCGGCTTGAACGTCGAGCGCTGCACGGCCTTGTCGCTCACCTCGGCCGCCCAGTAGTGCACGATCTTCTCGCGACCGCTCGGCAGCGGGTAGCGCGAGATGCCGAGCGGCACGCCGAGGGCGACCTCGAGCCCCGTCTCCTCGGCGATCTCGCGGACCGCGGTCTGCGGCAGCGACTCGCCGGGATCGACCTTGCCCTTCGGGATCGTGACGTCGCCGTAGACCGTGCGATGGATGACGAGCACGTGCAGCTTGCCGTCGATGTGGCGCCAGCAGACGGCGCCGGCGGCGTAGACGGCCGTCGTCACCGGCGTTGCCCCGTTCGCGGACGCTGGGCCGATCTCGTGCGACGAGCCACCTCGGCCATGAGCAGGTTCTGCATGTCGGCGAGCGGCTGCCCCGAGTCGTCGGTCGAGTGGCGGGTCCACACGCCCTCGCCGTCGAGGTGCCACGAACTCGTCGACTCGTCCATCGCCCGGTCGAACAGCCCTTGCACCTCGGCGAGGTGCAGGGGGTCGGTGAGGCGCACGAGCGCCTCGACCCGGCGGTCGAGGTTGCGGTGCATCATGTCGGCCGAGCCGATGAAGATCTGCGGGTCGCCGTCGTTCTCGAACGAGAACAGCCGCGAGTGCTCGAGGTAGCGCCCGAGGATCGAGCGCACCCGGATGTTCTCGCTGAGCCCGGGCAGGCCCGGTCGCAGGCTGCAGATGCCGCGCACCCACACCTCGACGGGCACCCCGGCGTTCGAGGCGCGGTAGAGCGCGTCGATGATGGCCTCGTCGACCATCGAGTTCACCTTGATGCGGATGCCGCTGGGCCGGCCCTCCTCCGCGTTGCGGATCTCGGTCGCGATGAGCTTCAGGAGCCCCTTGCGGAGGTGGAGGGGAGCCACGAGGAGCCGCTTGAACTTCTTCTCGATCGCGTAGCCCGACAGCTCGTTGAAGAGGCGGGTCAGGTCCTTGCCGACCTGGTCGTCGGCGGTGAGCAGGCCGAGGTCCTCGTAGATGCGGCTCGTCTTCGGGTTGTAGTTGCCCGTGCCGATGTGGCTGTAGTGGCGCAGCACGCCCTTCTCCTGGCGGATCACGAGCGCGAGCTTGCAGTGCGTCTTCAGCCCGACGAGGCCGTAGACGACGTGGACGCCCGCCTTCTCGAGCTTGCGCGCCCACGTGATGTTCGCCTGCTCGTCGAAGCGGGCCTTGATCTCGACGAGCGCGAGCACCTGCTTGCCCGACTCGGCCGCGTCGATGAGCGCCTCGACGATGGGGCTGTCGCCGGAGGTGCGGTACAGGGTCTGCTTGATGGCCAGGACGTCGGGGTCGGCCGCCGCCTGCTCGAGGAACGCCTGCACGCTCGTCGCGAACGACTCGTAGGGGTGGTGCAGCAGCACGTCCTGGCGGGACACCGCCTTGAAGACGTCGGCCCGCAGGTTCGACTCGGTCGGCTGCAGCTGCACGGCCGTCGTCGGCACGTGCGTCGGGTAGTGGAGTTCGGGCCGGTCGAGGCGCGACAGGTCGAAGAGGCCGCCGAGGTCGAGCGGCGCGGGGAGGCGGTAGACCTCCTGGTCCGTGACATCCAGTTCGCGAACGAGGAGGCCGAGCGTCACCTCGTCCATGTCGTCGGTGACCTCGAGGCGGATCGGCGGGCCGAACCGCCGCCGCAGCAGCTCCTTCTCGAGCGCCTTGATGAGGTTCTCGGTCTCGTCCTCCTCGATCTCGACGTCCTCGTTGCGGGTGACGCGGAACACGTGGTGCTCCACGATCTCCATGCCGGGGAAGAGGTCGCCGAGATGGTTGGCGATGAGCTCCTCGAGGGTGAGGTACCTGGCGCTTTCGATCGACTCGTCGGGGTCGACGCGCACGAAGCGCGGCAGCATCTGCGGCACCTTCACGCGCGCGAACTCCTGCCGGCCGGTGCGGCTGTTGCGCACGCGCACCGAGAGGTTCAGCGAGAGGCCCGAGATGTAGGGGAAGGGGTGCGCCGGGTCGACCGCGAGGGGCATGAGCACCGGGAAGATCTGCTTCGAGAAGACGTCGTGGAGGTGGGCGCGCTCGTCGTCGCCGAGCTCGGTCCAGGTGGCGATGCGGATGCCGGCTGCGGCGAGGGCCGGCTTCACGAGGGTCTGGTACGCGGCGGCGTGGCGCTCCTGCAGCTCGTGCGCCTTCTTCGAGATGTCGCTCAGCACGTCGGCCGGGGCCCGCCCGATGTTCGTCGGCACTGCGAGCCCAGTGACGATGCGGCGCTTGAGGCCCGCGACCCGGACCATGAAGAACTCGTCGAGGTTCGACGCGAAGATCGCGAGGAAGTTGGCCCGCTCGAGCACCGGGAGGGATTCGTCCTCGGCGAGCTCGAGCACCCGCTGGTTGAACGCGAGCCAGCTGAGCTCGCGGTCGAGGTAGCGCTCGGCCGGCAGCTCGGGGGCGCCTTCGGTGTCGAAGGGTTCGAAGTCGTCGTCGAAGTCGCTCGCCGTCCGGTCGGAGGTGCGGTCGTCCTCGAGGATGCTGTCGGGGCTCATCCACTCATCATGGCACGCGACCCGAAACGCGCCGATGAGGGCCGGGTTAACGGGCGGTGACGGAGCTGGGCGGTGACGGGGCTGCGCCCGTCAGCGGGCGGTGACGGAGCTGGGCGGTGACGGGGCTGCGCCCGTCAGCGGGCGGTGACGGGGGCTGCGCCCGCGCCTTCATCGTCCTCGTGGACGTTGAAGCGGTACCCGACGTTGCGCACGGTGCCGATGAGCGACTCGAGGTCACCGAGCTTCGCCCTCAGCCGCCGCACGTGCACGTCGACCGTGCGGGTGCCGCCGAAGTAGTCGTATCCCCACACCTCGCTGAGCAGCTGCTCGCGGGTGAACACGCGCGAGGGATGCGCCGCGAGGAAGCGCAGCAGCTCGAACTCCTTGTAGGTGAGGTCGAGCGGCTTGCCGTGCACCTTGGCCGAGTAGCTCGCCTCGTCGATGACGACGCCCGAGGTCTGGATGCGTTCGCTCGGCTGCGAGGTCTGCGCGCGCCCGATCGCGAGGCGGATGCGCGCGTCGATCTCGGCGGGACCGGCGCCCTCGAGGACGACGTCGTCGACGCCCCAGTCGGGCGTGACGGCGGCGAGGCCGCCCTCGGTGACGACGAGCACGAGCGGCGCAGAGAGCCCCGTCGTCTTCAGGATCTGGGAGAGCGCCTTCGCGCCGGCGAGGTTCGTGCGTGCGTCGAGCAGCACGAGGTCGGCGTCGGGTGCGCGGACGAGCTGCTCGGGCGACGCGGGGATCACCCTGACCCGATGGGTCAGCAGTGCGAGCGCCGGGAGAACGTCGTCGTTGGCCGTCGGCGTCAAGATCAGCAGCTGCGCCACGCCACACCCTCCAGTAGTAAGGTGCGGTCAATACTACGGGACGGCCGCCGCCGTCCCGCGACACGAACGGGGAGACATGGTCGAGCAGTCCGGGACGCGCTTCGGGTGGGCGAGCGTCGTGCTCATCTGGGCGGTCGCGATCGCGGGGTCCGCGATCGTCGGCGGCCTCGCCCTCTCGGGCCAGGGCACCTGGTTCGGGGATGACTCGTGGCTCGGGCTCTACGGCGCGCTCGGCGTCGTGCTCGCCGCCGCGGTGATCGGCACGCTCGTCGTGCAGCTGGCCACCCGCCGGCCCGAGGGCTTCGTCGGGCGGGTGTCGGCCTCGATCGGCGGAGCCGTCGTCGTGGTCGCGCTCGCCGCGCTGCTGCTCGCACCGCTCGCGACGGGCTGACGCGCCCGAGCCCCGCGGGCAGCGGATAGACTCGCAGTATGTCTGAGCTGCTCGCCCTCGAACTCCTCTTCATCGGCCTGCTCGGCCTCGCGAGCCTCGCGATCGCGTGGATCAGCGGGGTCGTCGTCTACAAGCTCTTCAAGGGTCAGCGCTAGGCGCTGGTGAAGGCGTGGCGATGATCGAGCTGCCCGTCGACCTCCCGGCAGAGCTCGTCCCGCTCTCCTGGCTCCTCGGAGTCTGGGAGGGCTCCGGGGTGATCGACTACGCGGTCGACGACGAATCGGTCACGCACGAGTTCGGGCAGCGGGTGAGTTTCAGCCACGACGGGCTGCCCCACCTGAACTACACCTCGTACACGTGGCTCTTCCCGGCCGAAGAGGGCGGTGAGCCCACCCCGCTCGCGACCGAGACCGGCTACTGGCGCCTCGCCCGTGCGCAGGGCGAGGGCGACCCGGGGCCGGCGCTGCTGCCCGCGGTCGGCGAGACGCGGTTCCCCGACGCCGACTCGGTCGAAGCCCTGCGCAACGCCGACGGCGGGTTCGACCTCGAGGTGTCGATCGTGCACCCGGGCGGCGTCAGCGAGCTCTACCTCGGCCAGGTGAAGGGCCCCCGCATCGATCTCGCCACCGACGCCGTCATGCGCGCGGCCGGTGCGAAGCCGTACTCGGCGGCGACCCGCCTCTACGGGCTCGTCGAGGGGCACCTGCTCTGGGCGTGGGACATCGCGGCCCTCGGCCAGGACCTCCGCACGCACGCCTCGGCTCGCCTCGGCAAGGTCGACTGATGACCGCGTCGCCGCTGCTCGCGCTCCCCGGCGCCGTGCCGTCCGAGTCCTCGCCGGCCGTCGCCGGCCACTACGGCAACCCCATGGTCGAGCAGCGCCGCCTCGAGCGCGGCGAGGCGATCGTCGACCTCTCCGACCGCGGCGTCGTCACGGTGACCGGCCCCGACCGCCTGAGCTGGTTGCACTCGATGGCGAGCCAGTCCTTCGACCGCCTCTCGCCGGGCGAGGGCATCGAGGCACTGCTCCTCGACGCTGCCGGGCACATCGAGCACGCCGTGCACGCCGTCGACGACGGCGAGACCGTCTGGCTCGTCGTCGAGGGCGACGAGGCCGCGACGCTCGCAGCCTGGCTCGACCGCATGCGGTTCATGCTGCGCGTCGAGGTCGCCGACCGCAGCGCAGAGTCGGCGGTGCTCGCCGCGATGTCGACGGCCGCGCTCGACGCCGCCGTCACCGCGTACGCCCCCGCGGGCGTCGCGTTCGACTGGGTCGACCCGTGGGCCGCACCCCGGCCCGGCGCGCACCAGTACGCCGAGCAGGCCGGCCACCCGGCATCCGACTGGCGCCTCATCGAGCGCATCGTGCCGCGCGCGGCGCTCGCCGACGCCGCCGACGCGGTCGCGGCCGGGCGCGTCGCGATCGCGGGGGCGCTCGCGCTCGACGCGCTGCGCATCGCCGCATGGCGCCCGCGCCTCGCGAGCGAGGTCGACGAGAAGACGATCCCGCACGAGCTCGACTGGCTGCGCAGCGCCGTCGACCTCGGCAAGGGCTGCTACAAGGGCCAGGAGACGGTGGCGAAGGTGCTGAACCTCGGCCGCCCGCCGCGACGGCTCGTGCTGCTCCACCTCGATGGCAGCGACACCGTGCTGCCCGCACCCGGCGACGAGGTCGTCGGCGAGAAGGTGCGCCCCGAACCCGCCGAGGGCGAGTCGCCCGAGCGCAAGGTGGTCGGGCGCATCACGTCGAGCGCCATGCACCACGAGCTCGGGCCGATCGCGCTCGCCGTGGTGAAGCGCGCCGTGCCCGCCGAGCTGCCCCTCATCGTGCTGAGCCACGGCATCGACGTGGCCGCGGCCCAGGTCGAGATCGTGCCGGCGGGCGCTGGCGCCGCCGTCGAGGTTCCGCGCCTGCCGCGCCTCGGGGTTCGCAAGCCCTAGCCGCCGTCCGCAGGCCCGGTCGATCGGATGCCGGGTCCGCCGCGTCGTGCCAAGGCGCGGCGCTTCGGCGCGCCCGGCTCCGGCCGCGTGGCATCCGCCCGTCGCGACCACCCCGGACACGACGATGCCCCGGAGCCCGAGGGCTCCGGGGCATCGTCAGCCGATGACTACTTGCAGTTCATCTTGGCGTAGGCGACCTTGACCTCCTTCAGGTGCTCGCGCTCGCCGCCGTGGTGCCGGACCGCGACCGTGATGCTGCCCTTCTTGAGCTTGTTCGTCTCCGTGTCGAACAGGTGGTAGACGGCCGAGCCCGCGGCGACATCGGCGATCTCGTGGGTGCCCCACGGCGTCGTGATGACGACGTCGGATGCCACGTTGCCGGTGTTCGCGGCGTACACCGCGAGCTGCGCGGTGCCGGCGACGCACTGGGGCGCCGCGGTCGCCGTGACCCCGAGCTCGACGGGCAGCGGCTCGTCGATCGTGATCTCGGCGGTCTGGGCCTCCTCGGCGTTGCCGGCGACGTCGGTCGAGCGGTACTCGACCGTGTGCTCGCCCGCCCCGCTCACCGTGACCGGTTCGGCGTAGGCGACCCAGTCGCCGCCGTCGACCCGGACCTCGGTGCCGGCGACGCCCGAGGTGTCGTCGACTCCCGTGAGGGTGAACACCGCGCCGCGGACGATCTCCTCGACCGTGGCCGTGGTGACCGGGGCGACGGTGTCGAGCCGGACGCTCACCGAGCGCGCCTCCTCGACGTTGCCCGCCTCGTCCGTCGAGCGGTAGCGCACCGTTGTCTCGCCCTCGCCGGCCACCTCGACCGGCTCGGTGTACGCGGTCCACGCGCCGTCGCCGATCGCGTACTCGGTCGAGGCCACGCCGGTGCCGTCTCCGTCGCCCGCCTCGAGCGAGAAGCTCGGAGCGGCCGTGTACCAGCCCTCGGCGCCGTCGGGCTCGGCCGGGCTCAGGGCGAGCTCGGTCGTCGGGGCCGTGACGTCGACCTTCGGCACCTCGAGCTCGAACGAGTCGAACTCGACGACGGTCGACTCCTCCTGCTGGGGGCCGATGGCCATGAGGCCGACGCCCTTCAGGGGGAGGTCGAACGTGATCGGCTGGCCGATCGACGTCCAGTTGACGCCGCCGTCGCTCACCTCGGCCGCGTAGCTCGACCCCGATTTCGTCACGCGCAGGTACCAGTACCCGCTCTCGCTCGAGTCGGCGATGTTGAGGTTGCGGCTTCCGATGCCCGACGCGCCCTTCTCACCGGCGAGCTCGGCCCGGAGGTCGAGCGCGCTGCCCGGGTTGTTGTACGCGACGATGTCGGCCTTGACGTAGTTGTCGTCGTCGGCCCACATCATGAGGCCGGCCAGCTGGTAGCGGTGCTTCAGCGGGGCCTTGAACTTCGTGGTCGCCACCCAGTCGCCCTCGGGCGCCTCGGTGAGGATGAAGTTGCGCGGCGACACGGGGTTCGACCCGTTGATGTCGCCCGGCTGCGTCTCGATCTTGAGGTGGCCGTCGGCGACCTCGAGGTGGTTCGAGTCGTAGCGCACGCTCTGCGCCCAGCGGCAGCCGTCGAGCGCCGTGCCGTCGAACGCGTCGCTCGGCGTCACCGGGGTGCGCGTGTCGGCGTCGGGCGTGACGCGCAGCCAGTCGACCTTCGCGACCGTCGGCGTGGTGCCGAGGTCGCCCGCGGCCATCACGCCGAGGCGTGCGTTCGGCTTCTGCTGGAGCTGGCCGGCCAGGGCCGTCCAGTTCTGGCCGTCGGCCGAGTACGCGCCCTTCAGCACGCTGCCGTCGCTCGTGAGCTTCAGGTGGACCGTGCTCGGGAAGTCGGCCGGGAGCGTCGGCGACGCCGCCGTCGAGCGCGAACCGGCCGTCTCGCTCTGGAACTCGATGAACCGGCTGCCGTTCTGGCTGCGGACGAAGGCGAGCTTGTTGTACTCGTCATCGCTGCCGTGGAGCACGAGGCCCGCCCACTGCCAGTGCGAGGTGTGCGCGAGGTCGATCTTCGTCGTCGCCTCCCACGCCCCGGCGGGGGTGGGCTTGCCGATGAAGCTGACCGGACCGGTCGACGCCTCGTTGATGTCGCCCGCGGTCACGGGGAGCGTCACCGCACCACCCGACTGCGTGACCGGCACCGCGCCGGAACGGACCGTCCACGACGGCGCGAGCGCCGGGGCGTCGAACTCGTCGGAGAACGGTGCGCCCGTGCACATGAGCGGCTCGAGCGGCTGCTCGGGCTCGGGCCCCTTCGGGTCGGTGTCGATCGCGAACTCCGAGAAGTCGACGACACCCGCCGAACCGGCGTGCGAGATCATGAACATGCCGACGTCCTGCGTGCTCGCGGCGTCCGCGAGGGTCACCGCACCGCCGACCTGGGTCCAGCTCGTGCCGTTCTTCGAGAAGTAGGCCGTGTACTCGGTGCCCGAGCGCTTGAGCTTCACCCAGGTGGGGTAGCTCGTCGTGCCGCCCGCGACCGAGGTGTTCAGCTGGCCGTTGCCGTCGGGGTCCGCGAGGAACTCGATGCCGTTGTTCGGACGGATGCCGACCATCGCGTAGCCGGGCGAGCTGCCGGGCTGCGTCAGGTCGTTGCGCACGATGATGCCGGCCTTGGCCGAACCGTTCGTGTTCTGCTGCGCGTCGACCTTGACGACGGCCTCCCAGTCCTCGTCGCCGCCCGCCGGAGCGTACAGCGTCGAGTACTCGTCGACCCCCTGCCAGGTGTCGTCGCCCGCACCGGTGATGCGGAACTTGCCCGCGCCGATCCGTTCGAAGAGGCCGTCGGCGTTCGTGAAGGGCACGAGGTCGCCGAACAGCTCGCCGACCTGCGAGAGCACGACACGCGAGGTCTTCGACTTGCCCGCCGCGTTCGTCGCGACCGCGGTGAGCTCGTAGAGCCCCTCCTCGGGCGACGCCCACTCGGCCGTGTACGGCGCCTCGGTGTCGGTGCCGATCGACTCGCCGTCGACGAAGAACTCGACCGCCTCGACCGAACCGTCGGTGTTGAACTCGTCGCTCGCCGCGGCCTCGACCGTGACGTCCTGACCGGGCTCCAGCTGGACGCCCTGCTCGGGCGAGGTGATCGCGACCTCGGGGGCCGCGGTCGGGGACGAGCCCCGGCCGATCGCCTCGAGGAAGTTCAGCTTCACCTCTCCGCCCCGGAACACGAGGAACAGGTTCATCGAGTCGCCCGAGAACGCGCTCACGTCGAGCGCGACGTCCGCGAAGCGGGTCGAACCGGTCGCCGGAACCTCGGCGGTCGCGAGCAGTGCGCCATCGGCGGCGCCCTGGCGCAGCTCGATGCTCGTGCCCTCGGCGACCGCGGAGACCCGCAGCGCGAGACGGTCGATGCGGTGGAAGCTCACCGGCTCGTAGTTCACCCAGTCCCCGTCGCGGGCGACGACCATGCGGTCGCCCTCGGCGCCGCCGACGTCGCGGCTCGCGACGACGGAGACACCGGGCGAGGAGGTGTCGAAGAACTCGGCCTGCTTCACCTTCGGGAACACGAGCGTCGTCGCCGAGCCCGTGAGCGGGTTCACCCCGCCTGCGCCGCCGTGGTCGGTGTACCGGGCGTCGATCGCGAAGAAGATGTCCTCATCGGGGGCGTGGCCGCCGAGGCTCGTCGGCGTGGTGCCGGTGAGACCCGAGAGCGGGGTGAGCGGGTGCGCGTGGTCGTCGTGGCCGAGCGCCGGCTGGATGATGACCTCCGAGCCGTCGACCGTGCCGTCCTCGGGGTCGCTCACCTGGGAGGCCCAGTTGAGGTCGTCGCCGAAGTCGAAGAACGCACCGGTCGGCGGCAGCGAGATGCCGACCTGCGGGCGGGTGTTGCCGACGGTGATCGGCACGGTGGTCGTGCCGGTCTTGCCGTCGGGGTCGGTGACGGTCAGGCGGGCGTCGTAGACGCCGTCGGCCGCGTAGCTGTGGCTCGCCTGCGGGGTCGTCGCGTCGGTCGCGCCGTCGCCGTCGAAGTCCCACGCATACTGCAGCGCGGCGTTCTCGGGGTCGGTCGAACCCGAGCCGTCGAAGGCCACCGCGAGCGGCGCCTGACCCGAGTCGTGGTCGATCGAGATCTTCGCGATCGGCGAGCGGGAGCCCTGGATGTAGTCGATGCGGTGGAGCCCCGAGTTCGGGTTGTCACGGCCGAAGCCGCCGCCCCAGTCGAGCACGTAGAGCGAGCCGTCGGGGCCGAAGCGCGAGTCGATCGGGGCGAGGAACTGCTCCTGCGGGAGGAACGCGTTCACCTTCTCGATCTGGTCGCCCGGGGCCTGTTCGCCGTCGGCGAGCTGGATGGAGTACATCTTGTTGCGCGCCCACTCGTAGAAGAAGGGCTTGCCGTCGTACGACGCCGGGAACTTCGTGTCGCTCACGAGCTCGGGGTCGTACTCGTACACCGGGCCGCCCATGGGGGCGAGGCCGCCGCCCTGCGGGATGATGCCGGGCACCGAGGAGCGCTTGTAGCCGTACGCGAGGTCGGCGCCGCGCGCCGCAGGCAGCTCGGTCAGGCCCGTGTTGCGGGGCGAGTCGTTGATCGGCGCGTCGCAGTCGAAGTAGTCGCCGACCGTGACGGGGTTCGTCGTGTAGTCGACGTCGCGGAACGGCTCGTTCTGGCCCATGCAGAGCGGCCAGCCGTAGTTGCCGGGGCTCGTGATGTAGTTCCACTCCGCGATGCCGGCGGGGCCGCGCGTGGCGGGCGCGTCGCTGCCGTTGTCGGGGGAGTAGTCGGCGAGGCTGATCGCACCGGTCGACTGGTCGATCGAGAAGCGGAACGGGTTGCGGAAGCCCATCGCGTAGATCTCGGGCAGCGTCTTGCCGTCCGCGTCGTCGGCCTCCGGGAAGAGGTTGCCCTCCGGGATCGTGTAGCCGGGGCCGTCGGCCTTCGGCGTGATCCGCAGCAGCTTTCCGCGGAGGTCGTTCGTGTTCGCCGAGGTCTCGCGGGCGTCGTGGAACGTGCCGGGACGGGTCGAGAGCGGCGCGTAGCCGCCCGAGGGCTCCGAGTGCGGGTTCACGTCGTCGCCGACGCCGAGGTACAGGTTGCCCTGGGCGTCGAAGTCGAGGCCGCCGCCGGTGTGGCCGGGCTCGTCGGGGAGGCGCCGCGCGGGCACCTCGATGATGAGCTCCTCACTGGCCGAGTCGATGACGCCGTTCTCCATCGTGAAGCGGGAGACGCGGCTGAAGAAGCTCGACGGGTCGGAGTTGTCGGGTGCGTCGGGGGAGCGGTACAGGTAGACGCGCCCGTTCTCGGTGAAGTCGGGGTCGAGGGCGATGCCGAGGAGGCCGTCCTCACCGCCCGAGTAGACGTCGAGCTCGAGCGCGGTCGTGACGGCGTTCGTCGCCGGGTCCCAGACGCGGACCTGGCCGCGCACGAGCTCGGTGTAGAAGACCCGTCCGTCCTCGGCGATGTCCATCGCGAAGGGCGCCGAGGTGTTCTGGTCGAGCGCGACCTTCTCGAAGTTGCCCCATGAGGTGCCGCCGCAGTCGCCGGCTTCGACGCCCGCGGCGTACTTCACGCCGCCGACGATGTGCTCGATCAGGTCGGGCTCCTCGAAGTGCGAGCCGAAGTGGCCCATCGCCGTCACCCAGGCGCGGCCGCCGTCGTAGGGCTTGCACCACGAGATCGGGTGGTCGTAGCCCATGGCGTTGCCGCCCGCGTCGTACGTCGACTCGTCCATCGTGGCGAGCACGTGCGCGGTGCCGCGGACGTTGTTCGAGAAGTTGTACCACTCGTCGGCGCGGTCCCAGCGGTCGGCCTCGAAGTGCGCGGTCGAGGGGTGCGTGTGGTCCTCGATGCGCACGGTGCCGGGCTGGCCGGGGTCGGTGCCGGTGGCGGCGTGGCCCGGCATGAGCGAGCCGACGAGCTCGTCCCACCAGGCGTAGTTGCCGCGCATGTCGGTGGCGTTGTGGATCGCGACGATGCCGCCGCCGGCCTCCTGGTAGCGCTCGAGCGCGGCCTTCTGGTCGGCGTTCCAGGGGTCGCCCGAGGTCTGGAACATGATGATGGCGTCGTACTCGGCGAGGGCCTGGTCGTTGAAGACCGTGGAGTCCTCGGTGTGGGTGACCACCATGTCCTCGGCTTCGAGGGCCGCCGTGATCAGGGGCGTGCCCTTGTCGATCGCGTCGGTGTGCCGGTACTGCGTGGTCTTGGTGAAGATCAGCACATGGGCGCCGTCGTGCGCCTGTGCTGGTGCGGCGGTCGCCACGAACGCGCCGGCGGCGAGTATCGAGGCGAGTGTCCCGGCGAGGAGCCGGGAGAGGACGTGTGGCAGCTTCGTCAGCATGAGACCTCCGTTGGTTTCCAATGCCGGACACGCAGACGATCACTACGGTGTGCGAGTCCGATCCCGAACCTAGGGGGACTTTTGCCGTTGGTCAAGCAAAAGATGTGCCTCTATCGACTTCTTAATCATCAGGACTGTTGAGTAATGCGCATTTGTACGCAGAATGGCCGGATGTCCTCCGGTCGCCGCGGGCCGGATCCGGGCTCGCTCAGTCGAGCGGGGCGACGGCCGACCACGGCACGGTCAGCTCGCCGAGCCGGGTGCGTCGCGGCCCGCCGATGATCGGCCACCCCTCGTGGCGGAGCGTCGCGACGGCCGCGATCCAACGCTGCGACGGCCCGTAGACGGCCATCGCCGCATGCGTCCGCCACGCCAGGTCGAGATCGCCGAGCAGTCGGTGGATCCGCTCGCCCGGCACGTTGCGGTGGATGAGCGCCTTCGGCAGGCGCTCGGCGACGATCGAGGGCAGATCGAGGCCCGAGCGGCGCAGGCTCACGGTGAAGGTCCGCGGTCCGGATGCCCCGATCCCCACCCAGCTGGACACCCGGCCGAGTTCGTCGCAGGTGCCCTCGACGAGCAGCCCCCCGGGGGCGAGCCGCGACCGCATGAGGTCCCACGCCGCGGCGACCTCGGCCTCCTCGTACTGGCGCAGCACGTTGAACGCGCGGATCACCGCGGGGCGTCGCCCGCGCGGCACCGGGACCTCGAAGCCGCCGACCGCGAAGTCGACGTCGAGCGAGGCGCTGAAATGCGCGTCGCCCGCCCGGACCGCGGCGAGCTGCTCGCGCGCGACGCGCACCCGCTCGGGCTCGATCTCGAGACCGAGCACGCGGACGTCGGGACGCACATGGGAGAGCCGCGACGCGAGCTCGAGCGTCGTGACCCCGCTCGCCCCGTAGCCCAGGTCGACGACGAACGGGTCGGGCGCGTGCAGCAGGGCCGGATGCGCGGCGATCCAGCGGTCGACCCGGCGCAGCCGGTTCGTGTTCGTGGTGCCCCGGGTGACGGTGCCCACGCGCTGCCCGGGCCGGAGGCGCCGGGGGTGGGGCGAGGCATCCGGGGGCATGCTGCAAGTCTGGCAGCCCGGCGGCCGCCTTCACGGCAGCCGGGCGGTCATCGGGCTTCACGCGGGCGGGGCCCGGGATGCCTCGCCGCTAGGCTGGTGGGCATGCCTCACACCCTCGTGCTGCTCCGTCACGGCAACAGCGAATGGAACCAGAAGAACCTGTTCACCGGTTGGGTCGACGTCCGGCTCTCCGAGCTCGGTCGCACCGAGGCGGCTCGCGCGGGCGAGCTCCTCGCCGACTCGGGCCTGCTGCCCGACGTGCTGCACACCTCGGTGCTCACGCGCGCGATCCAGACGGCGAACATCGCGCTCGACGTCGCCGACCGCGCATGGATCGACGTGCGTCGCAGCTGGCGCCTCAACGAGCGCCACTACGGCGCCCTCCAGGGGCTCGACAAGGCCGAGACGCTCGAGAAGTACGGCCCCGAGCAGTTCCAGCTGTGGCGTCGCTCGTTCGACGTGCCGCCGCCCGTGCTCGCCGACGACGCCGAGTACTCGCAGGTCGGCGACCCGCGCTACGCGGACCTCGCCGACGACGAGCTGCCGCGCACCGAGTGCCTGAAGGACGTGATCGCGCGGATGCTGCCGTACTGGCAGTCCGACATCGTCCCCGACCTCGCCGCCGGCAAGACGGTGCTCGTGACCGCGCACGGCAACTCGCTGCGTGCACTCGTGAAGCACCTCGACGGCATCAGCGACGACGACATCGCCGAGCTCAACATCCCGACCGGCATCCCGCTCGTCTACGAGCTCGACGACGACTTCCGCCCGACGAAGCCGGGCGAGTACCTCGACCCCGAGGCGGCGGCGGCCGGTGCGGCCGCGGTGGCGGCGCAGGGCAAGAAGTAGCGCGGAGCACGAGAAGGGCGGATGCCGTACGGCATCCGCCCTTCGTCGTCCCGGACGCGGCCCGCGACCCGGGGTGCGCTCAGAGCGCGGACTTCTCCGGGTCCCAGTCGCCGGTCGCGAGGTACTGGACCTTCTTCGCGATCGAGACCGCGTGGTCCGCGAAGCGCTCGTGGTAGCGGCTCGCGAGGGTCGCGTCGACCGTGTCGACGGTCTCGCCCTTCCACTTCTCGCCGAGCACCTTGTCGAAGACCGAGAGGTGCAGCGCATCGACCTTGTCGTCCTCGTTGCGGATCTCCTCCGCGAGGTGCACGTCCTCCGTGCGGAGGAGCTCGACGAGCTTGCGGGCGATCTCGACGTCGAGCCGGCCCATCTCCGAGAAGGTCGGGCGCAGCGACTTCGGCACGACCTTGTCGGGGAAGCGGTAGCGGGCGAGCTGCGAGATGTGGGTCGACATGTCGCCCATGCGCTCGAGCGAGGCGCTGATGCGCAGCGCGCTCACGACGATGCGCAGGTCGCGCGCGACCGGCTGCTGCTTCGCGAGGATCGTGATCGCGAGCTCGTCGAGCTCGACGGCGGCCTGGTCGATCTTGTCGTCGTCGGCGATCACCTCCTCGGCGAGACTCACGTCGGATTCGTTGAACGCCCGAGTCGCCTTGTCGATCGAAACGGCGACGAGGTCGGCGATCTCCACGAGTCGCTCCTGCACCTCGGCCAGTTCCTGCTGGAACACCTCACGCATGCTCGAATTCCTTGCCTCTCATCGTCCGCGCGCACAGCACGAACCCTCCGGGACGACCCGGCTCCGGGACATCCTCCCGGCCGGAGGTGAACAACAGGTGCCGGGATGCTGAACACTCACTAACGTAGCGCCGCACAGCGGGAAGACGGCCTTCCGGCGCCTGGCGCCTCGTTAGTCTGGTGCCATGGACTCCACGTGGGCAGTGCTCACCGCGCTCGCCTTCGGCGTCTTCCTCGGCGCCGCATTCATGGTCGTGCTGCACGTCGCCGAGCGCCGCGGATCGAGCGCGGCGCGGGTCGTCGCGCCGACGATCCCCGACGGCGTCGACCAGGTCCTCGACGTGCTGGAGTCCGCCGGCGTCGTCCTCGACCCCTCGAACAACGTGCTCCGCGCCTCGCCCGGCGCGCTCGCGATGGGGCTCGTGCGCCAGCAGGCGCTCGTGCACCCCGAACTGCTCGAACTCGTCGCCTCGGTGCGGCGCTCGGGCGACCCCGTCGCCGAGGAGCTCACGGTCGCGCGGTCGCCGTACGGCGAGTCCCCGCTGCGCCTGCGGGTGCGCGTCGCCCGCCTCGGCACCCGCTTCGTGCTCCTCCTCGCCGAGGACCGCACGGAGTCGCACCGCCTCGACGAGGTGCGACGCGACTTCGTCGCGAACATCAGCCACGAGCTGAAGACGCCGATCGCGAGCGTCAGCCTGCTCGCCGAAGCCCTCGACCAGGCGGCCGACGAGCCCGACCAGGTCCGCCGCTTCGCGGGCCGGCTGTCGGTCGAGGCGAGCCGGCTGGCGCACATCACGAGCGAGGTGATCGAGCTCTCGCGACTCCAGGCCAGGGACGCGCTGCGGCCCGACGTGCTCGTCGACGTCGACGAGATCGTCGCTGCGGCCGTCGACCAGAACCGGGTCGTCGCCGGCGGCAAGCGCGTCGACGTCGCCGTCAAGGCGGGCAGCGGCGCCGAGGTCTACGGCGATCGCGCGCTCATGATCGTCGCGGTGCACAACCTCGTCGCGAACGCGATCGCGTACTCGAACGAGGGCGGCCGGGTGGGCGTCGGCGTCAAGGTCGAGGGCGACGAGGTCGAGATCGCCGTCACCGACCAGGGCATCGGCATCGAGAGCGACGACCTCGATCGCGTCTTCGAGCGCTTCTACCGGGTCGACCAGGCCCGCTCGCGCAACACCGGCGGCTCGGGGCTCGGGCTCAGCATCGTGAAGCACACGGTGCAGAACCACGGCGGCGACGTCCGCGTGTGGTCGCAGCCCGGCCGCGGCTCGACGTTCATGATCAAGCTGCCGCTCGCCGAGACGCCCCCCGTCGCCGGCGACGCGGCCGACGCCCCCGGGGCGACGTCGGCCCCGGCCGATGCCCGACCGGCTGCGAAGCTCGCAGCATCCCGACAAGGAGACCGTACGTGACCCGCATCCTGCTCGTCGAAGACGAGATCGCCCTCTCCGATCCGCTGAGCTTCCTGCTCGAGCGCGAGGGCTACGAGATCGAGGTCGCCGCCGACGGCCCCTCGGCGATCGCCGCATTCGACCGCGACGGGGCCGACCTGGTGCTGCTCGACCTCATGCTGCCGGGGCTGCCGGGCACCGAGGTCTGCCGTGAGATCCGCACGCGCTCGACCGTGCCGATCATCATGCTCACGGCAAAGGACTCGGAGATCGACATCGTCGTCGGGCTCGAGCTCGGCGCCGACGACTACGTCACGAAGCCCTACAAGACGCGCGAGCTGCTCGCACGCATCCGGGCGGTGCTGCGCCGCCGCACCGAGATCGAGGACTACGACGAGGCCGTGCTCGAGGGCGGTCGCGTCAAGATGGACGTCGACCGGCACACGGTCGAGGTCGACGGCGCGCCCGTGCCCATGCCGCTGAAGGAATTCGAGCTGCTCGAACTGCTCATGCGCAACCCCGGCCGGGTGCTCACGCGCGGCCAGCTGATCGACCGCGTCTGGGGCTCCGACTACTTCGGCGACACGAAGACGCTCGACGTGCACATCAAGCGCATCCGCTCGAAGATCGAGCTCGCCCCGTCCGAGCCGGTGCAGCTCGTCACCGTGCGCGGTCTCGGCTACCGATTCGAGGCGTGACGCCGGCGCCCCGCGGGGCGCAGACATGCGAAGAGCGGATGCCGGTGGCATCCGCTCTTCGTCGCGTTCAGTGGGTCGCGGTTCAGGGAACGAGCGACTCGTACTCGGGCAGACGCCCGTCGAGCACCGGGACCTGCTTCTCGATGCCCTCGGCCGAGCCGTACTGGAAGTAGATCGGCAGGAGCGACCCGGGGTCGGTGTCGATGCCCTCGAGCACGATCGGCTCGACCTCGTCGAGGCCCTCGACCGCGTCGGTGCCGAAGGCGACGGTCGCGCCCGCGTCGACCGGGATGGTCACGGTGTCGCCGCCGTCGACCTGCACGTCGAGGTCGACGTCGTCCTCGCCGTTGTTCACGATGGTGAGTACGAGCGTGCCGTCGACGCCGTCGTCGCTGACGACGAGGATGTTGCGGAGGTCGAGGTCGCCGACGTTGGCGGAGACGCCGTCGCTCGCGTCGTAGTGCTCGGTCGTCGCCTGATAGGTGAGCATCGAGCACCCGCTCGCGCCGAGCGCGACGCCGAGGGCCAGAGCAGCGGATGCGGCGAGACGCGCCTTCACAGAACCTCCAAGTGCGAAACTGCGCGCACGAACCAGTCGGCACGTGCGATCGAATCTGAGCATATCGTACGCGGGAGCGCCCGCCAGAAGGGGAGGCGAACCTTAGCACGATCGGGAATGTGATATCCTGAAAGTTGCCGAAAGGACTATCATTCATGCTTTTTGAGGTTGGCGAAACCGTCGTTTACCCCCACCACGGTGCCGCAACGATCACCGAGGTCAAGAAACGCATCATCAAGGGTGAAGAGAAGCTCTACCTCAAGCTGAACGTCACGCAGGGTGACCTCGTCATCGAGGTGCCCGCGGAGAACGTCGACCTCGTCGGCGTTCGCGACGTCATCGGCAAGGAGGGCCTCGACAAGGTCTTCGAGGTGCTGCGCGCCCCCTTCACCGAGGAGCCGACCAACTGGTCGCGCCGCTACAAGGCGAACCTCGAGAAGCTAGCCTCGGGCGATGTGATCAAGGTCTCCGAGGTCGTGCGCGACCTCTGGCGCCGCGATCAGGACCGCGGTCTCTCCGCAGGTGAGAAGCGCATGCTCGCGAAGGCACGTCAGATCCTGATCTCCGAGCTCGCGCTCGCCGAGAAGACCGACGAAGAGGCGGCGTCGACCGTGCTCGACGAGGTGCTCGCCTCCTAGCGGGGCGATCCGATCCTTCGTCGAACGGCGGGTGCGCGCGCACCCGCCGTTCGTCGTCTCCGGCGTCGCGGTTCGCGGCGCCGGGCACTCGGGCCGTGAGCACCCGGGACTACGCTCGAAGCGTGAGTTCAGCGATCGCCGTCATCGTCGTCGCCGCAGGCAGCGGCACCCGCCTCGGCCATGCCGAGCCCAAGGCCTTCGTGCCGCTCGGCACCGACACCGTGCTCGCCGCCGCGGTCTCCGGCGTGCTCGCGATGCGGCAGGCGCCGCACCTCGTGCTCGTGGTCCCGGGCGATCGCGTCGAGGAGGCACGCGGACGATTCTCCGCCGACGCCGCGGCCGCGGGTGCCGCGATCGACGTCGTCGCCGGCGGCTCGAGCCGCCAGGAGTCCGTCGCCGCCGGCCTCGCCGTGCTTCCCGCCGCCGTCGAGACGGTGCTCGTGCACGACGCCGCCCGGGCGCTCACCCCCGCACTGCTCTTCGACGAGGTCGCCGCCGCCGTGCGCGCGCGCCGGCACGGCATCGTGCCAGCCCTCGACGTGGTCGACACCGTGAAGCGCGTCGCCGACGACGGGCGGGTCGTCGAGACCGTCGACCGCTCGAGCCTCCGCGCGGTGCAGACGCCGCAGGGCTTCCCGCGGTCCTCGCTCGATCACGCCTACGCCACGACGCACGGCGAGTTCACCGACGACGCGGCGCTCGTCGCCGCCGCGGGGCTCGTCGTCGAGACGGTGCCCGGCGACGTGCGGGCGTTCAAGATCACCGTGCCGGCCGATCTCCGCCGGGCGGAGCAGCTCCTCGCCGAGCAGCGGGCAGCCGCTCCGCAGGCCCGGCCGGCCGACGTCGCCGGAACCCCGCGCACCGCGGTGCCGCGGATCGGCACCGGGACCGACGTGCACGCCTTCGCCGACGACGCCCCGCTCTGGCTCGCGGGCCTGCACTGGCCCGGCGAGCGGGGGCTCTCGGGGCACTCCGACGGCGACGCCGCGGCGCACGCCGTCTGCGACGCGCTCCTCGCCGCGGCCGGGCTCGGCGATGTGGGCCAGATCTTCGGCACCGCCGACGCGCGGTTCGCCGGCGCCCACGGCGAGGTGTTCCTCGCCGAGACCCGGCGCCTCGTCGAGGCATCCGGCTATCGCATCGGCAACGTGAGCGTGCAGATCGTGGGCAATCGCCCGAAGCTCGCGCCGCGCAGGGCCGAGGCCGAGGCGCTGCTCTCGCAGGTCCTCGGCGCGCCGGTCAGCGTCGCCGCGACGACGAGCGACGCGCTCGGGTTCACGGGTCGCGGCGAGGGCGTCGCGGCCATCGCGACCGCGCTCATCGTTCCCGCCTGACGCACGACGCGGGCCACGCGGGGTCGCGCCGGTAAGCTTTGCAGGTGACCGTGCGACTCTACGACTCGAAGGCCCAGGCGCTGCGCGACTTCGTGCCCCTGCAGGAGGGGCGCATCGGCATGTACGTCTGCGGTCCGACGGTGCAGTCGAGCCCCCACATCGGCCACCTCCGCAGCGCGCTCGTCTACGACATCATGCGCCGCTGGTTCGCCTACCGCGGCAACGACGTCGTCTTCGTGCGCAACGTCACCGACATCGACGACAAGATCCTGCAGGCCGCCGTCGACGAGGGCACGAGCGACACGTGGTGGGCGCTCGCCTACCGGGTCGAGCTCGAGTTCACCGGGGCCTACAACTCGCTCGGCATCCTCGCGCCGAGCTACGAGCCCCGGGCGACCGCGAGCGTGCAGCAGATGCAGGAGCTCATCGCCCGCCTCATCGAGCGCGGCCACGCGTATCCCGCCGCCGACGGCTCGGGCGACGTCTACTTCGACACCTCGAGCTGGCCCGCCTACGGCGAGCTCACCCGGCAGTCGCGCGACAAGATGGAGGCGGCGGCCGACGCCGACCCGCGCGGCAAGCGCGACCCCCGCGACTTCGCACTGTGGAAGGGCCGCAAGACGAGCGAGCCCGAGTCGGCGAGCTGGCACTCGCCGTGGGGCGACGGCCGGCCCGGCTGGCACATCGAGTGCTCGGCCATGGCCGCCCGCTACCTCGGCTCCGAGTTCGACCTGCACGGCGGCGGGCTCGACCTCCGCTTCCCGCACCACGAGAACGAACTGGCGCAGTCGAGTGCAGCCGGCGACGGCTTCGCCCGCTACTGGGTGCACAACGGCCTCGTCAACATCGGCGGCCAGAAGATGTCGAAGTCGCTCGGCAACTCGGTCTACGCCGCCGAGCTCTTCGCCCTCGCGAGCCCGCTCGCCGTGCGGTACCTGCTCGGCCAGGCGCACTACCGTTCGACCCTCGACTACGCGCCCGCCTCGCTCCTCGAGGCCGAGGCGGCGGTCGACCGCATCCGCGTGTTCCTCGAACGCGTCGAGCGGCGGCTCGCGGGCACCCGCTTCGCGGGCGTCGGCGCCCCCGTCGTGCCCGCGGCCTTCGAGGCCGCGATGGACGACGACCTCGGCGTGCCCCAGGCGCTCGCGGTGCTGCACGACACGGTGCGCGCCGGCAACCAGGCACTCGACGCCGAGGAGCTGCACGACGCGGCGACCGCCCGCGGGCACGTCGCCGCCATGGTGCAGGTGCTCGGCATCGACCCCCGCGACCCCCACTGGTCGGCGGCCGAGCAGGGGCCCGCTGCGGCGGCCCTCGACATGCTCGTCCGTCGCCTCATCGACGACCGGCAGGCCGCCCGCGAGTCGAAGGACTACGCGGCGGCCGACCGGATCCGCGCCGAACTCACGGCCGCGGGCATCACCATCGAAGACAGTCAGACCGGCACGCATTGGAGTTTGGGATCATGAAGGGCAGCAGCGGAAAGTCGCGCGCCGGAGCCGTGCGGAAGGCGAAGAACAAGCAGGTCGGCTCGGGCGGCCAGGGCCGTCAGGCCCTCGAGGGCAAGGGGCCGACGCCCAAGGCCGAAGACCGCGCCTGGCACCCCGCCGGCAAGCGGAAGGCCGCGCAGGAGCGCTACGCCGCCGCGGGCGGTAAGGGCCGGACCGGCGGCAAGGTCGCGGGCCAGGGCCGCGGCTCGAATGCGCCCCGGGGCGCCTCGGGTGCGGCGCGACGCTCGAAGTCGGGCGACGAGTCCGAGATCGTGACGGGCCGCAACTCGGTCGTCGAGGCGCTGCGCACGCGCATCCCCGCGACGACCCTCTACATCGCCGCCCGCATCGAGATGGACGACCGGGTCAAGGAGGCGGTGAAGATCGCCACGAACCGCGGCATCCCGATCCTCGAGGTCATGAAGCCCGAGCTCGACCGCCTCGCGGGCGAGGGCGGCGTGCACCAGGGCCTCGCCCTCAAGGTTCCGCCGTACGAGTACGCGCACCCGATCGAGCTCCTCGACGAGGTCCTCGCGCGCGACGAGACGCCGCTGCTCGTCGCCCTCGACGGCATCACCGACCCGCGCAACCTCGGCGCGATCCTGCGCTCGACGGGCGCCTTCGGCGGCCAGGGCGTCATCGTGCCCCAGCGTCGTTCGGTCGGCGTCAACTCGGCCGCATGGAAGACCTCCGCCGGCGCCGCCGCGCGGGTGCCGGTCGCGATGGCCGCGAACCTCACGCAGACCCTGAAGGGGCTGAAGGAGCGCGGCGTGTTCGTGCTCGGCCTCGACGGCGACGGCGACGTGTCGCTGCCGGGCCTCAGCTGGGCCGACCGTCCGATCGTCGTCGTCGTCGGCAGCGAGGGCAAGGGCCTCTCGCGGCTCGTCGCCGAGACCTGCGACGCGATCGTGTCGATCCCGATCAGCGCGACGACCGAGTCGCTCAACGCCGGCATCGCCGCCTCGGTGACGCTCTACGAGATCTCGAAGCTCCGCGCCGCGGGGGAGTAGCGCGGGCGAGTCGCGTCACCGCGAGGCATCCGGTCGGATGCCTCGCGGCCGCACTCACACCTTCAGGCGCCAGTCGTCGTCGTCATCGGGATCGACGGCGCTCATCGCCGCGGTCTCGGTCGGCACGACCTCGATCGCGGCGGTCAGCGAACCGGTCGGCGGGTCGATCATGGTGGCCTCGTCACGACGGTGGCGCAGCACGGTGTTGATGTACGAGGTCACTGCCTCGGCGAGCGGGATGTCGTGCCCCGCCTGCTGCGCCATGAACCAGCGGTGCTCGAGCAGCTGGTGGAACACCTCGGCCGGCTCGAGCTTGCCCCGCAGCTCGCGTGGGATGGCGCGGACCACGGGCTCGAACACGCGCATGAGCCACTCGTGCGCCACCATCTCCTCGTCGAGCTCGCCCTTGCCGTAGGCGGCGCGGTACGAGTCGAGGTCGTTGAGCAGGCGCCGGGCCTGGTTCTCGCCCGCATCGATGCCGGTGAGGCGGAGGAGCCGGCGCTGGTGGTGCCCCGCGTCGACGACCTTCGGCTGGATCCGCACGGTCGTGCCCGAGGCATCCGTCTTGATCGCGAGCTCCTCGATGTCGAAGCCGAGTTCGTTGAGGCGGTTGACGCGCTCGTTGATGCGCCAGCGCTCGGCCGAGGAGAACGACTCGGAGCCGGTGAGCTCGGTCCAGAGGCTGCGGTACGCCTCGACGATGCCGTTCGAGATGCGCACGGGGTCGAGCTCGTCGGCGACCTTGCCGCCGGCCTCGAGGTCGAGGAGCTCGCCGGCGATGTTCACGCGGGCGATCTCGAGGTCGTTCTCGCGCTGCCCGTTCGAGAGGCCGCCCTCGTAGAGCTTGCCGGTCTCGGCGTCGACGAGGTAGGCGGCGAAGGCGCCCGCGTCGCGGCGGAACAGCGTGTTCGAGAGCGACACGTCGCCCCAGAAGAAGCCGACGATGTGCAGGCGCACGAGCAGCACCGCGAGCGCGTCGACGAGGCGGGTCGCGGTGTCGGGCCGCAGCGTCTGCGAGAAGAGGGCGCGGTACGGGAGCGAGAATCGCAGGTGCCGGGTGACGAGCACGGGCTTCAGCTCGTCGCCCTCGTCGTCGCTGCGGTTCGTGATGACGGCGACGGGGTCGACGCAGGGGATCTCGAGGCGCTGCAGCGTCCGCAGCATCTCGTACTCGCCCTTCGCCATCTCGGCGGTCGTCTCCTTGATGGCGACGACGTGCCCGCCGAGGTGCGCGAAGCGCACGAGGTGGCGGGAGATGCCCTTCGGGAGGGCGGCGATCGTGTCGCTCGGCCACGACTCGAGCGGAAGGTGCCACGGCAGGTCGAGGAGGGCCGGGTCGGCCATCGCCGAAGTGATGGAAAGTGATCCGCTCATCGTCGTCTCAGCGTAGCCGGGTCGGGCAGCATCGAAGCGAGGTGATGGAGAGTGAACCGCTCATGGGTCGATCCTTCCAGACGTGCGGATGCCCCGTGGGCGCCCTCGGAGGACGACGATGCCGGCCGGGCGAACCGCCCGACCGGCATCGGTCGTCATGAGGCGCGAGGTCAGCTGACGACGGCCTTGTTGCCGAGGCGCTCGCCCGACTCGGCGTCGAAGAGGTGCACGTGGTTCGGCGTCGCGGTGAGGTACACCTTCTCGCCGGCGTTCGGGTGCGCGCGGCCGTCGACGCGGGCGACGATGTCGGTGCGCTTGCCCTCGACGGTCGAGTGGCCGTAGAGGTAGCCGTCGGCGCCGAGCTCCTCGACGAGGTCGACGTCGACCTCGAGGCCCTCGCCCGGGGTCGACGAGACGACGATGTCTTCAGGGCGGACGCCGATGGTGGCGACCGCGCTGGTGGCCTCGGCGAGGACGTCGCGGTCGACCGGCACGACGGCCGAGCCGAACTTGACGCCCGACTCGACGAGGTCGGCGTGGAACAAGTTCATCGCGGGCGAGCCGATGAAGCCGGCGACGAACACGTTCTGCGGCTTCTCGTAAAGGTCGCGCGGGGTGCCGACCTGCTGGAGCAGGCCGTCCTTCAGCACGGCGATGCGGTCGCCCATGGTGAGCGCCTCGGTCTGGTCGTGCGTGACGTAGACGGTGGTGACGCCGAGGCGGCGCTGCAGCGAGGCGATCTGCGTGCGGGTCTGCACGCGGAGCTTCGCGTCGAGGTTCGAGAGCGGCTCGTCCATGAGGAAGACCTGGGGCTGGCGCACGATGGCGCGGCCCATGGCGACGCGCTGGCGCTGACCGCCCGAGAGGGCCTTCGGCTTGCGCGAGAGGTAGGGCTCGAGGTCGAGGAGCTTGGCGGCCTCGAGGACGCGCGCGGCGCGCTCCTCCTTGCCGACGCCGGCGATCTTGAGCGCGAAGCCCATGTTCTCGGCGACCGTCATGTGCGGGTACAGCGCGTAGTTCTGGAAGACCATCGCGATGTCGCGGTCCTTCGGGGGCACGTCGGTGACGTTGCGGTCGCCGATGAAGATGTTGCCGTCGTTGACCTCTTCGAGGCCCGCGAGCATGCGGAGCGACGTGGACTTGCCGCAACCCGACGGGCCGACGAGCACGAGGAACTCGCCGTCGGCGATCTCGAGGTCGAGCTGGTCGACCGCGGGGCGGGTGCCGCCCGGGTACAGGCGGGTGGCCTTGTCGAACGTGACTGACGCCATGGTGCTTTCTCTCCTTCACCGGCAGGTACGTGCCGGACGATCCGTAGTGAATGGAAGCGCGTCGACATCGACGCCTCCTCAGTATCGCACGCGCGAAGGGGGCTCCCGACCAGTGGGGTGGATGCCCCGGCGCCGACCCCGAGGCATCCTCAGCTGCGGCCCGGTGGAGGTGGAGGGCGCGTTCAGTGGCCGTTTGGGTGATTCACAGCCATCCTCCCTACTATCGTCATTGCGTGCGCCTGCACTCGCGCGCGCCCACACAGCGACCGGAGTGACCATCGATGAGCAACGGCGGATCGAACCAGCCACGCCCCACCCGTAACCAGCAGCGCGAAGCCGCGCGCGAGAAGGCCAGGGAGCTGCGCGAAGCGCAGAAGAAGCGTGAGCGCCGAAACAAGTTCCTGCTGGTCGGCGGCGTGACCGTCGCCGTCATCCTCGTGATCGGCCTGGTCATCGGCGTCGTCGTGCAGAACATGAAGCCCGCGGGCCCCGGCCCCGCCAACATGGCCAGCAACGGCATCCTGCTCACCGGAGTCGACGGCGTCGTCACCCCGGTCGAGACGAAGTCGCTCCCCGCCGACGCCGACCCGATCCCCACCGAGCAGGACGACAGCGGCACGGTCGCGAACATCGTCGTCTACGTCGACTACCTGTGCCCCTTCTGCGGCCAGTTCGAGACGACGAACGGCGAGACGATCCGCACGATGGTCGAGCAGGGCGCGGCCACCCTCGAGACGCACCCCCTCGCGATCCTCACGAACAAGTCGGCGGGCACCCAATACTCGCTGCGTGCGGCGAACGCCGCGGCGTGCGTGGCCGACACCTCGCCCGAGTCGTTCTTCGACTTCAACGCGCTGCTCTTCGCGAACCAGCCCGAGGAGGGATCGACCGGTCTCACGAACGACGAGATCAAGGGCTTCGTGAAGGAGGCCGGTGCATCGTCGGTCGGCACGATCGAGAGCTGCATGGACTCGAAGGAGTTCTTCGGCTGGGTGAACAACGCGACCGAGCGGGCGCTCACGCAGCCCGTGCCGAACTCCGACCTCGAGTCGATCAAGGGCACCCCGACCGTGCTCGTGAACGGCAAGCAGTACGTGGGTTCGCTCACCGACCCGGCCGAGTTCCAGTCGTTCGTGCTGCAGGCCACGGGCGAGGCCTTCTCGGAGTCGAACTCCACGCCGACCCCGACCCCCACCCCGACGCCCGCGTCGTAGTCGCGACTCATCCCGACGAAGGCCCGGCGTTCGCGCCGGGCCTTCGTCGTCGGTGCCGCCCGGGTAGGATGATCCGACGGGGCCTCCGCCCTCTGCCGGCTTGGCGCAATTGGTAGCGCACCGCTCTTGTAAAGCGGTGGTTACGGGTTCGAGTCCCGTAGCCGGCTCTTGACCGAAGACATCGCCGGCGCACCGTCGAACGCCGAACCGCACAGCCCCGCCCACCGACATGCGCACGTCCATCCGCATGTCGAACGCACCCGCATGCCGCTCTGGATCGCGGTCGTGCTCGCGATCGTGTTCGGCGCGGGCACCGCGGTCCAGTCGCGCATCAACGGCCAGCTCGCCGCCGAGCTCGACGACCCCTACACGGCGGCGGCGATCTCGTTCGGCACGGGACTCGTCATCCTGACGGTCGCGCTCACGGTGTGGCGCCCGGGCCGGGAGGGCATTGGGCGGGTCCTCGCCGGCCTCCGTGCCGGGCGCCTCGCGTGGTGGATGGTGCTCGGCGGGCTCGCCGGCGCCTGGTTCGTCGTCACCCAGGGGCTCTCGGCCGGCGTGCTCGGCGTGGCCATGTTCACGGTCGCGATCGTGGCGGGCCAGACCATCGGCGGCATCGTGTTCGACCTGATCGGACTCGGCCCCGGCGGTCGGCGCCCGCTCACCCCGATGCGCGTGCTCGGTGCGCTGCTCGCACTCGTCGCGATCGGCTGGGCCGTGTCGGCGCAGCTCGCGCACGACGTGCCGCTGCTCGTGATGCTGTTCCCGTTCGTCGCCGGACTCGGCGTCGGCTGGCAGCAGGCCGTCAACGGGCGGGTGAAGGCCGAGGCGGGCAGCGCGCTCACCGCGGCGTTCGGCAACTTCCTCGTCGGCACCGTCGCGCTCGTGGTCGTCATGCTCGGGCACGCGGCGATCGCGGGATGGCCCGAGCGGCTGCCGGCTGAGCCCTGGCTCTACCTCGGCGGTGCGATCGGCTGCATCTTCATCGCCGGGCAGGCGCTCGTCGTGCGCGTCATCGGCGTGCTGATGCTCGCCCTCTGCGGCGTCGCCGGTCAGCTCGCCGGGGCGCTCGCCCTCGACCTGCTGCTGCCCACCGGCCGGCCGGTCGACGCCGCCACGATCGGCGGTACCGTGCTCGCCGTCATCGCGGTCGCGGTCGCGTCGATCCGGTGGTCGCGCCACCGGCACCGCGCGGACGAGCCCGGCGAGGGCGAGGATGCCGCGGTCAGTCGATCGAACTGAACCGCGGCGCCGGACGCTCCGACGGGCGCCCGGGGCGCCCGCCGTCGGGTCGCCCGCCGACGTACAGCCAGCCGAGCAGCTGCTCGCCCGGGCCGAGCTCGTGCATCTCGGCGACGGCCGGATGCCTCGTGAACGGCCCCGTGCGCCACATGACGCCCCAGCCGGCCTCGTCGAGGAGCAGGCTCAGGAGGTGACCGACGCCGGCGGCGGCGGCGAGCTGCTCCCATTCGGGCGCCTTCGGGTGGAATCGCGGCGAGAGCACGAGCGCGAGCACCAGCGGCGCCCGGAGGGGCTTGGCTGCGAGCATCTCGGCCGCGTGGCCCTCGAAGCCCGACGCAGCCACGAGGGCTGAGCCGAGCCGCTCGCGAGCGGCGCCGCGGAGCGCGATCGTGCGCCACGGCCGGAGGGCGGCGTGGTCGGCGACCCGCTCGGCGACGCCGAGCAGCTCGAGGAGCTCGGCGTCGTCGGGCGCGGCATCCGTCACCTTCGGCGCCGAACGCCGGGCGAGCGCCGCTTCGCGAACCGACGCCACCTCAGGACTCGGGCGTGAAGCCGAGGGCGAGCGAGTTCATGCAGTACCGGTCGCCCGTGGGGGTGCCGAACCCGTCGGGGAAGACATGGCCGAGGTGCGAGCCGCAGTTCGCGCAGCGGACCTCGGTGCGGACCATGCCGAGCGTCCGGTCCTCGATGAGCTCGACCGCCTCAGGGCGCACCGACTCGAAGAAGCTCGGCCAGCCGCAGCCCGAGTCGAACTTCGTGCCGCTCTTGAAGAGCTCGGCCTTGCACGCGGCGCAGTTGTAGACGCCGGCGCGCTCCTCGTCGAGCAGCTCGCCCGTCCAGGGGCGCTCGGTCGCCGCCTCGCGGAGCACCGAGTACTGGTCGTCGCCCAGCTCGGCTCGCCACTCGGCATCGCTCTTGTTCACGGGGTAGGACATGGGGTGCTCCTCTCGGGGTGCGGTCGACGGGTTCAATCGTCTCAGCTCGGCCGGACGGGTGCGGCCGCAACGGATGCAACACCGCGGAGCGGCGGTCTGTTCCGGCCGACGGCACACGCCGCGATCACTCGGCGCACTCTCGGCGGGCGTTCCCTAGTATGTGCTGCAGGCGGTGCGTCGACCGCCGCGACGGGAGGAACGGATGAGCGCGGAGCGCGTGCCCGACCGACCGGCTGCCGTCGGCCTCGACGACCGCCAGCTCCGCGTGCTCGCCTTCGAGGCGCGCGCGTGGCAGCAGCCCGCCCGCAAGGCCGAGGCGATCCGCGACGAGTTCGACATCTCCGCCGCCCGCTACTATCGGATTCTCGGCGAGCTCATCGACTCGCCGGCGGCGCTCCGCCACGATCCGATGCTCGTCAAGCGACTGCAGCGGATGCGTTCGGCGCGTCGGGCGGCACGCTCCAGCCGTTCGATTCCCCTCGGCCGACCGCTCGACTGAGCCCGGCCCCGACCCGAATCTGGATCACATGGCGCAGAAGTTCCCTCGCGATCGCTTCGACACGATCCCGCACGGCATCGACCGCGTCGGCGCCCATCGCGCGCCCGCCCGCCGCGGGGCGCGATGGATCCGATTCGGCTGGGCCGCGCTCGCGACCGTGGTGCTCGCCGGGGTCGGCATCGCGGGCGTCATGATCTTCAACGACCGGCTGAACGCCGCGAGCGGGCCCGACCCGGCTTCGACGCCGACGCCGACCGCGACCGCGGAGCCGACGATCGCGCCCGAGGTGAAGGTGACCGTGCTGAACGGCACCACGACCGCCGGGCTCGCGGCCAAGGCCACCGAGGCGCTCACCGCCGGCGGTGTGCCGGTCGACGCCACGGCCAACGCGAGTGCGAGCGACCTCACGGAGACGGTCGTCTACTACGCGACTCCCGACCTGGAGGGTGCCGCGCGCGGCGTCGCGACGCTGCTGCCCGAGGCCGACGTGCGCCTCTCCGAGAGCTTCGCCGAGACGGGCACGCCGCTCGTGCTCGTGCTCGGTTCGGACTACGCGGAGGCCACGGCCGGCTGAGCCGGGCGAATCGTTGCCATTCTGCGACCATTCGTGACGCGCACCCCCTTGCGTCCGGACGGCGCGGTGTGACTATCTGGAGTTGGTCGCCCGAGCCCGTGTGCACGTCCGGCACCTCAGGTGCCTCGTTCGCCCGCGTCGAGGGCGACCCGGTACAGGCGACAGGCAGGTGCTGATCCACACACCGCAACATGGGAGCAACGAATGGCGAACGGAACCGTCAAGTGGTTCAACGCTGAAAAGGGATACGGGTTCATCACCGTCGACGGGGACGGCCAGGACGTCTTCGTCCACTACTCCGCCATCGACATGGCCGGGTACAAGGTGCTCGAAGAGGGCCAGCAGGTCGTCTTCGAGGTCGGCACGGGGTCGAAGGGACCGCAGGCCGAGGCCGTTCGTCCCGCCTGAGCGCACACGTATTCCGAACGCGCCGTCGCCCCTCCGACGGTGCGTTCGGCGTGTCCGGGGAGGAACGGAGGCCGACGCTCCCCGCGCCTCGCTAGCATGTGGCCATGGCCACGGGGGTCCGAGCGACCTTTCGGCGACGAGGGGCCGCCCTCGCCGTCGTCGCCGTCGCGGCAGTGCTCGTCGTGGGCTGCCAGCAGGCGCCGCCCGAGCCGACCCCCACGCCGACCGTGGAGCCCCGGCCGGTCGGGAGCTCGCAGCCGTTCGCCGTGGCGTACTCCCCGCTCCGGGGCACGCCGACTGACCCGGACGCGCCGCAGCATCCTTCGCTCGCCGCCAAGATCGACAACCATGAAGATGCGCGACCGCAGATCGCGCTGAACCGGACCGACCTCGTCTTCGAGGAACTCGTGGAGGGCGGCCTCACCCGCTACCTCGCGGTCTGGCACTCCGACATGCCTGACGCGATCGGGCCGGTGCGCTCCATCCGCCCGATGGATCCCGACATCGCCTCCCCGCTCGGCGGCGTCATCGCGTACTCGGGCGGTCAGGACCAGTTCGTCGCGATGATGATGGCGACCCCGCTCGTCAACGTCGTCTTCGACCTCGACGAGACAGGGCTGTACTCCCGGGCCGACGAGCGGCCGGGCCCGCACGACGTGATCCTCGACGCCACCGAGACGATGGCGCGCAACGCGAAGCTCGAACCGCCGCCCGTGCTGTTCGAGTACGGCACGGCCGACCCGCTCGCCGATCCGGCCTTCGCCGCCGCGCCGACCTCGCGCATCGCCCTCGTCTTCTCCGAGGGGCGATCGCCGTCGTGGGACTGGGACGCCGGTTCGTCCTCGTGGCTGCGCTCGCAGGAGGGGACCGCGGACCTCGAGGCCGGGGGCGCACGGGTGCGCGCGACGAACGTCGTGACGCTCGAGGTCGGCATCGACTGGCGCTACGGCGAGGTGCCGAAGACCGTGCTCATCGGGTCGGGGGAGGCCTGGGTGTCGGTCGGCGGCCGCACGGCGCACGGCACCTGGTCGAAGGACGCCGCGGCCTCGCCGATCGTGCTCACGGCCGACGACGGCTCACCGCTGCGGCTCGCGCCCGGCAACACGTGGATCGAACTCCTGCCGGAGAGCGGCAGCGCCTCGTTCGCCCCGTGACGGGCCCCGCGTTGTTCGCGCTCGGCGTGCACCGAGGGCGCCGGGCTCGCTTGCACTCGTGGCGGTCGAGTGCCAGAATCGTCTTAGCACTCACGTGATTTGAGTGCTAATCACGAATCTTTGAAGACGTCCGAGAAGGGGCGAGAAACACACATGGCAAAGATCATTGCTTTCGATGAGGAGGCCCGCCGCGGCCTCGAGCGTGGCCTCAACACGCTCGCCGACGCCGTCAAGGTGACCCTCGGCCCGCGCGGTCGCAACGTCGTGCTCGAGAAGAAGTGGGGCGCCCCCACGATCACGAACGACGGCGTGTCGATCGCCAAGGAGATCGAGCTCGACGACCCGTACGAGAAGATCGGCGCCGAGCTCGTCAAGGAGGTCGCCAAGAAGACCGACGACGTCGCCGGCGACGGCACCACCACCTCGGTCGTGCTCGCCCAGGCGCTCGTGCGCGAGGGCCTCCGCAACGTCGCCGCAGGCGCCGACCCCATCTCGCTGAAGCGCGGCATCGAGAAGGCCGTCCAGGCCGTCGAGGCCGAGCTCCTCGCGAACGCGAAGGACGTCGAGACGAAGGAAGAGATCGCCGCCACGGCGTCGATCTCGGCCGCCGACGAGCAGATCGGTGCGCTCATCGCCGAGGCGATCGACAAGGTCGGCAAGGAGGGCGTCGTCACCGTCGAGGAGTCGAACACCTTCGGCACCGAGCTCGAGCTCACCGAGGGCATGCGCTTCGACAAGGGCTACCTGTCGGCGTACTTCGTCACCGACCCCGAGCGCCAGGAGGCGGTCTTCGAGGACCCCTACATCCTGATCGTCAACAGCAAGGTCTCGAACATCAAGGACCTGCTGCCCATCGTCGACAAGGTGATCCAGACCGGCAAGCAGCTGCTCATCATCGCCGAGGACGTCGACGGCGAGGCGCTCGCGACCCTGATCGTCAACAAGATCCGCGGCATCTTCAAGTCGGTCGCCGTCAAGGCTCCCGGCTTCGGCGACCGTCGCAAGGCGCAGCTCCAGGACATCGCGATCCTCACCGGCGGCCAGGTCATCTCCGAGGAGGTCGGCCTCAAGCTCGAGAACGTCACCCTCGACCTGCTCGGCCAGGCCCGCAAGGTCATCATCACCAAGGACGAGACGACCATCGTCGAGGGTGCCGGTGACGAGGAGGCCATCGCCGGCCGCGTCGCGCAGATCCGCAAGGAGATCGACAACACCGACTCCGACTACGACCGCGAGAAGCTCCAGGAGCGCCTCGCCAAGCTCGCCGGCGGCGTCGCCGTCATCAAGGCGGGTGCGGCCACCGAGGTCGAGCTCAAGGAGCGCAAGCACCGCATCGAAGACGCGGTCCGCAACGCGAAGGCCGCCGTCGAGGAGGGCATCGTCGCCGGTGGTGGCGTCGCGCTCATCCAGGCCGGCAAGACCGCCTTCGAGAAGCTCGAGGTCTCGGGCGACGAGGCGACCGGTGCGAACATCGTGCGCGTCGCGATCGACGCCCCGCTCAAGCAGATCGCCCTCAACGCCGGCCTCGAGCCGGGCGTCGTGGTCGACCGCGTGCGCAACCTCCCGGTCGGCCAGGGCCTCAACGCCGCGACCGGCGAGTACGTCGACATGCTCGCTGCGGGCATCAACGACCCGGTGAAGGTCACCCGCTCGGCGCTGCTCAACGCGGCTTCGATCGCCGGCCTCTTCCTCACCACCGAGGCCGTCGTCGCCGACAAGCCCGAGAAGAACCCGGTTCCGGCCGGCGACCCCACGGGTGGCATGGACTTCTAAGCAGGTCCGCGACACGCGATCGCACGAAGGGCGTCTCCTCAGGGAGGCGCCCTTCGTCGTGCGCGGCCTGCGTGCGGTCGGCGGAGGCCCGCGGTTCGCTGCGGCCGCCGAGGCCCGCGACGGGCTCAGCGCAGCCGCACCGGGAACAGCTCGGTGCGGGCAAACGACCCGCTCGCGCCGATCGGCGAGGCGTGCACGTCGAGGGTCGGCGAGGTCGGCATCGAGCGCGGACTGTCGGGGAACCGGAGTCATCGCCCGGGTCCGGTGCGGGCGTCACCCGTGGCGGTGCTCGCCGACGACTCAGCGCAGGAACAGTCGCGCGTTCGCCTGCTCCGCCTCGGTGTACTGCGTCGCGGCGATGCCGAGCGCGCGGCTGAGCCCGACGAGGCTCTGCTCGACCTGGAGCTGCGTGGCCCGCCAGTCGGAGACCGCGCCCTGGAACGCGCTCGAGGCCTGACCCGACCACGACGACTGCAGACCGGTGAGCTGGGCGAGGAGCGCCTGCACATCGGATTGGATGCGCCCGATCGTGCCCTGCGCGGTCTGTGTGGCTGCGGCGACCTGTTCGGCGTCGACGTGGTAGCTGGTCATGGGGCATCCCTTCGTTCGGTGTGCCCACACGCTATTCGGACGTCGCGTCACGGCCGCCGTGAGCGCAAGCGCCGGGAGGCGGAACGGTCGCGCCACGACTGGGGAGGAGGGGTGCCCCGGCTCACACCTCGGCGATCGGCTGCGGCGCCGCCGACGAACCGGCGAGCGGCAGCATGACCCGGAACGTCGCTCCTCCGCCCGGCGTCTCGACCACGTCGACCGCGCCGTTGTGCGCCGCGACGATCGAGGAGACGATCGCGAGCCCGAGGCCCGAGCCGCCCGTCTCGCGCGTGCGCGAGGTGTCAGCGCGCCAGAACCGCTGGAAGATCTTCTCGCGGATCTGCGGCGGGATGCCCTCGCCGTGGTCGACGACCTCGATCATCGCGCGCTCGGCGGCATCGTCGATCGACACGCGGATCTCGAGCGGGCTGCCGTCGTTCGTGAAGCGGATCGCGTTGCCCATCAGGTTCGTGATGACCTGGCGGATCTTGTTCTCCTCCGCGAGCACCACCGCACGGCGGACCGGCTTCGGCGTCGCCTCGGCGGCATGCGCGGCCGCGGTCTCCGCCGCCTCGGCGGCTTCCGCCGCCGTGCGTTCGGCGGCCTTGGCCGCGGCCTCGGCCTCGGCACGGGCGGTGTGCGCCGCGTTCTGCCGGCCCGCGCGTCGCGCAGCCTGGGCGGCCGCATTCGCCGCACGACGGGCGGCCTGGGCCTCCTTGCGCGCCACGGCCGCCGGCGAGGGCTCGCTGCGGGGCTGCCGCCCGCGCAGGCGCGCCAGCGTGGCGCCGGCGAACGAGATGGGACCGGTCGAGGCGGTGCGGGCGCCGGGGTCGAGCTCGACCTCCAGCTCGGGTGCGGCGTCGGCCGCGGCATCCGCGTCGCTCGGCTCCTCTGGCGCGATCACCGTGACGGTACGACCGGGGTTCGCCGCCATGGTGTCGAGGGCCGCGTCGCGGGCGAGCGGCACGAGGTCGACCTCGGCGAGCTCGAGCGGCTTCGCCTCGTCGAGGCGGGCGAGCGCGAGCAGGTCCTCGACGAGGCCGCCCATGCGGATGGCCTCCTTCTCGATCCGGTCCATCGCCTGCGCGACCTCGTCGGGCGACTGCAGCGCGCCCATCCGGTAGAGCTCGGCGTAGCCGCGCACGGAGACGAGCGGGGTGCGCAGCTCGTGCGAGGCGTCGCCGACGAACCGGCGCATCTGGTCGATCGTGCGGGCGCGGTCGCGGAACGCGCGGTCGATGCGGTTGAGCATCGTGTTGAGCGAACGGTTGAGGCGGCCGACCTCGGTGTTCGGCGTCGCACCGCCGAGCCGCTGGCTGAAGTCGCCGTCGGCGATGGCCGCGGCCGTGCGTTCGACCTCGCGGAGCGGGCCGAAGGTGCTCGTCACGAGCATCCGGGTGAGGAGGGCGCCGACAAGCACCACGCCGAAGCCGAAGCCGAAGAAGATCGTGAGGTAGACGGCGAGCAGGCGCTCGGTGTCCTGCGTGGAGACGGCGATCACGATCGGCACCAGCGTGCCGTGAGAGTCGGCCGTCATGAGCGCCGCGACGGCGCGGAAGGTCGGGTCGCCGTTCGCATCGTCGAGCGGGAACGTCTCGTAGTGCCCGCTGTTGATCGCGGTGACCTGCGCCTGGGTCATCGTCGCCGGGAAGTCCGGCCACTGCTCCTCGGGGACGTCCTCCCAGTTGTTGCGCTTGTATTCGCCGGTCGCGGTGTAGATCGCGACGAACACGTCGTCCTTCGACGAGAAGTCGAGCTGGTTGAGGTTCGTCTGGACGCGGGGCTTGTCGCTGTCGATCTCGAAGTACTGCTTCATCGACCCCGAGGCGATCGCCTCGAGCTTCGATCCCATCTGGTCCTCGACGTAGGAGCGCAGCATCGCGGCCGTGCCGATGCCCGAGACGAGCAGCCCGAGCGTCAGCATCAGCACCGTCACCCCGGTGATCTTGGTGCGGAGCGAGATGCGGTTCCACCGCTCGAACAACGTCTGATTCATGGCGGGCCGAGTCTAGGCGGCGGAACCTGAGTCAGGGCTTGGAGGAGGACTTGAGCATGTAGCCGAACCCCCGCTTGGTCTGGATGAGCGGTTCGGCCGAGTGCTGGTCGAGCTTGCGGCGCAGGTACGAGATGTAACTCTCGACGATGCCGGCGTCGCCGTTGAAGTCGTACTCCCACACGTGGTCGAGGATCTGCGCCTTCGACAGCACGCGGTTCGGGTTGAGCATGAGGTAGCGCAGCAGCTTGAACTCGGTGGGGGAGAGCTCGACCGGCACGTCGCCGACCAGGACCTCGTGCGTGTCCTGGTCCATCGTGAGTTCGCCGGTGCGGATCACCGCGTCCTCCTCGGCGTGCATGGTGCGGCGGAGGATCGCCTTGATGCGCGCCACGATCTCGTCGAGCGAGAAGGGCTTGGTGACGTAGTCGTCGCCGCCGACCGTGAGGCCGGTGATCTTGTCCTCGGTGTCGTCCTTCGCGGTGAGGAAGAGGATCGGGGCCGTGTAGCCCGCCGAGCGCAGCCGCTTGGTGACGCCGAAGCCGTTCATGTCGGGCAGCATCACGTCGAGGATGATCAGGTCGGGCTCCTCCTCGAGCACCGCCGAGATGGTCTGCGCGCCGTTGCCGACGGCGCGCACCGCGAAGCCGGCGAAGCGCAGGCTGGTCGTGAGGAGGTCACGGATGTTGGGCTCGTCGTCGACGATGAGAATGCGAGGTCCGTCGCTCATGACTCGATTCTCTTGACGTTCGCTGAATCTTGGCTGTGAGTCGTGTGGGTGAGAGGTCACTGCGGCGGGGCGATGACCCGGATGCAGCAGTTGCCGGCGCCGGGATCGAGGAGCACCCGGGCGGGATCGGTGCCCGTCGAACGCGCCATCCCGCAGACGAGCGCATGGTTCAGGTCGCAGACGACGGCGGCGTTCTCGAGGGCGAGCCGGTGGAACGGGCAGGTGCCGAGGGTGACGCCCGCTTCGCCGTCGTCGTGGGGTTCGAAGCCGGCGTCCGCCAGGGCGGTGCCGAGATCGTCGGATGCCCCGGCGAGGCCCCGCCCCGCCCGTTCGGCGGCCTCGTGCAGCGCGTCGCGCACGGGGACGTCGTCGGCGACGGCCCGGCCGATCGCCTCCGCCATGACCCGGCCGCCGAGTTCGTAGAGGCGCGACGGCAGGCTGAGCGCCACCTCGCCGTCGGCACGGCGGTAGAGCTTCGCCGGTCGGCCGGCGCCGGGGCCGGTGCGCCCGGTGAGCCGCCGGGACTCGGTCACGAGGAGTCCCGCCTCGACGAGTCGGTCGAGGTGGAAGGCCGCCGTGCTCCTCGGCAGGTCGAGCGCCTCGGCGACGTGGTCGCGCCCGACGGCGTCGCGGCTGGTCGCGACGACGCGGTAGACGCGGCGACGCGCCGGGTCTGCGAGCGCGCCGACCGCGCTGATCGGGTCGGGGTCGCCCATCGCTGCGGTGCCCATGACCGGATCATATCTCTAAATGCAGCAATTGTTGACAAAAGAATTCCGCGGGCCTAGCCTCGGCAGCAGGGAGCCCGGAGGGAAACATGACGTCGAGCGAATCCGCAGCAGCGGCCGAGGTGCCGAGGCTGCACGCCGTCACCGACGACGAGGTCGGGTACGCCATCGACCGCGAGGGGGCCGCCGACGCGGTGCGGGCGCTGCTCGTCGCGCTCGGCCGCGACGTCGAGAGCGAGCATCTCGCCGATACGCCCCGACGGGTCGCCGACGCGTACATCGAGATGCTGACGCCTCGCCCGTTCACGCCGACGACCTTCCCCGGCGAGGGGTACGGCGAACTCGTCGTCGTCCGCGACATCCCGTTCGACTCGCTCTGCGAGCATCACCTGCTGCCCTTCCGCGGCGTCGCCCACCTCGGGTACGTTCCCGGCAACCGGATCATCGGGCTCTCGAAGCTCGCCCGGGTGGTCGAGCAGTACGCCCGCGACCTGCAGGTGCAGGAGCGGCTGACCCGGCAGATCGCCGACCGGCTGGTCGAGGTGCTCCACCCCGAGGGCGTGGGCGTGGTGCTCGAGGCCGAACACCTCTGCATGTCGTTGCGGGGCGTGCAGGTGGCCGGCACCCGGACGATCACGAGCTCCCTCGCGGGCACCGTTCGCGAGGACGACCGCCTCCGCCGCGAGTTCCTCGAGCGCTGCGGCGTCGGCAGAACGGAGCATTGACATGAGCGACGAACGACTCGTGATCGTCGGCGGCGGACTCGCGGCCGCCCGTGCGGCGGAGGGGGCGAGGCAGGCCGGGCACGCCGGTCCCGTCACGATCGTCGCCGGCGAGGACGCGATGCCCTACATCCGTCCGCCGCTCTCGAAGGAGTTCCTGACGGGCGCGGCGGAGCGGGACGTCGTGGACGTCCACCCGGCCGAGTGGTACGCCGACGAGCGCGTCGAGGTGCTGCGCGGGGTGCGCGCGACCGAAGTCGACCCGGCGGCGCACCGCGTCCGTCTCGCTGACGGACGCACGCTCGACTACTCGCGCCTGCTCCTCGCGACGGGCGCGAGCGCCAGGCGATGGCGCGCACCCGAGGGCGAGCTCGCCGGAGTGCACGTGCTGCGGTCCTTCGCCGATTCCGCCGCGCTCCGCAACGGGCTCTCGGGTGGCGGGCGGCGCATGGTCGCGATCGGTGCAGGATGGATCGGCCTCGAGGCGACCGCCGCGGCGCGCGGGTACGGCGACGAGGTCACGGTCGTCGCGCCCGAGGCCGTGCCGCTCGCGGCCGCCGTCGGCACCGCGGTCGGCGAGGTGTTCGCCGGGCTGCACCGCGCGCACGGCGTCGATCTCCGGATGTCGACCGGGGTCGCCGGCATCCGCGGCACCGACGGGCGCGCGACTGGCGTCGAGCTCGACACCGGCGAGACGCTGCCGGCCGACCTCGTGCTCGTCGGCATCGGCGCGGTGCCCGAGACCGGCCTCGCCGAGGCGGCGGGCCTCGAGGTGCGCAACGGCATCGTCGTGGATGCCTCGTTCCGCACCAGCGCCGACGACGTCTACGCCGTCGGCGACGTCGCGAGCGTCTACCACCCCGTCCTCGAGGCGCACCTGCGCACCGAGCACTGGGCGAACGCCGAGAACGCGGGACGGGCCGCGGGCCGCGTGCTCGCGGGCGAGTCGCTGGAATACGCCGAGATCCCGTACTTCTACACCGACCAGTACGATCTCGGCATGGAGTACTCGGGCTACGGACCCCTCGCCGACGGCGTCGACCCGGTGTTCCGCGGCGACCGCGACGGCCGCGAGTTCATCGCCTTCTGGCAGCGCGACGGGCGGGTCGTCGCCGGCATGAACGTCAACGTGTGGGACGTGAACGAGGCGGTGCAGCGGCTGATCCGCTCGGGTGCCCGGCTCGATCCGGCGCGCCTCGCCGACCCGGCGGTGCCCCTCGACGAGCTCGTGGCCGAGGCATCCGCGTGACCGGAGCGCCGCCGACCGGCTGGGTCGACCCGAATCTCGGCGAGCCGGTGCGCCGCATCGCGGGGCGCGAGGTCGACTTCCGGCGCTCCCTCGCGATCATGGCGGTCGTGAACCGCACCCCCGACTCGTTCTACGACCGCGGCGCCACCTTCGGGTTCGATGCGGCCGTCGAGGCCGCCCGCCGCGCGATCGACGCGGGGGCCGCGTGGATCGACATCGGGGGAGCGAAGTTCGGGCCGGGGCCGGCGATCCCCGTCGCCGAGGAGATCGACCGGGTCGTCCCCGTCGTCGCCGCGCTCGCCGGATCGGGTGCCGCAATCTCGGTCGACACCTTCCATGCCGAGGTCGCCGCCGCGGCGATCGCCGCCGGCGCGCACGTCGTCAACGACACGACCGGGGTGCACGACCCCGCGCTCGCCGAGGTCGTCGCCGACTCCGAGGCGACGCTCGTCATCACCCACAGCCGGGCGCAGCCGCGCCAGTGGTTCCCGAAGCCGCAGTACGACGACGTCGTCGGCGAGATCTCCGCGTTCCTCGAGCAGCGCGTCGAGCTCGCGGTCTCGCGGGGCGTGCCCGAGTCCCGCATCGTGCTCGACCCGGGCCACGACCTCAACAAGAACACCCTGCAGACGCTCGAGCTGACCCGCCGGTTCGGCGAGTTCACGCGCCTCGGCTTCCCGCTCGTCGCCGCCGTCTCGAACAAGGACTTCATCGGCGAGAGCCTCGACCGGCCGCGCGGTGAGCGCCTCGCCGGCTCGATCGCGGCGGCCGTCTTCTGCGCGCTCCAGGGCGCGCGCATCCTGCGCATGCACAACATCGTCGAGTCGGTCGACGCGGCACGCATGGTCGAGGCGATCATGGGATGGCGCGAGCCCGCATACCTCAAGCACAACATGCTCGACGGCCCGAACGAGGAGCCGTGAGCGGGGCCGAGGGTCGCTCGCCCGCCGAGGCCGGCGGCGCCGTCGACCGGGCCGGGCTGCTCGCCGCCTACGCCCTGCCCGACCGCGAGACGCCCCGCGTCCGCATGAACTTCGTGATGAGCCTCGACGGCGCCGTGGCGCTCGGCGGGCGCAGCGGCGGCCTCGGCGACGACGCCGACCGGCTCGCGATGGGGGTGCTGCGCACGCTCGCCGACGTCGTCCTCGTCGGCGCGGGGACGGTGCGCGCCGAGGGCTACGGCGGACTGCGCCTCCGAGACGAGAACGCGGAGTGGCGTCGCGAGCACGGCCTCGCCGACGAGCCGCGCCTCGCGGTCGTCTCCTCGGCGCTCGACCTCGAACCCGAGCACCCGTTCTTCGCCGAGGCGGTCACCCGCCCGATCGTCGTCACGCACGCGGCATCCGACCCGGCGCGTCGCGCTGCGCTCGCCGAGGTCGCCGACGTCCTCGTCTGCGGGCAGACGGCCGTCGACCCGATCGCGATGCGCGACGCGCTCGCCGGGGCGGGGCTCCCGCAGATCCTCTGCGAGGGCGGTCCCCACCTGTTCGCCGCGCTCGTCGAGGTCGACGCCGTCGACGAGCTGTGCCTCAGCCTCAGCGCGCTGCTCGTCTCCGGCGACGCCGGTCGCATCACCGCAGGAGGGCGCGAGCACGCGCGCCGCATGCGGCTCGTGCACGCGATCCCCGCGGGCGACCTGCTGCTCCTCCGCTACGCCCGCGCGGCTCCCGTCGCTCGCGACTGAACCAGATCTCCGCGATGGATCCCGAAGCGTCGTGGGTTCGGTCGCAGAAACGAGCCGCCGTCGCGCGAGCGCGTGCGCTCAGGCGGCCGGGTCGAGGGTGTGGGCGTCGAGGATCGTGTACGAGTAACCCTGCTCGGCGAGGAACCGCTGTCGGTTCTGCGCGAAGTCCTGGTCGACGGTGTCGCGGGCGACGAGCGTGTAGAAGTTGGCGCTGAGACCCGACTCCTTCGGGCGCAGCAGCCGGCCGAGGCGCTGCGCCTCCTCCTGGCGCGACCCGAACGAGCCCGACACCTGGATGGCGACCGTCGCCTCGGGCAGGTCGACCGAGAAGTTCGCGACCTTCGACACCACCAGCACCGGTGTCGTGCCGTCGCGGAACTCCTGGAAGAGGCGCTCGCGTTCGTCGACGGGCGTCGAGCCCGTCAGTTTCGGGGCGCCGAGCGCCTCGGCGAGCTCGTCGATCTGGTCGAGGTACTGCCCGATCACGAGGATGCGCTCGCCCGCGTGGCGTGCGACGAGCTCCTTCACCACGCCGAGCTTCGCCGGCGCGGTGGCCGCCAGCCGGTAGCGCTCGTCGTCGGCCGACGCGGCGTACGTGAGCCGCTCGGACTGCGGGAGGTCGATACGCACCTCGAAGCAGGCCGCGGGCGAGATGAAGCCCTGCGCCTCGATCTCCTTCCACGGCGCATCGAAGCGCTTGGGGCCGATGAGCGAGAACACGTCGCCCTCGCGGCCGTCCTCGCGCACGAGGGTCGCCGTGAGGCCGAGCCTCCGGCGGGCCTGCAGCTCGGCGGTGAGCTTGAAGACCGGTGCCGGCAGCAGGTGCACCTCGTCGTAGACCACGAGCCCCCAGTCGAGGGCGTCGAGCAGGGCCAGGTGGGCGTACTCGCCCTTCCGCTTCGCCGTGAGGATCTGGTAAGTCGCGATCGTGACCGGCTTGACCTCCTTCACCTGCCCCGAGTACTCGCCGATCTCGTCGGCGGTGAGGCTCGTGCGCTTGAGCAGCTCGTCGCGCCACTGCCGGGCGCTCACGGTGTTCGTGACGAGGATGAGGGTCGTCGTCTTGGCGGTCGCCATCGCGCCCGCGCCGACGAGCGTCTTGCCCGCGCCGCAGGGCAGCACGACGACGCCCGAGCCGCCCTCGAAGAAGTTGTCGACCGCTTTCTGCTGGTAGTCGCGCAGGTGCCAGCCGTTCTGCTGCAGGTCGATCTCGTGCGGGGTGCCCGGGGTGTAGCCGGCGAGGTCCTCGGCGGGCCATCCGAGCTTCACGAGCTCCTGCTTGAGCTGCCCGCGCGCCCACGGCTCGACGAGGAAGCTCGTGTCGCCGACGCGTTCGCCGATGAGCGGCGCGATCTTCCGTGCGCCGACGACCTCGGTGAGCACGGCGACGTCGTCGCCGTGCAGGCGCAGCTCGCCCTCGTCGGTGCGGTCGATCACGAGGCGGCCGTAGCGGCCGACGGTCTCGCGCATGTCGACGGCGACCGTCTGGGGCACCGGGAACTTCGCGTAGCGCTCGAGGGTGCCGAGCATGTCCTCGGCGTCGTGGCCCGCCGCGCGGGCGTTCCAGAGGCCGAGCCGGGTGATCCGGTAGGTGTGCACGTGTTCGGGGGCGCGCTCGAGCTCGGCGAACACCGCGAGGTCGTGCCTCGCGTCTTCGGCGAGCGGATGCGCGACCTCGAGCAGCACGGTGCGGTCGCTCTGCACGATGAGGGGGCCGTCTGACATAACCGTCGAGTCTACGCCCGTGCGGTGGGAGGGCGGCCGGGCAGGTCGCCCGGGCGCGTCGGCCCCGGGAACGTTGCCGGCCGGCGTCTCAGAACTCGGCGGGCGCGGGTGCGACGGCCGCGATCGCCGAGATCGGGAGGGTGCGCTCGATGTCGGCCTTGCGGTCGCGCGCGCGCAGCCGGCCGTTCGCGACGCTCGCGGGTGCGAGGAGGTAGTCGGCGGTGTCGCCGCCCGGCATCCGCACGGTCACCGTCAGCGTCTCCTTCGAGCGGGCGGCCGCCTCGAGCTGACGCGCGAGCCACGCCTGCTCGGCATCGCCGCCGGTCTGCTCCTCGGCCATGCGGTCGAGCAGCGCCGCGATCGGGTCGGGCGTCGGCGCGACGACCGGGGCGGGGGCGAGCCGGTGCCGCTGCAGCCGGATGATCTCACCCGCCGCGTCCTCGGCGGCGACGGGGTACTTCGCATCGGACAGCGCCCAGAACACGACGTCGGGGGCGAACCGGGAGAGCAGCCGGTGCGGGCCGCTCTGGCGCAGGGCGAGCGAGGAGATCGACTGGTCGACCGCGAGCGTGCGGATGAGCTGCTCGTCGTCGGAGCGGATCGAGGCCCGTGCGGGGGCATCGGACTCGGCGGCGCTCGACACGCGCACCGCCCCGAACCGCTCGGCGGCCTCGGCGACGAGGTAGGCGAGCGGCTGCGGGATGCCGGTGAGCGAGAGCCCGCCGAGGAACTCGAGGATGGATTCGGCGGTCTCGCCGGCGGCGAGTCCGCGGTTCACGGATGCCGCGCTCACGCGATACGTCGAGGCGAGGTCGCGACCCTCGACGTCGGCGACGCCGCGGAGCCGGCCGTCGAGCGCCGGCTCGAGCGGCCCGGGCGCGACGATCGAGAGGTCGTGCTGCAGGTAGACGCGGTCGACCTGCGCGGGGAAGTGGGCGGCGACGAGGTCGGCGGCCCGGTCGAGCTCGCCGCCGAGCACGAGCCGACCCGCCTCGACCGGTTCGCCCGCCACGGCGAGGCCGAGCGACTCAGCCTCGCCGAAGAGCCGCTCGAGGCCGTCGTCGAGCCAGGATCCGCCCGCCGGGTAGAGCCAGCGCACGTCGTCGCGCAGGGCGGTCGCGGTCAGCGGGTCGCTCCGGCGGGCGACGAGGCGGCGCAGCGTCTCGGGGATGCGCGCACGCCAGAACTCGGCCAGCTGCAGCCAGCGGCCCCGCGCGGACTCGAGCGACCAGGCCGCGCCGCGGTCGGACTCGAGCCAGAATGCCCCGTCGCGCACGACGAGACCGGCCTCGTCGGCTCGCCGGAAGAGCCGGGGGAGTGCGTCGAGCTCGGTGCCGCTCGCCTCCGAGAGCCGCTTCGAGTCGGGCAGGGCGAGCCCGCCCTTCGCGAGCTCGCGGGCGGGTTGGGCCCCCAGGGCGGCGAGCAGCTCGGCCGTCGCCGTCACGGTCGCGTACGCGGCATCGGAGGAGCGCCGTTCGAGCAGGCTCCGGTCGACCGAGTCGCTCGGCACGAGCACCGGCGGGGCCGGGGCCGCGAGATCGCCGGCGGTCGGCAGGTCGTCGCCGAGCCGCGGCACGAGCCGCGCCGCGACGGCGGCCGGCACGTGGACCCGAGCGTCCCGTCGCACGACGAGGAGTGACGCGGACAGGTCGTCCATCAGCTCGCCCGTGGCCTCCACCCGTGTGCTCGTGGCGCCCAGCGCGGCGAGTTCGCCCCGGACCGCCTCGACCGTGCTGCCGCCGGCGGCGTCCGCGATGGCGGAGGTCACGGCGAGCACCGCGAGGTGGCGTCGGTCGAGCCGGCCGATCGCCTGGTCGAGCGAGTCCTGCGCGAGGAGCGCCTCGGCGAGGTCGAAGAGGTCGTGGATGCCGGAGGTCTCGAACTCGCGCGTCCGCAGTGCTGCGGCGAGATCATCTCGCGTCAGCTCGCGGAGTCGTGCGGCGAGTTCGAGCATCGTCTCCGCTCAGCTCGATCCGGCTCGGGCTTCGCGGGAACGTCGCACGCTGTTGAGGATGAGCAGCACGATCAGGAGGAGGAACGCGATCGGCAGGCCGAACCACGGGAGCATGATGATGAACGGCCAGGCGCCCTGGCTGAAGCCGTCGTCGGCGGCCGCGCCGTTCGCCGTGCCGATCATGACCACGAAGAAGGCGACGATCGACAGGCCGACGATCGTCGCGAACATGACGGCGAGGATGCGCTCGGCGCGATGCTCGGTGATAGGGCCGGAATCGCTCACTCGTCAAGAATAGGGCAGGAGGCCTCGGTACGGGGGACGTCACTCTAGACTGGGGGGAGAACGGCGCGTTGATTTCGGCGCGCCGTGAGACGTATAAGCGAGGTTTCCACGATGCCCACCGGCAAGGTCAAGTTCTACGACGAGGACAAGGGCTTCGGCTTCATCAGCGGCGATGACGGCCAGGAGGTCTTCCTCCATGCATCCGCCCTCCCCGCCGGCGCGACCGTGCGGGCGGGCAGCCGTCTCGAGTTCGGCATCGCCGAGGGCAAGCGGGGCGCGCAGGCGCTCTCCGTGCGGGTGATCGACACGCCCGTGAGCCTCACCAAGATCCACCGCAAGCCCGCCGACGACATGGCGATCATCGTCGAGGACGTCGTGAAGGTGCTCGACGGCATCGGCGCCGACCTCCGACGAGGGCGCTACCCCGAGAAGTCCAAGGCGCGCACCGTCGCCGCGGTGCTCCGCAAGGTGGCTGACGATCTGGATGCCTGAGACCCCCGACACCCACCTGCCGGCCGCCGACGAGTCCGCGGCCGAGTCCGCGGCCGAGACCGAGGCGATCCGATTGGACGCGTCCGTCGACCCGCACGACGCAGCCGAGATCTCCGGCTCGGATGACTCGGCCGACGTCGTCGTCGAGACGGCGCCGCCCGTCGCCGACGAGGCGCTGCTCGCCTCGGTCGACCTCGCGCGGCGCGCGCTGCTCGAGGCGACCGCGCCCGAGACGGTGGGGTCGGTCATCGGGCACATCGTCGAGGGCGAGCACGTGCTGAGCCTGCTGTTCGCCTCCGACCTCGCGGGCTATCCCGGCTGGCGGTGGAGCGTGACGATCGCCCGCGTCGACGATGCGGAGCCGACGGTGCTCGAGACCGAGCTGATGCCGGGAGAGCAGGCGCTGCTCGCGCCCGAGTGGGTGCCGTGGTCGGAGCGCCTGGCCGAGTACCGGGCAGCCCAGCAGGCCGCCGCCGAGCTCGCCGCCGCGGCCGGCGACGACGAGGCCGACGAGTTCGAGGAGGAACCCGACGAGGACGACGACCTCGACGGCGAGGCAGACGAGGACTCCGACGAGGACGACGACGCCGAGGACGACGCCGACGAGGACGACGATTCGGACGACGACGGGCTGTCGCACGACGACGACGCGTTCGACGGGATCGACATCGACGCGCTCGACGTCGACGACGATGACGACGTGGACGATGCGGACCACGACGATGACGACGTGGACGATGCGGACCACCTCGAGGACGAGGACGACGACGACGACGCGGACCACCTCGAGGACGAGGCGACGCCGACGGCGTGATCGGGGCTCAGGCGGAGACGTCGGATCCGTCGTCGCGCGGCTGAGCGCGCCGACGGATCACCTGCACGACGACGATCCCGACGACCCCGAGTGCGACGCCGACGAGCGCCGCCATGAGGACCCACCCGAGCCCGGCGGCGTCGAGCGCGTCGCGGAAGACGAGGCAGCCGACGGCCACCACGAGCCATCCGATCGTGCCGGCGACCAGCGCCTTGCGCGCGTCGGCCCGCGCGGGCGCCGGATCGGGGCGGCGCTCCTCCTCGCTGAGCCAGAGGCGCACCCGGTCAGCCGATCCGCTCGAGGACGTGGTCGATCGAGGCGATGAGCTTGCGGACGTCGTCGGGCTCGATGGCCGTGAAGGTGGCGATGCGAAGCTGGTTGCGGCCGAGCTTGCGGTACGGCTCGGTGTCGACGACGCCGTTCTCGCGCAGCACCCTCGAGATCGCCGACGCGTCGACCGAGTCGTCGAAGTCGATCGTCACGACGACCTGCGAGCGGTCGGCGGGATCGGCGACGAACGGCGTCGCGACGCTCGAGGCCTCGGCCCACTCGTACAGCAGCCCGGAGGATTCGCGGGTGCGCGCGTCGGCCCAGGTGAGGCCGCCCGACGCGTTGATCCAGTCGATCTGGTTCTCCATGAGGAGGAGGGTCGCGAGCGCGGGGGTGTTCAGCGTCTGGTCGAGTCGCGAGTTGTCGACCGCGTTCTTCAGCGAGAGGAACTCGGGGATGTACCGGCCGGACGCGGCGACGCGCTCGACCCGCTCGATCGCGGCGGGCGACATGAGCGCGAACCACAGCCCGCCGTCGGCCGCGAAGTTCTTCTGCGGCGCGAAGTAGTAGACGTCGAACTCGCGGGCGTCGACGGCGGCACCGCCGGCGGCGCTCGTCGCATCGATGACGGTGAGCGCGCCGGCGTCGCCCGCGACGCGCGCGACGGGCGCCTGCACGCCGGTCGACGTCTCGTTCTGCGGCCACGCGTAGACGTCGAAGCCCGCGGCGGCCTCGGTGCGCGCGCTCGTGCCGGGCGCGGCGGTGCGCACCTCGGGCGCCTCGAGCCAGGGCGCCCCGGCGGCCTTCGCGAACTTCGCTCCGAACTCGCCGAAGGAGGCGAGCTGGGCGCGGCGCTCGATGAGCGAGACGGCGGCCGAATCCCAGAACGCGGTCGAGCCGCCGTTGCCGAGCACGACTTCGTAGCCCTCGGGGAGCGAGAACAGCTCGGCGAGGCCGCGGCGCACTCGGCCGACGAGGTTCTTCACGGGCGCCTGGCGGTGCGAGGTGCCGAGCAGGGCCGGACCGACCTCCGCCAGGTGCGCGAGCTGCTCGGGGCGGACCTTCGACGGTCCGCAGCCGAAGCGTCCGTCGGCGGGCAGCAGGTCAGCGGGGATCACGAGGCTCGGCATGCGAAGAGTCTAGCGAGGCGGTGGTGGCCGCTAGGCTTGATGACGGGCTGCGACGCAAACGGGAGGATACCGCGTGACCGATCTGATCGATACGACCGAGATGTACCTGCGCACGATCCTCGACCTCGAAGAGGAGAACATCGTGCCGCTGCGGGCGCGCATCTCCGAGCGTCTCGGTCACTCCGGCCCGACCGTCTCGCAGACCGTCGCCCGCATGGAGCGCGACGGGCTCGTCGTCGTGTCCGGCGACCGCCACCTCGAACTCACCTCCGAGGGCCGCAGCAAGGCCGTGCACGTCATGCGCAAGCACCGCCTCGCCGAGCGTCTGCTGGCCGACGTCATCGGGCTCGAATGGGAGTACGTACACGACGAGGCCTGTCGCTGGGAGCACGTCATGAGCGAGCAGGTCGAGCGTCGTCTCATCGAGATCCTCGGAGGGCCGAAGGAGTCGCCGTACGGCAACCCCATCCCGGGTCTCGAAGAACTCGGTCTGCCGCCGGCCGATCCGTTCATGACGGGCGTCGTGAACGTCGTCGATGCGGTCGCCGACCGCGATGAGCCCGTGCGCGGCACCGTGCGCCGGCTCGGCGAGCCCGTGCAGTTCGACCCCGAACTCCTCGGCCAGCTCAAGCAGGCCGGCGTGATGCCCGGCGCGCTCGCGAGCTTCAGCCGGGCGGGCGGGTACGTGCTCGTCGAGGTCGACGGGGCCGATGGCGGCATCGAGCTGCCCACCGAAGTCGCGGGCCACCTCTTCATCAGCGTCTGATTCGAGCCGCGCCGTGCCCGTGGAACGGGCGATTCCAGCCGCGCCGTGATCGAAATGTGACAATCGGGCCGGGCTCGCGTACCCTCGTACGAGTCCACCGGCACGAAGCCAGCTGGAGGACCAGGGTCGAGACGCTCCCAGCGCTCACCGCTCGACCCGGAACCCGTGAGGCGCCCTGCGCGCATCAGGTGAGACGACATCCAGGTGTCGTGGGGCGACGGAGGTTACATCTTGGCTCGACTCTCCCGGCGCCGTCCCACCAGGACCCGCGCTCGCGGGGCCGCGACGAAGGCGATCATCGCTTCGAAGGCCCCCGCTTCCCCCACAACCCCCCAGACCCAGGACCTCGCCGACGCGGTCGCCCCGAAGGCACTGCCGTCGACCAGGCGACTTCGCCGCGGCGGCCTCGCGAACATCCTCGTGATGACGGCCGCGGCCGGCATCGTCGGCACGCTCGCGATCCCGGCTTACGCCATCGCTCCGGGCAGCGTCGGCCCGCAGTTCGGCGAGACCGACGCGACCCGCCTGTCGAAGGCCCAGGCCCAGTCGGTCGAGGTCACCGACGACGTCATCGCGGCGCCCGTCACGGATGACGGCTACGCGACGGTCTCCGGCGAGGAGATCCGCGCTGCCGCCGAGGCGGCCGCTGCCGCCGAGGCGGCCCGCGTCGCCGCGGAGAACGCGATGACCTCGTACGCGGCATCGTACGACGGGCCTTCGGTCGGCGACTTCCTCGCGAACCCGCCGTACCCGAGCTTCGACCTCGCGAGCGTGTACAGCGTGGCGACGCAGTACATCGGCACCCCCTACGTCTACGGCGGTGCGACGCCCGCGGGCTTCGACTGCTCCGGCTTCGTCATGTACGTGTACGCGCAGTTCGGCGTCAGCATGCCCCACTCGTCCGCCGGGCAGGGCGCGATGGGCACGGTCATCTCCGAGGCCGATGCGCAGCCGGGCGACCTCGTGATCATGGACGGCCACGACGGCTTCTACGCCGGCGACGGAATGATCCTGCACGCGCCCTACGAGGGCGCCTCGGTGCGCGTCCAGCCCATCTGGACGAGCGACTACTCGATCGTGCGCATCGGCATCTGAACGTGAACACCGCGTGTCCTGCACGCGACGAACGGCGCGCCGGGAGTTCCCGGGGCGCCGTTCGTGCCTTAGCCTGAAACCCTGACGATCCGAGATACCGGGCAGGTGAAGCCGATGGTGAAGGCGCACAGCATCCATTCCACGGGTGCGCGCGCGCAATTCCACCAACGGCGCAGCAGTCAGCCGAGTACCATCCGCGCGAACGCGCCGACGGGCACTGTCTTCATGACGGTGCCCGTTTTTCGTTCCCCGGGTGTGTTCGGCGAAGCCTCCGCCCGCAGGTCCTCGCCCATCGGGGGCGCCGTCGGATCGTCGAGTCCTGCACGCGGCTGGAAGCCATCCAGCCCCGATCGGAAGGCCCCCCATGCGCACTCTCGTGCTCAACGCCGGATATGAACCGCTCGCCGTCGTCTCCTTCAAACGGGCGCTCCTGCTCGTGATGAACCAGAAGGCGACCGTCATCCTCCGCGAGGAGGGCAATCCGGTGTGCGCCGCGAGCGGCAGTTGGGACAGACCGAGCGTCATCCTCCTGACGCGGTACGTTCGTGCGCCGCGCTCGCATCAGGTGCCGGTGAGCCGGCGCGGGGTGCTGCGCCGCGATGACCACCGCTGCGCATACTGCGGGCGGTCCGCCGCCACGATCGATCACGTGCTGCCGCGCTCGCGAGGCGGTCGCGACACCTGGGAGAACCTCGTCGCGTGCTGCCTGCGCTGCAACAACACGAAGAGCGACCGCACACCGGCCGAGATGGGCTGGGAGCTGCGCTTCACTCCGAGGATGCCCAACGGTCGCAGCTGGGCGGTCCGCGGCGTCGAGCGGCCGCTGCCGCAGTGGAGCGAGTACCTCGCCACCGCCGCCTGAACTCCGATCGGCCGTCGATTCTCGCCCGAGGCGCACGATCGGTGCAGCGCCCAGGGGCTCCGGTGCGTCATCGTGACAAAGATCGCCGCAGTGCCCTATGGTAGGTCGGGTGCGGACCGCCCCCCGAGATCCTGAGCATGGTCGTCGTCGACGCCCTGAGCCGGTCGTCCCGTCCCCTCGGGCACCGCGACGCAACGGCCCGATGCGGGTGCTCGCCACGGTGCTCGTCGTTCCCGCGATCGTCGGCACCGTCGCCCTTCCGGCCTACGCCATCATTCCGGGCGGCGCCGAGTTCGGGGCATCCGGCGAGTTCAGCCTGAGCGTCGCCGAGGCGCAGGACGTCTCGGTCGGCGCCCTCGCGAGCGGCGCGCCGATCGTCTCCGACGGCTACGCGGTGACCACGAAGGCCTCGATCGAAGAGGCGCGGTTGGCGGCCGAGGAGGCCGAGCGGGCGCAGTGGGCGTCCGAGCTCGCCTCGCGCGGCGGCGGCAGCTACGCGCTGTACACCGTCAGGGCCGAGGGTGACGACTACCCCTGGTGGGACCAGCTGCCCGACGACTACGGCGGCGGGCTCTCGCCCCTGCGCTACTACTACCGCGAGTGCGTCGACTTCGTCGCCTGGCGACTCAACCGCGACGCCGGCGTGACGAGCGCCCCGTGGAAGTGGGACTGGTCGAACCTCGCCTCGGGCAGCGCCTACGCCTGGGCCGACGAATGGGTGAGCCACGGCTGGCCGACGTCGAGCACCCCCGTGGTCGGCGCGGTGGCCTGGTTCCCGTACAACCACGTCGCCTACGTGCAGTCGATCAACAGCGACGGCTCCGTGAACATCGAGGAGTACAACCAGAACTCCGACCACTCGTACCACCAGCGCACGATCCCCGCGGGCGACGCGCTGTACCTGTACCCGCCGGCCTGATCCCGTCGGGGTCTCTCGGCGTGAGCGCAGGGCGGGGTGGGCGCGAGCCGCGGCGCGCCTAGGGCACCCGGGCGAGGCACGCGGGCGCGGGCGTCGCGACCGTGTCGACGACCTCGAGAGGCACGCCCTCCTCATCGAGCGCGATGATCGCGATCGAGTCGGACCCCTGATCGGCGACGAGCGCGAACCGCTCGTCGCGGCTGAGCTCGAGGTCCCGCGGATGCCGTCCGCCGGTGGCCACGGTGCCCACGAGTTCGAGGGTGCGTGCCCGGGCATCGAGGCGGAGGCCGCGGAGCGCATCGGCATCGCGGTCGCCGATGAGCACGATGCCGCCGTGGGTGAGCTTGATCGCCGAGCAGCCGAGGCCGCGCGGCTCGGTCTCGGGCCCGATCGGGAACCAGGCGAGCTCGCGGCCCTCGACGAGGTCGATGAGGCTCGCCGTGCGATCGAGTTCGTTCGCCGTGACCGCCAGGTCGCCCGAGATCACGAGGTGGCGCGGACCCGCGCCCGGATGGATCACGATGTCGGCGCGCTCATCGCGCTCGAGCGCCTCGGGCAGACGGCCGAGGCCGATGACGCGGATGCGGTCGGCGCCGAGATCGGGGACGAGCAGCCGATCGCGGTCGTGGTCGAGCACCGCCTGGTGCGGGTGCGAGCCGGTCTGTCGATCGGCGTTCGGCCCGGTGCCCGAGAACCCGGCCTCGAGCACGGTGTCGGCCGAGGCGTCGGGTGCGAGCGGGTGCACGGTCACGCGGTGCCCAGAGTAGTTGGCGGCGAAGGCGAGCTCGCCCGACTCGGTGAACGCGAGGTGGCACGGGTCGCCGCCCGTGACGCCGATGCGGCTGAACGGCGCGAGCCCGTCGCCCTCGAAGGTCCAGCTCGAGATGCGGCCGTCGGCGAGTTCGTGCACGATGCCGAGCACGCCCGCGGCCGCCGAGATCGCGAGGAACATGGGGTTCGGCCCCACGTCGATCGGCTCGCCCAGGGTGGCCCGCCCCTCGGCGTCGAGGTCGAGCGAGCGGATGCCGCGCGCCGGCGACCCCAGCGCCCCGACCGTCGACGCACCGACCCAGAACCTCGTCGTGCCCGCCTCGACCACTGCCGTCTCCGTTCCCGCGGCAGGGCCGCACGTCCACGCGCACGCCGTGCGCCGCCGATCACGCTACCGGAGTGCCATAGACTCGTACGACCGGCCTCTGTAGCTCAATGGAAGAGCAACTCCGTCCTAAGGAGCAGGTTGGGGGTTCGAGTCCCTCCAGGGGCACCGATGGGTGAGCGCTCCGCAGTCGACGGCCTGGTAGATCGATTCGGGACGTTCGGCGCGTGTCCGCCCCCGAACGGGGGGATCCACGATGCTACGCTCGGAGGACTCCGCAGCGACGGCGGCGACGATGTTTCGGGTACATCGCCTCCTCAGTACCGTCACCACGGAGTGCGACGGGGAAGGGATCCGGGGGGCAACACTCTCTTCCTCGCCTTGCGACGCGTGTGCCATCGGGCGTACGCCATCGCCGGGTTCGCGACCTACCCGCGTGGTCCGGTGATGGCCGGGTCGGCGATTCCCCCTCGCCGGCCCGGCGGCCCTTCTCCGACTCGGGCGCCCGCCACGACGCGGCCGGTCGGCCCGGCTCACCCGCCGATGAGCCCCCGCAGGTCGTCGGCCGTGAGCGACTCGCTGAACAGCTCGTCGTCGTCCATGAGCGACGACACGAGCGCGGCCTTCTTCGCCTTGAGCGCCATCACCTTCTCCTCGATCGTGCCCTCCGCGACCATGCGGTAGACCATGACGGTCTTCGACTGGCCGATGCGGTGGGCGCGATCGACCGCCTGCGCCTCGCTGGCGGGATTCCACCACGGGTCGAGGAGGAACACGTAGTCGGCCTCGGTGAGGTTGAGCCCGAAACCGCCCGCCTTGAGGCTGATGAGGAACACGGGTGCGTCGCCCGTGCGGAAGCGGTCGATGACCTCGCTGCGGCGGCGGGTCGAGCCGTCGAGGTAGGCGTACGGCACGCCGGCCGCGTCGAGCCGCGCGGCGGCCAGTTCGAGGAACGAGGTGAACTGGCTGAAGACGAGCGCCCGGTGCCCTTCGGCGATGACCTCGTCGAGCTGGTCGAAGAGGGCGTCGAGCTTCGCCGACGGGACGTCGGCGTACTGCTCGGAGTCGATGAGGGCCGCGTGCAGGCTCAGCATGCGCAGGAGCGTGAGCGACCGGAACACCGTGAAGCGGTTGCGGTCGAGGTCGCCGATGAGGCCGAGCAGCTTCTGGCGCTCGCGTTGCAGGAAGGTGTCGTAGATGCGGCGGTGGGCCGGATCGAGCGCGACCTGGAGCACCTGCTCCTGCTTCTCGGGCAGCTCGGGGGCGACGAGCTCCTTCGTGCGACGCAGCACCAGCGGTCGGATGCGGCGGCGGAGCGTGGCCAGCCGTTCGGCGTTGTGGTCGATCTCGATGGGCCGGCGGTACCGCTCGGCGAAGGCCCGGCCCGAGGGGAACAGGCCGGGGGCGACGATGCGCAGCAGCGCCCACAGCTCCATGAGGTTGTTCTCGACGGGGGTACCGGTCACGGCGAGCCTGAACGGCGCTCGGATGTCCCGGGCGGCCTGGTTCGCCTTCGAGTTGCCGTTCTTCACGAACTGGGCCTCGTCGAGCACGAGCCCCGACCAGTCGGGTTCGGCGAACGCCGCGGCGTCGAGGCGGAGGATCGCGTAGCTCGTGACGACGAGATCGGCTCCTGAGATCACGTCCTCGAGGCGGCGACGGCTCGCGGCCTGCGTCGCGGTCACGGTCACGACGCGCAGCCCGGGCGCGAATCGCGCGGCCTCGCGCTCCCAGTTCGACACCACCGATGTCGGGGCCACGACGAGGAACGGCGGCGCCGAGGCATCCGGCTGCCCCTTCGAATGCGCGACGAGCGCGAGCGTCTGCGCCGTCTTGCCGAGGCCCATGTCGTCGGCGAGGATGCCGCCGAGCCCGTGCCGGTGGAGGAAGGCGAGCCAGCGGAAGCCCTCGAGCTGGTACGGGCGCAGCTCGATCGCGAAACCCTCGGGCTGCGGGATCGGCTCGATGCCCTCGGGCGCGTTGAGGCCCGCGACGGTCTCCCGCCACGAGACCGCAGCCGCCGACTCGTCGGCGAGGTCCTCGAACTCGGCCCAGAGGCTCGCCTGCGTGCGGTGGATCGGCAGTTCGCCGCCCTCCCACTCGTCGAGCGTGCCGGCCTCCTCGAGGAGTTCGCGGAGCGGTGCGAACACGGGCTGGTCGAGCGAGAGGTAGCTGCCGTCGACGAGGAGGAGCTTCTTGCGACCGTGCGAGAGCGCGCTGAACAGCGGTCCGAACGGCACCTTCTTGCCCTCGACCGTGACGACCACCCCGAGGTCGAACCAGTCGGTGCGCTCGCTCTCGACGGTCGTCACGCTGAGCTTCGGCGCCTCGGTGAGCTCGCGGTACTCGGGCGCCTCGCCCACGACGTCGACCCGCAGGTGCTCGAGCGCCTCCAGCTGCGGCAGCACGCGGGTAGAGAACTCGGCGGCCTCGACGCCGCGCAGGACGACCACGGGGCGAAGGCCCGCGGATGCCTGGGCGCCGGGCTCGCGCCGATCGCGCGCGCCGAGGGCGCGGGGCGTTCGGAGCAGCGCCGCGCCCGTCGACTCGCCCGCGGTGAGCTCGGCGGCGAGCGCCGCAGGCCGGCGCTCGCGCGCGGGGTCGTGGAACTCGGCGTCGGGCGCGTCGAAGGGGAGGCGTCGACCGCCGTCGGTCTCCCACTCCCACCCGAGGCGCAGCAGGTGGCCCGGCTCGTGCGTCACGGTGGCGACGAGGGTCGCGGGCGGAAGCGCGGGCAGCTCGACCGCCGGGTCGTCGCTCGCGATGCGGACGGCGCGAGCGAGCCGCGGGTATTCGTCGCGGGCGAAGTCGGCGACCTCGGCGGCGGGCACCACGATGGGGTCGCCGCGTCGCACCACGGCGCGGGCGGCCGGGGTCAGCGTGGTCGACAGCGGCGCGAGGGTGATCTTGCCCCTGGCGAAGTCGAAGGTGTAGACCCCATGGTCGCCCACGAGGCGCGCCCGGCGGCTCGGGTGGCGTTCGCCGTCGACCGAGACGGTGGGTGCGAGCTCGAGGCCCGCAGGCGTCGGGGGAGCGGTCGTCGAGGCGTCGGTGCCGGCCTCGGCCTCGGTCGAGTGGTCCTCGGCTGCGCGCGCGTCCAGGCTGATCTCCGCGGCGTCGCCGATCACCACCTCCGTCTGCGCGGTCGAGCCGACGAGGGCGATGCCGAGGGCTGCGGCCTGCTCGAAGAGCGCCCAGAGCGTGGAGCTCTCGTACTCGTCGAGCGAGATCCACGCCGAGCCGTACTCGGCGAAGGCCGAGTGCCGCGCCCCCTTCAGGACCGAGAACTCCCCGAACCAGCGCGCCTGGCGCGGGTCGAACCCGCCCGCGGCCCCCTGGAAGCCGACGTTCTGCCACGTCAGGTTCGCCTTGATCCAGCCGCCGCGCGCACCTCGGGTCACCGGGCGCACGGCGAGACGGTCGACCGACGCCTCGGTGGTCGCCGGCTCGTCGCGCCCCGCCTGCCTGGCACCGCCGCCGCGTCGCGCGATGCGCTCGCGCAACTCGAACTGCAGGGCGAGCGGCTGACGCGGCACCGTCTCCGCGGCGCCGCGGACGGCGGCAGCCGTCAGCGCCTCGAGTTCGGCACGCCAGCCCTGCCCCGTGGCGTCGTCGAGACCCGGCGCCGGCGCCGCGGCCTCCTGCTTGTGGCGCTCGGCCGAGGCGAGCAGCACCGCCGCGACGTGCTTGCAGTTGCGCCCGACGGGGCAGCTGCAGGTGCCGGACAGGATCGTCGTCCGTCCCGGGAAGCCGAGGTCGAGTCGGACGTTCACCCGGTACGACTCCGCCGAGCTGCCCCGGACGACGGCGCCGAGCCGGAATCCGGAGGCCTCCCAGACGAGCTCCTCGACGGCGCCCGAACGCTCGACGGTTCGTCCGCGGCTGAGGCTCAACGGGCCCACCAGTCGGGCGATGGCGAGTTCCTCGACGGGCGGGAATGAGTCGGAGGGCATCCCTCTATCGTCGCATCCGCGGACGCCCCCGCGCGCCGCGGGGATCGCGGCCCGTCCTCCTGGTTGCGCCGTGCGCCGTCTCGGCGGGGCCGCTCAGTTCCAGTCGACGGCGTGGGCCCAGCCGGCGATGTACGCGCGTTCGTTCTCGTCGAGACGGACGGGTGTACGCGGCATCCCCGCTTCGGACTCGCAGAGCTCGAGGATGCGCCGCACCACGACCATTCGGAGCGGGGCGTGGAGGTCCTCGAGGATCTCCCACCGGAGGGGGCCCTCGAGCATCGGCCACCAGACGCCGACCGGGGGCAGGGCCGTGGTGAAGCGCGGCGGGCGCGAGGGACGATCGATGGTCGAACTCATCGGACGCCCTCCTCGGAGATCCTGCCGGTCACGGGATCGCGGACCACGACGCGTTCGTCGGCGTCGGCGTCCTCCTCGGCCTGCTGATGCTGTTCGGCTGCCCGGAGCGCGGCCTCCTGCTCGTCCTGGGCGCCGGGTTCGTCGGATCGCACGTCACTCATGGAGACTCCTCGCACCGTCGGGCCCCGTCGGCCCCGGCAGTTCCGACGCTACGCGCGGCGCGCGGCGGACGCGAGGGATTGACCCGCCTGCGCTCCGGTGCTACCGCCGCGGGGCGCGGAGGTGCAGGATGGTCGGATGGACCTCCCGGTGATGCCGCCAGTGCCGCCCATGCTCGCCAAGTCGGTGAAGGAGATCCCCGACACGGGCCACGTCGAACCCAAATGGGACGGGTTCCGCACGATCGTGTTCAAGGACGGCGACGAGATCGAGCTCGGCAGCCGCAACGAGCGGCCGATGACCCGCTACTTCCCCGAGCTCGTGGCCTCGCTCCGCGAGAACCTTCCGGCGCGATGCGTCGTCGACGGCGAGATCATCATCGCGACCGACGGGCGGCTCGACTTCGAGGCCCTGCAGCAGCGGATCCATCCCGCCGACAGCCGGGTGCGGATGCTCGCGGAGCGCACCCCGGCCGCCTTCGTGGGCTTCGACCTGCTCGCCTCCGGCGACGACGACCTCATGGCCCGGCCGTTCTCCGAGCGGCGGGCGCGTCTCGTCGAGGCGCTCGCCGAGGCATCCGACCCGATCTTCACGACCCCCGCGACGAGCGACCCGGCCGTCGCACGCGACTGGTTCACGCGCTTCGAGGGGGCGGGTCTCGACGGCGTCGTCGCGAAGCCGCTCGACGGCGCGTACCTCCCCGACAAGCGGGCGATGTTCAAGATCAAGCACGAGCGCACGGCCGACTGCGTCGTCGCCGGGTACCGGTGGCACAAGTCGGGCGACGTCGTCGGCTCGCTGCTGCTCGGCCTCTACGGCGACGACGGTCGGCTGCAGCACGTGGGTGTGGTGGCCGCGTTCTCGATGGCGCGGCGGGCGAGTCTCGTCGCCGAACTCGAGCCGCTCGTCGCCACCGACCTCGCCGCGCACCCCTGGGGCGAATGGGCCGACGAGTCGGCGCAGCAGGGCGGCCGGATGCCGGGCGCGGTGAGCCGGTGGAACGCCGGCAAGAACCTCTCGTTCGTCCCGCTCCGGCCCGAGCTCGTCGTCGAGGTCGCCTACGACCACATGGAGGGCGATCGCTTCCGCCACACGGCGCAGTTCCGCAGGTGGCGCCCCGACCGCACCCCCGAGAGCTGCACCTACGCCCAGCTCGAGGCGCCCGACGGACTCGACCTCGCCGAGATCCTGCCCCTGCGGGGGTGAGCCGCGAGGCCCTGCCGCCGGGCCGCGTCAGAGCACGGTGCGCAGGCCGGCCGGCATCGCCGTGTGGTGCTCGAACACGAGGTTCGTCTCGGTGAGGGCGACCGCGGGGTTCGCCGAGAGGTTCTTGAGCACGAACTGGCGCACGTGGTCGCTGTCGCGAACGCGCACGTGGATGAGGAAGTCCTCGGAGCCGCCGAGGAAGAAGAGCTGCGCGACCTCGGGCTGGGTGCGGAGCTCATCGGAGATCTGCTCCATCAGGTGACGGGCACCGGGCCGGATGCGCACGCTGACGAGCGCCTGCAGGTGGTAGCCGAGCGCGGCAGGGGAGATCTCGGCGGTGTAGCGCACGATGACGCCGCGCTCGCGGAGCGAGCGCACCCGGGCGAGGCAGGTCGAGGGCGAGACGCCGACGGAGCGCGCGAGATCGACGTTCGGGATGCGCGCGTTCTCGTGCAGGAGCGCGATGATCTGCCGGTCGACGGCGTCGAGCACCACGGGCGCGGGCTCGACGCCCGGGGCGCTGATCTGCGGTGCATCCGCCATCGGAACCCTCGCTTTCGCATGAATGAATCGGAGATCCCGATTCTACCGAATCATCCACGGTTGATCTTTCAGGATGACGAACAAGCGGCGATGATATTCGCATCCATCCACATTCCATTCGGTCGACTGTGCTGTCGGCCGAGAGCTGTTCGGAGTAATCATGCGTATCGGCGTGCCCGCTGAGATCAAGAACAACGAATTCCGCGTCGCGATGAACCCCGCGGGCGTCCACGCGCTCACGCAGCGCGGCCACTCGGTCGTCATCGAGTCGGGTGCCGGCGTCGGTGCCGGCTACACCGACGCCGAGTACGTCGAGGCGGGCGCCGGCATCGTCGCCACCGCCGCCGAGGCGTGGTCGGCCGAGCTCGTGCTGAAGGTCAAGGAGCCCGTCGCGAGCGAGTACGGCTACCTCCGCGACGACCTCACGCTCTTCACGTACCTCCACCTCGCGGCCGACCTGCCGCTGACGAAGGCCATCCTCGACTCCGGTGTCACGGCGATCGCCTACGAGACCGTGCAGCTGGCCGACCGCTCGCTGCCGCTGCTCACCCCCATGAGCGAGGTCGCTGGGCGCCTCGCCCCCCAGGTCGGCGCCGCCGAGCTCCACGCCTCCAAGGGCGGTCGCGGCGTGCTCCTCGCGGGCGTGCCCGGAACGGCCCCCGCGAACGTCGTCGTCATCGGCGGCGGCGTCGCCGGCGAGCAGGCCGCGGCGACCGCGCTCGGCCTCGGCGCCGACGTCACCGTCTTCGACATCTCGCTGCCGAAGCTGCGCGAGATCGACGGCCGCTACCACGGCCGCATCAAGACGATGTCCTCCTCCTCGTACGAGATCGCCCGCGCGCTGAAGACCGCCGACCTCGTCGTCGGCGCCGTGCTCATCCCGGGTGCGGCCGCGCCGAAGGTCGTGACCGACGAGATGGTCGCGACGATGAAGCCGGGCGCCGTGCTCGTCGACATCGCCATCGACCAGGGCGGCTGCTTCGAGGGCTCGCGCCCGACGACGCACGCCGAGCCGACCTTCAAGGTCCACGACGCGATCTACTACTGCGTCGCGAACATGCCCGGTGCGGTGCCCGCGACGTCGGCGCCCGCCCTCATCAACGCGACCCTGCCGTACGCGCTGAAGATCGCCGACCTCGGCTGGGAGGCGGCGCTCGCGGGCGACGCCGCGCTCGCCAAGGGACTCAACGCGACCGGCGGCAAGCTCACCTACGAGCCCGTCGCCGCCGCCCACGGCCTCGAGTACACGGCTCGCTGAGCCGGCGCGGGGCGCGCATCGCGCCCCGCCGAGCTTCACCCCTCGCAGCCGATCGACCGCCACTGCACAGGCGGTCGCGGGGGGTGCGGAAACGTCGCGCTGGGCGTGCTCCCGCTGCCCAGCGCGACCGGATGCCCCGCCCACGACTCGTGGGCGGGGCATCCGTCATTCTGCGTCGGAGACGAGCCGCGGATCAGGCGAGGCTGAGGAAGAGCCGCTCGAGCTCCTCGACGTCGGGCTTCGACGCGGCCCCGCGCTCGGCGGGGGCGCCGCCGGTCGCCTCCTGCTCGTCGGCGAGGCACTCGCGCAGCGCGGAGGAGATGATCGCGAAGCCGGCACGGTCGAGGGCGCTCGAGACGGCCGCGAGCCGGGTGACCACGGTGCGGCAGTCGGCGCCAGATTCGACGGCTTCGATGACGGCGCCGAGCTGGCCCCGTGCGCGCTTCAGGCGGTTCGCGATGCGGCGCTGCTCGGCGAGGCGCCCGGCGTCGGTCTCGGACACGATCGCCCCGGCGGCCTCGCCCGGGCCGCTCATTCCGTCCCGCCCGTCTCGACCGGGAGTCCGGCGCGGTACCACTGCAGGATGCCGCCGTCGATGTTCACCGCGTCGACGCCCTGCTGCTCGAGGTAGACCACGGCCTGGGCGCTGCGTCCGCCGACGTGGCACATGACGTACACGGTGCGGTCGCGGGGGACCTCGTCGAGGCGCGCGACGAGTTCGCCGAGCGGGATGTGGTGGGCGCCGTCGACGCGCGCCTGGGCGAGCTCCTCGGGCTCGCGGACGTCGATGATGTACGGGTCGTCGGCGGCGTGCACTTCGGTGGGGGAGAGGGACTGCATCGGTGGGGCCTCGTTTCTGTCTTCAGATCGGATGGTCGGGGGTCGGCGTGGGGTGATCGTCGGAGGGCGGGCCTCAGGCGGCGGCCGCCCGGTCGCGGTCGGATGCCTCGCCGGTCGCGAGCTCGCGGGCGCGCATGCCGTCGCGCCAGGTGAGGAAGCCGCCGTCGAGGTTGACGACGTCGTGGCCGAGCGAGGCGAGGAGGCGCGCCGCGGTGTGGGCGCCCTGGCCGACCCGGCACTGCACGACCACCCGGCGGCCGGCGAACTCGGTGTGCGTCTCGCGCAGCCGCTCCACGGGCAGCCAGCGCGCCCCGGGGATGCTCCCCTCGGCCAGCTGGGCCTCCGCGCGCACGTCGAGCAGCACGGCACCCTCCTCGAGCACCGCGTCGAGCTCGTGCCACTGGACGACCCGGTCGATGCCCGTCGCGAGATTCTCGGCGACGTAACCCAACTGGTTCACCGGATCCTTCGCCTGGCCGAACTGCGGGGCGTAGGCGAGCTCGAGCTCGGCGAGCGAGGAGGCGGTCATCCCGGCGCCCATCGCCGTGGCGAGGACGTCGATGCGCTTGTCGACGCCGTCGGTGCCGACGGCCTGGGCGCCGAGGATCAGGTCGCTCGCCGCGTCGACGACGAGCTTCAGCGACATCGGCGAGGCGCCGGGGTAGTAGCCGGCGTGCGAGAGCGGGTGGGAGTGGATGACGCGAACGGCGCGACCCCGGTCGCGGGCGGTGCGCTCGGTCCATCCGACGCTCGCGACCGTGAGCCCGGCGACGTCGATGATCGCGGTGCCGAGCGCGGGGCGGGCGGAGGCGGCGCGTCCGGCGATGGCGTCGGCCGCGGCCCGCCCGTGGCGGTTCGCGAGGCCGGCGAGCGGCACGAGGCGGGGGCCGCCGTCGACGGCGTCGCGCTGTTCGACGGCGTCGCCGACGGCGAAGATCGCGGGGTCGCTCGTGCGGTGCGAGCGGTCGACGACGATGCCGCCGCTCGGCCCGATGGCGAGGCCGGCCGCGGCGGCGAGTCCCGTCTCGGGCACGACGCCCATCGCCGCGACGACGAGGTCGGCGGCGAGGCGGGTGCCGTCGTCGAGCCGCACGTGGTCGGCCGCGACGTGGTCGACGGTGCGGCCGAGCCGCAGGGCGACCCCGTGCGCGACGAGGTGGTCGGCGACGGGTGCCGCCATCTCCTCGTCGAGCGAGCCGAGCACCTGCCCGCCGCGCTGCACGAGGGTCGTCGCGAGCCCCCGGCGGGCGAGGTTGTCGGCCATCTCGAGGCCGATGTAGCCGCCGCCGATGACGACGGCATCGCCGGCGGGCGCGTCGTCGAGGCGATCCATGATGCGGTCGAGGTCGTCGAGGGTGCGCAGCGTGTGGAGCGGGGCGCCGGTCGCGACGTCGCGCGGGCGGCGCGGCGCCGCGCCAGGCGCGAGCACGAGCTCGTCGTAGTGCAGCGTGTCGACGACCCCGCTCGCGAGGGAACGCACCGCGACGGTCCGCGCTTCCCGGTCGATCGCGATCGCCTCGTGCCGCACGCGCACGTCGAGTCGGAACCGGTCGGCGAGCCGCTCGGGCGTCTGCAACGAGAGGGCGTCGCGCTCGGCGATGACGCCCGACACGTGGTACGGCAGGCCGCAGTTCGCGAAGGAGACCGCGGAGCTGCGTTCGACGACGATGATCTCTCGTTCCTCGTCGAGGCGGCGCAGGCGGGTGGCTGCGGACATGCCTCCGGCGACGCCGCCGATGACGACGGTGACGCGCGGTGCACGGGGGGAGGAGTGGTGCGGGAGCATCCGACGAAGCTAGCACAATACCCTGGGGGTATCGAATGAGTGCCCGATGCGGCGATGCTCCGAGGAAATCGCGCGTTTCGTCTTAGTGTGTCGGTGTGCAGCGGCTCGATCGGAACGACGACGCCGAGGACGAGATCCTCGGCGAGGAGACCGATGCCGCAGCCGACGACCTCACCCCGGACCACATGCAACAGGACATCACGAGCCCCAACGGCGTCAGCCTCGGCGATCCCGAACTCGTCGCCGGCAACGTCGCCGAGCCCAGCTGGCGACGCTGGAGCGCCGAACTCGCCTCGGTCGGCGGTCGCTCACCGCTCGTGCGGTTCGTCGACACGCCGCGCACCCGCATCGAGCTCTCGACCACGCATCCCGGCGGGCTGCCCCAGTTCATCACCGGCAAGTCGACGCTGCTCTCGAGCCTCATCCGAGACGAACTCGCGCTCCGCAACGCACGACTCGCGGCCGCCGAGATCACCCAGAAGGGGATCGAGCTCCGGAGCGTCCGCGGCATCGAGTCGGTCCACCTCGCGATCGGCCTGGCCTCGTGGCGCAACGACGGCGAGGAGTACCTCGCGCCGGTGCTCCTGCGTCCGCTCGCCATCCGCCGGTACGGCCGCGACTTCGAGCTCAAGCTCAAGGGCCAGCCGTTCCTGAACCCCGCGCTCGCGCGCGAACTCCGCGAGCAGTTCCAGATCACCCTCGACGCCGAGGCGTTCGTCGCGCTCGCGATCACCAACGGCGCGTTCAAGCCGCAGCCCGTCATCGACCGGCTGCGGGGCCTCACGAGCCATCTCCCGTGGTTCCAGGTCGCACCGCGACTCGTCGTCTCCTCCTTCGCCGAGGTGGGCCCCGAGATGGCGGCGGATGCCTCGCGGCTCGAGCACCCCGTCATCGACGCCCTCGCCGGCAACCCGGCGGCCCGGGCCTCGGTCGCCGCCGCACGCGATGAGCCCGCGCGCCCCGTCTCGCAGGACGAGCGGCCGCCGTCGACCGACACCCTCCTCCTCGACGCCGACCCCGAACAGGAGCAGGTCGTCGCCGAGATCGAGGCCGGTGCCTCCGTGGTCGTGAAGACGCTGCCGGGCACCGGCGGCACGCAGACGGTCGTCAACGCCATCGGCGCCCTCGTCGCGAAGGACAAGCGCGTGCTCGTCGTCGGTTCGCGCCGGGCGAGCCTCGACGGCATCGCCCACCGCCTCGGCCAGATCGGGCTCGGCGGTGCCGCCGTCACGACCGCGGGCCTCCGGCGCGAGCTGATCCAGTCGATCTCGCGCAACGAGAAGGCCGAGCGCCCGCGCGTGGCCGACGTCGACGACGCCCTCGTGCGGCTGCGCAAGGTGCTGCTCGACTACCGCACGGCGCTCACGCGACGCGACCCCGAGCTCAAGGTCTCGGTGCTCGACGCGCTCGGCGAGCTCGCCCGGCTCGCCCTCGTGCCCACCCCGCCCTCGACGACGGCGAGGCTCGACCACGCCGCACTCGTCGCCCTCTCGAGCGGGCGCGGCGACGTCGCACGCGAGCTCGCCCGGGCCGCCGAGCTCGGCGAGTTCCGCTACGGTCCCGGAGACTCGCCCTGGTACGGCGCCTCCTTCGCGACCTCGGCCGAGGCGACGAACGCCCACGAGCTCGCGAAGCGCCTGAGCAGTGTCGAGGTGCCCCGGCTCCTCGAGCGCGGTCGCGCGCTCATCGCGCAGACCCGTCTCCGCGACTTCGAGTCGATCGCCGAGCTCGGTGTCTTCCTCCGGCTCCTCCTCGACGTTCGCGAGACGCTCGACCGGTTCCAGCCGTCGGTCTACGATCGCCCCCTCGGCGAGCTGATCACGGCGACGGCGCCGCGACGCGAGTCGCCCGGCATGTCGGGCGCGAACCGCCGCAGGCTCCGCAGGCACGCCCTCGAGTACGTGCGCCCCGGGGTGCACATCACCGACCTCAACGCGGCGCTCCGTGGCATCCAGCAGCAGCGCACGCTGTGGCAGCGCTACTCGGACGCCGGCGCGATCCCGGGCGTCCCGGTCGGCCTCGACGACGTGCACGTCGCGTTCCAGCACGTCGCGACCGACCTCACCACCCTCGACGCACCGCTCGACGTCGTCGGCACGCCGCGTCAGCTCGCCGCGCGTCCGATCCGCGAACTCGTCGCGACGCTCGCGGGGCTCGCCGCCGACTCCGAGGTGCTCGCGAACCTGCAGGAGCGCACCGCGATCCTCGGGCGCCTGCGCGACCTCGGTCTCGACCCGCTCCTGCTCGATCTCGCACGTCGCCACGTGCCCGAGCCGGCCGTCGCCGGCGAGCTCGAGCTCGCCTGGTGGCAGTCGGTGCTCGAGCAGGTGCTCGCGAGCGAGAAGGCGCTCCTCGGCGCGAACACGACCGTGCTCGACCGGCTCGAGGGCGACTTCCGGCTCGTCGACGAGGCGCACGCCTCGGCCGCCGGGCCGCTGCTCGCGTGGCGGCTGGCCGAGAACTGGAAGGTCGCGCTCGTCGACCACCCCGACGAGGCCGGCAGGCTCAAGCGGATGCTCCGCGGTGATCGGGTCCGCGTGGGCGCGCTCCAGTCGGAGGTCCCGAACCTCTTCCGCGTGCTCGCGCCCGTGTGGCTCGCCTCGCCCTACGAGGTCGCCGGGATCGACGAGCGGATCCAGTTCGACACCGTGCTCCTCGTCGATGCCGGTGCGACGACGATCGCCGAGAACCTCGGCGCGATCCGCCGTGCGAAGCAGGTGGTCGCCTTCGGCGACCCGGTCACCCAGACGCCGACCCTCTTCGAGACGGGCATCGACGACGGCGACCAGCCGGTCGAGGCCGACCACGGCGTCGACGCCCTCCACGCCGACTCCGCGCTCGCGCGCCTCGGCGAGCTCCTGCCGACCCTCACGCTCACGCGCAGCTACCGTGCGGGCGGCGAAGACCTTGCCGAGCTCGTCAACCGCCGCTTCTACGCCGGGCGCATCGTCTCGATGCCCTGGGCCGGCAGCTTCCTCGGCCATGGCAGTCTCGGGCTCCACTACGTCGCGGGCAACGGGCTCCCCGATGCCGTCACCGGAACGGTCGAATCGATCGACTCCGAGGTCGCGAAGGTCGTCGAGCTCGTGATGGAGCACGCGGTCAAGCGCCCCCGCGAGTCGCTCATGGTCATCACCGCGAGCACCCGCCACGCGGCGCGAGTGCACCAGGCCGTGCTCGCGGCGTTCGCCAAGCGCACCGACCTCTCCGCCTTCATCCTGAAGGACCGGGCCGAACCCTTCACGGTGCTGACGCTCGAGCAGGCCGTCGCGCAGAGTCGCGACCGCGTGATCTTCTCCATCGGCTACGGCCGCACCCCGCATGGGCGCCTGCTCTCGAACTTCGGCTCGCTGGGCGAGCCCGGCGGCGACCGCCTGCTCGCGGTCGGCATGACGCGCGCACGGCGTTCGATGGACCTCGTCTCGGCGTTCCGGCCGGAGGACATCGACGAGTCGAGGCAGAGCCACGGCGTGCTCGCCCTGGCGAACGTGCTCACGCAGACCGAGGAGCGTGCCGCCGACCAGGGTGAGGCAGACCCGCCCGGGCCGATGCTCCGCGACCTCGGCGCCCGGCTCGAGCGCCGCGGCATCCGGGTGAGCGTCGGTCACCGCGGGCGGCTCGCCCTCGCGGCGGCCCACGCGGGCAAGGCCGTGGTCGTCGAGACCGACGACGCCTTCGCGGGGCAGAGCCTGCGCGAGTCGCTGCGACTGCGCCCCGATGTGCTGCGCCGGCTCGGCTGGCACTACCTCCGGGTGCACAGTTTCGAGCTCTTCGGCAACCCCGATGCCGTGGCCGCGCGCGTCGCGGCCCTGCTCGGAAAGCCCGACCCGGCCGTCGCCGAGGGCGACGTGCCGCCGCGCGCGCCGTGAGCGACGAGCAGGAGCACGAGTCCACTCCGCGTCAGCGCGTCGAGCGCGCGCCGGGCCGTGCGCGTCGGGCACGGCTCACTCCGGCGCCGGGATCCGACCCGTCGCCCGAGGCACCCGTCGAACGCGAAGAGCCGCGCGCGGAACCCGACTCCGCGTCGTCGGCCGTGCGGAAGCCCTCGCCTGACGACGAGCGGCTCACGCGCGACCGTCCGCCGCACTGGCGGCGCGACTGACCGGTCCCGCCCGCTCGCGGCCTGCGACGACGAACCGCCCGGCAGGGCCGCGTACGCGGCCGCCGGGCGGCGCAGGTCGTTCGTGCGGTGCCCGTCGGGCTAGTCGCCCGCGTGGCGTCCCGTTGCGGTGCCGCCGGCCGCCGGACCCTGCTCGGCGAGGAGGTCGCGAATCTGCGCGAGCACGGTGAGCTCGGTCTCGGGCTCCTCGGGATCGGGCTGCCCGGCCTTGCGCTTCTGCTCGGCGCGCTCCTTGAAGTGGTTCATCGGCATGACGAACACGAAGTAGACGACGGCCGCGACGGCGACGAACGAGATGATCGCGCCGATGATCGCGCCGAACTGGAACTTCGACGTGCCGATGGTGACGACGAGCGCCTCGTCGAGGCTCTCCGCCTTGAACAGCAGCCCGATGAGCGGGTTGATGAGATTCGCGACGATCGAGTTCACGACGGCGGTGAACGCGGCACCGATGACGACCGCGACGGCGAGGTCGATGACGTTGCCCCGCATGATGAATTCCTTGAAGCCCTTGATCACGGCTTCCCCCCTCCGGAGTCGATTCGGACGGGCACCACGCTAGCCGAGCCTCAGGACGAAGCCGAGGCGCCCCCGCCGCTCGACGCGGGCTTCGACGACGACGAGCTCGAGCCCGACGACGACGAGGAGCTCGAGCTCGACGACGAGGCATCCGACTTGCCCGACGCGCCGCCGGAGCCGCCCGCCCGCGAATCGGTGCGGTAGAAGCCCGAGCCGTTGAAGGTCACGCCGATGGTGTTGAAGAGCTTGCGCAGCTTGCCTCCGCACACCTCGCACACCGTCAGCGTGTCGTCGGTGAACGCCTGGTGGATGTCGAAGGCGTTGTCGCACTCGGTGCAGCGGTAGGAATACGTGGGCATGGAACTCTCCGGTCGTGGAGACCGGCCGATCCGGTCAGAAGGCGATGATGCGGGTGGGGGTCACGACGCCGTTCACCGGCTGGTCGTGCACCTCGCGCGGCACGTGCTCGACGAACTCGCTGTCGAAGACCACGGCGTACACCGGTGGACATTTTCCCATCGATCCGAGGGTCTTGTCGAAATAGCCCCGGCCCCAGCCGAGCCGCATGCCGCTCGCGTCGATCGCGGCGGCCGGGATGAGGATGAGGTCGACGTCGTTGATCGCCATCGGGCCGAGGAGTTCGCCGACGGCCTCGGGCGTCCCGTGGAGGCCCACCGTCTCGGTCGACTCCTCGCCCACGGTCCAGTCGAGCAGTCCGTCCTCGCGGGTGACCGGGAAGAGCACCCGGATGCCCCGCGCCTCGGCCCAGTTCACGAACGGCCTCGTGTCGGGCTCGGACGGCATCGACAGGTAGCACGAGATCGAGTCCGCCTCGGTCGTGCCGATGAGCTCTTCGAGCCGCGCCGTGAAGCCCTCGGTCGCGAGTCCGCGTTCATGCGCCGTCATGTTCCTGCGGCGTTCGCGGAGCTCGGCGCGCAGGATGCGCTTCTGGACGTCCGGATCCTCGGGCATGGCACACATCCTAGGCCGCGGCCCTGCGGAGGGGCAGCCGGGGCGGGTCCGGGAGGGGCGAACGGCTACGCTTGAGGCCATGAATCAACGGATCACGAAGGCGGTCATTCCTGCGGCTGGGTTGGGGACGCGGTTCCTGCCGGCGACGAAGGCGATGCCGAAGGAGATGCTGCCGGTGGTCGACAAGCCGGCGATCCAGTACGTGGTCGAGGAGGCGGTTGCCGCGGGGCTGACGGACGTGTTGATGATCACGGGTCGGAACAAGAACGCGTTGGAGAATCACTTCGACCGGGTGGCCGAGTTGGAGGCGACCCTGGAGCGCAAGGGTGATACCGCGAAGCTCGAGAAGGTGAACGAGTCGACCGAGCTGGCCGATATGCACTACGTCCGTCAGGGCGACCCGCTCGGGCTCGGGCATGCGGTGCATCGGGCGCACATGCATGTGGGCGATGAGCCGTTCGCGGTGCTGCTGGGTGATGACATCATCGACGCGCGGGACGAGTTGTTGACGCGGATGCTGGACGAGCAGGTCAAGCGGGA